>CAWKCA010000035.1:0-69794 GCA_963848005.1 uncultured Candidatus Rokubacteria bacterium
CTCGGGGAGATCGGCGAAGAGGCGCGCCATCTCCACGCCGCTTGAGGCGCCGCTCGTCGTTCAGCGCCAGCAGGCGGCCGGCCCTCGAGCGTGGTCTTCTCGCGGATACACGTCAGATCGGCCAGGGCTCGTCCGCCGACCACGCGGCGAGATCGTCGTCACCCGCGCCGGCCGGGGCATTCTCCCCGCAACAACGCTCGCAGTAGAGCGGCTGGTTAGTGGCGACGATCGGCAGGCGCGCGTCCCGGGCGAGCCGGACCAGGCTCTGCAATCCTCGCTCCCAGAGCGATCCAAATGGCGCTGGACCTCGACGAAGCAGCTGCTGGCGCCGAAGATTCCCGCGAGCCGATCGAGGTACGCGCGCGCGGCCCGATGAGGCCCGCGGCCACCAGGCGCGCGACGGGACCCCGCGCCCCACCGGTGAGGCAAACGAGCCCCGTCGAGTAGGGTGATCTCAGCGAGGTCGAGCGCGCCTTCGCCCTTCGGCGCGCGCATCTTCATCAGGGTGATCAGGCGAAGAGGTTCTGATAGCCCTCGCGGTCCTCGACGAGCAGGGGCAGGCGCGCGCCGTCGCGGCAGGTCAGCTCGCTGCCGATCAACGGGCGGATCCCCGCGCGCGTGGCCGCCTGGTAGAAGCGAGGGGCGCCGTAGAGGCCGTCGCGGTCTACCAGGGCCAGCACGCCCATGTCGAGGCGCGCGGCTTCGGCCACTAGCGCTTCCGGCTGTTCGGCGCCTTCGAGGAACGAGAACGCGGACTGAGCGTGCAGTTCGACGAACATCGCTCACCCGCGAAATCGGACGCGATGAGAATCACACCGCGGGTCCTGGCCCGGGGCCCTCCCCGCTCGCGCGGTGGCCTTCTCTACGTCCCGAACACCCGATGAACACGGTCGATCACACTGCACGGGCAGTCGGCCGGGCCTTGGCCAAGCTTCTTGGAATCGTTCTCAGTCATAGACGCCGTCGGGTACCACTCGCCGCGGATGCGGTCGCGGGCAAGGCGGCAGACGAGGCCATCGGCCAGCTCGACGTCCCACTCGTCGCGGGCCCACGGGTGCGCGTCCCACCACTCGCCGGTGACGCGCCAGGGGCCGGCGCAGGTGACGACGCGCACGGGCGCGCGTCCGTTGAGGAGCAACCGCGCGGGGCGCCGGCCGCCGGCGCGGGCCGTGCCGTCGGTCGCCACCTCGATGCGTCGGGGGGGACGCAGGCGACGTAGCGCGAGCGGGGCGGGGCGAGAGCGCGCGTGTCCATGTCCATGCCTCCTCCGGTCTCGACACGCGTTCCCGCGGGGGGGACGAACGGGACCAGCGCGAACGCGTCCGGGCGGTGCGAGTCGGTGATCACGGGAGAGCCGACGTTTTGCGGCCTGGCGAGGGTGACCAGCCGTGCGAGCACCGTCTCGAGATCCCGCGTGGCCGGGCCTGCCGGCTCCCACAGCTCGCGCGGCGCCGGGCGCAAGGCCACCGCGCTGGCGCTCACCGCAATGCGCGTGACGGGCGCCGGGGGCGGATGGGTCTCGAGCGAGAGGCGGAGCAGAGCCAGCATCGGACCTGGCTCGCGCAGTGGATAGGCGAGCGGCACGCAGACGGTCGTCACTCGCCGGCACCGCCAGCCCCAGGCGCAACGAGAGCGCGTCGGCGGCGAGACGGGCGGCGGCGAGGCGCGTGGTGAGCCGCGCAGCACCATGTCCAGCGCGACCGTGAGCGCGGGAATCGTGTCGATCTCCCAGTCGAGGCCGAGCGCTTCCTCCCAGAACGGCGGCGGGGTGTACGGACGGAACGGCTCGAGATCCCGGCCGTGCGCGAGGTCGTGCGCGCGCAGACCCGCCGCGCCGAGCCGGTCGGCCAGCCCTCTGCGCGGCAGTGCGGCGAGCTCGCCGAGCGTGGTGAGCCCCCAGCGCGCGAGGGTGGCCCGGAGTTCGTCGGCAAGCTCCAGCGCGTCGAGGGGCGCGGTGGCGAGCGACTCTCGATCGCTTCCGCGAGGGACGACCGTCACGCGCGCGCGCGCCCGCCGCGCGGCCACGCGCGCCGCCACCGGCTGTCGGCCACCCCGACACGCGCGGGCAATCCCACGCGCGCCGCCAGGCGCGCCAGCCGGTGACCGATGGCGCCGTCGTGGCCGATCAACCGCTCGAGCCCGTCGACCTCGACCTGGACGATGCCCGGACCGGCCTCCTCGATCCGCGGCGACACGCCGAGACATGCCTGGAGCAGCGCCTGCGTGGCGGAGTCGACCAGCTCCGGCGTGGCCGGCCGCACGGCGAGCACGGGGCATCGTGTGCGCGCTTCGGCTTCCGGCATCCCCGGCGCCACCCCGTGCTCGCGCGCGCCGGCGTTGGCCTCGACGACGCGCGTGACGGGCGGCGCGCCAGCCACAATGCCAGGGGACGTTCGCACAGGCCGGGCTCGACGCGCTCCGCCGCGGCCGCCGCGAAATGCGGCACCAGCACGCACGCGTAGCGGCTCACGCCGTCCACTCCACGCCGAGCCGCATAGCGCTCACGCCGTCCACTCCAGGGCGAGGCCGTTTCCGAGCAACGGCGACAACGGCCGGCCGTCGGCGAGGCCGCGCAGCACGCTCAGGCGCGAGCGCATGCGCGCCAGACGCGTGGGCGTGGAGCCGGGGCCCGACCACGCGAGGTCTTCCCGCGCGCTCTCGAGAGCCAGCGCGGCGGCGGCGCCGGTGATGCGCCGGGCGCCGACGATGAGCAAGGCCGCGCCCGAGCGCCGCACGGCGAGCTTCAGCCGGAAGGCGCCGGCGAGCGGCAGCCGGGGCGGCGACTCGCCGACATCGAGCCCGATCAGCGCGAAGCCCGGGCAGCGCACGAGCAGATCGGTCGCGCGCAGCGCCACGTCGCGCCGGCCCCCGCAGCGCACCCACAGAAGGCGCCGGAGGTCGATCCCCGCGCGCGCCGCCGAGCCTGGATCGAACGCCTGATCGGCATCCACGAGGGCGACCACCGCACCGGCGCGCGTGAGGTCGCGCAGGCAGGTCATGAGCAGGCTGGTGCGGCCGGAGGAGAGGCGCCCAACCACCTCGGTGATGGCGCCGGGACGCGCGATTCGCGCCGTCACCGAGTCCGCGTGGCTGCTCGTGCTCGTCCACACCCGAATACTCGTCTCATGACGAGTATTAGACAAGCCGGCAGATATCGGGTCCGTCACCCAGGGGAACACGAGGGGGAGTGTCCCGGCGCGCTCTCAGCCCGTGATGGAATACCGCGCGGCAGTGCAACGCGCAGGGGCGCGGCGACTTCGCCGACCGCGACACCCAGGTGCTCGGCATGAGCACCGACACGCCCTGCGTCCACCTGGCGTGGCGGCGCGACCACGACGACCTCCGCACGCTCCCCTACCGGATGCTGGCCGACACCAAGCGCGAGCTGTCGACGGCGTTCGGCATCCGGCACCGAGGCGAGGGCGTGCCGCTCCGGGCGACGTTCATCGTCGATCCCGAGGGCCTCATCCGCTTCGCGAGCGTCCGTGGGCCGCAACGTCGACGAGGTGCTGCGCGTCCTCGACGCGCTCCAGACCGGCGAGCTGTGCCCGTGCAACTGGAAGTCGGGCGAGCCGACGTTGAAGGTGGCGTAGCGATGGAGGAGGCGGCCGCCCGAGTGCTACCATGCGTCGAACTCCGCCACGCGGAGGCACTCCATGGAGCTGAAGTCCGTCAGCGCTGTCGTCACCGGCGGGGCCTCGGGGCTCGGCCGCGCCACCGCCGGTCACCTCGTCGCCGCCGGGGGACGGGTCGCCATCCTGGATCGACCGGCCTCGCCGGGCGCCGACGTGGCGCGCTCGCTGGGGGCCTCGGCCGTCTTCACCCCCGCCGACGTGACGAGCGGCGACGAGGTCGAGGCCGCCCTCAAGTCCGCCCACGAGCGCCTCGGTGCCATCAACGTCCTGGTGAACTGCGCGGGCGTGGGCACGGCCATGAAAACGTTTGGTCGGTCGGGGCCGGCCAAGCTGGAGGAGTTCAGCCGCGTCATCCAGATCAACCTGATCGGCACCTTCAACTGCATCCGCCTCGCCGCCGCCCTCATGGCCAAGAACGCGCCGACCGGAGACGGCGAGCGCGGCGTGGTCATCAATACCGCGTCGGTGGCCGCCTTCGACGGCCAGATCGGCCAGGCCGCCTATTCGGCGTCCAAGGGGGGCGTGGTGGGCATGACCTTGCCCATCGCGCGCGACCTCGCGGAGCTGGGCATCCGCGTGGTGACCATCGCGCCCGGCATCTTCGAGACGCCGATGCTGGCCACCCTGCCCGAGCCCGCGCGCATCTCGCTGGGCAAACAGGTGCCCTTCCCCCAGCGCCTGGGACGCCCCGAGGAGTACGCCGCCCTCGCCGCGCACATCATCGAGAACGTCATGCTCAACGCGGAGACGATCCGGCTCGACGGCGCCATCCGCATGGCGCCCCGCTGATCGCGCGCGCGCCTCAGGGGTGAGCCGGCAGGTCGTCTACCAGACGCGGTCGCCGCTCTCGGGCCTCGTCAAGGTGGTCGACGTGGGCGCCGATCGGCGGCTCACGCTCGACGGCTCGGTCCTGTCGATCTACGCGCGCGACGGCGACTGGACGCGCGCCCGCCAGGAATACTGGGGCGAGGCGCTGGACATGGTGACCTTGCCTCCACGCCCGTCCGTCCTTTTCGTCGGACTCGGCGGCGGGACGCAGCTGCACCTCCTGCGCGAGCGCGTCACCCCCCGGCACGTGACGGCCATCGAGCGCGATCCGGTCATCGTTCGTCTCGCCCAGCGCTGGTTCGGGCTCGGCGAGGTCCCGCGGCTGGAGTTCCTGTGCGCGGAGGCGAGCGTGGCGGTGGCCACGCTCCTGCTCGCGCGTCGGCGCTTCGACTTCGTCATGGAGGACTGCACCTACGACGAGACGGCGGAGCGCTCGATCCCCCTCGCGGTGAGTCTCGCCCGTCTCGTGAGCCACCGCGGCGTCCTCATCGTCAACCGTCACCGGCGCCCTCACGCGCGCGAGACGGCAGCCGCGCTCGCCCCCTATTTCGCCACCATCCGCCTCCGCCGCGTGCGCCGCGAGGCCGACAACATCCTGGTCTGCGCCACCTCGCCGACGCGCCGCCGCGTGGCGCGCGCAGATGATCGGGAGCTTGGGCGCAGGCGTGGACCAAGTGCGCGCAGGGCGAAGGCGGGCGGGTCGAAGGACGGTCTGAGGCGGCCGATCCAAGCTGGAGGCAGGAGCCGCCATGCGTAGGTTGCGTACGCAGGTGGTGATCGTCGGGGCGGGGCCGAGCGGTCTGTTGCTCTCACACCTGCTCTCCCTGCGGGGCGTGGACTCCATCGTGGTCGAGCGGCGCAGTCGGGAGTACGTCGAGCAGCGGGTCCGGGCCGGGCTGCTCGAACAGGGCACCGTCGATCTGCTCCGCCAGGCCGGGCTGGCCGACCGGCTGGATCGCGAAGGGTTGGTGCACGAGGGCTTCGAGCTTCGGTTCGACGGCAGCCAGCACCGCCTGCCCTTCGCCGAACTGACCGGGTGGACGACCTGCATGTACGGGCAGCAGGAGGTGGTCAAGGATCTGATCAAGGCGCGAGCGGCCGCCGGCGGCCAGCTCTACTTCGGCATCGAGGACGTCGCGCCGCTGGACGTGGAGACCGACGCACCGCGGGTGCGCTGCACGGTGCAGGGCGAGCCCATGGAGATCATCGGCGACTTCGTCGCCGGCTGTGATGGCTTCCACGGCGTCTGCCGTCACAGCGCTCCGACGGGTGCGCTCACGACGTACGAGCACGCCTACCCCTTCGCCTGGCTGGGCATCCTGGCGTCGGCCGCGCCCTCCACCGAGGAGCTGATCTATGCCGTGCACGAGGGGGGCTTCGCCCTGCACAGCATGCGGTCGCCCACGATCAGCCGGCTCTACCTGCAGGTCGGCCCGGCCGAGGCGCTGGCGGACTGGCCGGATGACCGGATCTGGGCCGAGCTGCGGACGAGGTTTGCCCTCCACGGCCAGGAAGTGCTAAACGAGGGGCCGATCCTGTCCCGCAGCGTGACCGCGATGCGCAGCTTCGTGGTCGAACCGATGCAGTACCGACGGCTGTTCCTGGCCGGGGACGCGGCGCACATCGTGCCGCCGAGTGCCGCCAAGGGGCTCAACCTGGCGGTGGCGGACGTCCGGCTCTTGGCGGCGGCCTTCACCGCCTGGTACGCGGATGGCAGCCGGGAATTGCTGGACGGATACTCCCGCGCCTGCCTCGCCGCCGTGTGGCAGGGACAGGAGTTCTCCGCGTTCATGACATCGTTGCTGCACCGATTCCCGGCGGAGGACGACTACGCGATCAAGCTGCGACAGGCCCGGCTACGGGACCTGGTAACGTCGAGGGCTGCCGCGACGGCCTTTGCGGAGCAGTACGTCGGCCTGGCCCGCGCCAGGCTCGCCGGCGCGATCGGCGAACCGCAGTCGTCGCCCCGGCACTGCAGGTAGGTCGACTCACAGATCAGCGGTGCCCACGATCAGCCGGCTCTGCCGGTAGGTCGGTCCGGCGGAGCCGCTCGCGGACTGGCGCTGCGCTTCATCGGCCCTGCCGTCCCGTCGTCACCGGTCGCACGGCCTGTCTCCGGCCTTCGGCGAGCTGGTCTTCGAATCTGACTGCCTCGGCGAGCTCCTCGTAGCCATCCGTCCGGCCGGGCTGCCACGACGTCAGGCCCTCCAGGTCCATGACCGGGCGCCAGCGCGGGTCGCCATATTCCATCTTGAGCAAGGCGTCGGTCCAGCGCTGCGCGACACAAGGGTCGAAGTCGGCGAGCGCGGTGAAATTGCAATGGCTATACGGCGCCGATTGCCAGACGCAGCGCAGAGCCGCCTGGTCGACGCGGCCGTGCGCCGACTCGTGGTCCCATGTCGGGCGACCGATCATGCCGGCTTCGGCGGCGCCGTCGTGGAGTGCGCGCAACACCTCGAGGTCGCCCGTCTTGCCCACCGCGTACGACTCGAAGCGTCAGGTCGAGCTCGGTGTCGAGCCCGGCTTGCCGCAGGTAGTACAGCGGAAGGATCGCCCCCTGGCGCGAGCCTCCGTCGCCGAGGGCCAGTCGCTTTCCGCGCAGGTCGGCCAGGCCAGCGATGCCGCTGTCAGACCGCGCGATCATGACCGTCGTGCAATCCACATCCACGTCGCGCATGGCCAGGACCCGGCAGTCGGCCGAGCGCGCGGCGCAGCGGACGTACGCCACCGGTCCATTCCAGGCGATGTCGATGACGCGATTGAAGAGCGCTTCGGTCTGCTCTTCGTACGACGCGAACAGGACCGGCACGATCGGGGCGCCGGCCTCCTCGAAGTACGCGCGCATCCCCTCCCAGATCGTCGCCGCGCTCGGCCCCGCCGCCACCGCGCCCACTCGCACCGCTCTCGTCGTCATCACACCATCCTCCGTCTGTCCCCCGCGACCGCCTCGATCCCGCCCATGCCGCCACGGCGAGCACGCAACGACTGCTCTGCCCGCCCCGCGGGCGCCTGATCGCGCCCAGCCCCGCCATCGCCATGGGCGACTGCCCAGTTGCCCGCGCAGCGCCTACTTTCGCCCAGGAGGGCGCCCCGGCCAGGCTCTCGCCTCGGCGTGCCCCCGGCTCCGGGGACCGGCACGTCACCAGCCGCGCCGACAGACGCATCCGATGCCTCGCCTCCTCGCACTCGTCACCGCACAGCCGGCGGAAGGGGAGCCCGCGCTGCGCCTCGCGGTGTGGACGCGCCACGCGATGTCGGACTGTGATGACGACGTCGGCGCCCGCCTCGGCCAGCACCTGGGCGATACCCTTACCGATCCCGCGCCCGGCCCCGGTGACGAACGCCACCGTCTCGCTCAGATCGTATTCCGCAATCGCCATGTCACGCCTCCGAGGGAAACGCCGTACGGTAACACGGGGCGTATCGAAGCGGGATTGGCGTTCGTGGAATGCCGGACGCCGCCTCATCGCGGCCGCCCCGCCATCGCGCGCTCGCTTGCTGTATCGCGGGGTGCGGTGACCCCTTCCGGCGTTCTCGCACGGCGCTCGGGGATCGTGCGATCCTGATGACGGCATGAGTCTGGGGAACTGGCGTGCCGACCTCGAACGTTTCGTGCACCTCCTGCGCGAACGCCTCCGCGGCGACCTCGTGAGCGTCGTGCTCTTCGGTTCCCGTGCTCGTGGCGAGGCGCGGCCTGACAGCGACATCGATCTGCTCATCGTCTCCCGCGGCTGGCCGCCGAGTCGGCTGGCGCGCCACGGCATCGCGCTCGCCCTCGCCCGGGAGATCTCGGAAGAGTTCGCCGACGCGCTGATGGCCGTGCTCCAGAGGCCAGAAGAGGCGGTGCACGTCAAGCCCTACTACCTCGGGATGCTCGGCGGACACGAGACCCTCTGGGACGTCGATGATTTCTTCGAGGCCGTGCTGACTCGCCTCCGCCAGCGGCTCGCCGAGCTCGGGTCCCGCCGGTATCTCGATGCGGACGGCTACGAGTACTGGGATCTCAAGCCCGACTGGAAGCCCGGCGACATCGTCAGCCTGTGACCTCTGATCGTCTCGCACGCGACTACCTCCGGCGCGCCCGTCTCCGGCGCGAAGCCCTCGACCTCCTGTTCCGGCGCGAAGGCTATGCCGACGTGGTCCGCGAGTCACAGGAGGTCGTCGAGCTCATCCTCAAGGGTACGTTGCGCTTCATCGGGGTCGATCCGCCCAAGCGGCATGACGTGCGCATGATGGTCGCTCGGTTCGTCGACAGGCTGCCTCTCGCCTGGGCGACGGCGCTGCAAGACTTGGCCGGCGCCGCCACCGAGCTGACCCACGCGCGGGCCGAGGCGTTCTACGGCGACGAGGAGACCTTGACACCCGCCTCGGAGCTCTTCGGCCGCGACGATGCGACGCGCGCGCTCATGGTCGTGGATCGGTTGCTGGATCTGTACGGGCAGTTGCTCGGCGGGACTGATCATCGCGATTGAGCGACCTCATCGCGGTTGCGCGGCGCGCCGCGATCAGCTCAGCGCCGGAAGCCGCGGAAGCCTCCGAATCCCCGGCCGCTGAAGCGCTGGAAGCCCCGATCGCGCGCCCAGGAGTCCCGGTCGAGCGAGTCGTTGCCCCAGCCCGACTGACGCCCGGAGCCGTCACCCCAGGTGCGCTGGCCACCGCCGTCCTGACCGCCCAAGCGCTGCCCGCCGAAGTCTTGGCCCTGAGATCGCGGGGCGCCGCTCCCTTGACTGCCGCTCTGCCCGTCTCCCGAACGCGCGGCGCCACGAACCAGACCCCGTTGGAGAGGGCGTAATACCTCTTGGCATCGACGCGAATCACCGGCGTCGGTGTGTTGATGGCGTACTGCAGCGGCGTGCCCTCGATCGGCCAGAACTGGGGTGTCCCGTCATAGGTCGGCGTGAGGTGCGCCTGGCTGCGCACGACCGTGGCCGTCTGGGGAATGCCGGCGGCGATCACCGCCTCTTGCGCCTGCGGGGTGCCGGCCACCGAGGCCAGGACAACTCCCTGAGAATCACTCTCGGGAATCTTCGCGAAGTCGGCGGGAAGCTGATTCGGCGCCACGTAGGCCCAGGGGCCGCCCGTGGATTGCGCACGGAACCAACCCTCCGGCCATTCAGGAACAACCTCTGGTCAAGTCAGTGAGATGACGTCAGGAATTACTCATGCATCATCGTGGAATCGCTGCGGCGGATCGACATCGCGAAACCACTGGCGGCCGTCAAAGACGGTGAGCGGCGGATGCCGGTCGCCGATCAGGCTCACGTGGGTTACCAGCCCGTCCGTGTCGCCCATCCAGAGGTGGAGCAGGCAGGCGGGAGGCTCCATCACCGCGGCCAGGCGCTGCGCCGGAGGGAGATCGAGGGCGATCTGGTGAGCCGTGGCCGGGCAGGTACACGCCACCGTGCCGGCGAAACGCCGCACGATCGTCCGGTGAAGATGACCGCAGGCAATGCGCTCCACTTGAAGATGACGGCGAATCACCGCCGCCAGCGCGTCGATGCCATCGAGGCCCATGGCGTCCATCGAGGCGATGCCCGTCGCGAATGGCGGGTGGTGCATGAAGACGAACGTGGGACGCTCCGGCCTCTCCGCCAGTCGCGTCTCCAGCCACGCCAGCCGCTCTGCGCACAGGCGGCCTCCACTCTCTCCGGGGACCAGCGTGTCGAGGGCCACCAGGCGCAACGGCCAGTCTTCCACCGTGTACTGGACGAAGTCGCCGTTTCGCGGCAGGTACGCGTGGTTCGCGAACACGTTCGAGAGGTTCCGCCGATCGTCGTGATTTCCCGGAATCAGGAAACAGCGGCAGGGCGAGCGGCGCCAGGATCTCGCGCAGCCGCTCGTACTCGTCGACCTCGCCACGCTCGACGAGGTCTCCCGTGGCCAGCACGAGATCGGGGCGCGGCTGGAGGCCATTCAGGTGGGCGACCGCGCGGGCGAGATGCTCGGCCGTGCGGAAGACACGGTCGTTGCGGCTGCCCGGCGTGCTGATGTGCGTGTCGCTGATCTGCGCGATGAGCATGATCTGTTGAGTTGGAGGGGCCTGGACCCCTCCAAACCTCCCATTGGCGCGCGGTGTCACACGCGCCCCGGCGTTCAGGGCATCCCTCGATTTCGGAGGCGCTCCTAGCTTCGGTGCAGTCTCTTGTACCGGAGCCGGTGCGGCTGGTCCGCCTCCGCCCCGAGGCGCCGCTTGCGATCAGCCTCGTAATCGGCGTAGTTGCCCTCGAACCACACCACCGCGCCCTCGTCCTCGAAGGCCAGCATGTGGGTGGCGATGCGGTCCAGGAACCACCGATCGTGGGTGATGACCACGGCGCAGCCGGCGAAGCTCAGCAGCGCGTCCTCGAGGGCGCGCAAGGTGTCGACGTCCAGGTCGTTGGTGGGCTCGTCGAGCAACAGGAGGTTGCCGCCGCTCTTCAGCATCTTGGCCAGGTGCAGCCGGTTGCGCTCTCCGCCGGAGAGGGTGCCGACCTTCTTCTGCTGATCCGATCCCTTGAAGTTGAAGGCGGCCACGTAGGCGCGGGACGGTAAGACTCGCCCGCCCAGGGTGAGCGTGTCCTGTCCGTCCGAGATCTCCTCCCACACCGTCCGGTTCGGGTTGAGCGCGTCGCGGCTCTGGTCGACGTAGGCGAGCTTGACCGTGTCGCCGACGCGGAGAGTCCCGCGGTCGGGTTTCTCCTCGCCGGTGATCATCCGGAACAGCGTGGTCTTGCCGGCGCCGTTCGGGCCGATCACGCCCACGATGCCGCCGCGGGGAAGCTTGAAGCTGAGGTCGTCGATGAGCACACGGTCGCCGTAGCCCTTGCCGAGGTGGTCGGCCTCGACCACGACGTCGCCGAGCCGAGGCCCGGGCGGGATGGCGATCTCGAGCGCGGTCGCCCGCTGCTCGAAGGACTCGCTCAGCATGGCCTCGTAGGCCTGCAGGCGCGCCTTGCTCTTGGCCTGGCGGGCGCGCGGGGACATGCGCACCCACTCCAGCTCGCGCTCCAGCGTGCGCTGCCGGGCCGCGTCCGCCTTCTCCTCCCGCTCCAGCCGCTGCTCCTTCTGCTCGAGCCACGAGGTGTAGTTGCCTTCCCAGGGGATACCGTGGCCGCGGTCCAGCTCGAGGATCCATCCCGCCGCGTTGTCGAGGAAGTACCGGTCGTGAGTGACGGCCACCACCGTGCCCGGATACTCCTTCAGGTAGCGCTCGATCCACGCGACCGACTCGGCGTCGAGGTGGTTGGTGGGCTCGTCGAGCAGCAGCATGTCGGGCTTCTCGAGGAGCAGGCGACAGAGGGCCACGCGCCGGCGCTCGCCACCCGAGAGCGTCGCCACCTCGGCCTCGCCGGGCGGGCAGCGCAGGGCGTCCATGGCGATGTCGATGGTCCGGTCGAGGTCCCACGCGCCCACCGCGTCGATCTTGTCTTGGAGTCGCCGCCTGCTGCTCCAGCAGCTTCTCCATCGCGTCGGAGTCGAGTGGCTCTCCCAGGCGCGTGCTGATGTCCTCGAAGCGCTGGAGCAGGCCGCGCGTCTCCGCCACACCCTCCTCGACGTTGCCCCGCACGTCCTTCGTCGCGTCGAGCTGGGGCTCCTGCGGCAGGAATCCGACGCGCAGCCCGTCGGCGGCGAACGCCTCGCCGAGGAAATCATCGTCGATGCCGGCCATGATCCGCAGCAGCGAGCTCTTGCCCGCGCCGTTGGCGCCGAGGACACCGATCTTCGCCCCGGGGAAGAACGACAGCCAGATGCCGCGCAGGATCTCCCGCTTGGGCGGCACGACCTTGCGCAGATCCTTCATCACGTACACGAACTGATGTGGCATTTGACATGGGGGCCCAGAAATGGCCCCCATACCCCCTTTCGTTCGGGACGCCCCGGCGCAGCCGGGACGCCCCTCTATTTCGCGGCAGGTTCTGGGGGCCCCGACACGACCCCCATACCCCCTTTCGTTCGGGACGCCCCGGCGCCGCCGGGACGCCCCTCTATTTTCGCGAGCTCTGGGGCCGGCCTCGCGACGATGGCTCTCCCCTATTGACCCCCGAGCGATCTCTACCGCTTGGACAGGAGGCGGCGGTGTTCGGGCATCATGCAGCGGTCTTGCACCACGCGGATGCCGGCGCGAGCGAGTTGCTGGGCGGCTCCGTCGTGGCGGATGCCGAGCTGAAACCACACGACGTTCGGGCGCCACGGCAGGGCCAGGATTTCCGCGGCGTGGCCCGGCAGGAATTCGGGGCGCCGAAAGACGTCGATGACGTCGGCGCCGTCGAGGTCGGCCAGGGACCCGGCCACGCGGACGCCGAGCACCTCGCTGCCGGCGAGCGTCGGATTGACCGCGGCCAGCTCGTAGCCCTGCGCCTGGAGGTAGGCCGGCACGTAGAACGCAGGCTCGCCGCGCCCGGCCTTCGCGCCAAGCACGGCGATCCGCTTTGCTTCGCGGAAGATCCGCGCGAGGCCCTGGTCGTCGTCGATCAGATTCGCTCGCCAGTCGCTCATGCCTTCCATCCTACCGGGCTTCCTGACCCGCGCGCAGCGCCAGTCGAGCGAGCTCACCCAAGATCTCATCGCCCAGGATCTCCACCCGCCAGCGCCGCAGCCCCTCGACACGCGCCAGCTCGTCACGGTCGCGAGGAGCGGCCCGGGCGATCTCTGCCGATGAGGCGATTGGGCAGGAGGACGCCGGGATCAAGGCCAAAGCGCGTGGCCGCCGGCGCTCTCCACTCGCGGAGGGCCTCGATCCGGCGACGCGTGGCGCCGTCCGCGTGGAACCGGGGCGGCCGGGCCAGCACGGGTAGCTCGGAATCGGGCAGCTCGAGCGCGCACGTCACCGCCGCGAGCACCGCACCTCCCCAGCGCTGGACGGCGCGCGGCGTGAACCCGGGAACGGTCGCCAGGGCAGCGTCATCGCGAGGCAGAAGCAACGCCACCGCAACGAGCGATTCGTTCGACAAGATCTTGAACGGCGGGCGGCGCGTCTCGAGGGCGAGCCGCTCGCGCGCTTCGTAGAGCTGCCGGAGGGCGGCCAGCGACCGCGGGGACAGCTCGCGCGCTCCCTTCAGGCCCGCGTACGCGTCGGGATCAGGCGGAGGCTCGAGGGCGGGGTCGGCGGCGAGCGCCGCGCATTCCTCCTCCACCCAGGCCAGCCGGCCGGCCCGCTCGAGCGCTTCGACCAGCCGGTCCCTGAGGGGAATCAGGTGCTGCACGTCGGCCGCGGCGTAGCGCTCCTGGTCCGGCGAGAGCGGGCGCGCCGACCAGTCGTCCTTCTGGCGCGAGGGCGGCAGCTCGACGCCGAGATGCTCGGCAATCAGGACGTCGAGGCCGAGGGCGCGGCCCCCGAGGAAGCGCGCGGCGATCGACGTGTCGAAGAGCCCCGCGAAGCGCAGTCCATGGCGCCGCTTGAGATGCGCGAGGTCGTTGTCCCCCGCGTGCACCACGGTGACGATTGCGGGATCGGCAAAGATCGGCCCGAGGGGGGAGAGGTCGCCCAGCGCGAGCGTGTCGACCAGCCATGCCTCGCCCGATTCCACACCGAGCTGGACGAGGGCCAGGCGCGCCGGGTAGTGGTGCAGGCTGTCACCCTCGGTGTCGAGGGCGACGGCGCCCGTCGTCGTCAGTCGGCGAGCGACCGTGTCGAGGCCGCCCGGCGTCTCGACCCAGGACCACGCGGGGGCCGCGGTGATCACCTAGCGGGGTCGATCGAGGATCGCCTGCTCGAGGCGCTGGAACCGCCGTCGCAGCGGCTCGAGGCTCTCGTCGTGGGTGATGACGTAGAGGCGGTTGGCCCGCACGGCGGCCAGCACCATCGACGCCACCGTGTCCGGGTCGAGGTACTTGCCGATCAGCTCCACGGCGGAGTCGGTTCCCTCCCGCTCGTTGCGAAGCTGCGCGGGACGGTTGCGCGCGCTCTGCAAGATGCGCGTGGCCACACCCATGGGGCACAGCACGCTGACGCCGATCCCGTGGGGCCGGAGATCCTTGACGAGCGTTTCCGAGATGCCGACGACCGCGTACTTGGAGGCGTTGTACACGCCGAGTCCCTGAGAGGCGATGAGACCCGCCATGGACGCCGTGTTGACGACGTGGCCGGGCTGCCCCTGGGCGATCATGCGCGGCAGGAACGCCTCCAGGCCGTGGATGACGCCCCACAGGTTCACGCCCAGCACCCACTCCCAGTCCCGGTGCGTCGCGTCCTGTAAGGCTCCGTGCAAGCGCCACCCCCGCGTTGTTGCAGAGGACGTGCACGGCGCCGAAGTCGGCGAAGGCCCGATCGGCCAGCGCCTGCACCTGCCCGAGGTCAGTGACGTCGACGCGCGCGGCGAGCGCTTCCCCGCCCCGCCCGCGGATGCCCTCGGCCACCGCCGTCGCCGCTGACTCCTCGACGTCGGCGACGACCACGCGCGCGCCCTCGCGGGCGAAGGCCTCGGCCAGGGCGCGACCGATGCCCGAGCCCCCGCCGGTGACGACGGCCACGCGGTCGCGGAACGAGTCCATGCGTCTGATCCTCCTCTGGGCGACGGGGGTGCGGGCGGTGAGCCCTTCTGAGGGTATCCGCCCTCCCGCCCGTGGTCAACGCTGCCGGTCGCGTCGGGCACGCGGTCCACCGTCCGGGTGACGTGCTACGATGCCCCGCCACCAACGGGAGGAAGCGATGGCGAAGCACATCGAGATCGTCCACCACGCCGATCGGCGCACCGACGTGGTCATGCCGTACGCTCCGGGGATCCGTGTCCGCAGCGGCCACCTGGTGTTCCTGTCCGGCGTCACCGCGGCCCCCGTCTACCACAGCCATCCGCACCGCGACGAGGAGTTCGATCTGCCCCCGACCATGCGCGAGCAGGCGATCCTGACCATCGAGAATCTCAAGAAGACCATCGAGGCGGCGGGCGGCAGTCTCGGTGACCTCGTGTTCGCCACGCGCTATCCTCACCGACGTGAAGGAGCAGGACGATCTCAATCGAGTATGGGGTTCGTACCTGGCCGGGCATCTGCCCACCACGACCACCGTCGAGGTGTCGCGCCTGGCCACCCATCCGCGCTGCAAGCTGGAGATCAGCGCCATCGCGGTGGTCGCCGGGCGGAGAGCGGCGACGTCGCGGCGCCCGCGCCGGGCGCGCTCGCGCCGGCGGCGCTGAGCACCGTGGCCACCCTCGGCTTCATCGGGCTCGGCGCCATGGGCGGGCGCATGGCCAAGCGTCTGCTCGATGCGGGCCATTCCGTGGTGGGCTACAACCGCACGGCGGCGAAGGCGCGCTGGCTCGTCGAGGCGGGGCTGCGGCCGGCGGACTCCCCGCGCGACGTGGCCTCGGCCACCGACGTCGTCTTCATCATGGTCACCGACCCCGCCGCGCTGGAGGCGGTGAGCGAGGGCGCTGACGGCCTCCTGGCCGGTGTGCGCCGGGACGCAGTCATCATCGACATGAGCACGGTGAGCCCCGAGGCCTCGCGCGCGCTCGCCGCGAAGGTGGCCGAGCGTGGCGGGGCCATGCTCGCCGCGCCGGTCTCGGGAAGCCCCATCACGCTGGAGGCGGGACAGCTCTCGTTCATGGTCGGCGGCGATCCCGCCGTCCTCGATCGCGTGCGGCCCTATCTCGCCGCCATCGGCCCCACCATCACCCACGTCGGCGAGATCGGCCTGGCCAGCGCGATGAAGATCGCCACCAACCTCGGGCTGGCCGTGCAGATGCTCGCCTTCTCCGAGGCCGTGGCCCTCGCCGAGAAGGCCGGCATTCCGCGCGAGCGCGCGGTGGAGGCCCTTCTCAAGTCCGTGATCGCCTCGCCCATGGTGAAGTACCGCGGGCCCTTCGTCCTCGGGATGCCCGAGGAGGCCCTGTTCGACGTTCCCATGATCCAGAAGGATCTGCGCCTCGCCCTCGAGCTGGGGCGGAGCCTCGGCGTGCCCCTGCCCACCACGGCCGTGGTCCAGGAGATGATGACCGGCGGCCCGGGGACTGGGCGTGGGGCACTTCGACTTCGCGGTCGTCTTCGACGTTCTCGCCGCCCTGAGCGGCCTGCCGCCGAGCCCGAAGCCTCGATAGATTGCGCAGCGGCGTGTACCCCGGGCGCGGGGGCTCCGGGTCAGCCTCGCGTGGGCGAGGCGGTCGTCACGCCGCGCGGGAACGGGGCGGTTTGGAGGGCGCCAGGCCCCCCATGTCCCAAGCTGTCAAGGCGAGATGGTGATGGCGCGCGCCCGGGTGTTGTTGTCTCGTCGTACTCCAGGATGGCGCCGTCGCCGTCGCTCTCGGCGATGATGAAGTAGGCGCCGGGCGCCGAGCCGGCGGGAATGGTCACCGGGCTCGAGTGAGTTGGCTGTTCCCCGCCGCCAGGGCCGGCACGGCGCGCGATCCGATCGGGACGGCGGTGGCCATCGAAGATCGATTGCGTGGAGAGGTAGTAGCGAGTCGTCGAGGCGCGGCGCGTGGACCGAGGCGCCGTTCCGCGTGGCGTCGCGTCACCGTGATGGCAGAGCCGGCCTGTGGCCGAAGGGGGACCGGTGAGGCCCGTCACGTACAGATCGGGACCGACGCGGATGGCCTGCGCTCTCGTTGTTCGATTCCCGTCCAGCTCGATTCCGGCGCCGGCGTTTGCCTGCGCGATGAGGTAGAAGTCGCCGGCCAGCCCCGCGGGACGGGCGACCGAGGTGTGCCGCTGCTGCTGGCGCCCCTGGCGAGGGCAGGCACGGACGGCTGCCGATCATGACCGCGCTCGGCGTCGAGCGTGGCCGTGGGGGCCAGGAAGAACGCCGTGGTCGAGGCAGGCGCAGTCCCGGTCGCCGAGTTCTTCGTGGTGTCGCTCGCGGAGATGGTCGCTCCGGCCAGGATCCACGTGGGCGCCGGTGAGCGAGCTGACGGTCAGGTCCATCCCGATCTCGAGGGCGTGGGCGAGGACATTGTTGTTCTCGTTGGCCTCGGCGACGAACGCGTCGGCGTCCGCGCGCGCGATGACGAAGTACGTGCCGGGGCAGGTCGAGGCGGGGATGGTCACGGAGACCGAGCCGCTGCTCTGACCGCCCGCGGCGAGGGCGGGACGGGCCTGAGCCGTCATCGACGAGCGGCCGCCGCCCACGCGGGCGGTGCTGACAGATAGTACCGGGTCGTCGTGCTCGGCGCAGCGGGACCCCGATATTCTTCGTCGTGTCGGTGATCTTGATGACCGCGCCCGGCTTCGCGGCCGCCGGCGGCGGGTCAGCGACTGGACCACGAGATCGGGTCCGGTGACCACGAGCGCTTGGCCGTGACGTTGTTCGTCTCGCTCAGTTCGTCGAGCGCGCCGTCGGCGTCGGCGTGGGACACAATGGAAGTACGGCCCCCCGGCGGTCCCGGCAGGGATGGTGAGCGTGGTCGCCGTTCGCGCTCGCTCGCGCCTCCCGCCAGCGCGGGCACGGGGCGGCTCCCGAGAAGAAGGTCGCCCCCATCGAGAATGGCGTTGGTCGAGAGGAAGAACCGCGTGGTCGGTAGTAGCCGCGCCGACCGTACCCTGGTTCCGGGTCGTGTCGGACACGGAGATGCTGGCGCCCGGGGCGGCCGCGGCGGGAACGGACAGGCCGGTGACGACGCAGATCGGGAAGAGCGAGCGCGACCCTCCGCGCGCTGCCGTTGTCGACCTCGCTCGCCTCCGGGACCGCGTCGCCGGCGTCGGCCCGCGCGATGACGAAGTACGTCCCGGCCGGTGATCCCCGGCGGGAAAGGGCAGGATCAGCGATCCGAGACTGCTCGCGCCGGGGATCGAGGGCCGCGACGTTCCGCCCTCCGATGCAGGACGTCGGACTCGTCGAGCGAGCCGTCCGCGGAGAGGTAGTACTTGCGTGGTCGACGGGCCCGGCCGGCTGCGGTGCCTCCGTTCGTGGTCCGTTCCGTGATGGCCAGGCACGAACCAGCAGGCCCCACGGCCAGGAAGGACACGCTGAGGTTGGGCCCACGGGCTGCGGGGGGAGAACGATGCCGGCCAGGATCAGCTGGTCGATGGCGTCGAGCGGGCGCACGCCCGCCTGGGCAAGGACGGCCTGCGCCGCCGCGTACGCGTATCCTGGGTGGTGACCGGCGCGGCGAGGAACGGCTCGAGGAGTTGCCCTCGGCGTTCAGGTCGGTGACCAGCGGATCGCCGCTGAGGTTCCCGTGGCGTAGGCCAGGGCGGGGGGCAGGTGAAATCCGCCGTGCAGTCGTCGTCGCAGACGACAACCCCCTGCGCCTGATCGAGCGGCGGGCTGGCCGGCGAGGAGGTGAAGTTGGCCACCACGTTGGCGTGGGCCCCTTTGACGATCATGATCCCCACGCCGAAGCCCCAGTTCCAGATCACGTTGTTCCGCACGTCGGCGGTGATGCTCGGCGGCCGGGGTCCCGGCGTCATCCGTGTTCACCAGTGGGATTGCGCTGCGGTCGAGTTCACGAAGAGGTTGTGGTGCAGGCTGATGCGCTTGGCCCCGTACTTGATGAGCATGTTCTTGTCGCTGGCGGGCGCGGCGAGAATGCTCCAGCGACACCGTGACGTCGTGGGAATCCTCGGTGATGTCGATGTTGCCGTCGCCGGAGCCCGAGATCGGAGACGTGGTCGATGACCACGTTGTAGGCGCCGTAGGCGATCTGGATGCCGTCGAGGGGGGCATCGCGGACCCGGAGCCCGCGCACGATGACGTCGTGGGCCCCATGGTTGCCCCGGATCATGAGGGCGCTGCCGTGAAGGGTGATGCCCGGGTCCGGCGCCGTGAAGCCGTCGATCGTGATGAAGGCGCCGTTGACGTACACGGGCGCTCGCCAGCTCGATGGTCCCCCCGACGTCGAACACGACGGTGCGGTTGCCCTGAGAGACCGCCTCCCGGAGGCTGCCCGCGCCCGCGTCGTTGAGGTTCGTCACGTGGACGAGACCCCCGCCGAACCCCCGGGCGTCGATGCCCCGAAGCCCTCGTAGGCCGCCTGCGCCCACGCCGCTCCGGGGCGCGGTCCCGACGGTCCAAACCCCCGAGCCATGGCGCGAGCCAGGCCATCGTGACGCTCGAGAAGCGCGAGGGCGAGCCGGTGGGCGCGGGCGCCCCGCGTCATCTCCGCACAATCAGGGCTCGCAGCGTCAGCCCTCATGCGAAGCAGTCGCTTTGATCCGTGGTGAGGCACATTCAGTTCCCGCGCAGGCGGCGTGACGCTGCCACAGTGAACAAAAGAGTGCAAGGGCAATCTTGCGCGTTACCCGAGCCTGTCCGGTGCGAATTTACGCCACCGCTGTCACATCTTCGGACGGCGATCGAGCCAGGCTCCCGCCGCTGTCCAGCCCCTCTCCAGCTCAAGCCCGACGAGATCCGTCTCGAGAAGCTAGCGCGGGGTGAGGATGGCGTGGCCGCTGGCCGCGTCGACGGTCAGGGTGAAGGCGTGCAGCAGGTCGCGGCCGAGGAGACCGTCGATGCCCGGCGCCGGCAACTCGTGCACCACCACGGCCACCGGTCCCAGGCGAGCGCCGGCGACGTCGAGGCGCGGGAGCGTGACCTCGTAGGCGTCACTCGCGCCCGTCACGCCGAGGACGCGAATGGGCCGGCCGTTGGTGACGTCCAGGCCGGTCCGCGCCAGCGCCGCGGGGGCCAGCATCGTCCGGTCCGCGCCGGTGTCGAGCATCAAGGTGAGCGGCACCCCGTTGAGCAGCGCCGTCACCATGATGGGCTCGCCGCCAGCGAGCGGGATCGTGGACGAAGCGGGCGGCGGCGGAGATGCAGTCTCGCCGGGCGGCCGCGAGGCGTCGATGGCGCGCACGCCGGCGCGGTACTCCTCGGGAATGCTGTCGGGGTTGGTGGTGAAGTGCACGACGTCCGCGGAATCCGTCCAGCGATAGATCTGCGCCGCCGCCGGCGCCGCGCCCAGCAATACCGCGACGAGGGCAGCCGGTGACCGTGCGCCTCATGTCATGTGTCGACGGGCCCGGTGCCGAGACGCGCCATCAACGCGTCCTCACAGGACCACGTTCTTGTCGCGCAGGGCGGTGATCTCGGCCGGCGAGTAGCCGCACTCCGCCAGCACCGCATCGGTGTGCTCGCCGCGCGCCGGCGCGGGCAACCGCACGGGCGGCCGCTCGCCCCCAAAGGTCAGCGGCATGCTGACGATGGGGATGTCGCCGAGCCGGGGATGCTGGACCCGCTGCACGATGCCCCGCGCCCCGGTCTGCGCATCCTGCAACACCTGGGGCACGGTGTTGACCGGCGTGGCCGGCACATCGTGCTTGTGGAGCAGCTCGAGGAGCGGGGCGCGGTCGTGCCGGGCGATGACCTCGCCGAGCGTGGCCTCGAGCTCGGACCGGTGCCGCACGCGCTCCACGTTGGCGGCGAATTTCGGATCGTCGGCCAGCTCGGGCCGCCCCAGCGCGGTGACCAGACGCCGGAACAGCCGGTCGTTGGCGCCGGCGATGAAGATCCACTGGTCGTCGCGGCACCGGAAGTTGCGGTACGGCGAGAGCGACGGGTGCGCGGATCCCAGGGCCCGGGGGATGCTGCCCGTGAGCAAGTTGCCCTCGGCCTGGAAGTTGAGGAGACCGATCGCCGTTTCCAGCAACGAGCCGTCCACGCGGATGCCGCGGCCGGTGCGTTCGCGGAGCAACAGCGCATTCACCACCCCGAAGGCGCACAGGATGCCCGTGGTGAGATCGAGAAAGGAGACCCCGCACCGGACCGGCGGCCCGTCGGGCTCGCCGGTGATGCTCATGATCCCGCTGAAGGCCTGCATGAGGGCCTCGTAGCCCGCCTCCTGCGCGCGAGGGCCGGTGCGGCCGAAGGCGGAGACCGAGCAGTACACGAGCCGCGGATTGAGCGCGGCCAAGGTCTGGTAGCCGAGGCCGAACTGCTCCATCGTCCCCGTCCGGAAATTCTCCACGATCACGTCGGCGCGGCTCACCAGGCGCATGACCAGCTCCACGCCCTCGGGGGTTTTGAGATCCACGGCGATGCCCCGCTTGTTCCGATTGTTGACGATGAAGCCTGCCGACTCGCCGTCCTTGTGCGGCGGCCACGTGCGCGATTCGTCGCCCGCCGCCGTATCTTCTACCTTGACGACGTCCGCGCCCATGTCGCCGAGCAGGGCGCAGCAGAAGGGACCGGCCAGCACTCGAGACAGGTCGACGACGCGGATACCCTCCAGGGAGAGGCTCATCGCCGCCCTCGCCAGTGAGGGGTGCGGCGGGCGGTTGCGAACGCGTCCAGCACCTGTCGCATCGGACCTCCTTGGTGCCGCGAGATGCCGTTGCCGAGCGCCGGGCTTCTGCGCCCGGGGCCGCGGCCTGGATACGTGATCAGCCTGGCCCTGACACGCCGGACGAGCGTGAGATGGGTGTTGGCACGGCGTCCGCGACGGCTCTCATCCGCGTCTCGTCACGCGCCGAGCTCGCTCGGGCGCCTTGCGCCGCGCGGACCTCACGCTCGACGCGCGCCAAGCGTCGCGCCGCGTCGTGGGTTCGACGAGCGCGATGAGTCATCCGCAAACATGTCGGCATTCCAGATTCCCCCGGGTCATACCATTTGTAAACCCAGTTACTCATGCCGAGCAAGGCGAAGACAAGGGGCGCGACGAGCCGATGGTCGTAGCGCGCCTCGTCTGTCAGGGGCGCCCCGGCTGCGCCGGGGCGCCCCGAGCGGGGGGCTTGGGGGGCGCCCGGAGCCCCCCATGAACTCAGTGGTGACAGGCCACGCAGTCGAGCGGCGCCTGCCGTCCCTTCGCGTTCTGCTCGCGATGGCAGTCCACGCACCAGCCCATCGTGAGCGGTCGCGACGCCGGGCGCAGCCCGATCAGGTTCTGGAGATCGTTGACGAGCGAGGGTCCGGTGCGGGCCCCGACGACTCGCATCTGCTGGATGGCGCCGTGGCAGCCCTGACAGGCCAGCCCCGCCTGCACGTGCGGCTTGTGCGGGAAATACGTGAACTCGGGGATCTTGAAGACCCGCACCCACGGGATCGGCTCGCGCTTCTCCCAGTACTGGTGAATCTTGCGGATCTCGGGATTGTCCTGGGCCCCGATGATCTTGTGGCATCCCATGCACTTCTCCACCGACGGCACCCCCGCGGTGGGCGACCGGCGCGCGTCGGAGTGGCAGTACTGGCAATCGATCCGATACGAGCCGGCGTGGATCAGGTGACTGAAGAAGATGGGCTGGCGCGGCGCCCCGGCTGTCGTGACGATCGGTCGAGGGTCGTCGGCCTTGAACGGTGGATCGGCCAGGGTGCGCAGGTACGCCACGATCAGGCGGACCTGCTCCTCGTTCAGGTTTCCCCGGAACGGCGGCATCCCCGGAGACAATCCCTCGGCGGGACCGCCGTTGAGGACGACGTTGACGAAGAAGTCTTCGGGGAGCTGGTTGAAGCGCCGGCCATCGGTCAGATTCGACGGCTTGGAGGGAAAACTCGCCGCCGAGGCGCCATCGCCGCGGCCAGACTCGCCGTGGCAGACCCCGCAGTGGGTCGCGTACAGGGCTTTCCCCGGCGACGTCGCGGCCGGCGCAGCGGGTTGGGCGGCCAGTCCTCGCAGGACGAGCACCATCATGGCCGCGGCGAAGACGACGGCGACGAGGACACTCGTCCTCCTCGCCACGGGGTTAGTCGACTTCCTGCCGAAGCTGGAGCTCCCGTCGGCGCAGGTACCCGTCACGCACCGCCGTGTAGAGGTCGAGGGTCGTCTCCTCGACGCCCTGGAAGGCCTCGTAGTTGACGGCGCGCTCGTTGAGCATCTCGCCCATCCCGATGGCGATGCCCTCGGGCCAGAAGTCGATGAGGAACCAGGCGATGGGATTGATGGCCGAGTCGGCCAGTCGGCCGATGAAGTCCCTCACCGTGGCCGGGGGAAGGAAGGGCGGGACGAAGAAGGGTCCGGCCCCCACGCCCCACCGGTGGAGGGTCTGGCCGAAGTCTGCCCGCGACTTGGGGATCCCGAAGTAATCGCTGGCGGGATTGAACAGGCCGCCGAAGCCCATCACGGTATTGATGACGAAGCGCGAGGTCTCGATGAAGGCGCCCCAGAACCGCCCCTGCAGCACGTGGTTCACGAGGCGGGGGGGATAGCGGAGGTTGTCGAAGCCGTTGGTGATCATGATCTGCCAGGGCTCCGGCATCACGCGTCGATAGACGTTGGCCGCCGGCTTGAGGAAGTACCGGTCGATGTTGTAGTTGAAGGCGAACATCTTCTCGTTGTAGGGCTCCCAGGGATCGTAGTCCTCGGGGTCGTCGCTGATCGGCGTCTCGCGCGCCTGCGCCATGCCCGCCGGGACGGTCGCTTCCGTCGTCGCCGGCGCCCGCGGTGGTTTGGTCCGCGACCGCCGATCCGACGAGTCCGCCAGTGACCGGTGGCGGGGCGGATCGCGAATCCCCGACCAGCAGTGACAGCGGCGCCTCGAACGTGGGCTCTGCCGAGAAGGGTGACTCCACCTGGGTCGCCGCCGCGGGGGGGATGCCCTCGCCCAGGGCAGCGTGTTGAACGGGCCCGCCATCGGCAGGACTGACGGGTGGCGCAGTCGAGACGGGGCGGCCTTGCTCCGCGAACGGCGCCGCGGCGCTCGATGGTGAAGCGATCGAGTCGAGCGTGCTGGAGATGGTGCCACAGCCTGCCAGGATCACGACGAGAACGACGAGGAGAGGGGCCACGGTCGGACGAGCCATGGACGAGCGACGCAATCATCCCTCCTGCTGAGGTTTGCCGGTGTTCAGTGGCGGATTCTAACGAACTATATGCGAAATCGCCGCAGACCTCGGCCGAAATCGGGCCTGCGGAGCCAACTTGTCACCGGGGGGAGGAGCCGGTTAAGGTGGAGGCCGCCCGCTCATCCCAGAAACGAAGGAGACCGATGCCGCGCAGCCGCCCTCGGGAGTTCGAGTGCCAGGTCGTCTCGGAAACAGTGCTCATTCGCCTCAAGCGACCGCCGGGCTTCGGGCGGCCGCAAGGCTACTTCGTCCAGTGCAACCAGCTGGACTGCCAGTACGTCGATGAGAACAAGCCGCCCTGCCCGCTGCACATCGGCCTGTTCGCCGACGAGATTCGCGCCGCCGACGAAGCCCGGGCGGCGCGCCGGGAGTGACGATGGGCCGGGCGCCCCCAACTCACCTCGAGCACCGGCGCCGTGGGCCAAGCGCCACCCTCAACGGGCGCGGGGCTCGCGAATTCCACCGCATGCCCGCGGGGGTGGCGGAAGCCGAGGCGCGTGGCGTGCAGGCACAGACGCCGCACCGGATCGCGACGGCTGCCGTGGTCATGGTCGCCCACGATCGGATGGCCGGCATTCGCGAGCTGGACGCGGAGCTGACCGCGCCGGCCCGTCACCAGAGATAGCTCGACCACGGTGGTGGAGCGCCGGCGCTCGAGAACTCGGTAGCGCGTGATGGCCTCCTGTCCTCGTCGCTGGTCGCCTGTCGGCCGGACGCGCAGGGACCGATCCTCGGCGAGCCGATCCGTGAGCACGCCGTCATCCTCTTGCACGCTCCCCTCCACCACGGCCACGTAGACGCGCCGCACCGAGCGCGCGGCGAACTGCGCCTGGAGCGCCTGCTTGCTCTCGACGGACTTCGCGAAGCAGATCAGCCCCGACGTCTCGCGGTCCAGGCGGTGCACGATGAAGATCCGCCCGCGACGCGAGCCACGCCCGCCACGTGAGGCCCGGCCGCCCGGCGGAGCGACTCCGGATCGCGCGGCCAGATACTCCGACAGCATCCGGTAGGCCGTACGCTCGCGCTCGTGGGCCGTGGCGATGGTGAGCAGGCCGGGTGGCTTATCGATGACGATGAGATCCTCGTCCTCGTGCACGAGGCGGAGGAGGGCGGGAAACACCGGCGCCGGCGCCCCCAGGTCGACGCGGTCCTCGGCCCGCAACTCGGCGTTGCCGCGGCGGACGATCTGACCATTCACTCGCACGCGCCCGGCGGCGAGCCACTGCTTGCGCGCGCGGGTCGAGCTGTCCGGATAGCGCGCACGCAGCCCGTCGAGGAGGTGCATGCTCGGGCCGGCGCCCGAGACCGTCAGCGCGCGGCGGGCCGCAGGACGAGCGTGGCGGGCGGCGTCAGGTAGGTCCGCGCCGCGCGCTGCACGTCGGCCGCCGTCACCGCCTCCAGCGCGCGCCGGTAGCGCTCGGGATAGTCGAGGCCGACACCCTCGATCTCGTAGAAGGCCAGGTACCAGGCCTGGCGCTCGTTGGTGCGCCGGTCCATGTCGTACTTGCCGAGCATGTAGGCCTTGGCCCGCCCCAGCTCGTCCTCGCCCACCCGCTCGTCGCGCATGCGCGTGATCTCGCGAACCAGCCCCTCCTCCGCCTTCGCCGCGTTGTCCGGGGCCGTGCCCAGATAGAGCATCAGGGCGCCCGGGCCGCGCACGGGATCGTAGAAGGCGCTGGCCGTGTAGGCGAGCGCGCTCTTGTCGCGCAGCTCGACGAAGAGGCGCCCGGCCATCCCGCCGCCCAGGATCCCGCTCAGGACCTTCACGGCGGCGTGATCCGGCTGATCGAGCGCAGGGGCCAGTCCCCCCGCGAGGATCTGCGCCTGCTGCGCGGATTGCTCGACGACGCGACGGAGCGAAGCCACCGGGCGCTGGGCGAGGGGCATGGGCGGCGTCAGCGCGGGATCGGCCATGGGACCGCCACGAGGGAGACCTCCGAACAGGCGCGTGACCTCCGCCACCACCTCGGTCGCGGACACTTGACCGCTCATGGCGAGCACCATGCGCTCCGGCCGGTAGAACGCGCGATAGCGCGCCACGATGGCGGCATGATCGATGCGCTGGAGGGATTCCGGCGTGCCCAGCGTGGGGAGCCCGTACGGATACGCGCCGTACACGAGCGCATAGAAGGCGTCGAAGGCGCTCGAGACGGGGTTGTCGACCCGGCGCTGCACGCGGCGCAGCAGCCACGAGCGCTCGCGATCCACCTCCGCCGGCGCCAGCTTCGGCTCCAGGGCCAGCTCCGCGGTGAGCCCGAGCAGCTCGCGCCAGAACCGCGCGAGGGCCGAGGCGCGGATCTCCGAATAGTCGAGGTCGCCGGAGGCGCTCAGCTTGCCGCCCAGCGCCGTCACCGCGTCGGCCAGCTCACCCCCGCTGCGCTTGGTCGTCCCCGTCACCATCACGCGCCTGCACGAAGTTGGAGATCCCGGCGTTCTCCGCGCGTCTCCCAGCGCGTGCCCATCCGGACGAGGAGGGAGAGCGCCACCACGGGGGCCACCGCGTTCTCGCGGACGAGGACGGTGAAGCCGTTGTCGAGGCGCTCCACGCGCACGCCGTTGGCCGCGGATGCCGGCGCCGACCCGAGCGCGACCCAGAACACGAGAGCGGCGACGCCGGCGCGCGTGCGGAGGCTCATCGGCTCTCCTGGGGCAGGAAGCGCACGCGCGCGTAGTTGTCGTCGCCGAAGTACTTGCGCGCGGCCGCCTGGATCTGCGCCGCGGTGATCTGGCGCAGGCGCGAGAGGTAGAGCAGCTCGTCCTTGAGGCTGTACGTCACCTCGGCCTGGCCGTACGTCTTGGCCAACCCCTCCGCCGTCTCGAGGTCGAAGGCATAGAGCGACTCGGCGGAGATGATGGCGCGCTGGCGCTCCGCCTCCGTCACGCCCTCCTCGCGCACTCGTTTCAGCACCGACAGGATCGACGCCTCCGCGCGATCGAGATTCGCGGGTTCGAGACGAGTCGTCACCGTGGCCAGTCCGCTGAACTGCCAGGCCCCGTAGCCCGCGTCGATGGCGTCCACCAGATTCTCCTGATCGCGCAGCACGCGGTTGAGCCGGGAGCTGGGCGAGTCGCCCAGGATGTAGGTCAACAGATCGACGGCGAAGACGTCCTCGTCGGCCACGGCAGGAGCCCGCCAGGCCATCCCGAGATAGGCCTGCTTCTCGGGACGACGCACGTCTCGCCGGCGCGAGCGGTCGAGCGCGGGCACGGGCGGGAGCGCCGGCGCCTTGCCTTCCCCGCCCGTGAGCTTCCCGAAGGCCGCGTCGACCATGGGGGCCACGGCGGTCGGCGCGATCGCTCCCACGACCACCAGGACCGTGTTCCGAGGCACGTAGTACTTCTTGTAGTAGCGGACGAGCTGGTCGCGGGTGAGGGCCTCGATGTCCTTGCGCGTGCCGAGGATGGGACGTCCGTAGGGATACGGCTCGTAGCCCAGCTCGTAGAGGCGCCGGACCAGCGCCTTGTCCGGATCGTCCTCGAGGACGTTCATCTCCTCGAAGACGACTTTCTTCTCGCTGGTGATCTCGTCGGGCGGGAAGCTCGCGTTGACGGCGATGTCGGCGAGCAGGTCGATCCCCGCGCGGATCTCCCGCGCCGGGAGCACCACGTCGAAGTGCACGTAGTCGTACGACGTGTACGCGTTGCTGGTGCCACCGAGCCCTTCCACCAGGCGGTCGATGGATCCCACGGGGCGCGTGGGCGTGCCCTTGAAGATCATGTGCTCGATGTAGTGGGAGAGCCCCAGCTCGTCGGAGGTCTCCACGCGGCCGCCCACGCGGAACCAGAGCTGAAGGGCCACCACGTCACTGGCGCGCTGCTCCTGCGCGATGAGCACGACACCGTTGGCGAGCGTCGTCCGCAGCGGCCCCGAGGCGGGCGACGCCGAGGGCGCGGGGGATCCGCCCGTCGCACAGGCGGCGAGAAGCAACGCGACCAGTGGCCCGCGCGCGGCGGCCACCCACGCGGTGAGCCTCATGCGATCTCTCTCGGCTGAGCGATCCAGTTCCGCATGCGCCGGTGGGCAGCATACCAGACGCGGACGCCGAGCAGCAGCGCGAGGACGGCGATGTACACGTACTGCTCCGTGCGCCCGACCTTGGCCAGCCAGAGGAAGTGCACGCTGGCCAGGATGCCCGCGGCGTAGGCCAGGCGATGGAGCCGGCGCCACGTCGGTGCGCCGAGGCGCTTGATCATGCGCGAGGTCGACGTGATGGCGAGGGGGATCAAGCACAGCAACGCCGCCATGCCCACCGTGATGTACGGGCGCTTCGCGATGTCGGTGCCCATCTGGTGCCAGTCGAAGAAGTGGTCGACGGCGAGCCAGACGCTGAAGTGGAGACAGACGTAGAAGAAGGCGAAGAGCCCGAGCAGGCGGCGCAGCGGCATCTGCCGGGCCATGCCGAAGAGCTGCCGCATGGGCGTGAGCGCCAGGCCGACGAGCAGGATGCGCAGGGCCCAGTCGCCCAGCCAGTTCGTGATGAAGCTGATGGGGTTGGCGGTCAGGTCGCCTCGCCACACCCACACGAGCAAGAAGGCCAGCGGGAGCAGGCACAGGACCCACACGCCGGCCTTCAGGCCGTCAACGTCGGGGGGAGCGAGCGCCGGACTGTTCGCCCGAAGGAGGCTACGCCCCCCTCGCACTCCCCCGGCCCGACACCCCCCACCGCCTCTCGATCCGCGCAGACTCTCTCGCCTCTCAGTAGGACTTTCGCAGGTCCATGCCGGTGTAGAGGGAGGCGACCTGGTCGGCGTAGCCGTTGAACATGAGCGTCTTGCGCCGGCGGAATTCGCCGATCCGCCGCTCGGTGGCCTGGCTCCAGCGCGGGTGGTCGACGGTGGGATTGACGTTGGAGTAGAAGCCGTACTCGCTGGACTGGGCCTTGTTCCAGGCGGTCTTGGGCTCCTCGCTCACGAGCCGGATGCGCACGATCGACTTCGCGCTCTTGAAGCCGTATTTCCAGGGAATGACCACGCGCACGGGGGCGCCGTTCTGGTTCGGCAGCACCTTGCCGTACATCCCGAAGGTGAGGAGCGTCAGGGGATGCATGGCCTCGTCGAGCCGGAGGCCCTCGATGTACGGCCAGTCCAGGCTGCCGAAGCCGAAGAATCCCTTGCGCTGGGCGGGAAACTGCTCGGGATCGACCAGGGTCGCGAACTCGACGTACTTCGCCTGGCCCGTCGGCTCCACCCGCTTGAGGAGGGCGGACAGCGGGACGCCGATCCACGGGATGACCATGGACCAGCCCTCGACGCAGCGGAGGGAGTAGATGCGCTCCTCCATCGGCGCGAGCTTCAGGAGGTCGTCGATGCCGAACGGCCGGGGCTTGGCCACCAGGCCTTCGACCTGCACCGTCCACGGCCGCGGCTTGAGCGTGTGGGCGAGCCGGGCGGGATCGTCCTTGTTGACGCCGAACTCGTAGAAGTTGTTGTAGGTGGTCGCCTCCTCCCACTTGGTCGGCGTATCGGACAGTCGGTAGGCGGGATTCGGCGTCGCGGCCAGCGGAGCCGGCTCGGCGGGCGCCGCCGCCTCACCGTCCGCGGATGCGCCAACCAGGGCGAGGGCGCCCAGGCCTGTCATGAAGGCGCGCCGGTTGAGATACACCGTCTCGTCGGTGACGTCGGACTCGCGAAACATCGGAGCGCGTCGGATCAGCATGGAGGGTCCTCCTGTTGGTAATGGGGGGCCTCGAGAGGGCCCCCCAAGCCCCCCGGGCGCTCGTCGCGCCCCGGGGGACCCGGGGCGCTCCTCGATTCTCCGCCAGCTTGGGCGTCCCAACATCGCGCCCAACCCCCGCGGCGCCCGGGGTGCTCCTCGATCCCCAGCATCGCACGGTCAGGCAAACCGGTAGCCCTGGCCGTGCACGGTCAAGATGAAGGCCGGGCGGTCGGGATCGGTCTCGAACTTGCGCCGCAATCTCAGCACGTGAGTGTCGACGGTCCGCGTGGTGGGAAAGCGCTCGTAGCCCCATACGTGGTCGAGGAGCCGCTCGCGCGTGATGATCTCGCCGCGGTGCTCGACGAGATACACGAGGAGATCGAACTCCTTGCGGGTCATGGCGCACCTCGCGCCCGCCCCGGAACACCTGCCGGGCCTGCACGTGGACACGCACGTCGCCGAAGGCGAGGGCCTCCGCCTTGCGGCGCGGCCCGGGGCGGCGCAGCACCGCGTGCACCCGCGCCATCAGCTCGCGCACCGAGAAGGGCTTGGTGATGTAGTCGTCGGCGCCCAGCTCGAGCCCCTGCACGCGGTCCGCCTCCTCCGCCCGCGCCGTCAGCATGATCACGGGCACGTCGATCCCGCGCCGCCGCAGCTCGCGGCACACATCCCAGCCGGAGAGCCGCGGCATCATGATGTCGAGCAGGATCAGGTCGGGGGCCTCCTGGCAGGCCAGGGCCAGTCCGGTCTCGCCGTTAGTCGCGGCCAGGGTCTGGTAGCCCTCGAACTTCAAATTGTCCTCGATGCCTCGCACGATCTCCGGCTCGTCGTCGATGACCAGGATGCGCGGCATGGCTCAGCGAGCGGGGAGCCACACGGTGAAGTGGCTCCCCTCCCCGGGTGTGCTCTCCACGGTGACGCGGCCGCGGTGGGCCTCCGCGATGTGGCGCACGAGGGCCAGGCCCACGCCGCTGCCACGCCGCCCCTGGGTCTCGCTGCGCCCCGCGCGATAGAACTTCTCGAAGATGCGGCCCTGCTCCTCGCGCGGAATCCCCACGCCGGCATCCGCCACGGCGATGGCGAGCTCGCCGCCGACCAGACGCGCCTCCACGGTGAGCGCCTTGCGCTCGGCGGAGTACTTGATGGCGTTGTCGATGAGGTTGGAGAGCGCCTGGGCGATGGCCTCGCCGTCCATGGGCACGTCGGGCAGATCCGGCGTCACGCGCACGTCGACCTTGAACCCCTCGCTCGTCAACGGATGGCTGAAGGCCTCGAGGGTATCGCGGATCACCGGCTCCACCGCGGTCGGCACGATCGCGTACGTGCGCCGTCCGCCCTCGATGCGCGCGAAGTCGAGGACGTTCTCGATGAGCCGGGACAGCCGCTCGCTCTCCCGCGCGATCACGCCGTAGTACTCCTGCCGCCGGGCCTCATCGGTCACTCGCCCCATCTCCAGAGTTTCGCCGAACATGCGGATCACGGAGAGGGGCGTCTTCAGATCGTGAGATACGTTGGCCACGAAATCCGATTTGAGCTGGGCCATCTCCGCCTCCCGGCGGGTCAGGCGCCAGGTCAGCACGGTGCCGGCCGCGATGACCACGAGGAGCACTCCGAAGGCGCACATGAATAGCATCACCTGGCGGCGCACCGCCTGGCGCGGCGAGTCCCCGGGCGGCTGGTAGACGGCCAGCCGCCAGGTGGCCAGGCGCTCGCGGAACGGCACGGTGAGGAGGCGATCGGCGCCGGCCAGCGATTCCTTGCTGAAGATCGGGCGATCGCGCTCGTCGAGCACGGCCAGGATCGTCGGCGCCTCGAGGGTGCGGATGGTCCGGGCCAGGATGGCTTCGCACAGGACCTCGATGTCCCAGGTGAGCGTGGCCAGAGCGGGGCGGCCGTCCGGCCCGCGCAGGATCGCAGCCAGGGCGATCTGATCGCCCGCCGTCAGCTCCCGACGCCCGCCGCGTTCCCAGAATCCCTGGGAGACCTCGGCGAGAAGGCGGGCGAAGATGGCCGAATCGCTCTCTTCGCGCTTGGCGGGATAGAGCAGCTCGCCGCGCCGGTCGAAGACGTAGAGGTGGCGCACGAGCGGATGGGCGGCCAGGAAGGCGTCGAGCGAGCCCGTCAGCGGAGCGGATGCCTCCAGCGCGCTCTGCAGCTCGGCGAACAGGCCGTTTTCCGTCTCGCGCAACGTCATCTCGATCTTGTCGACGGCCATGGCCGCCATGTCGCGCGCCTGCTCGCGGAACAGCAGCTCGGCCGAGGCCTGCCAGTGGCGCAGCGAGACGTAGCCGAGCACGGCCACGATCGCCGCCGGCACGGCGATGGCGAGGAGCGCGAGCAAGGACAGGCGCGCCCGCGGTCGAGATCAGGGCTGTCGAAATGGGGGGCCCAGAAATGGCCCCCCATAACCCCCCGACGCTCGTCGCGCCCCGGCGTAGCCGTGGCGCTCCTCGATTCCCGGAATAGCTGCCAGACTCACCGGCCCTCCGCGAGCAGTCGCTGGATCAGGGCCTCGGTGTGCTCGTACGCGCCCTCGCCGATGTGCTGGAAGCGGACGATGCCCGCGCGGTCGACGAGGACGGCGGTGGGCCAGGCCCGGACTCCGTAGCGCTTCCAGATGGCGAAGTCGTTGTCCTGGACCACCGGATACCGGACTCCGAGCCGCTCGCAGGCGCTCGCGACCTTGTCGCGCGAGCGCTCCCAGAGGAACTCCGGGCTGTGCACGCCCACGATCGTCAATCCACTCGCCTCGTACCGCTCGTGCCAGGCCCGCAACTGCGGGATCACGTTCTGGCAGTTGATTCAGCCATAGGTCCAGAACTCGACCAGCACCACGCGCCCGCGCAGTCCCTGAAGGGTGAGCGGCGTGCTGTTGATCCAGGGCGCTCCCGCGATCTCCGGAGCGGCCTGGCCAAGGCGCAGGGCCTGGGCACGGGCGGGGTCGGGCGCGGAGGCCAGGAGCGCCAGGGCCGCGATCAGTATCGCCGACGAGCGTCGTCGCGTCATCATGCCGGCAGTCTCGACTGCGGAGCATCCGGAGTGGTCACAGCCGTGTCAAATCTGGTCGTGAAGCGAGATGCTGGCGGCCCTGCCCACCGCGGGGGCCTGCGAGACCGGAAGATCGTACCCGGCGTGCGGTAGTTTGCGAGACTGTGACATACGCCATGGCCCGATCCGGCACCCTGGGGAGCACGACATGCGACCAGCCATGCCGCTCGAGGCGGCCACCATGGCGCGTCCGCCTCGCGGGGGGCGATGCGGCATGACGGACCGCCGCTGATGGCCGTGCCGATCTCCCTCGTGATGCCGGTCCGGAACGACGCCGAGGCCCTGGGCCGGACGCTCGATCATCTGGAGACCCTGGAGGCCCGGGACCGGATCGAGACGATCGTGGCCGCGGCCGGCCCCCTCGAGGAGACGCTGCGCGCGGTCGCGGGGCGCGCCCGCGTGCTGACGCCCGGCGGGTCCACGCGCGCCGCGCTGATGAACGCCGGAGCGGCGGCGGCGAGCGGCGACATCCTCTGGTTCTTGCACGCCGACTCGCTGCCGCCGCGCGACGCCGTGGCCCTCATCGCCGGCGCCATGGCCGACCGGAGCGTGGTGAGCGGCGCCTTCGCCCATCGCTTCAGCGAGCCCTCGTGGAGTCTCTCCGCCATCAACCTCATCAATCGCGTCCGCTACCGCCTCACGCGCAACTACTACGGCGACCAGGGCATGTTCGTCCGCGCACCGGTCTTCCGCGCGATGGGCGGCTACCCCGACCTGGCCCTCATGGAGGATCTGATCCTGAGCCAGCGGCTCAAGCGGCGAGGAAGGACCGCGCTGATCACCACCCCCCTCTACACCTCGGGCCGCCGCTTCCTCGCGCGCGGTCCGTGGCGGACCTTCGCCTTCATCGTGTGGCTCCTTCTCCTGCACACGCTCCGGCTCGACACCCAGCGCTACGCGAGCCGCTGGCGCGGCCCCGCCGACCGGCCGCCCGGGAGCCCCTTGCCGTCGTCGGTTGCGCGAGGCTCGCTGCCGTGACCCGCGGCACCGTCGGGCGCATCCTGGTCACCGGCGCGACCGGCTTCATCGGCCGCGCGGTGACGCGCCGGCTGCTCGCACGCGGCGAGCCGATCACCGTGCTGGCCCGGGCCCGCGACGGCGCGAGCGCCGCCGAGCGGGTCGCCGCCGCGCTCGACGCTGGCGCCCGGCGCCGGCGATCTCGAGGTCGTCGAGGGCGACTTCGGCGATCCGACCGCCGGCCTGGGCCTCGCCGACCTCGCGCGACTCCGCGCCACCGTGGACAGGGTGATCCACTGCGCCGGGGAGACGGTCTTCTTCCCCGAGTATCCCGAGCGCTTCCGCGCCGCGCACATCGACGGTCCGGTGAGCCTCCTCGAGTCGCTGGCCACCGGGCGCCTGAGGACGTGGTCCCAGCTCTCGACGGCGTACGTCTGCGGCCGGCGCTCGGGCCCGGTGCTCGAGAGCGACGGCGACGTCGGTCAGGACTTTCACAATCCCTACGAGCGGGTGAAGCTCGAGGCCGAGACCGCCGTGCGCGCCGCGGGACGGCGAAGCCACATCGACGTGCGGGTCTTCCGTCCGAGCGCGCGTGGTGGGACGCGCCCCCGGCACCGCGGGCGGCTCTGCCTCGAACCTCTTCTTCCAGTTCATCCGCATGGTCGCCGCGCTGGCCGACGCCACGGCCGGCGCTCCCCTGCCCCTGCGCATCGAGGCCTCACCCGCGGGCGCGCTTCAACATCGTGCCCGTGGGATACGTGGCCCGGAGCCTGCTCACCCTCGCGCGCTGCCCGGACGGCGCGGGGGGGACCTTTCACCTGGTGGTCGCCGATGCGCCACGCCAGGATGCCGTGCTGCGGATGATCGCCGAGCGGCTGGGCGTGCGCGGCCTCACGCTCGTGGAGACGTCCGCCCCGCTGACCGACGCCACGTCCCTCGAGCGACGCCTGCATCTCAGGCTCGGGCGCTACCGCGACTACCTGAGCCACGAGGTCTCTTTCGACGACGCCAACGCGCGCCGCGTGCTGGCGCGCCACGGCGTCGGACCCGCCACCTTGCACGCCGCGGACGTCGACCGGCTCATCGGTCACGCCCTGCGTGGCCGCCGAACACTCCTGAGCCTGGGAGAGGGTGCCAGGTCATCATGGAGAGAGTCATGATGGCGATCGTCGCTCGGAGCCTCCTCGCCGTCGTGCTGCTCGGCCTCGCGCCGTGGATGGCCGCCGCGCAGTCCCCGCAGCTCGCCGAGCTGGACGTCGTCGCCGAGCAGTATCACACCGACCCCGCCCAGCTCGATCGCCTGCGCACGGCGCTCGAGCGGTCAGTCACGACCGATCCGCATCCGGCCAACTGGATTGGCCTGGCGCGAGTGTCGTTCCTGTGGGGCGACGTCCGGGCGGTGACGCGCGAGCAGAAGCTGGAGGCCTACGACCGCGGGCGCCAGGCCGGAAAGCGCGCCACCGAGCTGGCCCCTCGCGACGCCACCGCGCACTTCTGGTACGCCACCAACGCCGGGCGATGGGGACAGACCAACGGCGTCGTGAGCTCGCTGTTCTTGCTCTCCACCGTGCGCGAGCACCTCGCCGCCGCCATCCAGCTCGATCCCAACCTCACGGGCGCGCACGTGGTGGTCGGCTACGTCCACTACGAGGTTCCCGGGCTCCTGGGCGGCGACCTCGACCGCGCCGAGGAGAGCTTCCGCACCGCCCTCAAGCAACTCCCGAACTTCACGGCGGCGCGCGTGGGGCTCGCCCGGACCCTGGCCAGGAAGGGCAAGATCGCCGAGGCGCGACGCGAAGCGCAGGCCGTCCTCGACGAGACGTCGCCCGCGAACCTCGCCGACTGGACGGTGAAGGACACGCGCGACGCTCGCCAGCTCCTGGCCTCGCTCAAGGGCAAGTCGTAGCGCCGCCCGCCGTGCTGCAGGCCTTTCTCCGCTGGTACGCCCGCGGTGAGGTCCTTGCCGCTAATGCCCTTCGTGGTCGGCTCCCGCGTGCTGGATCTCGGCGCGGGCGAGGGCTACGTGGCGCCGGCGCTCGCGCGCCTCCGCGGCGGCTGGGCCTGCTCGTGTGACGTCGGCGCGTTTCGCCGGGCGCCCGGCCCCTACGTCGTGTACGACGGCGAGCGGCTGCCCTTCCGCGACGCCGCGTTCGACACCACCGTGCTGCTCCTCACCCTGCACCACTGCGACGATCCGGAACGCGTCCTCGACGAGGCCCTGCGCGTGACCCGCCACCGCCTGATCGTGACGGAATCGGTGTTCCGCAACCGCCTCGACCGTTTCTGGCTGGATCTGCTCGACCGGCGCCTCAACGCGCGCCGCCACCGCGGGGCCATGAACGTCCCGCTCGCCTTCCGGACGCCCGACGCGTGGAACGCGCTGTTCGCCTCGCGCGGATTGCGCGTCGTCGAGGCGCGGTGGCTGGGTTCATGGGGGGAACGCCTGATCCATCATCCGCTCCTCTTCGCGCTCGATCGTGCTGCGAGGACGGTGCGATCGGGTTGAGCACAATCGGTTCGATTTGATTTGACACGCCGGCCGGCATGCCCTCGGCATCGCGCGTGCGCGCTCAACTGATCCCGGCGAAGACGGCGCGCGAGCGGACTCAGGTGACCGTCCGGACGGCGAGGAACTCGCCGTTGCCGACGGGAACGAGGCTCGTGGCGAACTCGGGGTCGGCGGTGACCAGGGCCACGAGCGGAGCCATCTGCTCCGCGTGAGAGGTGGCGTTGTCGACGACGAGCAACCCGCCCGGTCGGAGGACGCGCTTCAGACCCGCCCACCAGCCGGGGTACTCGGGGCGTTCCGAGTCCAGGAAGATGAGGTCGAAGGCGCCGTCGGCCGTGCGCTGGAGCAGGCGGCCGGCGTCCTCGTGAACGAGCGAGATGAACGGGGCGAGGCCGGAGCGCGCGAAGTTCGCGGAGGCCAGTCCGATCTTGTACTCCGACTGCTCGACCGTGGTCACCGCGCCGCCGATCGCGCGGGCCGCGCTGGCCAGCCACAGGGTGGAGTAGCCGTTGGAGGTGCCGATCTCGAGCACCCGTCGGGCGAGGGTGGCCCGGACGAGCACGGCCAGGAACTCGCCCGGTGTCGCGCGTGATGTTGAGCATGCGGCGAGCGCGCTCCGTCGCGGAGCGGTCGTTGGCCTGGCCAAAAGCCTCCAGCTCGGCGAGCAGGCTCTCGAGTGAGCTGGCCAACGGTCTGCTCCTGGTGTGAGACGGCGCCGGTGAGAGAGCCGCTCTACACGACCTCGTCGAGGACGGAGGCCTCGCCGAAACGGCTCATCGCATAGCCGGGCAGGTCGCGATAGACCTCCTGCAAGCGCAGGTTGATCTCGCGGTTGGCCAGGGCGAAAAGGCTGCGCCCCTCGCGGTCACCCTCGACGAGGAAGGGTCCGAGGCGCTCGACCTCCAGCACCCACAGGGCCTGGGCGATCCCCAGCTCTTCCAGCCAGTGGACCTCGACCACGCGCTTGATGGCCCGCCCGTAGGCGGCGCCCAGGCCGTAGCCCACGGTGGTCAGGTAGACGGCGCCATGGGGAACGAACCATTCGCGATAGGCCGTCTCGGTGAGCCCGGCCTTGCCGACGATCACCTTGGCTCCCGAGCGTTCGAACCAGCGCGTGAAGGACTTGCCGAACCGGAAGCTCGCCGTCGCCGTCACGGCTTCCACGGCATAGGCCCCGTCGGGGTGCCGGGTCGCCGCCGGCGAGCAGTGGAAGTTCACGTTGGTGAGCGCGCGCACGTGCTCCGGCAGGCCATGACCCTCGTCGACCACCCGGCGATACACGCCTTCCCGCGCCGTGTAGAGGACGCCGTCCAGGTAGACGACGTCGCCGAGCTTGAGCCGGGCGATGGCCTCCTCGCTCACCGGCGTGGTGAGCCGCACCTCGTCCATGGCGATGTCGTCGAGGCGCATGCGTCACTCCACGCCCGTCCGGCGGTAGTAGTCCGTGAACCACTGCGGGTCGCCGCGAAACTCCACACGGCCGTCGGGATGGATGCGCGCGGTCGCCCGCCGCGAGGAGAGACAGAACTGGTGGATGCCCACCGGCATCCCCCCGGTATGCGCGTAGGCGACTTCGATGTGGGTGGCCACGACCATCGAGGTGCCCGCGAAGCCCATGGCCCCGATGCCGATGTAGTTGCCGAGCGCCGTCAGGTCCTCCTCCAGACGGGCGATCTCGGGATCGGGGTTGCGGCTGCCCACCGCGCGCAGGCACGCCGCCTCCTTGCCCAGCCGCACGCAGGTGTCCTTGCTGCCGCCGATCCCCACGCCTACGATGGCGGGCTGGCAGGCCAGGCCGCGCTTGCCGAACTGCACGAGGGTGTCCACGAAGAAGCGCTTGAGGCCGGGAATGCCGTCGGCGGGAAAGAGCATGCGGTAGTCGCTGCCGAAGAGCCCACCCTTGTGGACGACGGTGAGGTCGACCCAGTCCGCCTCCGGCTCGAAGGCGTAGGTGACTTCCGGGGCGTGCATCCCCACGTTGTTGTTGTGATCCACGCGCGTCAGCGGGTGCACGCGGTTGGGGCGCAGGGGGATGGACGCGGTGGCCTCCGCGGTGGCGCGGCGCAGCGCGCGCTCCAGGGCCACGAAGCCGCCCTCGACGGCCGCGTCGTTCCCGGCCCGCACGTAGTAGCGCGGCAGCCCCGTGTCCGCACACATGGGCCGGCGGTCGGCGGTGGCGATGTCCCAGTTGGCGTCCATCTCGTCCAGGACGAACCGAGCCAGCTTGTTGCGCTCGCGGTCGCGCGCGCGCCGCACGCCCTCCCGGTAATCGCTCGGGATGTCGATGGCCGCGCGGGCCATCAGCTCGCGCGCGGTGTCCTCGACGAGCTTGACGGGGATGACCGTCATGGCCGGAAGGCCTTGGCGATGAACTCGGGAAAGCGCCCCTCGAGGTCCGCGGCCACGGCTTCGGCGACTTCCTCGGCCGTGCCTGCTCGTTCCGCGGGCGTGCTGCGCGCCCACGCCTCGAGGTACGCGTCGGACTCGGCGAGGCCGAGCTGCATGGCCACCGAGTCGACCAGGGCCTGGAAGCGGTCGCTCAGCGACCGTGTGACCGTCCCGTGGCCGTCGCGGGCCTCGATCACCGTGGGCACTCCTCGCCAGGAGATGACCTCGTAGCTCGCCATCGGTGGGCCGATGATAGCGCAACGAGCGCCGGCCGCGCGGAAGCTCTCGGCCCTGCGCCGGAGCACGTATGATCGAAGCATGGGAGGCCATGGTCGGCGAGAACTGTGCGAGACCCGGTCTGGGAGTGGACGTGCGCGAGGCCTTCGCTGGTGTGCGCTTGTTCATCTGACCGCGATCGTGGCCGGTGTGAGCGCGGGATGCGCGGGGATGCCCTCACCCCCACCACCTCCCCCGGCGCCCCTCCCCGATGACTCATACAGCGGCGGCTCGAACTTCGGGGGACCTCCCGCCTACTTCGGCCCGCAGACCTGAGTGAGATCGGGGGAGCGACGGGGTGACCGGCCTTCGTCTTCTCCAGCCGCCACTGCGCCTGCTCCGCGTCGCGCACCAGCTCGTCCATGGCGTTCCACGTCGCGTACATCCCGGCGTGGGCGGCGTAGAGCGTGATGAAGATGAACTTGTACCCGAGATCCCCCAGCTCGTTCGAGACGGAATCGAGCCAGCGAGAGCGCAACTCAGGCTTCGTTGCCGAGGAGGTCCGGGGCGAGCAGTTGTGTGGGCTTGAGGTTGGCGATGGGGGCGAGGTCAGACGGCCAGTCGGCGATCGCGTTGGCGGGGGCGCAGCCGACGAGCTCGTGCTCGCGCACGGTGACGCCACGGCGCGCCGCCTCGGCGGCGATCCGCTCGGCGACGGCGCGCGGGGGCGTGCGACGGTAGTCGAGGAGATTCGAGCGACACCTGGGCGAGCGTGCGGCTCGCGAGCCATACGCCCATGGCTTGCACGGCGGCCAGTCCACCCGATGAAGCTCGGATGGCGCGCGCGATGGCTCCGGCCACTTCCACGTCGGCGGTGTCCAGCACGGCGTTGAAGGCGATGAGGAGCCGGCGAGCGCCGACGAGGCAGGCGCCGGCCGTGGGATGGGGTGTTGTCGGCCCGGCGTCCGGCTCTCCATCAGGACGGCCGAGGCGTTCGGCGAGTTGCTCGAAGCCGCCCCGGCGTAGCTCGGGGAGCTCGCCGCGCTCCGGCCGCCGGGCCGCGGCGCCGTAGAAGAAGACCGGCATCTGACACTCCATGGCCACCGCCGCTCCCACCCGGTGCGCGGCGGCGATGGCGTCGGCCATGGACGATCCGCGCAGCGGGACGAAGGGCACGACGTCCACGGCACCCACGCGGGGATGGACGCCGCGATGGCGGCGCAGATCGATCAGGGCGATCGCCGTGCGGGCCAGTTCCAGGGCCGAGCGCTCGACGGCTTCGGCCACTCCGAGGAGGGTGAAAACCGAACGGTGGTGGTCGGGGTCACTGTGCACGTCGAGCAGATCGGCGCCGCCGGAGCGCGCGGCCTCGGCCAGCGCGTGGATCACCCGCGCCTCGCGCCCCTCGCTGACGTTGGGGACGCACTCCAGCAGGCCGGCCGGAGCCGCCCCATGTACGGGATTCAGGCACCGACCTGCCGGCGGCAGGCGGCGAGCGTGCTGCGCAGGAGCATGGCGATCGTGGTGGGGCCCACGCCGCCCGGCACCGGCGTGATCGCGGCGGCGATCGGCTCCACCGCCGCGAAGTCCACGTCGCCGGCCAGCGTGCCGTCGGCCAGGCGGTTGACCCCCACGTCGATCACGGTGGCGCCGGGCTTCACGTGGGTGGCGCCGATCAGGCGCGCGCGTCCCACCGCCACGACGAGCACGTCGGCCTGACGCGTGACTGCGGCGAGGTCGGGGGTCTTGCTGTGGGCCATCGTCACGGTGGCGTCCCGGGCGAGCAGGAGCTGGGCGACCGGCTTGCCCACGATGCGCGAGCGGCCCACGACGGTGGCCAGCTTCCCGCGAAGGGCGATGCCGTAGTGATCGAGGATGGCCATGATCCCCGCCGGCGTGCCCGGCACCACGATGGGTTTCCCGGCCAGGAGCAATCCCAGATTTTGCGGGTGAAAGCCGTCGACGTCCTTGGCCGGATCGACGGCGTCGAGCACGCGCGCCTCGTCGATGCCCCCGGGAATCGGCAGCTGGACCAGGATGCCGTGGACGTCCGGTGCCTCGTTCAGCTCGCGCACCAGCGCGAGGAGCGACGCCTCCGTCAGACCCTCGGGGAAGACGTGATCGCGCGCCTCGATGCCGACGTCCTGACACGCCTGGCGCTTGTTCCGCACGTACACCTGGGACGCGGGATCGTTGCCCACGAGCACGACGGCCAGGGTCGGCTTGACGCCGTGACTGGCCTGCAGCTCGGCGGCCTCCGCCTTCACCCCGAGCGCGAATGTCAGGGCTGCGACCGCCGGGTTCCCGGGGCGCGGACGTCGAGAATCGGGGGCCATCGGCCCCCCATCTCAAAACAACCCGACGATGTTGCCCTGCTCGTCGAGGTCGATCGACTCGGCGGCCGGCTTCTTGGGAAGCCCGGGCATCGTCAGGATGTCGCCGGCGTACGCCACCACGAAGCCGGCCCCCGCCGCGAGCTTCGCGTCGCGGATGGTCACGGTGAAGTCGCGGGGCCGGCCCAGCTTCTGCGGATCGTCCGAGAGCGAGTTCTGCGTCTTCGCCATGCACACGGGCAGATGACCATGGCCCATGGCCTCGTACTTCGCCAGCTTGGTGGTCGCGGCGGGCAGCACGGCAACGCCGGCGGCGCCGTAGAGCGCCGTGGCGATGGTCTCGATCTTCTCGCGTAGCGGCATGGCGTCCGGGTAGAGAGGTGGAATCCCGAGCCGGTGCCGATCGCGGCCAGCACGGCCTGGGCCAGCTCGCTGCCTCCGTCCCCGCCCCGCTCCCACACGCGCGAGAGGCGGGCCGGCACGCCAAGCCGCGTGCAGGCTTCCATGACCGCGGCCACCTCCGCATCACTGTCCGCCGTGAAGTGGTTGAGCGCGACCACGGGCGGAACTCCGAAGTGGCGCACGTTCTCCACGTGCTTCTCCAGATTGGCCAGGCCCGCGCGCACGGCGGCGACGTTCTCGGCGGCCAGCTGCTCCCGGGCCACGCCGCCATGCATCTTGAGCGCGCGCACGGTCGCCACGATGACCGCGGCCGACGGGGTCAGCCCGCCGGCGCGGCACTTGATGTCGAAGAACTTCTCGGCGCCCAGCTCGGTGGCGAAGCCCGCCTCGGTCACCACGACCTCGGCCAGCTTGAGGGCGACCCGCGTGGCCATCAGGCTGTTGCAGCCGTGGGCGATGTTGGCGAAGGGACCGCCGTGCACGAAGGCCGGCGTGCCCTCCAGGGTCTGCACGAGGTTCGGCTTGAGGGCGTCGCGGAGCAGCACGGCCGCCGCGCCCGCCACGTTCAGCTCGCCGGCGGTGATGAACGTCCCGTCGGCGCGCTCGCCCACGATCATCCGCGCCACGCGCGTCTTGAGGTCGGCGAGATCGGAGGCCAGGCAGAGCACGGCCATGATCTCGGAGGCCACGGTGATCTCGAAGCCGGACTCGCGGGGCACGCCATGCGCCGGGCCCCCGAGGCCCACCACGAGGTTGCGCAGCGCCCGATCGTTCATGTCGAGCACGCGCTTCCAGGCGGGGCGCCGGACGTCGAAGCCGAGCGGCGTTGCCCTGGAAGACGTGGTTGTCGAGCACGGCGGCCAGCAGATTGTGCGCGGACGTCACCGCGTGAAAATCGCCGGTGAAGTGGAGGTTGATCTCCTCCATCGGGCATGACCTGGGCGTACCCGCCCCCCGCCGCTCCGCCCTTGATGCCGAAGCACGGCCCCAGTGACGGCTCGCGGATGCACACGATCGACCGCTTGCCGATTCTCCGGAAAGCGTCGCCCAGCCCCACCGTGGTGGTGGACTTCCCTTCGCCGGCCGGCGTGGGAGTCATGGCGGTCACCAGCACCAGCGCGCCGTCGGGCCGCTCGCGCAGCCGCTCGATCGCCTCGGTGGTGAGCTTCGCCTTGTAGCGGCCGTAGACCTCGAGCTCGGATTCCTTCAGGCCAAGCGTCTCACCGATCGCCTGGATCGGCTGCAGCTTCGCCTCGTGGGCGATCTGGATGTCACTGTTCCCCATGCGGGGTCTCCTCGCGGGGATGACCGGTCAGAGCAGAGCGGCGCGGCGTGGTGTGCAAGGTCGGAAGCAGTATAGCGTGAGCGTGAGGCGACCTTGGTTACGCCTCCACGCGCTCGATGCGGACCGCGCAGACCTTGTACTCGGGGATCTTCGACGACGGATCGAAGGCGGAGTTGGTCAGGAAGTTCGCGGCGGAGTCGGCGAGCTTGACGAAGGGCACGAACACCGCGCCGGCGCGCACCGCCTCGGTGACGCGCGCGTAGCCGGTCAGCTCGCCGCGGCGCGAGGTCACGCGAATGAGGGAGCCCGTGTCGATGCCGAGGCGGCGCGCGTCGCTCGGATGCACGGCGACCTCCAGCCGCGGCGCCAGCTCCAGCAATCCCTCCACCCGCCGCGTGATCGTCCCACCGTGCCAGTGGTAGAGGAGCCGCCCCGTGTTGAGCAGGAAAGGATAGTCAGGGTCGGGCAGCTCGGCGGCCTCGCGCGTCTGGAGGGCGGGGACGAAGCGCGCCTTGCCGAGCGGGAACGACTCCGCGTAGAGGAATCGCGTCCCGGGATGCTCTGGGCTCGGGCACGGCCACTGGAGTCCTCCCTCGCGGTCCAGGCGTGCGTGCGACATGCCGGCCAGGAAGGGCGTCACCCCCGCCATCTCGTCGAAGATCTGGGCCGCGCCGGTGTAGTCGAACTGGCCCTTCACGTCGAGGCCGAGCTTCGCCGCGACGCGCCTGGCCAGCTCCGCGGTGATCCACCAGTCCGGCCGCGCCTGGCCAATCGGCTCGATGGCCTTGCGCACGCGCTGCACGCGGCGCTCGGAGTTGGTGAACGTCCCTTCCTTCTCGGCGAAGGTCGCCGCGGGCAGGAACACGTGCGCGTGCTCGGCCGTCTCGTGGAGGAACAGATCCTGAACGACCAGGAAGTCGAGCTGGCCGATGGCCTTCTCGGCGTGATGGAGATCGGGCTCGGAGAGCAGTGGGTTCTCGCCCACCACGTACATGGCCCGGACCTCACCGGTCAGGCACCCCTCGACCATCTCGGTCACGACACGGCCCGGCGTGTCCGGCAGACGGATGCCCCATCGTTCCTCGAAGCGGGCGAGCGTCTCCGGCGCGTAGCTCTGGTAGCCGGGGAGATTGGTGGGAATGCAGCCGGCGTCGCCGCACCCCTGGACGTTGTTCTGGCCGCGCAGCGGCGAGATGCCGGAGCCCGGGAAGCCGAGCTGCCCGGCGACCAGCGAGAGGTTGAGCAGGGAGTGGGCGTTGTGGATGCCGTTGGTGTGCTGCGTGATGCCCATGCCCCAGACCAGACACGAGCCCGCGAAGGGCGGGCGCGCGTACCAGCGCGCGGCCTGGGCGATGTCCTCGGCGGGGACGCCGGTCACCGCCGCCGCGCGCTCGAGGGTCGCCTCCGCCAGCGACACGCGCCACGCCTCGAAGCCCTCGGTGCGGCGAGCGACGAAGTCCAGATCGGCCAGCCCCTCGTCCAGGATCACGCGGGCCATGGCGTTGAAGAGCATCACGTCGGTGCCCGGCCGGTTCTGGATCCAGAGATCGGCCTGGTCGCACAGCTCGATGCGTTTGGGGTTCACCACCACGATGCGCGCGCCGCGGCTGCAGGGCGCGGCGGAAGCGGATGGCGATGACGGGATGGTTGGCGGAGGCGTCGGCCCCCACGAGCATCAGGCAGCCCGCTTCTTCGTAGTCGACGTAGGAGTTCGACGTCGCGCCCGAGCCCATCGACACCAGCATGGCTTCGACCGAGGGCGAGTGGCAGAGGCGCGTGCAGTGGTCCACGTTGTTGGTGCCCATGACGGCGCGCACGAACTTCTGGATGACGTAGGCGTCCTCGTTGGTGGCCTTGGCGGACGCGAGCGCCCCGAAGTGGCCGCGATGGCGCGCGAGCCCGTCCGCCGCGGCGTCCAGGGCGTGGTCCCACGAGACCTCCTGCCAGCGCCCGTCGCGCCGGACCATCGGGTGCGTGATGCGGTCGCGCGCGTGCACGAAGCCGGTGCCGAAGCGCCCCTTCACGCACAGCATGCCCTCGCTGGAGCGATTGGCCGGGACGTCGTCGGCCATGACGGCCAGCCGCTCGTCCTCGCGCACGGCCAGCTCGATGCCGCAGCCTACCCCGCAGTACGGGCAGGTCGTCTCCACGGTGCGCGTGATCTTGGCCGGCCGCTCCTTGGGACGGAGCGCGCCCGTCGGGCACGTCGCCACGCACTGGCCGCACGACGTGCACACCGAGGACGCCATGAGACCGTCGCCGGCCACGCCCACCTTCGTGGCGTGACCGCGCCCGAGCAGGGCGATGGCGCCGATGTGCTGCACGTCGTCGCAGGCCACCGCGCAGCGGCCGCACAGGATGCACGCCTCGCGGTCGAGGACGAAGAACGACTTGGTGGCGTCGACCGCGTAGTGGTGCAGCGGCGCGTAGCGTGGGCTCGAGCGTTCCGTGTCGGGCGGCGTCGGTGCTGAGCTGGCCAAAGCCGTTGCGCTCCTCGCCCGGCGTCAACATGGAAAGGGTCAGGTCGAGCACACCCGTGCGGATCCGCACCGCGTCGGGATGTTGGGTGTCGACGACCATGCCATCGCGCGCGGGCAGATGACACGCGGCGGGGACGCCGCGCATCCCCTCCACGTGAACGAGGCAGGTCCGACAGGCGCCGAGGGGCGGCCGGTCAGGATCCTTGCAGAGGTGCGGCAGCGGCAGCCCCAGGCGCTTGACGCCATCCAGAACCGTGGCGCCCGCGGGCACCTCCACCGCCCGGCCGTCGATGGTCAGGCGAATCGCTGCTGCCGCCGTCACCGCTGGCCTCTCGATCGTCACCGCCGACCTCTCCGTCGTCACGCCCCGCTCCTCGCGTCTGAAGCGCTGAACTCCTCGGGAAACTCGGCGAGCCCCGACAGGACCGCGTACGGCGCCGCCTGACCGAGACCGCAGAGCGAGGCGAGCTGGATAACCTCGGTCAGCGCCTTCACGCGCCCGATGTCCAGCGGCGCGTCGAGCATGGCGAGCAGCCGCGCGGTTCCCTCGCGGCACGGCGTGCACTTCCCGCACGATTCCCGCGTGTTGAAGGCGAGGAGGGTCCGCACGGCTCCGCGCACGGAGGCCTCGGCGTCGAGCACGGCGACACCTCCCGTCCCTGGATTCACCGGCCCGCGCGGGATGAGCGGCTCGTCGAAGTTGCGCGGATGCACCACGCTCCCGGAGGGACCGCCCACCACGGCCGCCCGCACAGGCCGTCCCGTGGAGGTCCCCGCCCCCAGGCCCTCGATGAGGTCGCGGAGCGTGCAGCCGACGTTCATCTCCACGACACCCGGGCGCCGGAGCTGGCCGGAGAGGCCGAACAGCTTGGTGCCGAACCCGCGTCCCTGCGACGCGAACCACGCGCCACCGCGCGCCATGATCGCCGGGACCGCGCACAGGGTCTCGACGTTGTTGATGACGGTCGGCTTGCCCCACAGGCCGGACTCGACCGGAAACGGCGGACGCGTCCGCGGCATGGCGCGGCGCCCCTCGATGGACTCGAGCAGCGCCGTCTCCTCGCCGAGCACGAACCCCCCAGACCGCGCCGGATCTCGAGGTCCAGGGAAAAGTCCGAGCCGAGGATGCGATCGCCGAGGAGGCCCCAGGCGCGGGCCTGCTCGATCGCGGTGGCCAGCCGCGCCGCGGACAGATCCGCCTCCCCGTGGACGTAGAGAATGCCCCGCGTGGATCCCACGGCGAACGCGGCCAGCAACGCTCCTTCGAGGAGCACGTGCGGGTCGCCCTCCATCAGGTGGCGGTCCTTGAAGATCCCGGGCTCGCCCTCCTCTCCGTTCACCACGATGAACTTCGGGGCACCGCGGGCGGCACGGCATCCCTCCCACTTCACCGCCGTCTGGAAGTAGGCCCCGCCCCGCCCCTGCAGCCCGGCCGCGCGCACCTCTTCGATGACTCGCTCGGGCCGGCCGGCTTCGAGGGCATGGGCCAGCGCACGGTAGGCGCCTCGCCGGATGGCGTCGCCGATGTCGCCGGGGTCGATGGCGCCGCAACGATCGAGCAGGACGCGATGCTGGGAGGTGAACCAGCGGGAATCGATCTCGAATTCGCCCGCCCCCGTCCCCGACGTCATGAGATCGAGGAAGCGCGGGATCTGCGCCGCGCCGACCGGACCGGCGCGCAGCGGCTGGCCGTCATCGCGAAGCACGCTGATCGCCGGAGCGGCCCAGCAGGCCCCACTGCACCCGCCCGCCGCCACCGACAGGGGCACGTCGCGTCGCGCGATCTCCATTCTCAGCGCATCGAGCGTCTCGCGCGCTCCTACGGCGAGGCCGCAGCTTCCGAGTTCGACGAGGAGACGAGGACTCGTTGTCCGGAGCGCGGCCGCTTCTTCGAGGCGCGCAAACCGGGCCGACGGCGACGTCACCGACGCGGCCAGCCGAGGCGCGACGATGGATGTCTCGATCGTGTCGCCCGCACCCGCGGCGTGGCCGGTCGCCGAGGCGCCGAGGAGCCGGTCGAGATCGCCCCGCTCCACGCGCCCGACGAGGCGGTGCTGGACCTCGACGACGGGCGCGACTCCGCACGCGAACGCGCAGTCCATCTCCTCGAGCGTGACCTCGCCATCTGCGGTGGTGGCACCCGCGGCGACGCCACACCCGCGCTCCCACTCGCGCAGCAGCTCCAGGCCACCGCGCACGCGGCAGCTCACGCCGGTGCACACGCGGACGAGCCGCCGGCCGGGCGGCGTCAGGCGCAGCTCTGGATAGTGCGTGGCCACGCCCCACACCTCGCTGAGGGGCACGCGCAGGTGAGCGGCGATGGCGGCCAGGCTGTCGGCCGAGAGGCTGCCTTCGGCGCGCCGTGCCGCGTCGAGCGCGGGGAGCAGCCACGTTCGCTCCCGGGGGAACTGCGACGGCGGCGCTGCGTCAGTAGACGTCGACAAGGTCATGAGCGTTACGGCACCTCCTCGTGTCGCACTGAGAACCTCGGTCTGTCCGACGTGCACCTATCCTACCGCAGCGGCCGGCTCGGCCCGCGGGAGCGAGTGCTCGTGAAGGGGGGACTGGAGGCTCGCCGCGCGGGACGCGAGTCCTGAGCTGGCGCAACCCAAGCCGGGGCCAGTGATACCCCCCGGTGCTCAGCCTCCCATGTACTGCCCGAGGAGGGCGATGCGGTCGCCGGGCTTCAGGGGCGAGTCGAGGGTGTGATGGATGTCCAGGACAGCGTCGTTGACAAGCACCTCGATGTGCTCGCCGAGGGCGTCCCCGTTCCAGAGCGCCCGGTGCAGCTCGGGGAAGCGGGCGGAGAGGCCGCGCAGGACGGAGCGCACGGTGGCTCCGGGAGTCAGCGGCTCGTCGAACACGCGCCGCCCGGAGCCGTCGCCGCCGACGAACTTGGTGATCCACGACACGGCCTCGACGGGCACGGTCGCCGTCGTCTGTGCCGCGGTGGCCGACATCGTGGGGGCGTCCACCTCGTCCACCTACTCCTCCGCGTACTTCGTCTTCAGCACGGCGATGACGTTGGGATCGGCCAGGGTGGTGGTGTCGCCGAGGGCGCGCCCCTCCGCGATGTCCCGCAGCAGGCGGCGCATGATCTTGCCGCTCCGCGTCTTCGGCAGCTCCGCCGCGTAGATGACGTCGTCGGGGCGCGCGAGGGCCCCGATCTTCTTGGCCACGTGGGCCTTGATCTCGTCCTGAAGGGTGGCTCGACATCTCGCGTCCCTCCTTGATCGTCACGAAGGCCGCGATGGCCTGCCCCTTGATCTCGTGCGTCCGCCCGATCACGGCGGCCTCGGCCACGAATGGATGCTCGACCAGCGCCGACTCGACCTCCATGGTCGACACGCGGTGGCCGGAGATGTTCATGACGTCGTCGACGCGGCCCAGCAACCAGAGGTAGCCGTCCTTGTCGCGCTTGGCCCCGTCGCCCGTGAAGTACATGCCCTTGATCTGGCTCCAGTAGGTCTGCACGTAGCGCTCCGGGTCGCCGTAGATCCCGCGCAGCATGCCGGGCCAGGGTCGTTTGAGGACGAGATAGCCCGCCTGCACGGACTCGCCCTTTTCGTTGACGACGTCGGCCTCGATCCCGGGGAACGGGAACGTGGCCGAGCCGGGCTTGGTGACGGTGATGCCGGGCAGCGGCGTGATGAGAATGTGGCCCGTCTCCGTCTGCCACCACGTGTCGACGATGGGGCACCGTCCGCCGCCGATCACCTTCCAGTACCACACCCACGCCTCGGGATTGATCGGCTCGCCCACCGACCCGAGCAGGCGCAGCGACGAGAGATCGCAGCGCGCCGGATACTGCTCGCCCCACCGCACGAACGTGCGGATGGCCGTGGGTGCCGTGTAGAGGATGGTGACCCCGTGCCGCTCCACGATGCGCCAGAACCGGTCCTTGTCGGGCCAGTCGGGCGTGCCCTCGTACATGACCACGGTGGCCCCGTTGGCCAGGGGCCCGTAGACGATGTAGGAGTGGCCGGTGACCCAGCCCACATCCGCGGTGCACCAGAACGTATCGCTCTCGCGGAGGTCGAAGATCATGGCGTGGGTGGCGGACACGCCGGTGAGGTAGCCGCCCGTGGTGTGCACGATCCCCTTGGGCTTGCCGGTGGAACCGGACGTGTAGAGGAGGTACAGCATGTCCTCCGAGTCCATCGGCTCCGGCTTGCAGTAGGCCGGCGCCTCCTTGACGAACTCGTCCCACCAGACGTCGCGGTCGGCCTGCCAGGCGATGTCCTGCCCCGTGCGCTTGGCCACGATCACCGTCGTGATCGTCGGGCACTCCTTCAGCGCCTCGTCGGCGTTTCGCTTCAACGGGACCGTGCCCCCGCGGCGATAGCCGCCGTCGGAGGTGATGAGCACCCGGGACTTCGCGTCGTTGATGCGGTCGCGCAGCGAATCCGGCGAGAAGCCGCCAAACACCACGCTGTGCGGTGCCCCGATGCGAGCGCACGCCAGCATGGCCACGACCACCTCGGGGATCATGGGCAGGTAGATCGTGACGGGGTCGCCCTTCTTCACGCCGTGCTGGCGCAGGGCCGAGGCGAAGCGATTCACCTCGCGGTAGAGATCGTAGTAGGTCAAGGTCCGCTGATCGCCGGGCTCGCCTTCCCAGATGAGGGCGGCCTTGGTGCGCCGCGGCCCCTCGACGTGGCGATCGAGGCAGTTGTCGGAGGCGTTGAGCTTGCCGCCGATGAACCACTTGGCGTACGGCAGCTTCCACTCGTGGGCCTTCTTCCACGGCTTCATCCACCGTAGATTTCGCGCCTGCTTCTCCCAGAAGCGCACGGGGTCCCGCTTGGCCTCCTTGTAGACGGCGGCCGAGCGGACGCGCGCCTGCTTGACGAAGCCCTTGGGCGGCGTGAACTTGCGGCCTTCCTTGAGAAGAGCCTCGATGGGTTCGGACTGTCGGGCTGTCTTGGCCATGGCGCGACCTCACCGTCGAGCGCGGGATTGGGATCAGGCTTGCGTGCCGATTATATGAACCAGGGCGCGCGGACTTCAAGGACGCGGGTGGCGCAGGGTGTCCGTCACGAGCACGAGCAGGAGCGCGAGGGGGAGGAGGAGGGCGGCGAGCCCGGAGCGCGCAAACAGCACTCCCCCGGACAGCGCGCCCACGAGGAAGCCCCCCACACGGCCAGAGACGTCACGCCCACCTGCGCCGCCTGACTGGCCCCAGTGCGCGCCCCGGGCGCCCCCGAGGCGGCTCCCCGCGCGCGACGGGCCAGGACGGTGGCCCGAGCCAGCGCCTGGGCGGCCACGTGCAGCGTGCCGGTCACATAGGTCGTGGCGAGGTTCGCGCCCCGGACGTCCATGCGCATGGCGTTCTGGAGCCCCATGGCCACGGCCAGCGGAGCCGCCAGCCCGAAGAACCGCGCGGGCGGCTCGAGGGGAATCGCGCCCCGGACGCCGGCCAGGCTCGCCGCCCCCAGGACGAGCGCGATCAGCCCGAACTCGACGGCCAGGACCGTGGCGTAGCGTCGATGCTGCGCTTCCGGCGGCGCCGCCTGCACGACCAGCGCGCCGATGTAGATGCCGGCGACGAAGAACGGCAGCGGGAAGAGCTGTCGGGCCGCCCGCGCGACGTCGAACGTGCCGGCGAGGGCGCCGCCCGCCGAGGTGTTCCCACTCATGAACGCGACGAACGTCCCGGCCAGGGCGAGGAAACCCACCGCATCGACGAAGCCCGCGATGATCACGAGCACCATGGCCCGCCACACGGGATCCTCCCCGGGACCGCGCGCGGGTCTGTCGGAATTCAGCGCGGCGACGATCGTCCCGAGGACTTCGCGAACGGTTCGAGATCGCCCGCAGCAACCTCGTTGACGAGCCCGTGGAGATACTCGAGCACCTCTCCCTCGAACTGATCGAGGCTCTGGCCGAACGCGCGCCCGAAGTTGGCACGGCGGTCCCGGCTGCGCGCGGCTGCCCTGAAGTACTCCACGAGACGGGAGAAGCCGTCCCGCTGGATCAGGTACTCCGTCATGAGGAACGAGAGCTGATAGGTCGGCAGCGACCCCTCGCGCAGATGGCGCATGGTGAAGCCCCGCGGCGTGCCCAAGGTCTCGAGGTCGAGCCGTCCCGTCTGCAGAGCGGCCTGGGCGCGGACCCCGGCCACCGCGACCGCGCGGCGACGGTTGAGAGTGTCGAGCCGGAGCCGCTCGAGCACGGCGAAGGCCACCCACTCCGCCATGCCCTCCGCCAGCCACTGTTCGGCCCGGCCCTCGCCCTGCGCCAGCTCGATCTGCGAGACGTGGGTCATCTCGTGGGCGATGAGCCGCAGCCACTCCGGGCCCTGGCCCATGCCGGGCTCGTCGTGGAGGAGGAGCTGGCGGCGCTTGCCCACGCCGACCGCGAAGTCGCTCAGCTCCGCCGCGCGAACGGGGGCGATGTCCGCATCGCGGATCAGCCCCTGCTCGAAGACCTCGCGACCGGAATAGACGTAGACCGTCACGCGCTCGGGGACGACCAGCCCGAGGTCGCGCACCATGATGGCGGCGATCCCGCGCACGGCGGTCTCCGGCGACCTCAAATCTTCGGCGTCCGTGGGCGTCTGCAAGGTATTGGCGTGAAGGTTGACCGGCACGACCGACCGATTGACGGCGCAGCCCGCGACGGCGAGGAGCAGGAGGAGCAGGATCGCCGCCATCAGACGTCCAGGAGGTCCTCGCCGAGAAGGGTGGACGGACCGCGGCGCTTCGGGTTCGGGGGAGGTGCCCCCGGTGCCGAGCAGCATGATCTGCATGACCGCGCGTGATCCTCCAGTGCTGGAGCTGCGACGCGATACTACCAGGCACGCCCGATGCGTGTCACGGGCCGAGCGGAATCAGGCGAGCGTGTGCTCCGAAATGAGGCAGCGTGCGGGGCGCAGGCGGATCAGGTCCAGCCGGGGAGGCGTGATCGCCAGGGAGGACTTGGGCTCACAGCCTGATCTGCACGATCCCCGCAGCCATGAGGGCTTGGACCGCGATCGTCACCCCGAGAAGCGTGATGACGGCGGCCGAGGCCAGCGGGAGCCAGCGACGGACTACCGGTCCGTCGCCATGCACGCGGGCCATGAACCGGCGCGCGTAGACCATCAGCAGGCCGATGGCGACCAGCACCGACGCGAGCCCGACGCTGAAGGCGACGATGAGGAGCAGGCCGAATCCCGTCCGGCGCAGGGCAATCGCGCTGAGCAGCACGACCAGCGCCGCGGGACACGGGACGATGCCGCCGGTGACGCCGAGGGCGAACAGCTCGCGGAGGCTTGCCGGCACGTCGTGGTGATGGCTGGCCTGCCCCCGTGGTGGTGATGCCCATGATGGTGCGTGTGACCGTGGTCTCGGGCTCGTGTGCGTGACGGGGGTCGGCGGCGGCGTGAGGGTGATCGTGTGAGTGATGGTGGCCGTGGTCGTGAGAATGGTCGTGGCCGTGGTGATGGCCGCCGTCGAACCCTCTCGCGAAGCGCCGGAGGAGGAGCCAGAGGCCGAGCCCGGCGATGGTGAGACCGGAGGCCGCGCCGAGCCACGGATAGAGGCGCTCGGGCACGATGTATCGGGAGGCATAGAGGATCACCAACCCCAGCAGGAACACTCCGACGGTGTGGGTGGCAGTGACCACGAGCCCCAGGAACACGGCGTGGCGCGCGGTCCCACGCGCACCCACGAGATAGGCGGCCACGATCGTCTTGCCGTGTCCGGGTTCGAGCGCATGCAGGGCGCCCACACCCAGCGCCGTCGCCATGGCCAGCAGGAGGACGCCGACGCTCAGCTCCTGGGTGGTCACGAGCTGCGTGAAGGCCGAGCGCGGCGTGGCAGCGGCCGTGGCCCGGGCCACGACGGGAACTGGCGCCTCAACGGCCTTCGGCGCCGGCATCGGCGCAGTGGCGTCCCGCGCGCGCGGTGTCTGACGGCGCGCGGACCGAGGTGGGATCCGACGGGCGCGCGGGGGAGCCGAGACCCGAGGGCGGCGCGACGGAGGCGGCCACCGGGCGAGTCGGCGGAGCCACCGCGAACACGATGCGTGCGTCGAGGTCCTGGGGGGGCTGTTCAGCAGGTCGGACGGGTAGTCGCTCAGCGCCCGACTCCGATCCTCTTCGGGAACGGAGCTGGCGGTGAGGCTGGCCCCCGGATCGGCGACGGCGACGATCTCCTTCCAGCCCGCGCGGCCGGCAAAGTTCTCGTCGCGATAGCGCAGCTCGTTGAGTGGGCGCGTCGGCGGCGCGTCCAGGTCGATGCGGAACATCGCGCTGAGCCTCATCGTCGGCAAGTCTCCCGCGCCGGGGACAAAGCTCACGTCGCGTGCGGTCGTCCGGAGCACGCGCCTCGACCCGTTGATCTCGACGTGGAGTCGTTCGCGAAGGCCGTCCGTCGAGCGGCGTAGGTACTGACCGGCCGACGGATGCCCCGCATCCGGAACGAAGCCGTGCTCCTGGATCTCCTGGAACGTCGGGATCTCCGCCATGTCGATCACATAGGTGATCTCGATGGCTCCGTCCCGATGCGGAGACCCGCGTAGTGGTTGATCGAAAAGTTCCCCAGCGGATGCCCCTGCGCGGAGGACGGGAGCAGCGCCGCCATGGCGAGCGCGACGATCAGCCAGGCACGCATGGATCTCATGGCCGACGGGCTCGAGCGTCCGCTCCGCCTGGGACGTGCAGGGCATGCCTTGACTTGCGGCAGGCACTCGCGATCCTCCGGTTCTTCTGGACGTAGGCGGCGCCGAGCCGCGGCGGCGTCATGATCTCCCCCTGTGGCACGCCAGAGCGTCGGGGCGGCCGGACAGCCTCGCCCTCGTTATCCGCATGTACGTTGGCCACAGGGGAGGCGGATGCATGCGGGGGAACGAGAGGAGAAGATGCACGAGGGCACAGCACGCGTGGTTTGGCTCCGCGGAACGGTCCCGAGCGAGCGTGCCGGCCGAGAGTGCCTCAGCCTCCCGCGGGGCGCCGGATGACCGTGTAGCCGCGCTTCTCCATGCACTTGTTGAGCGCCTCGCGGTCGGGACCGGTCATCGACGGATAGGCGAGAGTCCCGGTTGGCCGCGCCTCCTTGGCGCACTGGGTGAGATCGCGGTCGAGCTGGAACGGGGTGGCCCGCGGCTTGTCGTAGCTCCACTCGTCCGCCGAGCGGCATCCAGCGCCCATCACCAGCAGGAGCAGTGGCAGGGCCACGACGATCGCCGTGCGCTGAACGGCGCATCGCCCCCGGGGTCGCAGGTGTCTCCGCGTCGGCATAGGGGTCCGCATATGATAGGCGCCATGACCTTCACCGACGAGCTGTGGCGATCCATCGCCCCGATCTACGCGGCGATCCTGCAGCACCCGTTCGTGCGCGGCCTCACCGACGGCTCCCTGCCCCGCGAGGCCTTTCGTTTCTACGCCGTGCAGGACGCCCTCTACTTGCGCGATTTTGCACGGTCGCTGGCCCTGGCCGGGGCGCGGGCGCCGCGGGACGAGTGGATCATCATGTTCAACGAGCACGCCGCGGGCGCGCTGCGCGTCGAGCGGGCCCTTCACGAGAGCTTCTTCGCCGAGTGGGGCCTGACGCCGCGCGATGTGATCGAGACACCCCTGGCTCCCACGAACCTCGCCTACACGAGCTATCTGCTCGCCGTGGCCAATGCCGCGCCCTTTCACGAGGGGCTGGCGGCCCTCCTCCCCTGCTACTGGATCTACTGGGAGGTCGGCAAGGAGCTGGAGCGCGCGGGATCGCCCGATCCGCTCTACACGCGCTGGATCGGCACCTACGCTTCGGAGGAATTCGGCAGCCACGTGCGCGCCGTGCTGGACGTGACCAACGAGACGGCAGCCTCGCTCACCGAGGCGCAGCGCCAAGCCATGGGTCGGCACTTCATCACCACGAGCCGGTACGAGTGGATGTTCTGGGACATGGGCTGGCGGCGCGAGGCGTGGCCCGTATGACGTGCGGCAGACGGCGCGCCGAGGTCTCACAAGGCCCGCGAGTCGGACCGCTGTCACTAGACTGAAGGCACGGACCGCCCACGCACAGTGCCTGGTCGTCTGGATTCACTCCGCGGCTTCGTCACCCGCGCCGCACGACTCACCGCCCTTCGCCCGCTTCTCGTGATCGCGGGCCTCCTCGTCATCGGCTACCTGATCGTCCAGGTCGGTCCCGCCGCGGTCTGGAGCGCCTTCCGCGTCCTGTCGTGGCGCCTTCTCCTGATCCTGGTCTTCCCCACGTGCGTGGCCGTCCTCGTGGACACCCTGGGTTGGCGCTTCACCTTCCGCGCGCCGCCCCGCTCGTTCGGCCGGCTGCTCGCCGTCCGCCTGGCCGGCGAGGCCGTGAACCTCGGCACGCCCACCGCGTCCGTGGGCGGCGAGCCCGTCAAGGCGTATCTGCTCCGCCCGGAAGTGCCCCTCCGGGACGGGGTGGCCTCCGTGGTGGTCGACAAGACCACGGGCGTGGTGGCGCAGGTCGTGCTGCTCCTCGTGGGTTTACTGGTGGGCAGCGTCGCTGCTGTCGGTGCCTCGCCCGCTCACCCTGGCGGTGGCCGGCGCGCTCGCCGTGGAGATCCTCTGCGTGGCTGGGTTCATCGTCGTGCAGTTGCGGGGCGCGATCGGCGGCGGGGGGCGCTTGCTCGCGAAGTTGCGCATGCCGCCCAGCCGGGAACGACAGGCCACGCTCGACGGCATGGATCGAGCGCTCCGCTCGCTCTACATCACCAACGCTCGCGGCCTGCTGGCTTCCGTGCTCTGCCACGTCCTGGGATTCGCGGTGGGCACGTTGGAGATCTACCTCGTCGTGCAGCTTCTCGGCATCCCGATTTCCCTGCCCACCGCGTTCACCATCGGCGCCTTCGGCACGGCGGTGAAGTTCTTCAGCTTCATGGTGCCGGCCAGCCTGGGCGCGCTCGAAGGGGGCAACGTGGCGCTCTTCGCGGCCTTCGGACTTCCCGGCGCGGTGGGTCTCACCTACACCCTCGTGCGGCGTCTCCGCGAGATCACCTGGATCGCCGTCGGCTTCGCGGCCCTGAGCCTGCTCTCCTCTCGTCCCGCCCCCGCGAGCGAACAGGGCTGGGCCGAGATGCGGGGGCCCGGTCGACTCAGAGCCGCCGGGCGCTCTGCGATACCCGCTGGACTCCTAGGCGGGCGCGAGGGGGGCGTCACTTCTGTACGCTGAGCTTGAGGCCCTCGGCCGCCAGCTTGAGGTTGGCGCCCTGGGTCGTGCTCTTCATCTCGATGACGACTCCGTTCTGATTCTTCATGACGCCATACCCGCGCCCCCGCCGATGGTCGCCCCGGCGGCCCCCGGCGGTGTAGTTGCCGTCGAAGTCCTCGATCTTCTTCAAGTCGTAGACGTTGCCCGTCGCCGTCGCCTTCTGCATCGCCGACATCGCCGACCGAGAGCCCTTCAACCTTGACGGGATAGGTCTTTCCCTTGTAGCTGAGCGTCCCTTTGCCCCAGGACACCCGATGCCGACCCCGACCGTGCCTTCAGTCAGGCTCATGGTCGCGTCCGGCTTCTTGGCCTGAGCTAGCGCCAGCCCCGTGAGCAGGGACATCAGACTTCCGACTGCCACCAATCCGATCATCAGACGACGTCGCATGACAAACCTCCTCTGGTATGGGTTGCTGCTGCATTCCCGGCTCGCTCGTCGTGGCGCCGGGCGAACGATGTGGACCCGGTAAGCCACGAGTGTCGCGGGTGAGAGCATCATCAACGCGCGCCCGCATGATCCTAGATCGCCTCGCCCGCTTCCTCGCCGGGGTCGAGGTTCCATGCTCGCGCGTTCGATCCCTGACGAGGAGGCACATGTCGCGGCCGCGCCGGCCCCAGGTGACCCAGCATCGTGAGCCGGCGATAATGTCGGAGGTTCTTTTCGATAGGGCTCTGGCACGGGACTTGGGTCTCGTCGATCAGCCCGGGGCCGTGAACGGAAACTGTCCCGCGAGAGGAGGAGCTGTTCGATGCCGATCACGATCCGTGGAGCTCTCCGAGGTGCCGTCGTCGCCATGATGCTCGCCGGCTGCGCCGGCCAGACCGAGCAGCTCACCATGCAGGCGCCCCCGACCACCGGGCAGCCGGCACAGCCGGGCCAGCCCGCGCAGCGCCCGCAACCACCGCAGCAGGTCGTCTTCCCCAACGGGACGGTCTTCGGTGGGGCATCAGGCCCGCAGGCCAGCTCCCGGCGCTGACCGTGGACCAGCGGTACCAGAATGGCCGGATCGTCGCCGTCTACGACACCAACCAGGTTCCCGTGCTGCCTGCCGCGCCGAAGAGTCAGTGACTCGGTCCGATGATCAGGTCCGCGATGAAGGGGAGGAACCACGATGGCGAAGCACGATGCTGAGGTCAAGCAGGGGCACTACAGCGATGGCCATCCCCTCGACGAGGTTCAGTATCTCGAATGCAAGATCATCCTGAAGCCCGATCGCTTCACCTCGGTCGACGCCTTCCGGAAGTTCGGCAAGCTGGTGCGGCGCACGGCGCGCGAGGTCGACAAAGTCGAGTTCATCAAGGACCCCAACCTCGACGGGAGGCCCGCGGTCAGGGAAGTGGTGTTCCTGGATACCGGGGATTTTCGCCTCTATAACAACGCCTTCATCCTGCGGCGGCGCATCGCTTACGCCAACGGCTTCCCCTTCGGCGACCCGGAGATCGTCTTCAAGTTCCGTCACCCGGACTTGCAGAAGGCGGCCGAGCTGGACGTGCGGCCCCATATCCCGGGACGGTACCGCATCAAGTTCAAGGCGGAGGCCTTGCCGCTGCGCGATCGCCTCGGCGGCTTCCGCATCCTGTACTCGCACAATTGCGAGTTCGGCCTGAGCCAGGGGCACGACGAGCATCGCGCGGCCATGTCGACCCTGGCCCACGCGTTTCCCGCGCTGTCCGCCCTGAAGGAATTCGACGCGCGAAAGAGGTCAGCCTGGTGAACGGAGCGATCGTGGAGGAGGTGCTCCTGGACCTGGGCAAGCTGGACTTCGGCAAAGGGGTGGTGGCCAAGGCCAACGTGGCCTTGTGGCGCACCCGCGGGGAACACAAGCCCCTGGTGGGAGAGTTCGCCTATCAGTGCAAGTTCGAGAGAGCCCGCGATGTCCACACCAAGGCCCGGGATCGCTGCGAGCGGTTCTTCATCGCGCTGCAGCACGCGGCCAGCGATTGGGTCTCGCTGGGAACGACCAAGACGGGCGCCGTCTATCGCCTGAACGGCAATGCCCCCCAGAGCCACGAGTGACGGGAGCCGGCGCATGGGCACGGAGATCGAGCGGAAGTACCTCGTCAAGGGCGATGCCTGGCGGGCGTTGGCCACGGGCACTCACTATCGGCAGGGATACCTCAACAGTGACAAGGAGCGCACGGTGCGCATCCGGTCCACGGGCGACAAGGCGTACATCACCATCAAGGGCCTCACCGTCGGGGCCAGTCGCCCCGAGTACGAGTACGAGATTCCCGTCGCGGACGGAAATGCCATGCTCGACGCGCTGGCCGAGCGGCCCATCATCGAGAAGAAGCGCCACAAGATTCCTCACGGCGGCGTCACCATCGAGGTCGACGAGTTCCTCGGGGAGAACGCGGGGCTCGTGGTGGCCGAGGTCGAGCTCCAGAGCGAGGGCCAGCGCTTCGACAAGCCCGCATGGCTCGGCAAGGAAGTCACCGGCGACCCCAGGTACTACAACGCCAACCTCGTCAGGCACCCATACTCGACGTGGTAGCGGCGCGCGCCGAGTTCCGCGTCTTCGGGCGCGGCGTCATCGACATCGTGAGGGCGCGCATGTGGGAGGCCCACGCCGCGCTGCGGGGCATCCGCCGGCTACCGCCGGAGATCTACGTCCTCTCGACAGGAAGCGACGATGCCATCGTCAAGGTGCGCGACGGCCTGCTCGATCTCAAGGTCAAGACCGGTGACACGCCCGAGGGCTACGAGATCTTCCAGCCGCGGGGCAAGTTCCCCTTCCCCGTCGCGCGGGAGGAACTGGCGCTGGTCCTGGCGGAGCTGAAGGTATCGATCGACCTCGGCGCGGATCGATACTCACTCGACGCGCTCCTGGCCATCGTCCGACGACAGCGCGATCTCGTCGCCGTGACGGTCGAGAAGACGCGCCACGGCTTCACGGTGGGCGACGTCATCTGCGAGTACGACGAGGTGTGGTTCAACGGCGCCCTGATGGAATCGGCCTGCTGCGAGAGCGCAGACCCCCCGGCTCTCGCCCGGGTCGTGGAGGCGCTCGGGTTGTCGGGGTTCGCCAACGTGAACTACCTCAGGGCGGCCAAGCGAGTCGTCGGCATGGCGTAGCCCGGGTCAGAGCCGTTCCTTCCGGGATCGGCGACGGGACGAAGGGAGAAGACGAATGTTGCGGTCGGTGGCACGACACAGTTCACACGACCCGTGCCGACTGCTGCAGGTCGCGGTCGTTCTCGTCATTCTCCTCCTCATGCCCCTCTCGCCGGCCTGGGCGGGCGCCATCTGGCTCTACGAGATGGCCACGCCCGACCAAGGCACAGCCGCGGCGGGCCGCGCGGCCCTCGGCCTCGACGCGTCCACCGCGTGGGCTAACCCGGCCGGCATGGCGCGGCTCGAGCAGTCCCAACTCCTGCTCGGCATCGGTCCCCTGGTGATCCAGTCGGAGTTCGACGTCAAGCCGGGTACGACGACCAGCGGCGGCGGCGCCGATATCACGAGCGTCCTGCCTCTCGCCAGCGGCTACTACGTGCAGAGCCTGACCAGCGACTTCAAGCTGGGTCTGGCGCTGACCACCCTACCCGGGCTCGCCGCCGACTACGGCGATACGTGGGCCGGTCGCTACTTCCTCGAGAAGGCCGCCCTCTTCGGGGTGGCGGCCAGTCCGGTCGCCGCGTATCGCATCCTGCCCTGGCTCTCCATCGGGGCGGGCCCTTCGTTCGGGATCTCGGTGATCAGACAGGACTCCGCGATCAACAACGTCGCCGACCAGCTGCCTGACGGCACGCTCCAGATCAGGAGCAACGCGTTCGGCGTGGGCGGCGTGGTGGGCGTCATGATCGAGCCCACGGCGTCGACGCGCTTCGGTGTCCAGTACACGACGCCCATGTCCTTCACCTACGACAACATCATCGACTCGGTGCAGGGGCTGGGGCCGGGGATCAAGACGCTGTTCATCGCCGTGGGGGGCCTGCTGGAGATCCCGGTCGGCAGCAAGGTTGACCTGAAGCTCACCATGCCCCAGCAGGTCATGGCCAGCGTGTACCACCAGTTCAACGACAAGCTGGCCCTGATGGGGAACTTCGGCTGGCAGAACTGGAGCGCCTTCGGTCAGCCGACCGTGGTCATTCACGGCGACTCGACCCGCAAGGTCACGGTGGACCAGGGATACAACGACACCTTCCACACCGCGATCGGCATCCACTACCGGGTGGCCGAGAAGTGGCTCCTGACTGGCGGCTTCGCCTATGACACCTCGGCGGTGTCCAACGCCAACCGGACGGTAGCCTTCCCCGTCGATGAGCAGTTCCGCTACGCCATCGGGGTCCAGTGGGCGGTGTCCAAGGACATCACGCTGGGCGCGGCCTACACGCTGATCGACGCTGGATCCGCGCCCGTCAACCAGTCGCGGGGGCCGCTGGCGGGTACGCTGGTCGGCGACTATTCACCGAACCTGCTCCACGCCATCGGATTCAATCTCTCCTGGCGCTTCTAGCCATGGCCCATGGAGGTCATAGAGTGAGACAGGTGCTTCCCCTCGCGCTGGTCCTGACCCTCGCAGGCTGTAACCCCTACATGGCGGCGACGACGGTCGTCCACGAGACCTATGGCGCCGCCACCGATCTCCGTTCGCTCTCCACCCAGGAGACCGACACGCAGGCCGAGGTCCAGCTCAAGGCGGCCCTCCTGGCCTCGCCGGTCAGAGGCACCAGCGGAGTCGACGTGTTCTGCCGCCTCGGCGTCATGGTGCTGGCGGGGGTGGTGCCGCCGGGCTCGTCGGCCGGCAAGGAGGCAGTACGGCTCGCGCGCGAGACACCGGGCGTGAAGCGTGTCGAGACGTACTTCGTGAGCGCGCGGCCCTCCTGGACGAGCGACTTCGAGATCAAGGAAGAGATCAGGGGCAAGCTCATCGCCGACCCGGCGCTGACCTCGGGCCGAGTCGACATCGGCGTGTATGCCGGCCATGTCGTCCTCGTCGGCGTCGTGGCCTCGCCCCAGGTCGCCCAGAAGTACGTGGCGGACGCGCGCTCGGTCAGTGGCGTCGTGGGTGTGAAGTCCTTCATCCAGACGATGTAGGCCTAGGACCAGACGGCCTCGACGATTTCGCCCGGCTTTCAAAGGGAAGTCACGCGCGATGTTGTTGTCACGACGACGGAGACGACCTCGAACCGCAGGCGCCGAGCGCTGCTAGCGATGCCACTCCGATGAGTGCCCCACCTCCGCAAGCCGAACAGCTTCTGAATGAGGGTTCGCGGTTCGAGCGCCTCCTGGCCGATCTCTCCGCGCGGTTCGTCAATCTGCTGCCTTCCCAGGTGGACCAGGAAATCGAGGAAGGTCTTGGGCGGATCGTGGAGGCGCTCGCCGTGGATCGCTCCAGCCTCCTGGAGTTTTCCGAGGACGGCACGCAGTTGATCACCACCCATCAGTGGGCGAGGGAAGGTGTCCCCGCCTTCAGGGGGAGACGGGTGAGCGAGGAGACCCCCTGGTACAGCGGGGTGCTGCGGCGGGGCGAGACCGTCGCCTGGGTCACGCCGGCGGACCTCCCGGACGAGGCAGCACTCGAGAAAGAATTCTGCGCGCGCATCGGCCTACGATCCAACCTGACGATCCCGTTGAAGGTGTCCGGCCGACCCCTGGGCGCCCTGGCCATAGGCTCCTTCCGGCACGAGCGGCAATGGCCAGCCGAGCTCGTTCCGCGGCTTCGCCTCCTGGGTGAGGTGTTTGCCAACGCCCTGGTGCGCCGGAACCAATCGGTCAGTCTCGAGCAGGCTCTGGCCGAGGTGCGGGCGCTGAAGGCGCGGCTGGAAGAGGAGAACCTGTATCTCCGCAAGGAGATCGCCGCCGCCACTCGCGCCGGCAGCGGCATCCTGGGCGAGAGCGTCGCTATCCGGAACGTGTTGATCCAGGCCGAGCAGGTGGCCCCAACCGACGCGACGGTGCTCCTCCTCGGCGAGACGGGGACCGGCAAGGAGTTGCTGGCCCGGACCATCCATCTCCTGAGCGCGCGCCGGGACCGGGCCATGGGGCGCTGGCCGAGGCAGACGGGGTCGGTTCGAGGTCGCCGACGGGTCCACGATCTTCCTGGACGAGATCGGCGATCACGTGGAGCTGCCGGCCCCTGCGGAGCTGCAGACCTCGACGGGCATGACCCTGGAAGCGGTGGAGCGCCAGCACATCATCGCGGTGCTGGACGAGGTTCGCTGGCGCATCCGGGGCGAAGGCGGTGCGGCCCAGCGCCTGGGCCTCAAGCCCTCCACGCTGGAGTTCCGGATGCGCAAGCTCGGCATCACACGTTCGCCGCTCACGTGAACACACAAGCGCTTGGAGGCGAGGGTATGGCGAAGGGGAGACAGTATCGGATGGCATTGGTGGCCGTGGCGCTCCTCGGGGCGGGCTGTGCATCATCCATCGCCGCCCGCGTACCCAGGGCCGGCCCCGAGATGGCCTGTGTGCGGCCGGCGCCGGATCGTGAGCTTCTCGTCGGCGTCGCCCTCTCGGGCGGGGGTACCCGGGCGGCCTTGTTCGGGGCGGCCGGCCTCGAGGCGCTGGGGCGACTGCGGGCGCCCGGAGGAGGCTCGGTCCTCGAACGGGTGCAGTACCTCTCCAGCGTGTCCGGAGGCAGCCTCGCCGCCACCTACTATGTCAGCAAGAAACCGGACAGGGAGACGGCGGTCCTCGCCCCGGATGGCGCGTTGACGGCCGACTATCAAGCGTTCTTCGCCAGGTACAAAGAGGTCTTGACGCAGGACATCGAGAACGCGCTCATCTGGCGCCAGCTCCTCAACTTCCGATGGATCAACTCCGCCCTCGCTGCGCGATCCCTGTTCGAAATTCTCACCGAAAAGGTCCTGGGCCCGACGACGCTCGATGATCTGAGCCGACGCGAGATGCGGGGGGACAGCCCCTTCCTGATCGTCAACACCACGCTGTACAACAACGGCCGCCGACTCATCTTCACGACCCTGCCCCCCGACGCCTCGCGCTACGACTTTTTCGAGGCGCTGGAGCAATCCCTGGCTCGGCAGGGGAAGCACACCAAGATTCACCCGCTCGCCGTCGAGCGCTGGAAAAGTCTGCTCCCGGTGACCCTCGAGGAGCTCGGCGTCAATCCGTGTGGCGTGCGCCTCGCGGCCGCCGCCACCGCGTCGGCATCGTTCCCGCCGCTCGTCGGTCCGATCACCGTCCAGGTGGGCGAGGAGGAGGTCTACTGGCACATCGGGGACGGCGGCCTCTACGAGAACCAGGGGATCGAGTCGCTTCTCTTCCTGTTCCTCAAGAGGTTGCAGGAGCAGCGGGCCCGGCGCGCGGTAATCATCGCGTTCGACAGCTCGTATCCGTTCTCCGTGGGATACAGGAAGCTGAGCCGTCGCTCGGACCCCTTCAGCCTGTTCACCTACGACTTTTCCCGCATCCCCAGCATCATGGAGGAGCGCGCGACAGCCTATCAGTACCTGTTCTTCTCGAGCCTCCAGGCGGAGGGCGTCTTCCCCGATCGGCAGACCGCGCGCGTGGTCCTCCTCAAGCACACCGATGCCGAGTGGAAGGACGACCTGAGCGACCTGCCCGAGGCCTGCCGCAACGAGAAGCCCCCGTTGCGCTCTCCCGAGGAGGTCGTGGAACGGATCGCCGAGATCCCCACGCGGTTCTGGCTGGCATCGGAGTGCGATCGACAGCTCCTGGTGACCGCCGCCGGCAAGGTCGTCGCGCAAAAGCAGCAGGACATCCTGGAGCTGCTGGAGGAACGCCGTTGACCCGACCGACACACCGCGGAACAATCGCCGGCAAATACCGGCCCCCGACGTTTCGTCAACGTCACCATGCGATCCTGGAGGACCACGCACATGAAGAGCTCCGTCGTGGGCACACTGAGTCTCGCCGCCCTGCTGATTCTGTCGCCGGTGTCGACGCTCGGCACGGCCGCCCTGGCTGGCGAGCTGGCGGGGGTGACCCTGCCCGACACGCTGAAGGCCGGCGAGAAAACGTTGAAGCTGAACGGGCTGGGCCTCAGAAAGAAGGCCATGTTCAAGGTCTACGTGGGCGGGCTGTACCTCGAATCACCCTCCAAGGACGCGGGCGCCATTCTCGGGGCCGACCAGGCGAAGGCCATCCGCATGCACTTCCTGCGCGATCTGACGAAGGCGCAGCTCGTCGAGGCCTTTCAGGAAGGCTTCGAGGCAAACGTGAAGGACCGGGCCCCCCAGAAGGCCGCGTTCGACCGGATGCTCGCCCTCGTTCCCGACGTGAAGGAAGGCAGCACGCTGACGTTCACGTACCTGCCGGGGAAAGGCACGACGCTCTCGGCCGGGAGCAAGGAGCTGGGTGTCTTCGAGGGGAAGGGGTTCGCGGACGCGGTCTTCGCGATCTGGCTGGGCCCCAAGCCGCCCTCCGAGGATCTGAAGAAGGGGCTGCTGGGCTGATGGGGTGGGGCGCGAGGAGCGCGCACGTTCGTAGGTGATGGTCGCTCGCGATAGTCCAGTACCTCCGTGATCCCGCCAGCGGTCTGAAGGCGCATGCGACACTCTTCGTGATCCTGGCCGCGTTGCTGTGGGCGGCGCGGCGCTGGACCCATCGTTCGGTAGCCGTGGAGGGCGCCTCGGTCGCGATCACGGTGTTCGATCGTCCCTTCTCCGCCGCGCTGCTCGTCGGCCTGCTCAGCCAGCGCCTCGTCTCTGACGGCCGTCCCTCGAAGTGTGGCAACTGTTCCAGGTGATAGTTCTGGTCCCGGCGCTCAGGCCGACGCGACCGGCCTGGACCCGCGTACTGTCGCTGGCCTCTTCACCCTGGCAGCCGTGTTCACGCTTCAGACCGCGCGTTTCGGCCCATCGTGGGCACGGTAGATCGGAGCATCGTGGGCAGGCGGATCGGTAGGGCAATGTGACTGCCATCCAGAGCGAAGGAGAAGGGACTTGCCCTCGCCGGGACCTCGGACTACCGCTTGGAGAACTCGGGTCCGGGACGGCCGTTGCCCCAGTCGAGGCTGGCGAGCACCTCGCCGACCGCATCGCGAACGACGCGTGCGAGCATATCCTTGACGGGAGGCTCCGTGAACACGCGATTCAGCTCCGCGGTAAGCTGCGCCGTGATCGCAGTTCGAAGCGATGCCGCCAGCGCGTCTTCCGCAGCCTGCCGAGCGATCGTCTTCACCTTGAGGGGCACGAGAGGATCATAGCACCGGCGTAGAGGGCGGAGCTGATAGTGATAGGCGAGCGCGAGTCGTTCGACGCGATCGCCGCTGACTCGCACATATTCTCGGACGTGCAGCTGGAATCGGTCCGAGAAGGTCAGCAACGCGCGAAGATACCCGAGATCATCCGACCGAGCGTCAGTCAGCAGATCGCACGACAGCAGGAACCCGGCGGTCTCGTGTTCATGAATGAGGCGACTCATGTCATCGAAGTAGTCACCGATCAGCATACTCGATGGCTTCCAGCTGCCCGAGATCCTCCTTGAGCTGCTGGAGCATCCGCCACTCTCCCAGCCACTCGACGTACTCGAGATCGCCGCCGGCCAGGTCCTCGGCAGCTACGGTGGCCATGGCCTCGTCGGACGTCCTGCCGTGGCGGCTTTCGAGCGCGCGAAGACGGGCCTCGGTCGCCTCGATACCCAGGCGAAGCCGGCGCACCTTACTTTCGACAGCGGTCCGGAGCAATCGCGCCGCGTCGCCCGCGGCGTCTCGATCTTCCACCCGGATTCGGGTCATGGCCTTCTCCTCAACCCTTCATTCTGAGCCCTTCATTCTAGTCGGGGCCCGTCCGGGAGCGCCTTCGACGCCGTGATGGGGCCATGCATCTGTTTGCGCCCCTCAAGCCGGAGCTCCTCCTCGAAGGGGGCAGGAGACCTTTCGAGAGACAGGTTCAGGCGCAGAGCGGCCAGACCGAAGGGCGCGGCTCGCGGCCGCGGGCGCTGACATGCGCGAGGCGCTCTATGGATCTCCGCTGGGTGGAGAACCATCCGGAGTCAGCGCTCCCGCCAAAAGTTGGGATAGAGCAGCGACATGCCAAAGGTGATTCCGTATCGTGGCGCGGGTCCGTCGTGCGAGATGTTCCAGAAGGGTTCGACGAAGAGGTTCACCTGTTGCCGCCCGATGGTGAAGACACGCCCCACTCCGAGGTCGAGAGGCAGGACCTGCCTGCCGCTTTTCCAGTTGAAGATCATCTGGGGTTGCGATCGGATGAACCAGCCGTGGCCGAGCTGATAGACCGCGAACGGTGTGAGATACAGCGCATTCACGGCAGGCCGGTTCGGATCGCCGGCAAAGGAGATCGGATTCTGGGCGAGCATGCCCAACAGCCAGTTCTCCGGTGAGATCGCCATCACGGCCGCCGGTCCCGCTTGCCACTTCCCTGCCCCGTCTCGGGCGTGCCGCCGTCGGAAATACGAGGGTCGCCGCCACTCCCCAGAGGACCGCTAGGCCCGGCATCGAGGACGGCGAGTTGGCCAGACGCAGGTCGCCAAGCCCCGTCAGCCCGCCGGGCACGGTGCCGGCACGGGAAGCGTCAGGAGCGAAAGCTAGGGAAGCGCCGCAGGCGAAATTCCGGTAGTGGCATCGTCACGGCGATCGAGAACGTGTTGCCTTGACCGTGCAGTCCGTGAATTCGGGCCCATACTATTTTGGAGTCGAACCTGCGGATGCTTATATTGGCGCGTTGGCCTGCTTGACGTGATCCGGCCGTGCCGTGGTGTCCGCATGCCTCGAGTCGTGGCGACAAATCTGGCGGGCCTCCTCGTGGAAGTCGATGACAATGGGGTCGATGAAGGCAACGCCTAGCCCGCCGGTGGAAACCGTCGCCTGCCCCGACTGCGACCTGCTGCAGCAGCTCCGGAGCTCCCGCCCGGCGGCAAGGCGCGTTGCGCGCGCTGTGGCCACACGCTGGCGACCAGGCCGAGAATCCGACTCGACCGCCCGCTGGCCCTCACCCTCGCCGCGGCCATCGTCTTCCTGATCGCCAACACGGCGCCGCTGATGGGGCTCTCAGCGGTGGGGCGTCGCGCGAGCACGACCATCATCGGCGGCGCGTACGAGATGTGGATGCAGGGCGAGCAGATCACCGCCGCCATCGTCGCGTTCTGCGCCGTGGTCGCGCCCGGCGGGCTACATCCTGTTCATGCTCGACGGTCCTGCTCGCGGTGCGGCGGCCGCCCGCGCCCGAGTGGGTCGGCGAGATGCTGCGCTGGGCCACTCCATGCGGCCCTGGTCGATGAACGAGGTGATGCTGCTCGGCATCCTGGTCGCGCTGATCAAGATCGCCGAGCTCGCGATCGTGGTGCCCGGCATCGGGATGTACGCCATCGGCGTGCTCGTGGTGCTCCTCGCCGCGATCATGGTCACCGTTCGACCCGCGCGAGATGTGGAAGCGCGTCGCGTGGGCGAACGGCGTCCCGGCTCGCGACGGCGACCGGCGGTCGCTGAGCGCCGCCCTCACCGCGGCCCAGGCGGGCCTCGTCTCCTGCGAGACGTGCGGCCTGCTGTCGCGCCCCGCCGACCCCGCCACGCACCGGGTACTGCCCGCGCTGCGGCGCGCGCGCTCGCCTGGCGCCGCCAGCGCTCCATCCAGTACACGTGGGCCTCTTCATCGCCGCGGCGATCTGCTACGTCCCGGCCAACGTCCTGCCCGGTGCTACGACGACCGCGCTCGGGTCGACCGAGTCCGACACCATCCTGGGCGGCGTGATCCTCCTGTCGCCCACCGGATCGTGGCCGCTCGCGCTCATCGTGCTGGTCGCCAGCGTGATGGTTCCGCTGGGCAAGATCGTCGCGCTCGCCTACCTCCTCGTCACCGTGCAGCGCGGCTCGCTCGGAGCAATCGCGAGCGCACGCGGCTCTACCGCATGGTCGAGTTCATCGGGCGCTGGTCGATGCTCGACGTGTTCGTCGACACCTTCACCGTCGCGCTGGTGCAGCTCCAGCCGCTCATGTCGGTGGAGCCCGGACCGGGCGTCGTGTTCTTCGCCGCGGTGGTGGTGCTGACGATGCTCGCGGCGGAGTCGTTCGATCCGCGGCTGATCTGGGATCCGACCGCCCCCGCGGGAAGCACCATGGCTGAGACCGCGACCGCTCGAGCCTCCCGAGGCCACCGCGGTGCCGCCGCAGCCGCGCGCGCATCTCGGTCGTCTGGGTCATCCCGATCCTCGCCGCGGTGGTCGGCCCTCGGCATCGCCGTGCAGCGCATCCTGAGCGAGGGGCCGACGATCACCATCATCTTCAAGGTCTGCCGAGGGCATCGAGGCCGGCAAGACCTCGATCAAGTACAAGGACGTGGACATCGGCCGGGTGACGGCGGTGCGCTCTCTCCGACGACTACCGAGGGTGGAGGTCACCGCGCAAGATCGCCAAGAGCGCGGCGGACCTGATGGTCGAGGACGCGAAGTTCTGGGTGGTCGCGCCCGCGCATCAGCCTGAGCGGCGTCTCCGGGCTCGGCACCCTGCTCTCGGGCAACTTCATCGGCTTCGAGGTCGGCAAGTCGAAGAAGAAGAGCGCGGCTTCATCGGGCTCGACGACGCCGCCGGTCATCACCGGCGGCGTCCCGGGCGCCAGTTCATGCTCAAGGCCGACGACCTCGGGTCGCTCGATGATCGGCTCGCCCGTCTACTACCGCCGCCTGCAGGTCGGTCAGGTCGTCGCGTACAACCTCGACCCGACGGCAAGGCGGTCGACGTCAAGATCTTCGTCAACGCGCCCTACGACAGGTACGTCACGCCGGCACGCGCTTCTGGAATGCGAGCGGAATCGACGTCTCATGGCGCGCGGGCGGCGTGGACGTGCGGACGCGGGCCGTGGTCGCGTTGCTCGCGGGCGGCATCGCCTTCGACACGCCCGCCTCCGCCGCCCGGGCGAGCCCGCCGCCGCGGATACGGTCTTCACCCTCTACGACGATCAGGCCACCGCGATGAAGCAGCCCGACACCATCGCGCGTCGCTACGTGCTCTATTTCTGGAGTCGCTGCGCGGGCTCGCGGTCGGGAGCGCCCGTCACCGTGCTCGGGTTGCCCGTCGGCGAGGTCACCGCCGTCGGCCTGGACCTCGACCCGGCCACGTTCACCGTGCGCGGCCGCGTGGAGATCGTAACCTTTCCCGATCGGCGATCGCGCGCTTGCAGGGCGGCCAGGCGACGATCACCGGAGAAGCCCGATGCGAGGTGAACCGCGCCACGCGTTCCTCGAGGGTCTGGTACAGCGGCGGGGGATGCGCGGCCAGCTCCGCAGCGGGAGCCTGCTCACCGGGCAGCCGAGGTGGCCTTCGATTTCTTCCCGGGCGCTCCCAAGGCGACCGTCGACTGGAAGCAGTCCACGCCGGTGGTGC
>CAWKCA010000036.1:0-61026 GCA_963848005.1 uncultured Candidatus Rokubacteria bacterium
GAGACGCGAGGGAGGAGCGGACGCTCCTCCCTCGCTCCGGGGCTATTCGCCGAGACTCCGCAGCTCGGGCACCACCCAGAACGGCGCCCTTCCGGATCTACGCGTTGAATGTTGTCGAAGCCATTGCGGTATGCCTTCGTCCAGTTGTCCCACGTCGGCCCCGCGCTGTGCGGCGTCAAGGTGACGTTCGGGAGTGAGAAGAGCGGTCGTTCTTCTTGGGCGGCTCCTCCACCATCACGTCGAGGCCGGCGGCGGCGATCGTCCCGACGGAGCGCCTGGTGGAGCGCGTCCTCGTCGACCACGGGCCCCGGCACGTGTTGATGAGGATGGCGGTGCGCTTCATCATCGCGAACTGAGGCGTGGACATCATCTTGCGGGTGACGTCGTTCAGCGGCACGTGCAGGGTCACGACGTCGGAGGTGCGGAGCAGCTCGTTGAGGAGCGCGAAGCGGACGCCGAGCGCGTCCTCCTGGTCCTCGGTGAGCCGGAGGACGTCGTAGTAGCGAACGTCCATGTCGAACCCCTGGACGCGGCGCGCGACCTTCTTGCCGATGTTGCCGAGGCCGACGATGCCGAGGCGCTTGCCTTCCACCTCGTAGGTTCGAATGGAGGCGAAGTCGCTGGCGCGCCACGTGCCGGCGACGACGTTGGTGTGGTGATACACGAGCTTCTTGAGCACGGCGAGCATGAGCATGACGGCGTGCTCCGCCACGGCCACGGAGTTGGAGCCCCCGTTGTTGGCCACGGGCACCTTGGCCTTGCGCGCGGCCTCGAGGTCGACCCGGTCGTAGCCGGCGCTGGTCAGCTGCACGAGCTTCAGCTTTGGCGCGGCGCGGAAGAACTCGTTGCCGATCCCGGTCCGCGGCGAGCCGAGGTAGTACTCGGCGTCAGCGGCAGCATCGTAGAACTCGGGCTTGGCAGGATCGACGACGACCAGCTCCATGCCGGGCGGGAGCAGGTCCCGGGCGATTTCCATGACGGGCGCGGATTGCGGGGGCGTGAGGATCTTGGCCACGATCTCCTCCTGAGGATGGGATGGTGCGTCTGCCGCCGGCGTTCCGGCGATGCTGCTGCCGGCCTCCGGGCCTTGATATCGCGCAGCGAAACGGGTGGTCAACCACGGTGCCGTGCACAAGACTTCCGCGTCCTCGCGCCGCGTGAGGTCGCCTGCCGGCGCGCGCCGCGGCGCGGGTCGCGCTCACGTCGAGGCCCGGCCGCGGCGCAGCGCGCGGCCGGCCAGGACGCCCGTGTGCTGGCCGTCGTCGACGACCACCTGGCCGTTGACGATCACGTAGTCGATGCCGATCGGGAACTGCTTGGGCTGCGTGCGCGTGGCCGGCGCCTTCACCGTCTTCGGATCGAACACCACGACATCGGCCTTGAAACCGTCGCGCAGCAGGCCGCGGTCGGGCAGGCCCAGGCGCTGGGCCGCGAACGACGTCATCTTCCGGATGGCGTCGGGGAGGGCGAGGAAGCGCTCCTCGCGCACGAACTCGGCCAGGATGATCGGGAAGGTGCCGTACGTCCGCGGGCTGGGGAAGTCGCCGATGAGGAGCGCGTCGCTCCCCACCATCGACAGGGGATGACTCACGAACTTGGGCAAGGTCGCCGCGTTGCCGCCGGCCGACACGTAGGACACCTCGAGGTTCTCGGCCACCAGCAGCTCGCAGATGACGTCCACCGGGTCCTTGTCCATCATGTCGGCCACCTGGGCGATGGAGCGGCCCTCGAAGCGGTGGTGGTGCGCGTGCTTGAAGTTGGTCAGCCACATATCGCTCCACGCGGCCGCCCGCGGAGCCATGTCCCTGCGCAGCCGCTCGCGCATCGTCTGGTCGCGGAGCACCGCCTTCAGCTTCTCGGGTCCGCCGTCGTGCGCCCACTGGGGAACCAGGATCAGGAGGCGAGTGCTGCTGAGCGGGTACGGGTAGCTGTCGAAGGTGACGTCCATGCCCTCGTCGCGCGCGTCTTCCACGAGGCCGAGCATGCGGCTGGCTCCGCCGGGGCTGGTGGTCCGCTGGTAGAAGTGGGTGATGTGCACGGGGACGCCGCTGCCGCGGCCGATGTCGAGCGCTTCCTTGAACGGATCGAGAAAGCGATCGCCCAGGCTGTAGCGCACGTGGGTGTGGTAGATGCCGCCCAGCCGCGCGGCCTCGCGCGACAGCTCGATCAGCTCCGCGGTGTCGGCGTAGCTCCCGGGCGGATAGTCGAGCCCGGTGGACATGCCGAAGGCGCCCTCTTCCATCCCGGTGCGCAGCAGCGCCCTCATGTTCGCCCTCTCGCGCTCGGTGGCGGGGCGGTCGTCCCACCCCACGCCGGCGATGCGCAGCGGCGAGTTGCCCAGGATGTAGACGATGTTGACGGCCACCCGGTTGGTGAACATGTCGAGATACTGCTCGACGGTGGACCAGCGCCCGGGCAGCGGCGGGTTGCCGTCGAGGCCGGAGTTCATCTCGACGAAGCGGTGGAAATCCGCCTCGTTCGTGAAGGGGGCGTAGGAGCAGCCGTCGATGCCGATCAGCTCGGTGGTCACCCCCTGGCGGACCTTGGGCTCGTGCTGCGGCTCGGCCAGGATGACCAGGCCGGAGTGCGCGTGCATGTCGATGAATCCCGGGCAGACGACGCGGCCGGTGGCGTCGATGACGCGCCGGGCCTGCACCCCCTCGAGGTCGCCGCGGAGGATGGCCACGCGTTCGTGCTCCACGGCGACCGCGCCATGGAAGCCCGGGTTGCCCGTGCCGTCGATGATGAGTCCGTTGCGGATCAGGAGATCGAGCACGCGGTGCCTCCCGTGATCAGCGCGCCGGCGGCGCGCCGTAGCGCTGCCATCAGTGCTCTCGCAAGATGGAGCCGACGCCGCGCCGCTGGTCCGTGACGCCGCTGGCCCGCAGCGCGTGCCAGAGGGTGACGGCGTTGATGGCCAGCACCGGCTTGCCGAGCCAGCGCTCGGCCTCGTCGGCGAGGCGGACCATCGACAGGTTCGTCCCCACCTGAACGATGGCCTCGACGTCGGGGCCGTTCAGCTCCTCGACGAGGATCTTGCGCAGCGGCGCCTCGGTGACCTCGGCGATCGAGGTGGCCGTGGGACAGCGGAGACCCTTGAACCGGACGACCTTGAAGCCCGACTCCTCGAAGAAGCCGGTCACCTGGCGGTCCGCGATGGGCTGGTACGGGCTGAGCACGGCGATGCGCGTGACACCGTAGCGCTCGAGGGCCGCCCGGCACGCGGACGCCCCCGTCGAGACGTTCAGCCCGGACTGGGCCCGAACGCGCTCGATGAACGCCGCGTTGCCCGCCACGCCGCCCCAGAACGTCTCCGACGACATCCCCATGATCATGTAGTCGGGCTTGCAGGTCATGACGTCGCGGATGGCGATCCCGATGGATTCGCGGATCTGCTCGAGGATCGCCTGGAAGGCCGCGTCCGAGTCCATCACGGGTTGCCCGATGTGCATGCGGCCCGTGTGGAAGGTGACGCCGTGGGGAGCCATCTGGTTGTAGTCCGCCTCGACGACCGTGTTCGTGGACGGCACGATGACGCCGAACTTCATCCGGTATCCGACCGCATCAGGCATGAGCGACGTCTCATTTCGCCTTGAGCTTCACGTCCTCGTACGGCGCCGCCCACGGATAGCCGGTGATGAGTCCCAGCCCCGACTCCGCCACGCGAGGACCGTACCCGTTCAAGACGGAGAGCTGCCAGATGGGCAGGTACATGACTTTCTCGTGCATCAGTTGCTGGATGCGGTGGAGGATCGCCTCCCGCTTCTTCTGATCGAGTTCGCCCGCTTGCTCTCTGAAGAGCCCGTCGATGTCGGGGTACGCTCCGTACGCGTAGATGCCGCCCCGGCCGTGAACGCTTCGATCCGGGTGGCCGCGTTCCCGAAGATGCCGCTGATGCTGTAGATGAGGTTCTTCAGCTTCTTTTCCTGATAGGACTTGAGGAACCCCGCGCGCTCGAGCGGCCGGAGCTTCGTCCTGATCCCGGCCGCCTGCAGGTAGTTGAGGGCCGCCTCGCTCGCTCCCGTGGTCGAGACATCGCACCAGAGATCGCCGGCCTCGAAGCCCTTGGGGTAACCGGCTTCGGCGAGGAGCTGTTTGGCTTTCGTCGGATCGAACGGATACACGGGCGGCTGCCAGTAGAAGTCGAAGCTGGTGGGGATGATGCTCCCGGTGATCTTGGAAAACCCCAGGCTCTCGGCCTGATTGATGGCCTGGCGGTCGACGGCGTGGGTGGCCGCGAGGCGCACGCGCCGGTCGTGCCACGGAGAGCCCGCCTCCCACTGGTCGGCGAAGAGCACCCAGTGGGTGCTCGTGAAGGGCGTGGGCCGAAGCGTGAGCCCTGGGGTGCGCTGGACCTCGGCGCCGAGCTCCCCGGGAAGCGCGTAGGCGAGGTCCGCGTCGCCGCTCTTCAGCATGACCAGCCGGGTGGCGACGTCCGGGGCCGACTTGAAGACCAGGCGCTTCACGCTGGGCGTCGTGCGCCAGTACGCATCGGTGGCCTCGAGCACCAGCTCTATGCCCGGGGTGAAGGAGACGAAGCGATAGGGTCCGGCGCCGACCGGCGCCTTCTTGAAGCCCTCCTCGCCGACGCTTCTCGACGTACTTCCTGGGGACGATCCAGTTCGCGCCCGTCGCCGGCGTGGCGTAGAAGGTCATGAAGTCCGGCCACGGCTGCTTGAGCCGGAAGCGGACCCGCCCGGCATCGGGGGTCTCGACCGCGGCGACCCTCTCCTTGAGCATCTTCGCGGAGATGCCGCGGTAGCGCTCGAAGGAGAACTTGACGTCGTCAGAGGTGACGGGCTCGCCGGTGTGGAATCGCGGTCCCTTGCGCAGCACGAACTCGTAGACGAGTCCGTCGGACGACATGCTCCACGACTCCGCCAGGCTGGGCGCCATGCTCTTGCCCGGCATCGGCTTCACGAGGGCGTCGTGGAGCGCGTAGAGGATCATGAACGGTGAGACGACGCCCGGCGTCTCGGCGGGCTCGAAGAGGGTCGGGGCCAGCGAGAAATGGAGGGCGTAGGTGATCTGACCCTCGGGAGCCGCGAACGCGAGTGCGGGAGCGACCAACGCCAGAGCAAGCACCAGACCATGATGCATCGTGTGCGTGGGATCATCTGGATCGTCTCCTTACCGGTCCCGCCGACGCGCGGTATTCGGACCGAGCGTCCCGGCGCAACACTGCGCTGTGGCGCCGGACGTGTCAAGGCCGGCGAGGCGCGCGGCGCCGGCGGCGCCGTGGGCGGTTCATCCGCCCTGTATATTAACCGCATGCGAGGACGGCCGACAGCGCGTCAGTTCAGGCCCGAGACGCTCAAAAGCGCATCGGCATCGCGGGGCTGCAGTAGGGAGCGGAGATGGCTTGCGTGGGGTCAGACCGAACCGGAGGGTTGACCGATGCCGAACCTGTCACGAGGAGTCCCCGATGATCGAACCGCTCGCGCTCGCCAAAGCCGGATCCGAGGAGCTGGGCCTGCTGCCCGGGCTCGCGAACCGCCACGGTCTCGTCGCCGGCGCGACCGGCACCGGCAAGACGGTCACGCTGCAGGTGCTGGCCGAGAAGTTCTCGCGCATCGGCGTGCCGGTGTTCATGGCCGACGTCAAGGGCGACTTCTCCGGCATCTCCGCGGCGGGAAGCCTCTCGCCGAAGATGAAAGAGCGGCTCGAGACGCTCGGGCTCGACGAGCCGAAGTGGGAAGGCTGTCCGGTCGTGTTTTGGGACGTCCACGGCGACCAGGGGCACCCGGTGCGCGCGACGATCTCGGACATGGGGCCGCTGCTGCTGGGACGCCTCCTCAACCTGAACGACACGCAGTCCGGCGTGCTCACGCTCGTCTTCAAGGTCGCCGACGACAACGGTCTGCTGCTCCTCGACCTGAAGGACCTACGGGCCATGCTGCAGCACGTCGGCGACAATGCGGCGCGGTTCAAGACCGAGTACGGAAACGTCTCCCCGGCGTCGATCGGCGCGATCCAGCGCCGTCTGCTCGAGCTCGAGCACCAGGGCGCGGACCGGTTCTTCGGCGAGCCGATGCTGAACATCGACGATCTGATGCAGACCGACTCGAAAGGCCGCGGCGTCGTGAACGTGCTCGCCGCCGACAAGCTGATGCAGTCGCCGAAGCTCTACTCGACCTTCCTCCTGTGGCTCCTGTCTGAGCTCTACGAGAACCTGCCCGAGGTCGGCGATCTCGACAAACCGAAGCTCGTGTTCTTCTTCGACGAGGCGCACCTTCTTTTCAACGACGCGCCGAAGGCGCTGCTCGAGAAGGTCGAGCAGGTGGTGCGGCTGATTCGCTCCAAGGGCGTCGGCATCTACTTCTGCAGCCAGAACCCGCTCGACATTCCCGAGACCGTGCTCGGCCAGCTCGGCAATCGTGTCCAGCACGCGCTCCGGGCGTTCACGCCAAAGGATCAGAAAGCGGTGAAGACGGCGGCGCAGACGCTGCGCGCGAACCCCACGCTCGACACCGAGCGAGCGATCATGGAGCTCGGCGTCGGCGAGGCGCTGGTGTCGCTGCTCGACCCGAAAGGAACACCGGGGATCGTCCAGCGCGCGTTCATCCTCGCGCCGGCATCGAAGATCGGGCCAGTCGCTCCGGAGGAGCGCCAGCGGCTGATCGCCTCGTCGCTGGTCGCCGGTCGCTACGAAAGGGCGATCGACCGCGCGTCGGCGTACGAGACGCTGAAGGGCAGGACGGAGTCCAGGCAGGCCGAGGCCCCGGTCAAGGTCGGCGGCAAGAGCGCACCCGGTGGCACACCCCACGAGCAGGGCGCAGGCGGCGTGCTGAGCGACATCCTGTTCGGCTCGACCGGCCCGCGGGGCGGGCGGCGCGAGGGCGTCGTCGAGGCCGTGGCCAAGAGCATGGCCCGGCAGGTGGGCCGCGAGATACTGCGCGGCATGCTCGGCTCGATACTCGGCGGCGGCAAGCGGCGCTGAGTGTCGGCGAAGGGGGACCATGTCCCTTCGCCGCGATGTCCGGTCGCCTACTTGGTCTTCAGCCGCACGTCCTCCAGCGGCGCCGACCACGGGTACGGGTCGATCAGCATGAGCGCCGGCTCCGCCACCCGCGGCCCGATGGCGCTCGCCCAGATGAACTCCCAGAGGGGGCCGAAGCGCACCCGATCGTAGAGGATCTGCTGCATCTGGTGGAGCAGGGCCTCGCGCTTCTTCCGATCGGGCTCGCGGGCCTGCTGCTTGTAGAGCGCCTCCACGTCGGGATCGACTCCGCGCGCGTACGCCCCGTCGCTCTGCACCTGCTCGGCCAGCCGCGTGGCCGCGTTGCCGTACGAGGCGACCGTGCACAGGCAGACCCCGTGGAGCTTCTTGCCGAACCACGCCGTCTGGAAGGCCGCCCGCTCCATCGTGCGCAGCTTCATCCGGATGCCGACCGCGCCGAAGTTCGCCACGATCGCCTCCCCCGCCGAGAAATAGGGCGGATAGGGGTAGAAGTCGCCGCCGTCGAAGCCGTTCGGATAGCCCGCCTGGGCCAGGAGCTGCTTGGCCTTGGCGGGATCGTAGGCGTAGGGCTCGAGCGGCAGCGCGAACTCGAACGTGCGCGGGACCATGCTGCCGGTCAGGCGCGAGGCCCCGAGGGTCTCGGCCTCGTTGATCGACCGGCGATCGACCGCGTGGTTGGCGGCGAGGCGCACGCGCCGGTCGGCCCACGGCGACTTGGGGTCCCACTGGTCGAAGAAATCGAGGAAGTGGACGCCGATCGCGCCCGAGAAGGCCAGCCTGAGGTTGGGATCGCGCTTGAGCTCCAGCGCCGTCGGCGTGTCGACCATGTACGCGACGTCCACCTCGCCGTTCTTCACCATGGCCGCCCGCGTGGTGGCCTCGGGGACGCTCTTGAACACCAGGCGCTTCACGGACGGCGTCTTGCGCCAGTAGCCCTCGAACGCCTCCATGACCAGCTCCACGCCGGGCGTGTGGCTCACGAACTTGTACGGCCCCAGCCCGATGGGCTGCTTCTTGAAGCCGTCGTCGCCGACCCGCTCGACGTACTTCTTCGGCACGATCCAGCTCGCCCCGCTGGCCAGCGTTCCGTAGAACGTCATGAAGTCCGGGATAGGGCTCGTGGAGATGGAAGCGGATGCGGTAGGGGCCGACGATCTCGACGTCCCGCACCTTGTCCTTGAGGACCTTGCCGACCTTGGACCGCTGGTAGCTGAACTTCACGTCGTCCGCGGTGAAGGGATCGCCGTTGTGGAACTTGAGGCCCTCGCGCAGCTTGAACTCGTACGTCTTGCCGTCCGGGCTCTCCTTCCACGACTCGGCCAGGCTCGGCGTCATGAGGTTGCCGGGCATCGCCTTGAACAGCGCGTCGTGCATCGCATAGAGCACCCAGAACGGCGTGATGAAACCCGCGGTCACCTCCCCGGGGTCGAACCAGCCCGGAGCCAAGGTCACGTAGAGGGCCCAGCGCATCTCGCCCTCCGGCTTCACCGGCGGCGCCGCCTTGGGCTGGGCCCCTGTGTTTCCGACGAGACCGAACACGAGCAGAACAGCGATCACGAATCGCGTCATCGTTCCTCCCCGCAGAGGCTGCTGAGGCGTCATCGCCCTCGAGCGTGGCGCCTAGCATATGGGCCGGACCCGAAGAATGCGAGGGGCGGGGGCGGGGCGCGGGTCTGACATCTGAACACCTACCTCTCCAGCAATTGAACGTCGGTGCCGTCGAATCGACGATGACCTCCGATGGATGTGCGCCCGCGGGAGGCGGCAGGGTGGCGGCGGACGCGCTGCGGAGACGATGTGACCGCAAGCTCACGTTCACTCACCCGAACGTTGACAGCGGCGCCCTGCCCACTTAGCATCGCGATCAGATGGTTTGCCGAACCGAGCGCACGACCGAGACGACGATCCGGCTGGGGTCCCGGACCACGGGACGCCCAGCGGTAGCGGTCGCGCGCGCCCAACGACGAACCTGACCCGCTAGATCACTCTTCGAGCCGACGAGGCCCGCGACCACCACCCGGTCGCGGGCCTTTTGCGTTTCAGGGACCGGTCGGGAATCGAGGGGTGCCACGGCTTTGCCGGGGCGCCCCGAGCGTTGAGGGTGTGGGAGCCATGTCGGGGCCCCCACGTCACTGGAGGAGCGAGCGATGCACGGTATCAATGTCCGGATCCAAGGCGCGGCGCCAGACCAGGTCCGTGCCGGGTCCACCGTCGGTGAGGCGCTCGAGCGGTTGGGGAGCGACGTCGCCGGGCAGGTGCTCGCGGCCAAGGTCGACGGGCGCGAGGTCGATCTGGCGTTTCGCCTCGAGCCGCCCGACGGCGATGCCGTCGTGAAGATCGAGCCCATCCTGCCGGCGACGCGCGAAGGGCTCGACGTGCTCCGGCATTCGACCGCGCACCTCCTGGCCGCGGCGGTGCTCGATCTCTTCCCCGGAACGAAGCTGGGCATTGGTCCGGCCCTGCTGGACGATCCGCGCTTCGGCTTCTTCTACGACGTGATCGCCCCCCGACCGCTCACGGACGCCGATCTGCCGGCGATCGAGACGCGGATGCGCGAGCTGGCGAAGCGGAGTCTTGCCTACCGTCGCGAGGAGCTCCCGAAGGCCGAGGCGCTGCGCCTTTTCGCGGAGCGCGACGAGCCCCTGAAGTGCGAGCTGATCGAGGAGAAGGGCGGCGAACAGGTGAGCGTCTACCACATCGACGGCTCCCCGTTCGTCGACTTCTGTCTGGGTCCGCACGTGCCGAACACCAACCGACTCCACGCCTTCACGCTCCTCTCGCTCTCCGGCGCCTACTGGAAGGGCGACGCTCGGACGCCCGCAGATGCAGCGCATCTACGGCACGGCCTTCTCGACCCAGGCAGAGCTCGACGCGTGGCTGCAGCAGCGAGAAGAGGCCGAGAGACGCGACCACCGCCGCCTCGGGCGCGAGCTGGACCTGTTCTCGATCCAGGAGGAGTACGGCGAGGGGCTGATCCTCTGGCACCCCAAGGGCGGGATCGTCCGCAAGGAGATGGAGGACTACCTCCGCGAGCAGCTGCTGGAGCGCGGCTACGGCCTGGTCTACACGCCACACATCGCCAAGCGCGAGCTCTGGTGGACCAGCGGGCACGAGGAGAACTTCGCGGACTCGATGTTCTCGCCGATGGCGTTCGAAGGGACCGAGTTCCGCCTCAAGCCGATGAACTGCCCGTTCCACATCGGCATCTACAAGTCCGCGCCGCGCTCGTACCGCGACCTGCCGATCCGTCTGGCCGAGCTCGGGACGGTCTACCGTGCCGAGCTCGCGGGGACGCTGCACGGGTTGCTGCGCGTCCGCGGCTTCACCCAGGACGACGCCCACCTCTTCTGCACGCCGGAGAGCGTGCGGGGCGAGATCGTCGCCTGCCTGGACTTCGCCTTCGACGTGTACCGGGTCGTTCGGGTTCGAGAAGTACAGGGTGGAGCTCTCCGGTCAGAGGGCGCGAGTCCGGCAAGCACTATCTCGGGCGGGACGAGGACTGGGACGCACGCCGAAGGCGCGCTGGTCGCCGCGCTGAACGAGCGCCACGTCCCGCTACCAGAGGATGGAGGGCGAGGCCGCCTTCTACGGGCCGAAGATCGACATCCACGTCGAGGACGCGATCGGCCGCCTGTGGCAGTTGACGACGGTGCAGTTCGACTTCAACCTGCCCGACCGGTTCGGGCTCGAATACGTCGGCGCGGACAACGAGCCGCACCGCCCGATCATGATCCACCGCGCGCTCTTCGGGTTCGGTCGAGCGCTTCTTCGGCGTCCTGATCGAGCACTATGCGGGGGCGTTTCCCGTGTGGCTGGCGCCGGTGCAGGTGGTCGTCCTGACCGATCACCGGACCGCGTCACCGCCTACGCCGAGCGGGTCGCGCGCGCCCTGCGCGGGGCCGGTCTGCGCGTCGAGCTGAACGCGCGCGGCGACAAGATCGGGGCGAAGATCCGCGACGCGCAGCGACAGAAGATCCCGTTCATGCTCGTGCTGGGCGATCGCGAGGCCGCCCAGGGCACGGTCGCCGTGCGGGAGCGCTCCCGGGGAGATCTCGGCGCCATGCCGCTCGCGGAGTTCGAGCAGATGGCGCTCCGGCTCGTGCGGTCGCGCGCGATCGGCGCTCATGACACCAGCTCGTGATATCTCGACTCGTCGACCTGGTGAGCGACGGTCGTGCCGGTGGCGATGGGGTCAGCCCCGCTCACTCTGCTCGCAAGTGAGTCATTCACGGCACTGTCCTCCGCCGATATCGCACATCCTGCTCGGCCCGGCGGCGACGCCACCGGAGTATCGTGGGTGAGCGGCCGGCGCTACGGCGCCGGCGTGCGCGGGGGATCTTCGGTGTCGGGAATCTTCATCAGCTATCGGCGGGAGGACAGCGCGGCGCCGACGCGGCGGCTCTACGAGCTCCTGTGCGCCCGGTTCGGCCCGACGAGCGTCTTTATCGACGTGGAGACGATCGAGATCGGGGCGGACTTCACCGAGGTCATCGACACGAAGGTCCGGTTCTGCGACGGTCTCGTCGCGGTGATCGGTAAGGCGTGGTTGACGACCGGCGACGCGGCGGGACACCGGCGCCTGGACGATCCGACGGACTGGGTGCGTCTGGAGATCGCCGCCGCGCTGGGCCGCGGGATCAAGATCATCCCCGTCCTCGTCGACGGCGCTCCCATGCCCACGGCGCGCGATCTGCCCGGGCCCCTCGTCCCGCTCGCCCGCCACCAGGCCCTCGACCTCCGGAGCGCGCGCTTCGAGGAGGATGCGGGGCGCCTCGGCGCGGCGCTCGAGCGTCTCGGAGCGGGGCGGAACGCCGTGTCCTGGCTGTCGCTGATCACCCGGCGCGAGCGCGCCCTCGACCCCCTGGACCTCCACACGCGCGAGGTGCTCGGGCGGGCGCTGCGCTTTCTCCTCTACATGGTCGTGGCCGGCGAGCTCATGCGCATCCCCGCGGCAGCGCGGGAGGGCCAGCAGTACTGGCTTCCCGCCTACCTGGTCTCGTACGCGGTGAGCAACTACATCGAATGGCTCGCCGCCGCCGTGCTGCTCCACGTCGCGATGCGACTCGCCGGCGGCACGGCCACCATCCAGGCGTCCGTCGCCGCGGCGTGCTTTCTCTCGGCCTTCCTGCCCGTCATCGGGCTGTCCCAGATCCCCGTGTGGGGCCTTGGCATCTCCGTGATGCAGGGCACGCCCGACCTCACCTGGACGCCCGGACAGGCCCTCGAGCAGGCCAAGCGGTTCGTGGACGGTCTCGGAATCTTCGGCACGGTCCGCGTTGCCGTCTCGTTCGCGGCCGCGACGGCCCTGTGGGGTCTCTTATTGACGGCAATATTTCGGGCCCTGCGGGCCCTGCATCGCCTGGGCTGGGGCCGGGCGCTTCTGGCCTTCGCGGGGGGCTGGCTCGCCTATATGGCGTTCCTCGTATTCTTCTATGCGCCCCTTGCCGGGATGGTCTATCAGGCCTTCGGCCTGCCCCGGCCGCGCTGAACTCGTGGGCGGGCTTCGTGGAGCGCCCCGGCTTTGCCGGGGCGTGACGAGCGCCGGCTTGGGGGGCCCGATCGAGGCCCCCCATCTGACTATCTCCGCCGCGCCCCGGCCTGCTCGAGCAGCTTCACCAGCACCTCGTAGGGCTGGGCGCCAACCACGCCATGGCCGCCCGCCACGAAGGTCGGGACACCGGTCACGCCGTAGCGGCGCGATTTCGCCCAGTCGGCATCGACGGCGTCCTTGAAGCGGCGCTCAATCAGCACCGCGCGCGCCTACTCGGCCGAGAGCCCGGCCGATTGCGCGATCTCGACCAGGACCTCGGGGTCGCCGATATTGCGGGCGTCGACGAAGTAGGCCCGGTACAGTGCGTCGTGCAGCGCCGCCCCGCCGGGCTGCGTGTCGGCCCACTTGCCGAGCTCCTGGGCCAGCCGGCTATTGTAGGTGTGCGTGCGCCGGCCGTAGGGCAGGCCTTCCTGGTCCATCAGGCCTTTCATGCGCGCATACATCGCCTCGGGGTCGAGCTTGCGTTCGGCGTAGAACGTCGCCATCTCGCGGCCTTCCGCGGGCGTCTCCGGATGCAGCGGGAAATGCACCAGCACGGGCTCGATGTCGTAGGCCTGCTGCAGCTTCTCAATACGCACGGTACTGAGATAGCACCAGGGTCAGACGTAGTCGGTGAAGATCTCGAATTTCGTCGGCTCGGTCATCGACGTTCCTCCGGAGGCGGCGATCGCCTAGTTGTTGATCCACTCCTTCATGAAGCGGGCGTAGCACTCGCGCTCGCCGGGCATCTTCGGCCAGCCCGCGAGCAGCCGCGCCGTGGCGAGGAGGAGGCGATCCCGCAGGTGGGTGGAGTTGTGGCCGTACTCCTCGAACGTGGAGTGGGTGATCTTCTGGTTGTGCGGGTCGTCCTGGAACTTGCACGCGGCGACCGCGACCGTGGTCATGTAGGCGTGGCGATCCGCGCCGGACGTCAGGTAGGCGTTGGCGATCGCGGTGGTGCGCGGGACGTCGAAGGCCAGGATGGCCTGGTCGAGCTCCTCCAGCAACGACGATGGCGTCCGGGCCGCGCCGTCGAATCCGGCACACTCTTGCTCGATCACCGAGCGCGACAGCTTGTTGGAGCGGGCCGAGTCGTTGACGAAATGGGCCATCAGGTAGAGCAGCCGCGGCTGGTAGGGGCTCTCACTCCGTCGCATCCAGTCGTTGGCCGTGTTGCAGTAGTCGAAGGGATGCTGGCCGTCGGTGAACTGTCGCGGCACCGTGGTCCGCAAGATCAGCTCCGCCGCGCCGATCTGGATGGTGTCGCCGAGACTCCGGATCGACTTGCCATTCCGCAGGTGTGCCGTGACCAGGTTCCACACCGTCGGCCCGTCGGCCTCCATGAGGAGCTGGACCATGGCGTCCACCTCGCCCGGGGTGAGCGGCGTCTCGTTCGTCTGCCTGAGCTGCTTCCCGGCCTCGGGGAACTCGCTGGTCACGGTCACGCAGGCCGCGTCGTAGAGCGAGTAGTAGAGCGGGCCGATGGCCATGTCCGGCACGCCGATGTAATAGACGCCGTGGGCCCGGTCCCAGCCGATGAAGTCGGCGAGGTCCGCGATGGCGCGGGCCCGGAGCGCCTTGTGACCGGTGTTGCGCGCCTTCCGTCCCGCGACCGTGTCTTGCATGTCGATGAGACCCAGGAAGAGCAACTGGTCGCGGAGGAGGGGGCGGATCTGCTCGTCGGCGGCCAGCCCGAGGAAGAGGCCGTACGACCGCCGCACATCACCACTCATCGTGGCGATCATGTGCGCGTGGAGCTGCTCCTCGACGGTGCCCTCCGGCGTGATCGGCTCCTGCTGCTGGTTCCACACGGCCGGGCCGTAGCTCGGGGGCGGGACCTCCATGCCCTTCATCGTGGCGTAGCGGCCGGGGTACTTCCCGAGCAGCTGGTTCCAGATGTCGAGACCGGCCGGGATGTACCAGACGCTCTGCAAGAGGGGCAGGAGGCGATACGGCTCCGGCACGAACGGCGCCAGACTCACGGACGTCCGGAGACCGAGAATCGTGTGGTCGTTGTTGACCAAGCGTGATCTGACCGTCGCGCACGTTGATGTGGCTCGGCACCTGCACGAACGGCGCCTCGGCCGACGTCACCACGCCGAGGGCGTCGGCCAGCGAGCGGCCATCCCGCGTCACCATGCGGAAGAAGAGATCGGCCGTGCGGGGCTGATCGCGCTCCAGGATGGCCTCCGTCAACAGAGCAAGGGAACGGTCGGACATTGCGCGCTCCTTGGCCCTAGAACAGCGGGCTGGTCGATTCGAGGCCGAACATCGTGCGCCCGACCGCCTCGTAGTTCACGAACTGTAACTGGTTGTGGCGGGTCACGACCTCGGCGTCGCGGGCGTAGCGCTCCAGCGGGCTCGACGCGAAGATCGAGGTGGTGCCGGCGGCCACGCACACCATGTGGGTGGCCCTGGCGGCGTTCTGGGCGGCGTGGGTCATGGCCAGCCGCAGCTCGGAGCGCTGGTGCTCGGTGACGGGGTCTCCGGCGAGCACGGTCTTCCACATCGCCTCGACGATCTCGAACAGGAACGCCCGTCCCGAGCGCAGCATCGCCTCGGCTTCGCCCACCTGAGCCTGCACCAGCGCGCGCTCGCGCAGCAGGTCGGAGGACGAGCGCGGGATCTTGACCGTGGCCAGCGCGACGAAGGCGTCGATGGCGGCGCGGGCCACGCCCAGCCCGACGCAGCAGAAGCCGCAGCCGGCCAGGTCGAAGCCGTGGATGCGGTTCATGGGCCCGGTGACGCGCGCGCGCCGATCCAGCGCCGAGAACGTGTGTTCCTCGGGCACGAAGAGGTCGTCGACAGCGATGTCGTGGCTGCCCGTGCCCCGCAGGCCGCTGACGTCCCAGGTGTCGATGATGCGCGCCTGCGACTTCGGATGGAAGAAGGCGATCCGGATCTCCTGGTCGCCGTTGGGCCGCAGCCGGGGCGCGGTCGCCGTCGAAGACCTTGCAGGCGCCATGCAGCAAATGGGAGTGCATGCAGCCGCTGGCGAAGAACCAGTGCCCGGTGACGCGGTAGCCGCCCGGCACGGCGACGGCGCGGCCCCGCTCCCTCGCCGATCCCGCCGACACGCCGACGGGGTCGCTGAAGAACAGCTCGCGGCGGACCTCGGGCGCGAGTTGCGCGCTCTGGCGGAAGGTGTTGATCGCCATGGCCAGGCACCACCCGGTGGAGCCGTCGGCCCGCGCGACCTCTTCGATCACGCGCAGGGCCGTCAGGATGTCGGCGCCGAGCCCGCCCTCGGCCTCTGGGAGCGCGACCTTGAACAGCCGGGCGTTCGCCAGCTCCATGACGAGATCGGCGCGGCAACTGCCGCGTGGCCTCGATCTCGTCAGCGCGGGCGCGGATGCGCGGGGCGAGCGAACGGGCAACCTCGAGCGGGGTGGTGACGGCCGGCGCGATATCGATGGTCATGGCGGCTGGCCATCCTGCGCCAGCCGCGGGCGCGCCGTCAAGGAGGGGCCGGCGGCCTTGACACCCTCGGCGCCTCAGCGCAATGTTGGCCTCGCCAGACGAGGCCTTGCGGCACCGACGGTCAGACCGGAGAGAAGGAGGCAACCATGGCGATCACCCTCTCGCACGGCGGGCCCACGATCTATCGCTCTCCTGCACGCTCCCGGCATGTGCTTGGTCGGCACGGTTCAGGGGGTGGTGTGCATGGAGCGCAATGCCGACGGCCCGGGATGGCACGTCGCGAACCGGACGTTGACCGACAAGCACATCCACGCCCTCCTGATCGAGCCCGAGAGCGGCACGATCTTCGCGGGGGTGAACCACGGGTCGATCTTCGCCAGCGTCGATGAGGGCCAGACCTGGGAGCGCCGCGATCAGGGGCTCACCGAGCACGACGTCTACAGCCTCGCGTGCACCCGACTGGCCGGGAGGCCCGCGCATCTTTGCCGGGACGGAGCCCGCGCACCTGTTCGCGAGCGACGATCTCGGCCGCCACTGGGCCGAGCTTCCGGCGCTGCGGTCGGGGGATACCTCCCAGTGGTCGTTTCCCGGCTCCGCCCCACATCGCCCATACCAAGCACATCGCCTTCCACCCGGACGACCCGCAGACCCTGTTCGTCGGCATCGAGCAGGGCGGCCTCCTGAAGAGCACCGATGCGGGGCGGACCTTTCACGTGATCCCGGGCATGGATGAGGACGTGCACCGCACGGTGATCAATCCTCGGAATCCCGACGCAGATGTACGTCACCACGGGTATCGGCATGTACGTGACCGCCGACGGGGGAAAGACGTGGGAGCAGTGGACGGATCAGCACCACGAGATCGGCGGCTATCCCGACCTCCTCGTGCACCATCCGAGACAGCCCGAGCTGATGTTCGTGGCGTCGGCCAAGAAGGGACCCGGGAGCTGGTATCGAGACCACTACGCAGGCTCCCGCATCTCCAAGAGCGCCGACGGCGGGCGGACCTGGCAGCCGGTGCGTCACGGGTTCCCCGACCGACCACTGCGCACGGCCTTCGAGGCGATGTGCCTGGAGGACTGGGGAGAGTCGTTCTCCCTCTTCGGGGCCACGGCCACCGGGGAAGTGTGGTGCAGCGACGACGGCGGCGAGCACTGGAGTGAAGTGCTCAGCGGTCTGGCGCCCATCTCCAAGGGCCCGCACTACCGGGCCTTCGTGGCAGCCTGAGTCAGGCCAGGACGCTCATGGCTACGACAACCACGATCGTCGGCAGCGGCAAGTACACCTACGAAGTCCACGACGACTGGGCCAAGCTCCCGGCAGGCTGGGAGATGCCCGCAGCGGCGGTGACGGTGGACTCGCACGACCGCGTCTACTGCTTCAACCGCACGCCCGACCACCCCGTCGTGGTCTTCGATCGCGACGGAAACTATCTCTCGTCCTGGGGCGCCGGACTCTTCGCCTTTCCCCACACCATCCGCGTCGACGCGCAGCGACAACCTGTGGCTGGTGGATCGGGATCACGGGCAGATGCTGTATTTCACGCTCGACGGGACGCTGCTGAGGACGATCGGCACCAAAGGCTATCGCTCGGACACCGGGGTGGATCCGAGCGAGCCGCGCTCGAGCGCGTACCGGAAGGTCACGCGCGGCGGCGGTCCGTTCAACCTGCCGACCGACATCGACGTGGCGCCGTCGGGCGAGATGTTCGTCACGGACGGCTACGGCAACGCGCGCGTGCACAAGTTCGCCGCCGACGGCACGCATCTCTTTTCCTGGGGTGAGCCCGGCACCGATCCCGGCGAGTTCAACCTGCCCCACGGCGTCTGGATCGACCGGCACGGGCGCGTCATGGTGTGCGATCGAGAGAACGACCGCGTGCAGGTCTTCGATCAGCAGGGCCAGTTCCTGCGACGTCTGGCCCACCAGGCTGATCGGGCCAGCGGTGTTCTACGTGGACGCCGCCGACGTCGTCTACATCCCGGAGCACAACGGCGGGCTGGTGAGCGTCCTGACCATCGAGGGCGAGCGCCTCGCGCAGTGGGGCGATCCCAGCTTCCGCTCGTGCCACTCGATCTGGGGCGACTCCCGCGGTGACCTCTACGTCGTGCGCCCGGGAGCCTGGGGTCGGGGCCGGCGCGTCGTGAAGTACGTGCGGGTGTGATGGGCGGCGACGATCGCCTGGTCTCGGCCAGGGCGGCCCCTGGTGGTGCCTCGTCCCGCGACCGGATCCCCGGTATCGAGGAGGCCACGACGTGAGCTACAAACTGCTGAGCTATCAGTCGGGCCGGGACGCGCGGGCCGGCGTCCTCGTGGCGGACACTGTCTACGACGTGGCGAGGGTCACCGGCGTTCCCGCGTATGCGAGCGCCCTGCAGCGTGCTGCAGGACTGGAGCAAGGCGCACCGCCAGCTCGCGCGGGCGGCCAAGCGTATCGCCGCCGGTCAGAGCCGGGCGAAGGGCGTGCCGGTCAAGCGCGTTCGGCTGCTCGCGCCCCTGCTCGATCCAGGAAATATCTTCTGCGCGGGGGCGAACTACACCGACCACATGGCCGAGATGGCGCGGGCCCAGGGCCAGCCGCCCGGACCGACCATGAAGGACCTCGGTGAGAAGCCGTGGCACTTCATCAAGACGTCGAAGAGCTCGGTGATCGGCCCGGGCGCGAAGGTCAAGCTGCCCCCGTACTCACAGAAGGTCGACTGGGAGGTCGAGCTGGCGGCGGTGATCGGGAAGACCGCCAAGGACGTGCGCGTGGAGAACGCGCTCGCGTGCGTGGCCGGCTACACCATCGCCAACGATCTCTCGGCGCGGGACGTCATGGCGCGCGAGAAGAATCCGGTCGCCTCGCCGTTCCATTTCGACTGGCTCAGCCAGAAGTGCTTCGACGGCTCCTGCCCGCTCGGGCCCTGGATCGTGCCGGCCAGGGACATCCCCGATCCCCAGAATCTCGGCCTGAAGCTGTGGGTGAACGGTGAGCTGATGCAGGACTCCCACACCAGCCGGATGATCTTCACCACCGCCGAGCAGATCGCCATGCTGTCCTCGCGCGTGACCTTGCAGCCAGGCGACCTCGTCCTGACCGGGACCCCGGCCGGCGTGGGCATGGGCCGGCAGCGGTTCCTCAAGGGCGGCGACACCGTGCGGCTGTGGATCGAAGGCATCGGCGAGCTGAGCCATACGCTGATCGAGTGACGACGCGGCGGCTGGCGCCGGCCAGCCACTGGCGGCCTCCCAGGTGCGGTCACACACGCTGATCCATCGTCGTCCGATGGCTTTGACAACGACGGCGCACGGACGTAGGGTTGCCCCACCGAGCGATCGAGTTCTCCTTCAACAGGCTCGCCGTGGTCACGACGCGCTCACGGAGGTGGGACATGGCGCACAGCAACTTCAAGGTCCTCGACAGCGACATCCACATCATCGAGCCGCCCGATCTGTGGCCCCGGTACATCGACCCCGCTTTCCGGGACCGCGCGCCGCACGGCCTCACGGAAGACGTCGGCGACTTGCGGCTCGCCCTCGATGGCAAACCCTGGGGTCGGGTGGCCATCGACGCGGATCGCAGCCGCCGCCGGCAGGGGCGCAACTACGCCCTCAATCAGGAGCGCTGGCGGCCCTTCGAGGAACGGGGGTGGACGTCGAAGGTCCAGCTCGAGGCGATGGACATCGAGGGCATCGACGTCGCCGTGGTCTATCCCTCCCGCGGCCTCTTCGCCCTGACGATTCCCGACATGGACCCCAGACTCGCCGCCGCCATGGCGCGCGCCTACAACGACTGGCTCTACGAGTTCTGCCAGGAGAATCCCGAGCGCTTGCTCGGCGCCGGCATGATCTCCCCGTTCGACGTCGACGATGCCGTGGCCGAGGCCCGCCGGTGTGTGAGGCAGTTCGGCTTCCGCGGCGTGTTCCTGCGGCCGAACGAGGTGAACGGGCGGAACTGGCACGACCCCTACTACGAGCCGCTGTGGGCCACCCTCGAGGAGCTCGAAGTGCCGCTGGGGTTCCACGAGGGATCGGGCTCGCAGCTGCGGCAGGTCGGCGAACAGTTCGGCGCCAACACCATGCTGAAGCACGTGTACTCCCACCCCGTCGAGCAGATGCTCACCGCCGGCGCCTTCTGCGCGGGCGGGATTCTGGAGCGGCATCCCAAGCTGCGCGTGGCCTTCCTCGAGGGCAACTGCGGCTGGGTGCCCTTCCTGCTCTGGCGCATGGACGAGCACTGGGAGTGGCTCGGCGATGTCTATGCCCGCGAGCTGACGATGGCCCCCAGCGCGTACTTCAAGCGGCAGTGCTTCGTCTCGGTGGAGTGCGACGAGGAGCCGGTGAAGCACGTCATCGACGCCATCGGCGACGACCGGATCGTCTTCTCGACCGACTTCCCGCACGGCGACTCGAAGTTCCCGCGGGCGGTGGAGTCGTTCCTCCGGTTGCCGATCTCCGAGGAGAGCAAGCGCAAGATCCTGTGGGACAACTGCGCCGCATACTACGGGCTGCGCGCCTGACCGCGACGGCGCGGTGACGGGCCGCGCGATGCCCCACCAAGGAGGCTCGGCATGTCGGTACTGGTGATCGGCGGGACAGGGTTCATCGGTCCACGGCTCATGAGGCGATTGATCGCGCGCGGCGAAACCGTGGTCTGCATGGATCTGAACCCCGGCGCGGCGTCGCCCTTCGCCGAGGTGCCGAGCCAGGCGACCGTGATGCGCGGTGACGTCACCCGATTCGGAGACGTCATGCGGGCCGTGCTCGAGGTGAAGCCGGATCGCCTCATCAACCTGGCCTACGGCCTCGGGGCGGGCGAGGGGAACCCCCATCAGGTCATGCGCCTCGACGTCCTCGGGATGGACAACTGCTTCGAGGCGGCGCGCCTGGGCGGGGTCAGGCGCGTGGTGTACGCCAGCTCGATCGCGGTGAGCGGGCAGCAGAGTCACTTCGGTGAGCGGCCGGCGACCGAGGACGATGCGACGTACGGCACGAGCCAGTACGCCGTGCACAAGACCTTCAACGAGTTCCAGGCCAAGAAGTACATCAAGAACTACGCGATGTCGATCACGGGCGTCCGCCCCGCCAACGTCACGGGCCCCGACAAGATTCGTGGCTCGACCGATCACGTGACGCTCATGACGGAGGCGGCCCGAGGCAAGCCGGTGCTTCTTCCGAAAAAGGGCTTCATGCGCCTGCTCATCCACGTGGAGGACATCGCCGAGGTCTTCGCCCGGGTGCTGCTCGCCGACGCTCCCCAATACGCGCTCTACAACTCGGGGGGGATCCCGGTGAGCCTCGGCGAGCTGGCGGACATCGTCCGCGAATTTCTCCCCGACGCGCAGATCACCTTCGAGAAGGACGGCGGCCGCGAGGAGTCCGGCAACTACCTGGTGGACAACAGTCGCCTGTGCAAGGAGTTCGGGATCGAGTACCCGCCGTTGCGGAGCCGAGTGCTGGAGACCATCAACGACGTGCGCCGCGTGGAGGGGCTGCCGCTCGTCAAGCCGCGCTAGGCGTCGAGTGCCCGGAGCCCGCTCGATTTACCCGGAGGCCCCCATTGGAGGTGCCATGACAATGGACAAGCTCATCTCGGCCGATTCTCACATCGTCGAGCCACCGGATCTGTACACGAGCCGCATCGAGCCCCGGTTCAGGGAGCGGGCGCCTCGGATGGAGCGGATGAAAACGCCCTCGGGCCGTCAGTACGACGCGTGGTTCATCGACGGGCAACAGGTGGGCACCCTGGGTGCGGTGATGCAGGCGGGACAGCGGTTCGAGGATCCGTCCCAGATCGACTTCCTGGGCATGTGGGACGACGTCAGGATCGCCGCCTACGAGCCGCAGGCGATGATCAAAGAGAACGAGATGGACGGGGTGTGGGGAGCGTGCCTGCAGCCGAGCCAGGGCCTCTTCTGGTACCGCATCCCGGACAGCGCCATGCTCTCCGCCATCTGCCGCGTCTACAACGACTGGATCGCCGACTTCTGCAAGCCCTACCCCGATCGCCTCAAGGGCATCGCCATGCTCAACGTGGACGACGTGGAAGATGCCTGTGCCGAGCTGGAGCGCTGCGCCAAGCTCGGGCTGGTGGGGGCGTTCATCCCCGTCTCGCCCCTGGCGGATCGGCCCTATCGCCATCCGGTCTACGAGCGCCTCTGGTGGACCGCGCAGGACGTCGGGATTCCGCTCCTCCTGCACATCGGCACGCCGCGCGGCGGCATCCCGGGCTGCGAGTTCACCATGGATCTGACCGAGCTCACCGGGGCGGGTCGTTCCACCACGGATTACTGGGTGCGCTACTCGCTGTCCGCCATGGTCTTCGCGGGTGTCTTCGATCGGCATCCCCGGTTGAAGGTCGGCTCCGTCGAGCACGAGGCCTCGTGGATTCCTCACTGGCTGAAGCAAATGGACTTCACGTATCGCGAGCGGCCGGTATTCACCAAGGGATGGCGGTCGCGGGAGGGACTCCTGCCCAGCGACTACTGGCGCCGCAACATGTTCGTGGAGTTCATGGAGGACGACCTCGGCGTCCAGCTGCGCGAGGAGATCGGCGTCGACAACATGCTCTGGGGGAGCGACTTCCCGCACGCCGAGTCGACCTGGCCGAAGTCCAGGGAGTTCCTGGATCGCATCTTTGCCGGGACGCCCGAAAAGGACTTGCGCAAGATCACGTTCGAGAATGCCGCGCACCTGTTCGGCTTCCCGCTGAACTAGCGCCTCGTTCCGGATCGGCGCGGCATGCCGGACGGGTTCGTGCCGGTGACCAGGGCGTCCGAGGTGGCGCCGGGCGCGATGCGGTGGGTGGCCATCGATCGCGATCGCGTGCTCATCGCGAACGTCGACGGCGCCTTCTACGCGATCCAAGACCGCTGTGGTCACCGGCATGCGCCCCTCTCGAAAGGAACGCTGTGGGGCTATGTCATCGAGTGCCCCTTGCACTTCGCCCTGTTCGACGTGCGCACCGGCAAGCTGCTGAGCGGGCCGGCCTCCGCGGATGTGCCCACGTATGAGGTGCGGGTCGAAGAAGATACGGTGTACGTGAAGCGGTAGTCTGCGCCCCTCCCCAGGCCCGGCGGCCCGGGGAGGCGGTGCCGCGGCCCTCCGCGAGATGGGACTTGAACTCGGATCGGCCCGCGCGATGCTCTGCGCGTCGACGCCCCCCGGTCGGCCCGTCCGGGGAAGGGCAGGGGGGTGACCTCCCGCGGCGTCGTATCACGCGGCGGTCCAACGTCGGCGTCGGCCCTGGCGGTTGAAGCGCACGCAGCAGGGTTGGCGAGCAATGTCCTCCAACGCAGGGGGGCCCCATGCAGCGGTACATGGCGAAGCGTTTTCTACAAGTCTCTGCTGGCCATCTGGGTCATGAGCCTCGCTGTGTTCAGCTCTGGCGCGCGTCACCGGCAACCCGCTGGATGTGATGTTGCCGCTGGAGGCCGGGCCCGAGGAGTACGAGCGGGTCTCCAAGCACTGGGGACTGGACAAGCCGCTGTACACCCAGTACCTCATCTTCCTGAGCAAGGCCGTCCGAGGCGACTTCGGGAATTCCTGGAAGTGGCACGGCCATTCAGCCATGGGGCTGGTGTGGCAGCGCTTGCCGGCGACCCTCCAGCTGGCCGGCTTCGCTCTGGTCATCAGCGCCCTCATTGCCCTGCCCATCGGTGTGATCGCGGCGGTCATGAAAGGCACCGGCTGGGACTCCGGCGCGAAGATCATCGCCCTGCTCGGCCAGTCCTTGCCCCCCTTCTGGCTGGGGATCGTGCTGATGTGGATCTTCGCGGTGCACCTGGGGTGGTTCCCGACCTCGGGTCGGGGGGGATCCAGTACATGATCCTCCCCGCCATCACCCTCGGCTGGTTCCAGGTTGCCGTCGTCATGCGCCTGCTGCGCTCGTCCATGCTGGACGTGCTGGACAGCGAGTTCGTGAAGTTGACCCGCATCAAGGGGCTCGCGGAGTGGAAGGTGATCTGGAAGCACTGTTTGCGCAATGCGGCGATCGCCCCCCTGACCGTCTTCGCGATCATCGCCGGGGGCCTGATGACCGGCGCGGTGGTGACCGAGAGCGTCTTTTCCTGGCCGGGCACCGGGTTGCTCGCGGTGGATGCCGTGCGGGCCAGGGACTTCCAGGTCGTCCAGGCCGTGGTGATCGTCTTTGCCACGATCTACATCCTCACCAACCTGATGGTCGACATCCTCTACGCCTATCTCGACCCACGCATCCGGTATCAGTAGGAGAGCGAGAAAGGAGGCCAGATCATGGCCACCGTGACCGCGAGAACCCTTCCCTGGTATGCGCCGCCCAGGGTCGCGCACGCGCTGCGTCAAGCCAGACGGTATCCCCTGGTGCCGCTCGCCCTGCTCACGTTCTTCCTCGTCATCCCCGCCGTGTTTGCGCCGCTGGTCGCGCCGTACGACCCCTTGAAGGGGTCCCTGGCCAACCGGCTGAGGCCGCCGGTCTGGCAGCAGGGTGGCTCCATCGACTATCCCCTGGGGACCGACAAGCTCGGACGTGACATGCTGAGCCGGCTCATCTACGGCGCCCGGGTGTCGCTCGCGGTGTCCCTGGCGGCGATCGTCGTCGGTGGCGTCGTCGGCACCGTTCTGGGGCTGATGTCGGGGTACTTCGGCGGTCGGGTGGACGCGCTGATCATGCGCCTGGTGGACATCTCGCTGTCCTTTCCCACGATTCTGGTGGCGCTGGTGCTGGTCGCGGCGATCGGCCCCAGTTTCGGGACGGTGATCACCGTCGTGGTGGTGTTCCTGTGGGCGCGCTATGCCCGGCTGGTCCGCGGGGAGACCCTCAGCATCAAGGAGCGGGATTTCATCGCCAGGGCGCGGGTGGCCGGGGCCTCCCACACCCGCATCATGCGCCGCTACATCTTCCCCAACGTCGTCAACTCCCTGGTCGTCCTCGGCCACGCTCCAGGTGGGATACGTCATTCTGCTGGAGTCCACGCTGAGCTTCCTGGGTGCGGGGCTGCCCCGTCCCACCCCGGCGTGGGGTCTCATGATCGCGGATGGGCGCGAGCTGATCGTCACCGCCTGGTGGGTCTCGATGTTCCCCGGACTGGCGATCATGCTGACCGTGCTCGCCCTCAATCTGCTAGGAGACTGGCTCCGGGACCACCTGGACCCCAAGCTCAGGAACGTGTGAGACCGAGCGGGCGTTAACTCGCGGAGAACAAATCGCAGTGAATAGAGGGGCGCCACGGGTTCCCGGGGCGCTCCGAATGCATGGGGGTCTGGGGGCCATGTCGGGGCCCCCAGCATAAACGAAGGAGGTGCTCGATGAGACGCGACCCGTTGTCACGGCTCCCGCTGAAGAGGCTCGCTTCCCTGGGGTTGCTGGTGGCGCTGGCATCGATCGTGGCGATCGCGGTGATGCCAGGATCGGCTCAGGACTCGAAGACCCAGAAGCTGGTGTTCGCCTCGGCCGGCTTCGATGAGAGCAACCGCTTCTGGACCATCGCCCGCCCCGACCATCTCCAGTACGACCCGTTCTTGGAGACGCTGCTCGACGTGGACCCCAAGACCGGCGAGTACATCCCCCGCCTGGCCGAGAAGTGGCAGGCCAGCCCCGACTTCAAGGAGTGGACGTTCTTCCTGCGCAAGGGCGTCCCGTTCCACTACGGGTACGGCCAGTTCACTGCCAAGGACGTCGTCCACTCCCACGCCTTCATGCTGCGCCCGGAAGCGACGGCCACGCTGGTCCAGACCTGGCGCAGCGTCGAGGAAATCAAGATCGTCAACGACCACCAGGTCGTGTTCCGCATGAAGCGCCCGTCGACGACCATGCCGTACGCGGTGTCGCGCGCCGGCGATCTCCGGATCGTCAGCAAGGCCCAGTGGGACAAGGAGGGGATCGAGGGACTCGACAAGCGGCTGGCGGGTACTGGCTCCTACCGGTATGTCGGGCGGAGCCCTGGGCTCTCCATCACCTTCGAGCAGAGTGGACAACCACTGGCGCGGCGAGAAGCCGGCGTTCAAGGAGCTGGAGTTCAGGCTGGCCCGCGAAGAGGCGACCCGCCTGGCGCTGGTGCTGTCCGGCGAGGCTCACATCGCCGACATGCCCCGCGAGCTGCAGAAGGACGCGATCAAGAAGGGCATGAAGATCTTCTCGTCGTCGTTCCCGGTGGACTGGATGACGGTGTACCTGGGCGGCCAGTACTACTTGCCCGGGGACCCGGCCTTCAAGCCCGATGTGGCCTGGACCAAGAAGCCGGTGCGGCAGGCTCTGAACATGGCGGTCAACCGGAAGGAGCTCCTCAACACGGTGTTCGCCGGCAAGGGGAGCCTCACGTACGTGACCGGCTGGACCTCCAAGTCAGAGGGCTGGAACCCGGAGTGGCAGCATCGGTTCGACCAGATGTACGGCTACAACCCCACGAAGGCCAAGGCCCTTCTGAAGGAGGCCGGCTACGGCCCCGGGGCCCTCAAGTTCAAGATCCTGGCCTTCACCGAGCCCGGGGAGTCGGAAGGACCTCAAGTGGCCGAGGCCATGGGCATCTACTTGAAGGACGTGGGCGTCGAGACGGAGATCGAGGTTCTCGACTGGGCCAAGGTGCGCGAGATGTTCCGCAAGAAGACGATCCAGTGCTGCATCTGGCCGAACATCATCTCCTGGAGGCCGTCGGAGGAGTGGATCCGGACGAGCTACTGGAGCAAGAGCGCGGGCCACAACTACGAGAACGAGTTCATCGACAAGACCTACAACGCCCTGACCCTGGCCGTGGACCCCAAGGAGCGCGAGCGCCTGGCCCGGTCGATCGGCGACCATCTCTTCGACGAGTTCGCCGACATCCCGCTCTTCTGGTTCTCCAACGAAGTCGTCGCCAATCCCAAGGTGGTCGCCGAGTGGGTCTACCCGGGCCTCGCCGCCGGGCGGTCGACCCACTTCCATCTCATCAAGGCCGCCGGAAAGTAGGATGGCGCGGAGCGCACAGTCGGCCCTCCCAACCTCGCGCGGACTCGAGGGGGGCCCCAGCCGAGCTGGGGCCCCCCGAGCGCTCGGGGGGCTTGGGGGGCCCTTTCGAGGCCCCCCATCATATGAGACGAATCGGTGACGTCATTCTGGAAGTCGAGGACCTTCACACCTACTGCTTCACCCGCTGGGGGGTGGTGAGGGCCGTGGACGGGGTGAGCTTCTCCCTGCGAGAGGGAGAGGCCCTGGGCATCGTGGGCGAGTCAGGGTGCGGGAAGACCATGACCGCCCTGTCCCTGTTGAGACTGGTGCCCCGGCCCGCCGCCCGTATCGTCAAGGGCGCCATCCGGCTCCAGGGGGAGAATCTCCTGGAGAAGAGCGAGCGGGAGATGCGCAACATACGGGGGCGGCGCATCTCCATGATCCTGCAGGACCCGCAGACCTCCCTCAATCCCGTGTTCACCATCGGCAACCAGCTGATCGAGGCCATCAAGATCACCACCACCACGACGGCCGCCGTAGCCTGGCGCGCCGGGCCATCGATGGCCTGAAGCAAGTGCGGGTGGCCGCGCCGGAGCGCCGGACGCGGGACTATCCCCACCAGATGAGCGGCGGCATGAAGCAGCGCGTGGTGGGCGCCATCGCCATCTCCTGCGAGCCCCATGTCATCATCGCCGACGAGCCCACCACCTCCCTCGACGTGACCATCCAGGCGCAATACCTGCGCCTGCTGCGCGAGATCCAGGAGGAGACCAATCTCTCGCTGATCTTCATCACGCACGACTTCGGCATCGTGGCCAAGATGTGCGACCGGGTCATGGTCATGTATGCCGGGCGGGTCGTGGAGAGCGGCCCCGTGCGGGACATCTTCAATCGTCCGTCCCATCCCTATACCCAGGCTCTGCTGAACTCGGTCCCCAGCATGGACGAGGACGTCGAGCGGCTCTACTCGATCGAGGGCCAGCCTCCCCCGCTCTGGGACATTCCCCCGGGGTGCCGCTTCGCCTCCCGGTGCCCGTATGCCGACGACCGGTGCCGGCAGGAGTATCCGCCGTCGTTCACCGTGGCGGACGGCCATACCGCCGCCTGCTGGAGGATGGATGGAAGTGACGCCGGTCCTCGAGGCCCAGGGACTGAAGAAGCACTTTCCCGTCACCGAGGGCGTGCTGTGGACGACCGTCGTGGGCTGGGTCAAGGCCGTGGACGGCGTCAGCTTCTCGGTCCGACCGGGGGAGACGCTGGCCCTGGTGGGCGAGTCAGGCTGTGGCAAGACGACGACGGCCAAGCTCATCCTGCGCCTGGAGGACCCGACCGCGGGCCAGGTGTTCGTGGACGGGCACGATGTCCATGCGCTGACCGGCGATGCACTGAGCGGAGTACCGGACGACCGTCCAGGCGGTGTTCCAGGACCCCTGGTCCTCCCTGAGCCCGCGCATGCGAGTGCGGGATATCGTGGCCGAGCCGCTGGTGATCAACCGGAAGTTGGCCCCCGAGGTGGTCAAGCACCGCGTGGCCGAGATCCTCGACCGCGTCGGCCTGCGCCGGCAGCAGGCCGATCTCTACCCGCACGAGTTCAGCGGTGGTCAGCGCCAGCGCATCGCCGTGGCCAGCGCCCTGGTGTCGAGTCCCAAGCTCATCATCCTGGACGAGCCGGTGTCCGCCCTGGACGTCTCCATCCGGGCGCAGATCATGAACCTGCTGGTGGATCTCCAGAAGGAGTTCCAGGTCAGCTACCTGCTCATCGCCCATCACCTGGCCACCACCCGCTACATGGCCCACGATGTCGCGGTCATGTACCTGGGGAAGATCGTGGAGCGGGCGAGGACGAAGGAGCTGTTCAAGAATCCGCTGCACCCCTACACCAAGGCGCTCTTCTCGGCCGCCCTGCCGGCCCACCCCGATATCGTGCGCGAGGAGATCATCCTGCCCGGAGAGGTTCCCTCCCCGATCAACCCGCCTGCCGGGTGCCGCTTCCATCCCCGCTGTCCCTTCGCCATGCCACAGTGCGCGGACGTCGAGCCGGAGGAGAGGGAAATCGCCCCCGATCACCTGGTGGCGTGCCATCTGTATTGATGGGGGGCCTCGACAGGGCCCCCCCAAGCCCCCCGCGCTCGGCGCACCCCGGCGAAGCCGGGGCGCTCCTCGACATCTCCCTCGGCGCTCCTCGATCGCTTGATTATCTTGCGGTGTAGCCGCCGTCGACGGGGAGGGAGACGCCGGTGATGTAGCTGGCGTCGTCCGAGGCGAGGAAGAGGGCGGCGTGGGCGACTTCCATCGGCGTGCCCACGCGTCCAAGAGGGACGGCCTGCTTCATCCGCGCGAGGTTCTCGTGCTTGTTGGCCTCGACGTCGGGCCGGCCCATGAAGATGTCGAGCATGGGCGTGTCGATGGGCGCCGGGCAGACGCAATTGACGCGGATGTTGTCGGGCGCCAGGCGGAGCGACAGCGACTTGGTGAGGCCGGTGACCCCGAACTTGGCCGCCGAGTAGACCGGGCTGAACGGCGAGCCGTAGATGCCGGCGATCGAGCTGGTGAACACGATGCTGCCGCCCCCGCGCGCCCGCAGCGCCGGGATCGCCTCGGCGGTGGTGATGAGCCCGCTCCGCACGTTCAGGGTCATGGCGAGGTCGTAGTCGTCCATGAGGACATCCTCGACCCGGCCTGGCCCGGGATGCCCGACGTTGTTCCACAGAATGTCGAGACCGCCGAACGCCTCGATCGCCTCGCGCACGATGCGCCGGCTGTCGGCGTCCTTCGTCAAGTCGCAGGGGATCCCGTGGGCCCGGCCGCCCTTGGCGACGATCTCGTCGACGGTGTCCTTGATCCGGCCCCTGTCGATGTCGGCCACGGCCACCGCCGCGCCCTCGCGGGCGAAGAGCACGGCGCCCGCCCGACCAATGCCCGATGCCGATGCGGTGATCAGCGCGACTTTGTTCTCGAGGCGCATGGCGGTTCCTCCTTCGTGGTGTGGTGCAGCCTCGTCTTCTTGGTTCCGTCGGCCGGGGCCCTCAGCGGGCCGGCGTCGGCGCGTCGGGGAGCGGCCGGCCGTCGGTGCCGATGCCGGCGGCGTCGCTCAGGGCATAGCGCGCCAGCTCGGCACCGTGGGTGAACCAGACCCCATCGGCATCCCGCATCTCGTCGACGAGCTCCTGGAGCATGCGGACGCGCGATGGGCGCCCGGTGTACTGCGGATGGAGGATCAACATCGTGAGCCCGCCCACCTCATGGATGCCGCGGAACTCGTCTCGCCACACCGACAGGACCGCGGAGGGCGGAAAGATCTGGCGGTACAGCGGGGGGCGGAGCCCGAAGGCCCAGAAGGGACCGTCGTCGAGGATCCACGTGACGGGCAGCTCGACGATTGGGGGATCTCCGAGATGGCGGTAAGGCCAGAGCGAGTCCTGGAGGTTGCTCGCGTAGAGAAAGCCGTGCTGGCGCAGCAGCCCGACCGTCTCGCGCGTGATCTCGTAGAGCGGCGCGCGATAGCCGACGGGCGGCGTCCCGGTGATGCCGGCCAGGATGCGCGAGGAGCCGGTGAGGATGGCCTCCTCTTCCGCGCGTGTCCTGCCCTCGAGCCCTTCGTGGAGGTAGCCGTGGTGGCCGATTTCGTGGCCGCGGCGGTGGATCTCGGCCACGACATCGGACCAGCGCTCGGCGGTCCACCCCGGAACGAAAAACGTCGTCGTGAGCCGATTCCGGTCGAGGAAGTCGAGGATCAGGGGCACGCCGACCTTGGGGCCGTACGCGCCCTGGGACATGACGCTGAGCCGGTCGATGTTGGCCGGATCGCGCGAGATCCAGGCCGTCTCGGCATCGAGATCGAAGGTGAGGCAGACGGCGGAGCGCACCCCGCGCGGCCAGGTGATGGGAGGTCGCATGGCTGGGCTTCGGCCCAAATGGTCGAGCGCCGGCGCCGGCCTGTCAAGTCGCCCGTGGGGTATGCTCGTCGGCAACTCCTTCGGGTGGGGGACGCGATGGCCGACGTGAAGCAACACCTTGCGCGGTGGATCGACGAGGACCGCGAGCAGATCGTCGCGTTTCTGTGTGACTTCGTTCGAGCCAAGAGCCCCAATCCGCCGGGCGACACGACGCTTGCGGCCGCGCATGTCACCAACTTTCTGAAGTCGCACGGGCTTCCCTTCCGGGTGATCGCGCCGCAGGCCTCGATGCCGAATATCGTCGGCTCGTTCGAAGGCGCCAAGCCCGGCCGGCACCTCGTGCTCAACGGCCACATCGACGTGTTCCCCGCCGACGAGACGAACGAGCGATGGACGTACGGCCCGTGGAGCGGGGCGATTGCCGACGGCAAGATCTACGGCCGTGGAGTGGCCGACATGAAGGCGGGGACGTCGGCCTCCATCTTCACCTACGCCTACCTGTACCGCGTCCGCGAGCATCTGAAGGGACGATTGACGCTCACCGCGGTCTCCGACGAGGAGACGTTCGGGCCCTGGGGCGCGCGCTACCTGATGGAGCATCACCCCGACGTCCACGGCGACTGCCTGCTGAACGGTGAGCCGAGCAGTCCTTTGACCATCCGATTCGGCGAGAAGGGGCCGCTGTGGCTCAGGTTCACGGTGCGAACCCGGGGCGCGCACGGCGCCTATACGCACCTGTCGCCGAGCGCCACGAAAATCGCGGCGAGGCTGATCCTCGATCTGGAGGATCTGACCACCTTGGAGCCGTCGGTGCCCCTCGAGGTCGCCGATGCCCTCGCCGGCGCCGCCGCGGCCATCGACGAGGCGCAAGGACCCGGGGCGAAGGACGTCGTGCAGCGGGTCACGGTGAACATCGGCGTCATCCAGGGCGGCCTCAAGGTCAACATGGTTCCCGGGACGTGCTGGTTCGAGGCCGACGTCCGTCTGCCGCCCGGCCTGGGCCGAGACGAGGTGCTGGCCAGGGTCCGCCAGATCCTCGCTGGCTATCCGCTGGTAAGCATGGAAGAGATGAACTACAGCGCGCCCAGCGTCTGCGATCCCGATCACGAGATGGTCGGCATCGTGCGCGCCAACGCGCAGGCTCTCGGCCGCCCCGCCCCGGCGCCGATCGTGAGCCTGGGGGGCACGGATGCGCGCCTGTGGCGCCATCGCGGGATCCCCGCCTTCGTCCACGGGCCATTTCCGCGCGGGATGGCCCAGGCGGACGAGCACGTTGAGATCGAGGAGTACGTGCACATCGTTCGCATGCACGTGCTGTCGGCGTTCGACTACCTGTCGCGCTGATCCGATCTCACTGAACAACGAATCGCCCAGGCGACCCGCGTTACCACAGAGCGACCAGGAGCCTGTCGCGGAGAAGCCCCGGGTGCTAGACTCCCGCGCATGGCCACGCCCCGGAGGGCGAAGACGCAGCCGTCGCCGCTCGCTGAGCGTGTCACGCGCACGACCGGGGCCATGCCCTAACCCGCCGTCCGCTTCCGGTGAGTCCAGCCATCCCACGGTTCGTGATGGAGGAGGAGCTCATGCGACATGGCCGATCGATCAGGTATCTGCTTGCACTGGCGGTGAGCCTCGGCGTCGTCGCCACCGGCGCGGCCCAGGGCGTGGTGAAGCTTCCCATCGTGGTGGAGGTCACCGGCGGCGGAGCCGCAGTGGGAGCCATGTGGCGCGACGCGGTCAACCTGGCCGTCGAGGACATCAACCGGAAGGGCGGCATTCTCGGCATGCGGCTGGAGACCTCGGTGCAGGACACCCAGACCGATCCCCCCACGTCGGTGGCAGTCATGCGACGGGTGATCAACGATAAGCCCTTCGCCGTCTTCGGCACCGTGTACAGCTCGAGCACGGTGGCCAACATGGACATCGCCCGCCAGGCGGGCATCCCGCAGTTCACGGGATCCGAGTCGGTCGTCATCACCCAGAAGGGCAACGACAACATCTTCACGACCTCGTTCACCCAGGACGTGGGCATGGCCAAGTTCGTGCGCTGGCTTCTGGAGGATCTCAAGGCCGAGAAGGTGGCCGTGGTGTGGGTGAACAATGCCTTCGGCAAGGGCGGCCGGGACATGTTTCTGCAGTTCATGAAGGAGCGAGGCAAGGTCCCCGTCGCCGACATCTCCACCGAGGTCCAGCAGGCGGACTTCACGCCGGAGCTGATCAAGGTCCGGGCGTCGGGGGCCACCCACGTGATGGTCTACAGCCACGAGGAAGAAAACGCGCGCTTCATGATCCAGCTCCGGAAGCTTGGGCTGGCCGTCCAGCCCGTCGGCGAGACCACGCTGTGCACCCAGACGACCATCACGCCGGGCGGGACTGCCATCAACGGCGCGCGGTGCCACGTGGGGTTGGTGGCCACCGCGCCCGTGCCCCTGATGGCCGACATGAGCCGGCGCTTCCAGGAGAAGTTCAACCGTGTTCCCGACCACAACGCGCTCAAGGGCTACATCGGCGTCCACATGCTCAAGGCGGCCGTCCAGCGCGTCGGGAGCTGGGATCAGGCCAAGGTCCGCACCTGCCTGCACAACAACGTGTTCACCACGGCGGAGGAGCCCGGCCTCCTCATGGACGTGTACGTGAACGAGAAGGGCAGCCTGGACCGCCCGAGCTTCATCGTCGAGGTCAAGGACGAGAAACCGGTGGTGGCCAAGACGGTGGGGATGCTCGGAGGGCCGTACACCACGCGTGCCTGCCGCTAGAACGCGCCGGGCTGCCACGGCGTGACCGATTTCATCCAGCTCCTGGTGGCCGGCGTGTCCATCGGGTCGATCTACGCCATGACCGCCATCGGCTTCGTGCTCCTGTGGCAAACATCGAACACCATCAACTTCGCGCAGGGCGAGTTCGTGGTGCTGCCTGCCTTCGCCATGGTGCTGTTCTACGTGGTGTTCCGGCTCCCCTTCGCGGCGGCCGTGCTGGCGACCATCCTTGTGTCCACCCTGCTCCTCGGCTTCCTGGTCAAGGAGGTGCTGGTGACGCGCCTGCTCCGGATGGGCGTGCTCCCCCTCGTCATCGCCACCATCGGGCTCAGCCTGCTCATCCGGTACTCGCTCCAGCAGTTCTGGACCCCGCTGGCCCTGCCCTTCCCACCCGTCTTCTCGCGCGACCCGATCCGGCTCGGCGAGATCGTCCTCTCGTGGGAGGAATTGATGAACGTGCTGTTTGCCGGGGTGGTCATCGGCGCCCTCCACCTGTTCATCTCGCGCACCAAGCTCGGCTGGGCCATGCAGGCGGTGGCCCAGAACCGGACCCTGGCCTCCGTGCTCGGCATCAACGTGTCCCGCCTGGTCACCATCACCTTCGTGCTCAACGCCACGCTCACCGCGGTGGCGGCCATCCTGATCGCGCCCATGTACCTCGTCAAGTACGACATCGGCGTGGGCCTCGGGCTCAAGGCTTTCTACGCGGCCATCATCGGTGGTTTCAACCAGATCCGAGGCGCGCTCCTGGGGGGACTGCTGGTGGGGGTGGTGGAGACGTACTCGGCCGCCTACATCTCGAGCCAATTCCGTGACGCGTTCGCTCTCGTGATCCTCATCGCCGTCCTCCTGCTCAAGCCGGAAGGCCTCTGGGGGGTGAAGGAGGAGTGGTCGTCGTGACGGAAGGTCGCCGCTTGCTCCGGCGGCTCGTGCTGGCGGCGGCCCTGGTGCTGTGTGCGCTCCTGCCCGTGATGCTCGAGCAGTACAAGCTCTACGTCCTGAGCCTCACGCTCGTCTATTTGATCCTGGCCATCGGTCTCAACCTGACCCTGGGCTACGCCGGCCAGATCTCGCTGTGCCACGCGGCCTTCATGGCCTTCGGCTCGTACGCGGTGGCCATCCTCGGCGCGCGGGGCGTGCCCTTCGAGGTCGCCCTCGCCACCGGGGTGGCCATCGCGTTCCTGTGGGGTCTCGTACTCGGGTTCCCCGCCCTGAAGGTGAAGCACCACTACCTGGCCATGGTCACCCTCGGCTTCAACATCATCGTCTTCCTCGTCCTGCGCAACTGGGAGTCGCTGACCGGCGGCTCCTTCGGGATCTCGAGCATTCAGCGCCCGGCCTGGGGGCCCCTGAGCTTCAAGTCCGACCGCGCTTACTCGCTCTACATCATGGGCTGGACGGCGGTGGTCGTCGCCTCCGCCTACTGGATCCTCACCTCCCGCTGGGGACGGGCCTTCCGCGCCATCCGGGAGAACGAGATGCGCGCGGCCGTGGTCGGGGTAAGCCTGCGAAACTACAAGCTCATGGCCTTCGCGATCGGGGCCGCCTACGCCGGCGTCGGAGGGGCGCTCTTCGCTCCGCTTCTGACCTACATCGACCCCACCGCCTACACCCTCGACCGGTCCATCCAGTTCCTGATGATGGTGGTGATGGGCGGGCTCGGGCGCTTCGAGGGGCCGTTCATCGGTGCGGTGGTGGTGACCATGCTCCCGGAGGTCCTGCGCGGATCGGAAGGGCTCTACCTGATCATCTACGCGCTCGCCGTGATCTTGATGATGCTGTTCATGCCGAAGGGTCTCGTCGGTCTGTGGGACTGGGCACGCCACTTCTCGAGATCCGGAAGCTGACCAAGCACTTCTTCCGCCTCTCTGCGCTGAGCGAGGTGAGCCTCAGCGTGGAGCCCGGTGAGCTGCTGGGGATCATCGGGCCCAACGGGTCGGGGAAGACCACGCTGTTCAACTGCGTCACCGGCGTGCTGCCTCCCTCGGCGGGCGAGGTGTGGTTCCAGGGAGAAGACATCACGGGGTGGAGTCCCGACGCGGTCTACCACCGCGGTATCGCCCGCACGTTCCAGCTCATCCAGCTCTTCCCCGAGATGACCGTGCTGGAGAACATGCTGATGGCCGCCCAGGAGCGACGGGGCACCCTGTGGGGCCGCCTGCTCCGCCGGGAAGAGGCCGAGGAGTCGGCGCGGGCCCGACGGCTCCTCGAGTATCTCGGCATCGCCGCCGGGCAGATGAACCTCGCCTCGAATCTCTCCTACGGGCAACAGAAGCTCCTCGACTTCGGCATGGCCCTCATGGGCGAGCCTCGCTTGATCCTCCTCGACGAGCCGATGGCCGGCGTCAATCCCACGATGATCAACACCCTGGTGGAGCGCATCCTCGAGCTGAACGCCCAGGGACACACCTTCGTGGTCATCGAGCACAACATGGAAGTGGTCATGTCGCTCTGCCGCCGCATCGTGGTCCTGAGCCAGGGCGAGCAGATCGCCGAGGGCACTCCCGCCGAGGTGGCCCACAATCCCCTGGTGCTCGACGCCTATTTCGGGCGGTGACCGTGGCCCTCCTGGAGGTGCACGACATCCACGCCGGCTACGGGAAGATGGAAATCCTGAAGGGCGTGTCCCTGCGCGTCGAGGCCGGCCAGGTGGTCTCGATCATCGGTCCCAACGGGGCGGGGAAGTCCACCGTGTTCAGGACGGTATTCGGCCTCCTGCCCGCCCGGCAGGGGCGGGTGCTCCTCGACGGCGAGGACATCACGAACCACCCGCCCGCCGACCTGCTCCGCCGCGGAATGGCCTACGTGCCCCAGGGCCGGAACGTCTTTCCCCTCATGACGGTGGAAGAGAACTTGCTGCTCGGGGCGTACATCAGGCCCCGCTCGGCCCGGCTCACGCAGGACGTGGAGCGGCTCTACGAGATCTTCCCCGTCCTCCGCGAGGCGCGCCGCCAGCGCGCCGCCGATCTCTCGGGCGGGCAGCAGCAAATGCTAGAGATGGCGCGTGCCCTGCTCCTCGACCCGCGGCTCATCCTGCTCGACGAGCCGACCCTGGGCCTGGCCCCGCTCGTGTTCCGGGAGATCTTTCGCATCGTGGCGGATCTGCGCCAGCGCGGCCAGACGATTCTCATGGTCGAGCAGAACGCGGCCAAGGCCCTGGAGATCTCCGACTACGCCTACGTGCTCGAGCTGGGACAGAACCGCTTCGAGGGCTCGGGTGAAGGGATCAGGACCGACGAACGCATCCGGCGGCTGTACCTCGGGCGTTGACCGGTACGCTACTTCGGAGCGCCCTCGCGTGTGGCGTGGCCGCCCGCGGCGGTCAGCGCGTCGGTCTTCGCGGCCATGATGAAGTCGTTCCGGTGGAGCCCGCGAATCTTGTGGGTCCACCACGTCACCGTGACCCGCCCCCACTCGGTGAGAAGGGCGGGATGGTGCCCCTCCTCCTCGGCGAGGGCGCCAACCTGGTTGGTGAAGGCCAGGGCGTCGGCGAAGCTCGGGAAGGGGAAGAGTCGCTCGAGCCTTGTGATGCCGTCGCGCTCCAGCAGTTGCCAGTCGGGGACCTCGCGCCTGAGCTCCGCGATCTCCACCTCGGTCGCCCGGGGCGAGTCGCGCCGGCAGGCGACGCACCGTTCGGCGGACAGTGTCTTCATCGCGCGCACCTCTTCAGGCCTTACCGGCGGGTCAGCTCCTCGCGCAGCCGCGCGGCGACGATGGTCTCGTCGCCCGGCTGGAGGTTGATCGGGTCGATGGCGATCTCGTCGAAGTAGCCGCCCTGATGCGCGCCCTGCTGCACGTAGATGTGGGGCTCGCCCTGGGCCAGGGCGACCTGGACGGCGTGCCCCGACGGCCCGGTCCAGTCCGGCGTGAAATAGAGCACGGCGTGCGGGATCACGCGGTTGACGGGATCGTGCTCCACCACCGCGCGCAGGCCTGGGATGTCGGCCAGCGCTTCGACGATGATGGTGCACACGTCGGTGTAGTGCTTCATCTCAGCCGCCCCGTCCTCGGCCATGAACAGCTCGAGTGCCACCACCAGGCCGGCGATCTCTTCCTTCGACGTCTTCGCCGCCCGGCCGAGCGCCTGGTTGGGACTGGCGTTGAGGGCGGCGGCCCGCACCAGGTCGCGACGTCCGGCCAGGATCCCGGTGGACTGCGGCCCGCGAATGCCCTTGCCGCCGCTGAAGCTCACGAGGTCGGCGCCGAGGCGAAGGAACTTGGTGAGGTTCTCGCGGGGCGGCAGCATCGACGCTGCATCGACGATGACGGGGACCCCGCGGCGATGCGCGATCTCGACCACCTGATCGAGAGAAAGGATGCCGGGTGGGCTCGTGAAGGGCGAGACCAGATGGGCGACGGCCGCCGTCCGGTCGCTGAAGGCGTCCTCTAACTCGAACGGCTGCGTCCGGCGGGCCAGGCCGATCTCGACCAGGACGCCGCCGGCCACGCGGTAGGCCTGGTCGTAGGCAAACCGGTGCGCGCGCTGGATGACGATCTCGTTGCGCATCCCGCGGGTGTCGGGCAAGCGGACGATCTTCGCCGGGTCGTCGCCGGCGATGCACGCGGCTGCCTGCAAGATCAAGCCGGAGCTGGCCCCGGCGGTGACGAACGCGGCCTCGGCGCCCAGCGTGCGGGCGATGGCCTCCCCGGCTGCCGCGTTGAGCTCGTCGATGTTCACCAGGGCTTGCGATGCCTCACGCATGGCCTCCAGCGCTTCCGGCCGTAGAAGCGAGCCGCCGTAGCGCGTGGTCGTCCCGGAGGCATGGATGACGGGACGGACACCGAGTCGTCGGTAGATTCCTGGAACGGGCTTCATGGTCATTCCGTCGTCTGGTATTCGATCTTGCGCGCGTCGGTGACGCGCCGGGAGGCATCGAGGATCTCGAGCGACAGAAGGTTTCCCCGCTCGTCATAGTCCAGGATCACGCCGGGCTTGTCCTCGTCGCTCTCGGCAACGAGGACACCTTCCTTCAAGATGACGGTCAGGGTGTCCGTTCTGCGGTCGTAGGTGACCTTCATGGCTGACTCCTCCAGTACTTCTGGATCCTACTCGTGCGATACGCGGTGACTACCTCGGCAGGGCTTCGGTCCACGTCCACAAACACTCGAACAAGGAATAGCCTACCCTCGAACTCGATGCGCGACTGCAGTACATCTCGTCCCGCCCGCACGGCCTCGCGCTGCTCGGGCGCGGTCAGCACCCGCCGGACGATCGCCTCGTCGAACCCCGCCGCGGCATTTCCAGGGTGGCGTGCCGGCTGATTGCGTACTCGAGGACCGGGTCCGCCATGCTCTTTGCCTACCTCGGCTTCATGCCAGATCCTCGTCCTTCATCATCCGGAGCGCTGCCTCGAACGCGGCGAGCGTCTCGTGGATGATGTCGTCGGTATGCTCGGTGCTCACGAGCGCCCGCGATCCGTTGAAGTCCACGCCGTTCAGGATGAGGGCCTGGCGCAGCGCCCGGCTCTGCTCGGCGTGTCTGGCGTCGAGGCGCCGCCAGTCCACGCCCTCGACGGACTGATCCGATCCGTCGCGGGGCGGCGCATCCGCGCCGAAGAAGATCTTCCAGTCGCTGTGCTCGCCGTAGATTTTCCAGGCCACGTGCTCGCGGGCCAGGACCTCGTTCATCCCGTGGCGGAGCTTCGCCGCTTGCTGGTTGGCGCGGCGGATGGCCTGCCCGTCCGCCACCGCGGCGAGCATGGCCACGCCGGCCGCCGCCGAGAGCGGGTTGGCGTTGAACGTTCCGTGATGGGAGATCTTGGCGCGTTTGTTCTCGCTCGCGTCGGGCTTGGTGGCCAGGTAGGCCATGACGTCCTCACGCCCCACGACCGCGCCGCCCGGCAGCCCTCCGGCCAGGATCTTGGCCAAGGTCGTCAGGTCCGGCAGCACGCCCAGCTTCTCCTGGGCTCCGCCCGGCGCCACGCGAAAGCCGGTCACCACTTCGTCGAAGATCAGCAGCGCGTCGGCCCGACGAGTCTCCTCGCGAAGGGCCGCGACGAACGAGGCGGGGGTGGGCACGGCGCCGAAGTGGCCGCCGGTGGGCTCGAGGATGACGGCGGCCACGTCGCCCTTGGCGAGACGGTCGCGCACGGCGGCGACGTCGTTGGGCGGAAGCACCGAGACGAGTTCCACCACCTCGGCGAGCTGGCCGGCCTCGGGCTCGGCCTCGTAGGGCGGGCGCACGCCGATCTCGAGGCCCTCGTGCCAGCCGTGGAAGTGGCCCGCGAACTTGACGACGTGCCGCTTCCCCGTGAAAGCCCGGGCGAGGCGGACGGCCATATGTGTGGCCTCGGTGCCGGAGGCGGTGAAGCGCACCCGCTCGGCGCTCGGAACCAGCCGGCACACCCACTCGCCCCACTCGACCTCGGCCACGTGGCAGGCGCCGTAGTGCGTGCCCTTCGTGGCCTGCTCGAGCACGGCCTCGCGGACGCTGGGCGGATTGTGGCCGAAGAGCAGGGCGCCGTGCCCCATCCAGTAGTCCACGTACCGGCGGCCGTCCACGTCCCACTTGCACGCGCCCTCCGCGCGGTCCACGTAGAGCGGGAAGGGCTGCATCCGGCGGTTGTCGTGGGTGACGGCGTCCGGGAAGAGCCGCAGCGCGCGCTCGAACAGGGCGCGAGAGGCGGGCAGGGCGTCGGCGTACGCGTCGCGGAGCTTGGAGGATGTGGCGAGCCGGGCCATGGCGATGTGCCTCCCTGGAGGAGCAGTGACGTCGACGCGGGCTACCTTACGTCGGTCGTCTGGCGCGGTCAACGAAGCGGCATCGGCCCGCCCTGACCGGGCTGCGACGACGTGATGCCGTACACTTGGCGACGGTCTCGAGGAGAGGACGACGGCCATGGTCGATCCGAACCGGCTGGAGGTCACGGCGATGAGCGCAGGATCGGACGAGGTGCGGCTCGACCGCGAGGGTTCAGTGGTGACCATCACCCTCGACCGGCCGGCCGATCAGAACCGGCTCACGCGGGACGTGCTGATGACGCTGCAGGGCATCGCCGATCATCTCGCTGCCGACGAGGAAGTCCAGGCCGTGGTCATCACCGGGAACGGCACAGCATTTTTCTCGATGGGCATCCTCAATCCCACTGTCCGGGCGAGCTACACCAAGGACCAGATCCTCGAGCTGGTCCGCACCGCCAACCGCCTCTACGATGCGATCGAGGCGCTCCCGCAGATCGTCATCGCGGCGCTCAACGGCATCGCCCGCGCGGGCGCGGCCGAGCTGGCGCTTGCCTGCGACATCCGGCTGGCGGCGGCGCACGCGACGTTTGCGCTCCCCGAGGCCCGGTGGGGCGGCTTTCCCGGCGCGGGAGGACCCGTGCGCTTGCCGGCGATCGTGGGACGGGCGCGCGCCCTGGAGCTGATCTGCACCGGGCGCGAAGTGAGTGCCGGCGAGATGGAGCGGCTCGGGCTCGTCCTGGCCGTGTACCCCGCCGAGAAGCTGCTCGCCGAGGCGCGCGCGCTGGCCGCGAGCATCGCCGCGAGCGGTCCACTCGCCACCCGTGGCGCCAAGCGCATCATGGGCGTCCACAGTGCCGGGGGCTTCGGCGCCGCCCGCGCGCTATCCGACGCGCTCCGCCACGCGCTCGAGTGGAGCCACGACGTCGACGAGGGCATGGCCGCGCACCGCGAAGGCCGGCCGCCGCGTTTCACCGGGCGGTGAGACTGCTGTTGCTGTCATAGTCGACTCATGGCCTTCCCCCTGAGGCCGTCCGCCCCGCGCCCGGTCGCCCCTGGCGGATCGGCCCTCATGTCCCCTCCGGCGCTCCGGACCATGGACGTCGTCGCGCTGATCGTGGGCACCGTCGTCGGCGCGGGGATCTTCCGGACTCCCGCCCTGGTGGCCGCCAACTCCGGGAGCGAGGCGGCCATGCTGCTCGCCTGGGTCGTGGGCGGCCTGGTGTCGCTCGTCGGCGCACTGTGTTACGCGGAGCTGGCCACCACTTACCCGCATCCAGGGGGCGACTACCACTACCTGACCCGAGCGCTCGGCCGTCGCCTCGCGTTCCTCTTCGCCTGGGCCAGGATCAGCGTGATCCAGACGGGATCCATCGCGCTCCTCGCGTTCATCTTTGCCGACTACGCCACCGAGATCGCGCCGCTGGGGCCGGCCTCGTCGGCGGTATACGCGGCGCTGTGTGTGGCCGTGCTGACGGCGCTCAACGTGGCGGGCGTGCGGCAGGGCAAGGGTGTGCAGAACCTCCTCACCACGCTGGAGGTCTGTGGCCTCGTGCTCGTCGTGGGTGCGGGGCTGTTCGTCACCCCGGCGGCCGGATCGACGGCGGCGCCGTCCTCGAGCTCGACGGCGTTTGGCCTCGTCATGGTGTTCGTGCTGCTGACCTACGGCGGGTGGAACGAGGCGGCGTACATCTCGGCCGAGGTGCGCGGACGCCGGGACATCGTGCGCGCCCTCGTGTGGAGCGTCCTCGCCATCACCGTGCTGTACGTGCTCGTCAACTGGGCCTACCTTCGCGGCCTCGGCCTCGCCGGGGTCGCCGGGTCGCGCGTGGTCGCGGCCGATCTTCTCGAGCGCGCAGTCGGCCCCCGGGGGGGCCGGCTGGTGGGAGCGCTCATCGCCGTGTGCGCCTTGACGTCGGCGAATGCCGCCGTGTTCACGGGGGCGCGCACGGCCTACGCCCTCGGCCGCGACTTCCGCGCGTTCGCCTTCCTCGGGCGCTGGCACGCGGGGCCGCGCACGCCCGTCAACGCCATCCTCGCCCAGGGCGCCGTCGCGCTGGCCCTCGTGCTCTTCGGTGCGTCGACGCGCCACGGATTCGAGACCATGGTGGAGTACACGGCTCCGGTGTTCTGGCTGTTCTTCATGCTCACCGGCGTGTCGCTCCTCGTGCTGCGCCGCAAGGAGCCGGAGGTGCCCCGTCCGTTCCGCGTCCCGCTCTATCCACTGACGCCACTGCTGTTCTCGGCGACGTCGGCATACTTGCTCTATGCCAGCCTCGCGTACGCCGGGGTTGGCGTCCTGGTCGGCATCGGCGTGCTGGCCGTCGGCGCCGTCGTGCTCATCCTGTCGAAAGGCCGCGAGGCCGAAGGAGGAACCTGAGATGTCTGGTCACCGAACGCTTGCCGCCTTGCTCGCCCTGGTGGTGATCAGTGTGGCCGCTGCCGTCGGCGCACAGTCGCCGCCCACGGAGAAGCCCCTCGATGTCCCGTACGTGCCCACGAAGGAGCCGATCGTGAACCGGATGCTCCAGATGGCCAAGGTGAAGCCCGGCGACGTGCTCTACGACCTCGGCTGCGGCGACGGCCGCATCGTGATCGCGGCGGCGAAGCGCTTCGGCATCCGCGGCGTGGGCATCGACATCGACCCTCAGCGCATCGCCGAGGCCCAGGAGAACGCCCGCAAGGCCGGCGTGGCCGATCGCGTGAAGTTCATCGAGGGCGACCTGTTCGATGCCGAGATCAAAGAGGCGACCGTGATGACGCTCTACCTCCTGCCCGAGGTCAATCTCCGGCTGCGCCCCAAGCTGCTGAGCGAGCTGAAGCCGGGCACCCGGATCGTCTCGCACAACTACGACATGGGCGACTGGAAACCCGAGCAATCGGCCAAGCTCACCGTGGACGGCACGGAGCACGTCATCTACATGTGGACGGTGTCGAAGCGGGCCGCGCGCCCGGCGGCCCCGTCGCAGACGAACTGATGGCGGCTCTGGTCTAATCCTCTCGAGAGCGCCGCGATCTCCTCAGAGGTCGCCAAGGGGCGGGCAATGGTCAAAGCGGCAGTGATCGGCAAGGATGGACGGACCTCGGCCGTCACGCGCACGCTGCAGGCGAGTCCGCGGATCACCGGCGCGGTACACTCCCTCTCGACCTGGTCCGGCAAGCCGCGCGCGGTGGCCCTCGCCGAGGTGGTCAAGAGCACGGAGGAGTACCGGCCGGACTTCGTATTCGTCGGCCCGGAAGACCCGCTCGAGGCGGGCGTGGTCGACGAGCTCGAGAAGCGGGGCATCCCCTGTGTCGGTCCGGGCCGGGTCCTCGCCCAGCTCGAATCCAGCAAGGCGTTCACGCGCGACGCTGCTGGCCCGCCACGCGATTCCCGGCAATCCGGAGTTTCGGATCTTCACGGGACCTCGATGGCGTGGAGCCGTATCTGAGGACGCTCGGCGAGTTCGCCGTGAAGCCCGATGGGCTCACCAGCGGCAAAGGGGTCAAGGTCTCCGGAGCGCATCTTCGATCGATCGAGGAGGCCCTGACCTACACGCGGGAGGTGCTGACCGGGCACCGGGCGGTGGTGATCGAGGAGAAGCTCGACGGCGAGGAGTTCAGCCTGCAGTCGTTCTGCGACGGCGTCCACGTGGTCGACATGGTGGTCGTGCAGGATCACAAGCGGGCCCACGAGGGCGACCGCGGGCCCAACACCGGTGGCATGGGGTCGTACTCGTGCGAGGATCACGGCCTTCCCTTCCTGTCCGGCGAGGACATTCGCGCGGCCAGCGCGATCAACGCCGCGGTGGCCCGGGCGCTGCTGAGCGACACCGGCCAGCGGTATCGGGGGATCCTCTACGGGGGCTTCATGGTCACTCGGCGCGGCCTTCGCTTGATCGAGTACAACGCGCGGCTCGGCGACCCCGAAGCCTTGAACGTCCTGCCCCTGCTGAAGACCGATCTCGTCGACATCTGCGAGGCCATCGTCCGGGGCACGCTCGATCGCGTCGGCGTCGAGTTCGAGAAGCTGGCCACGGTCTGCAAGTACGTCGTACCCGAGGGCTACCCGGAGGCGCCCGTCAAGGGGGCGCGCATCAGCCTCGCGCGGGTTCCCCCGCAGTCCGATCGGATGAAGTACTACCACGCGTCGATCGACGAGAGGGCCGACGGCCTCTATCTCACCGGCTCCCGCGCGATTGGCTTTGTGGGCATCGGGCCGAGCCTGAGCGAGGCCGAGGCCATTGCCGAGGAAGCCGCAAGTGCGGTCGAGGGGCCGGTCTTCCATCGGCGCGACATCGGGACCCCGGAGCTGATCGGCCGGCGCTGTGAGCACATGCGACAGCTGCGGCTCGGGTAGCTTTCGCCAGTCAGCTCTCACCGCCAAGCGCGCCCGGCGCGCGGTGGCGCCTACCGCGCATCGAGCTTCACGTCCTCGCGCGCGTCAGACCGCCGGGCGGCTCAACACGTCGCCCGAGACCCGCCGCGCGAGCCACTGGCCGTCGGACGAGCTGCCCACCAGCCGGCCCTGCTCGACGATCACCTTGCCGCGCAGGATCGTCGTCACTGGATAGCCCTGGCACGCGAAGCCCTCCCAGATGCTGTAGTCGGCGTCGGCGTGGAGGTCGCCCAAGGTGATCGTCTTCCTCAGCGCCGGGTCGATGAGCACCAGGTCGGCGTCGCTGCCCGGCTGGATCGCGCCCTTCCGTGGGTAGAGGCCGAGGATGCGGGCGGCATTGGCCGAGGTGATGTCCACGAAGCGCGTCAGCGGCATCTTGCGCTCGGCCACGAACTTCGTGAACGCCACGGGCAGCCGCGTCTCGATCCCGTTGTGGCCTCCGCAGACGGTCTCGATGGTGTCGCCGGCCAGCTTGTAGGCCTTGTGGACGGTGTACTCGTCGGTCGCCGTGGTGGCCAGCCGGCCATCGAGGAGGCCTGCGAGCAGGGCGTCCCGGTCGTCGGCGAACTTGATCGCCGGATACGTATGGATCGCCGTGCCGCCCGGCTTCTTGTAGTCGTCGCAGGTGAACTGGAGGTAGTTGTGCAGCGCCTCGCCGTACACGGGCAGTCCCTGATGCCTCGCCTCGGCGATGGCCGCCACGCCCTCCTTGGCCGTGGTGTGCACGAAGTAGACGGCCGTGCCCGTGTGGCGGGCCAGTCGGATGATGTGCCGGAAGGCGAGGTCCTCGGAGAGGTTGTTGTGGACGAGGTGGAGGTTGTGACCCTGTGCCCGGCCCTCGCGCTTCAGCTTCTCCGTCATGTAGGTGACGACGTCGTCCTCCTCGGCATGGACGGCCATGATGCCGCCTCGCCGCGCCACCTCCTCGAAGATGCCCCAGAGGTGGCCGTAGGGCACGCGGATCGGCCGGAACGTCGTGAAGATCTTGAAGCTGGCGATGCCGTCCTGGATGGCCTCGCCGATCTCGCCGACGGTCTCCGGCGCGACCTCGCCGGCCAGGATGTAGTGAAACGCGAAGTCCGTGTAGGAGTGCCCCCGGAAGACGGCGCGCCGCCGCTCGACCGCCTCCGCGATGGGCACGCGCCTGGCGCTCGGATCGCGCGTGAGCGCGAGGTCGCCGGCGAAGTCGACGACGGTGGTCACGCCCCCGAAGGCCGCGGCCCGGCTGGCCGCTTCCGGAGGCTGCGTCATCACGTCCGGGTGTCCCGCCCACTGCTCCGGCACCGGGATGGAGATGTGGGCGTGCGGTTCGATCCCGCCGGGGACGACGATCAGGCCGTGCGCGTCAATGACCCGGCCCGCGTCGGCCGCCAGGGTGCCCGGCCAGCCCAGCGCGACGATCGTGCCGTCCTGTACGCCGATGTCCAAGGTGCCGACGCCCTGGGGCGTCACGACCTGTCCGCCCTTGACGACGAGATCGAGCATGATCTTCCTCCCTGGTGTTTGGCCCCCGGCCTCGCGGCACGGCCGAAGCCGGCGACTGACCGTGGAGTCTCACGAGATGTGCTTCGAGCGCAAGAGGTCGGATTCGCGACCTGGGGTATGATCCCAGCGGCGACCGAAGGGTCCCACGGAACTACGACATGACCAGGCACCGGCGCATCCTCCACCGCGCAGTGGTCAAGGGCACGGTGCCGTTCTGACTCGGCGCCTGTCGGAGCATCGAGGCGCCGGGGCGCGGGTCGGGCCGCCCAAGCTGGCGTTGAATCGAGGAGCGCCCCGGGTTCCCCGGGGCGCGACGAGCGCGGGGGGTTTGGGGGGCCCTGTCGAGGCCCCCCATCTCGATTGGAGGAGACGGATGAAGTTCGGGATCTTCTACGAGCACCAGCTTCCGCGCCCGTGGGCGGAGGGCAGCGAGCTCGAGCTCTTCCAGAACGCCCTCGACCAGGTCGAGCTCGCCGACCGGCTCGGCATCGACTACGCCTGGGAGGTCGAGCATCACTTCCTGGAGGAGTACTCGCACTCCTCGGCGCCCGAGGTGTTCCTGGCCGCCTGCTCCCAGCGCACGCGCCGGATCCGACTGGGCCACGGCATCGTGCTGATGCCGCCGGGCTACAACCACCCGGCCCGCGTGGCCGAGCGCATCGCCACCCTCGACCTGGTCTCCAACGGCCGCGTCGAGTGGGGCACCGGCGAGTCGGCCTCGCGCGCCGAGCTGGAAGGCTTCGGCATCGATCCCGCCGAGCGGCGCGCCATGTGGCGGGAGACCGTCGAGCAGGTCGCCAACATGATGGCCATGGATCCCTATCCCGGCTTCCAGGGGAAGTACTTCTCCATGCCGTGCCGCAACGTGCTCCCCAAGCCCGTGCAGCGGCCGCACCCGCCGCTGTGGGTCGCCTGCTCCAACCGGGAGACGATTCACCTCGCGGCCCAGCTCGGCATCGGGGCCTTGACCTTCGCCTTCATCGATCCCGGCGAGGCCCGTCAGTGGGTGACCGACTACTACGAGACCTTCAAGCGCGAGTGCGTGCCCATCGGCCACACCGTCAATCCGAACGTCGCCATGGTGACCGGCTTCTCCTGCCATCGCGACGCCGAGGAAGCGCGCCGGCGCGGGACCGACGGCTTCCGCTTCTTCCAGTTCGCCCTCGCCCACCACTACGTCTTCGGGACCCACACGCCGGGGCGGACGAACATCTGGGAGCGCTTCGTGGCCGTGCGCGACCAGATCGGCACCGAGGTGCTGGGCGCCGGCACCGGCTGTATCGGCACGCCCGCCGAGCTGCGCGAGACCCTGCGCACGTTCACGGAGGCCGGCGTGGACCAGACGATCTTCATCCAGCAGGGCGGGAAGAACCGCCACGAGCACATCTGCGAGTCACTCGAGCTGTTCGCCGCCGAGGTGATGCCGGTATTCGCGGAGGGCGAGGCGGAGCGCGAGCGCCGCAAGATGGAGGAGCTGGCGCCCTTCATCGAGGCGGCCTTCCGCGCGCAAGCAGGCGCTGCCGCCGCTGGCCGACGAGGCCATCGGCGAGCTATCGCGCGTACGGGATGAAGGTCGCCGAGGACGATCTGGCGAAGCTCCCGGAGGGCAATCGCCGCCGCATCCAGACGTTTCAGCGGATCCGCGAGATCGCCGAGCGCGCGGGCTCGTGATTGACGGAGAGCTCTTCGGGAGCCTGGACTTGGCGCGGGATTGTCCCGATAATCGGGCCCCCGCGCCAGGGACCGAGAGGAAGTCAAGGGACACGCGGTGTGAGGGAGCCCAGAGGGCTGAGGATTGCCTGGCCAGGGGCCCGAGCACCTCGGACAGCACAAAGCATGAAAGGGGAAAGCTCATGACCGAGCTTCGGCGCACGCCGCGGACACGCACGCTCCGGTCCCGCTTCACGGTCGCCGCTCGTGGTGGGGGCGCTCAGTGCAGCCATCGCCGCGGGGGCCCTCGCGCAGAGCGGCAGCAAGAGCCCCTTGATCGGGAAGCTGGAAGGCCCGGAGGTCGTCACCGACGCCGCAAAGGCGCCCAAGGCGGTTGAAGGAGGCCCCGCAGCTGGCCGAGCTGGTCAAGGCGGGCAAGCTGCCGCCGGTGGCCGAGCGCATCGGGCAGGACCCCCTGGTCATCAAGCCGCTGCACGAGATCGGCAAGTACGGAGGCACGTGGCGCGCGGGCTTCACCGGGCCGGCCGACTTCTGGAACGGCTATCGCTGCTGCTCGGGGCCCGACAACCTGCTGTTCTGGGACTACACGGGCGACAAGGTCACCCCCAACATCGCCCGGGGCTGCGAGATGCAGGATGGCGGGCGGACGCTCGTCCTGCACCTGCGCCGGGGGATGAAGTGGAGCGACGGCCGCCCCTTCACCGCCGATGACTTCGTCTTCTGGTTCGAGGACATCTACCGGAACAAGGACCTGGTGCCGACCCCCGCCGCCGCCATGTCGATCAACGGCAAGCCGGGCGAGGTTCAGAAGGTCGACACCTACACGGTGAAGTTCAAGTTCCCCGACCCGTACTACCTGCTTCCCGACGTGCTGGCCGGCTCCACGGCACCTCGGCGGCCAGGCCCATCAGGGGTTGAACGGGATGGGCGGCTACGCGCCGGCCCACTACCTGAAGCAGTTCCACCCGAAGTACGTCTCCAAGGACGACCTCGACAAGAAGGTCAAGGACGCCAAGTTCGACAACTGGGTCCGCCTGTTCCTGGTCAAGAACGACTGGGCGCTGAACCCGGAGCTGCCGGTCCTCACGCCGTGGAAGACGGTCACCCCCATCAACACGCCGACGTGGACACTCGAGCGCAACCCCTACAGCGTCTTCGTGGACACGGACGGCAACCAGCTTCCCTACATCGACCGGGTGGTCCTGACCCTGGCCGAGAACCTGGAGGTCATCAACCTCCGGGCGATCGCCGGCGAGTACGACTTCCAGGCGCGGCACCTCGACCTCGGCAAGGTGCCCGTCTTCCTCGAGAACCAGGGGAGGGGCAACTACAAGCTCTACCTCGACCCCGGCGACTACGGCGGCGACATGATCATCAAGTTCAATCTGAGCTACGAGGCCGACCCGGAGATCGCCAAGTGGATGAACACCGCCGACTTCCGGCGCGCGCTGTCGCTCGGCATCGACCGCGACCAGATCAACGAGACCTTCTGGCTGGGGACGGGCACGCCGAGCTCGGTGGTGCCCGCGGACAGCAACAAGTACAACCCGGGGCCCGAGTACCGGAAGCTCTGGTCCACCCTCGACGTCAAGAAGGCCAACGAGATGCTCGACAAGATCGGCCTCGGCCAAGAAGGACGCCGAGGGCTATCGGCTGCGCACCGACGGCAAGGGCCGGCTGCGCATCGAGATCATGACCCTGGGCGGCCAGTTCCTCCAGTTCACGCAGATCTCGGAGATGATCCGGGAGCAGTGGAAGAAGATCGGCATCGATCTGACCGTCCAGGAGGTCGAGCGGAGTCTGGCATTCAAGCGGACCGCCGCCAACGAGCAACAGCTCGGGGCCTGGAACAACGACGGCAGCGAGCATCTGTTCACCTTCCCGGCCCACGTCTTCCCCTTCGACTGTCGCCGCGTCGCCACCTCCGGGCCGCTCTACGGCAAGTGGTTCCAGTCCGCCGGCACCCAGGGCAAGGAGCCCCCGGCCCGCCTGCGCGAGCTGATGGAGAAGTGGAGGAAGGCCTTCGGGGTGCCCGAGAAGGAGCGCATCCAGCTCGGCAAGGAGGTCTGGAAGATCGCCGCCGAGGAGGTTTACATCATCGGCGTGATCGGCATGGGCCCGGCCTCCATGGGCGTGCGGGTGGCCAAGACGAACATGGGGAACGTCCCCTCCCGGCAGTACAACAGCCCGGACGGCAAGACCCCGACGATCTCCCGGCCGGTGACTTTCTTCTGGAAGAAGTAGACAGCCTCGCGGGGCGCCCGGTTCACCGCCGACCCGTCGGGCGGTGGACCGGGCTCACGAGCCGAGGGGCTCTGCCATGCTCGCGTACATCGGACGTCGCGCCCTGCTCGCCATCTTCACCGTCTGGGCGATCTCCGTCCTGTCCTTTGCCATCATCCAGTTGCCGCCGGGTGACTACGTCACCTCGTACATCGCCCAGATGGCGGCGACGGGCAGCGTGGTCACCGAGCAGGAGGCGGAGAATCTGCGGATCCAGTACGGCCTGGGCCAGCCCATCTACGTCCAGTACTGAAGTGGGTCAAGCTGATCACCCGGGGCAACTTCGGCATGTCCATGGAGTGGCGGCGGCCCGTCACCGAGGTGATCGGCGAGCGCCTGTGGCTGACCGTGGTGGTCTCCGTGGCCGCCCTGATCCTCACCTGGGTGCTGGCCCTGCCCATCGGCATCTACTCCGCCGTCCGCCAGTACTCGCCGGGCGACTACGCGGCGACCTTCGTGGGCTTCATCGGCCTCGCCGTCCCCAACTTCCTCCTCGCCCTGGTGCTGCTCTACCTGGGCTTCACCTGTTCAACGCCCACATCGGGGGGCTGTTCTCCCTGGAGTTCCAGGACGCCCCGTGGAGCTGGGCCAGGGCGTGGGACCTGCTCAAGCATCTGCCCGATCCCCGCGCTGATCCTGGGCCTGGCCGGGACCGCGCAGCAGATCCGGATCATGCGCGCCAATCTGCTCGATGAGCTGCGCAAGCCCTACGTGGTGACGGCGCGCGCCAAGGGCCTGGCCGAGGCCCGGGTGATCGTGAAGTACCCGGTGCGGGTCGCCCTCAACCCGTTCGCCAGCACCATCGGCTACACGCTGCCCTACATCGTGTCGGGGAGCATCATCGTGTCCCTGGTCCTCGGATTGCCGACGGTGGGGCCGCTGCTCCTGAAGGCCCTCATCGCGCAGGACATGTTCCTGGCGGGGACGATCGTGCTGCTCCTGGGCGTCATGACCGTGATCGGCACCTTGCTCTCGGACATTCTTCTCGTGTGGATCGACCCGCGCATCCGGCTCGAGAACACCTGATGGCCACCAAGCCCGACCTGGTCCTCGATCCCGCCGAGCGCTCCCGTGCGCGGGCCGAGCGCCGTCGCCGCCGCGGACGAGCAGCGCATCTTCGTGGCCTCGCAGTGGCAGCTCACGTGGTGGCGGTTCTGCAAGCATCGCGTGGCCGTGGCCAGCGGCCTCGTCGTCATGGGCTTCTATCTGATCGTGCTCGGCGCGGACTTCCTCGCCTATGCCGATCCCAACGCCTCCGAGGCCCAGCGCTCGCTGATGCCCCCGCAGCGCCATCCACTGGTTCGACGGCTGGCGGTTTCGCCCCCACGTCTACGCGGTCAAGGGGGCCCGTGACCCCCTGACCTTCAAGCGCGTCTATCGCGCCGATCCCGGCGAGAAGATCCCCATCCGGTTCTTCGCCGAGGGCTTCGAGTATCGGTTCCTCGGCCTGATCCCGATGACGCGCCACCTGATCGGCGTCGACGGGGGCCGCGACGCCGGCCAAGACGATCTTTCTGCTGGGCACGGATCTGCAGGGGCGCGATCTCTGGTCGCGGCTGATGTTCGGCACGCGCATCTCGCTCACCATCGGACTGGTCGGGGTGACGATGAGCCTGGTCCTGGGCGTGGTCCTGGGCGGGCTCTCGGGTTTCTACGGCGGGATCGCCGACACGGTGATCCAGCGGGTCATCGAGATCCTCCGCTCGATCCCCACCATTCCCCTGTGGATGGGCCTGGCCGCGGCGCTGCCCCGCGACTGGTCGATCTTTCAGGTCTACTTCGCCATCACGATCATCATCTCGTTCCTCGGCTGGACCGAGCTGGCCCGCGTCGTCCGGGGGCGGTTCCTGTCCCTGCGCGAGGAGGACTTCGTGATCTCGGCGCGGCTGGTGGGCTGTAGCCAGATGCGGACCATCTTCGTGCACATGGTGCCCTCGTTCATGAGCCACATCATCGCGGCGACCACGCTGGCCCTGCCGGCGATGATCATCAGCGAGACGGCGCTCAGCTTTCTGGGCCTGGGCCTGCGCCCGCCCGCGATCAGCTGGGGGGTGCTCCTGCAGCAGGCCCAGAACGTCCAGGCGGTGGCCATCTCCCCGTGGCTGCTGATCCCGGCCGTTCCCGTGATCATCGCGGTCATGGCCTTCAACTTCCTCGGCGATGGCCTGCGCGATGCCGCCGATCCCTATGGAAGATAAGCTCGGAGGGGGGCTTCGCCCCCCTTCCGACGGTCGTCGCCGGCACGCCTGCGCGGCGTGCGCTCCTTCCAGCCTCTCCCCCGGAATCGTGGCGCCGGCTGAGCCGGCGCTCGGAGCGGGCGACGTGATGGTGAGATCGTCCGCGAGCGTGCCGACGTCGCTGCCGCGGAGGCGTTGCTGTCCGTTCGGAATCTGAAGACGTACTTTGCCCAGGACGAGGGGACGGTGAAGGCGGTGGACGGGGTCAGCTTCGACCTGTACCCGCAGGGGACCCTGGGGATCGTGGGGGAGAGCGGGTGCGGGAAGAGCGTCACCGCCCGATCGATCCTGCGGATCGTCGATCGGCCGGGGCGGATCGTCGAGGGGGAGATCCAGTTCCGGCGGCCGAGCGCAGCCGGATGGCGGTGGCCGACCAGATGGTGGACCTGGCGAAGCTGGCCCCGAATGGCCAGGAGATGCGGGCGATCCGCGGCGCGGAGATCGCGCTCATCTTCCAGGAGCCGATGTCCTCGTTCAGCCCCGTCCACACGGTGGGGAACCAGATCATCGAGGCCATCATGCTGCACCAGCAGGTCGATCGGCGGCAGGCGCGCGCGAAGGCCATCGAGATGCTGCGGCGGGTCGGGCGTGTCGCTGCCCGAGCAGCGGATGGACCAGCTCGCCAATCAACTGAGCGGGGGCCTGCGCCAGCGGGCCATGATCGCCATGGCCCTCTCGTGCCATCCGACCCTGCTGATCGCCGACGAGCCCACGACCGCCCTCGACGTGACCACCCAGACGCAGATCCTCGAGCTGATGCGCCATCTCCAGCGCGAGGACGGGATGGCCATCATGCTCATCACGCACGACCTGGGCGTCATCGCCGAGATGGCCACCGACGTGGTGGTGATGTACCTGGGCCGCGTGGTCGAGCAGGCGCCGGTCGACGAGATCTTCCACGCCCCGCGGCATCCGTATACCCAGGCGCTCCTGCGCTCCATCCCCCGCATTCGCTCGAGATCGCGCGAGCGGCTGACGCCGATCGCGGGCTCCGTGCCGCACCCCTACGACCGGCCGACGGGCTGCCCCTTCCACCCGCGCTGCGCAGCGGCCATGGCGGGGCGGTGCGAGCGGCAGGTGCCGAGCTTGCGCCCCGTCGGCGGACGGGCACGGCGTGAGCTGCTTCCTCTACGAATGAGCGCCGCGGCGTCCACGGCCCCGCCGCCGTCCCTCCCCGACGGCGATGCTGCTCCGGGTGGCCGGGCTGCAGAAGCTCTTTCCGATCCGCAAGGGCTTCTTGAGGCGGACGGTCGGCCACGTCCGCGCGGTCGACGGCATCGACTTCCACATCGACGAAGGGGAGACGCTGGGCCTGGTCGGGGAGAGCGGCTGCGGGAAGACCACCACCGCGCGCTGTCTCCTGCGCGCCATCGAGCCGACCGCGGGCGAGATCCTCATGCGGGTGGCGGACGGCGCGGTGGTCGATCTCGGGCGCGTGCGCGCCGGTCGGAGCTGCGGGCGCTGCGGCGCGAGATGCAGATGATCTTCCAGGATCCCTTCACCTCGCTCAACCCGCGCATGACCCTGCTCGATCTCGTCGGCGAGCCGCTCCTGGTCCACGGCATCACGGAGCCGCCGCGAGCGCGAGGCGCGCGTGGCCGACCTGCTGCGCCGCGTCGGGCTGCGCCCCGAGTACATGCGGCGGTTTCCCCACGCCTTCAGCGGGGGCGAGCGCCAGCGCATCGGCATCGCCCGCGCGCTGGCCCTGCATCCGCGGCTGGTCGTCGCCGACGAGCCGGTCTCGGCGCTCGACGTCTCCGTGCAGGCGCAGATCCTCAATCTCTTGCTGGATCTGCAGTCGGAGCTGCGGCCTGACCTATCTCTTCGTGGCCCACGACCTGAGCGTGGTGCGGCACATCAGCAACCGGGTGGCCGTGATGTACGTCGGGCGCATGGTGGAGCTGGCCGCGACCGAGGAGCTCTTCAGCGCGCCCAAGCATCCCTACACCGCGGCGCTGCTGTCCGCGGTGCCCGAGCCCGATCCCCGCGTGCGCTCGCAGCGCATCGTGCTGCAGGGCGAGGTGGCCAATCCCGCCGCGCCCCCCAGCGGCTGCTACTTCCACCCCCGCTGCCCGCTACGCGATCGAGGTCTGCCGGACCGAGGCGCCGGCGTGGCAGGAGATCGCCCCCGCCCACTTCGTCGGCTGCCACCGCGCGCGAGGAGCTGCAGCTCGCCGGGGTGGAGTGAGGCAACGCGGCGGCTCGCTGGCCAACATCGCCGACGGCGTGGGCAGTGCGCAAGCGCTCTCGTCAGCTACCGAGCGTCGCCACGGTCAAGCGGACTCCCGGCCCGCCCCTCCAGCCGCGCGGTATAACCCGACCGTCACGGCCACAGAAGCCCAGGATCTGTACTTTGCCTGTACTGCGAGGCGCTACGGAGTTCTGGCCTGGTTGAGGAATCGATGGTGAGGCCTGACCTCACGACACAAATGCTCGATGCTGGCCGCCAGCTACTCGAGCTATTGGACCGTCAGAAGTTTCGCGCTCCGGGCTGTTTCTGGTTTTACTTTCCGGAGTCCGACCGGTGGCGATTGGTCATGGCCTCGCCGGAGGTCCGAATCGATGGCCCACATGCCGCGTATCAAAGGGTTCAGGCGCTAGCCCCGGAAGATCCCAGACGCTTCGGAAGTGTTTGCACCCGGTGATGTAACACTCGTCAAGGACAACGACCCACTGGTAGCTCTTGTGCGGAAAGCTATCTCGACTGGTCCTGGAATCAGCGGTATTCGCTTTACCAACAACTCCGTGAACGGCACGCTCATCGACGACGCGTACATTTACCGACTGACTCGACCATCTGAGGGCCGAACTTCCGGGTGACCCCGCCGGGCGAGGTCAGCTACCCGGCGGGGTCGGGGGGGCCGAGGCGGGCGATCTCGGCCCACAGCGCGTCGAGGTCGAGCGCGAGCCCCGGGCAGCCGGGAGCCGCCGCCCGTCATCAAGGCTGTCAAGCGCTTCCCGCAGCCGGTGTGGGACGTGGCCGGCGACATGCTGTTCACGGGTGGCTGGGCCTTTGTTGCGGCGGATCCGGCCAAGGACGTCCTCTACATGCTCGCCGCCTATGCCAAGTAGTTCTCGGGCATCGACACCGTGACGATCTCCAAGCTGCACCCGGAGGAGTCGCCGGATGACCGCAAGTACGCGGAGTGCCGGTAGCTCAAGTCCGTGTAGTAGAATCTCGGGCCGGGCCTCCCGTCCGGATGGAATTCTGGGTCACGCAGCTCTTCAACGGCGTGTCGTACGGCGCGCTGCTCTTCCTGCTCGGCGGGGGTCTCACCCTCATCTTCGGCATGATGCGCATCGTCAACATGACGCACGGCTCGCACTACCTCTTCGGGTGCTACGTGGCCGTGACGGTCCTCACGCGCACGGGCAGCTACCTCTTGGCTATGGCCGCGGCGATCGCCCTCGTCGCCGTGATGGGAGTCATCGAGTGGGAGGGCTTCCTCAAGGGCTTCCGGGGGCAGGAGCAGGCGCTGGCCCAGGTGCTCACCACCATGGGGCTGGCCCTGATCTTCCAGGATCTCGCGCTCCTCATCTGGGGCGGCGACCCGCAGAACATCCGGGTTCCCGCGCTCCTGTCGGGCCGATATCAGCTGGAGTGTTCGCCTTCCCCGTCTACCGCGTGTTTCTCATCCTGGTGGCGCTGGCCGTGGCCGTGGTCCTGTGGCTGGTCGTCGAGCGCACGCGGATCGGGGCCATGATGCGCGCCGCGGTGGACGACGCCGAGATGGCGCGCGGGATCGGCATCGACGTCTCGGCGATCTCGCTCGGCGTGTTCGCGCTGGGAGCGGCGCTGGCCGCGGTGGCCGGCGTGGTGGCCGGCGGCTTCCTGAGCGTATACCCGGGCGCCGACTTCGAGATCCTGTCCTATGCCTTCGTCGTGGTCATCGTGGGAGGAATGGGGAGCCTGAAGGGCGCGCTGATCGGGGCCCTCCTGGTCGGGTTGCTGGACAACTTCGGCAAGGCGCTCTTTCCTGAGCTGTCGTACTTCACTCTCTTCGCTCCCATGGCCGCCATCCTCGCCATCCGGCCCACCGGGCTGTTCGGGCGCGTCTAGACGATGGACGCCCCGGCCGTCGTGTGGCGCCGCCGGATCGGCTTTGCCCTGGCCCTGGCGCTGCTCGTGATCGCGCCGCCGTACCTGCCGCCATTCCTCCTCACGCTGCTGACCCAGACGCTGATCTACGCCATCCTCGCCATGGGCCTGGATCTCATGCTGGGCTACACGGGGCTGTCGTCGCTTGGCCACGCGGCGTATCTGGGCCTCGGGGCCTACAGCGTCGGCATCCTGGCCACGCAGTATCGCGCGGGCTTCTGGACGACTCTCGCCGTGGGCGTCCTGTTGGCCACGGTGGTGGCCGCGATCTTCGGGCTCCTGGCCCTCCGGGCCACGGGGGTCTACTTCCTGATGATCACGCTGGCGCTGGGCATGGTGATCTGGGGGTTGGCCAACCGCTGGGTCTCCCTCACTCGCGGCGACAACGGGATCTCGTCGATCCCCCGACCCGACCTCGGCTTGCCCTGGTCGTTCGCGGCCGCCCTGCCCTACTACTATCTGGTCCTGGTGGGGTTCGCGCTGGCCTTTGCCGTGCTGCGCATGATCGTCCGCTCGCCGTTCGGACACACGCTGGTGGGCATCCGGGAAAGCGAGTCCCGCATGCGCACGCTCGGCTACCACGTGTGGCTCCACAAGTACATCGCCTTCCTCGTCTCGGGCGCGGTCGGGGGGTTTGCCGGCGTGCTCTGGTGCTACTACAACAGCTACGTGTCGCCCTCCGATCTCGACCTGGCCGTCTCGATCGAGACCCTCCTCATGGTGGCCCTGGGGGGGCGGGGCACGCTGTTCGGCGCCACCATCGGCGCCGCGATGATTGTGCTCCTCAAGAACCTCGTATCGGGGTACACGCAGCGCTGGCTCTTGATCCTGGGCCTCGTATACGTGGGCACCATCCGGTACGCGCCGGAGGGAATCGTGGGGGCCCTCCGGGGACTGGGTGCAGTGGTCGCGCATCGGCTGCGGCGCGCGCCCGCCTGAGTCATGCGGGGCACAGGGGCGGTGAGCGACGCCGGCAAAGCGGCGGGAGCGCCGGTTCTGAGCCTGGCCGGCGTCACCAAGTCGTTTGGAGGGCTCACCGCGGTGAGCGACGTGAGCCTGTCTGTGGGCGCCGGCGAGCGCCGGGCCATCATCGGGCCCAACGGAGCGGGCAAGACCACCCTGTTCAGCCTGATCAGCGGCGAGCAACTGGTGACGAGCGGGCAGATCCGGATCTTCGGGCGCGACATCACGCGGCTGGCCCCCACCGGCGGGCGGCGCGGGCCTCACGCGCACCTACCAGATCACCAACCTCTTCCCCCGCCTGTCGGTCATGGAGAACTGCCTGCTCGCGGTCCAGGGGCTCCGGCCCATGAAGTTCCACCTTCACCGCGATCTCCGACGCTACCCGGAAGTCCTGGACGTCACGCGCCGCGTGCTGGGGCAAGTCGGGCTCCTCGAAAAGCTCAGCGCCACGGTCCGCGATCTCTCGCACGGCGAGCAGCGGCAGCTAGAAATCGCCCTGGCCCTGGCCGGAGCGCCCAGGCTTCTCCTGCTCGACGAGCCGACGGCCGGTCTCTCGCCCGCCGAATCGGTCATGATGACGTCTCTGCTGAAGCAGCTCGATCCGTCCATCACGCTCCTGGTCATCGAGCACGACATGGACGTCGCCTTCCAGCTCACAAGCAGATCACGGTGCTCCACTATGGCCGGGTGGTGGCCGACGGCATGCGCGACGAGGTGACGGCGGACCCCTCGTGCAGGAGATCTACCTGGGGGCGCCGTGATGTGGAACGCGCCCGATCCGCCGCGGAGCCTCTCCACGCGAGACGTGTGCGTGACCGCCCGCGAAGCCTCCTGATGCTGGACGTGCGCGAGATCCACACCTACTACGGCGACAGCTACGTCCTGCAGGGCATCTCGCTGCGCATCGATCCCGGCCAGGTCGTCGGCCTGGTGGGGCGCAATGGCATGGGCAAGACCACGCTGATCCGCTCCATCGTAGGCTTCACGCCGCCCCGCCGCGGTCAGGTCGTGTTCAAGGACCGCGACGTCACCGGATGGATGTCCAACCGCGTCGTGGAGCTGGGGCTCGGGCTCGTGCCGCAGGGCCGCGGGTCTTTCCCTCCCTCAGCGTGCGCGAGAACCTGCTCGTGGCCATCAGGGAACGGCGGGGGCCCTGGACCGTGGACCGCGTGATGGAGGTGTTCCCGCGCCTCCGCGAGCGCGCGGAGAACCGCGCCGGCAAGCTCTCCGGCGGCGAGCAGCAGATGCTGGCCATTGCCCGGGCGCTCGTCACCAACCCCGACTTGCTCTTGATGGACGAGCCCACCGAGGGCCTGGCCCCTCTCCTCGTCCGCGAAGTCGGCCGGGTGATCGAGCGCCTCAAGGGCGAGGGCCTGTCGATCCTCCTGGTCGAGCAGAACCTGCCCCTGGCCCTCCGCATTGCCGATCACGTCCACGTCCTCTCGCGCGGCCGCATCGTGCACTCGGCCCCCCGCCGAGTTGGAGCACAACCACGAAGTGAAATCCCGCTACCTCGGGCTATAGACGTACGGGCTCCCCGAGACCGGGGAGATTTGGACGGTAGTCGGGCGCAACGCGAATGGGGAGGTTTGGAGGGGGGCCGTGGGCCCCCTCCATTAAGATAGAGGGCGTCTCGCCCCCTCCATTTCAACAATACTTGCAGGGCGGGTAGTCGCGCGTGTAGACGGGGTTCTTCAGATACTCCTCGGGCGACCACTTCCAGAACTGCGAGACGGCCGGGTAGGTGAAGATCACAGTGTTCTGCAGCTCGCCGCCCTTGCGCTCGACCTTCCGGATGTAGATGTTCTGGATCGGGTTGCTGTACGCGTCGAGCTTGATGGGCCCGCGCAACGCGTCGGGTAGCTCGACCTTTTTGAGAGCGGCCAGGAACGCCTCGCGATCCTCGACCTTGCCGCCCACGGCCTTGGCCGCGACGTCGAGCCAGCGGGCGGTCGTGTAGCACGTCTCCGAATAGTACGAGGGGATGTTTCCGTACTTGGCCTTGTACTTCGCCACCCAGGCCTTCATGGCGGGGGTGTCCAGAGCCGCGCTGTACATCAGGGGGCTCAGGCCGTCGAGGGCCTCGTCGCCCATGCGGGGCAGCGCTGACTCGTCGAACGATACCGCGCCGGCGATCAGCGGCAGCCGGCCCTTGAGACCGGCGTCCTCGTACTGCTTGGGGAAGCGGAGCTGGGCGGCGGCCACGGCCAGGGCGAACACCGCGTCCGCGTCGCGGCGGATCTGGGAGAGATAGGGCGCCCAGTCGGCGACGTTCAGGGGGACCCGAGCTTCTGGATGACCTGGCCGCCGTTCTCCTCGAAGGTCCGCTGGAAGCCCCCGACAACCTCCCAGCCGAAGGCGTAGTCGGCCGCGATGGTCACCACGCGCCGGTACTTGGTGTTCTTGATGACCCACTCCCCGAACGGGTGCGATGGCTGGCTGCTGGACCAGCCGGTGCGCCCCCCCACTTCCCCGCTGGCGCTGGGTGAGGTCATCGGAGGCGGCCACCGGAAAGATCATGGTATCTGTACTCGTCGGCCTTGGGGGCCATGGCCAGGGCGATGTGCGCGAAGGCTTCGCCGGCCACGAAGTCCACCTGGTCGCTCTCGATGTACTTTCGAAGCTTGTTGAGGGCCACTTCGGGCCGCGCCTGAGTGTCTTCGATGATCAGCTCAACCTTGCGCCCCCCGAGCTGGTAACCGTTCTCCTCGAAGTACATCTTCACCCCGTCGACCATGTCCTTGGCGACCTGGGCGGCAGGACCGGTGAGGGGGGCCATGAAGCCGAACTTGATGGGCCTCTGGGCCCACGCGGGGTATCCCCGCCGAGCGCGAGGACCAGGACTCCCAGCAGCAGTGCCAGTGCGCTGCGCTTCATGGCTCTTCCCTCCTCCGCGACACGGCTGTCCAACAACGAACGGGCGGGGCTCGCCCCGCGTTCCCGCGGCGGAGTTCGCGTCGTGGTGGCCGCGGCGCGGGTCGCCGAGTCGCGACGATGATACGAAGGGTCCCTCCGAAGTCAAGCGAACCGGCCGGCGCTCGGACTGCTGCACGTGCTGCTATTCTGAGCCGCAGCGGGCCCCGACGTCGGCGCGGCGGCACAGCTCTTGCGTGGCAGGGTGGAGGGGCCATGGTGAGGCGCGGGTGGCAGCGTGTCAGGGCGCTCCCAGGGCGTTGCCCTTCTCGCGGCCTCGGTCGCGGGCGCCGCGGAGGCGGGTGCGGCGCCGCGGATCGTCCTCCGACCCGTGCTGGCGAACGGCGAAGAGCCCGGTGTTCGTCACGCATGCGCCCGACGGCACCAACCGGCTTTCTGGTGGAGCGGGCGGGGCGCGTCAAGGTGCTGGCGCCGGGCGCCGCGGAGCCCACGCTCTTTCTCGACATCATGCCTCGGGTGCTGGCGGGCGATGAGCAAGGTCTCCTGGGGCTAGGCTTTCACCCTCGCTACGCCGTGAACGGGCGCTTCTTTGTGAACTACACGCGCCAGCCGGACGGCGCCACCATCATCGCGGAGTACCGGGTCTCGCCGGGCAATGGCGACGTGGCCCACCCCGATGAGCGCCCCCTGTTGGTGATTCCGCAGCCGTTCGCGAATCACAACGGCGGCATGGTCGCGTTCGGACCGGACGGCTTCCTGTATATCGGAACGGGCGACGGCGGCGGCGCCTTCGACCCCGACCGGCGCGCGCAGAAGGCCACCGATCTTCTGGGCAAAATCCCCTCCGGATCGATGTCGATCCGCCGCCTGGCTCGACCGAGCCCTATGTGTCCCCGCCGGGAAATCCCTTCGT
>CAWKCA010000037.1:0-103678 GCA_963848005.1 uncultured Candidatus Rokubacteria bacterium
GCTTCACGCGATCGACGAGACCACCGGCGACCCGCGCATCCGGTGCAGCGCATGCTCGGCTTCCTCGATACACTGGTCGGCGATCTCGGGACGGCCATCACCTGGTGCCGGCAGGCCGTCGAGCTGGCGCCTGAGCCATACGAGCGGGCGCTGTCGATTGGTTGGTTGGGCTGCGCCCACCTGGAGCGCGGCGACGGGCCGCAGGCGGTCACCATGCTGGAAGAGGCGGACCGGATGGCCACCGCGTACCTCTCCCGGCACGTGCAAGCGGTCTTCAAGGCCCAGCTCGCCGACGCGTATCACGCCGTCAGCCGGTTCGCCGCCGCCGAGACCCTCGCCCGCCAGGCGCAGGAGATCGCGCGCGAGGTGGGCTACCCGCTCGTCATCGCCACGACCCTCCGCACCGCCGGCCGCATCGCCCTGGCGCGAGGTGCACCTGCGGAGGCGCGGGCCCGTCTCGAGGAGGCGCTCCGGGCTTTCACTGAGATCGAGATGCCACTCGAGATCGCGCGCACCCACCTCGACCTCGCCGAGGCGGCCCGCGCCGGGGCCGACCCGGTCGCCTGCGCGTCGAGCCTCCGCGAGGCGCACGCGCTGTTCGCCTCGCTCGGCGTCGCGCGCGAGGTCGCGCGGACGGCCGAGCGCGCTCAAGCGCTCGACGTCACCCTCTCCACACCGCCGAGCTGACCCGCGGGGAGGATAGGGCTTTCAAAGGGTGATCGAGTGCCGCAAGGGCGGATGAGACAGGGGAGCGGAGTCGGTCAGATCGTCTGCGCGCGTCGCTCCGCTACCACACCCCGCGCGGCGACTCCCCGCTCGGACGCAGCGCCAGCGGCGGGCCAAGGACCTCATGGGCGATGAGCGATGCGAGCAGCGACGGCCCGGCACGCAGTCCGGCGAGGAGGCCGGCCGGATCCACTGTGTGGTTCTCGACGGGCGTGGCTGGTGACGCTGACGGATCGGGTGTCACGGTGAGGGTCGGACGCCGGTCTTGCTCGGCCTGGCGCAACCATTCGATTTGGCGCGGGCCGAGCTGCTGCTGACGCGTCGCCGTTAGGCGATCGACGGTCGAGCTGATGAACTCGTCCACCTCAGCTCGACTTCGGCGGGGCTGACAGCGGAGCCGTCAGCGCCTGCGACGGCTGCGGCTGCTCGGGTGCGACGCCCTGGCTGATCGCGCCGCGCATCTCCGTGTCGGCCTTGACGTTGTTGAGCCGGTAGTAGTCCATCACCCCCAAGTTACCGCTCCGGAAGGCCTCGGCAATCGCCTGCGGGATCTGCGCCTCCGCGGCAACGACCTTGGCGCGCATCGCCTGCGTCTCCGCTTTCTGTTCCTGTTCGGCAGCGAGCGCGGCGTACTGTCGTTCTGCCGCTTTGGCCTGCGCGATGCGGCGGTCGGCCTCGGCCTGGCTCATCTGCAGCTCAGCGCCGATATTCTTGCCCACGTCCACATCGGCGATGTCAATCGACACGATCTCGAACGCCGTCCCCGCATCCAACCCTTTCGCCAGCACTTGCTTGGAGATGCGGTCTGGGAACTCGAGCACTTCCTTGTGATCGATGGCGGCGCCGACCGCTGAGACGACACCCTCACCCACGCGGGCGATGATCGTGAGCTCACCCGCGCCGCCCACGTATCGATCGAGGTTCGAGCGCACGGTGATGCGCGCCTTCACGTTGAGCTGGATGCCATTCTGGGCGACCCCCTGAAAGACCGGCGTCTCGATGACCCGGGGAGTGACCGACGTCTGGAGCGCTTCCAGCACGTCACGGCCCGCCAGGTCGATGGCCGCGGCCCGCTGCCACTCCAGCGGAATCTGCGCACGCTGGGCCGCGATCATGGCCAGCGTCACCTTCTCGACACGGCCGCCGGCCAGATAATGAGACTGCATCTGGTCGACCGTCAACGCCAAGCCGGCTTTGCGTGAGCGCACGAGGTTCGTCACGATGACGCTCGGTTGAATACCGATCAGCCGCATGCGGATGAGCGCGACGATCGGCAGGGGGACTCCGGCCGCGATCGTGCGGATCCACATTCCCAGCAGAAAGTAGTACAAAAAGACCAGGAACCCGAAGATGACCGCCACGATCACCACCGCGCTGAAGAAACCGACAGCGGCCATCAGTCCCCCTCACTTCTCCGCGGGAAGAGAGCGCACGAAGATACGGGCGCCTTCGACACGGCTGACGCGAATCGGGGTTCCCGCTTGAATGAAGTCGCCCTCCGTGAGGACGTCGAGCCGCTCACCGTCGACGGTGGCAACGCCGGCTGGGCGCAGATAGGACGCCGCGTGGCCGGTACGATCGAGGAACCGGGAGTAGTCGGAACTGGTCACGTACTCGGGGCCTTGAGCGGTCCTGAAGACCAGACGCCGCGCGAAAGCGCTCTGGGGAAAAATCCACCACGACAGCCAGATCATCAGCGCAGAGAGCACGACGGCAACGGCGAGCGACTGCAGCGCGACCGAGAGGAACCCATAACCGAAGGCCAGCACCACCGCCACCAGGAGCGCGATTGTTCCGATGACGCCGGCCACGAAATGCCCGGGGATGACGTGCAACTCCAGCAGGATTCCCACGATGCCGAGGATGGCCAGGGTGATCACGAGTGAGTTCGAAAACCCGGAATAGAGATGCGTTCCGAAGAACAGCGCCAGCGAGCCGACTCCGACGGATCCGGCGATGCCGTGCAGCGTGAGCATCTCGATCGTGATGCCCATGAAGCCGAGGGTAAGAAGGAGGCCACTGATCATGGGGTTTGTCGCGAAGCGTGCCACCTGCTCGGCGAACGTGTATTGCGCCGTACGCAGCGGCAATTGACCGAGGCCGGCAAAGCGCAGGGCATCTCGAAGCGTCGGCTCGATGGCATCGGCGTAACCCGCGCGCTTCGCCTCGTCGGCGGTCAGCGACAGGATGGCGCCGGGCGGCTTGTAGGCCGGCGCATCAACGGTCGCGTCGACCATAGCCGACGCCAGCGTCGGATCGCGATGGTTGCGCTGCGCGGTCGACGCGAACTCCGAGCGTAACGCCGCGACCGTCTTGACCGTCTTGGGAATCGGCTCGGCCGCGCCGAGGCTGGCCCCCGGGGCCATCACGATCTTCTGCGCTGACAGCGTGATCAGTGCCCCCGCCGAGAAGGCGCGCTGCGCAACATATGCGACGGTCGGCACCTGGGCGCGGAACATCGCGTCGCGGATCTGGAACGCCGAACTGACGAGGCCCCCAGACGTGTTGATGTCGAGGACCAGCCCGGCGGCATGCGAAGCGTTGGCGTCGGCGACGGCGCGTGCGACCATATGCGCCATCCCGTCGTCGACCGTCCCCTGTATCGGCACGACAATCACGTCGTGCGAGGCGGCGCGCGCCATGAGGCCCACACCAAGTTGGAAGATGCCGAGGAGGGCCCCGCTGTACACGGCGAGGCGCACCGCTCTCTTCCTGGGGCTACGCACCTGGCGTCCGGGCATCTGTCGCGGTGAGGGCCTGGCCCTGCCGACATGCAACAGTAGCCAGGGCGTCACGAAGTCAACGTGCCCCGCCGGAATTCGAGGCGAAGTTGGCGTCGAGCGAGCGGTGAACCGGGCTACCTTGCGCGTCACCCATGTGGGCGGTCCCTCCATGCGACCGAGGAGCTCCGCGAGCCGATTCCCTTGGAGAGGCTGGGGCATTATCGCCTGGTTCGTCCATCTGTGAAACCGGGAAATAGGTGGTTTTCGGCTACGGGTAGGCGACGGCCATCGCCCGCGTGAGGGAGATGACGCCGCCCTTGGTCGCGCTGTAGGCGTGCGAGCGGTTGCGGCTGCCGATCAGGCCGGCGGCCGACGCGATGTTGATGACCGAGCCCCCCGCCGGAGGCGACCAGCGCCGGGATCCCGAACTTGCAGCAGAGGAACACGCCCTTGTTCACGTCGACGATCCGATCCCAGCCATCCTCGGTGAGCTCGGTCACGAAGTCGTCGAGACCGCCTCCATAGATGGCGGCGTTGCTGTAAAGGACGTGAAGGGTGCCGTGCGCGCGAGTCGTCGCCTGCACGAGCCCCTCGATGTCACTCGCCTTGGAGACGTCCGCGCGCTGGAAGGTCGCCCCGTCCCTGGCCGCTCCCGGAACCCGTGATGAGGGCCACCTTGCCGGCCAATCGCGTCATCGGATCATCCGGAAGACAGGCAAGGTGAGCTCGTCCGTCGCTCTCTCGAAGGCGACTTCGACGGGGAGGCCGACGGTGACGGCATCGGGCGCGATGCCGCGGAGCTGGGCGATCATGCGGACGCCCTCCTCCAGGTCCACGGTCGCCAGCACGTAGGGCAGCTCGGCCTTGAACCCCGGATGGAACGGATGGTGGGCAACCGTCCAGCTGTGGACCGAGCCTCGGCCCGACATCTGGCGCCAGGTGGCGTCCATCGAGTAGCAGGCGTCGCAGACCGGTCGCGGATAGTGGCGGAGCTTCCCGCACGCGGCGCACTGCTGGATCACCAGCCGCCCCTCGTTGAGGGCGTCCCAGTACGGTCTGGTGTCGCGGCCCGGCTCGGGAAGAGGCTTGGTGTACGCGTCCTCCGCCATCGCGTCACCCTCGTCGCATGATGGCCACGGCGCCGTCGCCCATGTCGCCGTAGCCGGTCACCAGGCCGACCTCGGCGTCCGGCACCTGGGTAGCACCGCCCTCGCCCCGGAGCTGTCGCACCAGCTCGACGATGTGATTCAGACCCGCCATGTGCGCCTGCGACAGGAGCCCGCCGTGCGTGTTCACGGGCAGCCGGCCGCCGAGCCCCAGCGCGCCGCCCTCCACGAACGCCCCGCCCTCGCCCTTCTTGCAGAAGCCGAGGTCCTCGATCTGGCACAGGACGTTGAACGTGAAGCAGTCGTAGATCTCGGCGACGTCGATGTCCGCCGGTGTCACGCCGGCCATGGCGAACGCGCGCGGCGCGGCCTTGGCGGTGCCGAACGTCGTGATGTCGGGACGCTGGGTGATCGTGCTCGGCGAATCGGGATGGCCCTCGGCCACGCCAGAGACGTACACGGGCCGTTTCTTCAAATCTTGGGCACGCTCGGACGCGCTCACGACCACCGCGGCGGCGCCGTCGCTCTCCAGGCTGCAGTCGAGCAGCCGCAGCGGGTCGGCGATCATCCGCGACTGCTGATGGTCCTCGATCGTGATGGGTGTCGTCATCATCGCGTTGCCGTGGAGCCCCGCGTGGCGGCGGGTCGTCACCGCGATCTCGCCGAACTGGCGCGAGGTTGTCCCGTAGAGCTCCATGTGCCGCCGCGCCATGGGCGCGTAGAGCTGGGCGGGCGCGATGGCCCCGATGGGCATCTCGAACTCCCCGACCATGCGGAACTGCGGCAGCTGCCGCACCCGCAAGCCGATCCGGCTCTCCGAGGCGCCGTTGCGGCCCAGCGGGATCAGGACGTGCCGGCAGATGCCGGCGCTGATGATGGCCACGGCGCACTGGACAGCCGCCACGCAGCTCGCGCCGCCCATCGGCGTCGTGGCCGAGAAGCGGAGGTCGGGGATGCCGAAGTTGGTGACGAAGTCCTCGGCCACGACCCCGCTGGTTCCGTAAGGGATGATGCCGTCGATGTCCTTCGGGGTGAGCCCGGCGTCGGCGATGGCCGCCAGCGCCGCCTGCATCTGGAGCGCGACGACGCTCTGGCCTGAATTGCGGCTGTACGCCGTCTCGCCCACGCCGGTGATGGCACCCTTGTCTCGCAGCGACATGTCGTCCTCCATCAGAGTTCCAGATCGCGCTTGGCCCGCTGCTGCCCGATCGCGTGGACCTGCATCGCCGACTTGGCTAGGAGAACCCCACCACCGCGGCCAGCGCTTCCAATTGCTCGGCATAGCGGCAAACGGGGTTGAGGAGGAGGTGGTTGGCGCCCATGCCCACCAGCTCTTCCAGCCGCTCCCGCACCTGCTCCGGTGTGCCGTGGACACCCGAGGCATCGGTCCCATCGGGGTTGTGATACACGGTGCTGAACCAGCGGTGGAGCTCGGCCCGCGCCACATCAGAACGCTCGTGCACCGAGAGAAACACCCGCTTCGAGATGGGGAAGGTCGCCGGGTCGCGCCGAGCCTTCTCGAGATGTGACTTCAGGAGAGGGACACTTCGGGAGAAGTCAGCCGTGCTCGAGCCGCCGGCGCCCATCCACCCATCGGCGATGGCGGCGGCGCGGCGGAGCGCATCGGGATGGCCGCCGCCCAACCAGATCGGCGGATGCGGCTTCTGCACCGGCTTGGGGGCCATGGTGCCGCCTTCGAGCTGGAAGATGCTGCCCCGGTAGCTGACCTTCGGCTCGGTCCACAGCGCCTTGATGAGCTCGACCCCTTCCCGGAACCGCCGCACGCGGTGCTCCCGGGGTACCTGAAACTGCGTGTAATGGTGATCCCGGCCCAATCCAACGCCGAGGATCGCGCGGCCGTTGCTCACGTAGTCCAGGGTGGCCACCTGGTGGGCAATGGGGATGGGATCGCGCACGGGCAGGACGACCACGGCCACGCCGAGGCGGATCGCCGTGGTGACCGCGGCCGCGTAGGTCAGCACCACCACGGGGTCGAAGCAAAAGACGTGGTCCAGCGTATTTTCCGTCACCCACAGGTCGCGGAACCCCAAGGCGTCGGCGCGCTGGGCGACCTGGCGCACCGCCCGCATGTCGATCGGATCGGGGGAGCGATGGGGCAGGGACATGCCCAGGGAGATCGTGTCTTTCAGGGCCATGTCATAGTGTCGCAGATCGATGATCTGCACACACGGGAGAGCGTATCGGCCGGTGGACATTGACGCGACCCTCCGCGCGGCCTACGTTTGAGCGAAGTCGCCGGAGGAACAGTGGGTCACATCCACCAGCGCGTCAAGGTGTCGGCCGAGAAGGCGGTCACGGTCCGCATGCTCGTGGACACCGGTGCGACGTTCTCCGTGATCCCGGAGGCGATGGCCCGGGCGGTCGGCATCAAGCGCCTCCGGCGTTCGGTCACGGTCACACTCGCGGACGGACGGCAGGTCAAGCTCGACACCGGTACCGCGATCTTCCGGATCGGGGAACGAGAGGCGCCGGCCACGATCCTCGTCGGTGACGTCGCCGAGCCGATCCTCGGTGTGGAAACGCTCGAAGCCCTGGGGCTGACCGTCGATCCTCGGAAGCGGCGACTCGCACCATCTCGGCATTACGCCGTTCGCCTCGGCGGCTACCGCTGACGGACGTCGCGCCACATGCGCTGCGACGCGGCGGACCTATCGTCGTCAGGGTCGGCACGGGGATGCCGGGAATTTTCACGTTGACGGCGCCCAGATGGGACCGACTTGTGAAGTACAGGGTCTTCCAGTCATCGCCGCCGAAGGCCAGGTTGGTGGTGGCCGGCGCCCCATGAATGATGCGGCCCAGCTTCTTGCCACGCGGGTCCATGATCCATAGCCCCCCGGCTCCGCCGCAATAGACGTTGCCTTCCACGTCCACCTTCATCCCGTCGGGGACACCGGGCTCGCTGCCCCGCAAGTCGGCAAAGACGCGGTCGGTCTGTTTCGCGAGGGTGCCGCTGGGCAGAAGGTCGAAGGCCCGGATGTGGCCGCGGCGAGTGTCGTTGATGTAGAGCACCCCTTCATCCGGGGAGAAGGCGAGGCCGTTGGGCAACACGAAGTCATCGATGAGCAGGGTCATGGTGCCCAGGTCGGGCGTGATGCGGTACACGCCGGAAAAGGTCAGATCCCACTGCTGGGCAGGGGAGGGACTGGTCCAGGGGTCGGTGAAGTAAATGCAGCCGTCGGACTTGACCACCACGTCATTGGGACGATTGAGCTGCCGCCCCTGGAAGCTGTTCGCGATCACGGTAAGGCTGCCGTCGAGCTCTTGTCGGGTGACTCGCCGCGTGTCGTGCTCGCAGGCGAGCAACCGGCCCTGGAGGTCTCTGGTCAGGCCATTGGCCCGGTTCGTCGGCTCCTGGAACACGGAGACGCCTTGGCCGGGCACATACTTCATCCGCTTGTTGTTGTGAATGTCGCTGAACAGCAGATAGCGGCCTTCCTTCCACCAGAGCGGTCCTTCGGCCGGCCCCTGGGGCCCGCCGAATCCATCGGCCAGCTCCTGGATGGGCTCCGACGAGGAGATGATCTTGTCCAGCTCCGGAGCCAGTTGCTCGATGCGCTTTGACGACTGGGACATCGCAAGACCTCCTAGCGGGGCTTGAGGCGAACCTCTTCCATTCACGGCTCTTTCTTCGTACGGCCGGGGTGGCGGGATATCGTACGGCAGGACGTCGTCGGGGCTGCGATCCGACCTCGCCGATAGACCCGGACTCGTCAGCGCGCGACGTCGCCCCAGACGACGTAGCGCCGGCGTGTGCGCCGCTCCAGTCCCTCCTCGACCATTCGTTGCTCCTGGGCCGCCACGAGATCGAGGAGGGGATCGCCGCCCACGTTCACGAGGCCATGCGCCTTCAGCAGCGCCTCGATCTCCTCCCGCGGCCGGCCTCCGAGAAATGGGAGCTGGTCGCCGACCGCCGCGTACTCAGCGCTCGTGCGGGCATTTTCCGTCGACGGCGGCGCGGCGTTGGCGTCGAACTGTCCGTCCACGACGACGAGGCGCCCTCCCGGTCGGAGGACGCGAATCCACTCGTCGATCGCCGCCTCCGGGTGCGGGAGCGTCCAGAGCACATGGCGGCTGATGGCGAGGTCGAAGCGGCCGGGCCCGAACGGGAGCTGCTCGGCGTCGGCCTCCTCGAACCGGACGGAGACACCCCGCGCTGCCGCCTTGCGCCGCGCCTCGGCGATCATCGCCGGCGCGAAGTCGACACCGGTGACGCGATGACCGCGGGCCACGAGCTCGAAGGTGAGGAAGCCGGTGCCGCAGCCGGCGTCGAGCGCGTCGAGCGCGCTTCGGCCCGGGAGGACAAGATCCAGAATGCGGTCCCAGGCGGCGCGCTCGGCGGGTGTGCGGATGCTGTGGCCGAAGTCCGCATCGAAGTGCGGCGCCCGGCGATCCCAGTGGGCGGCGACCTGTTGCTTGACTACGTCAGTCTGGGCGAACTGACGGTGGACGCCCACGGGCTACACTTTCTCGATGACTTCGATCTGCGCGCCATCGGGGGCCTCCAGGAAGCAGACGCGCCGACCGTTGGTGGCCGGCAACTCCTCGAGAACGCGCACGCCATTGGCCCGGAGCCGGGCCAAGATCCCGGCATAGTCGTCGGTGTCGACGGCGATGTGCTCCATGCCGTAGTGCTGCTCGCGGCTCTGGGTGTCGATGAGGGTGGTGATGTTGAGCATCAGCCCGTGCAGGTTCACGCGGTAGCCGCGAGAGCCGACCTCGGCGATCAGGGTCGCGCCCAGGTTATCCACGTAGAACTGCATCGTTTGCTTGGGATCCCGGGTCTTCAGATGCACGTGGTGGATGCCCAGGGCCATGTCGCTCTCCTTGTCGCCGGCCGGGCGCGGCGCAGACCACACCGCGCCGCGCCCGCCTTCGCCGGTTCGTTGGCGGAGTTCTTAGTGGGCCGCAGCCGCCGGCGGCGCGTCCGCGAACACCTGACGGATGCTGTCCCGGATCTTGTGGATCTCCCGGAGGGCGGGCAGGAAGTCCACGGCCCCCGCCTCCTTCCGGTCGTAGACCTTCTTGCCGTCGAGGTACACTTCGAACCGGCCGGTATCGGACGGGGTCAGCGTGATCGCCGTTTCGCGATAGTTGATCGAGGAGAGCTCGGCCGCCACACTGACGGCCACCGGGAAGTACCCTCAGACGACGCAGTACACGATCTCGACGTGGACCTTACCTTCGGCCATGCGAATCCTCCTTGGAGATCAATGTCACGCATGCTATCCGTATCCCCTCAACGACGCAATCGCTGCATCCGGAGCGTCGTGCGCAGGCGAGGAGCATGAATCCATGATCTCGAGCAACGGCCGTCTCCGGCACCGGCTCTGCCGCAGCGCGGAGATGGGCATAGACGACGACCGCGACGGCCAGGGATGGCCAGTCGGCGAGGTGTGGCTGGCGTCCATCACCGGGCCGCTCGCCACCCACTACCTGCTCACCATCCCGGGCGCCGTCATCGCCGGTGAGGCCCTGACGAGCTTCCTCGCGCGGGTGGCTCCCTTCGGCTGCCCCCTGCCGGGATCGCTGATCCGCGCGTATAGCCTGCCGGATTCGCCCTTCCCGTCGATCCTCCTCAAGGAGCACGAGGAGGGCGCGCAGGGCGTGGGCGACGCGTATCGACGCTTCCTCGACCACGCCCGCCTGCACTGGCTGGCGGCCCTGCAGGAGACGGGCCCGGGCTTGTGTCCCGCCCTGGCGTGGCAGGCCGGGGCGGCCCGGCGGTTTCTCGCTTCAGACGACTGGGCCGGAGCGATGGCCGAGGCGGGGGTGACCTTGCCGGGTATCGCCGATGGCTATCTGGGGCGCGGACTGTTGCTGCTGGCCAACCCGGATCTCGCGGACGCGTGGCAGACCATGATGTCGCTGGGCGGCGTCACCAAGGTCCGCAAGATCACCGGGCGGGAGTTCCCGGTGTGGGTAGACCTGCCGGCTCACCAACCGGCTCTGCTGGCCAGTCCATTGCTCGCCCGCGTCGAGGAATTGCTCACGGAGGTGTGACCGGCCTCACGGCCTCGCTGGATGGGCTCAGCCCGCGAAGGCGTTGGCGAGAAACCTACGGATTCCCGATACCGCGCGCATGGTCAGCGCGATGCGCGCGTGATCCATCGGCAGCGCTTGAGACGAGACCTTGGCGATGACGATTCCGTGACGGCGATCGATGAACAGATTCTGACCGTGGATGCCCAGGCCGAACAGCAGAGGAGCCTCGCCGTCCTGCACGTACCACTGACCTCGGTAGCGGATGGGGAGGCCGGGAAAATAGTCGACGGCGTTGCCCGCGGCCCAGGCCTCCGGATCGCCATTTCGCGCGATGTCCTCGATCCAGCCGGCCGGAATGATCTGCGTACGGCCCCGCGCACCGCCCTCCACGATCAGCTGCCCGACGCGCGCGAGATCGCGGACGGTTGCGCACATGCCGCCCGCACAGCGCGGCGCCCCCAACCGATCCACGGTGATGTAGGCGCTGCGCCCGGCCCCCATGGGCTTCCAGATCAACTCGCTCATCAGATCGGCATACCGCCGGCCCGTCGCGCGCTCGATCACCCAGCCGAGCAGATCCGTGTTCGGCGAGACGTAATTGAAGGGTCCGCCATGCGGCCCCGCTGATTCCGTCATCTCCTGGTAGAACGAACGCAAATCCGAGGGGCGCTCCCCCGGGTCGAGCGGGTTCCAGTTGGTGGCCTTTCGGTACGCGATGATCGACCCCGAGGTGGCCAGGTAGTCCTCGTCGAAGGCAATACCGGCTCGCATGTCGAGGAGCTGGCGGATGGTGGCGCCCCGATAGGCCGTCTTCGCGACTTCGGGAACGTATTCTGTCACCAGGCGGTCGGGAGCGAGATCGCCGCGGGCGGCCACGACGCCGGCCAACAGACCCAGCAGCGACTTCGACACCGACATGAGGATGTGCGGGGCCTCGGCGGTCATCCCGTTGGCGTAGTACTCGAAGAGAATCTGGCCGCGGTGGACGACGACGAGACCGTCGGTGCCCGTCTCGTCGAGGAACTCAGCGAACGACGGCAGTGTCTTCCCGGGCCCTCCGATCTGCACCCTGCGCAGATCGGCCAGGTTCGATGCGAACTCCGTGGCGTGGGCGGGATCGCTCGGGATGTCTGCCGAGGGCACGATCTCGCGCACGTGATGAAACGCCCACCGGTTGAACGGCGCGGTTCGCCAGTTCGCCAGCGTGACCTGCTGTTCCGGGGCAGGGGGGAATCCCTGCATCGGTCGAGTCATCCCCCCGGTGGGCCCTCCGTGTTCAGCGCGCGGGCATCTCCGCGACCTGGGGCATCTTCGTGTAGTCCTCGCCGCCCCAGTCCGCGATCTCCTTGAGCCCGAAGAAGTTCAGCTCGATGGTGAGCCCGTTCGGGTCCGTGACGAAGATCTGGTAGAGGTCGGCATCCGGGAGCGCCCGCGGCCGGTACTCGACGCCGCGCTCCTTGAAGCGCCGGATGAAGCCTCCCGGCTCGCTGGCCAGGAACGCGATGTGGTCGACGACTCCCGCGTGGTCCTTGACGGCATCCTTCGGTGTGCCGAGGTAGTACAGGTGGGCGTTGTCGATGCCGTCCGGGCCCATGTGCACCTGGATCTTGCCGTTCACTCCGAGCCAGTAGCCGGGGAACGGAAAGTTGGGCCGCGGCATCACCTCGAAGCCGAGCACGTCGCAGTAGAAGTCCTTGGTCTTCTCGAGGTCGTTGGCTCGCACGAAGTAGTGGTTCAGCTCGGTCAGCGGCATGGGGCCCTCCTTGACGACGGCCGCCCGCCGATGAGCGCCGGGCCGGCCGTCATTGATATCCGCCTGTCGGATTCTCGGTCGGTCCCGGAATGATACCCCGGGGCGAGGGGTGCACGCGTCCTGACAGGCGGCCCAGAGCGAGTCATAATGGCGGCTCCCAGAAACGCGTGGGGTCGGGCGCCACCCGGCCAGGTCCACCTCGAGATCGGAGAGCACATGGCGATCATTCGCATCTATGCGGGATCCGACGGTCAGTCGCACTTCGAGGAGGTTCATCCGCCCTTCGAGTCGCGGGGCGACAAGTCCGAGGGCACGGAGCTGATTCCCGGCAGTGGCATCGTCATCCGCCGGTTCGAACCGACGCGATCCAATCCCTGGCACCACGCGCCAGGCCGGGCGGCGGTGTTCACGCTCTCCGGTGCTGTGGACATCGAGATCGGCGACGGCACGGTGCGGCGGCTCGGCCCCGGCGACATCCTGATCGCCGAGGACGTGACGGGCCAGGGGCACGTCACGCGCGAGGTCGGTCCGGAGCCGCGCGTCTCGATCTTCGTCCCGCTGCCCGAGTGACTTCCACCACGCGCGCCCTCAGCGCGGCGACGGCCCTGACGAGAAAGGAATGACACCATGCGGTTCGGGCTCTTCGGCAGTGCCCAGGCGAAGCGGGGCGGCCCTGACGTCGACAGCGGCACGGGCTTCCGCGAGTTCATCGAGAACAACGTGGAGGCCGAGGCCCTCGGCTACCACAGCACGTTTCTCGTCGAGCATCACTTCACGGGCTTCGGCCAGGTGTCGGCGACCCTGAACCTCCTGACCTGGCTCGGGGCGCGCACCACCACCTTGCGGCTGGGCACGGCGGTGATGGTGCTCGCCTGGCACAACCCCGTGCTGCTGGCCGAACAAGCGGCCAGCCTCGACCTCCTGTCGGGGGGCCGGCTCGATCTCGGCATCGGCAAGGGCTATCGCTACAACGAGTTCGCGGGATTCTGCGTCCCCATGGCCGAGGCGGACGAACGGTTCGACGAGTCGCTGCAGGTGATGCTCAGGGCCTGGACCTCGGACACGCCGTGGTCACATCACGGCAAGCACTGGCAATTCGAGGGCGTCGTCGTCGAGCCTCCCCCCGCCCAGAAGCCCCACCCCCGCCTGTGGATGGGGGCCGGGAGCCCGGATTCCATCAAGAAAGTCGCGGCCCTCGGTTACAGCCTCCTGCTCGACCAGTTCGCCCTCGTCGAGGAGATCGGCGAGCGGATCGCCCTCTTCCGGGCCGAGGTGGAGGCTCGCGGGCGCACGTTCGACCCTTTGAGCGTGGGCGTGACGCGCTCCGTGAACGTGGTCATGACTGCGGAGGAGCGCGAGCGCGCCGTGGCGGCTCGCGTCGCGGGGCGGCAGCGGATCGATCGGCTGGCGCAGGGCCCCGACGGCCAGGGGCGGGCGCGCCACCTGTCCGCCGCCGACGCGGAGGCCGGAGCGCTCTACGGGACGCCGGACGAGATCGCCGACAAGCTCCAGGCTCTGCGCGACGTCGGCGCGGAGTACGTGCTGCTCAACAGCGCGGGCGGGCGGGCCACCCTCCGCCGCTTCGCCCGCGAGGTCATGCCGGCCTTCGCCGGCGCGCCGGTGGTGGCGACGCGAGCCTGAGGGTTTGCCGCCGCCTACCTGTTCGGGAGTGTTGCCCGCGGTGCGGCGACCGCGACCAGCGACGTCGATGTCGGTGTGCTGTTCAGCGCTGATCCTCCGGCGACGCTCGCCGGGCTGCATCTCGACCTCGAGGCCGAGCTCGAGCGTGCCGTGGCCGTGCTCGCGGCCCTCCCGCGAACGGGTCGCGCACCTCCAGGAAGTCGAATTTCCTGAAGTCGGCGTCGGTCGTGTACAGGCGTCGGACCCCGTGCTGTCGGAGCAGTGTCGCGAGATGAGCGTCGGGCACGAGATTGCCGCGGGCGACCAGGCCGTCGGTGGCTTGGCGGTACGCCGCGAGAAACCCCTCCCCCTCCCCGATGGCACGAACCCGCGGGAGACTCATGAGGGCTTCGACATTGTCGAGCGCCTCCATGGGCGCGAGAGGCTCCGCGAAGATTCTCGGATGGGTCGCGATCCGTACATAGGCCATCAGGGTCGGCCACGCCAGGCAGAAGACATCGGGGTCGGACGCTCGTTTTTCGAGGAAGCGCAGGGCCACCTGATGACGCGGGCTGGCCCGGTCGGAGGCATACAGCAAGACGTTGGCGTCGACCGAGTAGCTCAGCCGTCTCCTCGGTCCAGCGCCGCGTGCAGGGCCTCCTTGTCGGCGAGATCCACGAGTGCCCGCATGGATTTCGAGATCCAGCGAAACTCGTGCGGCTTCCGCGCCGCCGAGCGCCGGCTCAAGGCCTCGGCCAGGAGTTGCGACACGATCTGCCCGAGGGGGCGGCCGTCCTCACGCTGGAGAGCTTTGATCTCCTTCAGGATAGGGGCAGCGATGTCGACCGTGGTTCGCGGCATGATGACTGATGATGTAAGTGACATCATCAGATGTCAACTGCGCGGCATTCGCGGTCGCGGAGGGACCAGGGGAGGGGTCAGGCGCCGTCCGGGGGCGGCGGGACGCGCACCTGGACGTGGGCGCGCTCTTCCTGGAGGGTGAGGAAGATCGAGGCGTCGCGGTCGGCCCAGCCCCGGGCCATGGCCTCCACCATCTCCTGCTCGCACAGCGCGCCCAGGCGCATCGGGGTGTCGTAGGCTCGAGCGAGCTCGAGGGCCAGGCCGAGATCCTTGCGGGCGAGCTTGAGAGCAAAGCGGGGGTCGAAGTTTCCGCGCAGGTAGGTGGCGGGCAGGCGGACGTTGAGGCTCATCATCTGGCCGAGGGCGGCGTTCTTGAACACGTCGACGATCATCTCCGGCGCCACCCCGGCCTTGATGGCGACCGTCCAGCACTCCGCCATCATGAGATCGAGGGTGAAGCTTGCGCAGTTGTGCAAGATCTTGCAGACGGAGCCGCAGCCGATCGGCCCGACGTGGCGCACGCGCTCCGCGAGGGCCTCGAGGATCGGGCGGGCCCGTTCGAAGACCGCGGGTTCCCCGCCGACCATCACGAGGAGGTCGCGCGTCTGCGCGCCTTCCGTGCCGCCGCTCACCGGGGCGTCGAGCATGTCGACGTTGCGCGCCTGGAGCGCTCCGTGGACGCGGCGCACGAGCAGCGGGGAGTTCGTGGTGTGGTCGATGTAGAGGGCGCCGGGCCGGATGCCTTCGAGAATCCCCTGGGGGCCCAGGGCGACTTGCTCCATTTCTATCGGGCCGGGGAGACAGGTGGCCACGACCTCGCAGTCGGCGGCAACGGCGGCGGGTGAGTCGGCCCACCGCGCCCCGCCGGCGAGCAGCGGGGCCGCGCGCTCGCGGCGGACATCATGAACGGTGAGCTGGTGGCCGGCGCGCAGGAGCTGGCCGGCCATGGGACGGCCGATGCTGCCGATGCCGATGAACCCGAGCTGCATGGCCCTACAGGGCGTAGAGCCGGAGCACGTTGTCCCAGAGGATCTTCTTCTTGCTCGCGTCGCTCAGGGGCAAGGTGAGGAAGCGGTCCATCGCCTTCGGGTACTTCGAGTCGCCGTGAGGATAGTCGGTGGTGGTGACGAGGTTGTCGTCGCCGAAGGCGTCCACCACGTGCTTCACGAACTCCTCGTCGCACTCCACGGCGCAGAACCCCTGGCGGCGGAAGTATTCCGAGGGCGGCATGGAGAGGTGCGTCATCTCGCCGAAGGCTCGCGCCACTCGTGGTGCTCGTCCATGCGGTGGAGCCAGAAGGGAAGCCAGCCGCACTGCGCCTCCAGGAAGGCGAAGCGCAGGCGTGGGAATCGCTCCATCACGCCGCCCATGATGACGTCCATGCACGCGAGCATCTGCTCCATGGAATGCGTCGAGATGTGGGCGATGCCCATCTGCTGGAAGCGGTCGGTGCCCGCCGCCTTCATGCGGGAACCCGTGGTCTCGTGGAAGCCCACCGGGACGTTCAGCTCCTGACAGACGGCCCAGAGCGGGTCGTAGTACCGGTCGTGCCACGGCCGGTTGTTGAAGATGTTGGGGCGGAGGAAGATCGCCTTCATCCCGAGCTCGCTCACCGCCCGCCGCGTTTCAGCGACGGCGCTGGTCACCTCGTGCGGCGAGATGGCGGCGGCGCCGAAGAGGCGCGTGGGGTCGGCCGCCTGGATGTAGTCGTGGAGCCAGTCGTTGTAGGCGCGGCACGCGGCGGCCGCAAAGCGCGCGTCCATGGTGTCGAAGGCCGTGATGTACATGGCCGAGGTCGGGAAGAGGATGGCGAGGTCGAGGCCCTCCTTGTCCATCGCGCGCACCTGGGAGGCGGGATCGAAGTTCCGCGCGATCTCCTCGGCGTACCGATCGCCGAGCGTCTTCTCCTCGACGTCCGAGAGGGCCGGCCAGTCGCCGCGCGGCATGGCCGCCATGACCTCGCCCTCGACGATGGTGCGGATGTCCCAGCGGCGCTCGCTGAGCCGGCGGGGTGCGCGCGCCTTGAACTCGGCGTCGATGTAGCGCTCCCAGAGGTCCACGGGCTCCATCACGTGCATCTCGGCGTCGATCATCTTGAACCCGTTCTTTGCCATGGGTTTCCACTCCCGTCGGCTGCGGGTCAGGCCGGTGCAGGCACGATAGCAAAGGCCCCGGCCCGTTGACAGGGTGACCGGTCGACTCTACGCTCCCATCCCGTGACCTCGAGATTCGCGGTTCGAGCGTTCCTCTCGGCCCTGATCCTCCTCTCGGCGGCCTGTGCCAACAAGTTCGAGCCGGTGCCACCGCCCAGTCCGAATCTGCTGGGAACCTATGTGGGAGCGTGGGGCGACCTGCCGACGACCCTCGTCATCCAGAGCTCCGGAGCCGCCCCGCCCGAGGGCGGGCTCTTCCTGGGGACCATGTCGGTCGGCGGGCTCCCTCAGATGCAGGTCTCCGGCACCATCACCCACCCCAGTCCCGAGGGTCCCCGGGCGAGTACCTTCACGGCGCGGGTCGGCTACGTGAACAGCCAGCTCATCCTCTGGCTCAGCCTGCCGACCACCAACGCGATGGACGGGTTCGAGGAGCTCTCCCTCGCCGTGGAGGGCGACGCCCTCGTCGGGAAGGCCGAGCGCGACTATCCCGAAGGACCGAAGGGGCCGATCAGGCTCGTCCGGCAGCCGGCGGCCCCGCGTAGCCCGTCTCCGTGATGAGGCGCGCGACCTCCCGGATGTCGCCGCCCGGAACGTGAATCGCCCGGACGCGAGGGGGTAGCGCCTCTCCGACATAGAACACCCCCCTGGCGATCGTCGCGCTTTGGCCAGCGTCCAGGACCCGCGCTACGATGGCTCCGTGCTGCCCGATCGCCTCGCGGTCCAGCCGATCGCCCGCTTCCAGGGCACGCTCTCGCTGCCGGGCTCGAAGAGCCTGTCGAACCGTATCGTGCTGCTGAGCGCCCTGGCGGAGGGCGAGACGGAAGTGTGGGGCGTTCTCGACAGCGAAGACACGGAGGTGATGCTGGCCGCGCTGCGCGCGCTGCGCGTCGAGGTGCGCGGCCGGCCAGGCGGGCGCGGTGCCATGTGGGTCACGGGGAAGGCCGGGCCATTGAACGCCCCGCCCGTCAGAACTGATGTCCGCGACGCCATCGGCCATCCCGAGCCCATGGAGCTGTTCCTCGGCAATGCCGGCACAGCCATGCGTCCGCTGACCGCCGTGCTGGCGGCAGGCCAGGGGACATTCGTGCTCAAGGGTGTGCTGCGCATGCACGAGCGGCCCATCGGCCCTCTGGTGACGGGCTTGCGGCAGCTCGGCGCGCGCGTGACATATCTGGCGCGGGAAGGCTATCCACCCGTGCGGATCGAGGCGGCGGGCCTGGCCGGCGGCACCGCGCGAATCAGCGGTGCCACCAGCAGCCAGTTTCTCTCCGGCCTGCTGATGGCCGCGCCCCTCGCCCGCGGACCCGTCGCGATCGAGATCACGGACACGCTCGTGTCCCAGCCCTACGTGGCGATGACGCTCGCGCTGATGAAGCGCTACGGCGTCGAGGTCAGGCAATCCGGGGCCCTGCGCTACGAGGTGCCAGCGCCCCAGCGCTACCGCTCACCCGGCCGTGTGCTGGTGGAAGGCGATGCGTCGTCCGCCTCGTACTTTCTGGCGGGCGCCGCCATCACGGGCGGCAAGGTGCGAGTCGAGGGCTGCGGCTCGGACAGCCTGCAGGGCGACGCGCGCTTCGCCGAGATGCTGGAGCGCATGGGCGCGCGGATTCGCTTCGAGCCCGCGGCCATCGAGGTGGAGGGCGGCGCAACCCTGGCGGGCATCGACGCGGACCTGACCGCCATGCCGGACGCGGCCATGACCCTGGCGGTGGCGGCGCTGTTCGCCCAGGGGCCGACCACCCTGCGTGGGATTGGCACCTGGCGCGTGAAGGAGACGGACCGCCTGGCCGCCGTGGCCACCGAGCTGGGCAAGCTGGGCGCGCACACCGAGGTCGTCGGCGGCGACACGCTCGTCGTGCATCCGCCCGAGCGCATCCGGCCGGCCTCGATCGCCACGTACAACGACCACCGCATGGCGATGGCGTTCTCCCTGGCGGCGTGTGGGGGCGAGCCGGTCGTGATCGAGAACCCGGCCTGCGTGGCCAAGACCTTTCCCACGTACTTCGACGAGCTCGAGCACCTCACCGTGCGCGGGCGGCGCGCCGGATAGGCGCCCGGTCGGCCATCGACCGCAGGCGGGAGTGCCCGCGCGTTGACACTCCCAGGGCCTGCGCCTAGACTCTCGCCAGTCCGCACGGGCCGACCGCGCTTCACCGGACGCCGCCGCCGACGATCACGGAGGGATGAGCCATGGCAATGACGCCTCGCGCAGTCCGCACCCCGTCTCGCGTCGCACCTTCCTCGCCGGGACCGCCGCGGGCGCCACCGCGGCCATGCTCGGTCGCGCGCCCGCGGCTCTCGGCCAGCAGGTGCGCGAGCTTCAGGTCTGGCATACGGAAGTCGAGCCCCAGACGGTCAAGGTGATCCAGGACACGTCGATCGCGGAGTTCGAGAAGAAGTTCCCCGGCTTCAAGGTCAAGCAGCAGGCTCTCGGCTGGGGCGACCTCAACACCAAGCTGCTGGCCTCGCTCGCCGCGGGCAGCCCGCCCGACCTCACGCACCTCAATCCGTTCATGACCGCGTCGCTGTACACCAAGGGACTTGCTGCGGCCGATGGACGAGCTGATCCGCGCGCTAGGCGAGAGCGACATCCACGAGGCGACCCTGAAGCTGCAGTACTTCGACGGGAAGTATTACGGCGTGACGCATGCCATGGGCGCCACGTACTTCGCCGAGCGCCGCGACCTGCGCGAGAAGAAGGGCATCAAGCCGCCCGAGACCTACGCCGACATGCTCAAGCTGGCCGAGGCCCTGACGGAGAGCGGGCGCTTCGCCGTCCAGATGCCGGGCGAAAAGCTCTACATGGGCTTCGTGCACCCGGCGGAGTGGCTGGCCGGCAACGGGGGCACCTGGGTGGACGCCAAGACGTGGCGGCCCCAGCTCAACGGCAAGTCGATGATCGAGTCGCTGGAGTACGCGCAGAAGCTGAACAAGTTCATGCCGGCGGGCTGGTCCGGTCAGAAATACCTCGACACCTTGGCCGCCCTCGCCAACGGCAAGATCGCCATGGCACACCTGAGCGGCGCGCGGACCATCGGCTACATCGAGAAGTACGCGCCGGAGGGCACGCGCGACCCCGAGCACTTCGCGCCCATGCTGCGCCCGCACGGCCCCTCCGGTCAGCGGGGGATCTCCGCGATGGACGGCGAGAACTGGGCGGTGTTCACCCAGTCGAAGTACCCGAACGAGTCCCTCGAGTTCCTGCGCCTCTTCTACAAGAAGGACTACTACCTGGCCTACTGCCACTCGGTGCCCATTCACCTGACGCCGATCTTCAAGTCGATGCTCAACGACCCCGCCTACCTGGCCAACGAGCGCATCAAGAAGTGGCGGCCGTGGCACGACGTGATGGTGACGGGCCTGCGCGACAAGCGCTTCCTGCCCATCGGCTTCACCCGCCCCGAGGACAACGTGCTGCCCTTCCTGGCCGAGCTGGACGGGTCGGGGATCGTGGCCGACATGGTGGTGGAGGTGATGGTGGGCGGCAAGAATCCGAAGGCGGAGGCCGACCGCGCGCAGAAGCGCGCCGAGGAGCTGCTGACCCAGCTCAACTTCAAGCGCTGGTCGTAGCCCGCAGCGCCGGAGCGGGGCCAGTGAGGAAGAACGCCCTCGACCGGGTGGCTCCTCCTGGCCCCTTCGCTGCTGCTGATCGGGGGGCTGATCCTCTATCCGATCCTCTACAACCTCTGGCTGAGCCTCTTCGACAAGCACGCCTTCATGCCCGCGCAGAGCTTCGTGGGGCTCCGACACTACCGCTACTTCGCGACCGATCCGGAGTTCTGGTCGAGCGTCTACTACGGCGTCGTCTACGCCGCGGTGACCATGGTGTTCCAGCTCGTGCTGGGGGTGGCCGCGGCGCTGCTGCTCAACGAGGCCTTCCGTGGGCGCAACCTCCTGCGCGGGGTGGTGCTCTTCCCCTATCTGATTCCCACCATCGTGGCCGTCATCCTCTGGAAGTGGTTGCTCAACGACTCCTTCGGGCTCGTGAATCACCTGCTGCTGGTGGCCGGCCTCGTGCGCAGCGCCCGTGGCCTGGCTGGGCAAGGACTACATCATGTCGTCCTTGATCATCACCAGCGTCTGGCAGTTCTTTCCCTTCGTGGTGGTGACGTATCTGGCGCGGCTCCAGACCATCCCGCCCGAGCTGTACGAGGCGGCGCGCGTGGATGGCGCCACCGCGTGGCGGCGCTTCCTGCACGTGACTCTGCCCGCCACGCGCACGGTGCTCTTCGTGATCATCCTGCTGCGCAGCATCTGGATGTTCACCAAGTTCGACACGGTGTGGCTCATGGCGGGCGACGGCGCGGTGAGCCGCTACATCCGCACCTTGCCCGTCTACGCCTACGCGAGAAGCTTCACCTATCTGCAGGCGGGCATGGGGGCGGCCCTCGCGGTGCTGATGTTCGGCATGCTCCTGGCCGCCACCGGCGTGTACTTCCGGCTGTTTCGCGACGAGGAGCTGCGGTCGTGAGGGGCCCGGTCATCCGGCGGGCCATCGGGCTCTACGGAGCGGGCGCCCTGCTGCTGCTGGTCGCCGCCTTCCCGCTCCTCTGGATGCTCTCCACGGCGCTCAAACCCTCCGGGGAGATCTTCGCCACGCCGCCGACCCTCGTCCCCGCGCATCCGACCGCCACCAATTTCACGCGCCTGATGGCAGAGACGAACTTCCTCCTGTTCTTCCAGAACAGCCTGGCCGTGTCGCTCACCACCGTGCTGCTGACCTTGACCGTCTCCGCCCTGGGCGCCTACGGCCTGACGCGCTACACGTTTGCCGGCCGCGAGAAGATCGCCGGCCTCATCCTGCTCACCTACATGTTCGCGCCGATCATGATCATCATCCCCTTCTATATTCTCGTCAGGCAGGTCGGCATCGCCAACACGCACCTGGCCCTCGTGCTGTCCTACACGACCTTCTGCCTGCCCTTCTGCCTGTGGCTTCTCCGCGCCTTCTTCCAGAGCATCCCCCTCGAGCTGGAGGAAGCGGCGCTCGTCGACGGCGCCCACCGCGGCAAGGCCGTGTGGTACGTGGTGCTGCCCCTGGCCCTGCCCGGCCTCATCGCCGCCGGCATCTTCACCTTCATCCTGGCCTGGAACGACTTCCTCTTCGCCCTGGTGCTGATCACCTCCGAGGAGCTGAAGACGTTGCCCGTCGGTGTCAATGACCTCTTCAACGCCACCATCGTGGACTGGGGCATGATCATGGCGGCCGGCGTGATGATCACGGTGCCCACGGTGGCCTTCTTCGTGGCCGTCCAGCGCTACCTCATCCAGGGCTGGGGTGCCGGCGGCGTGAAGGGGTAGGGAAGGCTCTTCGTCAGGCCGTCGAGGTGTGTCACCCGCCCCGACCTGGGCGTCGCCGCTGGCAAGTCGAAGGCGACGGGACTGCCGTACGGCTTGGGCACCACGCTGGATTGTCCGCGGCCCGGCCTAGCCTGCGCGCCGACGGCGACCGCAGGTCGATTTTCGTGATCGACCGGATCGGGCATCGAGTCGTGAACTGAACGTTGCCCTACTCGTGAGGGGTTCGAGCTCGTGTCCCTCTACTCGCCAGCCGCCTTTGCCGTCGAAAACGCCGCCGCCACCAGCGCTTTCTGCGCCTCGGTCGCTCCCAGCGCGAGCAGCAGCAGCTTGGCCTGACCGGAGGCCGACTCATGGCTCCCGCGATCGAGCGGCGCAATGAGCACGGCTGCCTGGTACAGCGTTGCCGCGGCCTCGATCTTTCCCTGCAGCAGTTGCACTTCCGCGACGGTCGCCGTTTTCCAATAGTCGCCGGGCACGGGCTTGTCGCCGACAAGCTTCTGCACGCGTTCCGCGAGCTGGGCCGCGGTCTCTTTCTCGCCGGCGAGCAGGCTCTTCGAAGCGGCGTTGATGCCCGTGTAGTAGTCATTGGGGAACGCCTCGAACGCCTGCCGGTACAAGTCGCGCGACTTCAGCAAAAAAGTCCTCTCGCCGGTCTGGTTGTATCGATCCATCCAGGTCCGGCCGAGAATCCCCAGCGTCTCGGGGTCGATCTCTCCCGCCGCGTAGAGCTTCCCGAGCGTCAACTGCGCCTTCATCGTCTGTCCGCTCCGGGCCAGGGCCAGCCCCCGCAGTTGTCTCGGCCGCAAGGCTTTCGGGAACGCCTGCTCGGCGCGATCGAGTGTCTTCATTGCTTCGGGGATCTTCTTCATGGCGATCAATCCTTCCGCCGCTGCGCACAACAGCATTGGCGATCCCGTCCACGCCATGTCGTCCGTCTCCCCCAGTGCCGCCAGCGTCTCCGCGTCGCCGGCGTCGCGACAGGCCTTGATGTTCAACAACCCGTCCTTCATCTGCTCATCCACGTGAGCCGCCAGCTTCACCGCGGCGGGGGGCAGGGCCTGCTGCTCCAGGCCATACAACAGCGACAGCAAACCGCTCCCGGCGGGGCCCTCGCGCTGCCTGGCGAAGTCGATCCACAGCTTCGTCGCCGCCAAGCCCGTAATCTCCGATTCGTCGATGCGCGCGATGACGTAGCGAAAACCCTGCATAGCGTTCTGCATTGTCTCCAGCTTTGCGAACTCCTGCTTGCACCACGCCGAATCGGTAAAGTACCCGGACCAGATCATCACCGCGCTCTGGCTGGCATCCAAGGCGTCTCCTAGCGAGATGGCGAGCGGCGCCGCCGCGGTCAGCACGTATTGATCCAAAAACACCTTGTAGCCAAGCCCGCTCAGGATGTCGTAGAGCGCCAGTACCCATGGCCGGTTCACCGAGCGGTAGCTCAGGAACACGTGCCATTCTTTCCCGGTCACGAGCGGCCCCGGTTTGGGCGCTAGGTCGAGCCATTTGTCAGCCATCGCGTCCCTCCTCAATCCGTGGCGATCGCGACGGATTCTATCGCGCTGTCCCCCCCATATCCAGCGCTGCGGCCTGGCTTCTAGGCGATGAATGGGATCGCGCGGCCGACGGGGACGAGCGGTGAGGTGTGTCCGACCGCATAGGCCATACCCAGGTCGACCAGCGCATGGCGACGCATACTGAAGCGCCCCGTGATCGTGTGGCCTGCCGGGGTACGAACTCGAATTCGCTGCGACACCACGCTCGATTCCCGACGATCAGGCGGGGGACGGCGCCGCGCGGGACAGCGTGGCCGCCGGCGGTCGGAGCGCGAGCGCGAAGAGCACGGCGGCGCCGCCGATCACCGCGGCGGACGCGAAGGCCCAGCCGTACCCCCCGAGGCGGTCGTAGAGCCAGCCGCCGCCGTACGTGCCCAGCCCCATGCCGATCGCCTGCAGCATGTAGATGGCCCCGTAGGCGCCGCCCATGGCCCGCTGCCCGAAGTACTCGCGCGTGAGCAGCGCGTAGAGCGGCATGACGCCGCCGTAGGCGACGCCGAAGACGAGTCCGAGGAGGTAGAAGCTCGTGGCGTCGCGGATGAAGACGTAGAGCAGGATCGCCGGCGCTTGAAGCAGTGAGCATGGCGACGAGCGTGCGCTTCGAGCCGATTCGATCCGCGATCAGGCCGGTGGCGATCCGGCCTCCGATGGAGGCGAGCCCCGCGAAGCCGAACACCACCGCCGCCGTCATCATGCCGACACCGTGATCGGTTGCGTTCGCGACCATGTGGAAGATCGGCCCAGAATGCGCGACGCAGCAGGCGAAGTGCACGAGGGCGATGAGCCAGAACTGCGGGCTCCGCGCGATGTCGAGGAGCTCCAGGTCGCGCTCGGGCGCCTCGGATCCGGCCGTCACCGGCGCCGCCCCGCGGCCGGCCGCGGTGGCGCCGACCACGAGGGCGAGCGGGATCGTCGTCAGCCACGCGATGTCGCCGAGCACGAGCATCGCCGTGCGCCAGTCGTACTGGGTGATCAGCCAGCGGACCAGCGGCGCGACGGCGAAGTTGCCCAGGCCAGCGCCCGCCGACACCAGGCCGATCGCGAGCCCGCGATTCGTCGTGAAGGTCCTGCTGACCATGGCCGTCAGCGGCGCGTAGAACGCTCCCACCGCGAGCCCGACGAGCACGCCGTAGGCGACGGTGAATTGCCAGAGAGCCGTGACCCGACTCGCGAGCACGAGCCCGAGACCCAGGACGAGGCCGCCTACCGCGATCACGGTGCGGAGCCCGATCCGGTCGGACAGCGCGCCCCACAAGAAGGACCCGATCCCCAAGGTGACCCAGGCGAGCAGCGCGACGGCCGAGATGTCCGTCCGGCTCCACCCGGTGGCGGTCTGGATCGGCGCCAGGAAGACGCCGAGCGAGAACAGTGCGCCCATGGCGACGCCCACGATCACCATCGCCGCGGCCAGGAGCCCCCAGGGGTGTTTCGGACGCTCGCCGTGCTCGAGGACGATCGTGCCGGTCCGGCCGTGGCTGCGCTGGTTCAGCGTCTACTCGGTCAGGCCTGCAGCGCCTGCTTCACCCGCTGCGCGGTGAAGGGGAGCGCGCGCATCCGCTTGCCCGTCGCGTTGGCGATACCGTTGGCGATGGCGGCGGCGGCCGGGCCCTGCGCCCCCTCGCCCACGCCGAGGAAGCGCTCGTTCGGCTGATCGAGCAGCACCACCTCGACCTCGGGAACCTCGTCGAAGCGCAGGATCGGATAGTCGGCCCACGAGCGCGTGGTGACGCGCGTGCGGTCGAAGCGCACCGCTTCCTTGAGCGTCCAGCTCGCCGACTGGATGATGCCGCCCTCGATCTGATTGCGCACGCCGTCCGGATTGACGATCTGCCCGGCGTCGACTGCCGCCACCACCCGCGTGACCCGCACCAGGCCGCTCGTGGGATCGACGGTGAGATCGGCGACCAGCGCGCAGTAGCAGGCGAGGTTCTTGTACTTCGCGAACGCGACGCCCCGGCCCCGGCGGCCGTTGCCCCGCGCATTCGGCGCCCAGCCGGCGCGCTGCGCCGCCGCCTCGATGACGCCGCGGGCGCGCGGATCTTTCAGATGACGGAGGCGGAACTCCACCGGATCGACACCGGCCGCCGCCGCCAGCTCGTCCATGAACGACTCGAGGGCAAAGACGTTGGCGTATCCACCGAGGGTGCGGAGCGCAGAGGTGCGGAGCGGCTGTTCGGGCAGATAGTGCTTCACGACCTTCACGTTGGGAAGGTCGTAGAGCGGGATGGCATTGCGGTCGGAGCCGCCGGTCGGCTGCGGCACGTCGGCCGGGAACGGTGGCTTGAGCGGGGTGGCCAGATACCAGCTCGCCAGCAGATTCACGCCGTCGGCGGGACCGGGCCGGGTGCTGTGGGGATGGCTCCACAGCTCGTGGGTCCAGTCGACGATGCCGCCGTGAGCATCGAGGCCCCCCGAGAGCTTCATCACCATGGCCGAGCCGTAGGGCTCCCACTGGAACTCGTCGTCGCGCATCCACTGCAGCTTCACCGGCCGGCTGCCGGTCGCGCGCGCCACCAGCGCCGCGTCGAGGGCCACGTCGTCGGCGCCGTTGTGGCCGTAGCAGCCGGCGCCCTCCACGTGGATGCAGCGGATGTCTTTCGCGTCCATGCCGAACACCTTGGCCAGATCCGCGCGCAGCGGGAAGACGCCCTGGCTGTGCGTCCACACGGTGAGCTGGCCGCCCTGCCACTGGGCGAGCGCGCACGAGGGCCCGATCGACCCGTGGCACTGGTACGGGCGCGTGTAGACCGCGGCCAAGGTCTTCACCGGCGCGGCGGTGGGCGACTTCTTCTCGCTCACCGTCTGGGCGGGCGGTCCCGGGCGCGCCATCATGTGCTGGTACAGCGCGTCGCCGGCGGGCGGCAACGCGGACGTCTCGCGCCAGCGCGCGCTCTTCTTCAGCGCGTCCCGCGCCCGGATCGCCTGCTCCTCGCGCTCGGCGGCCACGGCGACGAAGCTCCCGTCGCGCACCACCGCGACGATCCCGGGCAGACGGCGCGCGGCGGATTCATCGATCGAGATCAGCTGCGCCCCGGGCGATGGCGGACGCACCACCCGGCCGAAGAGCATGCCCGGGAGGCGGACGTCTTGCACGTAGGCCGCGCCGCCGGTGAACTTCTTGGGGATGTCGCGGCGGGCAATGCTCTTGCCCACCCACGTGTGCTCGGAGGGAAGCTTCGGCTTGACCGTGGCCGTGGCCTCGCGGGCGAGATTCACCTCACCCGACAGCTCCCAGTAGGTGGCCGTGGCGCCGCCCTGCGCGGTGATGGTGCCGTCGCTGACCTTCAGTTCGGGGGCCGGCACACCGAGCTTCGCCGCGGCGGCGGAGAACAGCAGGTGGCGCGCTTCCGCGCAGGCGAAGCGCAGGGCCGTGCCGCTGTGCTCCACCGACAGGCTGCCCGCGGTCTGCCCCTCGTTCGGCGTGCGCGCCGTGTCGCCGGTGACGACGTCGATCCGGGCGAGATCGACGTCCAGCTCGTCGGCGGCGATCTGCGACAGCGCGGTGCCGATGCCCTGGCCCAGCTCGATCTTGCCGGTGAAGATCGTCACGGTGCCGTTGGGGGCGATGCGCAGCCACGCGCCCAGCATGCGGTTGGTATTGAGGCTGCCCGGGAGCGGCGCCCGTCTCTCCTGCGCCGTCGCCTGGTTCGGCGCGAGGCTGAACCCGATGATGAGCGCGCCGCTGGCCTGGAGAAAGTCGCGGCGCGAGAGCGGCGCGCTCATGGCCGCATCTCCTGCGCGGCGCGCTGCACCGCGCGGACGATCCGGTTGTGCGAGGCGCAGCGGCAGAGGTGCTCGTTCAGCGCCTGCTTGATCTCGCGCTCGGTGGGACGCGGGTTGCGGTCGAGCAGCGCCTTGGCGGCCATGACCATGCCGTTGCCGCAGAAGCCGCACTGGCAGGCCTGCTCCGCGATGAACGCGCGCTGCAGGGGATGGAGCTTCTCGATCGAGCCCAGGCCTTCGATCGTGGTGATCCGGCCCTTCGTCGCGCTCGACGTCGGCGTCACGCAGGAGCGCATGGGCCGGCCATCGATGAGGACCGTGCAGGCCCCGCACTGAGCCAGGCCGCAGCCGTACTTCGGTCCGTTCAGCTCGAGATCGTTGCGCAGGACGTAGAGGAGCGGGGTGTCCGGCTCGACCGCGACGGTCCTGGTTTCACCGTTCACCCGCAAGGTGAAAGTGGCCATGATGTCCTCCTGTCACCAGAGTTCTTCAGACGCGAGGCGCGCCCCTTCCACGAGCGAGCGGAGCTTGTGCCACACGATGTTGGTGTCGACCTGGACTCTTCCCGCGAAGGTCCCGAATCCGCAGTCGACTCCCGCGATGACATTCTCCCGCCCGACCACGCTGGCGTACCGCGCGATCCGCTCCGCCACCAGCTCCGGGTGCTCGATGAAGTTGGTGGTGGAGTCGATCACGCCGGCGATGAGCACCTTGCCCGCGGGCAGGGCCACGTCCTTCCACACCTTCCACTCGTGCTCGTGGCGCGGATTGGCCCCGGCCACCACGAGCCCGCCGGGACGCCCCTTGACCACGACGTCCACGATGTCCTTGAGGGGCACGTCCCGGTGATGCGGACCTCCGGTGCTGGCCCAGCAGATGTGCATGCGCATCCGATCGGGCGAGATGTCCGCGACGGCATAGTTGAGGACCTCCACGTGCATCTCGCAGACCTTGCGGAACTCCTCCAGGGTCAGGTGCGCGAACTGGGTGTGCCGGCCGAGGGCGAGGTCGGGGCAGTCCAGCTGGAGGATGAATCCGGCTTGCACGATGGCCTGGTATTCCCGCTTCATCACGTCGGCCAAGGTGTAGAGGTACTTCTCGTCGCTCGGGTAGTACCGGTTCTGGAGGAATCGCCCGATCTGGCCGGGAGACGGTGAGGTCATGAAGACCTCCTCCGCCCGTCCGGATGCGGCGTCCTTGAGGTTCTGGATGTCGTGCTCCACCGCGGGCCAGTCCTTCCACGCGACGGGGCCGGTGCACGCCGGACGCTTCTGAAATGGCGGAGCGAACTGCCGGGCCATTTCCGTCCACTCGGGGAATTCCTCGGCGTCGGTGTTGGGCCAGGGCGAGCTCTCGCCCGCGAACCCGGTCAGGCGGTCCTTCACATAGATGGTGTAGTCGGCCCGCCCCTGCTCACCATCGTTGATGACCGACAGCCCGACTTCCGCCTGCTTCTTCACGACGTCGAACACCGCCGAGCGTGTCCGGTCGTGCAGGACCCTCTCGGCGCTGAGCCGGCCTTCTTCCCGTTCGCGCAAGAGACCGAGCAGATCCTTGGGCCGGGGGAGGCTTCCTGTATGCGTCGTGAGGATCCGCTCCGTGCTTCGCTTCATGGTGCGCTTACGCGGGGAAGGTGCGGACGGCGACGGCGAAGGCCTCGGGCTGGGCGTCGGGAACAGTGTGGCCGCCGGGCGCCCACTGGCTGTCGCCGTGGCCCCGCTGATCCAGCGCGATCACGCAGAAGTCCGGCTGGAGCGCCGAGGCCAGATGATCCCAGGGCGGGCATGACTCGTGACGCCGTGCAGCAGCACGAGGGGGCGCGGGGCGATCGCGCCCCACTCGCAGTAGTGCAGGGCGAGGCCGTCGAGGATCACGGTGTGGTCGCGAGGCGTGAGAAGAGTACTGTACTCATGGCCCGGGCAGAGTAGGCTGCCCGGCGCCGGCCGTCAACCATCTCACTGAGAACCATCTCACTGAGAACCATCTCACTGAGAACCATCTCACTGAGAACCGATCCGCCGCGTCGAACCGCGATCTGGTCGAGGGCTACGCTCAGACCGGCGTTCAGGAGCACTGGATCGTCGACGCCCGAGGGCCCGAAGCGCACCTGCGCATCCTCGCGCTCGAGAGCGGCCGATATGGAGATCGGACGGGAGACCGCGAGGGCTACCTCACCTCCGGTGTCTTCGGCGCGTCGTTTCGTCTGGTGCGCTCGGTCGCGCCCTGACTAGGCCCCCACCTCGTTGCGGAGCACCGCGATGAAGCCATTCTGGGCGAGTTTTCGAGCGACGGTGCCGGCGAACGAGCCGGCAGCCGCGGCGATCAGGGGGTTCGTCTGAAATTGCGATACCCCCTGCGTTCCCGTCTCCACGGCGCGCATGGCCCCCGACTCCGCCATCGACGAGCATCCCCTGAGCCAGGTCCCGAACTTCTCCTTGACCGCCGCGGCCCCGCTGGGTCCGGCCGCGACCTCCAGAGCGTCGGTGAGCCCCTGGTGGAGGTCGCGCATGTTGCGGATCGCATCGAAGGAACTCTCGACGATGATCCGGGTGATGTCCCGGATGTAGGTCTCGGCGGTGGCCCTGGAGAAGAGACCCCTGACGGGCTGCAGTGCGGTCGCCGGCGAGGTCGCCCCCTTGAGGGCCGTCGTGATGTCCGAGAGGTGCACGGGCGCGACGATGCTCGTCCCATCGATGGTCCGGTAGCCCTCTCCGTTGAAGAAGTAGTCCAGCAGGGCTCCCTCGACTTCCCTGGGAACGTCGCGGAGATCCTCGATGGCATTGGCGACGGTGGCGAGGGGAAGAATGGTGCCGATGTCGTCGCGCAAGAATGTCTTGACGTTCGACCAGCGTTCCTCGACGCCGTCGAGCAGGGCGCGGCCCGCGTCCCGGATGTCGACCGGGTTGTCGGCCTTGGCCAGCGCGACGAGGCCGTCGAGGTGCCGGCGGAAATGGTCGGGGAGCTGGCCCAGACGCTCCGGGATCAGGCCCAGACGGTCACGCAACTCCCTGAGGCGCGATTCAGCGGCCGGCGAACCCGGACCGTCTGGCCGGACGTCGGGGAGGAGGTTCAGGACGAGCCCGACGGTGATGCGCGGCCGGGTCTGGCTGGGATCCAGCAATTGCGCCAGCAGGCCCCGGTCGGGGGAAAAGCTGAACGGACCGTCGTCACCGGAGCTTTTCAGGTTGCCGAAGACCCGCCGCAAGGCTTCGCCGAGCTGACCATGGATAGCTGCGACGATGTCGTTCTGTGTCGGCATGATGTCCCTCCTGCCCGGCTGGCCTGGCTACGGACTCCTCGCTCCATAACACGCCATGTTCCACCGCGCAACGATCGGGCGCGCCTCGGATCAGCCGGTAGTGTCTCAGTTTGGCACTGAGACACCACCGCTCAGCCCATCCTGCTGCGCACGAAGACGAAATAGAGCACGAGCACCGCGGCGAGCACGTACGTCAGCCAGCCCGATTCACGCCCGCGTCCGCTGAAGAACTTGATGATCGGATAGCTGATGAAGCCCAGGGCCAGCCCGTCGGCGATGGAATACGAAAGGGGAATGCCGATCATGGTCAGAAACGCCGGCACCGATTCGGTGGAATCCCTCCATTCAATCTTGCCGACGTTCTGCGCCATCATCGCGCCGACGATGACGAGCGCGGGGGCAGTGATCGGCGGATAACTTCCCACCATGGTGATGATGGGGCTGAAGAACAGCGCCAGCAGAAACAGCGCGGCCACCACGATGCTGGTCAAACCCGTGCGCCCGCCCTGCTCCACTCCCGCCGCGCTCTCGACGAAGCTCGTCACCGTGCTCGTCCCCAGGGCCGCGCCCGCCACGGTGCCCACGGCATCGGACACCATCGCCTGCTTCGCGCGGGGAAGCTTGTTGTCGCGCATGAACCCGGCCTGCTCGCTCACGCCGATCAAGGTGCCGATGGCATCGAAGGTGAGCATGAACAGGAACACGAACACGAAGGGCAGCATCGCCGGCGAGAGCGCAGCCGCGATGTCCATCTGGAAGAGCGTCGGGGCCAGCGACGGCGGCGGGGCCACGACGCCATGGGGAAACTGGAACTGCTTCATCAGCATGGACGCGGCGACCAGCGGGCAATCGGCCAGTGTCCGCGGCAACACGACTTTCAGCACGACGGCCAGGGCCGTCGCCGCGACGATGCCCCACAGGATCGAGCCGCGCACCCGGCGCGCGTGCAGGACCGCCGGTGGTCAGCAGGCCGGCGAAGAAGACGATCAGGTCCGGCGACGCAAGATGCGCGTTCAGCTTCACCGCCGTGGCGGGGTCTTTCAGGATGAGGCCCGCGTTCTGCAGTCCGATGAAGGCGATGAACAGCCCGATGCCCGCGGCGATGGCGTTCTTGAGGCTGGGGCTGATGGCGTCGAAGATCATCTCCCGGAGGCCGACCAGCGAGAGAATCAGGAACAGCACGCCCGAGATGAACACCGTGCCCAGGGCAACCCGCCAGCCACTGGCGAAGCCCGCCGCGGTAGCCGCCGGAATCGCCGAGAACACGAAGAAGAAGTTCTCGCCCATGCCCGGCGCTTGCGCGATGGGATACTGCGCGAGCCAGGCCATGAGCGCGGTGGCCAGGGCCGCGGAGAGGCAGGTCGCCGTGGTCACCGCGCCGAAGTCCATGCCCGTGTCCCGGCCGAACATCTTCCCCGAGAGGACCGCCGGCTGGACGAAGATGATGTAGGCCATGGTGAGAAACGTCGTCACCCCGGCCAGAATTTCGGTGCGCGCGGTGGTCTGGTTTTCCGCGAGGCGGAAGACGCGTTCCAGCATGCGCTGGAGTGACCGCGCGGGACCGGCTACCTCTTCGGTGGCTTCCAGAACTGGTCCACGTCGAGCACCACGTCGAACACCGTGTTCTGCAGCTTGCCGTCCTTTCGTTCGACCTTGCGGAGGTAGGTGGGGATCACCGCGTTCTGCTTGTCGTCGAACCGGAAGGCGCCGCCCGGGGCCTCGAAGCGCACGCGGCGCAGCGCCTCCAGGAAGCGCGCCTGGTCCTCGACGTTGCCGTTCACGGCCTTGAGGGCCTCGCCCGCCGCCTTCGCGGCCAGGTAGCCCAGGTGGTTGTTGTACACGGGATCCTTCCGGTACTTCCGGTTGAAGGCCTGCACGAAGCGCTTGTTCTCCGCGGTGTCGATCGTCGGCGTATAGGACATCCAGCTGACCACGCCGAGCGCGGCGTCGCCCACCGTGCGGAGGTAGGTCTCGTTGACCGTTTCCCCGAGGGCGAGCAGGGGGATCCGTCCCTTGAGGCCGTACTCCTGCCACGCCTTCAGCCACTGCGGCGCGCTCGGTCCCCAGAGGATGGCCACGACCGCGTCCAGCTCGCCGGCCTTGCTCTGGACCCGCGTGATGTAGGGAGCGACGTCCATGGCGCCCAGCGGCATGAGCACCTTCTCGGCGGACTGGCCGCCGCTCTCCATGAACGTCTTGATGAAGCCGTCGGTCTGCTCGTGGCCGGCGACGTAGTCCAGGCCGACCACGGCGATCCGCTTGTGGCCGAGCTTGGCGGCCACGTACCACCCGCCCGCCGCCTCCTGCTGGTAGCTGCTCATGGCGCTCCGGAAGATCGAGGGGCTGGCCTTCTCGGCCGTCAGGTTGTTGGCCGTGGCCTGCGTGATGATCAGCGCGACCTTGCGCTCGGCGACGTAGTCCCGGATGGCGACGGCCACCGCGCTCGACACCGGGCCGAGGATCATGTGGACCTTGTCGCTCTCCGCCAGCTTCCGGACCTTCGTCAGTCCGACGTCCGGCTTGCCCTCGTCGTCCTCCAGGATCAATCGCACCGGCCGGCCGGCGACCTGGCCGCTCATCTCGTCTTCCCAGTAGAGCCGGATCCCCTCGTTGATCTCCGTGCCGTTCACGGCGAGGGGGCCGGTGATGGCGTTGAGCCCGCCGATCTTGATCGGCTCCCTCGGAGCTTGGGCCAGGGCCGGCCCCGCCGCCACGATGGCGAGGACCGCGAACCCCGCGAGCATTGCCCGGAGCCGTCCCGTCGTCTTCTCGTGCATGGTCGTCCTCCTTTGTCTCTCTCAGGGTTCTCTCAGGTCGACCGATACTATGCCCGCGGTCGATCGATGTCGACGAGTCGCGGTGCACGGGCGGCTGCTATCCTGGACATGCGATGCGCGGCTTTTGTGGAGCATGAGATGCCGAAGCCCTCGAATCCAGGCACGCCCCTGGGCCGCACGCGCGTGGCCTCGTTCCCCCACGACTGGTACGTGGGAAGTCCCGACCACCGGCAAGGGCGTGCACGTGTCCCATCACACGGGCGTCTTTTACGCCGACCACGCCGAGTACACGAAGTTCGCGAGCCCTCCCCCGGCCGCGAAGCCGGCGAAGGCGCCCGCATCGGCAGGCCAGCCCGGATCCACGCCCGCCGGCTCGCGTCGCGAGCCGTGACCATCTCATCACTGAGCGACACTTCACCACCACCACCCTCTAGAACGTAGCGACTCCCCGGAAGTTGTTGTCGTTTCGCAGTTTGCGCGTGGCCCTCCCTTTGCTTTGTCTTCCCACCGGAGGCGAAGGGAGGGAGGCCATGGACACCGGCAGCGAGAGGGCATGGTGGCGAACCGCACAGCAGTCTGTCGTTCGACGATGAGGAGGCGACCATGAAGACACATCGCGCTCGCCCGTTCATGATGTTGCCGCTCGCGCTCGCTCTGCTCCTTGTCATGGCGCAAGCGGTGGTGGCCGCGGACCGATACGGTGTCGTGAGCTTGGTCAACGAAACTCAGGCTCCCATCAACTACCAGTTCAGGGTGGGCGACGGGGCCTGGCAGCCACGGAGGATCATGCCCGGGGAGAGGTACTGGTTCGCGCACGAGTACGAGCGCGCCAATGAGCGACGCTCCCCGGCCTTCCGGGTCAAGTTCGACTCCGATCTTCGCAGCGCGCGGTTCAACATCGAGTACAAGCTCGAGCGGCGGGCGGCGGTCGGACAGGGATACGAATACGGCAAGAAGTACGCCTTCCGATACGATGGCGGTGACCGGCGCTATGTCGATCTGAAGTCCATCGACTGAGATGTTGCGCGCGCCGGGGGACATCGCCGCCCTCGGCGCGCGGGCCACCCCCACCAGGATGTCCCCGGGGCGCCCTCGGGCAGGCCCATGAAAGCAAGGGGATGCGGATCGCATCCGAGATGATTCGACCATTCTTCACGCAGCAACCGTCCCACGATCCTTGAACCCATACCCTCCCTACGTTAGGCTCTCACGAGCCCCCCGACGTTCACCGGCCCAGCGGTTTCGGAGACCCAAGAGCATGAAGTGTCCCCGATGCGAGCACGAGAACCCCGCGGGCATGAAGTTCTGCGGGCAATGCGCCGCGTCGCTCATGGCCGCCTGCCCCGCCTGTGGCGCCATCAACCCCCCCGACAACAAGTTCTGTGGCCAGTGCGCCGCGCCGCTGCAGGCTGCCGCTGCCCCGGAGTTCCCCGCCCCGGCGTCCTACACCCCTCGGCACCTCGCCGAGAGAATCCTCACCTCCAAGGCCGCCCTCGAGGGCGAGCGCAAGCAGGTGACCGTGCTGTTCGCCGACCTCAAGGGTTCCATGGAGCTGCTCGCGGACCGTGATCCCGAGGAAGCCCGCAAGATCCTGGACCCCGTCCTCGAGCGGATGATGGAGGCGGTCCACCGCTACGAGGGCACGGTCAACCAGGTGATGGGCGACGGGATCATGGCCCTGTTCGGCGCACCGGTGGCCCACGAGGATCACGCGGTCCGGGCCTGCTACGCGGCCCTCAGGATGCAGGAAGCGGTGAAGGCGTACGCGGACGAAGCCCGGCGGACCACCGGGTTGCCCCCCTCGATCCGTGTGGGGCTGAATTCGGGCGAGGTCGTCGTCCGCTCCATCGGGAGCGACCTCCGCATGGACTACACTGCCGTGGGCCAGACGACTCATCTCGCCGCCCGCATGGAGCAGGCCGCGTTGCCCGGGAGCATCGTGATCACGGCCGACACGCTGGCCCTCGCCGAGGGCTGGGTGCAGGTCACGCCACTCGGCCCGGTGCCGGTGAAGGGCCTGACGGAGCCGGCCGAGGTCTACGAGGTGACTGGCGCGGGATCGGCCCGGACACGCCTTCAAGCCGCGGCGGCGCGCGGCCTCACGCGATTCGTGGGCCGAGACGGCGAGATGGACCAGCTCCGGCATGCTCTGGAGCTGGCCCGGGCGGGACGCGGCCAGGTGGTTGCGGTCGTCGGTGAGCCCGGCCTGGGCAAGTCGCGCCTCTTCAGGGAGTTCACCCACTCCCACCGGGTCCACGGCTGGCTGATCGTCGAGGGCGCCGCGGTGTCCTATGGGAAAGCGGCAGCCTATCAGCCGATCGTTCATCTCCTGCGCGAGTACTTCCGGATCGAGCCGCGCGACGACGCCCGGCTCATCCGCGAGAAGGTCACCGGCAAGCTCTTGACCCTCGACCGGGCCCTGGAGCCATACCTTCCGGCCCTGCTGGCCCTGGTCGACGTACCGGTGGACGACGTGGCCTGGCGAGCTCTGGACCAGTCGCAGCGTCGCCATCGCACGCTCGACGGCCTCAAGCGGCTGCTCTTGCGCGAGAGTCAGGCCCAGCCGCTGATCGTGCTGTTCGAGGACCTGCACTGGATCGATGGAGAGACTCAGGCGTTTCTCGACAGCCTGGTCGAGAGCGTCCCCAGCGCCAGACTGCTCTTGCTGGTCAACTACCGGCCCGAGTACCAGCATGCGTGGGGCGGCCGCACCTACTACACGCAGCTCCGCCTGGCCCCGCTCTCACCGCAGTCGGCGGAAGGGCTCCTCGAAGCCATGCTGGGCGAAGAGCCAGGTCTTCTCCCGCTCAAACGCCTGCTCATCGACCGGACCCAGGGGAACCCGTTCTTCCTGGAGGAGAGCGTCCGCAGTCTGGTCGAGACCCACGTCCTCGTCGGCGCCCGAGGCGCCTACCGGCTCGCGCGGGCCCTGCCGGAAGGCCACGTGCCGGTCACGGTGCAGGCGGTGCTCGCGGCCCGCATCGACCGGCTCGCGCCGGAGGACAAGCGCCTGCTCCAGACGGCCTCCGTCATCGGAGGCGACGTGCCATTCGCCCTCCTCCTCGCGGTCTCCGATCTGGCGGAGGATGCGCTCCGGACCGGCCTGGCCCACCTTCAGAACGCCGAGCTTCTCTACGAGTCGAGCCTCTTCCCCGAGCCCGAGTACGCCTTCAAGCACGCGCTGACCAACGAGGTGGTGTACCGGAGCCTCCTCCAGGATCGGCAGCGCGCCCTTCACGGCCGCATCCTCGACGCGATCGAGAAGCTCTACGGCGACCGTCTCATCGAGCAGGTGGAGCGGCTGGCTCACCATGCAGTGCGCGGGGCGCTGTGGGACCGCGCGGCGCGGTACCTGAGCCAGGCGGGAGAGAAGGCCGTGGCGCGCTCGGCCAACCGGGAAGCCATCGCCCTCTTCGAGCAGGGCTTGGCCGCGCTTCAACAGCTGCCCGAGAGTCGGGACACGCTCAGTGAGGCCCTCGACATCCGCATCGCGCTCGGGCCCTGCCTCGCGACAGTCCACGGGCCCAGCACACCCGAATTCGAAGCCTCCTACGTTGCCGCCAGGGAGCTGTGCGTCCGGCTCGACGATCGCCCTCGGCTCTTCCCCGCCCTCTGGGGCCTGTGGCACGTCAGCTTCAACCGGGGGCGCTATAGAGAGGCGCGAGATCTCGCGGAGGGACTCCTCGGCCTGGCCAGGGAGAGCGGGGACCCCGTGCTCCTCCTCGAGGCCCACCATTCGTTGTGGCCGACCCTGTACGGCAGTGGCGAGCTGGAGACCGCGGAGCTCCATCTTCGAGAGGGCCTCACGCAGTACGATCCTCAGCGCCACCGCGTCTACGCATCGGTCTACGGGGGGCACGACACGGGCACCTGTTGCCTGAACTTCGCGGCCATCACCGCGTGGACGCGTGGATACCCCGACCGGGCGCTTCGGTACAGCCAGGAAGCGCTGCGGCTCGCCGGCCAGATCGCCCATCTTCGGTCGACCGGGATCGCGCTCTACTATGCGGCCTGGGTGCACCACCAGCGCCGAGAGGCGCAGGCGGCGGCCGAGAAAGCCGTGGCGGCATGCGACGCCGCGAGCGCCTACGGACTCCTGGCGGAGCGGGCGGCCGTCCTGGCACGTCTCTGTCTCGAGGGTCCGCTGAAGGAATCCGAGCTCGCACTGTTGCATCAGGGCCTGCGGTCGCCCTGGTGGATATGGACCCATACGTTCGCTTTCTGTCTCCTGGCCGAGGCCTATGCCAGGGCCGGGCTGCCGGACAGGGGCCTCGCGGTGCTGGCGGAGATCCCCGAGCAGGCCCTCGAAATGGTGTACGCCCCCGAGGTCTATCGCACCCGTGGGGAGCTGCTCCTGGGCCAAGGAGATGCCCATGCGTCCGAGGCGGAGAGCTGCTTCCGGACCGCAGTCGAGCTGGCCCGTCGTGGCGGTGCCCGCTCGCTCGAGCTTCGCGCCGCGACGAGCCTGAGCCGCCTACTCGCGCAGCACGGGCACCGTGGGGAGGCGCAGCGGGCCCTCGGCGACGTCTACGGCTGGTTCACCGAGGGCTTCGACACCGCGGATCTCGAGAGGGCGAGAGAGCTCCTGGATTCCCTGGAGCGCCCCGGAGCGGGAGCATGAACTGTCCTCGCGGCCAGCACGACAACCCGGGCGGCCTGAAGTCCTTCGGCGAGTGCGGAGCCCGCCTCGCCTAATCCGTCACAGGAGGAAGCCATGCTGATCGTCGATTCCCAGATCCACCTCTGGCAGAACGGCAAGATGAGCGCGCACCATCGCCAGATTCCGACCTATTCGGTCGATGATGCGCTGGCCGAGATGGCCTCGGCCGGGTCGATGGCGCGGTGATCCATCCGCCCAGCTCGCTCGGCGAGGCGGTCAACGTTCTCGCCGTCGAGGCGGCGCGCCGGCACGCCGACAAATTCTGCATCCTCGGGCATTTCGACCTCGAAAGCCCGGATCGCGAGAACATCGTCGCCCATTGGCGCGAGCGGCCGGGCATGCTCGGCTTTCGGTTCACCTTCAACCAGCCGCATCAGAAGGCGTGGTGGACCGATGGCTCGCTCGACTGCAATGCGTGACGATGTTCACCGAGGAGTTGCCGTGGCTGAAGGGCCGCGACCTCGAGCGGGTGATGGGTGGGGCCGTCGTCGACTGGCTCGGCTGGAAGCGCCCCGCCGCCTGATCGCGCGACGGAGATGGCGGGGCCAATCGAGGACCGACGCTGGGGGGTGGACTTCCGAGAAGAGGCCCTGGATGTCGCCCGCGCTCCTGGAGATAATCGGCGAACGCCGAGACGCGATGGGATGTTCGGCGGTGCAGTCTCTCGAAACCGGTTTGGAGGTGCGATATGGCACGCGACGGCTATCTGATCCTCGACAGCGACCTACACATGATGGAGCCTGACGATCTCTGGGCTCGCTACCTGGAAGGGCCCCATCGGGCGAGCCTGCCGCGGTTCTTTGGCGGGCAGCAGCGAAAACTGAGCGACAGCTCCGAGGACAAAGGCCACGCCGATACCATCATGGGGATGGAGGTACAGGGGCTGGCGATTCCCGCCCATGGCAAGGCGACGGCCGCCACCGCGTCCAGCCGCGAGCTGCGGCGTCGGAGCCGCGCGCGGCACCCCCACTTCCAGGTCGCGCGCGGGCGCGGCTTCGACCCGGACTCGACCCTGACCGCGATGGATATCGAGGGCGTCGACGTCGCCGTCATGTACGGCACCCGCGGGCGGCAGATCCTGATGCACGACGATCTCGCGCCGGACTACGCGGCGTCGCTCGCGCGGGCCTACAACAACTGGGCGCACGACTATTGCCAGAGCCAGCCGACGCGACTGAAGTTCGCCGCCCAGGTGGCGATGCACAACATCCCGGCGGCGATCGAAGAAGCTCGCCGATGCGTCAAGGAGCTTAGTGCCGTCGCCGTCATCGGCACCCCGAACCCGGTGAACGGCCAGCACTTGCACGACGAAGCGTGCGAGCCGCTGTGGAGTGCGCTGGAGGAGCTCGACGTGCCGATCGGATTTCATCCGACCGGCAACACCTCGCTCAAGGACGATGCCGGGCGGCGCTTCGTCGGCCACGCCAACTTCCACCCGATTGCCCATGCCATTCGCAATCCGGTCGAGCTGATGGGGGCCATCGCTAGCATGACGACCGGCGGAATCCTCGAACGCCACCCCCGACTGCGCTGCGCCTTTCTCGAAGGCACTGCCGGATGGCTCTACTGGTGGCTGTGGCGGCTCGATGACCAGTGGGAGAAGTTCGGCCCCGGGTGCGAGCATCAGCTGTCGATGCTGCCGAGCGAATACTTCAAGCGCCAGTGCTACATCGCGCTCGACGTGGACGAGGAGCCGGCGGTCGACGTCGTCAACAAGATGGGCCCCGACTACTTCGTGGTGTCGACCGACTATCCGCATTCCGACGGCGCGTTTCCCGAGGCGATGGAGCAGTTCTTCGGGCTGCCGTTCGGCGACGAGATCCGCCGCAAGATCCTCTGGGACAACTGCGCGCGCCTTTACAACATCGACACGCCGGCGGCCGCCTTGACGAAGGACGCCAACCGCGCCTCCGCCGCCCTCGACTAGGGAGATGGGGGGCCCCGAGATGGCCCCCATACCCCCCAACGCTCGTCGCGCCCCGGCGAAGCCGGAGGCACTCCTCGAGAATGTCGCCTTCTACGCTATACGCTGCGAGGAGAACAGGCGGCCGAGGCCCGCGATGGACTCGGTGATGTCGAGCCGGCGGAGGGCGGCCCAGAGCACGGCCTGGTTGCTGTTTACCACGGGCTTGTCGAGACGCCGCTCGACGTCCTCGATGGCGTCGATCATGCTCGTGGCCGTGCAGCTCAGGAAGTAGCCGTCGGCCTCGGGCCGGCGGTTCTCCACCGTGAGGTCCGTCCACTCCCGCGGGGTGATCCGGAGATACTCGTCGCCGCCGCCCTTGAGTCCGAGCCCGAGGTCGTGAATGACTTCGTAGCCCGCCTCGCCCAGGAACTCGATCTCGTGCTCGTTGGTGGCCTTCACGTACGGGCTGATGAGCACGAGCTTCTTGAGCCGAAGCTGCGCGAGCGCTTCCTTGACGGCCAGGCCGGTGGTCAGGGCGCGACAGCCGCTGGCCTTCTCCACGAGCTCGAGGATGCGCGCTTCTCCGGCCTGGCCCTCGGCCATGGAGTTGGCTGTGCAGTGGAAGACGATCACGCCCGGGCTCGTGTCGGAGAGAGCGGCCGCGGCTTCCGTGATGTCGTCGGCGAGCTCGTGCAGAGGTCGAGACCACGGCCCCGTCATGCGCAAGCGCGTGGTGTGCACCCCGACGCCCGCGGGAGCGTAGCGCTGGAACTGCACTTCTGCGGCGGTGTTGCTGGCGGGGATGATGAGACCGATGCGCGGCGTGGGCTTCGTCATCTCAGGGCTCCTTGCGCGGCGGCGGCCTCGCGGCACTCCGCACGCGTCCAGCTCGGCTGGCTGCGTTCACGGCGTCCGGTCCTCGCCCTCAGGCGAGGTGCTTCTTGAAGAAGGCGATCGTGCGCTCCCAGGCCAGCTTGGCCGACGCCTCGTGGTAACGCGGCGTCGAGTTGTTGTGAAAGCCGTGCTGGGTGCCGGGATACATGTGCATCTCGTACGGGACGCCGCTCGCCTTCAGGGCCGCCTCGAAGGCCGGCCACAGCGCGTTGATGCGCTCGTCGCTCTCGGCGTACTGGATCAGCAGCGGCGCCTTGATGGCCGGCACTTGCGCCGTCTCGGCCGCCGCGCCGTAGAACGGGACGCCCGCTTTCAGATCTGCGCCGAGCGTGACCGCCAGGAAGTTGGTCGTACTGCCGCCCCAGCAGAAACCCGTGACCCCGAGCTTGCCGGCGGACAGCGCGTGCGACTTCAGGAAGCGCGCGCTGTTGACCATGTCCGTGCGCAGCTTGCCCTGGTCGAGGCCGGCCTGGAGGGCGCGGCCGTCGTCGTCGTTGCCCGGGTACCCGCCGACGGGCGACAACCCGTCGGGAGCGAGGGCCAGGAACCCCTCGGTCGCGGCTCGGCGAGCCACGTCCTCGATGTACGGATTGAGCCCGCGGTTCTCGTGGATCACCAGGACGGCGGAGAACGGCCCCTGCGCATTCGGCTGCACCAGATACCCACGCATGGTGCCGGAGGTGCCGCCAGGCGACGGGTAGGTCACGTACCGGGCCTTGATCCGCTGGTCGGTGAAGGAGATCGTCTGGGCCAGCGCATAGCGGGGCAACAGCGCCTGCGCCATGGCCAGCGCCGACACGCCGCCGATTGTCAGCACGCCGGCCCGCTGCAGGAACTCGCGCCGGTCGAGGCGCCCGTGGCAGTACTCGTCGTAGAGATCGAACACGCGCTGGTCAATCTCGCTCTGGGTCAGCGCCGTTGGTGCCTCCGGTGCGAGGGTCGACCGATCCGCATTCCACTGTTCAGCCATGGCTGGACCTCCTCCGCCGAATCGGCATTCTAGCTCAGAGCGTAGCCCGCACAAACGGTGTCGGACGCGGCCTCCGGCCGAGGCGGCGCCGCGTGTAGGGTCGTCTTCCTTGTCTCTCCCAGAGCCGACCGATACTATGCCCGGGGTTGGTCGATGTCGACGAGTCTCGTGTGCCTCGCGGCCGCATGACCTTCTGGGCGGTGCAGCTCCTCAACGGGCTGTCGTTCGGGATGCTCCTCTTCCTGCTCGCGGCCGGCCTCTCCATGATCTACGGCCTCATGCGCATCCTGAACCTCGCCCACGGCTCCTACTACGTGCTGGGCGCCTACGTGGCGCTGTCCGTGGTGCACCTCACCGAGAACCTCGCGGCGGCGACGCTCGCCGGTATCGCCGTGGTGACGGCGATCGGGGTGGTGATGGAGCGCGTGTTCCTCCGCCGGCTCCCCCACGACGAGCTGCCGCAGGCCCTCCTCACCTTCGGGTTCCTCCTCATCTTCGGTGACATCGCGTTGTGGACGTGGGGCGGCACGCCGCAGTCCCTTCCGAAGCCGGAGATGCTCGTGGCCTCGGTGCGCCTGGGACCGCTGGTGTTCCCGTCGTACCGGATCTTCCTGCTCGTCGTCGGGCGCCGCGGTGGGCGTCACCCTGTGGCTGCTCCAGGAGAAGACGACGCTCGGCGCCAAGGTGCGCGCCGCCATCGACGACGCCGAGATCGCCCGCGCGACGGGCATCAACGTCTCGCGCCTGAACACCGGGGTCTTCGCCGTCGGCGCGGCGCTGGCGGCGCTGGGCGGGATCATGGCCGGTCCCGTGCTCGGCGTGTACCCGGGCGCGGACTTCGAGGTCCTCCTGCTCGCGTTCGTGGTCGTGATCATCGGCGGGCTGGGCAGTCTCAAGGGCGCGTTCGTCGGCGGGCTCCTCGTGGGCTGCCTCGACAACTTCGGCAAGGCGCTGTTCCCGGAGTTCGCCCTCTTCACGATCTTCGCACCGATGGCGCTCATCCTCGCCGTCCGGCCCACGGGGCTCTTCGGCGTCCGGTGACGAAAGCACTCGCGGCGGCCACGGCCCTGCTCGCCTTGTGGCTTTTGCCGCTGGCCCTGTCGTCGTATCAGCTCGGGCTCCTGACGAAGATGCTGATCTTCGCCATCTTCGCCATGAGCCTGAACCTCATCCTGGGCTACGGGGGGCTGCCCTCGCTGGGCCACGCCGCCTACTTCGGCGTGGCCGCCTACACCGTCGGCCTCCTCGCCCTCCGCGGCGTCGCCAACTTCTGGCTCGACGTCGTCGCCGGCCTCGCCGTGGCCGCGCTGACGGCGGCGCTGTTCGGCCTCCTCGCCCTCCGGACGCAGGGCGCCTATCTCTTGATGATCACGCTCGCGCTGGCCCAGGTGCTGTGGGGGATCGCCTTCGGCTGGCGCTCGTTCACCGGCGGCGACGACGGCCTGTCCGGCGTGCCCCGGCCGGCGGCCGGCTTGCCTTGGAGCCTGGCCGACGGCGCGCGCTTCTACTATCTCGTCACCGTCGTGTTCGCCGTCACCACCGCGCTGCTCGCCCTCATCGTCCGCTCACCCTTCGGGCACGCCCTCGTCGGCATTCGCGAGAGCGAGCGGCGGATGGAGGTCCTGGGCTACAACACGTGGGCGCACAAGTACGTCGCCTTCGTCCTCGCGGGCGCCATGGCCGGGGTGGCCGGCATCCTCTTCGTCTACTACAACGGCTTCGTGAGCCCCGCGTACCTCAGCGTCGTGCTCTCCGCCATGGGCCTGATCATGGTCATTCTGGGGGGCGCGGGCACGCTTCTCGGACCGGCGCTCGGCAGCGGGCTGATCGTCTTTCTCGAGAACGCCATCAGCGCCCACACCCAGCGCTGGCTGCTGGTGCTGGGCCTCATCTACGTCGCGGTGACGCTCTTCGCGCCGGCCGGGCTCCTCGGCATCGTGCGGCGCCGCGGCGCAGATGACGGCGCTCACCGTCGAGGGGCCGGCGCCCATGACGGCGCTCACCGTCGAGGGCCTGACGCACGACTTCGGCGGGCTGCGGGCGCTGGACGGCGTTACCGTGAATGTTGGCGTCGGCGAGCGGCGGGTGATCCTGGGGCCGAACGGGGCCGGGAAGACGACACTGTTCAACCTGATCACCGGGCTCCTCTCGCCGATGGCCGGGACGATTCGCCTCTTCGACCACGACGTCACGTCGCTTCCGCCGTATCGCCGTTCCCGACTGGGGCTCGGCCGCACCTTCCAGATCACGACCTTGTTTCCCCGGTTGACCGTGCTGGAGAGCGTCCTGCTGGCGGTGCAGGGCGCGGATCGGGCCCGCTTCACCCTCCTCCGTCCGCTCACGGCCTACCGGCACCTGTGGGTCCGTGCCGAGCAGCTCCTCGCCGAGTGGGGGCTCGCCGACCGGCGTGACGTCCCGACGCGGGAGCTGTCCTACGGCGAGCAGCGGCAGGTCGAGCTGCTCCTGGCCCTGGCCGGGCGGCCGCGCGCGCTCCTCCTCGACGAGCCCACCGCCGGGCTCTCGGCGGCCGAGACATCGGCGGTCGTCGCCATGATCGAGCGCTTCCCGCGCGACGTCACCGTGTTGCTGATCGAGCACGACATGGACGTCGCCCTCGCGCTGGCCGAGCGGATCACGGTTCTGCACCAGGGGCGCGTGCTGTCCGAGGGGACGCAGGACGAGATCCGCGCGGACCCGCGAGTGAAGGAGATCTACCTGGGGACCGACGATGCGTGAGGAGATCTCCCTGAGCGCCGACGATGCTTGACGTGCGCGACCTCGAGGTCGCGTACGGCGGCTCGCTGATCGTGCAGGGCGCCTCGCTGCGCCTCGGCGACCGGCAGATCGTCGCGCTGCTCGGCCGCAACGGCGTGGGCAAGACGACCTTGCTCCGCGGCATCACCGGGCTCACGCCGGCCCGCTCCGGGCGTGTGACCCTGAACGGCGCCGACATCACGCGACTGTCGGCTCACGCGATCGCCCGGCGAGGCGTGCGCCTCGTCCCCCAGGGCCGGCGGCTCTTCCCGTCGCTCGACGTGCGCGAGCATCTGCTGGTGGGGGCCCGCCCGCGCCCCGGCCCCGGCTGGGATATGCCGCGCGTGCTGGCCCTCTTCCCGAGGCTCCGCGAGCGCCTCCACCACCGCGGCGCCAAGCTCTCCGGCGGGGAGCAGGGCATGCTGGCCTGCGGGCGGGCGCTCGTCGGCAACCCCGACGTCCTGCTCATGGACGAGCCCTCCGAGGGCCTGGCGCCGCTGCTCGTCCGCGAGCTGGGCCGGGTGCTCACCGATCTCAAGCGCGCGGGCGCCTCCATCCTCCTCGTCGAGCAGAACCTCGCCTTCGCCCTGCGCGTGGCCGACTACGTGTATCTCCTGAGCAAGGGCCGCATCGTCCACGGGTGCGGCCGGACGAACTGCGGGCCGACGACGCCGTCAAGGCGCGCTATCTCGGCGTCTGGAGCGGGGCGTCGCTCCTTTCTCGCTTCGTCTACTGCTCCTCGGCGGCTTAAGGGGTTAAGGACCATCCGCGACTCAGGGAGGCACGTAGACGAGAGCCGAGCGACGCGCTCGGGTCGCAGTGTGATACATGTGCGTTGATGTATACGGAGGCGATATGTCGCGAATAATTCATGCGCGCATCGATGAGCAGACCGAGCGACTTCTCCGGCGAGATCGAGCGCCGGTTGGGCTGGAACGATCCGCAGGTGGTCCGCGAGGGCATCAAGGCGCTCAATACCTCGCTGAGGCCCAAGCGGCCGCGCCAGATCGTGGGGCTGGGGCGATTTCGCTCCGGTATCCGGGACCTGGGGTCGAACAAGGCCCATCTGAAGGGATTCGGCCGCTGACGCCACCGCTCATCACCTGCGAGGCGGTCATCGCGGAGGGTTGCTATCTCTTGCGCGATATCGATGGCGCCGCGGCGACAGTCCTGGAGAACATTGACCGCGGCATCTTCCAGATCCCGTACCGCCTCACCGGAAACGCCGGCGGTGTGCGCAAGCTCATGCGCAAGTACGCCGATGCGCCAATGGACTTCGCCGACGCATGTCTGGTCGACATGGCCTCGGACTATAGGACCGGCCGGATTCTCACACTGAACTCCGACTTCCGCATCTACCGCTGGGGTCGAAATCGCCCGTGTGAGCTGCTGCTGACGATCTGAACGGGGCCCCCTGGACGTCGACGGGGGACCTCATCTGGGGTCAGAGCCTGGCACCGCCCCGGGCGCCGCAGGAGCGCGCGCGGCCTCAGGCTGCCGCCGGGGTCTTGTGCAGGCGGCCGTCCTTCATGATGACCAGCAGGGCGTCCTGGTGCTGCAGGCACTTGATGTCGGCGAGCGGGTCGCCGTCCACGAGCAGGAGGTCGGCGAGGTAGCCGGGTTTGATCTGGCCGAGCTCGTCCGCCCGGCCCATGATCTCGCCACCCAGCCGGGTGGCGGCGACGAGCGTCTCCATCGGGGTGAAGCCGAGCACGTCGACGAAGAGCAGGAGGTCGCGCGCGTAAGTGCCGTGCGGGTTCCAGGCGAAGCCGTAGTCGCCGCCGGGCAGGACGCGGATCCCGCGCTTGCGCATCTTGCCCATCGTCTCGACGGAGATCTCCAGCTCGTGCACCAGGCCGCGCTCGCGGGCCATCTGGGGCGTGAAACCCCATTCGCTGCCCGCGTAGCAGGCCTGATAGGTGAGGCCCAGCGCGGGGACGACGAAGCACCAGTCGCGGTTGGCCTCGAGCAGGTCGAGGGCTTCCTCGTCGGCGAAGTTGGCGTGGTAGATGATGCCGAGGCCGTGGCGCACGCACATCTTGACGGACTCGGCGCTGCGGGCGTGCGCGCACACGCGCACGGCGCCGGCCCGGGCGATCTCCATGGCCGCCGCCACCTCGGCGTCGGTCATCACGGCGCGCTCGGAGCGGCTGTTGCGCGGCCCGGTGTCCCCCGAGATGTTGAGCTTCAGGAGATCGGTGCCCTCGCGCACGAGCAGGCGGCAGACCTTCTGGACCGCGTCGGGCCCGTCGGCGACCCAGGCGAAGGTGGGCGTCTCCAGATAGGGCAGATGGAGCGCGTTGCTGTCGCCGAGCCCGCCGGTCACGGTGATCTCGGGGCCATTGGCGAGGTAGCGCGGGCCGGGGATGCGGCCGGCGTCGATCTCGTTGCGGATCACGATGTCGAGCCGCGGCTTGGCGGCGGCGCCCGACAGCACGCTGGTGTAGCCGCAGTCCAGCATGGTCTTGGCGTTGCGCATGGTGATCAGGACGTGTTCTTCCGGCGGCAGGCGCGTGAAGTCCGCGTTCGAGGCGGCATCGGGATAGCTCACGTGGCCGTGCGGCTCGATGAGCCCGGGCATGAGCGTGGCCCCGGCGCCGTCGATGACTCGCGCATCGCCGCGCGGCAGGCCCCCGCCCCGTTGCACCGCGACGATGCGCTGGCCTTCGACCAGCACGTCACCGGAAAACGGCGTCGCTCCGCTGCCGTCGAGAATCGTCGTGTTGGCGATCAGCGTCCTGTCCATGGCGCCCTCCGCGAGGGCCCCACGATAGCACGCGGGGCGCCGTCAACCGCGCGGACGGACCTCCACGGCAAATCGAGCGGCCGGCGTGCCGACGTCGACGAACGACGTCACCCCTTCGCTGACCAGACCAAGCTCCAGCGTGTAGTGCCCCGGCGTTCCCGGGGCGTCGATGCTGAGCTCCGCACGGTACGTCTGGCCGGGGAGGACGTCGTAGCGGACCCGCTCCGCGTCGTGGACAGGCAGCGGCGTGCCTCCCTCGGGGATCCAGCGCCAGACGAAGCGAACCTCGCCGCGATCCTGGGTCGCCCGGGTGAGCCACAAGGCGGCTCCGCTGTTGCGGGCCTCGACGGGGAGCAGGAACGACTCGAAGGGGGCGCACGAGAGGACCGTGGTGGCGGAGGCGTACTGGGCGGCGAGCAGACGTGGGCCCTGGGCGCTGGTCAGCAACGGCGCCTCGCGGATCTCGATGTCGCGCGCCTCCGCCACCAGGCCGCTCGCCGGTAAGACCACTCTCAGCCGATACATGCCCGGGGTCGAGGGCGCGGTCACGCGAACGGGGAGGGTGGCGGCCTCCCCCGGTGCCACCGCGAACGGCACGGTGACGCGAGCCGTCTCGCGAACGACCCGATCAGAGCCGCGCTCCTTCCACTCGACCTCGGCGTTGGCGAGCCCCTGTGGCCCGGGGTGACGCCACGCACGTCCGGCCTCGCTGCGGAGGATCAGGCCGATCCTCACCGTGCGGCCTGGCGGAAGCCATGCGGGAGCGTCGAGATTCGCTAGAAGGACGGGGCTGAGGGCCATGGGGCCCGTCGTTCCCGCATAGACCGCGTCGCCCTGGAAGGTGACGAGCTTTCGCATCACGCCCGCCCGTTCGGCGGCCTCCCAGCGCGCCCGTTCGTCAGCGGTCAGCTCGTCGCCATGGACCACGATGGCGCCCACGCCCAGGGCCGCCGCCGTGCGCCGGGCCGCCGCCCCGGGCAACGCGCTCAGAACGGCCTGCAGCTCCTCTTGCGCCCGGGGCCAGAACCCGCTGTGCCCGTTCACGAGCGGTAGCCAGTGCGCGACGCTGAGGTACTGCCAGCGGGGATCGGCCGTGGCGTTGAGCGGCAACTCCACCACGGGCCCCGGCCGCCGGGCGGCGAGCCACTGGTGGACGGCCGACGGCGAGGGCGCCGCGACGAGGGGGAGTGGCTTTGCGCCAAGCTCGACGAGGAAGAGACCGATCAGCGCGAGCGCGGCCAGAGCGGGGCGCCGCGTGACGGCGCCAACGCGTGCCGCCCCCAGGGCGATCAATGGGATAGCGCCCAGGAGCGCCAGCAGCATGAAGCGCGCGGGCGCACGCATGGCATCCCATCCGGGGACGAGGTAGTAGGGAATCAGATAGGGGAGGGGGAGAGACGTCCGCCAGCCAAGCACCGTGAGTCGCGGCCCCAGGGCGAGCACGAGCGCAACGCCGATGACGATCCACGATGCGATCCGCAGCCGACGCACCGCGGGCGCCGAAAGCCCGGCGGACGGGCCACGGCTTCCAAGAAGGACGAGCGCCACAGCGACCAGGCCAGGAAACAGGAGCGTCTCGTGGTTGGCGAAGGGCAAGATGGGCGCCGCCATCCGACGATAGGCGTCGTTCATGAGCGCGGGCGGGGCCGCGAAGCTCGCGAGGTCGGCGGAAAAGCCGACCACGGAGCTCAGGGTTCGCGTCGCGTCCCAGCGGTGGGCCACGACGGCATACGCGAGGTGAACCGGCAGCAGCACGATCGCGCTGGCTGCGGTGAAGGCGAGAACCCGAGAGAGCATCGCGCGGCTCAGCCACCTGCGGTCGACGGCCAGCACGTAGTAGCCGACGTGGAGGACGACAGCGAGCGTGACCATGTAGGCGAGATAGCTGGCGGCCAAAATCTGAAGGTACCAGAAGAGCGCGAAGAGCCCGAGGTCGCGCCAGCGCCCGTGGCGCAAGGCGCGATCGAGGAAGAGCAGGGCGAGAGGAGCCCAGAAGAACCCGAGGAGCTGGAGGTGCCCGATCTGACTGAAGCGCCACGGAGCGAAGCCGTAGAGGACGCCCGCCACCATCGACGGCCAGAACGCGCGAGTCCAGTACCGCGCCAGGCAGAATGCGGACAGGCCCGAGAGGGCGAATGACAGCAGGAAGAGCGCGTTGTAGGCAGCGAGCGGACTGCCCGTGACCAGCAACACGGGTCCGGCGATGGGGAGTACGCCCAGCAAGTGATCCGAGAAGGCGAGCGACAGCTCCACGGGATACGCGATGTTGGCGTCGAAGAAGCGGCGCGGATCGCCAGCCAGTGCGTGCACGTCCCAGGCGAGCACCCACGCATTGAAAAGCGGGTCGCCCAGATGGAAGGGGATATGAGTGCCGAGATGCTGGATCAGGGGGAAGGTCTTGAGCACGGCCAAGACGAGGAACAGGCCGGCGGCGACGAGCGTGGGCGCCAACGCCGGTCAGTACCACTTCTCCTTGTCGACCACGTTGAGCAGCGGCTCGTTCCTGGCGAAGCGCCGACAGTTCTCGAGCAGGAGCTCCTCCCACTTCTGGCGATACGGCGCGCCGGAGATGGCGACGTGAGGCGTGATGAGCACGTTCGGCATTCCCCAGAGGGGGCTGTCGGCCGGCAGCGGCTCGGGGGCAGCCACGTCGAGTCCCGCCCCGGCGAGCTGGCCGGACCGCAGGGCAGCAATCAGGTCGTCCGTCACGACGCAGCCGCCGCGGGCGATGTTGATGAAGTACGCGCCTCGCTTCATGCGCGAGAAGAGCCGCGCATTGAACATCCCCAGCGTCTCGGGAGTCTCCGGCGTCGTCACGATCACGAAGTCGGCCTCGCCCAGGCGCTCCTCCAGCCGGTCCGGGGTGAACAGCTCGGCCATGCCGGTCGGTGGGACGGTCGCCCGCGGGTCGGCGCCGAGCACCCGCATGCCGAGGGCGGCGCAGAGCTTGCTCGCCTCGCTTCCGGCGCCGCCGACACCGACGATCAGCACCGTTTGGGTCGGCAGGTCGATCATCCCCGGGCCTCGCTTCCACTGCTTCTGCGGCAGGTAGTGCTCGAATCGACGCGCAAAGGCGAGCAAGAACGCCACGGCGTGGGCCGAGAGGTGCTCGTTGTAGCTGCCCCGCATGTTCGTCACGACGACCGGGCTCTTCACGAGCGCGTCGTAGAACCAGTCGCCGCCCAGGCCGGCGCGGGCGGCGCAGATCCAGCGCAGCTTCTTCGCGCGGGCGAAGAGCTCGGGCGGCACCGTCCCGTAGGCCGCGTCGGCGTCTTCGATCTCGGTGACGGCGTCTTTGGGATCCCGGAACGCCTTGGCGACAGCGCCGGGGACGGCCTGTCGGATCTTCTCCGGCCACGACTCGTTGACGTCCGGCGGCAGCAGCACGATCTTGAAGCTCATGGCATTGCTCCTCTGAGAATCACCGTGCTCCAATCAGCGCCTGTCGAAGGGCGTGGACGTCGCCGGCCCCATGCCCCATACCTGGATGACGGTCTCCTCGCCCTTGGCGCCGTCATAGTGGACCTTGCCCGCGTAGTGGATGACGTAGCTTCCGGCGGGCACGGGAACCGTGTTGTCCGGATCGAACTTCTCGCCGGTTCCCATCCACCAGGTGCCGGACAGCACCGCGAAGAATCGATCGTTCGGATGAAAGTGAGGCCGGCTCATGTTTCCGGGCAGCCATTTGATGCGCACCACGTAGGGGCCCGGCTTGCTGGGATCGCCGAACAACACGGCTTGCTCGTTCGTCCCGGCGGCATTCCTGACCCACTTGATGTCGGACGGAGTGGTGAAATCCACCGCGGTGCGATCGAGGTCGGCCGCGTAACTCGACGGCATAACTACCATCATTCCGAAGACGGCGAGGGAAAGCATCCGAATCATTCCGGCCATGTGGCCCCCCTGTCGGCGACGCGGGCGGTCGCGTCCACAGCACGCTCAGCTCTTCCCCCGACGCGCGGACAAAGAGGTATCGCCGGGGCGCCCAGCATGTCAAGCCGGATGAAGCGGCAGCCGCGGCTCCGGAAGTGACCCCTGGACGCGCGTACCCCGAAGAGTTTTAAGGGTCGCGACCCCGCGCAAACGGGGAGGTTTGGAGGGAGTGCGTCGCACCCCGCGCAAACGGGGAGGTTTGGAGGGAGTGCGTCGCACCCCGCGCAAACGGGGAGGTTTGGAGGGGGTCCAGGCCCCCTCCAACTCAATAGAAGGGCCCCCCATCTATCTCGTCAGCACGCGCAACCGCGGGTCGAGCGCGTCGCGCAGGCCGTCGCCGAGGAGGTTCAGGCTCAAGCTGGCCAGGGTGAGGGCGAGGCCCGGAAAGAGGCTCACCCAGAAGGCCTCGCGGATGACGTTCTTGCCGCTCGCGATCACGTTCCCCCACGACGGCACGTAGGGGGGAACGCCGACCCCGAGGAAGCCCAGGATCGCCTCCGCCAGCACGGCGTAGGCGAAGATGAACGTCCCCTGGACGAGCAGGGGCGCCATGCAGTTCGGCAGGATGTGGCGGAGCGCGATGCCGAGGTCGGGGCGGCCCAGGGCCCGCGCGGCCTGCACGTAGTCGAGCTCGCGCACGCTCAGCACCGTGCTCCGGATCAGCAGCGCGGTGCGCGGGGTGTAGACGATGGACAGGGCAAAGATCACGTTCCAGACGCCGGGGCCACGTGCGGCCATGAATGCGATGGCCAGGATGATCGCCGGAAAAGCCATGAGGCCATCGGTGACGCGCATGAGGAGAAGGTCGAGCCGCCGGTAGTATCCGGCCACGAGCCCGATGGCTACCCCGCCGAGGGACGTGAGCACCATGGTGACGCCGCCGACCAGCAGCGAGACCCGGCTGCCGAAGAGGACCAGGCTGTAGACGTCGCGGCCGAACTCGTCGGTGCCGAGGTAGTTCGCGGCGCTCGGCGGCTTGAGCCGGCTCACCGGGTCGAGTCGGGTCGGGCTGTGGGTGGCCAGCACCGGGGCGAAGATGGCCGCGAGCAGGAACAGCACGAAGATCGCCCCGCCCGTGAGGACGTTCAAGTTCCTGAGCAGTCGGCCGAGCCACCGCGCGCGGACTTGCTCCGGCGCTGCCACCCCGCGCACCGTGGGGACGGCTACTTCGGACCTTCCCGATGCGGCGTCAGTCATAGCGGATCCGCGGGTCGATGAACACGTAGATCATGTCGACCACGAGGTTGATGAGCACGTAGGCGGCGGCCGTCACCAGGACCACGCCCTGCACCACCGGGTAGTCGCGCCGCAGGATCGCCGAGATGACGAGTCGCCCGAGCCCCGGGATGTTGAACACGATCTCGGTCACCACCGCGCCGCCGATCAGGATGGCCATGGTGATGCCGATCACCGTGACCACCGGCACGAGCGCGTTCCGGAACGCGTGCCCGTACACGACCGCGCTCTCGCGCAGCCCCTTGGCGCGGGCGGTCCGGATGTAGTCCTGCTGGAGGACCTCGAGCATGCACGAGCGGGCGATCCGCGCGATGAGCGCCGACTGGTTGAAGCCGAGGGAGACCGCCGGCAGCACCATGAAGCGGAGCGCCGCAGCGGGATCGACGAACACCGAGGCGTAGCCCGCCGCGGGCAGCCAGCCCAGGCGCACGGCAAAGAGGTAGATGAAGTTGAGGCTGAGCCAGAAGCCGGGGATGCACACGCCGAGCAGCGCGCCCAGCATGAGCGTCCGGTCCCACAGGGAGCCGACCTTGGCGCCGGCGACGATCCCGGAGGGCACGCCGATGGCGACGGCGACCAGGAGCGACGACAACGTCAGGAGCATCGTCGGCTCGGCGCGCTCCCAAAGCACCTGGGTGACGGGACGGTCGAGGAAGTAGGAGCGTCCGAGGTCGCCCTGGAGCACGCGGCCGTAGAACCTCAGGAGCTGCTCGTAGAGCGGTCGGTCGAGCCCGAGCTGTCGCCGTGTCGCCTCGACCTGGTCCGGGGTCGCGTCGGGTCCCAGCATCGCGCTCGCGGGGTCGCCCGGGATGAGATGGATCAGGAAGAACACCACCGTGACGACCACCGCCATCACCGGGAGCACGGCCAGGATCCGACGTACGAGATAGGTCGTCATTCTAGATGGGGGGCTCCGGGCGCCCCCAAGCCCCCCGCGCTCGTCACGCCCCGGCCAAGCCGGGGCGTGCCTCGATTTCCGCGTGGTTGGAGAGGTGCTGACGGCGCGCCCGGCTACTTTTCGAGCCAGACGCCCCAGAAGCGGGGGCGCTCCACCTTGTCGTTGAAGCCCTTGACGTGCTTGCGCTCGGCCCTCAGCCCGAAGAGATCGCCGTAGCGCGCCACCGGGACCTTCTCGTAGAACAACTTGGTCTGCTGCTCCCACAGCGCGTAGCGCTTCTTGGGGTCGGTTTCTCGCGCGAGCTGAGCGTTGAGCGTCAGGATGTCCTCGTCGGAGGTCCAGCCCGGCCAGTTCGGCGTGAGGTAGATGTGATGCGTGGGGTCGAAGAAGTTCCCCATCCCGGTGGTGAAGACGTCGTATTCCTTGGGCTGCACCCGGCGCTGGCCGAGCGTGGACCAGTCCATCACTTGGAGATCGATCACGAAGCCGATGTCCTCGAGCTGCTGCTTGGTGACCAGCGCGAAGTCGTACATCCACTTGTACTCCTGCGTGGTCATGAAGCGGATGGGCTGGCCGGTGTAGCCGGCCTCCTTGAGCAGGCGCTTGGCCTTGTCCTTGTTCCGCTCGTTCCAGGGCAGACCGGCGATCTTGGTGTGCCAGGTGGGCAGCTCCTGGAAGGCGAGGCTCGAGTCCATGCGGTAGAACTCGGACTTGCCGCCGGCCACGGTCTTCATGATCGGCTCGATGTCGAGGGCCGCCTGCCAGGCTTGGCGGAGCTTCTGGTTCGTCATCAGGCCTTCCTTCTTGTTGAAGACCGCGACGAGCCAGTAGTACGGCCGCACGATGATGGGCTGCACGTTGGCGTTCGCCTTGAGCCGGTCGTAGGCGTCGGCCACGAGGTCGTCGGCGAAGTCGAGGTCGCCCGACTCCACCTGGGCGGCCCGGCTGGCCGCGTCCGGCACCGGGATCCAGCGCAGCTCGTCCACGTAGGCGATCTTGGCGCCGCCGTAGCCGCTGCGCGGCTCGCTCCGGGGCTTGTAGTCGTCGTAGCGCACCATGCGGATGTACTGGTCGGGCTTCCACTCGGCGAGCTTGAACGGTCCGGTGCCGATGAACTCGCTGATGCGCTGGTCGGGCGGGAACTTCTCGGCGACCTCCTTCGGGTAGATGGCGCCGAAGTTGTTCGGGACGGCCAGCGAGATCACGACGATGGCCGACTTCTCCTTGAGCTTGAACTGGACCGTGGACTTGTCGACGGCCTTGAAGTCGGCGACCTGCGCGAAGAGCGCCTTGCCGTAGACTGCGCGCTGGCTCCAGCGCTTGATCGAGGCGACGACGTCGTCCGAGGTCATCTCCTTGCCGTTGTGGAACTTGATCCCCTGGCGGAGCTTGATGGTGTAGGTGAGTCCGTCCGGGCTCACCTGGGGCAGGCTCTCGGCCAGCATGGGAATCGGCCGGTAGCTCGCGTCCAGGCTGTAGAGGCCTTCGTAGATGTGGTTCGACAGGACCTCGGTGATGGTCTGGGTCCCCCAGTGAGGGTCGAGGGAGGGCGGCTCGCCGAGGTTGCCGATCTTGAGCACTCCGCCCTTCTTCTGCGCGTGGGCGTCGCTCGCCACGCCGGCCACCGCCAGGGCCACGGCGACCAGTCCCGCCACGATTACATATCGGCCACGCTTGCGGTCCATGGTGACCTCCGTTGCTCGCGTCATCGAGAGACGCGCCTGGCGTCTGATCGGCCTCGATGCCGCGGCGCGCCGGCGCGGGCCTCATGGTCGGGCAGCGCCCCCGGACCGTCAAGCGGATTCGCCACGGAGCTCGACCACCGCGAGCTCGCCGGCGGCCGCTGAGCGCCCGCGCGGCGGGCGTCGAGTCGTCTCGGTATCGGCATCTTGATGCTGTCACTGTTAACATTCGAACGCATGCGGACGCACCGTCACCCTCGACGAAGACGTCGCCGCCAAGCTCAAGGCCGAGGCCCGCCGCACGGGCAAGCCGTTCAAGACCGTTCTGAACGAGTGCCTGCGAGTCGCCCTTTCGGCGGCCCGCGGACGGGCACGCCCCGCGTCCTTCCGGATCGAGCCGCGCGATCTCGGCGCACTCAGGCCCGGCCTGTCCCTGGACAACATCGCCGAGCTCCTCGATCTCGTGGAAGGTCCTCGAGTCCCGTTGACCCTGGTTGACGCCAACGTGCTGCTGTATGCCTACCATCCGCGAGCGGAGCAGCACGGCGCCGCCGCGCGTGGGTCGAGGCGGAGTTCGCCAGCGGCGCTGCGGTCCGCATCGCGTGGGCGACCATTGTTGCCTTCCTGAGGATCAGCACGAACGCGCGGGTCTTCGAGCGCCCGCTCACCACGGCCGAAGCGGAAACGGCTGTCTCATCCTGGCTCGCATTGCCGTCGGTATCGACCGTCGATCCGGGCGAGCGCTACTGGGACGTCCTTCGGGAGCTGCTGCACGGCGCCCAGATCACGGGGCCGCTCGTCACAGATGCCGCCCTGGCCGCGCTGGCCATCGAGCACGGGGCCACGCTGTGTACGACCGATCGGGACTTCGCGCGCTTTCCCGGGTTACGCACCCTCAACCCCCTGGAGGGTTGACGATGAGCCCGAGAGCACGCAGCGGTCTGGTGTCACTGATCACTACCGTCAGGGGATCTCGACGTCGAACAGTGGCGCGTATTGCTGCGAGCCGAAGAGATCGCTCTCGCCCATGCCGCCGCTCGGCCGCAGCCGGCGGATGGTGAACTTGATGGCCTGGGCCGGCTCGAACACCACGAAGTCGGTGACGCGGCTCCTCGTCGATGCCGAACAGGCGGGCGACGGCGCCGCGGTTGAGCGCGTTGCTGTCGCGCACGCGCTCGAAGTTCGCGCGATCGCGGCAGATGACGTCGAACGTGATGTGGTCGACGCCGGCGTTCTTGCTGCGGATGGTCGAGGCGAGCTCGACGAGCTTCACGCGCGAGGTCTCCGCGGTCGCCGGCGCGGATGGTGTGAATCCGCGTCCGGAAGAGCTCGCGCGGGTCCGCCACCTCGATCACGTGGTTGAGCGTCCACTCGTAGGCCGGGCGCGCGTGGAGCACCTCGTCCGACATGATGGCCGCGGTCCCCGCCGTGCCCTTCACGTCGGGCAGCCGGGCGTAGAACAGGTTCTTCCCCGCGATGTGGCAGATGGTCTCGGCGCGGGCGGCATCGTCGCAGACGACCTCGACCACGATGCCGACCTCGAGCGGAGCCCGCGCCGGCGTCGGCTCCATGGCCTCCATGACCGCGTTGCGTCCGTAGACGTGGTAGAAGACGTCGTAGCCCTGCCCGATCGGCCCGAAGCGCTCGGCGAGCTTGCCCTTGGCCCAGCCGATGGCGCGGTCGAGGTTGGCGATCGTGTAGGGATCGCGGATGCCGACGATGAAGAGCGCGCGCTCGGCGACCTTGCCCGATCCCTCGAGCTTGATCCACGTCGTCGGGCTCGGCACGAACGTCTGCCCGGTGACCCGCGTCGTCTTCTCGTCGACCTGCTCGTAGCGGCAGTGCGTCATGTCGAGGTAGCCGCCCGGCACGTACTCCCGGAACGGATTGAGCCGCTCGTACATCGCGTGGCTCGCCACCGAGGCCGGCGTGCACCGCTGGTCGGGGTGCATCGCCGTGAGGTACACGCCGGTGCCGTCCACCCGACCGAGAATGGTCTCCTTCCCCATGAACGGCTCGCCGCAGAACGACGCGCACTCCATGGCCTTGCCGCAGAAGAACGCGTCGGCCGCGGAGTGTCCGGCGTTGAGGAGCGGCGCCGCGAAGATCGCGCAGTCGCTGCTGCGTCCGGCGATGACCACGTCGGCGCCGGCCGCCAGCACGTCACGGATCGGCTCGGCGCCCATCACGGCGACGATGCGGTCGGTGCGGTCGAGCGACGGCGGCGTCGCCGTCGGGCCGGCCGTTGAGCCCGCGGATCGTCGCGCCGTCCTTGAGGCGTCGCCGGATCTCCTCGACCGGAATCTCGGAGTAGATCGCGGCCAGCCGAAACGGCGTCGAGCCGGTGCTCGGCGGCGATCTCCCGGACCAGCCGCACGTACTGGTCGACCCCGCGGTCGGTGCCGGTGTCCGAGGCCGAGCCGATGATCAGCGGGATCCCGAGGCGCCGGGCCGCCAGCAGCATCGCTTCGATGTCGTGGCGCTGCCAGACCTCGTCGGAGGCGGGCTTGTCCGCGCCCAGCGGATACGGTCCGATGTCGGCGCTGCCGGAGTCGGCGACGATGAAATCGGGCGACGCGGCGCAGCCGCGCTCGAAGCTCGCCTTCTCGAGCGGGGTCGTCCCGAGGTGGCCGGTCGGCGTGATGATCCTGACCGTTTTCAACAGATCGGGCCTCGGGCGGTCATTCGCCGCGGAGCCGGGGGTCGAGGATATCGCGCAGGGCGTCGCCCACCACGTTGAAGGCCAGCACGGCCACCATGATGGCCAGCCCGGAGAACGTGGTGATCCACGGGCAGCACTTGATGTACTGGCGGCCCTCGCTGAGGATGTTGCCCCAGCTCGGCGTGGGGGGCGGGATGCCGAGGCCGAGGAAGGACAGGCTCGCCTCCGTGCGGATCGCCGTGGCGATGTAGAGCGTAGCCACGACCACGAGCCCGTAGAGCGCGTTGGGGAGCACGTGACTCGCCATGATGCGGAGCTGCCCGGAGCCGAGGGCGCGCGCGGCCATGATGTAGTCCTGCTCGCGGATGGTGAGGGTCAGGCTCCGGGACAGGCGGACGAAGTTGGGCGTCAGCGCCACGCCGATGGCGAGGATCTCGTTGATCAGCGTACCGCCGAGCGCGGTGACGATGATCAGCGCGAGCAGCAGGGTGGGGAAGGCCATCAGCATGTCGGTGCCGCGCATGATGACGACCTCGGCCGACGCCCCACGGTAGCCCGCGTAGATCCCCAGCGGCACCCCGAGCACGAACCCGAACAGCACCGAGGCCAGGCCGACCTCGAGGGACACGCGCGCGCCCCAGATGATGCGGCTCAAAATGTCGCGCCCGAACTCGTCCGTCCCCAGCAGGTGGCGCTCGACGGCCCCCGGACCCTTGAGCACCGCGTCGGAGAACTGCGCCGACGGGCTCATGGGGGCGAGGAGCGGAGCGGCGGCGGCCATCACGACCATGGCCACCGCGAGCAATGCTCCGATGCCGATGGGGAGCCACCGGCGCAAATGGCCGGTGCTGCTCCGGGCCGCCTCTGCGGTTGCCGGGAGGGTCAGGTCGATCGGGTCGGCGTGCCGAATGATGGCCATCGTGGCGTCCTGGGTCTGGTCCTACCGGTAGCTGATCCGCGGATCGACCACGGCGTAGAGCAGATCGACGATCAGGTTGACGGCAATGATGATCATCGTGAAGACGGTGATGGCCCCCTGGGCCAGCGGGTAGTCGCGCGCGCTGATCGCATCGACCAGCATCTTGCCGAGCCCCGGCCGCGTGAAGACGGTCTCGGTGAGCACGGTGCCGGTGAGGGCGATGGCCACGAAGATCCCGATGATGGTGAGCAGCGGGACCATCATGTTGCGGAGCGCGTGCTTGTAGACGACCAGGCGCTCGCCCTGGCCCTTGGCGCGGGCGGTGCGGATGTAGTCCTGGCTGATCACCTCCAGCATGGCCGAGCGCGACAGCCGGCTGATGGTGGCGGCCAGGGTGAACCCGAGCGCCAGGGCCGGCAGGGCCAGGTGGTGGAGCACGTCGCCCACCGCGGCCAGGAAGTCCCGGGGATTCGAGAAGACCTCACCGGAGCGGATCATGGCGAGGACGCCGTCGAGATCGCCGCCGCCGATGAGGGGGAAGATGTTCAGGTGGAGCGAGAAGACGATGAGGAGCAGGATGCCCAGCCAGAACACGGGCATGGAGAGGCCCAGCAAGGCGAAGATGCGCAGCGGGTAGTCGATCAGCGGGCTGCGCCGCTTGAGGGCCGAGACGATCCCGATGGGGAGGCCGACCAGCGCCGCGACGACGGCGCTCGCCATGACCAGCACGAAGGTGTGCGGGAACATGCGGCCGATGTACTCGCCGACCGGGTAGCCCTGGCGGAAGGACTTGCCGAAGTCGAACTGCACCGACCGCCAGAGGTAGTCCACGTACTGCACCGCCAGCGGCCGCTGGAGGCCGAGGTTTTGCGTGCAGTCGGCCAGGGCCTCGGTGGTCGCCTGGTCGCCCATCATGGCTACGCAGGGGTCGCCGGGCAGGACGCGCATGGCGAAGAAGACGATGCTCATGGCGCCGAGCAGCATCGGCACCGCCACCAGCAACCGCCGCAGCACGTACTGAAACATTGCTCGTCTAGTTCAGGACCTTGAGCATCTCGGGGTAGTTGTAGCTGTAGTGCAGCGAGAACTCGCCGTACTCGGGATCGAATGGCGTGCTCACCCGCTTGGGGTTGCGCGCCCACTGTCCCGGCACGTCGCTGATGGGCAGGCACACCAGGTCGCGCTCGATGCGCTTCTGGGCCTCGGCGTAGATCGCCGCCCGCTTCTTCACGTCGCGCTCCACCCGTCCCTTGGCGAGCAGGTCGTCGATGGCCCGATAGTGCGCGAAATTGGTGCCCTTGTTCCCGGTGGCCGGGTTCGGGGATCTCGCTGCCGTCGAAGAACAGGGACAGCCAGGGATCGGCGTCGGTCAGGCGCGTGCCGCCATAGAGGACGAAGGGGTTGAGGTTCTTCCGGATGTTCTCGTGGTAGGTGGCGTGCTCGACGACCTGGAGATCTACGATGATGCCCGCCTTCTTGAGCTGCTCCTGGGCCAGGGTGAGCACCTTGGGATAGAAGAACGACTTGCTGATGAAGTAGTTCTTGATCGTGAAGCCGTTGGGATGGCCCGCCTCGGCCAGGAGCTTCTTGGCGAGATCGACATTGTGCTCCGGGAACTCCATCGGGATGTGACCGAAGTAGCCGGGAGGCACGCAGCTCGGGGCCACGCGCGCGAGCCCGCCAGGGTACATCGTCTCCTTGATCGCCTTGCGGTCGATGGCGTGCATGAACGCCTTGCGGACCCGGATGTCGTCGAAGGGCGGCTTGGCCATGTTGATGTAGAAGCGCTCCTGGCCGCCCGGCCCCCGCCGGTCGATCACGGCCCCCATCTTCTTGACCTGGTCGGCGAAGTCGGCGGTGACCGCCTCGGGATAGAGGAGGTCGAAGGTCCCCTTCTCGAGGCCGATCAGCTTGGTGGCGTCCTCGGGCACGTCGAACCAGTGGACCTCGTCGATCTGGGGCCGGCCCCCGTGGTACTTGTCAAAGGCCTTGAGGACGACCTTCTCGCGCGGGGAGTGCCGCTCGAAGTAGAAGGGGCCGGTGCCGACGGGGTTCCACTTGAACTGCTCGCCGTACTTCTCGACCGCCTTCTTCGACACGATGTACCCCGCCTGGTAGCCGACCACGCGCAGAAGAAAGATGGGGTCGAAAGCCTTGAGGACGATCTGCACGGTATGAGGGTCGACGACCTCGATGGACTTGATCGTCTCGAGGACCTCGGCGAACCGGGTGCCGGGCGATCGATTGATCTGGCGGTCGAAGCTGAACTTGACGTCCTCGGCCGTGAGCTCGCCGAAGCCCTTGTGGAACTGGACGCCCTTCTTGAGCTTGAACGTCCAGACCGTGCCGTCAGCCGAGGTCGTCCAGCTCTCGGCCAGGTCCGGCTCGACCTCGGACGTGGTGACCTTGCCGCCCTTGATGGCGAAGCGCGTGAGCCCCGATACATGAAGCGCTTGATGGCTTGCGTCTGCCCGAGGATGCTCGTGTGCGGGTCGAGGGTCTCCGGCTCCTTGGCCGCGATGTTGAGGACCTTTTTCTGAGCGTCGGCGGGGCCGGGTGGAACGAGGGCGAAGACGACCAGGATGGCCAGGCAGAGCAGGGCGAACCGTGACCGAATCAGCCTCGACATGGATTCCTCCTTGAAATGACCGAAGCACCGGCGAGCGGGCTTGGCCTCCGCGAGAGGAGGCAGGGGCCAGACCCAGCCCCGGAGTGGGGCAGAGCATAGACGAACGCGATAGGCGGAACAAGGGGAGTACGTTCCACGGGCTTCCCATCGCGTGACGCCTGCTATCCTTTGGCGGGCGCCGGCAACGGCGCCGAGATCTCACCGCGAGGGTTGCGATGCGCTACCGCCCGTTCGGCCGGACCGGATTGCAAGTGTCCGTCGTGGGGTTCGGCTGCTGGCCGATGGCCGGCGATCGCTACGGAGCGATCGAGGACGACGAGGCCGTCAAGGCCATCCATCGGGCCCTCGAGCGCGGCGTGAACTGCGTGGACACCGCGCCGGCCTACGGGGCCGGCCACTCGGAGGAGGTCGTGGGGCGCGCCCTCGAGGGGCGCCGCAAGGACGTCATCCTGGTCACCAAGTGCGGGGTGAAGGCCCCGCCGCCGGGCCAGCCCGGGCCCCTGCGCGATGCCAGCCGCGCCAACATCCTGCGCGAGGTCGACGCGAGCATGAAGCGCCTGCGCACCGACTGGGTGGACGTGCTCCTCGTCCACTGGCCGGACGCGGGCACGCCGTTCGAGGAGACCATGCGCGCGCTCGAGGAGGTGGTGGCCACCGGGCGCGCCCGCTTCGTCGGCGTCTCGAACTTCACCGAGGCCATGATGGCCGAGTGCATGCGCACCCGGCGCATCGACGTGCTGCAAGTCGGGTATCACATGCTCGACCGGCGCCAGGAGCAGGAGACGTTCCCGTACTGCCTCACCCACGGCGTCGGCGTCATGGGCTACGGCTCCCTCGGCCACGGCCTCCTGACCGGCGCCTTCACCGCGGCGACGACCTTCGACCCCGCGCGCGACTGGCGCGGCCACGGGGTGGCCTTCGGCCAGCCGATCTTCCGCGGCGACAACTTCGCGAGGAACGTCGGCGTGGTCGAGCGGCTCCGGCGCGAGGTCGCCCAGCCGCGCGGCGTGCCCCTGAGTCAGATCGCCCTGGCGTGGGTGCTCGGCCACCCCGCGATCAGCACCGCCCTGGTGGGCGCCCGCACGCCCGCCGAGGTGGACGCCAACGATGCGGGTGCGGAGCTCGATCTCTCGTCGGACGAACGCGCCAGGATCGAGACCATCCTCGCCGGCGTGGCTGGCCGCGTGCGGGAGTTCACCCCGTTGCGGCCGGCCATGGAGCCGTGGGGCGAGGAGATACCTTCGCCGGCTGGCTGACCCGCACTAGCACTGCGACTGCAGCCCGTCGACGTAGAGGCACTCCCCGGAGATATAGCTGGCCTCGTCCGAGGCCAGAAAGGCGATGGCGTTGGCCTGGTCCTGCGCCTCGCCCAGACGCCCGAGCGGCACGCCGATGCGGAAGGTCCCCATGTCTCCTTTGAGCTGTCCCTCCCGCCGCGCCTTCGCGCTGCCCGGCGGCTCGGGCACGCCGGAGTTCTGGCGCAGGTTGGTGATGGTCGCCCCCGGTCCCACGGCGTTCACGGTGATCCCGTACTGCGCTAGCTCCATGGCGAGGCAGCGCGTGAAGTGGAGCACGGCCGCCTTCGACACGCAGTACGCCCCGATCTCCCAGCGCGGCACCTTGGCCGCCGTGGAGGCCGTGTTGACGATTCGCCCCCCGCGCGCCTCGATCATCGACGGCACGACGGCCTGACAGCAGAAGAGCATGCTCTTGAGATTCACGTCGAGCACGCGCCGCCAGGCCGCCGCCTCGACGTCGACGATGGACATGGAGGGCAACGCGACCCCGGCGTTGTTCACGAGGACGTGGACGGGGCCGTACGTCTGGCGCACCGCCGCCACCAGCGCATCGACCGACGCGCGCTGGCTCACGTCCGCCGCGAAGGCCGTCGCCCGGCCGCCCGCGCGCCGGATCGCCTGAACCGTCTCCTCGGCGCTGCGCTGATTGATGTCGGCCACCGCCACCTGCGCTCCCTGCCGCGCAAACGTCTCGGCGGCGGCTCGCCCGATGCCCGACCCGGCGCCTGTGATCAATACCGTCCTGTCAGCCCCCGCCATCTCGCCGCTCCCTCGTCTCCTCAGACTCAAGCTGCGCCATGCCGTCGACGTTGAGGATCGCCCCGGGTGATGTGATGCGCCTCCTCGGAGGCCAGGTAGACGATGGCGGACGCCACGTCCTCCGGCTTGCCGAGCTTCCCCAGCGGCACTCCCAGGCGGAACAGCTCGGGTGTGCCCGCGATAAAGCGCGCGCGGATCTGCTGATCGTCCTCGGGCCCCAGCATGGGGGTGTCGATCGGCCCCGGGGCCACGGCATTGACCGTGATCCCGTGCCGCGCCAGCTCCAGGGCCAGGCATTTCGTGAACATGCGCACGCCGGCCTTGGAGACGCCGTAGGCGGCGGCGTTGATCCGCGGAATCGCTCCCGCCACCGAGGCGATGTTGACGATGCGGCCGGAGCGCTGCCGCATCATGTGCCGCGCCGCCGCCTGGGCACAGTAGACCGTCCCGAGCAAGTTGACGTCGATGATGCGGTCCCAGTCCTTCTCCGCGATGCCCATGACAGGACCGCGGCTCGTCGGCCCCGAGCTGATGATGCCCGCGGCGTTCACCAGCACATCGAGGCGTCCCCAGCCCTGCACGATGCCGTCGATCGCCCGCGCGGCCAGCGCCTGATCGGAGACGTCGAGCTCCACCACGCGCGCTTGCCCGGCCTCGCCCTGGATCGTCTTCGCGACCTCGGCGAGTCCCGCGGCGTTTCGGTCGCACAGCGCGACGCGCGTGCCCTGGCGGCTCAACGCCAGCGCCGTGGCGCGCCCGATGCCCGACGCCGCCCCGGTGACGGCGGCCACTCTCTCGGCTCCGGTCATCTCCTGTCCCTCCCGTCACACATGCGCGGCGGGTGTTGCAGCACGCCTTCCGGAGTCCTCTCAGTAGAGGGTCCTCTGGATGCCTTCCTCGCTCTCGCGCTCGTACTCCTCGAGGGTCTTGCCCGCGGGCTTGAGCTTCTCGTAGAGCACGCAGGCCATCGACGGGAGCACCGACCGATCAGGCCACCCGTCGGGCTCCCAGAGCCCGGAGCGCCGGAACGCCTTGGGGCAGTGGAAGAAGCACTCCTCGACCTCGACGCCGATGGCGAGGAGCGGCTGCTTGCCGCGCGCCGCCAGCGCCGTCAGGATGTCCTCGTCGCGCACGATCGAGGCGCGGCCGTTCACGCGCAGCGTCTCCTCCCGGCCGGGGATCAAGAAGATCAGCCCCACGTGCGGGTTCTGGAGGAGGTTGCGCATCCCGTCGAGACGCTTGTTGCCCGGGCGGTCGGGGATGACCAGGTGCCGCTCGTCCAGCACGCGGACGAAGCCCGGCCCGTCGCCCTTGGGCGAGACGTCGCACTGGCCGGCCGCATTCGACGTCGCCAGCAGCAAGAACGGCGAGTGCTCGATGAACTTGCAGCTCGCCTCGTCCAGCGTGGCGCTCTCCTTCTTGACCGCGCGCTCGCCCGGCGTGCCCAGCAGCGCGCGCAGCTCATCTTCCCGGGTCACCACGTGCTTGAACATTGCGTCCTCCTCACCGCCGTGACTTGGTCCAGCGCCAAAGTAGGCGGAGCTCTTGGGCAAGTCAATCGGCCTGATCCTTGCGCGGGGCGTACGGGTACGGCCCCTCGGGCGATCTCTCGCGTAGCGCCTGCTATCCTTTGGCGGGCATGAGCGTTTCCTTCGGAATCCGCATCCCGCCCTGCGAGTCGATCCGCGAAGTGGCCCGGGCCGCCCGCGTCGCCGAGACGGGCGGCTTCAGCCACGTCTGGACGCTCGACTCGCCGTTCCTCGCGGGTCGCCTCATGGATCCCTATCTGACGTTGGGCGCCTGCGCGGGGACGACCTCGCGTGTCAGGCTGGGGGTCGCCGTCACCAACGCGATCAGCCGGCACCCGCTGGCCACCGCCTGCGCCGCCCTCAGCCTCGACGAGATCGCCGAGGGCCGGGCGATTCTCGGCATCGGCTCCGGCGATTCGGCCATGCGGACGGTCGGGATGGCCCCCGCCGATGCGCACGGCACTCACCGGACGCGCCGTGACCAGCTCCGCGAGACGATCGGAATCCTGCGCGCGATCCTGGCCGGGGAGGCGGTCACGCTCGGCGAGCGCCGGTTCCAGCTCGAGACGCCGCGCCGCCGGGTTCCCATCTACGTCGCCGCCACCGGGCCGCGGATGCTGGAGCTGGCCGGCGAACTGGCCGACGGCGTGATCATCCAGGTCGGCATCCACCGCGCGTGCGTGGAGCACGCGCTCGCGCACATCCGGACGGGCGCGGCGCGGGCCGGGCGCGACCCCGCCGGCATCGACATCGTGTGCTCGACCTTCGCCGCCGTCGGCGACGACCGGCGCCTGGCCATCGATCGCGCCCGGCCGCTCACCGCCTGGTTCTACGCGGTGGCCCCGGAGCTGGTGGAGATGGCCGGGGTGCGGGTGACCCAGCGCCAGCCCGCGCGCCCGGTCTTCCCCGACATCAGCCACGCCGCCGATCACGAGGAGGCGATGGTGGAGGCCCGGAAGTACGTCGCCGACGAGGCGGTGGAGAAGCTCTGCCTGGTGGGCCCGCCCGCCGAGTGCGTGGCGCGCATCCGCGAGCTGGCCGGTCTCGGCGTGAGCCAGGTCTTCCTCCGGCACTACCTGACCTACCGGATTCCCTGGGAGCTGATCGAGGTCACCTCGCGCGAGATCATCCCCGCCCTCGCGTCGTGACCGGGACGGGTGCGGCGCACGATCAGCGTCCTGGCGCGAAGCGGTGTTCGCTCGGCTCAGACGGCGGTACGCGAATCCGCGTACACGGTACGCAGATTCGCGTACCATGAGTCCGTGCCCGCCCCGAACCCTTTTGTGTGCAGCTGAGCGCCGGTGGTGTCGGTCCAGCGCTTTGAGGAGGTCCCAGCATGTTCCTGATGCGCCTGGTCTATGACTGCAAGCGCGGCAAGACTCCCGAAGTGATCGAATGTCTCAAGATCCTCAACCAGGTGTATACGCAGGACGGTTGCACGCACGGCAAGATCTGTGTCGACAGGATGGGGCGCATGGACCGGGCGGTCTACGAGTTCGAGGTCGAGAGCCTCGATCAGTTCTATGCGCGGCTCAGGGAGCGATACGCGAACCTCAGCCCGGCCGGTCAGCAGCTGGTCGCGCGTCTGAACGAGAATGCGGTCGAAGGGGCCCGGGAGCTCTACGAAGTCATCGAATAGGCTCTACCTCAACGTCGTCCAGCAACGCTTTGGCCTCCCGGAGGTCTGCCGTATCAAATCCCTCCGTGAACCAGTCGTAGATTTCGGTCAGCAGCTCCCGGGCTTCGGCGTGTTTCCCCTGTTGCTGCCACAGCCGGCTCAGGCTGATTGCCACGCGCAGCTCGAACGATTTGACCTGCTGGCGTCGGGCGATGGTCAGCGCCTGGTGCCAGCAGGCTTCGGCTTCAGCGTGGTTGCCCGGGGACTGCGTCAGCAGCAGCCGGCCTCTCAGGTGATACACCTCGGCCTCTGCGTAACGCACACCGGTGCGGTCCGCCATCGCCAGCGTCTCCGCCAGCAGGCGCAGGCCTTCTTCGACGTGTCCGCCCTCTCCGTGCGCTTCAGCCGCCAGCACCAGCATGTTGGGATGTCCCGTCTCCTCGATCAGATGGCGCTGGGAGGTCAGGACCTGGCACACGTGCGCGATCCCCTCCTCAGGCTGTCCCCGCATGGCCAGCATCCAGCCCCGCAGCACCGTCCCGCGCGCCACCCACGTCGGGAACCCTTGCTCGTGGGCAAGCGTCAGCAGGGCGTCGGTCCATTGCTGAGCGGCCTGCGCCTCGTCCCAGCGCCGATGGAGTTGCGCGGCGATTTGCAGGGCAGTCGCCAAGGTGAACGGGTGCGCCAGCTCACGTGCCAGATGCAGCGCCTCGTGGAGGCGGGCGCGCGCCTGGTCGGGATAGCCGAGCGCTGATGCGGTCGCGGCCGCGATGAGGAGACACGCGATCTGGGTGCCGGCCGCGTCACGGGTGGTCTGGGAGCCGAGCGGGTGGGGCGCATAGGAGGCCATGCTCTGCTCCAGGTGTGCGCGGGCCAGGGCAAACTCTCCGCGGAAGTACAAGGTCTGTCCCAGCGCCCAGTGCGCCTCCCGCAAGAGGGTCGCATCGTGCTGGCGCTGAGCCAGGTTGAGCAGCTGCTCCGCCAGTTCCTGTGCGACCTGTAAGTCCGCGCGGAAGGTATAAAACCGCCGCAGTCCCACCAGCACGGGGAAGAGCTGCGGGGTTTCCTCCATCTGCTGGCACAGTGCGTGGGCCCGGGTATACGCGTCCAGCACCTCGGGGGCCGTGTAGCCTTGCGTCGCCTGCAGCGAGGCGGCCAGCGTGAGCTGCAGTGTCAGTTCGTGCTGGGTGCGGGCGGCGGTCTCCGGCAGTGACTGGAGCATCTCCAGTCCCTTCCTGAGGTGGGTGATCGCTTCCACATACGCCGACCGCTCACTGGCCTTCTGGCCCGCCTTGGACCAGAAGGCGGCGGCGCGCTCCGCCAGCCCCGCCTCGGTGTAGTGATGCGCCAGCAGTTCGGGCCGGGTCTCCCCCGTCTCGGGAAAGCGCTCGGCGAGCGCCTGGGCAATGTACCCGTGGATCTGTTGCCGTCTGCTCCCCAGCAAGGACTGGTAGGCCACCTGCTGGGTGAGGGCGTGCTTGAAGGTGTATTCCCGTTCGGGAAAGAGGCGCGTCTCATAGAGGAATTCCGCCGCCTGCAGGTGCGGCCAGACCACGATGCAGCGTATCCTCGGGGAGGTCGACCACGGCCTGCAACAGGAGCAGGGGCACCTCGGTGCCGATCACCGCGGCGGTCTGGACGAGACGCTTTTCCTCGGCGGGCAGGCGGTCGATGCGGGCGGCCAGCACCGCCTGCACGGTGGCCGGCACCTGAATCGACGAGATCGCCTGGGCCAGACGGTACGCTCCCGGCTGGCCAACCAGCACACGGGTCTCGACCAGGGTACGCACGCTCTCTTCCAGGAAGAAGGGATTGCCCTCGGTGCGCGCAATGAGGAGCTGTTTCAGCGGCTCCAGGCTCGAATCATCCCCAAGGAGCGCCAGGAGGAAGGCGCCCGCGCTCACCGGCGGCAACGGGTCGAGCCGCAGTTGCGTGTAGTAGGTCTTGCTGCCCCAGGCGTGGTGGTACTCGGGGCGATAGTTCACCAGCGAGCAGGAGCCGGGCCGTCGGGAGGCTCGCCACCAGGCTGTCCAGCAGGGCCTGGGTCTCGGCATCGATCCAGTGCAAGTCCTCGAAGACCAGCAGCAGCGGCTGTACCTGGCTTTCCCGGAGCAGGATGCGCTTGAGGGCATCGAGCGTGCGTTGACGGCGCTGGGGCGGATCGAGAGCCAGGAACGGGCTATCCGGCGGGAGGGCCTCCAGGAGGAATAGTAGTGGCTCGACGATCTCCTGGAGCGCGACGTCGAGCGTGACGATCTGGCCCGTCACCTTGGCCCGGACGGTTCTCGGCTCGTCACCGTCGTCAAGGTGAGCGTAGCGCTTGAGCAGCTCCACGACCGGGAAGTAGGGCGTGGCTTTTCCATATGACACCGAGGCGCTCTCGAGCACCAACCATCCCTGAGTCCGGTGGGAATGCACGAAACTCGTACGTCAGGCGCGACTTGCCGACGCCGGCTTCCCCGACCGCGGCCACCACTTGCCCGTGCCCGGCCCCGGCCTGTTCCAGCGCGTGCCGCAGCGCCTCGATCTCCGTCTCGCGTCCCACGAAGCGAGTCAGTCCGCGGGCGACCGAGGCTTCGAGCCGTCGGCGAGTGGCACTGGCCCCCGTGAGTTCGAAGACCGCGATCGGTTCGGTCAGGCCCTTGACGGGCACCGGTCCCACGTCGTGCACCCGGACAAGGCCTTCGACCAGGCGCAGCGTGGCGGCGGTCAGCATGATGCTGCCAGGAGCGGCGAGCTGCTCCATGCGCGCGGCCAGGTGGGTCGTCGGCCCGACGGCGGAGTAGTCCATGTGCAGGTCGTTGCCGATGGCCCTGACCACGACTTCCCCGGAGTTCAGCCCCACCCGGATGCGCAACGTCAGGCCATGGGTACGGCGCACCGTCTCCGTGTAGCCTTGCATCGCCGCCTGCATGGCCAGGGCGGCATAGCAGGCCCGCGCGGCATGGTCTTCATGGGCCAGGGGGGCGCCGAACAAGGCCATGATGCCGTCGCCCAGGACTTGATTCACCGTCCCCTCGAAGCGGTGAACCGCGTCCATCATGAGCTGGATGGCCGGGTCGAGGAGTTGCTGGGCCGCTTCGGGGTCGAGATCCTTGATCAGCTCGGTGGAGTCCTTGATGTCGGCAAACAGGACGGTCACCTGCTTGCGCTCCCCTTCCAGGGCGCTCCGGGAGGCGAAGATCCTTTCTGCGAGATGGTCGGGTGTGTATGACAGCGGGGCGGCCGGTTCCGGGTCCTTGGCGGGCGCTGAGGCTGAAGGCGCGACTGACGCCGGCCCGCCAATCCACACGAGGACCCGACCATCCTCATCGACCGCCAGCCGCTGGCCGTGGACGAGTTCTTCCCTCAGATCGTCCAGCGCCTCGTCATCGAGGTCGAACTGCCGCTTGAGCGTGCGATAGGTCAAACGCCCTCGACGCTGGAGCATCGCGATCGTCTGGTCCAGGATCTCCTCGAAGGTCATGGGCGAAAGGCCGGCATGACCTCCCGGGCGAAGCGGGTGAGCTGCTCGATCATGTGGGCCTTCGGCGTTCCCAGGGCCCAGGCGATCATGATGTGCTCGAGCCCCGGGTACCGCCCCTCCACCTCCTTCAGGTAGGCGACGATGTCTTGGGGCGGGCCGCAGAGCCAGCTGCGGTTGCGCACGCCGTTTTCCAGCGACGCCGTGGTCGGGGACTGAGCCTGCCGGGCGGCCACCGCCTTCACGTGCTCTTCGCTGTAGCGCAGCATGCCCAGGGGCGCCATGAACTTGGCGTGCTCCTCGAAGGACGGGCGCGCTCGCTGGATGGCTCGCTCCACCGTGTCGTCGATGCACATCCGGAAGCCGAGGATCAAATCCTCGCCGAGCTGAAGCTCTCGGCCGTATCGGCGCATCGCCTCCTGATAGTCGCGGAACCAGCGCTGGACGAACTCCTCGGCGGTGGCGGAGATGACGCCCTTGATGCCGTGCCGGGCCATGAAGTCCAGGCCCCGCGCGCTACCGCTCACGATCGGCTGCCAGATCTCGACCGGCTGGTGCACGGGGCGGGGCACCAGGGTGATCTCCTTCATCTGATAGCCGCGATAGGGCACCTCGGGTGGGATCGTGTAGTACTTTCCGTGGTGCGAGAAGGATTCCTGACGGAACGATTTCAGAATGATCTCCATCTGCTCTTCGAAAAGCTCGCGGTTGGCTTCAGCGTCCAGCATCGGGTTGCCGAACGTTTCCACCTCGCGGGTGTGGTAGCCACGTCCCACCCCGAAGACGAGCCGGCCCTTGGTGAGAATGTCTGCCGTGGCGTAGTCCTCGGCGAGCCGGAGGGGATGCCAGGTGGGGACGACGTTGAAGGCGCAGCCGATCTTGATGCGCTCGGTGCGATGGGCGAGATCGACGGCGATCATCGGAATGTTGGGGATGCACTCGTAGCCTTCGTGCTGGAAGTGGTGCTCGGCTAACCAGAGCGTCTCGTAGCCCAGCGCGTCGACGGTGCGGGCCAGCTCGACGGCGGTGTCGAATACCTCGATCAGCCGCTCGTTGGGATACCGGCGATCGTCGGCGGGCGTCCCCGAGAACCCGCATTGTTCCAGCTCGATGTGGCCGACGTAGAGCGTCGAGAACCTCTTGATCATTTTGGCCTCTTCGTCATCAGCCCGGTGCGGGGCGTGGCGGCGTGCTCGACCACAGGCCGCCGGCCAGATAGCCGCCGTCGACGGCCAGGGTGTGGCCGGTGATGTAGCTGGCGTCGTCGGAGGCGAGGAAGAGCGCGGCGCGGGCCACCTCGTCGGGCTCGCCGAAGCGCCCCATCGGGATGCGCTCGGTGCGGCGCCGCCGCGCGTCGGCGGGCAAGCCCCGTGTCAGCCGGGTGTCGATCTGGGCGGGGGCGATGGCGTTCACTGCGATGTGATGCTGCGCGAGCTCAACCGCCATGGTCCGCGTCATCTCGACCACGCCGGCCTTGGCGACGTTGTAGCCCACGAGGTTCTCGACGCCGCGAAAGCCGTTGATCGACGCGGTGGTGATGATCCGCCCTCCCCCCTGCTTCACCATCTGGCGCGCCGCGGCCTGGCAGCACAGGAACACGCCCGTGAGGTTGACCCGGAGCACGCGGTGCCACTGGGCCTCCGGGTGCTCGAGGAACGGCGCCGAGTGGGCGATGCCGGCGTTCGCGAACATCACGTCGAGACGTCCGAACTCCGCGACCACCCGATCGACGAAAGCCTGCACCTGGCCCGCGTCACCCACGTCCACGCCGACCGCGATGGCCCGACCGCCGCGCGCGGTGACCTCCTTGACGACGGCCTCGGCACCGCCGATCTCCACGTCGCCGAGCGCCACCGTCGCGCCCTCGGCGGCGAAGAGCAGCGCCGTCGCGCGCCCGATCCCGAGCGCGCCGCCAGTGATCGCGGCTACCCGTCCCTGCAAGCGCATCGCGCAGCCTCCTTGATGATCAGATGGGGGCCTAGCACGGGCCCCCCAAGCCCCCCGCGCTCGGCGCGCCCCGGGAACCCGGGGCGCTCCTCGGCGCTCCTGGCCTCCCACCCGCTCGCATGCGTGCTTCCGGCGGCACAGGCGAAGCCGACCCGGGGCAAGCAGGGAGCGCGCAGTGAACTCACGCGAACGCGCCGCGGCCCGGCTGGCGAGGTGAGCGTAGAGAGATCTTGGCGTCCCGTCAACCGATCCGCCGCCGGTCAGTCGTCGATCGGCCGACTCGGTGATTGCCAGGACGGTCAGGACACCCATATGCTGTGGATTCCGCTCGGTGGCACGATCACGGCGACGCCATCGTTGAATCCACACCAGAACAGGGAGGCGGCATGCGGGCAGCCTGGTACGAGAAGAACGGCGCGGCCGCAGATGTACTGAAGGTCGGTGAGCTTCCCGTCCCCGAGCCGGGGCCGGGCGAGGTGCGGGTGCGCGTCGTCGCCTCCGGCCTCAATCCCACCGACGTGAAGGCGCGGGCCGGCTCGCGCCCCATGGGCTTTCCCCGGATCGTGCCCCATCAGGACGGTGCCGGCGTCATCGAGGAGGTCGGCGCGGGCGTACCGGCCTCGCGGGTGGGCGAACGGGTCTGGGTGTTCATCGTGCAGTGGCAGCGTCCCTGGGGCACGGCGGCCGAATACACGGTCGTCCCCGCCGCGCTCGCGGTGAGCCTGCCGCCCAACACGAGCTTCCCGGAGGGCGCCTGCCTGGGCATCCCCGCCGTCACCGCTCACCGCTGTCTCTTCGCCGACGGACCGGTGGACGGGCAGACGGTCCTCGTCACCGGCGGGGCGGGCGCGGTCGGCCACTACGCCGTCCAGCTCGCCAAGTGGGGTGGAGCGAAGGTCATCACCACCGTCAGCTCGAAGGAGAAGGCGGTGCTCGCCGCCGAAGCGGGCGCCGACCACCTGGTGAACTATCGCACCGACGATGCCGCGGCCCAGATCCTCGAGCTCACGGGCGGCGCGGGTGTCGACCGGATCGTCGACGTCGACTTCGGCGCCAACCTCTCGGTGAGCGTCAAGGTGCTCAAGACCAACGGCACCCTCGCGACCTACGCCTCCATGGGAGACCCCGAGCCCAAGCTGCCCTTCTCCGCGCTGATGGGCAAGAACATCGCGGTCCGGCCCGTGCTGATCTACACGATGCCGGCCCGCGCGAAGGACGAGGCCGCACGGGACATCGTGCGTCTCGTCGAGGCCGGCCGCCTCATCCATCAGATCGGCGCGCGGTTCCCGCTCGACCGGATCGTCGAGGCCCACCAGGCCCAGGAGAGCGGCAAGATCACCGGCAACATCGTCGTCGACGTCGGGGTTGAGTGAATCGTGGGAGCGAAGCTGGCTGACGGACAGGATCAGCCCGGGGATCTTCTCCTCGATCACCTGGTGCTCGGGAGCGGCGGGGTCCAGAGACGCGACGCCTCTGGCATAGATGGCGATCCCGGGCATACGTGCTCAGCCCGTGCGCGAAGATGCTGAGCAGCACGGTGGCCATCACGGCGAGACGCATGGTGGACTCTCCGGGCAGGTGGACTTGCCGTTCCAGGTAGACCAATCCGAGCACGATGGACGCCAGCCCCCTCGGGCCGAACCAGCCCATGAACAGCACGGTCGACCGGTTCAGACCCGTGCCGGCCAGCGCGAGCGCCACCGGCGCCATGCGCACCACGGTCAGGCTGAGGACGGCATAGAGCACCACGGTGGGGCTGAAATGCCTCCAGGCCCCCGCCACCAGTACACCGAAGAGGAAGAAGACGAAGAAGTTCAACAGCTGCCCCCAGTCCTCGATGAACTCACCGGCATGCCGGCTGGCCTCCGGGAAGCCGACCTGGACGGCGAGCCCGGCCACGAACGCGGCGATGAACATGCTCGCCCCCGTCGCCTCGGAGACGACCACGCAGAGCAGCGGCAGCGCTACCAGGGCGATCTGCCGCAGCGGTGGCGCCACCCAGTCTCTGCGGTTGGCCAGGCCCAGCAGCCCGCCCCCGACCAGTCCCGTGCCGAGTCCGACGAGGACCCCGAAGCCGAGCTGCTCCCCGAGGAACCGCGTCAACACCGCGCCGGCGCCCTCGGTGCCCTTCAAGGCCAGGGCGATGAAGAACATCAGGAAGGGGACCGAGAGGCCGTCGTTGAGACCGGCCTCCACGTTGAGGGCCTGGCGAATGCGCATCGGCACCCGCGGGCTGCTCACGATCACCTGTCCGAGGCCCGCGTCCGTCGGGGCCAGGATGGCGGCCAGGATTCCGGCCTCCCACAGGGAGAGCCCACGCAAGACGACCAGGGCGCCCATCGCACCGAGGAGGATGGTCAGCAGCATCCCCGTGCTCAGGAGGCGCACGGGCACATTGCGATTCCCCCTGAGCACCCGGAGGCTGATGTGGCTGGCGTCGGTGAAGAGCAACATCACCAGTCCGACCTCGGCGATCAGGAGGAAGCCCTTCCGGTCGAGCCCCAGGTGGTAGAGCGCCCCCGGGACCAGGGAGGTGAGCATCCCCGCCGCGGTGAACAGGATAGGGGCGGTGATGACGGTCCCGTCCAGCCGGCGAGAGATCAGGCTGTACAGGAAGACGAGCGAGACGAAGATGCCGATGATCATGGAGCCCGGGTCGGCGAGTTCATCGATGGCCTGCTCGCGATAGGATATCGCCTCGCGCCGCACTGGGGGTCACGACCCTCGGCCAGCATCGGGCAGGGCCCCGGCGCGCCACGCGTCGCGGTCGAGGGGTGGCATTTTCCCGTCGCCGTGATATTCGAAGGGACATGAATGCGAAGCCGCGCATCGCCCATCTCGCCGGAGCCAACGCCACCATCCAGAACAGCCCGCCGCTGGTCACCAGCAACAAGGCCCGCGAGAAGTACGGCCTCCCGCTGGTGACCAATCCCGACGGGAGCCCGCTGCGCTTCGACGTGCTGCGCGCCGCAGCGCCTGGCCGCGCCCGTGACGGTCTACGTCGAGCAGTTCAGCGCGCATCCCCTCGAGCGCGACGCCGCCGAGCTCTACGGCCCGCCTGACGGCTACGTCGACGCGACGGGCGCCTTTCACAAGGAGCGCCGGAGCCCGGGCGACAAGCCGGTGTACGAGGTCACCTTGCGGCCGGACGACGGCGTCTATCCGCTTGCCGTACATGGCGCGGCAGTCCGACGGCCGGGCGTGGGAGGAGGACTGCGCGCAGCCCGGGAGCGCCCGAGCAGCAGGCGCGGCAGCCATTCTATCCGGATGGGTCGCGGCTCTTCGAGGAGATCGATCGGCTCGGCGTCGGGCGAGAAGGGCGTCGGCAACCTGATCTCGGCGCGCGCCGACGTCGACTTCTACCGCGTGGTCCCATCGTCCGGCTACACGAAGGGCCTCGCGGCGGCGCAGAGGACCGATGTCGGCGAGGGGGACATTCCCGCCGAGGTGCGGGGGCGCGACTTCTTCCCGTACCGGCCGTATCACCTGGGCCCGTCGCCGCCGCGGCCCGCGCTGGCGCGCATCGCCAATGCGGTGCAGCGCGTGCTCGGGACGGGGAAGTACGCGGGGCAGTGTGGACGCAGGGCAGTCCTCGTATCGAGGAGACGGTGTACTGGCTCAATCTCCTGGTGGACACGACCTTGCCGATCTGCGGCAACGCCTCGCAGCGGCCGCACGGACAGCTCAGCAACGACGGCGACAAGAACATCGTCGACTCGGTCGAATACATCGTCTCGCGGGTGTGGGCGGACGAGGCGGGGCGCAACCGCGCGGGCGTCGTGCTCGTGCAGGACCAGCAGGTCTTCGCGGCGCGCGACGTGCAGAAGGCCGACGCGCGTCCGGGCGGCTACGTGGCCACGGGCGCCCATGGCGGCATCCTGGGCGCGGCGGGCTGGGACGGTCCCGCGGTCCTGACCTATCTACCGGCGACGCGGCACACCTATCTCTCCGCCGTGAACATCACGCCGGCTTCCCGCCGCGGTCGCCGGCGTCACCAAGGGCGGCACCGTCGACGTCGCCATCAAGGACGCGCGCGGCGATCTGCTCGAGGCGGCGATTCCGAAAGTCACCATCGTGAAGGACGGCAACTATACGATCGACGACTACGACGAGGACCCCACCCGCGAGGTGGACTTGCTCGCCCAGATCGAGCGGAACCTCGCCGCGCATCCGCTCGCCGGGTTCGTGGTGGAGGGCTTGTCGCCTTACGGGCGGTTGACCTCGACGGTGCGCACGCGCGTCATGCGGCGCGCGAGCTTCTCCGGCATGCCGGTGGTGCTGGTGGGGCGTGGGAACGCCGAAGGCTTCGTGCCGCCGCCGGCCGCGCCCTTCATCGGGGGGCGGAACCTGACGGCGACCAAGGCGCGGCTCCTGCTCATGGCGTGCTTGATGAAGTTCGGGAGCTTGCCGTCGGCGGCGGACCCGGACCGGCCGACGGCGGCCGAGGTCGAGGCCGTTCAGACGAAGCGCGCCCAGTACCAGGGAATCTTCGACTCACACTGAAGGCCGGGTCGACGATCCGGCTCCCGCTCGGGTCGATGCAGGCGTTCGGGCTCTCCTGTCCCCACCCAGTTGACATGATGGTCTCGGATTCGAGAACTCCGCAGGCGATGATGGTGTTCGGTAAAGTGTTCGAGAGTCGGCTGTGTCGGGGACGACTCTGCGGCAAGGGGATGGCGCGACGGTTCGGCTACGGATGGGGCGGAGGCGTAAGCTGGATCTGCAGGGTGAAGAGGATGCCGACGCGTGATCAGATTGACCGACGGGCTCGTCGGGGCGCTATTCCCGAGCGCGCGCCGCGCCCCAGCCGCCTCCCGAGACGGAGATCGTGGAGCTGCTCGAAGCTCCCGATGTCGACGCGTGGGCCATCGAGCACGAGGTCACGCGCGACGGCCACGAATGCGAGGACCTGGTGCTCCACTATCGCGACGAGACCAAGCCGGCCGTCTACTGCCCGCGCTGCCGGTTGCTGGTGGGCGCCCAGGAGTGGCGCGCCGCGGTTCCCCCGACACCCTGGCCGAGCCGACGCACGCCGAGACTGCTCTATTGGTGCTGCGGGCGAATGTCGGAACGGGCGCCCTGCTCGCCGTGATGACGTGGTTGGCGTCGCTGGGGTTCACCACGCCCGGCGTCGCGTTTCTGATCGCCGTCGGCGCGCTCGCCGTATACGCGAGGGCCATGCGCGAGCGCTGACCGCGCGACGACGAGAAGAGTCGGGGTTCGGCGACGATTGTTGCCCCTCCCACCACGGGCAACTTCGAGGAGCGCCACGGGTTCCCCGGGGCGCTCCGAGCGTCGGGGGGTGAGGGGGGCCCTGTCGAGGCCCCCCATCTCAACGGTCCCCCCTCTCATTCACACCTCCAGCTCGAGCAGGTACAGACCACCGATGAGGCGATCGACGGCGTAGACCACGCGGCGCTCGTCGACGAGCACGTCGTTGATCTGCACGGCCCCGGCCCGGGACCCGCGCGGCGCCTCCGGGATGTAGTACGCGACCTCCTGCGGCCGGAACGGGTCGGAGACGTCGTGGACGCGCACGCCGCCGTTGAAGTAGGTGCCGAAGATGAGCGTCTCCTCGACACAGATTCGTCGCCACCGGGCGATTTTCGTGCAGGTTGTGGGCGCCGTAGCGCCCGCCTCGCCCTGCGAATTCGCCACCGGCGGCACGGGAACGTCGAGATCGGCACCGGGTTGGTCTCGTCCCGGACGTCGACGACCCACGCGAGCTTCGGCCAGTCCTTCCCGCCATCCGCGGTGGCCTCGTCGGAGACGATCATGAGCTGCGAGTCGAAGAGCGGCAGCAAGGTGTGGGTGAAGCCCGGGTAGGGCGGGTGATAGTCCCACCGGCTCAGCAGGCGAGGGTGGGCCATGTCCGAGATGTCGAGGATGATCGCTCCGCCGTCGATGTAGCCGATCCAGGCCCGGTCGGGCCGCCGGGGATAGACGTTCGTGTTGTGGGCGCGAAACCCGGCGTCGATCTTCGGGTGGCGGGCCGGCGGCGGCTCCGGGTCGCCGTCGCGCGTCCCGGGAAGCCACCAGCGACCGACCTCGACCGGCCGCGTGGGCTGCCGGACGTCGATGATGCGGTAGAACTGATCGTCCTTCGGGTTGCGGGGCTTGAAGTCCGGCGCGCCGCTGGCCAGATGCAGATAGGCGCCATCGACGAACCACAGGTGGTGCACGCCGCGCGAGTGGGGCCCGGAGGCGTCGAAGAAGGCGATGGATCGCGGCCGGCCCGGGTCGGACACGTCGAAGAACTCGACGCCTGCCGGCTTCAGGCCGACGCGGCTCGTCTGGTACGGGACCACGAGGAGATCGCCCACGAGGTCCAGGTTGTTGGAGCGCATGTCCCCGTGGGGCAGATCGGTCTGGACGATGACCGACGGTTTCCTCGGATCGCTCACGTCCACGGCCGTGAAGTTCTTCGGCGCGGACTCGTGGCCCAGCCACAGCACGCGCCGGCCGTCGCGGGCGAGCTGGATGGCCATGCCCTCCCCGCAATTGCCGAACCCGCCGAGATCGTCGTGCCCCAGGAGCCGCATCTTCTTTGACGCCGCGCCGTTCTGTGTCATGGCAGTCCCCCGGCCCGCGATCCTATCATTTCCGGCGCCACGGGGCGCCTCAGGCGGCTCGCCTCGTAAATCGCCAGTGGCACCTGGAGGACCTTCTTCGCCGTGTGCACGTCCTGCGCGGGCTGCCGGCCCTCCAGGAGACCGTCCACGAAGTCCCGCGCCGCCCCGTCGAAGCCCGTGCGCCAGTCCATCGGTACCTGGTAGCTCGTGGTCTCGCTGCCCTTGATGAGCATCACCGGCGGCAGATCGAGCATCTCGCCGGTGCACCGCGTGACCCAGAGGATCCCCCGCGAGCCGTGGATCTCGAAGAACTCGTCGGCGCGATAGTAGCGGCTCCGGATGGGCATGTCGGGGGCGTAGGTGTAGTCGATGATGCCCAGGCACTCGCGGTCCTTGAACCGCCAGGTGGCCACGCTCGGGACCTCCTGGAGGAAGTCCGATCCCCGGCTGACGATGGCCGAGATCTCGCCGATCTCCCCGATCCAGTACATGGCGGTGGCGTACTTGTGGACGCCGTCGTCATAGAGGGCGCCGCCGGGGTTCCGGCCGGGGTCGCGACGCCAGACCAGGGCCTCGGGGTCCTGGTCCATGGCCTGCCCGACGATGTCGCGCACCCGCGTGGTGTGGATGCGCACGAGCGAGGGCTCGCCGATGGCCCCGGCGTCGAGCAGCTCCTTGGCCTTCACGATGGGCGGGTAGTAGAGGAAGTTCTCGGTCACCCGGAAGGTCGTCCGCGCCCTGGCCACGGCCTCCGCGATCCGATCGGCTTCGGCCACGCTCACGGCGAGCGGCTTCTGACAGGAGACGTGCTTGCCGGCGGCGAGCGCGGCCACGATCTGCTCGGCGTGGAGATACGTGGGGGTCAGCAGCTCGACGGCGTCCACGCCGGGGTCGTCGAGGAGCTGGGCGTAGTCGCTGTAGATCCGGGGCGTGAGGCCCCACTCGCGGGCCCGCCGCTCGGCGCGGGTTCGATCGGTGTCGCAGAGGGCGACGACGTCGCAGCGCGGGTGCTCGAGATACCCGGGCGCGTTGAGCTGGCAGATGTTGCCGCAGCCGACGATGGCGAGGCGCACCCTGTCCATGCGTGATGTCTCCCCTTGCCGTTCCTGCCGCCCGGTTCGTCTATCACTCTTCGCGCCGCGCGCCCGACTCCTGCGCGACCCCAGGCTACGACTCGAGCGGCCGGCGCGCGGCCCACGGGCGGAGCACCTCGAACGCCGCCGCGGCGCGGAGCACCAGCGCGTCCTCCAGGCGCCGGCCGACGATCTGCAGGCCGACGGGCAGGCCGCTCGCCGTCCAGCCGGCCGGGACGGAGGCGGCTGGCTGACCGCTGTAGTTGAACGGGTAGCAGAGGGTCCAGCCGAGGTGGGTCACCTCGCGGCCGGCCACCTCGCGGGGGCCGACGAGGCCAAGCGGGAAGGCGGGCAAGCAGAGGGTGGGGGTGAGCAGCAGGTCGTACCGTTCGAAGAACTGCCGCAGCGTGCCCACCAGCGCCTGGCGAGCTGTCACCGCCTTGAGATACTCCACCACGGTCAGGTTGGCGGAGGCTTCGGCGTACGCCACCAGCGCCGGGTCCATCTGCGCCTTCTCCTCCGGCCGACGGGCGGCGTGGGCGCCAGCCTGAGCGCCGCCGTAGAGCGTCTGGAGGATCCAGCTCGGGTCGCCGATGTCCGGGCTGGCCTCTTCCACCTGCAAGCCGATCTCCGCGAAGGCGCGCGCCGCGGCGGCGCAGATCTCCCGCGTCTCGGGATCGATCGGGGCGAAGCCGAGGTTCGCTGACCAGGCGATCCGGACGCGCGCACCCACCGCGCGCTCTCACAAGGGGTTCGTCGCAGGCGGCCAGGTAGTCCACGCCATCGTCGGGGAGGGCGAACGCGTCGCGCCGGTCGTAACCGGCGATCGCGTTCATCATCAACGCCACGTCCCGCACGGTGCGGGCAAGCGGACCGACGTGGGCGACCAGCTCGTGGCCCCCGGCGGCCGGATACATCGGTACCCGCCCGAAGGTCGGCTTCAGACCGACGAGCCCGCAGAAGCTGGCCGGGATGCGGATCGAGCCGGCCCCGTCGGAGCCCAGCGCCAGCGGCGCCAACCCGGCCGCCACCGCTGCCGCGCCGCCACCGGTCGATCCGCCCGGCGTGCGGGTCAGATCCCATGGATTGCGAGACTCGCCGAACAGCGGATTGTCGGTCGAGCCGCGCCAGGCGAACTCCGGCAAGTTGGTTCGGCCGACGAAGATCGCCCCGGCCCCGCGCAGCCCCCCCACGCTCGGGGCGTCCTCCGGCGCGACGAACTCCGCCAGCAAGCGCGAGCCTGACGTGGTGCGGTCGCCGGCCGTCCAGAGGTTGTCCTTGATCGAGACGGGGACGCCGTGGAGCGGGCCGAGTGGCTGGCCGGCCATCACCGCCTGCTCGGCCTGGCGGGCTTCTGCCAGGGCTCGCTCGGCGTGAACCAACACGTAAGCGCCGAGGCGTCCGTTCAGCCGCTCGATGCGCTCCAGCACGGCGCGGGTGATCTCGACTGGCGACAGCGCGCGGCGCCGGATCAGCTCCGCCAGCTCGACGGCGGGTGTGAAGCAGAGGTCGATGGCGTCCACGGCGTGGCTCCTGACCCTCACCCCGGGAAGCGGGCCGTGGTGAGAGCGTTAGTCGCTTTCGGCACCGGCTCTCGGAGCTCGCTAGCTGCCGAATCCCGAGGTGCCGACCCAGCCCGTCTCCGAGACGTCGAGCATGACGCCATCGGGGCCGCCGTACTTCACCTCGACGTTGCCATGCGCCTGACGCCCGCCCACTCCGAGGGCCTGGTTCACGTCATCGCGGCGCGGAGCGCCCGCCGTGGCCAGTCGTTCGGCGATCGCCTCCAGGCTCTCGACCTGGAAGCCGATGTGGTGAATGCCGCTGAACCCTTTGCCCCGCTCGACTCCGGCCGCCTGATCGTTCTTGAAATTCAGGATGGCGAGATTGATGTCACCGTCGCTCAGGAAGCAGCCCGTGGTGCCGGGATCGTCGATCTTGCCCATCTCCTTCATTCCGAACACTTCGATGTAGAACCTGGCCGTCTTCTCCACGTCCTGGGTCGAGAGGGCGATGTGCTTGATCTTGGGCATGGGGGCCTCCTGTCGGTGGCGTCACGCGCCTGGACAAGCACGCTACGCGAGGGAGGGCCGAAAGGCCAGCGGCCAGCTCCTGGTCCGTCTGGGCTGTCCGTCAGCGGTGAGCCGAACGGAGCACTTCCGCGAGCCGCCGCGCCGTGAACGGCTGGCGGCCGGCGTCGACGCCGAGCGGCGCCAGCGCGTCGGCGACGGCGTTCGAGATCGCCGCCGAAGCGCCCATCACGCCGCCCTCGGCCATTCCCTTGATGCCGAGCGGTGTGCCCGGGTCCGGCCGCTCGAGGTGCTCGACCTCGAACGACGGCATCAGCGAGGCGGTCGGCATCGCGTAGTCGAGGAACGTCGCGCTGCGGTTCTGCCCGTCCGCGTCGTAGACGACCTCCTCGATGAGGGCGCCGCCGAGGCCCTGGGCCGTCGCGCCGTGAAGCTGCCCCTCGACGACGCGCGGGTTCAGCATCCGACCGCAATCCTCGACGATGCCGTAGTGCGGGATCGTCAGGCAGCCGGTCTCGGGGTCGATCTCGACCTGGCAGATGTGCGTTCCGCTCGAGAAGGTCAGGGCTGGCGGGTCGAACGCGTGCGTGGCTTCCAGTCCCGGCTCCATCCCTGGCGGCAGCTCCGTCGGGGCGAGGTACGCCTTCTGGGCGAGCTGCGCGACCGTGATGCCCGACGCCGGCGCCCCGCGGACGTGGACTCGCCCGTCGGCCAGCTCCAGATCCTCGAGCGGCGCTTCCAGGTGGTGCGCCGCGATCAGCATGAGCTTCCGCTTCACGATGTGCGCCGCCCCGAGCGCCGCCCCGGCGCTCACCACTCCGCCGCGGCTCCCGCGCGTGCCCATGCCGTACGGAGCGGCGGCCGTGTCGCCGGCGTGGACCCGCACGTTCTCGATCGGCACCGCGAGCTCGTCGGCCAGCGCCTGGGCAACCGTCGTCAGGTGTCCCTGGCCCTGACTGACGATGCCGATCTGGGCCGAGACGGCGCCGCTCGGCTCGATCCGCACGATCGCGGCGTCGTGGCCCGATCCGGGAATGCCGGCGGTCTTGTAGAACTCGGAGCCATACGTGTTCGGCTCGACGTAGGTCGCCACGCCGATCCCGGCGATCCGTCCGGCCGCGCGCGCCTCGGCCTGCTCGCGTCGCCGGCCCGCGTAGTCGAACGCCGCGAGCGCGCGCTCCAGCGTGTCGCGGGGGTACACCGACCGGTAGGTCAGCTCGGTCGCCGTCGTGTACGGCAGGTCGGCCTGCCGAAGCATGTTGCGGCGTCGGACCTCGACCGGGTCCAGCCCGAGCGCTCGCGCCACCGCGTCGATCGTCCCCTCGGTCACCCAGCTGCAGATCAGCATCGGCGCGCGGTACGGACCGGCCGGGCACTTGTTCGTCAGCACGGCCGTGATCGCGTAGCGGTAGTCGCGCAGCCGGTAGGCGCCGGGAATCATCATCCCGACGACACGTGCCATGTAGTTCGCCGGGAAGTAGGCGTAGGCCCCGAAGTCGGTGAGGATCTGGACGTCCAGGCCCAGGATCGTGCCGTCCGCCTTCACGGCAGCACGGACGTCGACGATGTCCTCGCGGGCGTGGAGCGCGGCGAGCAGGTTCTCACGGCGGGTCTCGATCCAGCGCACCGGGCGGCCCAGCAGGCGCGAGGCCGCGGCCGTGGTCAGCTCCTCGCGGTAGAGCGGAATCTTCTGGCCGAAGCCGCCGCCAACGTCCGGGGCGATCACCCGGACCGCGCTCTCCGGAATCCCGAGCCGCGCGGCCAGCGCGGAGCGCATCGGGTGCGGGATCTGGGTCGAGTGCCAGAACGTGAGCGTCTCGTCGCCGGGCAGCCAGCTCGCCAGGCAGCCGCGCGGCTCCATCGGCGCGTGCGTCTGGCGGCCCTGGTGGAAGCGCACCTCGACCACGCGGTCGGCGGCGCGCAGGGCGGCCTCGACGTCGCCGTGGGCGAAGACGCCGTGGTACGCGCGATTCGCCGGGATCGTCTCGTCGACCAGCGGCAGGCCCGGATCCTGGGCGTGCTCGGGATCGATGACGGCCGAGAGCGGCGCGTACTCGACGTCGACAAGCGCGCAGGCGTCCTCGACCTGGTAGCGGTCCTCGCCGATCACGCAGGCGACCGGATCGCCGACGAAGCGGACCTTGTCCGTCGGCAGGGTCGGCATCTCCATCGGCAACAGCCCTTCGATCGGCGGCGCGATCCGCAGCGGCGCCGTCACTCGTGCCAGGTCGTGACCGGTCAGCACCGCCGCGATGCCCGGCGCCCGGCGCGCGGCGTCGACCTCGACCCGGCCGATCCGAGCGTGGGCGTGCGGGCTGCGCACGAAGGCGGCGTGAAGAAGGCCTGGCGCCGTCAGGTCGCCGACGTAGCTGCCGCGCCCGAGGACAAGCTTGCTGCGTCTCGCGCGGGCTCAGGGCCGCGCCGACGTACACCTGTTGCCGCTCGCTCACGTCGGACCTCCCCGGTGGGGCCGTCGCGCTGAGGCGCCCGGCCGGCATTCACGGTGCGACACCAGACCCCTCGCCGTCGGCCGATCCCGGCTCACCTCCCGCTGGCGCCCGGCGCGGGCAAGAATCGCGCGCCTCTGCGGCCCCAGTCAACGGTCCTGGCCGGACTGGGACGCTGGGACCGCTCAGCGGACGACTCCGCTCTGATCGAGCGCTCGCGCGAGCACTACGCCCGCTACGTGATCGCCGCGGGCGAGGCTCGTGGACCGATACTCGGCTGACGACCCCGTCGCGCTCCTTGATCGCCTCGGCCTCTGGTCTTACTCTTACAAGTAATCCAACGGAGGACGGATGCGCATCACCAGCAAAGGCAGGTCATCTTCGCGATCGCGCCGGCCCCCTGCCCGGGGCCGAAGTGGAGTTCACGGTAGAGGTCGCGCGGTCATCCTGCGCCGGCAGAAGCGCCTACCCGTCGCCGGGCCGGGCTGATCGCCAGCCTGCGCGGCACGGCCAGGCGCCGGCTCACGACCGACACATCATGGCCGCTCATCGCGGAGAGTGACTCCCCTGTACCCGCAGTCTCGTCGACGGCAACGATCCTGGACGTCGCGACGAGGACCCTTCATGGTTCGACGCCTGGCCACACGGACGCGTGCACGCCCGATTCGGTCGGCGACCCGCTCGGTGACTGGCCGAGGATCACGTGCTGATCGTCAACCCATCGTATACGCCGAGGTGTCCGTGGGCTTCGCGACCATCGAGGCCCTGGACGCGGCCTACCGCCAGACTGCTTCCGCCGCAAGCGCTGCCCGGGAGGCGGCGTTCCTGGCGGCAAGTGTTTCGAGCGCTACCGGCGAGCCGGAGGCCGGAAGCGGTCTCCTCTTCCCGACTTCTACATCGGTGCCCAGCGGCACTCCGTAACGTGACACTCCTGACCCGAGATCCCGGTCGCTATCGAACATACTTCCCGAAGCTCCGCGTGATCGCGCCCTGAAAGGGCGTCATCTCGTGGACGAAGCGTGTCCTGGCAGTGCCTTCGAGCTTGCACCAAGAAGGGCTCCGACTACGCCGAGACTGTTGAATTCCGCCTCCGCCTGCTCCAGCCCGAAGCGCATGTCCATCTCACGGTCATTTCTGTCCATCTCACGGTCATTTCTATCTCACGGTCATTCTTCTCACGGTCATTTCTCTAGACCAACAGCCACCCGCTATGGGTTCGTTGACATGCTCTGAGCCTTGCTGTACTATTCGCCTAGTTCACCCGCGCCCACCCCGTCATCATGGCGACGCTTTTCGCGAGGTGCCGCGATGACGCACCAGGAGCCGCCAGATTCCGGTGGTCCGTGATTGCTGTTCCGCGGCGGCGGCCCGTCACCACTTGATTCCGGCCCCATCCGGATGAAGGAGCCAGCATGACCACGCACCGCCGCTGGTTCCTTACGAAGGCGAGCGGAGCGATGGCAGCGGTCGCGGCCGCCGCCCTCACTGATGTCCCCAATGTCATCGCCCAGCCGAAGGTCCAGTGGCGACTGTCCACGGCGTGGACCTCCTCGCTCGACACGCTGCAGGGTTCGGCCCAGCGACTGGCGAAGATCGTCGACGAGACGAGCGGCGGCCGGTTCCGGATCGAGGTCTTCCCGGGCGGCCAGATCATGCCGCCGCTCGACTGCTTCGACGCCGCCTCCAAGGGCCTCGTCGAGGCGTTCATGGCCGCCTCGCACTACTGGAACGCGAAGGAGCCCGCGGTCCAGTGGTTCTCCGCGGTTCCGTTCGGGATGAACTCCGAGGGCATGACCGCCTGGTACTACCAAGGCGACGGGCTCAAGCTCTGGGAAGAGACATACGCCGCCTTCAACCTCGTGCCGCGCCCCGGCCCGTCGGTCGCCCCGCAGATGGCCGGGTGGTTCCGGAAGAAGATCACCGCGATCGCCGACTACAAGGGGCTCAAGATGCGGATCCCGGGCCTCGGCGGCAAGGTCGTCACCAGGGCGGGCGGCACGACGGTCCTCACTCCAGCCGCGGAGATCTACGGGGCGCTCGAGCGGGGCACGATCGACGCCGGCGAATGGATCGCGCCGCACGACGACATGAAGCTGGGCCTTCAGAATTCGGCGCGTTACTACTACTACCCGGGCTGGCACGAGCCCGGCAGCATGCCCGAGTTCGGCTTCAACAAGAAGGCTTACGAGGCGCTGCCGGTCGATCTGCGGGCGACGCTCGACCACGCCGTCGCGGCCGTCCAGACCTATGGCCTGACGGACTACCACGCGAAGAATGCCATCGCGCTGGGGCGCCTCAAGACGGAGTTCAAGGGCAAGGTCGAGGTGCTCCCGCTCCCGGCGCCGGTGCTGCGCGATCTCAAGAAGCTGGCCGCCGAGGTCGTCAAGGAGGAATCCGAGAAGACTCCCATGGCCAGGAAGGTGCACGCGTCGTTCACGAACTTCCAGGCGCTGGTGGGCCCGTGGGACCACGTGGCTGAAGGCGCCTACCATCAATTCGTCGCGGTGTGAGGAGGGCAATGTATGAAGATCGAACGACGCAGATTCCTGCAGAAGGCCAGCGGTGTCATGGCAGGCGCCGCCGCAGCCGCGGTGGTCGCCGCCCCGAACGTCATTGCCCAGCCGAAGTTCAAGTGGAGGATGCCGACGACCTGGACCCCGGCGCTCGACGTGCTGCAGGGCTCCGCCCAGCGGCTGGCCGGCGTGGTGGAGGAGATGAGCGGCGGGCGATTCAAGATCGAAGTCTTCTCCGCCGGCCAGATCATGCCCCCGCTCGGCGTCTTGGACGCCGCCTCTCAGGGCACGGTCGAGGCGTTCATGGCCTCCACGGTGCACTGGCCGACGAAGGACCCAGCCCTACCGTGGTTCTCCACCGTCCCGTTCGGCATGAACCCCGAGGGCATGCTGGCCTGGTTCTATCAGGGCGATGGTCTCAAGCTCTGGGAGGAGACCTACGCCGCCTACAACCTCGTGCCGCGCCCGGGCCCGGGGGTGGCCCCGCAAATGGCCGGGTGGTTCCGGAAGAAGATCAACACCACCGCCGACTTCAAGGGGCTCAAGATGCGCATCCCGGGCCTCGGCGGCAAGGTGGTCGCCAAGGCCGGCGGAACGGTGGTCCTTATCCCGGGCGGCGAGATCTACGCCGCCCTCGAGCGCGGCGCCATCGACGCCTCCGAATTCGTCGGGCCGCATGACGACATGAAGCTCGGCCTGCACAACACCGCGCGGTACTACTACTATCCCGGCTGGCACGAACCCGGCGCGATGACCGAGTTCACCTTCAACAAGAAGGCGTACGAGGGGCTCCCGGTCGACCTGCAGCGGACGCTCGACCATGCGGTCGCGGCAGTCCAGGTCTATGGCCTCACGGACTTCCACATGAAGAACGCGATCGCGCTCGAGCGGCTCAAGACGGAGTTCAAGGGCAAGGTCGAGGTCATTCAGCTCCCGGCGCCGGTGCTGGGCGATCTCAAAAAGCTGTCGGGCGAGGTCATGCGGGACGAATCCGAGAAGAGCCCGATGGCCAGGAAGGTCTACACGTCCTTCACGAAGTTCCAGACGCTGGTGGGTCCGTGGGATCACGTCGCGGAAGGCGCCTACCATCAATTCGTAGCCATGTGACCACGGAGCGATCGGTGAAGGGCGAACAGCGAGCGCCGTGAGGTTGCGCCGGACGCCGAGGTGGGGGCGCCGGCTTCAGCGGCAGCTCGCCGGGCTGACCGTGGCGATGCTTGTCTGCATCCCTCCAGCCCTCGTGGAGGCGCAGCAGGCTCAACGCCCGTCGCGGATCGGCGTCATCAACGCGGCCTGGGCGGCGAGCCATCCGACCGTCGAAGGGCTCAAAGCCGGGCTCAAGGAGCTCGGCCTCGAGGACGGGCGCGACGTGACGTTCGACATCCGCTTCACCGAAGGAAAGCTGGACGCGATGCCCGCGGCCGCCACGGCCCTCGTCAAGGCTGGTGTCGACCTGATCTTCACCAGCCAGGAGGCGGCCACCCAGGCCGCGCGGGATGCGACGGTGACCGTGCCGATCGTGTTCACGCTGGTGGGCGATCCACTGGGCGCCGGCATCGTCGGCAGGCTCGCTCAGCCTGGCGGCAACGTGACGGGCGTGTCGAGTCTCCAGACCGAGCTCATGGCCAAGCGCCTGGAGATTCTCAAGACATTCGCGCCGACCGTCCGCCGGGTCTGGCTCATCTATTACGGCCTCGACCTGAGCACCACGCCGATGATCGGCAAGGCGCTCGACGCGGCGCAGCGCATGAAGCTGGAGCTCGTGCCGAAGGGGGTGCTCGACGCCAGCGAGCTCAGACGGGTGCTCGGCCAGGTGCGCCCTGATGACGCGGTGCTCGCGCCGGAAGGCTCGAACCCCGACCTGGCGATCGCGATCATCGAACGCTCGCTCGCCTTGCGAGTGCCGGCCGTCTTTGGCACGGCGCTGTGGGTCGGGTATGGCGGTCTCATGTCCTACGGGCCTGACTACTACGCACAGGGCATCCAAGCCGCCGCGCTGGTCGCCAAGATTCTGCGGGGCGCCCGGCCTCAGGACCTGCCCGTCGAAGGTGCCGAGAAGATCGATCTCGCGGTGAACCTCAAGACCGCCGAGCTCCTCGGCCTCACCGTGCCGCGCAAGATCCTGTTCCGCGCCGACGCCTTCCGGCGATGACCAACCCGACCCCGCGCGGTCGGCTCTACCGCAAGTACGTCGTCGTCCTTCTCGTTCTGGTCGGTGGCGTGCTGATGGCGTCGAGCCTCGTCGAGCTCTACTTCGCCTACCGGGAGACCCAGCGTGCGATCGTCCGGGTCGAGCGCGCGAAGGCGGTGGCGGCGGCGGGCCGCATCGAACAGTTCCTGAAGGAGGTCGAGCTGCAGGTGCGAGAGACGACCCGGACCGCGTCCGACGATCCCGACGCGAGCCAGGTGGGGACCGCAAAGCTTGGATTTCGGCAGGGACTGGGCGCGGCGCTGGCCGAGCAGCGCGAGCTCGATTTTCTGAGGGTCCTCCGCAACGTCCCCGCCGTCAGCCAGCTCAGCCACCTCGACCTCGCCGGCAAGGAGCAGCTTCGTGTCTCTCGCCTGGACCCGGACGTCGTCGGGAGCCAGGAGGACTTCTCCCGGGCGGCCACGTTCGTCGAGGCGCGGGCGGGCAAGACGTACTGGAGTCCCGTCTACTTCAAGAACGAGTCGGAGCCCTTCGTGACGCTGGCCATGCCGGTCGGCAAGTACGCCGTCGAGGTGACCACGGCGGAGATCAGCCTCGGGGCGGTGCTGAAGATCATCTCCCAGATCGATGTCGGCGCGGACGGATATGCGTACGTGGTGGATACCCGCGACCATCTGGTCGCCCATCCGGACAGCCGGATTCTGCAGGAGAAACGCGATCTCTCCGCCCTCGTCCAGGTGAAGGCGGCCCGGGCCGAGCGCGCGGGACCCTCGTCCGACGCCCCGGTCGCCGTGGTCGCCGACGGCCTCGCGGGCAGGAAGGTCCTTGCCGCGCACGCGGCCATAGCTCCCCTCGGCTGGCTGGTGTTCGTCGAACGGCCGGCCGCGGACGCATACGCCCCCCTCCGGGCTCCGATCATCCGGAGCGCCGTCATCTTCGTGCTGGGCCTCGGACTCTCGATGCTGGCCAGCCTGTTCCTGGCCCGGCGAATGGTCGCGCCCATTCGGGTGCTTCAGGAAGGGGCGGCGCGGATCGGTGCCGGAACGCTCGACCAGCCGATCGAGCTGCACACCGGAGACGAGATCGAAGCCCTCGCGAGGTCATTCAATCGCATGACGGCAAGCCTCAAGGAGTCCTACGAGGGCCTGGAGCAGAAGGTGGAGGCGCGCACACGGGAGCTGGCGGACGCCAACCGCGACCTCATGGAGACGCTCGAGCAGCAAACGGCGACGAGTGAAATCTTGAAGGTGATCAGCCAGTCGCCGACCGACGTGCAGCCGGTCTTCGACACGATCGTCAAGAGTGGTGTCAGGCTCTGCGACGGGCTGTTCGGTGCGCTTTACCGGTTCGATGGTGAGATCATCAGCCTCGTTGCTCATCACAATCTCAGCGTTGAGGGGCTCGAAGCCCTTCAGCGGACATTCCCGAGGCGCGCGAGCCGCGACACTTGGGTGGGCCGGGCGATTCTGGATCGGACGGTCATCCATATTCCCGATGTGAACAGTCATCCGGAGTACCAACTGATCGGGAATGCACAGGCTATCGGCTATCGATCTGCCCTGGCAGTGCCAATGTTGCGTGAGGGCGTACCAATCGGGGCGATTCGGATCTCGCGGGCTGAGCCACAGCCGTTTTCCGATAGGCAGATTGCTCTGGTTGAGACCTTCGCCGACCAGGCGGTGATCGCGGTCGAGAACGTGCGACTGTTCAAGGAACTGCAAGAGCGGACGCAAGCGCTGACACGGTCGGTGGAGGAGCTGCAGGCGCTGGGCGAGGTGGGGCAGGCGGTCAGCTCCAGCCTGGACATCGAGTCGGTCCTCACCAGCATCGTCTCGCACGCCGTCGAGCTCTCGCAGACCGACGCCGGCACCATCTACGAGTTCGACGAGGCCGGGCAGGTGTTCGAGCCGCGGGCGAACTACGGCATGACCGAGGAATTAATCGAGACCCTGCGCCAGTCTCGAATCGGCGTCGGCGACAGCGGGATCGGGCAGGCGGCGGCGACGCGCGCCGCCGTTCAGATGCCCGACCTCGAGGGCGAGCCGAGCTACCCGCTGCTCTTCATAGTCAAAGCGGGATATCGCGCGCTCCTCGCGGTCCCGCTCCTGCGGGAAGATCGTGTGATCGGCGGGCTGGTGGTCCGGCGCAAGGCGGCGGGGACGTTCCCCAAGCCGGTCGTGGACTTGCTGCAGACCTTCGCGACCCAATCGGTCATCGCCATCCAGAATGCGCGGCTCTTCCGGGAGATCGACGAGAAGAGCCGGGCGCTCGAAGAACTCTCGCGTAACCAGGAGCAGCTCTACCGGCTGTCGACTGCCATGCAGGAGCCGCTGTCCCTCGCCGAGCAGCTCACGCGCGTCCTCGACGCCGCGCGCCAGGTGGTCGGCCTCGACCGCATCTACATCTGGACGCTCAGCGCCAGGGCCGACGGGCTCATGATCACCGCCCAGGCCGGGTTCGAAGAGGGCGACTGGCACGATGTCGCGGGCGTGACCATTCCCATCGGCGAGGCGGGAGCGCTGGCCGCCGTGTGCCGCCAAGGCGGGCCGCTGCGTTTCACCGAGGAGAACCCGCTGCCCGCGGAGTACCGCCTGCGCCCGCCCTATTCGGCACTGGCCGGCTTGCGCGTGAAGAGCTTCATGGTCATCCCCATGATCGCCCGCGGGCGTACTGTCGGCGTCCTCGCGGCCGACAACCTCGCAAGCCGCGCGCCCATTCCCGCCCACACCGTGGACCTGCTCCAGACCTTCGCCGCGCAGGCGGCGGTCGCCGTCGAGAACGCTCGCCTGTTCCAGGAGATCCAGGAGAAGAGTCAGCAGCTCGAGCTCGCGAGCAAGCACAAGTCGCAGTTCCTCGCCAACATGAGCCACGAGCTGCGGACGCCGATGAACGCCGTGCTGGGCTACACCGACCTCATCCTGGACGACATCTTCGGCGACGTGCCCGCGCCGATCCGCGAGACCCTCGAGCGGGTCAAGACCAACGGGCACCACCTCCTCGGCCTCATCAACGACGTGCTCGATCTCTCCAAGATCGAGGCGGGGCAGCTCACGCTCTCGCTCGGCGACTACGCCATGGGCGAGGTCGTCCACGCGGTGGTCTCGGCGGTGGAATCCCTGGCCGCCGGAAAGAAGCTCGCCTTCAAGGCGATCGTCCCGGCCGATCTGCCGGTGGGCCGCGGCGACGAGCGGCGGCTCACCCAGGTCCTGCTGAACCTCGCCGGCAACGCGATCAAGTTCACCGACACCGGCGGAATCTCGATCGAGGCGCGGGCGTCCGACGGCGCCTTCGTCGTTTCGGTGTCGGATACCGGGCCTGGGATCTCCGAGGCCGACCAGCAAAAGATCTTCGAGGAGTTCCAGCAGGCCGACAGCTCCAGCACCCGCGCGAAGGGCGGCAGCGGGCTCGGGCTCTCGATCTCCCGCCGCATCGTGGAGCTGCACGGCGGGCGCCTCTGGGTGGAATCGGCGCTCGGAGAGGGGTCGACGTTCCATTTCACCGTGCCGCTGCGGGTAGAGCGGCTGGCGGAGAGAGCATGAGCAAGCGCATCCTGGCCATCGAGGACCACGAGGAGAACCGGCGCATCCTGCGCTATCTCCTGGCGAGCGGCGGCTTCGAGATGATCGAGGCGGTCACCGGCGAGGAAGGGGTCGCGGCGGCGGAGAAGGAGCGGCCAGACCTGATCCTCATGGACATCCAGCTCCCGGGCCTCGACGGCTACGAGGCGACCCGGCGGATCAAGGCCAATCCCGCACTCCGGCATATCCCGATCATCGTGGTCACCTCCTACGCGCTCAGCGGCGACGACGTCAAGGCGTTCGAGGCGGGCTGCGACGCGTATGTCACCAAGCCCTTCGTCCCGCGCGAGCTCCTGGCCAAAGTCCGGGAGTACCTGGCGTAGCAAGGGCTGAGCGTGAGAACACCGCCGCGGATCCTGATCGTGGACGACACGCCGGCCAACGTGCACATCCTCCAGGCGCGCCTGGCCGCCAACGGCTACGACATCGCCACCGCGACCGACGGCGAGGAGGCGCTGGCCGCCGTCCGTGACACGCAGCCTGACCTCATCCTGCTCGACGTGATGATGCCCAAGCTGGATGGGCTCGAGGTCTGCCGGCGTCTCCGGGCGGATGCGTCGCTTCCCTTCATCCCGATCATCATGGTCACGGCCAAGACCGATCCCCAGGACATCGTCGCCGGCCTCGAGGCCGGGGGCGACGAGTACCTCACGAAGCCCGTGGATCAGGCGGCGCTGGTGGCCCGGGTCAAGTCGATGCTGCGGATCAAGAACCTCCACGACACCGTGCAGGCCCTCGCCGAGGAACGCGCCGAGTGGAACCGGACGCTCGAGCGCCGCGTCGAGGACCAGGTCGACCAGCTCGAACAGCTCGGCCGCCTCAAGCGCTTCTTCTCGCCCCAGCTCGCCGAGCTCATCCTATCCGGCGGCGCCGACGATCCCCTGAAGACCCACCGGCGCGAGGTCACGGTCGTGTTCCTCGACCTCCGCGGCTTCACCGCCTTCGCGGAGACCGCCGAGCCCGAGGAAGTCATGGGCGTTCTCCGCGAGTACCACGCCGAGATGGGCAAGCTCATCATCGAGCACGAGGGCACCCTCGAGCGCTTCACCGGCGACGGCATGATGATCTTCTTCAACGACCCGGTGCCGGTGCCGGATCCCGCCCAGCGCGCCATGCGCATGGCGCTGGCCATGCGCGAGCGCGTCCATCACCTCGTGACGGTCTGGCAGAAGCGCGGGTACGACCTCGCCCTCGGCGTGGGGATCGCCCAGGGCTACGCCACCATCGGCGCCATCGGCTTCGAGGGACGCTGGGACTACGGCGCCATCGGCACCGTCACCAATCTTGCCGCCCGCCTGTGCGGCGAGGCCAAGGGCGGACAGATCCTCCTGCCCTCCCGCGTGGCGGGGGTCCTCGAGGAGCTGATCGAGCTCGAGGAGGTGGGGAGGCTTGCGCTGAAGGGCTTCGTCAGGCCCGTGCCCACCTTCAACGCGCTAGGCCTGAGGGCGCCCGCGTCGTAACCGGGCTCGGGACGAGACGCTCGCCCGACATTCACTGTGCTACCTTCGCGGTGCGACACCGTAGGCGGGTAGGCGCGGGGCGAGGAGCGCCCGGCGGAGGATCGATCATGAGTGGCATCACGGTACTGAGCCCGGTGGGGATCAACCAGGTCAAGGCGCAATCTATTGCGCCGCGGCTCGAATCGCTGGAGCGCGTCAAGGTGGGAATCCTCAACAACAGCAAGCCCAACTCGCTGGCGCTCCAGGGCGCGACGTCCAGAGGTTCCTCTTCGAGCACGCCCGCAACAAGGTCGGCACCTTGAAGCTCCGCGCCATGTACAAGGCGGGCAACTGGCCGGACTGGGTGGACCGCGAGGACGACGAGGCGCTCTGTCCCATCGTCGGCGCGCCGGAGGACATCCACATCGTGGTGACCGGAGGCCCGGGCAAGCACTCGGCCTTCATCCCGACCTTCGGGACCTCGAAGTCGGTCACCCGTAAGATCGAGCCGGTCGGGCGTTGACGACCCCGGCCGCTCAACGGGACGCCGTCTCCGGGGCGTGCACCGGCGAACGTCACCGAGAGAAGGGGAGGATCACCCCGTGAGCATCACGCGCTTGTACACCGGTTCGGATGGTCGATCGCACCTGGAGGAACTGGATCCGGCCGCACATCCGGAGTTGACGACGCTCCAGGCCACCAAGGGCGTCGTCTTCCGGGCGACGGAGCCCGGACATTTTCACGACTGGCACAATGCGCCCCGACGGCAATACGTCATCACACTCGAGGGCGAGGTGGAGATCGGCCTCGGCGACGGCACGGTGCACCGGTTCGGCCCGGGTCACGTGACCCTGGCGGAAGACCTGACGGGCCAGGGCCACACGACGCGTGTGGTGGGGAGCACGCGCCGGCTCACGGCCACGATTCACCTGGCCGATGGAGGGGCTCATAGGCGTGTATCCAGCCCTCGGCATGACGGCGGGTGTCGGGCGCACCGAGAACGTCCGCACACGCGGACGTCGGTCGCGCTCGCGGCTCGGGACGGACTGAGTCTGCCCACCCTTGACGCCGAGTCGCTCGCCTGCGGATAATCGCCGCGCCTCGGGGCAGGCTCCGATGTGTCGGGGCCAGGCCGTGGACCGAGTCCGAGCGGTTGTTGAGGAGGGCGCCATGATCCGACGAGTGTCCCTGGTCGCAACCGCGCTCGTGTTGACCGCGCTGCTGGCTGGTCCCGAGGTCTTCGCCCAGACGCCCAAGCGGGGCGGCACCCTCCGCATGGCCGAGCGGGAGGCCCCGAACCTCGACCCGCACCTGTCGGTGAGCTTCCTGACCCACAACACCGCGAGCCTGGTCTACAGCCAGCTCGTTCGGTTCCCCTACGGGCCGGAGCAGAAGCACACCGCGGACTTCACGATCGTGCCGGATCTGGCCGAGAAGTGGGAGTACAAGACCCCGACCACCCTGGTGTTCACCTTGCGGCGGGGGGTGAAGTTCCACCCCAAGCCGCCCGTCAACGGGCGCGAGGTGACGGCCGAGGACGTCAAGTACTCCCTCGAGCGCTTCGCGGCGAAATCAGGCTTCCGGTCGCGCTTCGAGCCGATGCAGTCGATCGAGGCGGTGGACCGCTATACGGTGCGGATTGCGCTCAAGGAGCCCTTCGCCCCGCTCCTGAACCACCTCGCCAACCCGATGTACACCGCGATCCTCCCGAAGGAAGCCGAGGAGAAGTTCAAGGACTTCAACCACCCCGACTCCGTCATCGGCACCGGCCCCTTCATTCTCCGGTCGTACGAGAAGGGGGTGCGGGTGGTCTTCGAGCGCAACCCGGACTACTTCGTCAAGGGTCTGCCGTACCTCGACCGGGTCGTCATCGAGATCGCGCCGGACGGATCGGCGCGGCTGTCCCTGCTCCGCGCGGGCAAGGTCGAGATGGGCCAGATCGCCTCCTGGGCCGGCGTCGAGGAGGCCCGGTCGCTCCGCAAGACGAATCCCGAGATGTCCCTGACGCAGACCCAGATCATCGGCCAGGGCATCATCTACATGCGCACGGACCAGCCGCCCTTCAACGATGTTCGCGTGCGCCGGGCGGTCTCGCTGGCCATCGACCGCAAGGCGTGGAACGAGGCCCTGTTCTTCGGTGAAGCATGCCTCGTGTCCGGCCCCATTCCCTGCGCCATGACGGACTGGCGGCTCGAGCCGTCGCAGCTGGAGCCCGTCAAGGCCAGGTACCTTGGGGGGTACGACCCTGCCGAGGCCAAGAAGCTCCTATCCGAGGCCGGCTACCCGCGCGGCTTCACCACGCCCGCCTTTCACTGGCCCGGCTACGCCCAGCACTGGCGGAGCTACTACGATCTCGTCGTGGACAACCTGGCCAAGATCGGCATCACGGTGGAGCTGAAGCCCGAGGAGTATGGCAAGTACATCTCGACGACCTACCTCGGGAAGTTCGAGAAGATGGCCATCGGGCCCATCACGCCGTTCAGCGAGGTCGATGACTGGACCTACGGCGCGTTTCACCCCGAGCAGCCCAACAACCGGAGCAGCGTGGCTGACGCCGAGCTGAACAAGCTGCTCGCCGCCCAGCGTCGCGAGATGGACCCCAAGCGGCGCCGGGAGATCGTCCTCGAGATCCAGCGCTACCTGGCCGACAAGGCATACTATGTCTACCTGCCCAACCCGCCGCAGTACGTGGCCCACCCGCCGTACGTGAAGGGCTTCGTGCACCACGATGGCTTCGGGCTGGGCCTCAAGCTGATGTTCACCTGGCTCGACAAGTAGGCGCGCCCGCGGACCGGTCCGCGTGCCGAACGCCCGTCGAGCGCGACGGCCAGATCGTGCCCCGGCTGAATCGTCGCCGGCAGGTGGTCGGCACGCCGACCCGAGGCGGGAGAGGTAGGTATGGGACAAGGAGGACGGGATGAAAGCGATCGTCTTTGCGCAAACCGGCGGTCCCGAGGTGCTGGCGCTTTCCGACGTGCCCAAGCCCGACGTGCGACCCGGGATGGTGCTGATCAAGGTCCATGCGATCGGCGTGAACTTCGCGGACACGCGCTTTCGCCAGGGGACGTACGTCGCGAAGCCGAAGCTTCCCGACACGCCGGGCATGGAGGCTGCGGGCGTGATCGAGGCCGTCGGCGAGGGCGTGACGAGCCTCCGGCCAGGGGCACGTGTGGCCGCCTTCACGGTCAAGTCGTACGCGGAGTACTGTCAGGCTCCGGCGCCCATGGTCATCCCGCTTCCCGACTTCGTGAGCTTCGTCGACGGCGCCGCGTTTCCGATCCAGGTGCTGACCGCCTATCACATGCTCCACACGGCCGACTCGACGGGCCCGGGCCGCACCGTCCTCGTCCACTCGGCGGCGGGCGGAGTCGGGCTCGCCGCGGTGCAGCTGGCCAAGGTCGCCGGCGCCCGTGTGTTCGGGACGGTGTCGAGCGACGCCAAGGCGCAGCTCGTGAGGGACCACGGCGCCGACACCGTCATCAACTACGCCACGGAGAAGTTCGCCGATGAGGTGCTCCGGCTGACCGAGGGCCGTGGCGTCGACCTCATCCTGGACGCGGTGGGGAAGCCGACGTTCGAGGAAGGGTTGCGCTGTCTGGCCCCCTTCGGCCACCTCATCCTCTACGGCCGCGCCGGTGGACCGACGGATCCGTTCAACCTCGCCACGCTGTCCCCGAAGTCTCAGAAGGTCAGCGGCTTCATGGTGCCCACGGTAACCAGGCTCTTCCCCGACAAGGCGCGCGAGAGTGCCGACCGCTGCTTCACCCTCATGCGCGAGGGTCGGCTCCGACTGCACATCGGGAAGACGCTCCCCCTCGCCCAGGCGGCCGAGGCGCATCGCTACCTCGAATCCCGGCAGTCGACGGGCAAGCTGATTCTGATCCCGTAAGCGGCAGGCCGTGGGCCGGCGACGGGCAGCGCTGGCACGGTTCCTGGTTTTGAACTGCGCCGGGCCATGCGAACTGGCCACAGTCTCACGTTCCGAGCGATCCCAGCCACGCGCGTGCTTCCTCGATGAGCGTTCGCGGGCGCACGACACGCACTCCCTCGCCTGAACGGAAATGCCGGACGTTGTGCGTGACGAGAAGGCGCGCTCCTGCGCCGATCGCGGCGGCGAGGATCGGGATTTCCTTCGGGTCGGCAAGCTCCCGCGCCCGCTCACGGTCGTGTGCTGTCGGACGGTGGATCTGGAGGGGAACCACGCGGAGGAACTCCTCGAAGAGCAGGGCGGCCTCGGGGAGCTTGGCGGCCAGGTTCCGTCGGACCTCCGCCACGGCGGCTTCGGGGAGTACCAAACGAAGGAGGCCAAGCTCGCCGAGAACGAGAATCGCGTGGCTGGCGCCCGTGCGGGACAGCAGGCCGGCGATCAGGACGTCAGCATCGACGCAAACAGGTAGCGGGTCAGTCTTCTCGGGCCGGGCCACCCAGATCCTTCAAGGACAACTTTTGCGCTCGGCGCAGGCGTTCCATCTCGGCGGCGAGCCGCGGCACGACGAGCAGCCGAGGACTGAGAAGCAGCGCTCCATCGAGGTCGACCACCGTCAAGGGGTCTCCTTCACCAAGCCGATACTTCTCTCGCAGCGACGCCGGGAGGGTCAGGGTCCCCCGCCCTCGGACCTGGATCGTCATAGTCGCAGCCATGCCGAAAATCAGTATATCAGGATTCCTGGCGCCAAGCGCGCGATGGACGGGCTCGGCTGCCCTCAACCCCGGGCGCCGGCCGCCGCGCGCTCCATCAGATCCTTGGCGCCGGCCTGGATCCAGGGGAAGAAGCTCGTCATCACCGCCCGCACGCCCATCCGCGTGTACCGCTCGACGTTGCCGGTGTTGACGAGCGTGCCGGCCACGCGGCCGGACCGGACGATCTTGGTCACCGCCGCATCGATCGTCTGCTGGACCTCTGGGTGGCCCATGTTGCCGATATGGCCCATCGAGGTCGCCAGGTCGCTCGGGGCCACGAAGAAGACGTCGATGTGGTCAACCTTGAGGATCTCGTCGAGGTTGCGGACCCCGACGATGTCCTCGATGAGGACGATCAGCAGGCTCTGGTCGTTGGCGGTGTGGAAGTAGTCGCCCACGCCGAAGCCGAGTCGGCTGGTGAACATGCCGCGCTTGCCGAGTGGCGCGAACTTTCCGGCTGCGACGACGGCTTCGCCCTCGGCGCGGGTGTTGACGTGCGGCACCACGATGCCCTGGGCGCCACGGTCGAGGGTGCGGTAGATCGTGGCGTAGTCGTTGTCCATCACGCGGACGACCGAGGTCATTCCCCAGAGGTCGCAGGCCCGGGTCAGGTTGCCGAGGTCCGCGTAGTCGACCCCTCCATGCTCGCCCTCCAGCCAGATTCCGTCGACACCGAGCGGGCCAAGCTGATCGATCAGGTCCGGCTCGTTGGTGCCGGCCAGGATCGTCGCCACCTCGCCGGCGGCCAGTTTCTGCTTCACGCGATTCGGTCGAATGCTCATGCTGTCGTCCCTCCTCGCTCGGTCCGGCGCAGCTTCCCGGCTGGAGCGGGCTGAGTTTAGCATGCGGCCTCCGCCGCTCTCCGCGCAGGCCGCGGCACGCGCGTCACGCGAGTCGGACTCGCTCGCAGCAATCCACCCAGCCGGCGTCCGAGAAGACGGGGGCCTTGACAGCGCCGTCGGCGGACAGGATTGTGGTCGCTGCCTGCTCGCAACTCCGGGAAGGGAGGCTACTCATGGATTTCCTCGTGACCACCGAGGCGGCCATCGCCGCCTGGCACGGCATCACCCCTCCGAACGACGCCGGCCCGCCGCCTGGCCGCCGACCTCGCCTCCACCATCGCCGCCTTCGAGGCGGTGCGCGGCACCTTGCGCTTCGAGGACGAGCCGTCGAGCTTCGAGGCGGCGCTCCGGGAGTGCAAGGAATGACCGCCCTCGCCGATCTCGGCCTGGTTGACGCCGCGGACGCGGTCGCGCGGCGGGAGGTCAGCTCCGTTGCGTTGCTTGAGGCCTGTCTCGCCCGTCTCGACGCCGTGAACAAGACCCTGAACGCGACCATCTGGGTCGATCGCGATCGCGCGCGGGCGGCGGCCGCGGCGGCGGACGCGGCGCTCGCCGCGGGGAGACCCGCGGGCCGTCTGCACGGCATCCCGCTGGCCCACAAGGACATGTACTACCAGGCGGGTCTGCCCTGCACCTGCGGCTCGGCGATCCGGCGCGACTTCGTGCCGGACATCACCTGCACCGCAGTGCAACGCCTATCGGTAGCCGGAGCCTACAGCTTCGCCGGGCTGAACATGGCGGAGTTCGCGCAGAACCCCACCGGCCACAATCGCGCCTTCGGCGACTGCCACAACCCCTGGAAGCCGCCCTACATCACCGGGGGCTCCTCTTCGGGCTCGGGCGCCGCCGTCGCATCAGGCGTCACTTATGCCTCGCTCGGCTCGGACACCGGCGGCTCGATCCGCCTGCCCGCCTCGGCCTGCGGGGTGACAGGCATCAAGCCCACGCAGACCCGCGTCTCGCGCTACGGCGTCATGCCGCTCTCGTTCTCCGCGGACAACGTCGGCCCGCTCGCCCGCAGCGCACGGGACTGCGCCCGTATCCTCTCGGTGATCGCCGGCCACGACCCGAAGGATCCCACCAGCGCGAGCGAGCCCGTGCCCGACTACGAGGCCGCACTGACCGGCGATCTGCGCGGTCTGCGCATCGGCGTACCGACCAACGCGTTCACCAACATCGCCGAGCCGCCGGTGCTCGCCGCCCTGGAAGCGGCCCTCAAGGTGCTGGAAGGTCGCGGCGCAAGGATCGTGCGCCTGGAGCTGCCGCTGATGAAGGCCATCTCCGCCTATGTCGCCGTCATCTCCCGCGCGGAAGGGGCCGCCATCCACGGCCAGTGGATGCGTGAGCGGGCCGCCGACTACGCCGTGCATCTCTCCGCCCGGCTCTACGGCGGCTACGCGATTCCGGCCGCCTACTACGTGGAGGCGCTGGCCTGCCGCGGGCCCATTCTCAAGGCCTTCGCCTCCGAGGTGTTCGGCAAGGTCGACTTGCTGGCGACGCCCACCATTCCCACGTGCCTGCCCACGCTCGCCGAGACGGACATCGACCACGGCCCGCCGGGCACCGAGCAGAAGTTCATGGCGGTCTCCGTGAATACCAGACCGTTCAACTACCTGGGCCTGCCCGCGGCCAGCGCGCCCTGCGGCTTCGATCCGAACGGGCTACCCATCGGTCTGCAGATCGCCGGGCGCCCCTTCGCCGAGGCGCGTGTCCTGAAGGCCGTCGACGCCTATCAGCGCGACACCGACTGGCACCGCCGCCGCCCGCCGGTGGTCCCGGTGTGAGCCGGCGTCACGGCGCCGAGAGAGAGCGACCATGAACCGACCGACGAGTTCAGTTCCATGATGTCAACGCAGATGCTCAGGGACGCGACTTGCGGGCCAGGCTGGGCTGTCCCCGAGCCAGGGCCTGGAAAGTGTCCGGGCGGCAACGGGTCGAGCCCATGCGTCGGCGGCGTCCACGATGGCCTGGACGCTTTCCACCTCGAAGCCGAAGTGATTGATGCCCCACGGGATATCCGTCCGGTGGATCAGGGCGATGCCCACGAAGCCATCGGACAGGTAGATCGTGCCGTTGGGCCCGCGGTACTTTTCCTCCACGCCGAAGATCTTCTTGTAGTACTCGGCCACCTGGTCGCGGTCCTGGACGTTCAGGGCAATGTGCCGGATCCTCGGCTTCGTCATGGCCACTCCCTACCGAGCGCGGCGACGCCGGCGTTGGCGATCTGCTCGTCCTGGTGAGACTGGACTCCCGACACGCCGATCCGCCCACGCAGTCGCCCTGGTACATGATCGGCACGCCGCCCTGGATCGGCAGGTTCTCCGGGAACTTCAGCATTGCCGGCCGGTCCTTCACGAGATCCTCCCAGACCTTCGTCGGACGCCGCGTGACGGCGGCCGTGCGCGCCTTGCTGACGGCGACCTCGGCGGTCATGGGCCCGGCGCCGTCCAGACGCTCGAGGTGCAGGAGGAAGCCGGCATCGTCCACGACGGCGATGGTGACGTTCCACTTGTTCTTCGCGGCCTCGTCCCGGCACGCGGCCATCATCTTGTGCACGTCGGCAGTGGTGAGCGCGGGCTTGTTGCGCATGGAATCTCCTCCCGTGTTCTCGTGAGATCGGACGCACCCGGCGCGCCGGCGATCCGGCGCGGGGGCGCCGTCATGCTATCGCGACTCGGCGGGGCCGCGCGAACCGCTCCATCCGCCGCGTGCCGGCTCTAGGGCCGTCACTCCATCAGCACGCCGCCGTCGACGTTGAAGCTCTCGCCGTACACGAAGCTGGCGGCGTCGGAGAGCAGGAACAGGACGGCGCTGGCGATCTCCTCCGGGAGGCCGAAGCGCCCCAGCGGGATCCGGCCAGTGACCATCGCGCGCTGCTCCGGGGTCAGCGGCGCGTGCATCGGCGTGTCGCAGGGGCCGGGGTTGATGCAGTTGATGCGGATGCCGCGGCCCACCAGGGCGCGCGCGAAGCCCTTCGTCATGGTGACGACCGCGCCCTTGCTGGCGGCGTAGGGGATGTTGGCGATCCGGCCGCCACCGAGCTTGTAGCTGTCCGAGCCGATCGTCACGATGCGCCCCTGGCCGCGCGGGAGCATCCGACGCAGAGCCGCCTGGACCGTGAAGAAGGTGCCCTTGGCGTTGACCGCGAAGACTCGATCCCACTCCTCCGCGGTCACCTCGAGCAGCGGCAAGGTGGTGATGATGCCGGCGCAGGTGACCAGGCCGTCGATCCGGCCGAACTCGCGCTCGGCGAGCTCGAAGATCGCGTCGATCTCGGGCAGCCTGGTCACGTCGGCGCGCAGGTGACGAACCTCGCCCTTGAGCTCGCCCGCGGTGGCCGCGAGTCGATCGCCGTCGAAGTCCGCCAGCACGAGTCGCGCGCCCTCCCGGCTCGCCGCCTGCGCGATGGCCCGCCCCATGCCGGAGGCGGCCCCCGTGATGACGATGACGTGGTCGCGAAGATTCAGGAAGTCGCTCAAGGCCATCCCCCTCTCTGGGCGGCGATCAGGGCCTGTCGTTGGCCGTTACCCGCTGCTCCAGGTCGCCCAGGATGTCCTCGATCTGGCCGAGGGCCGAGCGAAGGTCGTCGGCGATCTCCTGGGCGAGGATGTGCGGGTCGGGCAGGTTGGCGCTGTCCTCCAGGCTCTCGTCCCGGAGCCAGAACAGGTCAGGCTCACCTTGTCGCGGGCGACGATCTCGTCGTAGCTGAACGCGCGCCAGCGGCCCTCGGGGTTCTTCTCCGACCACGTAGCCTTGCGCTTCTGCCGCTCGCCGGGCCTGTAGCACCCCACGAACTCGTCGAGGTCGGCGCGGGTCATGCGCTTGGTCTTCAGCGTGAAGTGCTTGTTGGTGCGGAGGTCGTAGACCCAGACCTTCTTCGTCCACGGCTCCTTCGCGCCGGGCTTGCGGTCGAAGAAGACGACGTTCGCCTTCACCCCCTGCGCGTAGAAGATGCCCGTCGGCAGCCGCAGAGAGCGTGTGGACGTCGCACTCGTGCAGGAGCTTGCGTCGCACGGTCTCGCCCGCGCCACCCTCGAAAAGCACGTTGTCGGGCACGACCACGGCGGCGCGGCCGTGGATGTTGAGCAAGCTCTTGACGTGCTGGACGAAGTTGAGCTGCTTGTTCGATGTCGTCGTCCAGAAGTCAGGCCGATTGTAGGTGAGCGTCTCCCGGTCGGTGTCGCCCTCCTCGTTCACCACGGTGATGGACGACTTCTTGCCGAAGGGCGGGTTGGTGACCACCACGTCGAAGTGATCGCCGGGCTCGTCGCGCAGGGCGTCGTCGGTG
>CAWKCA010000038.1:0-65817 GCA_963848005.1 uncultured Candidatus Rokubacteria bacterium
TCAATTCAAGGAAACATCGCTCCCATCGCGCGGCTGTACTTCGCCTATTTCAACCGGGTCCCCGACCGGACCGGCCTGGAGTCCTGGATCGCTCGGTACAAGCACGGCATGAGCCTGGCCGCCATCTCCGGAGTCTTCGCCACATCCCCCGAGTTCCAGGGCACGTACGGGTCGCTCACCAACGGGGAGTTCGTTACCCTCGTCTACCACAACGTGCTGGCCCGCGATCCGGACCCCGCGGGGCTCGCCCACTGGACCGGTCAACTCGACTCGGGAGCATCGACACGGGGCCAGGTGATGGTGGGGTTTTCCGAGTCCCCGGAGTACCGGCTGACGTCGTACAACCGAGTCTTCGTCACCATGATCTACTACGGGATCCTGCGGCGGGTGCCTGAACCAGCCGGCTTCCAGCACTGGGTCGGGCAACTCGATGGAGGCGCCTCCGGGCTGGATCTCGTGGACGGTTTCCTCCATGCCCCGAATACCGAGGACGCTTCCTGCCATGAGCGACGCAGCTGAGCGTCGATCCGGCCACCAGTGGACCGCCCCCTGATCGTTCACGACGACGGCGACCCGGCGGATCCGGAACCACGGCGCCAACGTCCGCAAGTGGACTGGTTCTCATGATCGGTCCGAGGCAGATGACGTTCCCGCTCACACACTGGGACGGTGACACGCTGGCGATGGTGCACGTACTCGAATTCACGATGGCGGGCGACCAATCGCTAGCGCGGTTCACCGTCGGAGAAGATGGCCTCGCTTCGGGCGTCCAGATCGACCTGCATCCGCGGCGACGCTGACCCGGCGCCCCGGGGCGGGGGTGCTACTGCTTCGGCCGGCTGACCTCGAACGAATACGGGCCGGCGCTGCTCGCGCCCGATCCCGTCAGCACCTGAATGACCTGGCTCGGCTGTCGCTTCTCGGAGAAGACGGCCGTGGCGACACGGCTGGCAGCCTGCCCGCCCGTCGTGCTCGTCGTGGTCAGGACGAGCTTGCCATCCTGGACCTGCGCGGTGCCCTGGGCCGTGTAGACGCCGCCGTCGGTCGAGTACGCCCCATCCGCTGCGATCTTCATGGTGATCGGCTGACTCAGCCCCTGCGGGCCGCTCGCCGTCCCCTGCCACGTCCCGGCGAGGCTCGGCAGATTGAGGGGAGCCGCCGAGGTCATGGACTCGGTGCTCGAAGCGCACCCCGCAGCGGCTACGACCAGCACGCCGATCAGCAACAGGCTCCACGTGTCACGTCGTGTCGTCATCGCCCCTCGTCCTCCTCTCGAGCTGAACTGCCTTTCATCGCCGCCAGGCCGTCCGGGTTACCGACGCCACGGATTCGATCGGCTAGTCTAAGTCTAGCTCATCAATCCTGCCGGCAGCAGTCCGAGCGGTCGAAGTCCGGCGGCATCACCGCACCGCCATCGGGTGGGAACATAGGCCCCATCGACGCGCAGGCGCCAATCGCGAGGGCCAGCAAGAGAGGACCGAGGAAGGTACGCATCCGCATCGCCATGTCGGCACTCTGCTTTCCCGTGGAAGCCATACGTCGGTCGGCTGTCTCACGGCTGGAATTGGAACACGAGGGGTGTCGCTTCCCCAAGGTGCGGGACACCTACCGCCGTGAGTCAGGTCAGGCTCTTGGCGCAGCAGAAGCCCGCGTTCATTCCGCGCGATTCTGGCTTTCTCCATTGAGCCGGTGGGCCCCCCTGAAAGAACGGCATGCTGATCCACCATCCCCGGGATAGTCCATCGAGGTCACGACCTTGCCGCTGATGGCGGGGACACGTGAGAATCGAGGATCGCCCGCGCAACCTTCGCTCCCCGGTGACGGGGCCGGACGATCGGTGCCCTGCCGGCTGGCATGGCGGTGGGCGGTGGCCACCAGGGTATCCACCGCCTCTTCCGTCGTGTCGAAGGCGCACGCGATCCGGATGATCCCCTCGCTGGGGGCGCCGCGCCGGGAAAAGCTATAGCCCTCGGCGACCAGCCCGTCCCAGACGGGCTGAGGCAGGGCGACGAGGACGAAGTTGATCTCGGTCGGGCTCCGGAACCGCACCCCGGGAATCCGGGCCAGGCCCTCCCGGACCCGCTGGGCCATGGCATTGGCGTGACGAGCGTTGCGGAGCCAGAGGTCGTCGGCGATGAAGGCGTCGAGCTGAACGGAGAGGAAGCGCATCTTCGAGAAGAGGTGGCCGCCGCGGCGGCGGCGGTAGCGCATGGTCTGGGCCAGATCGCGGTTGAAGAACACGACGGCCTCGGCAGCGAGCGCCCCGTTCTTGGTGGCGCCGAAGGAGAGGACGTCGACGCCGGCCTTCCAGGTGGCCTCCGCCGGCGTACAGCCGAGGCGGGCGATGGCGTTGGCCAGGCGGGCGCCGTCCATGTGAACCCACAGGCGCCGCGCGCGGGCCACCTCGGCGAGGGCGCGCACCTCGGCCGGCGTGTACACCGTGCTCGCCTCGGTGCCCTGCGTGATGCTGACCGCGCGCGGCGGCACGTCGGTGGCGGCGCGGGCGGCGGCCTCGTCGACCATCCGGCCGAGGTCGGCGGGCGACGATCTTGCCGTCCACGCTCGGCACTGGGATCGTGCGGGCGTTTCCCCCGACCAGAACTCGGGCCCGCCACACTCGCTCCCGTGGAGATGGGCCGCGTCCGACAGGTAGATGGCCCCGTAGGGCGCGGCGATGATCGACGCGCAGAGCCCGTTGGCGGCCGTCCCGGTGCCCACGGGGAAGACGTCGACCTCGGTCTCGAACAGCTCCGCGAAGCGGGTCTGGAGCCGCTCGGTGCCGGGGTCGGCGCCGTACGGCGCGGTGTCCCCGGCGTTCGCGGCGGCGAGCGCGTCCAGGATCTCGGGGGCGGCACCGGATACGTTGTCGCTGTAAAAGTTCTTCTTCACGCTCACGAAAGCCTCCTTGCTTCGGCGGGCTCGGGGAGTCGAGGACGGGCCGCCGCGTCGCCGCGGCAAATCCACCATAGGCGAGGACATCCCGGGCGGCAAGGGCCGGGGCCGATGGCGGCGCCGCCATGCCACATGGCGCTCCACCCTGGAGTATGATCCGCACGGGCACAGCGTGCGGCCAGCCTCGGTCGGAGACGGCCGTTGGGAATTCACCCCGAACAGGAGACACCAGCATGAGCGATGCACCCGACGTTTGGACGCTATGCCGAGATTCCCGTCGACCGGATGACGCCGGCGCAGCGGGAGGGATACCGCTTCCTCGTCGACGGCCCGCGCGGTCGGCTCCCCGGGCCCTACAAGGTGTGGGTGCACAATCCGAAGCTGGTGCACGCGGCGGCACCGCTTGGACAGCACTTCACGCCGGGCCAGTCCTCGTTGTCGGAGCGCGAGCGTGAGATCGCGGTCCTCGTCATCACCAGCCATTGGCATTCGGCCTACCCCACGGCCGCGCACGAGAAGCGCGGCAAGGAGGTCGGCTTGCCCGCCGCCGCGGTGGAGGCGATCATCGCCGGTCTCCCGACCTCGTTCCCGGACGCGCGCGAGCAGGTGGCCTACGAGGTGGCGATGGCGCTCGCCGGCTCGTGTCTCGTCTCGCAGGGGCTGCACGACCGCGCGGTCACCGTGCTCGGGCACGAGAGCGTCACCGACATGATCGTTCTGATCGGTTACTACACGGCGGTCTCGTTGACGATGAACTTCTATGCCGTGCCGGCCGGAAGTCCCGGTGTGGCCCGCTGACTCGATGTCGGACGGTGGGGAGGATGCGCCATGGCACCCATAGGGATCACGCGGCTCCATCCCTCGCTGGGCGCCGAGGTCGCCGGCGTCGACCTCGCGCGCCCATCGACGAGCCGACCCGGCACACGCTGTCCCGCGCGCTGGCCGACCATCTCGCGCTGGTCTTTCGCGACCAATCCCTGACGCCGGCGCAGTATCTCGCGGCCGCTTCGGTGTTCGGGCCGCCGATGGCGCAGCACTATTCACAGCACAACATGCCGGACTTCCCCCTCATTGGGTTGATCTGGCACCGGAACGGCCAGCAACCAGCCGAGCAGTGGCACACCGACCACACCAATCGTGAACGTCCGCCGGCCGCCACCATCCTGTACGGGGTTGAGATTCCCTCGGCCGGCGGGGGCACCAGCGTGGCGAGCATGCGCGCGGCCTATGTCGCACTTCCCGAAGGTGAACGCCGCCGCCTCGAGGCGCTGAAGACGTTCAACGCCCTGGACGGGCACGCGGACACGCGCCAGGAAGATCGGGACAAGTACGGCGCGCCGATCGAGCACCCGATGGTGCGAACCCATCCCGTGCATGGGTCGCGAGCGGTGTACTTTCACATCTCCAAGACCACGCACATCGACGGCATGACGCCCGAGGCGAGCAAGGCCTACATGCGCGCTCTGATCGACCGGATGATCCAGCCGGAGATCGTCTATCACCACGTCTGGCGCAAGGGGGACGTTCTGGTCATCGACGACCGCGCGACGATGCACCGAGCCCACGGCGACTACGACCGGAGTCAGAGCCGTGTCCTCTGGCGGATCATTGTCGAAGGCGATCGTCCCCGGCTCGGGTAAGGCACGTCTGAGGCGCCGCCGAACCGTCTTCGAGTCGCCCGCGGCGCGCCGGGCGAGAGACGGAACGTCGTGCGCGGTCAACCCGCGCCAGGAAGACCTGTGACCTCCGTCCCTCGCCCGAAGTCGATCAGAAGTGCATCACCTCGGCGGCGTGCTCGTAGATGTCCTGGATGCGGCCGTGCGAGATCGCCGCCGCCTGCACGGCGGCCACGAGGTGGCGCCAGCGCAGCGACGGGCGGGTGCCATGGAACTCCTCGTACGTCGCCTGATGATGCTTGAAGGCGTGCATCTCGGTGAAGTTGTCGCGGCAGGCGATCTTTCCCAGCATCGTGATGAGGGCCTCGGGGGCGTAGCCGCAATTGGCGTACTGCTGCCCGAGGGCCGCGGCCTCTTTCACTTCGTCGGTGGACCGCCAGGACGCGAGGTTCGCCTTCGGCAACCGCTCTCCCGCCGGGAGGCTGGCGATGAGGGTCTCGATGGCGTCGAGGAGTTCGCCCTGGGTGCGGGAGGGCAGCGACCCCACGCGCTCGGGTTCGGGCTGGACGTCCGACGCCAGCATGCGCTGGGCCATGCGAACCTCGGGGCCCGTGTGCCACACCAGCAGCGCCCGCAGCTTGGTACGCCGCGACAGTTCCGGCTGTCGGAGCAGGTAGCGACGGGTGTTCGCGCCGGTGTTGATGTGCACGTCCATCGGGTTGCCCGTCTGCGAGCGCAGGAAGAGCGTCGAGCCCCCGACGGAGAGACCCTCACCGACTCCCTCCAGGGACAATCCGTCGGCCAGGGCGTGCGCCAGCATCTCCGGGATCTCGGCGAAATCTTTGCACCGGCCGATCTCGTCGGCGAGCGCGGTGATGGCGGCGGTCTCGTCCTCACCCGTCTCGAAGCGCAGCTGGCGGTCGAGCAGGTCGTACGTGCCGATGAGCCCATCGACCTCGTCCAGCGACGCCGGGGCGGTGGGGCGCGTGACGTAGCGGACGGGAGCCCGCCCGATGTACTGCGCGTACTCCCAGCCGAAGTACTCGAGCGCCCGCCACGTGAACACCGGGAACAGGAAATAGTGGTCGTCCAGCTGGTTCTTGGGGATGGCGACCTCGAGCAGGTGCTCCAGGACCTGCATGGGCGACAGCCGCTGCAGCAGGTAGAGGAAGTAGTGATCGCAGGCGTTGTAGACCCCGCGGCCCGCCGCCGAGCGGAACGCCTCGAGTGTCGCCTCGGCGCTGTCGTGTTCCGACACCGGCTGGGCCTCGGCCAGGATGAACGGCCCCATGGCCGGCGAGTGGATGTGCTTGTTGGCCACGGCGACGTTCTGGATCACGGGGAGCATGGCGTACTCCCCGGGTAGACGCGCCGCGATGTTGCGCACGGCGTGCAGGCCAGCCAGCGGGTGAAGCGGCCCGCCGTGGTGGCCCGGGGGCAGATCCGAGGAGCGCACCACCGCCAGCGCTCCGGCCAGGAGCATGTCCTTCACGGATGTGCCGGCGGCGAGCTTGTCGTGGGTCCGCGCCACGATGTGGTCGGGGGCCGTTTCCTCGACGAACTGCACCAGCGGCTCGATGTGATCCGGATACGCCACGCGTCGGGCCATGTCACGCTCCTCCCGGTACAAGGACCAGCAATTCTTCTCGCACTACGTTTCGCTACAGTCGTCCCGGACGACGCCCTTGTCAAGACAATCCGTCGGATGTCTTTACAGCTTCGGCATGACGTGTTCGGCGAAGCGCCGCATCGCGCGCTCGACTTCTACCCGGGGCAAGGTCGAGCCCTGATCGAACCAGCAGATGATCTGCGAGAGGCCGAACTCGTCCCGGGCGGCGGCGAGCCGGTCGAGGACCTCCGAGGCGTCGCCGAAAATGCCCTGGTCCCGGCAAAACCGCTCGTAGGGAAGGTTGGTCACGTTCTCCTCGATGGCCCTGAGGCGCGGCAGGTGGTCGCCGTACGAGTCGGGGAGCTGGGAGAAGATGGCCTGCAGATTCTTGTAGTACTGGTGCACCCCGGGCCGCATGGCGTCACGCGCGGCGGCGGCGGTGGGCCCCACATGCACGGGCAGCATCAGCGCCATCTGGTCGCTCTGCCACGGGTGTCCGCCGACCTCGAGATGCTCCCGGTAGAGCGCCATGCACTCGCGAAGCTGGGGCAGGGGCGTGGTCGTCGTTCCCGAGTAGATGGGCAGACCCAGGTCGCCGATGTGGGCAAAGCTCTCCAGGGTGTGGACGGCGACGCGGATGGGCGGGTGGGGGCGCTGCAGCGGCCTGGGCACCACCGCGAGATCCTCGACCTGGTAGAACGTTCCGCTATAGCTGAAGCGCGCTTGTGTCCAGGCCAGCCGGATGATCTCGAGGGCCTCGTCGAAGCGGGCGCGGTTCTCCGCGACGGGGACCCGGAATCCATGGAACTGGGTGGGGATCGAGCCGCGGCCGACCCCGAACTCGAGACGGCCACCGGACAGCAGATCGGCGGTCGCCGCCTGCTCCGCGCAGCTCAGGGGATGATGGAGCGGCAGCAGGGTGACGGCGGTCCCGATGCGAATCCGCCGGGTGCGCTGGGCGATCGCCGGCACCACCATCAACGGATTCGAGAGCAGGGAAAACGCCCCTCCGAAGTGGATCTCCGCCAGCCAGGCCACGTCGAAGCCGAGCGATTCGGCGAGCGCGATGAGCTCGAACATCTCGGCATAGCGTTCGCCGTGCGTCTGTCCGGGCGCTTCCGGGGCCTGGAAGAAGAGGCCGAACCGCATGGCCTGCCAGCATACGGAGGAACGAGCCGGCGCGCCAGTACGGGAAACGAGCGTGGCTATTGCGCGAGCGCTCCTCCATCGATGACCAGCTCGCTCCCGGTCACGTACGACGAGTCGTCCGACGCCAGATAGAGGACGGCGACCACGATCTCGGCCACCGTTCCCATACGCCCCAGCGGTACCCGCTCCAGTCGTTTCTGCAAGACTTCGGGGTCCGGCATGGCGCTGTGGAGCATCTCCGTATCGACCGGACCTGGGTGGACGGAGTTGCAGCGGATCCTGTCCTTGGCGTGCTGGCTCGCCGTCACCTTCGTGAAGATCCTTATGGCGCCCTTGCTGGCGGCGTAGGCGGGCTCCTGGTGCAGTGACTGCCCGATGCCCGCCACCGAGGAGATGTTCACGATCGAGCCGCCGCCCGCCCGGCGCATGGCCGGAATGGCGTACTTCGTGCCCAGGAACACGCCCTTGGCATTCACGGCCATGACGCGATCCCACTCGACAGCCGTGCGGTCCTCGATGGGGACCCGAGGGATGACGATCCCGGCGTTGTTGATCAGAATGTTCAGCGCGCCATAGCGGCCGGTGGCGGTCCGGACGGCGGTTTGCCAGTCCGCCTCGTTCGTGACGTCCAGGTGCACGTACACCGCGTCGCCCCCGGAGGCGCGGATCGCGGCCTCGACCTTCTGGCCTTCGGCATCCAGGATGTCGCCGAAGACGACCTTCGCGCCTTCCCTGACGAACGTCTCCGCCTCTGCCGCTCCCTGTCCCCGGGCCCCGCCACTGATCAGCGCGACTTTTCCGTCCAGCTTGCCCATGGCTCTTCTCCCTGACGTCTGCTCGATTTTTCCGCGCCCATTTCGAAGGCCCCATCGGATCGACGTCGCTCGGTCGCCCGAGGGGCGTCCGACACTGGCGGCTGATCATACGCCGGTGGCCAGGCCGGGCGACACGCGGCGACATCGTTGACAACCCAAGGTCGCCGTGCGAGAGACTTTCACGGCAGCGGCCACACCGCGAACGACCATCCCTCTCACCCTCCGAGGAGATATCGCCCATGCTGGAAGAGCCCACCTCGCTCCGGATCGACGACCCCGGCGTGCGGGCGCTGTTCACCGAAGCCGCTCGCTTTCAGTCCTGGCTCGACGTGGAAGCGGCCCTGGCCCAGGCCCAAGGCGAACTGGGGATCATCCCGGAGGATGCCGCCCGCGAGATCACCGGGAAGGCGCATCTGTCCTACCTTGATCTCGAGGCGGTGCGAGCGGGACTGGCGCGCACCGGCCATCCGCTGGTGCCGCTCGTCTGGGAGCTGGATCGCGTCTGCGCGGGCGACGCCGGGGGCTATGTCCACTGGGGGGCCACGACCCAGAACATCACGCAGACCGGCCAGTTACTACAGCTGCGCCGGGCCCACGACATCTTCCTGCGCCAGCTGGCGACGATCCTCACCACGCTCGCCGACCTGGCCGAGCGAACCAAGGACGTCCTGCTCCCGGGGCGCACGCATGGCCAGCACGCGGTGCCCGCGACGTTCGGCTTCAAGGTGGCGGTGTGGATCGATGAGCTGGGCCGCCACGTGGAGCGTCTGCAGGGCTGTGAGGGACGCGTGTTCGTGACCATGCTGGGCGGCGGCGCGGGGACCTTGGCCTCGCTGGGCGAGCTGGGTCTCGTCACCCAGGAGAAGATGGCCACTCGCCTCGGGATGCGCGCGATGACGGTGCCCGCACGGACCATCGGGGATCACCAGGCCGAGTACGTCCTGCTCCTCGGCATGCTCGCCTCCACCAGCAGCAAGATCGGGCGCGAGATCTACACCCTCATGAAGCAGGAGTTCGGCGAAGTCGAGGAGCCGGTGCCCCCGGGCACGGTGGGGAGCAGCACCATGCCGCAGAAGCGCAATCCCAAGCTGTCGCAAGACATCATCGCCGCCGCGGCGCAGGTGCGCGCCCTGGTGCCGCTGGCCCTGGAGGCCATGCAGACGGAGCACGAGGCCGACCGGACGACCAGCATCATGATGAGCCGGGCGCTGGTGCAGGCCTGCGAGCTCACCGGCGACATGCTCCAGCGGTTGGTGGTCCTGTTCGCGGGGCTCCAGGTGTTTCCGGCGCGCATGCGGGAGAACCTCGACCTGTCGGGTGGCCTCATCATGGCCGAGGCGCTCATGCTCGAGCTGGGCAAGCAGATCGGACGGCAGCGGGCCCACGATGCCGTCTACGAGGCGGCCCAGGCCTCGGCCACCCAGGCGCGCCCGTTCCGCGAGACTCTGGCCGAGGACCCACACGTGAGCGCCGGTCTCACCGCGTCGCAGATCGAGGGCCTGCTCGACCCCGCCCGGTACACGGGGCTGTGTCGCGCGTTTGCCGAGCGCGGAGCCGCGACGGCACGCGAGATTGCCGACGCCATCACGCGCCGCCTCGCCGGTCGGAGCTCGACAGCCTGAAAGGCGCCGCGCGCAAGGGCTGATGGCCATTTCGCGGCCCGCGGAGCAGCAGCGCGAGATATGCTCGCTGAGCGGTGACACAGCGACGCAGTCCGCGGCTTTTGGCTGGTTCCGAGGGCATTGCGCGACGGGTGCCCAATTCGACAGGAGGAGGTTGCGATGGGCACCATGCACGGCGACCAACCCACGGTGTCGAGGCGGCGCGCGCGGCCGCTCGTTGTCGCCGTGGGCGTGGCCGCGATCGTGAGCATCGCCTGGCTGCTCATCGTGTCGAGCGGGGAGACGGCGCCCGACAGCGAGTGCCACGCACGAGGGACGAAGCACGCCGACTGCGGTGTCCACAACATGATGGTCGTGGGCCAGCAGGCGATCTTCCTCTCCCACTTGCCCATGTTCGACGGCGAGCACCGCTTTCAGGTGATCCTCGAGGCGACGCTCGCGAAGAGTGGGAAGAGTGTGAGCAAGGTCTACGTCGACGACCGCCGGGGCCACGCCGACGTCAAGATGTACACGCTGGCGCCGCGCGACATGTTCGTGCTGTCGCGGCTGTTCGTCGCCGACCCACCGCCGCGGCGGGCGTTCCGGGGCACGGTCTTTCGCGGCCATCTCGAGCGCGGCGGAGCGCAACTCGAGCGACTCACCGACGTCGAGGTGACGGTCAAGCGCGTTGTCTATGCCGGGGAGATCGGCCCCACGTCGGGGATCACCAAGTCCGACACGCTCGACTACATCCTCTTCGGCAAGGGCTCGGAGTTGTTCCTGGCCCACCGGATCACGCAGCCGCCGGACTTCGACCAGCTCATCGGGGTCAAGGTCTCCGGACATACCTTCACGAGCGAGGAGCTCGTTCGTGGCGTGTCGGTGAAGATCCTCGATCGCGAGAACACGCCAGACCGGCGACTCCGCGCGAAGGACAAGGTCGCCGCCCAGGGGCACGTCACCGGGGCCCACATGTTCTTGCCGCTGACGGTCGAGGTCGCCGCCGAGTTCTACTTCGAGGAAGGCGAGCTGGCCTCGCCCGTCACGTTCGACCAGACCCCGCTGGAGAAGGCAGCCGGATTCTGAGGCGCGCCGCCTAGACCTTCAGCGCCGCGGGTGGTTCCTCGCCGTGGCGCGTCGTCGCCGCGGACGCCGCCACGGCTGTCGTGGAGTGATGCGCCACGCGCGGCTACCGCGTCATCTCCGCGAACCACTCGTGGTGACGCGCTCGCATCCGAACGGCCTCGGCGGGCCTGCTCATGGGGCCTCACTCCCTCACGCCGAGGACGCACGGGTCGCGCTGATCCAGGATCGCACGTCCGGCTTCTCCAGCTCGGCGAGACTGCCGGGCGTCACCTCGGGGAGGCTGGTCGTTCTGAAGCGTCGGAGGGCGCGCGCGTTCTCGGCGTGCGTGTCGAGGTAGAGGGCGCGCGGTGCGGAGAACTCCAGCGAAAGCCGGTCGTCGGTGTTCACGTCGGCGCCGCGCGCATAGCGTGCGGTGTCCTCCTCGCCGAGCACGAAGTAGCCGAGCACGCCTGACCAGCCGCGCATCCCGATGCGCTCCAGATCGCGCGGGATGGCCGGGATCGTCTCGTAGCGGGCCTTGACCGCGTGCAGGTCGACGGGCGTGGGATCCGCACGCCCCAGAAGCAGGAAGTCGCCCGCGCCGATCTGCCAGACGCTGGTGGCCGGGAAGACGGTCCGGAAAGTCTCCACCACCGTCCGGAGATCCTGAGGCAGCAGGTTGTAGGCGTGGATCCACTGGAGCATGATCCCGCCCGGCTGAAGGTGCTGGCGCGCGAGCTGAAAGAACTCCAGCGAGAACAGGGACGCGATGCCCCCGATCCAGGGGTTGGAGGGTTCGGACGTGATCACGTCGTATCGGGTGGGTGCCGTCAGCAGAAAGCTCCGGGCATCCCCGATCACGGCGCGGACGCGCGGGTCGCTCAGGACGTCCCCGTTCTCCACCCGGAAGAACCGCGAGGCCTCGATCACCGCGGGCTCGATCTCCACGACGTCGAGGCGCTGCACGGGGTGGCGGGCCACGGCCCCCGCGGTGATGCCGCTGCCCAGGCCGATGACGAGGACGGTCCGGGCCTCCGGATGAAGGAGCAGGGGGAGGTGTCCCAGCATGAGCTGGGTGGGCATGTCGGCGGGAGCGGTGGACGCATCCACCTTGCCGTTCACGAGCAGCGACACGAAGCCCGCCGAGCGCTCCACCGTGACCGTGGCGCTCGGCCCGTCCCGATAGAAGAGGACCTCGCGCGCCGGGACGGATCCCAGCGCGACGCCGTCCACGCCGAGGTAGCGCTTGGCATACACGGCGGGCCCACTCGAGATCGTCCGCAGATCCCAGATGGGAAGGAGCAGGACGCCGACCCCGGCCAGGCCGGTGACCACGGCGGCTGACCACTGCCAGGCGGTGGCGGGACGGAGTCGCACGAGCAACGCCGCTCCGAGCAGAAGGTTGAGCGCGGCGCCGATCGTGATGGCGGAGTGCATGCCGACCGTAGGCACGAGGACGAAACCGGCCAGGACGGTTCCACCGATCGCCCCCAGCGTGTTGGCGGCGTACAGGCGTCCGACGCGATGACCCGCAGCGGTCGGGCCTCCGCCGGCCACGCCGGCGGCGCAGGGGAACGTGGCGCCGATCAGCACGGTCGAGGGCAGCAGCGCGGCCGCGCTCACCGCGAGCTGCACGGCCTGGACGAAGCGGGGCGAGTCCGACCACTTCACGCCGAGGAGGAACAGCTCGGGCATGCGCTCGAAGGCCAGCAAGGCAATGACCACGGTGACGCCGATCCCGATCTGAAGTCCCGCGAAGGCGGCGGGTGTCGCGCGGCGCGTCCCCGCGAGCCACGAGTAGAGCGCGGCGCCCGCCGCGATCCCGATCAGGAAGACCAGCAGCATGGCCGTGAAGGCGTACGTGGAGCTCCCGATCACGAGGCTCAGCGCCCGCGTCCAGGCGACCTCATAGATCATCGAGGCGGCGCCCGAGACACCGAGCGCCACCACCGGCCACGCCCCGGAACGGCCCACGCCGGCGAGAACAGGCCGGGAGTGAGGGCGCCCGGGAGTGTCCGCTGCCGTCGCACGGGCCTTCACGCTGTAGAGGATCGCGACCAGACCGACCGCCACGTTCGCGGCGGCGGCCACCATCAGGGTGGTGCGGTTGCCGAGCCCGGGAAGCAGGGAGTAGCCCGCGAGCGCCACACCCAGCACCGCCCCGAAGGTGTTGATGGCGTAGAGCAGCCCCACGGGGCGCGCCATCGTCTCGCCCTGCCCGACCACCACCTGACTCAGGATCGGCAAGGTCCCGCCCATGAGGGTCGTGGGGACCAGGAGGAGCGAGAACACGACCAGGAACTGGACGAAGTTGAACGCGTCGTAGGAGAGATCGACGGCGCGGTGGAGATCGACATAGGCGGAGGAAATCAGGCGGAACAGCCAGGGCGTCAGCGCGGCGTAGAGGCCGATTGCGACCTCCATGACCCCATAGGTTCGGATCGGGTCGCCGAGCGCGCGGAGCGCGCCGCCCGAACAGGAGGCTGCCCAGCCCCAGCCCCGCCATGAACGCGGCCAGGACGGTGGTGACAGCGTAGACGGTGTGGCCGAACACGAGGCCCAGCATCCGCAGCCACACGACCTCGTAGACAAGGGCCGTCGCTCCGGAGAGGAAGAAGCATGCGCCGAGCAGCCGGAAGGCGGGCCGCGGAAGGGCCATCAGTGCTCGGATTATAGCGGGCGGACACGCCTCGACGACACGCTGCGGAGGAGGTCACCCAGGATGCCTTCGTGCGACGACGGGAAGGAGACGACATGATGACGGCCCGCGCCGGCTATCGGCCGTGCCGCCTCTGCCGTCCGGCGGCGGGGTTCCGGCCGCCCGACGGCAGTCCGCGCCCGCGGGCTATGCCCCGCGCGGTGGCCAGGGCGGATTGCTGGATGGCCTCCTCCCAGGGCCCCGGGAAGCGACCCTTCTTGCCGCTTGTCCGAGAACGGCCGGTCCTGCTGCCACTGGCTCCGCGGCAACTCGTAGTAGACCTCGAGGCCATTGCCGTCGGGATCCGAGAAGTAGGCGCCGATGGAGATGGTGTGATCGACGACGCGGGTGGGGACGCCCTTGTCCTTGAGCTTCTGGTACATCGTCCCGAAGTCCTCGATGCTCGCCATCCGCCAGGCGACGTGGTTCAGGCCGACCTGCCCCTTCTGCGGGCCGGCGGCGTCCTCGCCCACCTCGAACAGGGCGATGTCGTGGGCGTGGTCCCGGTCGGCCGAGAGGAAGACGGCGCGCAATTTCCCCGTCTCCTGCGACGTGAAGGTGTCCTGGGTGTGGAGCCCGAGCACGTCGGTGTACCACCGGTGCGAGCGCTCGGCGTTGCGCACGAAGATGTTGACGTGGTCGAGAGAGAGCGGTCTGCAGTCCATCGTTCTTTCTCCTGATGGAGTCTGGTCTTGCCGACTATATATCACGGGGCACGGATCCGCGGTCCCGTGCCCGTGCGGGAGCTCAGCGAGGCGGCGAGCCGGGCTTCGACACCTCCACCGCCGCCAGCCGTTCGATGATCGTCACCGCCACGCTCGTGTCCTGGTCCTCCAGCCCGGCGGCCATCGCCGCTTGCTGGTAGCGCTGGGCCACGTTGGAGAAGCTGACCGGGACGTGCAGCTCCTTGGCGATGGTGTTGAACGTGTCGAGATCCTTGTTCATCAGCGAAACCTTGAAGCCCGGCTCGAACCTGCGCGGCACCAGGGCCGTGGGGATGCGCTCCAGCGCCTTGCTCCCGCCGCTGCTCGCCTTGACGACCTCGTAGATCGTCATCGGATCGAGGCCCGCCTTCACGCCGAGCACCACCCCTTCCATCATGGCCAGCGAGTTGACGCAGGCCATCATGTTGTTGATGGCCTTCACGGTGTTGCCCGCGCCGACCGGGCCGACGCTGAAGATGTTCGGGCCGATGGCGCGCAGGACCGGCCGGGCGCGCTCGAAAATAGCCGGGTCGCCGCCCACCATGATGGCCAGGGTGGCGGCGCGCGCTCCGGCCACGCCACCGCTGACAGGCGCTTCCAGGAAGTGCAGCCCTTTCTCCTTGGCGCGCGGCTCGAGCTTGCGCGGGGTGGAGGGAAGCACGCTGCTCAGATCGATGAGGATGGTTCCGGGCTTGGCGCGCTCGATCAGGCCGCCGGGCTCCAGGTAGAGGGCCTCGACGTCAGGCGACGCCGGCAGGCACGTCAGCACGACCTCGGAGCGCTCGACGACCTCGCGCGCGGAGGCGGCGCCGTGGGCGCCGGCCTCGACGAGGTTGGCCATCGCCTTGGGACTCTTGTCGAAGACCGTCATGGCGAAGCCGGCCTTCAGCACGTTGCCCGCCATGGGGTTGCCCATGTTCCCGACACCGATGAAGCCTACGGACACGGCCATGGTTCTTCCTCCCTGGTTACCGGATTGCGGTCATCTCGCCACGACGTCTCGCCGACGCGGACTCGTCACTCCCCGCCGGGGCCTTCCTTCGCGAACGGCGACTGCACCTGCCAGAAGGGGGCGTCTTCGGTGGTGACCACGTCGAGCACGATCGGCTCCTTCGCGCCGGCCACGCGGTCCAGCTCACCGACCAGGTCCTTGATCGTCTCGACGCGGATGCCGACGCAGCCCATGGCCTGGGCGATCCGCGCGTAGTCGTACCGGCCCAGCTCCGAGGCGATGAAGCGATTGCCGCGGCGCCGCTGGCCGTCCTTCACCCAGCCCAGCACGCTGTTGTTCAGCACGACCGTCACCACGGGAATGTGGTACTGGGCTGCGGTGAAGAGCGCGTTCATGGTCATGGCGAAGCCGCCATCGCCGCAGACCGCCACGCAGTCGCGCTCCGGGGCGGCGAGCTTCGCGCCCATCGCCGCCGGCAGCGCGTACCCCATGCCGCCGATGGACGAGGGCTGATAGACGGTCCCGGCGCCCCGGCTCTGGAAGTAGTGCGTCATGTAGAGGCGGTTGGCGCCCGCGTCCATGGTCACCAGCGCCCGCTCGCCGAGACGCCGGCCCAGCTCGGTGATCACGCGCTCGGGGCGAAGCGGGACGTCGTCCGACCGCTGCTCGGGCTCGGCGAAGTAACGATGCAGGGTCTTCAGCTCGGCCAGGTGCTCGCGCCGCCTCCGTCCCGCCTCGCGCGCGGCCGGCGTCAGCCGTGGCCGGATCTCGGCGGCCAGCGCCGCGAGCGACTCTCGGGCGTCGGCCACGATGGCCGCCGTCACCGGGAAGTGGCGGCCGATGTTGAGCGGCTCCACGTCGACCTGGAGGAATTTCTGGCGGTCGGCGTCGAGCAGCTCGGGGTTCTCGAAGCACGTGTCCGTGGGCGCCAGGCGCGAGCCGACGACGAGCACGGTGTCGGCGTTCGAGACCACCTCGTTCGCCACCGCCTGTCCCCAGTTGCCGAAGACGCCGAGGGCGAGGGGATGGACCTCGGCCATCGCGCTCTTGCCCGTGGCCGTGGTGGCGACGGGAATCGACAGCAGCTCGGCCAGCTCCGCCAGCTCGGCCCAGCCGCGGGAGGCGTGAACGCCGTTGCCGGCGATGATCACCGGACTCGCCGACGCGAGCAGCGCGTCGGCGACGCGTGCCACGTCGACCGACGCCGGTCGGGGAGTGCCGTGGGCGAGGACACGATCCGTCGCGTGAACGCGGGGCGGCCGCCGGGTCTTCACCGTGCCGGCCAGCGATCGACTGGCAAAGACCACGGCCACGGGCCCCGGCGCGCCGGTCGTGGCGTGCTTGATGGCGAGCTGGATCGTCTGCACAGCCTGCTTGGGCTCGGACACCGCGGCCGTGTACTTGGTCGCGCTCGCCAGCAGGTTCCGGAGATCGTGGTTGCCGTGCTCGCCGGTGCCGGCCTGGTAGGGCGCGTGGTGCATGAAGGGCGCCATGTCGGTGAAGTCGCCGAGGAGGAGCATCGGCGATGCGCCCTTCACGGCTTCCAGCGTTCCGAACAGGGCGTTGCAGGCGAGGAAGATGCCCTGGCCCATGACCACGCCCGGCTTGCCCGTGAGCCGGCCATACATCTCCGCCATGATCGAGCCCACCTGCTCGTGGCGGACGAGGATCGTCTGGATTGTCGTCGAGTCGTAGAGCGCATCGAAGATGCGGCCGGTGTCGCCGCCGGGCATGCCGAAGACGAACTGGATGCCCGCCTCCTCGAGGACACGGACGACGGCGTGGGGAACGTCGATCTCATCGGGAATCATCTCGCGACCTCCAGGGGGTTCTCGCGCACCCAGGGAGCGTAGAGCGAACGTGCCCTTCGCGCAATACTATGGGGACGTTCGCAACCACCAGAGCGGGAGGACAGCATGGAGATCAAGGCAGCCGTCTGCAGGCGGGCGCACGCACCGCTGACCATCGAGTCCATCGAGATCGACATGCCGTCCGAGCGCGAGGTGCTCGTGCGGACGGCGGCGACGGGAGTCTGCCACAGCGACCTTCACGTCGTCGACGGACACTCGCGATTCTCGCTGGAGCGACCGCTCGTGCTGGGGCATGAGGGGGCGGGTGTGGTCGAAGCGGTCGGCGAGGACGTGACCACCCTGCGGCCCGGCGACCACGTGGTGGCGTGCCTCTCCGGCTTCTGTGGGAGCTGCCCGCAGTGCCTCAGCGGCCATCCCAACCTCTGCGTCGGCGGCGTCGTCACCCGCCGCGAGTCGGCTCCGCCGCGGCTGTCGCAGAAGGGACAGGCGCTGGGGCAGTTCATCGGGATCAGCAGCTACGCCGAGCGCATGCTGCTGCACGAGAACTCCGTGGTGAAGATCGACCCTGACCTGCCCCTCGACCGCGCCGCGCTCGTGGGCTGCGGCGTGCTCACCGGGGTGGGGGCCGCGCTGCGCACGTCGGGGCTGGAGGCCGGGCAGACCGTGGCCGTCTTCGGGTGCGGCGGCGTGGGACTGGCCATCGTGCAGGGGGCGCGCATCGGCGGCGCCCGGCAGATCATCGCGCTCGACATGTTCGACTCCAAGCTGGAGATCGCCAAGCGGGTCGGGGCGACGCACGTCGTCAACAGCTCGCGCGAGGACGCCGTGAAGGCGGTGCGCGCGCTGACCAAGGGCGCGGGCGTGGATCACGCCTTCGAGGCGGTGGGCAACGCAACCCTGGTGCGACAGGCCATCGAGAGCCTGGCCATCCGCGGAACGGCCACCATCGTCGGCGTCCTGCCCCCGGACGCGATGATCGAATTTCCCTGGATGGCCATCCGCCCGGAGTGCCGGGTCCAAACTTCCCGGATGGGCTCCAATCGCTTCCGCACGGACATTCCCCACTACCTGGAGTTCTATCGCCAGGGGCGGCTGCTGCTCGACGAGATGGTCACGCGGCGCGGGCGGCTCGAGGACATCAACGAGGCGTTCCGCGCCATGAAGGCCGGCGAGGTCGCGCGCACGGTGCTGACCTTCGACTGACCGCGCGCCGGCGCGCTGTGTTCAGCGAGTCGCCCGCGCGGCTCCCGACGTCGAGCCGGCCCACTTTGAGACGTTGACAAGCGGGCCCGCCTGCGGATAATGGTGCAACTTCCGGACTTCGCTCCTTCTCGTGCTCCCCACAGGCCCTCGTCGACGAGGGTGAGGAGGATCGGCTGTGCCCCGACGCAACGCAAGGGTGCGCTCCCTCCCCCACGTGCTGGTCCCTCGGCATCATAGACGGCCATGTCGATCGACGTCCCCTTCGCCTTCCCTCTTCTGCTCGCAAGGAGGAGCCCAATGATCGCGAGACTCCTGGCTCTGATCGCTGCTCTGGCCCTTGTCGCGACGACGTGTGGCGACGTGGCCGCTCAGAAGCCGACACGCACGCCGATCCTCTCCGGGCCGCTCGCCAAGCTCGACATCAAGGACGCCGAGATCGAGACGGCGAGGGGCAAGCCCAAGGGCACGTTGACGATCGCCCAGCACTTCGCCCTCGATCCCGGCTGGCTGGACCCGCTGGAGCACTCTATGCCCTGACGATGCAGACGTACGACTACCTGGTCCACGACGCCCTGATCAAGCCCATGCCGCAAGGGGAGGCCACCTACAGCCTGGCCGAGCAGGCCGAGATCACGGCGGACTTCCGGAAGGCCGCCTTCCGGCTGCGCCCGGGGCTCAAGTTCCACGACGGCCAGCCACTCACCACGGCCGATGTGAAGTGGACCTATGAGAACTACAAGGGGGCCCATGCCAAGCTCTTTCGCGACAAGATCGAGCACATCCAGGTCGTGGACGACCGCACGATCATCTTCCACTTCCGGGAGCCCTTCCTCGAGTTCATGGACCTCTACAACGGCGGGGTCAGCGGCATCGGGTGGGTCGATTCCCCGGCACTATTACGAGAAGGTCGGTCGGGACGGGTTCAAGGCGAAGCCGCTCGGCGCGGGGCCGTACAAGTTCGTCAGCCAGCAGGCCGGGGTGCAGATGGTGTTCGAGGCCTGGGAGGAGTACTGGCGGCGCACGCCCGCGACCAAGACCATCGTCGTCAAGGGCATCCGTGATACTGCGGCGCGTCTGGCTGGCCTGCAGACCGGCGAGCTGGACCTGGCCTTCGGCATGACGGGGAAGGTGTTGCCACTCGTGATGGCGGACAAGAACCTGCGCTGGGACCCCAACTTCACGAGCGTCTGGTACCTGATGTTCCCCGGGCTACAACGAGCCCGACAGCCCATTCCACGACAAGCGCGTGCGTCAGGCGATCAGCCTGGCCCTCAACCGGGACTTCCTGGTCCCGGCAGGAGACCCAGGGCGTCGGCAAGGTCTGGGGCAATTGGATCAGCCCGGAGAACCGCGACGCCCTGAAGGGGGATGGCAAGGACCTGCCGGTGCCGGAGTACAGCCTCGAGAAGGCGAAGCAGGTGCTGGCGCAGCCGAAGTTCCCTAACGGGTTCGAGTTCGAGTGGTTCGTCCCCTTCGTGCCGTACTTCGACATGGGCGAGCGCATCCTCACCGACCTCCGCGCGATCGGCATCCGCGGCAAGCTGCAGGTCACTGGAGGGGCCGGCGTTCAGGGCCAAGGTCTGCCAGGGCCGCAAGGGATTCCCCGGCAACCGGACCATCGTGCAGCAAATCGACCCGCGACCGGGGGGTGCCAAGGCCAATATCGGGGTCTACGCCGTGTGCGGCGGCCCCGGCTTCGTTCGTCTGCGAGCCGCAGATCGAGGAGCTGTGGGCCAAGCATCAGGCGAGCGCCGATCCGGAAGAGCGGGACCGGCTGGTCAAGGCGATCCAGCACATCATCATCGAGGAGTATTACTTCGTGCCCATCTACCTGAATCCCTTCGTCCATGCCGTGGGGCCGCGCGTGCTCCCGGAAGGCAAGGGGTTCACCGCTACTGGGACACCCCTCACGCCCCCTACCCTTAGCCGTGGGAGGTGTGGGAGGTACGGGCGGATCGTAGGGGCTCGTGAGGCGCCGGTGACGAGGGAGCGGTGAAAAGTACATTCTGATTCGAGCCTTTTACAGCCTCATCACCCTGTGGCTGCTGGTCAGCATCATCTTCGGGATGGTCCGGCTCACCGGGGACCCGGTCAAGATGCGGGGCGAGGTCGGCGCCGATGCCGCCTATCTGGAACAACTCCGGCGGAACTGGGGCCTGGACAAGCCCTTGTACTGGCAGTACGCCAGCTTCCTGGGGAATCTACTCAGGGGGGACTTCGGGCACTCTTTCGAGAAGTCCCTGCCGGTCAGGGAGATCTATTTCGAGCGGCTGCCCAACTCGCTCAAGCTCGGGTTCGCGGCCTTCGCGATCTCGATCGTCCTGGGTGTGCCGTTGGGCATGCTGTCGGCGTTGAAGGTCAATACCTGGTGGGATAATTGCGGCAAAATGATCGCGCTGTTAGGGCTATCGATCCCCGGCTTCTTCGTTGGCCTGGTGCTGATCATCATCTTCGGGGTGGAGTTGGGCTGGTTCCCGTTCTGGGCAAGGGCCGAAGTGCGTTCATCTACGGAGACCCATCCACGTGGATGACGTTTTGGTTTAAGGATTGGCACGCATCTGGTCATGCCAGCCTTTGCCCTGGGCTGGTACTTTTCTGGTGCCATGGTGCGTATTACCCGTTCCGGCATGCTGGAGGTGCTGGGGAGCGACTACATCAAGCTCATTCGCCTGAAGGGCGTGCCGGAGCACATGGTGATGGCCAAGCATGCCCTGAAGAACTCGATGATCCCCATCCTGACCTTGGCGGGGTTGAACCTGCTGGTCATGGTGAACGTGGCCGTGGTGATCGAGGTCATCTTCAACTGGCCCGGCGTCGGCCAGTTGCTCTACGATGGCCTGAGCAACCGGGACTTCCCCATGGTCCAGGGGGTGGTGCTCATGTCCGGTCTGTTTATCGTGGTGCTGAACTTTGTGATCGATGTCCTCTACGGCTATGTAGACCCCCGCATCCGCCTTTCGAGGTAGGCGAGAGGCCAGGTTGGCCAGGGCCATCGACCGCCACGCACGGCCATCTGGGGCGCGGTCTCTCGCGGGTCGCCAGGCGAAGTTATCGGGTGGCCCGCGAAATCCCTTTCATCCCATTCCTGATGCTAGCCGTTCTGACTTTCGTCGCTGTCTTCGCACCGGTCATCGCGCCTCATAGCAAACTCGATCCTGTGAAGCCTACGCGCGAGCAATGCCTGTCGCGATATCGGTATCGCCAACTGTCCCTATGTGGATAACGTGCCGCCCTTCTGGGCCACCAGGGCAACCTCGACACGCCCCTAGGCACCGACTTTCTGGGACGGGACGTCCTGAGCCGGCTGATGTACGGCGCCCGCATTTCGCTCGTGGTGGCCCTGACCGGCACGCTGGCCGCGGGTGCCATTGGCACGTTGCTCGGCGTTCTGGCAGGGTACCTGGGGAAATGGTGGGACCAAATCATCATGCGTATCACCGATGCCTGGTTGACGTTGCCCTCCTTGGTCTTCGCCATCCTGCTGTCCAGCGTGCGCGGGCCCGGCCTGTGGAATGTGGTGTTGATCTTGACCTTAGTATTCTGGAGCCGCTATTCGCGCGTCGTACGTGGAGATGTGCTAGCCCTACGGGAGCGGGACTTCGTGAAGCTCGCCGAAGTCAACGGCGTCAGCAAGCTGCGGATCATCTCCCGGCATCTGCTTCCCAACGTCATGAACACCGTCATGGTGGTCTTCAGCCTGCAAGTGGGGGTGGCCGTCATCATCGAGGCGTCCCTCAGCTTCCTGGGCGTGGGGGTCCCCCCGCCGGAGCCGTCCTGGGGCCTCATGATGGCCCAGGAGCGGGAATCGCTGATGGGGGCAAGTGGTGGCTGGCGGTCTTCCCGGGCATCTGCATCACGATGTTCGTGCTGTCGGCCAACATGTTAGGCGACTGGCTGCGCGTGCGCCTTGACCCGCAGTTGCGCAACCGCTAGGCCTTCGAGGGAGTGACCATGGAAATTCCTCCCCCTTGATGGGCGCAGGGTCAGCGGTGGGGGTGAAAGGCTGACGTGGTTTCCCCCCACCTATCTCCTCCCCGGCAGAGCGGGCTAGAAGAGATATAAATGGGTTAGGGGCAGTCTCCAGTGCCCCCCTTGCTGCGCGTCAGAGACCTGAAGACGCATTATTTCGGCTTCCGTGGCACCCGCGTGGTGAAGGCGGTGGATGGGGTCAGCTTCAGCCTGGAAGCGGGGGAAACCTTTGGCCTGGTGGGGGAGTCCGGCTGCGGCAAGACCACCACCTGCCACTCCCTCGTGCGTTTGCTCTCTCCCGACCGCCCGCATTGTCGGCGGTAGCGTGGAGCTAGAGGGCGAGGACTTGGTGGGGAAGAGCCACGGCAGAGATGAGGCAGATCCGTGGGCGAGTGATCGCCACCATCCTCCAGGACCCTATGGCCTCCCTGGACCCGCTCTTCTCCATCTACGACCAGGTGGCCGAGCCCGCCTATTACCATCGGTCGCTGCGAGGAGGGAAGCTGCGCCAGCGGGTGAGGAGCTGCTGACCGCGGTGCGCATTCCCTCGCCGGAGCGGCGGATGAAGGAGTTTCCCCACCAGATGAGCGGTGGCATGCGCCAGCGCATCGTCGGCGCCATTGCCCAGGCCGGGGGCCCGCAGATCATCATCGCCGACGAGCCGACGACCAATCTGGACGTGACCATCCAGCTCCAGTACCTGAATCTGCTGAAGGACCTCCAGCGCGCGAGCGGGGTGGCCCTCATCTTCGTCACCCACAACCTCGGCATCGTGGCCAAGATGTGCGACAAGGTCGCGGTGATGTATGCCGGCAGGATCGTGGAGATGCAGTCGGTGCGGGGACTGTTCTATCATCCCCGGCATCCCTATACCAGGGCGCTGCTGGACTCCATCCCGAAGCTGGGCACCAAAGAGCCCCTATACGCCATCCCGGGCCAGCCGCCGGACCTCTCGGACCTGCCTACCGGCTGCAGCTTCCACCCCCGCTGCGCAGCGCGATGGAGCGCTGTCGGACCGAGGAGCCGGGGGAGCAGCGACCTGGGCGACGGGGAGACCGTCCGGTGCTGGCTGGCCGATCGAAGAGGCTGCGCATGGGTGAGCCGCTTGCTGGAAGTCCGGGACCTCAAGAAGCACTTTCGCGGTCGGAGGCTCCCTGCTGGGCAGGGTGCAGGGCTGGGTCAAGGCGGTCGACGGCATCAGCTTCACCATCGACAGCGGCGAGACGCTGGGCCTGGTGGGGGAGTCCGGCTGCGGCAAGACGACCACCTCGAAGCTGATCCTGGCCGCCGAGGAGCCCACGGCTGGCGCCATCGAGTTCGAGGGGCGGAATATCGCCGAGCTTCCACGGCAAGGAGCTGATGGACTACCGGCGCAAGGTGCAGGTCGTCTTCCAGGACCCGTACAGCTCCCTCAGCCCGCGCATGCGGGTGGGCGACATCATCGGCGAGCCCATCGAGACCCATGAGCGGCTCTCGCGGCGGAGGTGCGTGCGCGCGTGCGGGAACTGCTGGAGCTGGTCGGCCTCAGGCCCGACGTGGCGCGGCTCTTCCCCCACGAGTTCAGCGGAGGGCAGCGCCAGCGGCTGGCCATCGCCCGAGCCCTCTCCACCAACGCGCGCCTCATCGTGCTCGATGAGCCGGTCTCAGCGCTGGACGTCTCTATCCGGGCGCACATCATCGGCCTGCTGGAGGAGATCCAGGCGCGGCTCGCCGTGAGCTATCTGTTCATCGCCCACGATCTGGCGGCGGTGGCGCACCTGAGCCAGCAGACCGCCGTGATGTACCTGGGGAAGCTCGTCGAGGTGGCCGATAGCCTCGAGCTGTGCGCCAAGCCGCTCCATCCCGTACACCAAGGCGCTGTTCGCGGCCTCGTTGCCCTCTCACCCGGACGAGCCGCGGGAGGAGATCGTCCTCAGCGGCGAGGTCCCCAGCGCCCTCAACCCGCCGCTCGGGCTGCCACTTCCATCCTCGCTGCCCCTTCGTCATGCCGCGCTGCTCGGAGCAAGAGCCTGCGCTGGGCGAGCTGTCGCCCGGGCACCACGTCGCCTGCCACCTGTACTAGCCAGATGGGGGGCCTCGAACGGGGCCCCCAAGCCCCCCGCGCTCGGCGCGCCCCGGCAAAGCCGGGGCACGCCTCGATACTGTGATTAGCGCGTTGCGGAAGGAGCGGGACTCGCCATAGCGCATTCGCAGCGCGCGAAGGAACGCTCCCCGTCTCGTCGTGGAGATGGGTCGTGGGAGGTCGAGTTGCACCCAGTCGGTCCGTCCCTTGACGTCGGCCCGGCGCCGGCCTCCTTCGAGCAGATGGAAGTGGAGGAACGGCTGGCCGCGCAGGTAGAAGACGCCGGGCTTCCTCTCGATGACTCCAGGCCATGTGCGCACTTCGGCGATCACGTCAGTGAGGTCGTCGAGCAGCTCGGGCGGGCAATGCGCCACGAATCGATCCTCGCGCCGCTCGCCGGGATCAGTGGCCTGAGGCGCCGTCCGCCCCTTCGGGGGCGCGCCACTTCTGGTGCAGGGATCGCATCTGTGGTGTCAGCACATTCTCCCACCGTGTGTGCATGACCCGGTCGATCCACAGCTCGAACACTGTCTCCGACGGGTCGGCCATGTGCTTCGCGTCGCGCAGGACCGCGGCCCGTGCCCCGGTATCGTCGACGAGAAGGGCTTTGCCGGCCAGGTAGAACTCGTCGCTCCCGGGTTTGGGCTGGGGGAATGTCTGGAGGGCGTATCGGCCATCGCGCAACAGGTCGTGCCGCTTGGGCGAGGTGGGCGTGATGAGGACGAACAGACGGTCATCGGAGAGAACCGGGCACACGGGATGGAGGCGCGGGGCCCCGTCCTTGCGCACCGTGGCCAGAAAGGCCAGTCCCACGCTGAACTGATTCAAGAGAGAGCGCCCCGTCTCGGCGAGCTCGGGCGCGGCGGCGGCGAATTCCTTCCACGTGACCATGCGATTTCTCCTGCCTCGCTTGTGGGCCGCGGCCGTCTCGGGGGGCTCAGCGCGACAGTGCGTGAACAGTCATGTCGGCGCCCTCACGCGCCCCTGGCCCGCGCCCGCTGCATGGTCTCGTGGATCCGAGCGGGCGTGGCCGGCATGTCGAGTGGTCGACGCCCAGCGGGCGCAGGGCGTCCAGGATCGCGTGGATCACCGCCGGCGGCGCGCCGACCGACCCGACTTCGCCCAGTCCCTTCACGCCCAGCGGGTTGGTCGTGCACGGGATCTCGGCCAGCGCCACGGTGAAGGCGGGCAGATCGTCGCCCCTCGGCATGCAGTAGTCGGCGAAGGTGCCCGAGAGCATCTGCCCGGACGCGCGGTCGTACGCGACGTGCTCGAAGAGCGCCTGGCCGATTCCCTGGGCGAGCCCGCCGTGGAGCTGTCCCTCGCAGATCAGGGGATTGAGCGCGCGGCCGACGTCGTCCACGATCGTGTACCGATCGATGGTCACCTCGCCCGTCTCCGGATCGATCTCGACCTCGCACACGTGGGCCGCGTTGGGAAAGTTCGGCGGCTCCGACCCGTAGCTGCCGCTTGCCTCGAGGCCGATGCCAAGCTCCGACAGCGGTCCGGCGGGCGCGTAGGACGCGCGCGCCACCGCCGTGAAGCGGAACCGCGCGGTCGGTTCCCACGACCTGGAAGGCTGCCGTCTTTGAAGACGACGTCCGCGGCCGCGGCCTCCAGCAGGTGCGCGGCGACGGGCTTGGCCTTCTCGACGAGCGCGTCGGTGGCGACCTTGAGGGCGTTGCCGCCGACCATCGAGCTTCGCGAGGCGTAGGTGCCGCGGCCGTAGGGGACCTGGTCGGTGTCGCCCTGCACGAACCGGATGTTCTCGAACGGCACGCCGAGCCACTCGGAGACCATCTGGGCGTAGACCGTCGCGTGACCCTGCCCATGAGAGAACGTGCCCGCGACGATGGTGACCATGCCGCTCGGGTCGCAGCGCAGCTCCATGCGCTCGTTGAAGACGCCGCTCTCCTCCAGCGAGAAGGCGAGCGCCGCGGCCGCGCCGCTTCCCCCGCGTCTCGCTGGCCGCGCGGCGCCCGCCGAAGCCCTCCCAGTCAGCGAGCTGGAGGCACCGGTCCATCACGTGCGCGAACTCGCCGCTGTCGTACGTCAGCCCCGTCGGGATCCGGTAGGGCATGGCGTCCGGTCGGATGAAATTGCGGCGGCGGATCTCAATGGGATCGATGCCGATGACCGCCGCGGCGCGGTCGAGCAGCCGCTCGGTGAGATAGACCGCCTCCGGGCGACCCGCGCCGCGGTACGGGGCCGTCGGCGACGTATGCGTGAAGATCGCCTGCGTCGCGAGGAAGACCGCCGGCACGGCGTACGCGCTCGGGGACGAGCTGCACCGAGAACAGGAGCGGCGCCACGGCCGCGCCGGTGACGTACGCGCCGAAGGCCTGCCGCGCTCGCGCGCGGATGGCGAGGATCTGGCCCTGCTCGTCGAGCGCCATCTCGCCGTGGATCACCTGGTCGCGCCCGTGGGCGTCTCCCAGCAGGCTCTCCGACCGGGTGGCCACCCACTTCACCGGGCGGCCGCAGCGTCGCGAGGCCCAGAGGACCAGTGCGTCCTCCGGGTACGCGTCGCCCTTCATGCCGAAGCCGCCGCCGACGTCGGGCGCAATCACCCGGAACTTCGTCTCCGGCGTCTGGAAGACTCGCTGGGCCACGTCGTGCGGACGCCGTGCGGGTTCTGCGTGCTGGTGTAGAGCGTGAAGCTGGCGTCGTCCGGTCGTAGGCGCCGATGGCGCACCGGGGCTCGAGCGCGTTGGCCGAGATGCGGTTGTTCTCCAGTCGCAGCGACACCACGTGACGGGCCTGGCAAACGCGGCGTCAGTCGCCGCCGGGTCGCCCATCCTCGAGCTGCACGCAGACGTTGCCCGGCGCCGTCGTCCCAGACCCGCACCGCACCGTCCGCGCGCGGCGTCGTCGACGTGCGCGACGGCCGGCAGGGGCTCGTAGTCGACCTCCACCAGCTCGGCGGCGATCGCGCGCCTGCGCTGGTGTCTCGCGCGACCACGAAGGCGACGCGGTCGCCGACGTGGCGCACCTGGTCGGCGACGAGGATCGGCCGGAAGGTGCGATAGCCCTTCGGGCCCCCTCGATCCTCGGGCATGAACAGCGGCGGGAGGCCGCCGAGCTCGTCGGCCACGACGTCGGCGCCGGTCAGCACCGCGCAGCACGCCGCGGCGCGCTCGCGCGCGGGACGTCGATGCCGCTGATGCGCGCGTGCGGGTGGGGCGACAGGACGACGACCCCGTGCGCCTGGCGAGGCAACGCAATGTCGTCGACGTACCGCCCGCGGCCCGTCACGAAGCGCTGGTCCTCGACGCGCCGCACGGGCTGACCGATGCCGAACTTGTTCATGCCCGGCGGGGCCCTTCGGGCCAGGGCTTCGATTGATCGATCTCATGATCGGCGACCTCTCGGTTTCGGGCGGCACGTCACGCTCCGCCGCTTCGATTGATCGGCTCGAGCCTCATGTCGAGCAGCGCGACGCGTCCCTGCCGCACGGCCTCGAGGCCGCGCGCGAGCGCGGCGCGGACCTCCCCGGGTTGCTCCACCTTCTCGCCGTAGCCATCGAACGCGCGGGCGATGGCCGCATAGTCCGGGTTCGGGGCGATCGAGGTGCCGACGAACGTCTGAGACGTGACGGCCCAGCCGTCCGGATAGTGGCGAGGGATGCCGGACTTCTGCGAGAGATAGCCGGCGTTGTTGAAGAGGACGATCAGCATCGGCATCCCATGCTCCTGGCAGACGCCGAGCGCGGCCAGCACCGGGTTGTAGTTGAACGAGCCGTCGCCGATCAGAGCAATCACCGTGCGGTCGGGTGCGGCCGCCTTCACCCCGAGCGCAGTCCCCAGCCCGGTGCCGAGCCCGCCGTAGGCGCCTTCGAAGAAAGCGCCGGGCGCCAGGTCCTCCAGGAATCGATGGATGTCGAGCCGATGGGTGATTGTCTCGTCGACCACCACCGCGCCGGGGGGGAGCGCCTCGTTCAGCTCGTGAACGACCCAGCGCGTCTCGATGATCTTCCCGCGGCCCGAGGCCAGGGCCTCCTCGCGCAGGGCTCGTCGTCGCGCGTCGTGACGCGTACGCCATCGCTCGACCTGACCCCCACGGGTGCCGGGAGTGATCGTCCGGCGCACGCGCTCGAGCAGCATCGCCAACGACGCCTCGACCTCGCCGGTGACGACGAGATCCGACCGATATCCCCAGTGCGGCAGCGCGCCGTGGAACGGGTCCTCGCCAAGAACCGCCACCTTCACGCCTCGCCCCGGCGCCGACGAGGGCGGGTGCCACGGCGCCACGGTCGCCACGAGGAAGAGGACGTCGAACTCCTTCAGGGAGCCCGCCTCCTGACCGGGCGGCATGATGCCGCCATAGAGCGGGTGCGTGCGAGGGAAGTTCACGTACCCGGGGTGCCACGTGTCGATGACCGGCGCGCCGAGCAGTTCGGCCAGGGCCACGAGATGCTCGACCGCGCGCACGCTCCGCCCCGCCTCTTCCGTGACGATCGCCGGGCTCGCGGCTTCGGTGAGGAGGTGGGCCAGCTCGTTGATCGCGTCCGCATTCGCGGTGGGGGCGTGAGCGAATCCGGCAGCCGCGGGAGGGTCCGTGACCATCGTCTCGAACAGGAACTCCATGGGGACGGAGACGAACACCGGCCCCGGCGGCGCCGCGGTCGCCAGCTGGCAGGCGCGCTGAATCGTCGCCGGCAGGAGCGCAGGTGAGTTGAGGCCGAAGCTCCACTTCACGCAGGGCTCCACGAGCCTCGCCGGACCGCCGATGTCCGTGAGGAGCCGGAGCCACTGCGCCCCCGGATCCTGTCCCGGCGCTTCGCCGAAGGCGATCGATTCGCCCGTCAGCACGACCATGGGCACGCGCTCGTGACGCGCGGCGCGCAGCGCCATGGTCGCGTGGAGAGCCCGACCGTCGTGTGGATCATCACGGCGGGGAGCTTCCCGCACGCCTTCGCGTAGCCGCTGGCCATGGCCACCGCGACCTCTCGTGGCGCGTCGAGAGGTACGCCGGGATCTCCGGCGGACCCGTACGGCTTCGCCAGATGCTCCCAGACGGGCGCCCACTCCGAGCCCGGTGACGCGAAGATCTGCTCCACGCCCATCTGGCGCAGGAGACGCAGGAACGCTTCAGCCCCGCTCAGCCCCTTGGTGTCCATACGGCCGTCCTTTGCATCGTGGGATCGCTCGAACCACCGCGATAGTGACGTGATCGCACGCGCGGCGCAACGGTCACGCGAGAGCGGGCATGACCTCGCGCGTGAAGAGATCCAGCGAGGCCCGGGCGGCCTCGCGCGGGATGCCGGGCGCCGAGATGCGGCAGATGAGGTGGGTGAGACCCAGCGCGGTGCGAAATCGCTGGATCTGCTCGAGGCAGCTCGCGGGGTCGCCCAGGATGATCCGGTCTTCGGCCAGGCGTTCGATGGTGAGCGGCCCGGCGGGTCGCTTCACCACCGGGTGGGGCCACCGGAAGTAGGTCGCCTCGAAGGATCGGATGAACGGGGCGCCCGCGATGGCGCGGGCGCGTTCGAGGCTCTCGGCCACGAAGACGTAGCGCATCAAAGCCACGTCGCTCGCCTCGGCCCCTCTCCCCGCGGCCAGTCGCGCTTCGCGGTACAGACGCACACAGGCCGCCAGTTCGTCCAGCTTGGCGGAGGGGCCGCCGAGCCACGCGTCGCCCAGGCGACCGGCGCGCCGGATGGCCGGCTCGACCCAGCCGGCAAACCAGATCGGTGGCCGAGGCCGTTGCACGGGGCGCGGCCCGACCGTGGCATTCGTCAGGCGGTAATGCCGGCCCGCGTGGGTCACGTTCTCCTCTGACCAGAGCCGGTGGATCAGGGGCACGGCCTCGTCCATTCGGCTGCCGCGCTCCGCGATCGACACGCCGAAGGCACTGAACTCCTCGGGCGCGTAGCCGGCGCCCACGCCGAGGATCAGGCGGCCGCCCGAGATCACGTCCACCATCGCCGCTTCCTCGGCCACGGCGAGCGGGTGGTAGAGGGGGAGCAGGAGCACGCCGGTCCCGAGCCGGAGCCGGCGCGTCCGCCCGGCGATGGCCGCCAGTCCGATGAGAGGTGCCGGGTAGAGTGTGACGCTGTTGTGGTGCTCCCCCAGCCACACGGAGTCGAACCCGGCCGCCTCAGCCCGCTCGCACTCCTGGATCGTCTCCTCGAAGTTGGCGCCCGCCTGCAGCGGGCTCAGTCCGAGTTTCATGACAACCCCCTCGCGTTTCCCTCAGACGCGGCCCCAGAGCTTCTTCGTCGCGAGTCGCGCGCCCTCGGTGAGGGCGGCGAGTTTGGCCCAGGCGATGGTCGGATGGATCTCCGTCGAGCCCGCGAACGTGGCGAAGCCGCAGTCCGCGCCCGCGATGACGTTCTCGCGTCCCACGACCGTCGCGAACCGCACGATCCGCTCGGCCACCAGCTCCGGGTGCTCGACGAGGACGGTCGACTGCGTGATGACCCCGGGAATCAGCACCGCGCCCTCGGGGAGCGTGACGTTCTCCCACACTCGCCACTCGTGCTCGTGGCGCGGGTTGGCGGCTTCGAACGAGTAGGCGCCCGCGCGGACTCTAAGAATGATGTCTGCGATGTCCTTCAGCTCCATGTCGTGGACCCGGGGGCCCATGTTGATGCTGTAGCAGGTGTGGAAGCGCACGCGCTCCCGGGGGATGTCGCGGAGCGCGTGATTGAGCGCCGCCACGCGCACCTCGGCCCACCGCCGGCAGTCCGGCAGGCTCGCGCCCGGCTGCATGATGTAGTAGGTCACCAGCCGAGGGTCGTCGATCTGCACGAGGAACCCCGCGTCGGCGATGGCCTGGTACTCCTCGTGCATGGCGTCGGCGATCGCGAACAGGTACTCCTCGTCCGTCTTGTAGTACTCGTTCCGGTGCCAGCTCTCGACATTCGAGGGAGAGATGGCGGGGAGGAATGCCTCCTCGACGGTCACGCCGCTCAGCGCCGCCTTGAGATTCTCGATGTCCGTCCGCACCGCGGCGTGTCCCGTGTAGGACACGGGGCCGGTGCAGGCCAGGGGGGCGGCTCGCGCCGAGGCATTCGCGCTCTGCCGCACGGTGGCCTCGTAGAACTCGGGGAAGGCCAGGACCTCTCTCGATCCCGCCCAGGGCAGTTCGGCCGGACGGGTACTGGGGGTGAAACCGGACAGCCGCTGGCTGACGTAGGTCACGAAGCTCGGCTTGCCCATCTCGCCGTCGTCGATGACGTCGAGCCCGTGCTCCACCTGGGTTTGGACGATCTCCGCCACCGCGCGGCGGACCCGGGTGGCGTACGCCCCGCCGGCGTCCGGGTGGCCGGCCGCCCTGACTCGCGACATCTCGAGCAGGTCGGCCGGCCTCGGCAGGCTCCCGGCGTGGGTGGTGAGGATCCTCGTGCTGCTGCGCTTCACGCGCGCGTCAGTTGCTCGGCGCGCTCGCCAGGACCTCCGCGGCCTGCTTCTCGACCACCGTGCCCTTGAAGAAGTCCGGATTCACCTCGCCCCAGAAGCGCACGGCGTTGCTGAACATGAAGTCGCGGAAGTCGTCGTCGGTGAGCAGACCGTGCTCGACCAGCTCGTACGCCTCGGGCACCACCTCCGCCATGTCGGGGACGTCGAAGTGCCCGATGTCGGAGCTGAACAGCGCGTTGAGCCGTGCTCCCATGGGGTTCGCCCGGCGGTTGAAGGCCCAGGCGTTGGTGGGATCGTCAGCCTCGCACCCGAAGTAGAAGCGCGGCACGAACAGATCTCGGATGTCCTGCTTGCGCCCGATCTTGCAGCGGAAGTAGTCGTCGAGGTCCTCGACGCCGCCGGTCATGGTGGAGTTCGAGTCGCCCTCCAGCCCGTCGCCGCGCCGCACCGCCTGCGCCATCGCGTCGCGACCGTACTTCTCGACGTACCGGAGCAAAGCGGCGCGGTCCAGATTGTTGGGGTTCGTCTTCTCGAGGGCCTGGCGATTGCGTTTTTCCCAGTGCCCGATGAGGTCCGCGTAGAGCATGCAGGCCCAGCCCACGCCCCCTTCGAGGAAGGCGAAGTTCAGGTCGGGGAAGCGGCGCGTGACGCCGCCGAAGAACATCGCCTTGGCCACGGCGTGACCGGCGGAGGCGAAGTGGCCGATGTGGTTGTAGCAGAAGTTCGAGGGCGAGTTGCGCAGGAGGATCGAGCGCGCGCCGTTGTGGAAGCTCGGGGCGACGCGCAGCTCGCGGCACTTTTCCCAGACCGGATCGTAGTCGTGGGGGCTATCGATGCCGATCACGTCGTACCACTCCACGAGACGCGAGGCGTCGGGCTGCTCGTCGGCGAGGGCGGGGACGGACGGCGCATGAGGCCGCCGACCATCATGACCTTGTAGCCGAGCTGCCGCGACGCGAACTCCAGCTCCTCGATGGCCTCCTCCGGCGTGTACATCGGGATGATGGCTGCCGGGATGATGCGGTCTTCGAGTCCCCGGAACTGATCGGCCGCGAACACGTTGTACGCGCGGCAGATGGCCCGGCGCAGCCGGGTATCCTGCATGCGGTGGTAGCCCAGGCCGGCCGTCGGATAGACGACGCAGAAGTCGATCCCGAGGTCGTCCAGGCGCTCGTACATGAGGCGGGGCATCATCGCGGTCGCCCGGTCCAGTACGTTGACGGACGGCGAGCCCCAGAACGCTTCCTGACCCACGCGACGCCGGGTCCGCTCCCCCAGGGACATCTTGAGCGAGCTGGGGACGCGCTGGCTGGCGAGGTCCAGGGCTTCGGCGGCGGCCTCTCCGCCGATGCGCCGGAACTCCTCGCGCATGATGGGCCCGTACTCGATCCAGTGCCCGTCGGCGTCGATGACCGGGTGGTTCAGGCGAGAGCGAAGCTTCCTGGCCTCTGAATGACCGTTGTAGCCATGCGGGATCCTCCTCTAGCAGTGCTCGCTCTCTACAGTCTCGCCGGTGAGAGAACGCGATCTCCTCGCTGGTGATGAACTCTAGCAGCACCGCCTTGCCCTCGTCATTCATCTTGCGCGCGCGCTCGAGCGCCCCGACGATCTCCGCCGGCTTCTCCACCCGCTCGGCGTAGCCGCCCATGGCGCGGCCCATGTCGGCGTAGTTTCCCCCGATGTCCCGCGTGCGGTAGCGGTCGTGCGAGACGACCAGCGCGTGCCGCTCGATGGCCATGGCGGAGTTGTTCATGACGATGGTGGTGATGGGGATGCCGCAGCGCACCGCGGTCTCGAAGTCCAGTCCCGTCATGCCGAAGGCCGCGTCGCCCATGAAGTTCACGCAGAACTTGTCGGGGGCGGCCAGCTTGGCCCCCATGATCAGGCCCAGCCCCGTGCCGAGCGCGTGGGACTTGCCCCAGCCCATGTAGCTGCGGGGCGCGGTCGCCCGATAGAAGGGGACGAGCTGGTTGCGCGGGCTGCCGGAATCGTGGGTCACGATCGCCTGGGCGGGATCGATCGTGTGCATGAAGTCCCAGATGATGCGATAGGGCGTGATGGGCACCTCGTCCGAGGTGAGCTTGGGCATCCACTCCTTGAGCCACGTCTCCCTGGCCGCTTGCACCTCGCGCGCGGTGGCGCCGTCGCCGGGCGGGCGGGACCCCTTGAGATCCTTGACCGCGTCGATGAACTGGCGGAGCACCAGCTTGGCGTCCCCGAGGATCGGGTGGTCGGCCGGGTAGTTCTTGTTGAGGTCGCGCTCGTCGTTGGTGGCGTGGATGATGGTCTTGCCCGCGGGAATGTTGGTGGCCATGCCGTGGCGCGTGAAGCTGCACCCGATGCCGAAGACCACGTCGGCCTGGGGCAGGAAGTGGTGGGAGGGCCCGGACATCACGCCCCCGCCGCCGGTTCCCAGCGACAGCGGATGGTCTTCCGGGAAGGCGCTCTTGCCCTCCAGGGTCGTCATCACCGGGACCTGCAGCAGTTCCGCCAGCTCCAGCAACTCGGCACAGGCCTCCGCGTAGAGCACGCCCTGGCCGGCGTGGATGATCGGCGTGCGCGCCTGCACGAGCACGCGCGCGGCGGCGGCAACGTCGCGGGGATTGCCGGACGGGCAGGTGGCCTTCACCGGCTTGTAGCTCAGGGCCGCCTCGGGGACGTCCGCGATGGCCACGTCGGCGGGGATCTCGACCATGACGGGTCCCGGGCGTCCCATCTTCAGGAGATTGAACGCGCGCCGCATGACCTCGGACACTTGCTCGGCCTGGTTGAGCGTCTCGACCCACTTCGTCACCGACGCGTAGGTCCGCGCCGAGCTGAAGAGCGGGAAGACCTGCGCCCGGTCCCGCTGGTGTCCGAGGGGCAGCACCAAGATCGGCACCGAATCCGAGTACGCGGTGGCGACACCAGGAAACGCATTCTCGGCGCCCGGGCCGTACTGCATGGCGAACACGCCGATGCGCCGGCCGTTGGTGGTCCGGCTGTAGCCATCGGCGATGCCGACGCCGACGCGCTCCTGCCGGCAGAGCACCGGCCTGATGCCGGCGGCCGCTGCCGCGTCGATGATCGGTGTGGTGGGATACGTGCTCAGGTACTCCACGCCCTCCCGCTTCAGGATCTCTGCGATCGCTTCGACGACCTTCATCCGATCTCCTCCCCAGGAATCCGTAGACTGGCGCCGATCATAGCCGTTTTCGGCGCCGGAGGCTCACCGGGGTATCGCGGCGGGCTCCGCTCAGCCTCGACAGCCTCGCCCGTGACCACGTACTCTCTCTTGAGACTCCACTCGAGGTGACGTCATGAGCCGGAGATACGCGGTCGGGATCGTCGGGGCCACGGGCATCGCGGGCCAGCAGTTCGTCGTCGCCCTCCAGCAGCATCCGTGGTTCAGCATCCAGCGCCTCGCCGCCTCGGAGCGGTCGGCGGGGAAGCCGTTCGGGCAGGCGCTCCTCGACACCAAGACCGGAGCCCGCCGCTGGTGGTGCGAGGAGGAGCCCACCGCCGACGTCCTCGCCCTGCCCGTCGAGAATGGCGATACGTTCGATCCGCGGGGCCTCGACGTCGTCTTCTCGGCCACCGAGTCGGACGTCGCTCAGGTCCAGGAGCCCAGGTTCGCGAAGACGACCCCCGTCGTCAGCACGGCGTCCGCGTTTCGCTACGAGGCGGACGTTCCGCTCCTCGTGCCCAACGTGAACATGGCTCACGCTGAGCTGATTCCCCAGCAGCGGAGGAGGCGGGGCTGGGAGGGCTTCGTCGTCCCGATCCCCAACTGCACCGTGGCCGGCCTCGTGATCACGCTCAAGCCCCTGGCCGACGCATTCGGGCTGACGTCGGTGATCGTGACGACGATGCAGGGTCTCTCCGGCGCCGGCCGCTCGCCCGGCGTCATCGGCCTGGACATCCTCGACAACATCATCCCGTTCATCCCGAAGGAGGAGGAGAAGGTCGAGAAAGAGCTGCACAAGATCTTCGGGGACGCTTTCCGGTGACGCGATCACGTCTCACCCGGCGGTGATCAGCGCCACCTGCACGCGGGCGAACGTGCGCGAGGGGCACACGGAGTCGGTCTTCGCTCGCTCGCTGGGCCGGAAGGCGTTGGTCTCCGAGGTCAAGGACGCATTTCGCGGGGTCCGCAACGAGGCTCGCGAGCTGGAACTGCCCTCGGCGCCGGCGGAGTGGATCAAGGTCCACGACGATCCCTTCCGCCCCCAGCCGCGCCTGGACCGCGACAACGGCGAGGGGATGACGACCACGGTGGGCCGCGTTCGCGAGGACCCGGTGCTGCCGAACGGCGTGAAGTACCTCCTCGTCAGTCACAACACCCGGATGGGCGCGGCCGCCGGCGCCGTTCTCGTGGCGGAGTACCTCGTCGCCAAGGGCTACATCGCGTAGTCGCCTGTAGGGTGAGCGCGTCGCGTGCGGGGGCCGCGTTACGGAAGCAGGACCACCTTCAGGGGATCGCCGGTGCGCTTCTCGAGCACGTCGAACGCCTCATGGACGCGGCTCAACGGGAAGCGGTGAGTCACCAGCGGGCGCGCGGTGATGCGACCGGCGGCCAGCAGGGCCAGGCAGCGTCCGACGCTCGTGCCGCCTTCGCCCCGCTCGGTGTAGATGGTGATGTTGCGCCGGACGGCGTGGCTCATGTCGGCCGTCACCGGTCCATGGTAGAAGCCGACGAGGAGCACCCGGCCGCCGGGCTTGGCCATCTTGATCGCCTGGTCGAACGTGTCGTCGGCACCGGCGCAGTCGATCACCAGGTCGGCGCCCTTGCCTGCGGTGGCGTCGAGCACGGCGGCCACGGGATCGCTGCGCAGGCTGTCGACGATCACGTCCGCGCCCAGCTCACGGCCGATGGCGAGGCGTGACTCGCGGGTGCCCGTCAGGATCACGCGGGTGGCTCCCGAGGGCCTTGACGAGCTGAACCGCCATGAGCCCGATGGGGCCGGGCCCCAGGACCGCGATGGTCTCCCCGGGGAAGTATCCGCCGGCGTTCTCGAGCCCGAAGAGCGGGCTGCCCGCGGTCATGACGACGACCGCCTCCTCGTAGCTCACGCTGTCGGGCATCCGGTAGAGCGTGTTGACGTGGTTCAGCGCGTACTCCGCCAGACCCCCATTGGTGGTGAAGCCGTTGGCCCGGTGCCCGCGGCGCGACGTTGCCGTAGTTCAGGCAGGCGGTGTACATGCCGCGGATGCAGTTCTCGCACCGCCGGCAGCCCATGTGCGCCTCGACGACCACGCGGTCACCGATCCGAAACTCGTCCACCGTGGCCCCGACGGCCACGATGTCCCCGGCATACTCGTGCCCGAAGATGAACTCGCCGTACGGCGGCATCTTCGGCATGCCCTCGTGCACGATCTTCAGATCGGTTCCGCAGATCCCGCAGGCGCGCACGCGGACGAGGACATCCTCATCGCCTACGGCGGGCACGGCGCGGTCCAGCACCTCGAATCGGTGGGGCTCGACCAGCACCGTGGCTTTCATGGTCGGCGGCACTGCCATCGGTGGGCTCCTTTCGGCACGGCCGCGGCCGCCATGCCGCCACAACGTAGATCACCGGCCGGCAACCGGTCAAGGCGCCTGGGTGCGCGCCGGCGCGAGCATCGCGTTCCCGCCAAGCCAACTTCCACCTTGACTCGGCTACGGTCCGGGCGGTATTCGGATCGCGCGGTGTCACCGGAGCGACGACGAAGGCGCGCCACGCGCGCGCCGAGCATGCCACTCTCCACAGGAGGCGATCGATGAAGTTCGGACTGCGATACGCGAATCTCGGCCGGTACGTCGATGGCGCCGCGGCGGTGGAGCTGGCGCAAGCCGCGGAGGCGGCCGGATTCGATTCGATCTGGACGGTCGAGCACGTGGTGGTGCCCCACGGCTACCAGTCGCGCTATCCATATTCCCCGAGCGGCCGCATGGGCTCCGGGCTCGAGGACTTCCCGATCCCCGATCCCCTGATGTGGCTGGCGTACATCGCCTCCGCCACGCGGACGATCAAGCTGGGCACGGCCATCCTCATCCTGCCCCAGCGCAATCCCGTGATCACCGCCAAGGCCGTGGCCACGCTCGACCACATGGCGGGTGGGGGCCGCGTGCTGCTGGGGATCGGCGTGGGCTGGCTGGCGGAAGAGTTCGCCACCCTCGGCGTCCCCTTCGAGGATCGCGGGGCACGCACCGACGAGTACGTCGCCGCCATGCGCGTTCTGTGGAGCCAGGAGCGCGCGAGCTTCGCGGGGCGCTTCGTCTCGTTCACCGACGTGTTCTGCCGGCCGCAGCCGCCTCATCGGCGGATCCCGATCGTGGTCGGCGGCGACACCAGGGCCGCCGCCCGCCGGGCGGGACGTCTGGGCGACGGCTACTTCCCCGCGCGGGGCGCTCCCACCGAGCTCTACGACGAGATGCGCCGGGCCGCCGTGGAGGCCGGCCGCAACCCCGCCGACATCGAGATCACCGCCGCCGCCCCCGCGGAGCCGTCAGAGATCGAGAGGTTGGCCAAGCTCGGCGTGGCGCGCGTGGCCGTCCCTGTCAGCGCCGCCGCCGGTCTCCCGGCGCAGGTGAAGACGCCCGACGATGTTCTGCGGTACGGAAACGATGTAATCGCAAAGTTCTGCTGAGCGTTCACCTGGAGCGGGCCTGACATCGCGCGATCGGCCCACTCAACCACGCCCACTCCGACACTGTGCCAGGGCGCCTCATAGGGTGACTCCTGGGCCGGTGTCGGGTACGAGGTCGACACCGCGCACGCCCCTGCCCAATGGGTGCAAGACCCCGATCGCCCACCCGACGTCAAGGCGCTCGCCCACCCAGCCTGGCATTCCCGTTCGCGCGTGGATATCGAGGCCCTCGGCGTCGTGCCGTGCCATGAGGACTCTGACAGGGTCGACGGGTACTTCCGGGAGCGGTGGGACTTCGGGTAGGACTTGCCCATCTGGCCGGCGGAAGCGAAGCGCGCCGTCCGGCTGTCGATCGACCTGGTAGCCCTCCTCGTGGACGGCGCGGTGGTGTCGGCGACAGAGCATGGCGAGGTTCGACAGCGTGGTGGGGCCTCCGTGGGCCCAGTGACGGATGTGATGGCCCTGGCCGAACCGGACGCCGCGGCCCGGAAAGCGGCAGCCGCGGTCGCGATGGTGGAGCGCCCGCCGGATCGCCGGGGGAATCGTCCGGGTCCGGGCCTCGACCTCCACGACCCGGCCATCCCGGCCGTGTCGCATGACCACCCGGCTGGCGTCGCAGGCCAGGCGTTGAGACGTTCCCGCGGGAACGCGCGCGCCGTCCTCGAGCACCGACTGGCCGGGCGCGTCGGCGTCCGCCAGGACCTCGGCGTCGACGTGGACAACCACCTGGTAGCGCTCCCCCGGGTTCCCGGGGTCGAGGCCCTGGTGGAGGGCCGTCTCGGCGAGCAGGGCGAGGGCGTCCGCCTGCTGCTGCTCCATCGTCGGTGGGTCGGCGTCAGGTTCCTTCGCCTTCCTTTGCTGGTACAGCGCCTCCCGGGCGGCCGCGAGCGCCTGCACGAGCAGGGCCCCGACCTCTGGGGTCAGCCGCCCCTTGATCCTCACCGTGCCGTCGCTATCCGGATACACGTGCAGCGTCCGGCTCGCATGCTGCAAAGCCGCCTCGCGCGCCTCGGCTTGCCGGTCCACCCGTTGCCAGCCGCGCACGATCCGCGCAACGTGCGCGGCCGTGCCGGCCCGGCCCACCGCCAGTAGGCGCTCTTCGGTCTCCGGTGTCGCCACGCGCGTCAACTCGCGGACCTTGGTGTACGACAGCTCCCCCCAGGCCAGGGCCTGGGCTAGCAGGGGCAGCGTGCCCAGGGCGCGCGCCACCCGCACGTGCTCGCGGGCGGCGCCCGGGGCGAGCCCGATGCGCCAGGTCAGCCAGGCGGCGCAGGAGGGGAAGCCATTGTTCCAGCCGCCCCGGGCATCGAACTCGCGGATGAGGTCGAGGAGGCGCGCGGTGGCGGCGTCGAGGTGGGCCGACAGCTCGGCGATCTCGTCGCCCAGGCGGTCCAGCTCCAGGATGGGCGCGGGCGTGGGAACGATGCGCAGCGGGCCGATTTCCATGAGGTCCCCCTTGTGCTGGGGCGACTCTACACCGCAGTTTCACAGCCGCCTGCGAGGCGCGACGAGCGGCGATCGCAGCGCGATCCGCGTTTTTCGCGCCGAACCGCGACCCAGCGCATCCATGGCCATCTGCGGCCCGCTGGGCGGGTATCCGCGGGGGTACCGGCGACACGCGGCCGTTGCCCATACAGAAAGGTGTCAAGCGGAAACTTCGGCCGGCCTTGAAGTCGCTGTCGATCTGGTAGACCTCGGTCAGCTCGGCGAACGCCCAGCGTCCGAGCGTGCGGAGGTTGTTGACGGCGGGCACCCAGTAGGTGTCCATCGCGGCCTTCTTCTCCTTGGCGTCCTCGCGCCGATAGCCCTTGATCCCGACCACCAGGTGCAGTCGCTGTCGAGAACCACCCAGTTGGCGGGGTAGCGCTTCGGGTGCCCGGCACGGTGTCAGAGGACTCGGCCCAGTGGGCGGAGGGGATCCTCCCTGTCGGACCGTGAAGTAGTTCCGGCTCGTCTGAATCGCTGATTCGCGGCCGCTTGAGGCGAGCCGCGGGGCTGTCACAGGTCTGTGGGAAACTGGTAAGCGTGAACGGCTGGACTGAACGCGCCTTCGACGATGCCTTTGGACTTGGTACGCCAGAACCAGAGCCGTGCCTGTATACCTACCTCCTGCACACGGACGTTGCTCTGCGAGCGGCTGCCATTGACGCGTGGACGGAGATCGCGTCCAGGCATCCCGTTCCCTCCAGCTTGCGCGACTTGCTCCCGGCTCTGACCGCAGATCCCTGTGTGATGGTGGTGCGATCAGTTCTCCAGGCGGCCCGGCGACTTCCATGGACCGAGGAGGATCGAAAAGGAACTACTTCGATATTCGGTCTCGATCGCCGAGGCCACGCCCGCCTCGGACGCGGACACCCTCAAGGCGGCACTGTTCGCGGTCCGAAGGCTGTCTCGGGGCGACCACGCGGTGCGTCAGCTGGCGGAACTCTTTGTCTTGAGACGAGCTGCGAACCTCGAGCGCTTCGACCTGCCTGACTTGCTGCGCGGTGACTGGCTGGTGGAATCGAGGCACACACCGGAGATGGCCGCCCTGCGTCTGCGGCAGGCTCGTGATCCGGTGATCAACGATCGGCTTAACGCACGTGACGACGAGGAGCTGGCAGCATTGCTCGAATGTGGGACAGGGCTGGCGGCTCTGCTCTCTTCCAGTCAAAACACCCAGCGCTTGCGCCGCTTGTAGAACTTGATGTCCCGGAAGCTCTTGCGGCGGCCGCCCTCGCTGAGGCCGAGGTAGAACTCGCGGACGTCGTCGTTGCTCCGGAGCTTGTCGGCCGGACCGTCGAAGACGATCCGGCCGTTCTCCATGATGTAGCCGTAGTGGGCGATGCCGAGCGCGATCTGAGCGTTCTGCTCGACGAGCAGAACCGTCGTGCCGCGCTCGACATTGATCTTGTGGATGATCTCGAAGATCTCGCGGACGAGCAGCGGGGCCAGGCCCAGCGACGGCTCGTCGAGCATCAGGAGCCGGGGCTTGGCCATGAGGGCGCGTCCGATCACCAGCATCTGCTGCTCGCCGCCGCTCAGATACCCCGCCAGTTGATGGCGCCGCTCCACGAGGCGGGGGAAGTACTCGTAGATCATCTGCATGTCCTGCCGAGCGCCGTCGGCGTCGCGCCGCGTGTACCCCCCGATCTTGAGGTTCTCCTCCACGGTGAGGGATTCCAGGACCTTGCGCCCCTCCATCACCTGCACGATGCCGAGGCGGCAGATCGTCTCCGGATCGAGACCATCGATCCGCCGCCCCATGAACTCGATGCCGCCGTCGGTGACCCGCCCGTCTTCGGTCTTGAGCAGACCGGAGATGGCCTTCAAGGTCGTCGTCTTCCCCGCCCCGTTGGCGCCCAGCAGGGCCACGACCTGCCCCTCGGTCACCGCCAGGGACAACCCCTTCAGGACGAGAATGACGTCGCTGTAGATGACCTGGATGTTGTTGAGCTGCAGCATTCCGCCGTCAGCTCAACGCCGGGGAACGCTCACGGCTCTTCCTCACTTGCCGATCCACTTCATGTCGCGGTCGACGGAGACCTCGCGCACCGGAACGATCTTGCCGTCCTTCACCAGGACCAGCCGCGCCCGGTTGGTCGGCCGATGGTCCTCGCTGGTGTACGTGAAGGGGGGCGTGAGTCCCCAGGTGTCGAACTCCTTCAGGCTTTCCAGCGCCTTCTTGATCGACTCCCCGGTGGGATTCGGCCCCGCCCGCTTGATGGCCTCCGCGGCCACGATCACCCACAGCCAGCCGCGCATGTAGGGCGAGGCATGGGTGTCGTTGGGGTGGTGTTTGGCGTGGAAGTCCATCAGCGTCTTCATGCCCGGCACGTTCTCGCCCCAGTAGGCGACGTCCTGGATCCCCATCACACCCTCGGCCGCGTCGCCGGCCAGCTTGGGCGTGCGCTCGTCGATGCCGTAGTTGTTGATCACGTACTTGGTCTTGAGGCCGAGCTTGTAGGAGTCCTTGAGGACGACGGGGACCCACTGGGTGTTGGTGTTGATGTACGCGAAGTCGGGGTCCTTCTTCTTCATGGTCAGAAGCTGCGAGGTGGCATCGGTGAGGATGGTGGGAATGACTTCCTCGTCCACCAGGTCGATGCCGATCTCCTTGGCGTACTGGCGTCCGGCCTCGATGGGGGCGCGCCCGTACGCGTTGTCGGCGAAGATGAAGGCCACGCGCGGCTTGCGGCTCGTGTCCTTCCAGGTCTCCTTCACGTAGTTGAGGAAGATGCGGATCTGGCTCGTGTAGTCGATGCCGCCGGGGAAGTTGTAGGGCGTCTGGCGCGGATCGGTCAGATGCCCGGAGTACGAGCCGGACAGGTAGGGCACCTTGTCCTTGGTGATGTACGGACGCAGCGCCTCGGTGTCCGGCGTGCCGTAGCCGAGGACGAGGAGGACCTTGTCGTCTTCGATGAACTTCTTGTAGGCCGCCACCGCCCGCGGGGGCTGAAAGCCGTACTCGACGCTCACCAGCTCGATCTTCTTGCCGTTGATGCCACCGCGCTCGTTGATGTACTGCACGGCGTCGATGCGCCCCTGGGCAATGTCCTTGCCCTGGTCAGACGTCGGGCCCGTGAGGTCGACGAGATTCCCCAGCTTGATGACATCCTGGGCGGCCGCCGGCGCCACACCGAGGCCCACCGCGAACAGGCCGACGAGAAGGAAGCGGATGACTGGACCAAACGCACGATTCATAAGCACCCTCCTTCATTGGGGGTTAGAGATCCTGGCGCCGCCCCGATCATGCGCTCCCCTCCGCGCGGCGGCACAGCCGCGCGCCCGGGGGCGTGTGTGGCATCTCGCGCGCCCGGGGGCGTGTGTGGCATCACGCGTGTTCGGGGGGTTTGGGGGGGTCCAGGCCCCCCCAAGTCAATAGGCATAGGGCCACAGCTTCCAGTAGTTCTTGACGCGCAGCCAGATGCGCGCCAGCCCCTCGGGCTCGTACATCAGAAAGAAGATGACGGCCAGACCGAAGACGATGTCCCGCGTCGAGGCAATGAGCCCGAACGCCTGCGGATAGACTCCCGTCAACGACGTCGCGCTGAGCTTCAGCACCTCGGGCAAGAGCGTCATGAACACCGCGCCGAAGATCGACCCCAGGATGCTGCCCATGCCACCGATGATGACCATGGCGAGGTAGTCGATGGACACCAGCAGGGTGAAGGCGTCGGGGAAGATGATGCGCGAGTGGTGGGCCATGAGCCCGCCGGCCACCCCGGCGTAGAACGAGCTGATCACGAAGGCGAGGAGCTTGTAGCGGAAGAGGCTCACGCCCATCACGCTCGCGGCCACGTCCCGGTCGCGGATGGCGATGAAGGCCCGGCCGACCCTGGTCCGGAAGAGGTTCTTGGTGAAGAGCGTGGCCGGGATCACCAGCGCCCAGATCAGGTAGAAGATTCGCGCATCCGAGTCGAGAGGGAGGCCGAACACGCGGGCCGGTGGGACCATGAACCCCAGCACGCCGTTGGTCATGCTCTCCCAGTGGATGATCCCGTAGGTCGTGATGAAGTACGCGGCCAGGGTCGCGATGGCCAGATAGAGGCCGCGCAGGCGCAGCGAGGGGATGCCGAACACCAGGCCAAACGCCGCGGTGAGAAGCGCGGCGAGCGGGAGGGCCAGGTAGAACGGCAGGCCAACCTTGGCCTCGAGGATCGCCGTGGAATACGCCCCCACGGCCAGGAATGCGGCCTGCCCGATCGAGATCTGCCCGGTGTAGCCGACGAGGATGTTCAGGCCCAGGGCCCCGATGATGGCGATGCCGATCCGGTTGAGCACGTCGAGCCAGTACGTCCCGGCGAATCGAGGCGCGAACCCCAGGGCCACCAGGAGGATGGCCAGGACGACGATGGGCACCGCGGTGTCGAAGATCCGCTCGTCGCCCCGATAACTGATCCGGAATCCGCCACACCTCACTGGGTGTTCCCTCCCTCGCTGGCCGGCGTCTCAGACGCGCTCGATCTGGACCTTGCCGAAGAGGCCGTACGGGCGAAGCATCAGGATGACCACGAGGACCACGAAGGGGGCCACTTCCTTCACGCCGCCGCCGAGGACGGGATCGAGGTAGCCCCCGGCGAGGTTCTCGAGCACGCCGATGAGCACGCCGCCGATGATGGCGCCGGCCACGCTGTCGAGCCCGCCCAGGATCACCACCGGAAACACCTTGAGCCCGAGATCGGCCAGTGAGAAGTCCACGCCCCCGCGGACACTCCCGAGGATGATGCCGCCCAGGGTGGACACCACGGTGGCGATGCACCACGACAGCGCGAAGATCCACTTCACGCTCACCCCCAGCGACTGCGCCACCTGCTGGTTGTCGGCGGTGGCGCGCATGGCCATCCCGGTCCGGGAGAACCGGAAGAAGACGGTGAACGCCGCGAGCAGGCACAGGACCCACACGAAGCTCCAGAGATGGACGGGTGACACCGGCACCGGACCCAGGTGGAACGGCTGCTGGGCGAACAGCACGGGGAACGGCCGCGTGTCGCTCCCCCACGTCATGTTGAGGAAGCCGCGGATCACGCTGGCGAACCCGAAGGTGACCATGATCACCGCGATGATCGGCCGGCCGATGAGCGGCCGCAGCACCCCCCGCTCGATGACGAGCCCGAGCAGGATCGCCGCCCCCAGGGTGAGCGGCAAGGCCACGTAGAGGGGCAACTGCATCTGGAGGATGGCCGCCCACGCCACGTAGGCGCCGAAGAGCACCAGCTCGCCCGGCCCGAAGTTGACCACGCTCGAGGCCTTGAAGATGAGCACGAAGCCCAGCGCCATGAGGGAGTACACCCCGCCCACGGCGATGCCCGTGATGATCAGCTGGAGCATGAAGACTATCTCGTCGCCCATGCCGCCTCCTGTGCCCGCGTCTCGCCTGGCGTACAGTTCCTCGATCATGTCGCGATACTTCGTCAGGATCGTCGCGCGCCGCACCTTCTGCGTGCGCGTCATCTCGTCGTCGTCGGCGTCCAGCTCCTTGTCGAACAGGGCGAACTCCCGGATGCGGGCCACGGCGGGCAGGTCCTGGTTCACCCGCGCCACCGCCTCGCCGATCAGGGCGGCGATCTCGGGCTTGCGCGAGAGGTCCTTGAACGTGGTGAAGGGCAGGCGACGCGCCTCCGCCCAGTTGCCCACGTTGCCCAGGTCGATCTGGATCAGCGCGACCACGTACGGGCGGTCCTCGCCGATGACCACCGCCTCCCGGACGTAGGGGCTGAACTTGAGCTTGTTCTCGATCAGGGCCGGCGAGAAGCGCGAGCCGTCGGCCAGCCTCAGCACGTCCTTGAGGCGGTCGATCATCACGATGTGCCCGCGCTCGTCGAGCAGGCCCGCGTCGCCGGTGTGGAGCCAGCCATCGTCAAACGCCCGGGCGCTGGCCTCGGCGTTCTTGTAGTAGCCGAGGAACACGCTGGCGCTGGATACTAGGATTTCGCCGCTGTCCGAGATGCGGACCCGGGTCCCCGGCGTGGGCTTGCCCACGGTCTCCGCGCGGACCTCCTCGTCCGGATGGACCGCGCAGATGCCCGCCGTCTCCGTCTGGCCGTAGACCTGCTTGAGGTTGAGCCCGAGGGCCCGGAAGAATGTGAAGATCTCCGCGCCGAGCGGCGCCCCACCGGTGTAGGCGTAACGGATGCGCGACAGGCCGAGCTTGTCCAGCATGTTCCGCAAGGCCAGCACGTGGGCGAGCTCGCGCAGCGCGCGCCAGCCCCAGGAGAGACGCCCGCCGCGGAGTTCCAGCTCGGCCGCGCGCTGGCCGATGGCGATGGCCGTCCGTGTCGCCAGGTGCTTGGCGAACCCGGCGTCGGCGATCTTCACCTGATGCTCCGAGCACATGGCCTCCCAGAAGCGAGGCGGCGCGATCATCACGTGCGGGCCGATCTCGCGGAGGTCATCGCGCATCGTCTCCGGCTCCTCGGGGAAGTTGACGGTCGCGCCTACGTGGAGGGCGATGGCCACGCTGATGAGCTGCTCGCCCACCCAGGCGAAGGGCAGGAAGGAGACGATCTCGTCGCTCGCGTGGACGGGGTCGACCTCGGTGAGGCTCGCCGCCATGGCCAGGAGGTTCTCGTGGCTGATCATGGCGGCCTTGGCGGTCCCCGTGGTCCCCGAGGTGTAGGCGAGCAGGGCGACGTCGGTCGGCCCTCCCTGCGCCAGGAGGGTCTCGTAGCGTCGCCCGTCGCGCACGTCGATCTCGCGGCCGCGGGTCTCCACCTCGTCCAGGCTGACGAGCATCGGCTCGCGATAGGTCTCGAGCCCGCGCATGTCGTCCACGATGATCCGATCGAGCCGCGGGAGCGCGCTCCGGACGCCCAGGACCTTGTCCGCCTGCTCCTGGTCCTCGACGAGGACGAAGCGGGCCTCGCTGTGGTCGAGGATGAATCGCGCCTGGTCGGGCAGGCTATCGACGAAGATCCCCAGGGGGATGGCCCCGATCGACTGGACGGCCAGCTCGACGTAGAGCCAGCCCGGTCGATTCCCGGAGATCACCGCCACCTTGTCGCCCCGCGCGAGGCCCAGCTCGGCCAGGCCGAGGCACACGGCGCGGACGTGCGCCGCATACGCTCGCCACGTGATCTCCTGCCAGATGCCGTACTTCTTCTCTCGAAGGGCGACCTGACCGCCCAGTCGCTGGGCCTGTTCGGCGAGCCGGCGCGGAAAGGTGCCGTGATCCATGGGCGCCTACGCCACCTCGAAGTCTTCGCCGAGGTAGGCCTTGACCACCACGGGGTCGTTCTGGACCTCGGCGGGCGTGCCCTCGGCGATCTTTCGCCCGAAATCGAGCACGGCCACGCGGTCGGAGATGTCCATGACGACGCTCATGTCGTGCTCGATCATCACCACGGTGAGGCGCTTCACCTGCTTGACGTAGAGGATGAAGCGGACCATGTCCTCGGTCTCTTCCGCGTTCATCCCCGCCGTGGGCTCGTCGAGGAGCAGGAGCGTGGGGTCCAGGGCCAACGCCCGGGCCAGCTCCACGCGCTTCTGCAGCCCGTAGGGCAGGGTGCCCACGATCTTGTGGCGAATGTCTTGAAGCTCGAGCAGGTCGATGATCTCGCGCTCGATGGCCGCCCGATGCTCGAACTCTTCGCGCGCGGCCCGGCCGAGGTAGACACCACACGCCAGGACCCCCGCGCGCAGGTGGATGTGCCGCCCGATCTTGACGTTGTCCAGCACGGTCATGCCCTTGAAGAGGGCGATGTTCTGGAAGGTGCGGGCGATCCCGAGCTGGGCGCGACGATGCGGCTTGAGATGCGTGATGTCGTGCCCGTCGAAGCGGATGTGGCCGCGCGTGGGCGCGTAGATCCCGCTGATGCAGTTGAAGATGCTGGTCTTGCCAGCCCCGTTGGGGCCGATGACGGCGAAGAAGTCGTGGGCATCGACCTCGAGGCTCACTCCGGCCAGGGCGGCCACGCCGCCGAAGCTCAGCTGCAGGGCGTCCAGGGTGAGCAGCGCCATCGGAGTGACGGGCGAAGCTAAGCTGGATGCGGGGCGGTTGTCAATAGGAGTGCCGTCAGCGCTAGGAGTGCCGTCAGCGCTCGTACGACTCGCGGCGGGCGGCGGCGGAGAGCTTCTGCATGTAGCGATCGGGGGCCGCCCAGAACATCCGCTTGAGGTCACCGAGACTGCACGCGCCGCCGTAGCTGATCGACGAGCACAGGTGCCGGATCATGTCGTGGAGGATCGGCCGCACGGATCCCCGCGCGGGCACGGCGACCTCCAGCCCCTCGGCGCCCAGCGCTTCCAGATCGGCCTCGGCGTCCTCGATATCGAGGCGGTCGCGGATGGCCCCGACGGAGGCCATCCCGCGCAGCACCTTGAATGGCACCTTCACCGACTTCTGCGACTCGGGGAGGAGCACCGGCTTGTGCACGATCTCTCCCGGCGTTTCCTGGGTGCCGGCCAGAGCGCTGCCCAGCATCACGCAGTCGGCGCCGAAGAGGAGGGCCTCCACCAGGCTCCCGTCGCGCCGGATGCCGCCGTCGGCGATCAGGGGGAGGTCCGGGCCGACGGCCAGCCGGCAGTCGACCAGTGCCTGGATCTGCGCCACGCCGAAGCTCGTGTTGATGCGGGTCGTGCAGCCCCCGCCCGGGCCGATCCCCACCTTGATGCCGTTGACGCCGCGCTCGGCCAGGAAGCGCGCCCCCTCGGCCGTCGCCACGTTGCCGGCCAGCAGCTCGACGTCGCCGAACCGCGCCCGGAACGCCGCGAGCGCCCTGCCCATGACCGCGGAGTGGCCGTGGGCGATGTCGATCACGATGAGGTCGACGTCCGCGCGGATCAGTTCCGCGGCTCGCTCGAGATAGTCGCCCTTGGCGCCGATGGCGGCGCCCACGCGGAGCCGACCCTGCGCGTCCCGCGTGGCGAAGGGCAGGCGCTTCTGCCGCAGGATGTCCTTGGCGGTGATCAGGCCGATGAGGACGCCGCTTGTGTCGACGAGCGGCAGCTTCTTGATCTTTCGCTCCACCATGACGCGCTCGGCGTCCTCGACGGCGATGGCGCCCTCGTGCACGACGAGGCGCTCGCGCGGCGTCATGCGCGCGGTCACCGGCGTCGCCCTGAGGTTCGCGCGGTCGGCCACGAAGCGCACGTCGCGCTCGGTGAGCAGCCCGCGGAGGAGGTGGGCGTCGTCGACGACCACGAGCGTGCCCACGCGGCGCCGCGCCATGAGCTCGAGGGCGTCGGCGAGTGTGGCGGTGAGGGGAATGGTGGACGGATCGGGGATAATGCCGTGCTGGGTGCGCTTGACGATCTCGACCTGGCGGACCTGCTCGTCGATCTGACCCGGGCGGAATCCCCGATCGATGATGCCGAGGGCGCCTTCCTCGGCCAGCACCACCGCCATCTCGGAGCGCGTGATGGTGTCCATGTTCGCGCCCACGATCGGCCGCTGCAGGGTGATGTGCTCGGAGACGCGCGCGGCGAGGTCGATGGCGCTCGGGTCGCGGCTCTCGAGCACACTGCACTGCGGCGCAAAGAGAAAGTCGTCGAAGGTGCAGCCGCGCACCTCCTCGAGCAGGCGCTGGGCTTCGGGCTCCATCGATCAGGCGACCTCCATCGCTTCAGTCTCCACCCGCCTTTGCCAGGACACCATGCCCATCTCGGTGTACATCGTCATGGCGGCGGCGAGGTGCTCGGCGCCCTGCTCCCGCTTGTCCATCCGCCGGTACAGCGTGGCGAGCCCGAGATGGCAGTGGGCCACGAGGGGGCGCATGCCCAGCTCGTGGGCGAGGGCCCGCGCCTCGCGGTAGCGGCCCTCGACGGTCGGGGCGTCGAGGACGCCGGCGCGCGCGTCGAGGTCGGCGAGGAACCGCAGCGCCCACGCCTCGTGACCGCGTTCGGTGCGCTCACGCGCCAGCGTCAGGCCTCGCTCACCGGCCGCGCGGGCCTCGTCGAGCCGGCCGGCGAGCACGCACGCTTCGCCGAGCCGCACCAGGACCAGCGACTGCCAGACGCCCAGTCCCATCACATCGAAGATGCGCAGGCTCTCCTGCAGGAGGCTGACGGCCTCGGCCGCCTGCCCGGAGAGCGCGCGCAGCTGGCCGAAGGCCCACGCATGAAAATGCGGCCAGACGAGGTGACCCTCCTCGACGGAGAGGGCGCGACTGCGTTCGAGCAGCGGCGTGGCCTCGTGGGCGTCTCCTTTGATGAGGGCCACGTGCCCCAGGCCCCACGTGGCCCAGGCCAAGCTGAACCGATGGTCGAGCGCCTCGGCCAGGCGGATGGCCTCGCGCCCGTGGGCGACCGCCTCCTCGAACTGTCCGCGCTCCGCGAGACACCAGGCCAGCCAGCACCGGCAGATGACGACAGGGAACCCTGCGAGGCCGAAGCGCTCGCGCGCGCGCGCGCCGTCGAGCGCCTCGATGATGCTGAGGAACGACGCCTCCCCGCGCGGGTAGTCGCCCGAGGCTTGGTAGGCGAGGCCGAGGTAGTAGTTCGCCACGACCCGCAGCGGGAAGTCTCCGACCGCGGTGGAGATTGCCTGAGCGCGTTCGCCGAACGATCGCGCCTCGGGGAGGTGACCGGTGAGCCAGTGATGGTTGCCCGTGTACGCGGTGGCCCACCCCAATCGCCGCTGATCGCCGAGCGTGGCGGCCAGGCGTTCGGCGTCCCGGAGATAGCGCAGACCCGACTCCAGCTCGCCCAGCGGGAAGAAGGCGAGGCGAAGATCGAAGCGGAGGTCGATGGCCTGCTCCAGTGTCTCGGTGGATTCGGGCAGGTGCCCCAGGGCCACGAGCGCCTGCTCGAAGCACGTCACGGCTTCCCGGTTCGCCGACCGCGCGAAGGCCCGGGTTCCCGCCTGACGCAGGTAGCTGGCGGCCTTGTCCCAGACCTCGCCTCGAACGGCGTGATGCGCCAGCCCGTCCACCTTGTCCGCCAGCCGGTCCGCGTACCGGCTCTCGATCGCCTCGAGGATCCGCGCGTGCAGCGCGCGCCGGTCTGCCTCGGGCACGCTGCCGTAGGCCACTTCGTGCGTCAACGTGTGCTTGAAGGTGTACTCCACTTCCGGCGCCTCACTCGTCTGGTACAGCAGCTCCGCGGTCCGGAGCTGGGCGAGCGCCCGCTCGAGCCCCTCGTCGGAGGTATCGAAGGTCGCAGCCAGGATGGGCATCGCCACGATCTTGCCGATCGCCGCCGCCGACTGCACCAACCGCCGCGACTCCGCGGGCAGCCGGTCGATCCGCGCTGCCAGCACCTCCTGCACCGTCGCGGGCACCTGGATGCTCGGCACCGGCCGCACGAGCCGGTACGCCCCCCGTGTGCCCTCCAGCGCTCCCGTCTCCACCAGGGTCCGCACGCTCTCTTCCAGGAAGAAGGGGTTGCGCTCCGTCCACTCCACCAGCGCCCGGGTGAGCGGCTCCAGGCTCGGGTGGTCGCCCAGGAGCCCGTGCAGCAACTCCTCGGCGTTCTCCGGGGGCAGGGAGTCGATCGACAGCTGGGTGTAGAAGCTCCGACTCGTCCAGCCGTGCTGGTACCCGGGTCGGTAGGTGACGAGCAGCAGGAGGCGCGCCGTGGGAATTCCCTCCACCAGCGAGTCGAGCAGCGCGTGTGACTCGGCGTCGATCCACTGGGCGTCGTCGAAGACCAGGAGAACAGGCCGAGTGAGGCACTCCTGCAGCAGCAGCCGCTTGACCGCGTTGAGCGTGCGCTGACGCCGCTGAGCGGGGTCCAGATCGTGCCAGCGCGGGTCATCGGGGCGAACATCGAGCAACGTCAGGAGGGCGGGCAGGGACTCGGCCAGGGCGGCGTGCGCCCCGAGCCCGGCGACGACCTTCTCGCGCACCCGGGCCGGGTCGTCGAGTGGCTCGATCCCGAAGTAACTCCTGAGGAGCTGGATCACGGGTAGGTACGAGGCCGCGCTCGCGTACGACATCGAGCCCGTCTCCAGCAGGAGCCAGTCACGGCTTGCCTCGGCGTGGGTGAACTCCCAGGCCAGCCGTGACTTGCCCACTCCCGGCTCCCCCACGAGCGCCACGATCTGCCCGTGGCCCTTGAGGGTCGACGTCGACAGGATCCGAAGCATCTGGAGCTCGTGGCGCCGGCCCACGAAGCGGCCCATGCTCCCCCACAGCCCGAGGCCGGTCCCCTCGTGGCCGGCCAGGCGATACATCTGCCCGGGGCCGTCACCGACCTCGATCAGCTCCAGCCGCCGCTTCAGGAATGGCGCCGTGGTTGCGGAGACCACGATGGCGCCCGGAGCGGCCGCCGCTACGAGGTCCTCGAGCACCGCCGTCGCCTGGCGCTTGTCGTCGTGGGCGATGTGCGCTCCCTTGCCCACGCGCCCGACCATGACCTGGCTCGTGTGGATCCCGACCCTCACCTCGGGCCCGTCCGGGCTCTCGCTCCTGAAGCGCTCCCCGGCCTTCTGGATCGCCATCGCTGCGTGAGCCGCGCGTCTCGCGGCGTCCTCGACGGGTTCCAGACCAAAGGCCGCCGCCAGGCTGGCCGGGCTCAGTTCCTGGATCGAGCCACCGAAGCTGCGTACCTTGTCGATGAGCATCTCGAGCCAGCGCCCCGAGCTCGCCAGCGCGTCCTCGTGGTCAACCATCGTGAGCCGCGCGCGCAAGAGCGTGACCCGCCGCCGTTCCCACCGGATGGGACCTGGGAGCGACTCCGGCATGGCGTTCTCCACGGACGCAGCCGGAGCCTCATCCGTGAGCGCGCTCGGTGTCTCTGGTTCGACGGGTTCCGGGGCCGACGGCGTCGCGGGGTCCGGGCGCGCCTCAGGGTTCAGGGTGCGCGCCCGCAGCCTCCTGGGCCGCAGGGGTGGCGACGCTTCCGTCAGACCGAGCAAGACGGGCGTCACCTGCGAACCCTCCGAGAGCAGCGCCGTGCGCTCGATCGCGTTCGCCAGCTCACGGATGTTCCCCGGCCAGCGATGGCCCAGGAGCCGTCTCCGCGCTTCCGGCGTCAAGGTCTTGTGCGGCAGGCCATAGTCCTGGCATGCGCGCCCGAGAAAATGCTCCGCCAGGAGCAAGACGTCCTCGCCCCGCTCCCGCAGTGACGGCAGCCCCAAGGTGACCACGGCCAGCCGGTGGTACAAGTCCTCCCGGAACTGCCGCGCGCGAATGGCTTCCGCCAGATCCGCATTCGTCGCACTGATCACCCAGACGTCGACGGGCTCGCTCTGCACCGCGCCCAGCCGGCGCACGGATCGCTCCTCGATCACCTTCAGCAGCTTGGCCTGAAGGGCCGGCGGCAACAGCGCCATCTCGTCCAGAAAGATCGTTCCCTGATGCGCCGTCTGGAACAGGCCCGCCTTCGCGCGGTGCGCGTCCGTGAAGGCGCCCTGCTCGAACCCGAACAGCTCCGCCTCCAGCAGCGTCGCCGGAATCGCCGCGCAGTTGACGTCGACGAACGGCCCCTTGGCGCGCGGCCCCAGGCGGTGCAGCAGCTTGGCGACGAGCCCCTTTCCGGTTCCGGTCTCGCCGTGAATCAGGACGTTGGGAGGCCGGTGCGCGCCATGCAGCCGCGCCAGCTTCAGCATGTGCTGGCGAAGCGCCTCGACCGCCGGACTCTCGCCGATCAATTCCGCCAGGGCATCCATCACGTCCGTATCTTACCCAGATCGTCTCCGGCCGGGGCGTCTGGGTGACGGCGGAGCGCTGACATCGCGACGTCTGGCGCTCACCCTCAGAATTCTCAGCGGGCGCGCTCCCTCGGCCCGGCGGCGTCGACGAGGTGTCCTGGGTGCTGACCTCCTACCTCGCCGCGAACGCCATCATCCTGCCGGCCACGGGGTGGCTCACGGCGCGCCTGGGCCGGCGCCGATTCTTTCTCGTCTGCACGGCGCTCTTCACGATCAGCTCGTTTCTCTCCGGCATCGCGCCGTCGCTCGAGTTTCTGATCGCCATGCGCATCCTCCAGGGGCTGGGGGGCGGGCCGCTCATTCCCATCGCCCAGGCGGTGTTGTGGGAGATCTTCCCGCCCCGCCAGCGCGGCATGGCCATGGCCGTCTGGGGTCTCGGCATCGTGCTGGCCCCGACGTTCGGTCCGACCGTCGGCGGCTGGATCGCCGACAACTGGTCGTGGCGGTGGATCTTCTACATCAACCTGCCCATCGGTGTGCTCGGCTTCTTCATGGCCAGCGTGCTCTTGTTCGACTCGCCTCACACGCGACGGCTGTCGACTCGGGCCCGTCTGCGCGGTAGCATGGCGCGGGCCGCCTGCACGCGCACACCGCGCCCCCGGCTCGTGCTGAGCCTGGCCGCTCCTCATGTCCCCGTGACGCCATCGCGATTCTGGTCGCTGCCTGGCCGCTGTCGGGGTCGCGCGGAGCGCCTTCCCTCCGGCAGCGCAGCGAGAGCGGTACGCGGGCTAGAGCGCGCGATAAACCTCGGTCTCGAACTTCCCGAGCAGATCGATCGCCGTGTCGTCGTAGAACGGCAAGACCTGTGAGAGGAACACGCCAGCCACGCGCTTGGTGCGGTCGATCCAGAAGTAGGTGTTGGCCAGCCCAGCCCAGGCCAGGCTCCCCGGCGCGCGGCCCGTCGGCGCTTGCTGGCTGTTGATCAGGAAGCTCAGCCCCCACTTCTTGGACATCCCCGGGAACAGCTCCACGTCGTTGGAGAGGGACGGGATCGCGGTCTTGAGCGCGCCGACCTCCAGGGCGCCGATGTGGTTCTGCGCCATGAGCGCGACGGTCTCGGGCCGCAGCACCTGGCCTCCTGGCCCGCGGCCGTCCTGCATGATCATCCGGGCGAAGGCGAGGTAGTCGTGGGCCGTGCCGTAGAGCCCGCCGCCGCCCATGTGGAACTCCGGCTCCTGCAGGATCTCGAACTCGATCGGCGCCAGCGCGCCGTCGGCGCCACGCTGGTGCACGCTGGCCAGCCGCGCGCGCTGGGCCGGCGAGAGCTTGAACGACGGTGTCCTTCATGCCGAGCGGGGCGAAGATGTTGTCCTGGAAGTACCGGTCGAGCTTCTGGCCGCTCACCGCCTCGACCATCTTCCCCGCCCAGTCGATGCCGATGCCGTACTCCCACCGGTCGCCGGGGTCGAAGAGCAGGGGCGTGGTCAACGCCGCGTTCGTGCAGGTGGTGATCCCCGGGGTGCCCGTGGCGGTCTGGTACTGGGCGATCTCCGGGGCCCAGATCTCGTAGGAGTAGCCCGAGGTGTGGGTGAGCAGGTGCCGCAAGGTGATCGGCCGCTTGGGTGCCCGCAGGCGCGGCTTGCCGGCGCGGTCGAAGCCTTCGAGCACCTGGGCCCGGGCCAGCTCCGAGACCACCTCGCTCGCCGGGCGCTCGAGGCCGAGCTTGCCTCGCTCGACGAGCTGCATGGCCGCCGTCGCGGTGATGGCCTTGGTCATGGACGCGATCCAGACCACCGTGTCGAGGGTCATCGGCGCGGCCTTGCCGAGCTCGCGCGCGCCGAAGGCGCCCTCGTACAGCATGCCCTTGTCGGTGGCCGCGACGGCCACGATGCCTGGCATGGCTTTCGACGCGACGGCGTGCGTGAAGATCGTGTCGAGCGTCTGGAGGTGTTGGCATGGTCGATCTCCTTCTGAATCTCGAGGGCCGGGCCGCGATGGATGAGGACGTTCGCCGTGATCGCTGGCGGCCAGCTTATAGCAGGGCCGTGGGCGTCTCAACTCTGCAGCCCCCCTGGCCGCGGCTTCCGGTCGATCCGGTGGGCGGGGCCATGTACAGTGGATCCAGCGACACTGCTGGTGGAGGGCCAACCGATGAGCGACGTGCACTTCCATCCCATGGATCCGGAATTCGTCGCCGATCCCTATCCGACCTACCATCGGCTGCGGGCCGAGGACCCCGTCCATCACAGCTCGCTGGGCTTCTGGGTGCTCACCCGCTACGAGGACGTGGTGGCCGTGCTGCGCGATCCGCGCTTCGTCAAGGAGCCCATTCGCCGCCGTGGTGGCGGCGCGGCATGGGCTGGCACCACGCCGGCCGTGCCCGCTCTCGATGCTGGAGCGCGATCCCCCGGACCACACGCGGCTGCGCGGTCTCGTCAGCAAGGCGTTCACCCCGCGCGTGGTGGAGCTGCTGCGGCCGCACATCCAGCAGATCGTCGATGGTCTCCTCGACCGCGTGGCGGAGGCCCACGCCATGGATCTGATCGAGGACTTCGCCTACCCGCTGCCCGTCATCGTCATCTGCGAGCTGCTCGGGGTCCCGGTGGAGGATCGCGAGCGATTCAAGGGGCTGGGGGCTCGACATCGCGCGAGGCCTCGACGCCATCCTGCTTCCGCCGGACTCGGAGGTGACGCAGCGCAGTGCCGCGTCCCGCCGCGCCCTCGCCGACTACTTCCGCGACCTGATCGCCGAGCGGCGGACCTCGCCGCGCGCCGACCTGCTCTCCGGCCTCATCGCGGCCGAGGAGGTGGGCGACACGCTCAGCGAGGAGGAGCTGCTGGCCACGTGCATCCTCCTGCTCGTGGCCGGTCACGAGACGACGGTCAACCTGGTCGGCAACGGGACCCTGGCCCTCCTCCGCCATCCCGACCAGCTCCGCCGGCTGCGGGAGAACCCCGGCCTGATCGGGAGCGCGGTGGAGGAGTTGCTGCGCTACGACGGCCCCGTCCAGCGCACCGCGCGCGTACCCCGAGCGAGGCCGTGACGATCGGCGGCCGGACCATCGCCAGGGCGAGCTGGTGCTGCCGTTCATCGGGGCGGCCGACCGCGATCCCGCGCAGTTCCCGGACCCCGACGGCCTGGACATCGCGCGCGCCGACAACCGCCACATCGCCTTCGGGTGGGGCATCCACTTCTGCCTCGGCGCGCCGCTGGCGCGCGTGGAGGGGCAGATCGCCATCAACACGCTCGTGCAGCGGTTGCCGAAGCTCGCCCTGGCCACGGACCGGCCGGAGTACCGCCAGAGCCTCACCTTGCGCGGGCTCAAGGCGCTGCCCGTCGGGTTTTGACATGGGGGGCTCCGGCGCCCCCAAGCCCGTGGGCGCCCCGGCAGCCGGGGCGCCCTCGACATCGCGATTCGGTCATGGCTCCGCGCCCCCCGGCAAGCGTGGCGTCGACAACGCGATTCGTTCATGGGCTCCGAGTCCGAGGCGTTGTGCGCAACGTCGGGGCCGATACGATCCCGCGAAGAAGCACCCTGGTCGACCAGCGGCCTGACGGCGGAAGGGGAGGAGCCATGGCACTGATCAAGGTGAAGGATCTCGCCTACGGGCGGCTTCGGGCACCGGACCTGGACGCGAAGGAGGAGTTTCTCACGCACTTCGGCATGACGCGGGCGGCGCGGACGCCGAACGCGCTCTACATGCGCGGGACGGATCCCTCCCACCACCTCCACGTGACGGAGAAGGGCGATCCCCGCTTCGTGGGGTTCGCGTACTACGCGGCGAGCGAGGAGGATCTCCACCGGGTGGCGAAGGCGCCCGGGGCGTCCGCGGTGGAGGCGATCGACGAGCCCGGCGGGGGCAAGCGGGTGCGCCTGAAGGAGCCGAACGGGTACCAGATCGAGGTCGTGCACGGGATCGAGAAGCTGGCGCCCATCCCGGTGGTCCGCGACCCGATGAACACGGGCTCCGAGCCCCTGCGGCGGGCGGGAGCGCTGATGCGGCTGTCCAAGGCCCCGGCGCCCATCAAGCGGATCGGCCACGGCGTGCTCGGGACGCCGAAGGTGAAGGAGACGGTGCAGTGGTTCCGGGAGACCCTGGGCTTCATCTGCTCCGACGACGTGTACGTCGGGCGACAAGGACAACATCATCGGCTCGTTCAACCGGTGCGACTGCGGGGACGAGTACGTCGACCACCACACGCTCTTCTGCGTCATGAACGAGCGGGCGGGCCTGAACCACATGTCGTTCGAGGTGCCCGACGTCGACGCGGTGTTCATGGACCACGAGTACCTGACGCGCCTCGGCAAGTACGAGCACATGTGGGGCGTCGGGCGGCATCTCCTGGGCAGCCAGGTCTACGACTACTGGTGCGATCCGTGGGGGCGGGTGCACGAGCAGTGGGCGGACACCGACCGCCTGAATGCCAAGAGCGGCGGGAACCTCCTGTCGGCGCAGGAGGCTCTTCGCAGCCAGTGGGGAGAGGATCCGCCGGAGAAGTTCATCCGGCACGTCAGCCCGTAGCCCCGCGGCAGCGCGGGCCGACATCGGGCGAGTCGGCGCGCAGATCGGCGTGGCCGCGCATCCCAACGAGGGAACGGCACATGAGCCACGAGGCGTTCGGCAAGCGGCTCGGCCGTGGTCCCGCGCGGTGGGGTGGCGCTCGCCGGCATCCTCGCCCTGACGTCGCCGCCGGCAGCGCGGCGGCGCCGTCGGGCAAGCCCGTGCGCATCGGCAGCACCCTGGGGCTCACCGGCCCGGTGGCGGCGGCGGCCGTGGTCCACCGGATCGCCGGCGAGGTCTACGTCGAGCGGCTCAATCGCGGGAACGGGCTCCTGGGCCGCCCGGTGGAGTGGGTCCTCCTCGACGACCAGGCCAAGCCCGACCTCGCCCGCAGCCTCTACGAGAAGCTCGTCACCGTCGACAAGGTGGACCTGCTCCTGGGCCCCTTCGGGACGGCGACGATCCTCTCGGCCATGGGCGTGGCGCAGCGGTACCAGAAGCTCTTCATCCAGCACACGTTCGGCATCCCCAACCTGGCCAAGTACGACATGCAGTTCCCGGCGTGGTCGATCGGCCCGGAACCGGACGTGACGATCTCGAATCTGGTGTTCGACGCCGTGGCCGCGACGCCCACCCCGCCCAAGACCATCGCGATCCTCACCGCCAAGTTCCCCTCGCTCATGTTCATCGCCACGCGCACGCGCGAGCTGGCCCCCAAGCGCGGGCTCAAGGAGGTGCTCTACCTCGAGTACGAGTTCGGGCAGCGCGACTTCGGCGCCATCGCCGCGCGGGTGAAGGATGCCAACGCCGACCTGCTGTGGGTCGGCGGGGGCGGGATCGAGGCCAACTTCCTCCTGGAGGCCCTCAAGAAGCTGGACTACACGCCGCCCCGGCATTTCTACGCCTACCCCGCGGCCGGGCCCCTCGCCGTGGCCCCGGACGGCAAGGGGGCGCTCGCCCTCAGCATCTTCGAGGAGCATCCGCCCTTCACGGACAATCCCGTCGCCGCGGAGTTCGTGAAGGCCTTCAAGGAGCGCGCGACCAAGGCGAACCTGCCGTACCCGCGCGTGGACACCCAGGCCGCGGCGTCGTTCTCGGCCTGGCAGATCCTCGAGGCGGCGGTGACGGCCACGGGCTCGCTGGACGACAAGACCCTGGCCAAGTGGCTCAAGGCCAATCGCGTGGATACGATCACCGGGAAGGTGCGCTTCGACGGGCCCTACAACTACGGCGACGACTTCTCCAAGGTGAAGCAGGTGCAAGATGGACAGTGGTTCGTGGTGTGGCCGACGCAGTTCGCCGCGCCGGGCCGGAAGCTCCAGGCGCCCTGAGCGGGCTCGACCCGCAGGAGGATGAAGCAATGCCGCCGACAAAGCTGGCTCACCTCGTCTACCAGACCAACCGCATGGCCGAGATGCGCGACTGGTACTGCGCCGTCCTGGGCGCGCAGGTGATCTACGAGAACAAGCAGCTCTCCTTTGCGACGTACGACGACGAGCATCACCGCGTGGCCTTCCTGGACTTCGGTCCGCTGGCCCCGCGGGACCCGAGCGCCGACCGAGCTGGGCGTCAAGCCCGCCGAGCAGCCGGGCCTGCACCACGTCGCCTTCACCTTCGGCTCCATGGGGGAGTTCCTCGACAACTACGTCCGGCTGCGGGATCTCGGGATCCGGCCGTTCTTCTGCGTCAACCACGGGCCGACCACGTCGATGTACTACCGCGACCCGGACGGCAACCGGGTGGAGCTGCAGATCGACAACTTCGCCACGGCCAAGGAAGGCCAGGACTGGATGCTGTCGCCGGCCTTCGACCAGAACCCGATCGGCGTCGAGTACGATCCCGACAAGCTGGTGGAGCGCTTCCGCGCCGGCGTGCCCGTCGCCGAGCTGGTGGTCCGGGAATGGGGCCTGGCACCACGTCGGAGCGCGGCGAAGCGGGGCCTCGCAGCTGCGGCATGTGTCGGCTGATCTCCTGAAGGAGACGATCCAGCTCCGCTATCCGCGCCTGCTCGTCTCGGGCGTGGACTACAACGACGCGCAGGCGCTGCTCAAGCGCATCGCGCGCTTCGAGGACTGGCTGCCCGCAGTGGGAGGCCATGGCCGCCACCCACGAGGCGCTCGGCGACGAGGCGTTGCGCCAGGGCAACACGGTGACGGCGGGCGAGGCCTTCGTGCGGGCGGCGATCTACTACCACACGGCCCAGTCGGTGTACTTCGACGATCCGCGCGAGAAGCGCCGCGTCCAGGAGCGCCAGGGCGCGGCCTATCGCAAGGCGATGCCGCATCTGCGGCCGCCGGCGGAGCAGCTCGAGATCCCGTTCGAGGGCATCCGGTTCCTGGGCAATCTCAGGCTGCCCGCCGGTCCGCGGCCGGCGCCGTGCGTGCTGCTCAACCCCGGCGCCGACTCGACGAAGGAGGAGTTCTACACGCTCGAGCACGAGTTCCTCAAGCGCGGCCTCGCCACCTTCAGCTACGACGGCCCCGGGCAGGGGCTGACCTGGGCGGCGATGAAGCTCCGGCCGGATTTCGAGAAGCCGGTGGGCGCCGTGCTCGACGTGCTCGGCCGGCGCCCCGAGCTGGACGCCTCCCGCTTCGGCATCTGGGGCCGGAGCTTCGGGGCCTACGCCGCGCCGCGGGCGGCCTCGCTCGAGAAGCGCCTCAAGGCCTGCATCAGCATCGGCGGGTTCTACGAGATGCTCGACATCTGGGACCGGCTGCCGGGAGGCGTCAAGGACACGCTCCAGTTCGGGTTCGGCGTGGAGAGTCACGCGGCGGCGCGCGCGTGCGCCGAGGCCTACTCGCTGGCCGGGGTCCTCAAGCAGATGACGTGTCCCCTGCTGATCGTGCACAGCGGGATGGACACGGTGTGCCCGGTCGAGGAGTCGGAGCGGATGCGGCAGCGAGGCGAGCGGCGTCGCCTCCCTGGTGGTGTTCCCGGAGGGCAATCACGTCTGCGACAACATCCCGTACAAGGTCCGCCCGCTGATGGCCGACTGGATGGCCCGTCAGCTCCGCGCGGCGGCCGCGTAGACGGGGCGGCACGGAGGGCGACGGCGATGAAGCGCAGCACCGAGCGGTTCCTGACCACGCACACCGGCAGCCTGCCGCGGCCGGCCGACCTGGTCCGGATGATGTTCGCCCGGGAGGAGGGCGTGCCGGTCGACCGCGCGGCCCTGGCCGCGCGCATCCGCGCGGGAGTCGAGGAGATCGTCGCGCAAGCAGACCGAGGTGGGCCTGGACATCGTCAACGACGGCGAGCTGAGCAAGCCGAGCTACGCCACCTACATCAAGGACCGCCTGCACGGATTCGGCGGGGAGAGCCATCCGCTCGCGTATCAGGATCTGGTGGACTTTCCCGACCTGGCCAAGCGCGTGTTCGGCGATCCCGGCCGCTCGCGGCGCAAGACCCCGGCCTGCGACGGGCCGATCAGCGTGCGCGACGGGCAGGCGGCGCAGACCGACGCGGAGGATCTCACGGCGGCGCTCGGCCAGACCAAGGCCGCGGAGGGGTTTCTGAGCGCGGCGTCGCCCGGGGTGATCTCGCTCTTCTTCCGCAACACGCACTACGCGAGCCACGAGGCGTATCTCGCCGCCATCGCCGAGGCCATGCGCCACGAGTACGAGACGCGTGGCCCGGGCGGGGCTGGTCCTCCAGATCGACTGCCCGGACCTGGCCATGGGCCGGCACATCCAGTTCGCCGGCCTGAGCCTGGAGGAGTTCCGGCGGATGGCGCGGCTGCACGTCGAGGCGCTCAACCACGCCGTGGCCAACATTCCCGCCCGAGCAGCTGCGCATGCACGTGTGCTGGGGCAACTACGAGGGGCCGCACCACTACGACGTCCCGCTGGCCGACATCATCGACATCGTCTTCGAGGCGCGGCCGAACGCCATCTCCTTCGAGGCCGCCAACCCCCGTCACGGCCACGAGTGGACGGTCTTCGAGCGGGTGAAGCTGCCCGCGGGCAAGGTCATCATCCCCGGCGTCCTCGAATCGAAGACCAACTACATCGAGCACCCGGATCTCGTCGCCCAGCGGATCGGCCGCTACGCGAAGCTGGTCGGCCGCGAGAACGTCATCGCGGGCACCGACTGCGGCTTCGGCACCTGGGTGGGTCAGGCCGCGGTCGACCCCGGCGTCGTCTGGGCCAAGATGGCCAGCCTGGCCGAGGGCGCCCGGCGGGCGTCGCGCGAGTTCTGGTAGGGGCGCGGGCGCTCGAAGTCTTGCTCGCCGAGCGGCGGGCTTCTCGTCGTGGAGGGTTGATGAGCCGGCTGCCGCGCGCCGAGGTCGCCGGGCGCCGTCCTTCGCGCGCCGAGCTCCTCGGCCGCGAGAGGCAAGACCGTGCCCGACGTGATCGCCGCCGGGCTCGCCGTGCTCTTCGTCGGGATCAACCCGGGACTGTACACCGCCGCCATCGGCCACCACTTCGGGCGGCCCGGCAACCGCTTCTGGCCGGCGCTCCACGCCGGCGGCTTCACCCCGCGCCTCTTCTCGCCCTACGAGGAGCGCGAGCTGCTGCCGCTCGGCTACGGCATCACGAACGTGGTGGCCCGGGCCACGGCGACCGCCGACGAGCTGACGCAGGCCGAGCTGCTGGAGGGGGGCCGCAGGCTCACGGCCAAGGCGCGACGCTACCGACCGCGCATCCTGGCGTTTCTGGGGATCGGGGCCTACCGCGTGGCCTTCGCGCGCCCTCGGGCGACGCTCGGCCCAGCAGCCGGAGACGATCGGCTCCTCCCGCGTGTGGATCCTGCCGAATCCCAGCGGGCTCAACGCCCACTACCAGGCCGCGGACCTGGCGCGGCTCTTCCGCCAGCTCCACGAAGCCGCGCGACCCTCGTCACGTGGCGGGAGCAAAGAGCCGCCATTCCCCTGGTAGTCCCTTGAGGATGTGCGTCCCCCGATCCGTGAAGGTGAGCCGGACCCGGCCACCAGATCCTTGAGCTGCTGCGTGGCCGGCTTCCTTGATGCGCGTGCTGAAGAAGAACGAGGAGCTGTACCGGCGTCTGGCCTGATGCGGTATGTCACGCTGGCGGAGGTCGTTGAATTCCATCGGCGTCTTCTCCAAGCGACAGGCGGCGCATCCGGTATCCGAATCTCGGGGCGCTCGAGTTGGCGGTCGCCCAACCCAAAGCCACCTTCGGTGGTGTCGACTTGTATCCCACGCTGATTGAAAAGGCGGCGGCGGTGTGCCTCGCGCTGGTCCAGGGTCATCCGTGCTCAGCGGCCGGGGGCGAGCAACGCGAGCCCGTGGTCCGCTGCAGCGTGAAGTTCGACGCCGCTGATCTTCGCAATCTCACGCGTGACCTACTGTATAACCTTGTCCGCCCGCAACAGCATCGGCTGAGGGATCGTGAGGCCGAGGGCCTTCGCGGTCTTCAGGTTGATGACCATCTCAAACTTGGTCGGCTGCTCAATCGGTAAATCGGCGGGCTTGGCGCCCTTGAAAATCTTGTCGACGAAGATGGCCGTGCGCCGCGAAGATCTCGATGAGATCCGCGCCATAGGAGATCAACCCGCCAGCCTCGACATAGGTCCAGAGTCGTACATGGCGGGGAGCCGGCTCCTCGCGGCGAGATCCGCGACTTGCCGGGGTTGCCGGATCAGGAGCGCGCTCGCGATCATGAGGAGCGCGCCCGCGCGCGCAGCCATCGCCGTCTTGAAGGCTCCGTCGATCTCTCGCGCGTCTCGAATCTCGACCGATAGCAGCTTCCATCCCCGCTTCCGGCCGGCGGCTTCGGCTGCCTCCCAGCCCAGCCGGTTCGACTGATGCCAGAGGACCGCCACGAGCGCAGCAGCCGGGACGAGTTCCTTGAGCAGTTCGAGTCGCTTTCCCGTCGTCTCCGCCGACTGAAGGCTCAGCCCCGTGAAGTTCGTACCCGGGTGTCCGAGGCTGCAGACGTACCCCTGACCCACGGGGTCGATGGAACCGTTCATGACGATGGGGATCGTCGAGGTCGCCTGCTTGAGCGCGGCCAGCGTTGGCGCTGAGCCGACGATCACGTCCACCTGGAGATGGACCAGTTCGGCGGCGAGATCGGGCAACCGCTCGGGCTGGCTCTCAGCCCCGCGCGGCTCGGTCACGAAATGCTCTCCATACACGTAGCCGAGCTCGCGCAATCCCTGCGGGAACGCGGCGGTGAAAGGATTCCGGGGCTGGGGCCCGCTCATGTCGGAGGTCGTCGTAGCAGAACCGAGGATTCCGACGCGATAGGCCTTGCGCGCGGGCTAGGCGCGAGCGACATGCGGCATCGCGAGGGTCCCGAGGGCGAGGCTGCCGATGAAGGCCCGCCGGTCAATCACAGAATCAGTCTCCCGTTTGCAGCGGCAGCGGTGCCGCGGCCGCGACTTGCGTGAGCGTTCGCCAGTGCGGCGAACGCTGGCGGTCAACCGCGAGCCGCGCCGGCTCGGCCTGCCTTCTTCGCGCGCGGTGTACCGCGGCTCGTCGGCTGGAGCGCCCTGTTCGGCAGGCCCCCTTTGTCGCGCACCGCTCGCGTGGTGTTGAGGACTCCGCGGAGCGCCTCGTTGACCGCCTCGGCCGACGGGAAGGCGGCCGCGACCTCGGGATCGAGGAGGACTAGGTTGCTTCCCTTGCGAAGCCGGGCGACATACTTTCCGCGAACGCCGCCCTTCATAGGCGGCAAAGTCGTACTCCGGCCTCCAGATCGTCAACGTCAGCTCGACTAGGGCCTTGCTCATGGAATTCTCGTTCGCGCCTCGTTGCACGCCGGGCGCTGATGATGCGGATCCTATCATTCCGGTCTGTGTGGGCCACCACGAGGACGCGTCCTCGTGGACAGAGGCGCCGATCGTCAGGAAACGCTGTCTCCCTCCTCGGCGTGGGACTCGTCGGGGAATGTTGTCGAGAGGGGATCCTCGAGGACGCTCGCCGCTTCGTTGAAGGCGATGCCACGCCTCTTGATGTTCGCCGCGGCCTTCCCTCGGGATCCCATTCGAACTCCACCCCGAAAGTATACGGTTCGCCCGCAGGGGATGGTCATGCCGCCCTACTATTATCGCGAGCGGCCGGCCGGTTTCGGCCGGTCCGCTCGACGATGTTGTTGGGCTCCGCTGCCATCGGCGCATCTCGTTCATTCATTCGTCGATGAGCTCATCCACTCGCGCGCGTAGCGACGCGGGGATGGTGATGCCGAGCCTCCTTGCCGTCTTGAGATTGACAACCAACTCGAACACGGTTGGCTGTTCGACGGGAAGCTCAGTGGTCTTCGAGCCCTTGAGGATTCGATCCACGTAGTGGGCGGCTCGATGGTATTGGACGGGGAGGCTGGGGTCCGTAACTCATCATTCCGCCGGCCACCACATGCTCCCGTTGGGTAAACATGGTGGGCAACTTGTGCCGTAGGGCGGACTCGGCAATCTGCGCACGCGCCTGAATGAAGAACCCATCGACGGCGAAGAACGCCGCATCCGCCCCCGATTGCTTGGCCTCAGCCAACGCGCGCTCGATCTCCTGCACATCCTGCGCATCGAGAGACAGAACCTGAAGCCTCATTTCTTGGGCTGCCGTGGCGACCGCCTTCCGCACGATGACACTTGCATTGTTGGTGGGATTCGCCAGGAACGCCACGCGGGAGCACCGGGGAAGTGCGGCCTTGAGAACCTCGACCTGTTTCGATCCAATCTCGGCGGCACTCGTCGATAGGCCGGTGAGGTTCCCGCCGGGCCGTGAAAGACTGCTAACGAAGCCGCTGCCCACCGGATCCGGCGTCGCGACGAATACGATCGGAACGCCGCTCGTTGCCCGCTTTGTGGCGGAGATGGCCTGGGTTTGGGCGGCGACGATCACGGCGGGCTTCAAGCGTACGATCTCAGTGGCGAGCGTGGGTAGGCGGTCAGCATGTCCGTCCGCCGAGCGCCAATCCACCGAGATCGACTTGCCCTCGGTGTAGCCCAGTTCGCGCAGGCCCGAGCGAAACGCCTCGATACGGGGATCCGACAGCGATGCCAGCGTAATGAACCCGATTCGCCGAAGGCTTGGTGGTGGCCTGGGCAAGGGCGAAGGCGGGAGCCCCGAGAACGCCCAATCCCAAGAGAAGGAGTCGTCGCCGGCCGAAATCCATGGTCTCGTGGAGAGGATAGTCCTCGGGACGCAGGACAGGAGGCGCTAGCCGCAGGAAGCACGGGGGACCACTGGGGCATCATTGGGGTGATATCCGTTCTTGGTCG
>CAWKCA010000039.1:0-37871 GCA_963848005.1 uncultured Candidatus Rokubacteria bacterium
AGCGGCGCGCGGGGGTTGTTCGGCAACGACCTTCATCCGAGTAAGTGAAATCAGCTCGACCGGGTGCCGCAGAAGGTCGTGTCGCTGGAGGAGTACGTGGCGGCGAAATACGGCGATGGGACCCTGAGGGCGCCAGGAGCCCGCAGGAGCAGTGAACGGGCGGGCAGAGCGCGCGCTGGCCGACGTGGAGGCGAAGGAGACGCGCTTGGTCGCCGCCATCACGGCAGCTGGGAGCGACCTGCATCCCGTGGTGGCCGCCCTCCGGGCTGAAGGGGAACGCAAGGGCCCTGCGGCTGAGCCCGGCACGGGGCGTCCTCGGGGTTGCCCGCGAGGGCTCCATGGTGTAGTGGTGGTCACGAGGGCAACACAGGAGGAGCTGATGGCCAGGAAGCTCGTGGTGTGCTGCGACGGGACGTGGAACACGCCTCGGACCGGGACCAACATCTACCGCACCTACCGTTTCCTGCACGAGCGGCTCGTCTCGCCGGCGGAGACGGTCGAGAAGGACGGCACGCGAACCTCGCACGGACAGTCGCGCGACGGTGCCGACGTCCGCCTCTTCTACGACGAGGGCGTCGGGACCAACTGGTTCACCCGACTGGCCGGCGGTGGTCTCGGCCTCGGCCTGTCCGACAACGTCCGCGATGCCTATCGCTTCCTCGGCCATAACTTCGAGCCCGGTAGCGAGATCTACATCTTTGGCTTCTCCCGGGGGGCCTACACCGCCCGGTCGCTCTGCGGGTTCATCAAGGCCGCGGGGCTGCTCGTGCGGCCGAGCGTGCCGGACGTGCTGCGCGCCTACGTCGACTGCTACGCCACCGGGGCGGGCGTCATCGCCCGGCCGACCGGCTGGAGCCTGGACGGCGTGCGGTCCTGGCTGGTGAACAGGGTGGGCGACGCCGTAGGCCATCTCGGCCCCGCCGTGGCCACGCTCCCGCGCCATCCGGGCGTGAAGGTTCGGTTCATCGGCGTGTACGACACCGTGGGCGCGCTCGGCGTGCCGCTGGCGGGCGCGACGCAGGTCAACGAGCCCATCGTCGGCTTCCACGACACGACGCTCGGCGATCTCGTCGAGAACGCCGTCCAGGCACTGGCCGTGGACGAGAAGCGCGGCCCCTACGTGCCGACGCTGTGGACGCAGGCGGCCAACGCCGCCGCGCTGGCCGGGCAGAGCGTGCTGCAGGTGTGGTTCCCCGGTGTGCACTCGGATATCGGCGGGGGCTACCCCGACAAGGGCATCGGCGACATCACGTGGGACTTCATGATGCGCCAGGCCGCCGACGCCGGCCTCGTGATCGATCCCGCCCAGCGCACGCCCACGGTCGCCTTGCAGGAGCTGCCGGCCCAGCACGAGTCGTTCGACGATACCTGGCGCAGGCTCAGCGACCAGCTGAAGATCGTCGCCCAGGGGGTGCGCATGGTCGGCCCGACCATGCTGGGTCCGGGCGGCCAGGCTCTCACCGTCGCCACCCGGGTGTGTCTGCATCCCTCGCTCGTGAATCGTCTCGGGAAGGAGGTCACCACCTTCGTCAGCGCAGAGAAGAGCGTGCAGGCCGTGTACCAGCCCGGTAACGTCAAGGCCGACGTGCTCCCGATCTTCGCGTGATGCCGGCGGGGGGACGATCATGCGCGGAACACGTCAGACGGCGAAGACTCGGGAGTCCAGCCGGTCCTCGAAGAAGTTGCGGGGGACGGGCTAGGCAGGTGATGCTGCTCCGGTAACAGTTCTCCGGCGCCGCCCGGTCGACGAACGCATGCTGTCCCCAGTTCCCCGCCATCATCAGAAGGCGCGTGAGGACGAACGGCACCACGAACACGACGAGCGTCGCCCGCGCGTTGACGAGCATCAGACCGGTCACCGCCGCCGCGAACAGGGCCTCGCCCGCCAGAGAGCGCACCATGAGCGCTCGGCGGCGCTTCCGCCAGAAGTAGCCGGTCATCTCGAAGATGACACAGTTAGAAGAAGCGCAGGAAGTACCGCAGGAACGCGGCGAAGCTGTCGCGCACGTACGGAAGCGTCGAGCTGAGATCACCCTCGAGGTTGTTCTCGGGGTGGTGCATGCCCACGTGGTGAGCGAAATACGTCTCGGGGGATTCGCCGAAGAAGGGGCCGAGTAGTGAGGTGAGCGACGCCCAGCCACCACCGGAACGCTCCGGGCACGAAGAGCACGACGCCGGTGGGGATGACCGTCACGGTCAGGATGGCCATCAGCTTCACGAAGGGCAGGCCGAGGGGTGAGCAACGCGTGGCCTTCCTGGGGGGCTTGGTAGGCGGCGATTTCGTGATAGTTCCGGAATGAGGTGGCGCGCCCTTGCGTCCAGCTCCGTCAGCCACTCGTCCCGGCGTGGGCGGGGCGCGCGAATGCTCCGCGGGACCCCCTCGACGCCGGTGGTGCGCTTTACCGTTCGCCCGAAGGCATAGGCGCCAGCGTAGAAGGGGTTGCGCAGACTCCGGACCACGGCGTTAAAGCGGGGCAAGCGCCACCTGACCCGTTGGCCCCGGGCTGGGTCGTGGTCGTGGGCGGGCAGCGCGATCTCCTGCTGACGAAACCAGCGGACGCTTTAGTGCGCGCTGCCCAGCTCGCCGAACTTGGCGAAGACCAGGCCGATGGCGTACCGCACGCGTTGGTCAGAATGTTTCTCGATCCGGCCCTCCTCAGTCCGGACGTAGCCAGCGGGGAGGGCGATGACCAACTCCCCGCGGCGCGCCTTATGAAGCGCGCCTTCCCAGGCCCGTTGCCAAATCCACCGGCGGCCTGGCCCGGCGACTTCGTGGCCGAAGGGCCGTCGGTCGCTTGCGGGGTGGCCCGGGGCATCCCATCGACATCGTGCTTCACGAGTGGTATTCCCTATCGGCGTCGCATGGCCATCCATCGCAGAATGCTGGACGCCGAGATCGGTGCGCGGTCGACACCGCGGCCGTGGCGGGTCGGCTTGGACGTCGTTCTTGGACCCGGCCATGTCCGGGTGACGCGCCGGGGGCGGGCGCGCCCGCTATTCGGGTTCCCGTCTGGCCGGAGCAGCGCACGATGACCGAACGCTCACGGCATCCCTCGTCGGCCGGGAGACGCCCGTCCCATCGTGGGCGGTGTGGTCGTCGCAATGATCAGTTGTGACAAGACCTGACGGGCTCGCCGAGGGCCGGAAGGTCGCAGGCGACGCGGCGTTCGTGCGACGAGCGGTCGAGCCCTGAGGGGAGCCAGCGGGTCTCATGGAACTGAACACGGCGCTGCTGCTTCTCGTCGCGCTGCTGATCCTGGCCAGCCTGCTTCAGCGGCTGGCCGCGCAGACGACGCTGCCGGCCTCGATCTTGCTCGCGGCCGCTGGCGCGGTGATCGGCGGCGCGGCCATGCTCGCCGAGCGCGTCGGCTCGGGCGATCCCATCACCGCGGCGGTCAAGGCGTTTATCGATCCCCCCCTCGGGTCCGACGTCTTCCTGTACGTCTTCTTGCCGGTGCTGCTCTTTCAGGCCGCCCTCACGATCGAAGTCCGACAGATCGTGAAGGACGCGGCGCCCATTCTGCTGCTGGCGGTCATCGCGGTCGTCGTCGCCACCGGCGTCATCGGGTTCTCCCTCGCGCCCATCGCCGGCGTGCCGCTGGTGGCCTGCCTGATGCTTGGCGCGATCGTGGCCACGACGGATCCGGTCGCCGTGATTGGCATCTTTCGCGACGTCGGCGCGCCGGCCCGTCTCACGCGTCTGCTCGGAGGCGAGAGCCTGCTGAACGACGCTGCGGCCATCACCTTGTTCGGAGCCCTGCTCGGGATTCTGCAGGGCACCGGCGGGGGGTCGGTTGTCCACACCGCCCTGTCGTTTCTCTGGATGTTCGCCGGCGGGGCGGTCGCGGGCTTTCTCGCCGCCCGGGTCGCCCTGCGGCTCCTCGTCTGGCTGCGCGAGTTGAGATTTGCCCAGGTCACCCTCACCCTGACCCTGCCCTATCTCGTCTTCATCGGCAGCGAGCAAGCGTTCGGCGTGTCCGGCGTGGTCGCGGCGGTCGCCGCCGGCCTGGTGTGCAGCGCATTCGGGGAAGCCCGAGTCGCGCCGGCCGACTGGCGGTTTCTGAACGACGTGTGGGGACAGCTCGCCTTCTGGGCGAGCTGCCTCCTCTTCCTGCTGGCGGCACTCGTCGTGCCGGGGTTGCTCGCCTACGCCAGTTGGCGCGATGCCGTGCTCCTCGCCACCCTCGTCGGGGCGGCGCTGGTGGCGCGCGCCCTCGTTCTGTTCGGGCTGCTGCCGGTCCTGACCGGGCTCGGACTGGGCCAACAGATCGATCATCGCCACAAGACCGTCATTCTGTGGGGCGGTCTGCGCGGCGCGGTGACGCTGGCCCTCGCCCTCGCTGTTCAGGAGGATCCGGCCATCGACGCGGGGGTTCAGCGCTTCATCGCCGTCCTGGCGACCGGGTTCGTCGTGTTCACGCTCCTCGTCAACGGACTGACCCTCAGAGTCGTCATCCGGATGGTCGGGCTCGATCGCCTGTCGCCGTTCGACCGGGCGCTGCGGGCGCAGGTGCTGGCCCTCTCGCGGCGCCGGGTTGCTCGGACCGTGCGGAGGATCGGCCGGCAGTACCACCTTCCCGATGACCTCACGGCGAGCATCGTGGACGACTACCGGCCCGACGGCGCCGGCGAGACCGGCGGCGCCGCGGCGGCCGGCGCTATCGAGGACGACGATCAGCTGAGACTGGGACTCATAGGGCTGGCCACCCGCGAGCGCGCGCTGGTGCTGGAACACTTTTCGGCTGGCACCGTGGTGGGCCGAGTCGTCGAGGAGCTCCTGGCCGACGCGGATCGGCTGGTCGACGGCACCCGGGCCGGCGGCCGTCACGGCTACCTCGCCGCGGCCGCCCACCAGCTCGGCTTCTCGCGCAGGTTTCGAGTCGGGCACATGCTGCATCGACGGTTCCACATCGATGGGCCGCTGATCGGCCGGCTCAGCGATCGTTTCGAGAGACTGCTCGTCTGCCGGGTCATCCTCGAGCAACTCGGTCCCTTCGTGACCACCCATCTCGCGCCGTTGGTCGGCACTCGGATGACGCCGCCGCTGCGCCTGGTGCTGGATCAGCGGCGGCAGATGGTGGACGCCGCCCTCGAGGCACTGCAGGCGCAATACGCAGGGTTCGCGGAGCAGCTGGAGGGCCGCTTCCTTCGACGGCTGGCCCTGCGCCGTGAGGAGGTGGAGTACGGCACGCTCTTTCAGGAGCGGCTGATCGGCCCCGAGTTGTATACCGCTCTTCGGCGAGAACTGAGCGCGGCCCGGATCGGTGTCGAGATCCGCCCTCGTCTCGACCTGGGGCTGGAGACGCGGGCGCTGGTGAGGCAGATACCGCTGTTCGCCGATCTCGAGGCGCACCAGATCGACCAGATCGCATCCCTGCTCTGGCCACGGATTGCCATGCCTGAGGAGCGGCTGATCTCGGAGGGCGAGCCTGGCGACTGTATCTACTTCATCTCGTCGGGAGTGGTCGAGGTCATGGCCGCGGGGCAGCCTTTCCGGCTGACGCGCGGCAATTTCTTCGGTGAGATGGCGCTGGTGCTCCACGTGCCGCGGCAGGCCGACGTCACGGCATTGACCTACTGTCAACTCCTCGTCCTCGGGGGCCGAGATCTCCGCGCGCTGCTCCGTCAAAACCCCAGGATCAAGCGACACATCGATGAGACGGCGTCGGCGCGGGCCCGGATGAACGAGGAGGCCGCGCGGCGATCCTCACCACCGTGAGCATCGCCGCGCTCGTGCCGCCTCGGCGAGGGAAATCTCCGCGCTGTTCGGGGAATCGTCGGGGGCGGCGACTACCCCGACCCGCGCAAGGATAAGTACACGGCGCAGGCGACGCCGACCGCCACGATCGTTGTCATCCTGCTGCGCGATCTGTACCGCGTGCGGGACCTGCTGGGCGCGCTGGGATGGGCCGACGGTCCGCCCGGCTGCCCCCGCAGCCAGCCGAGTGAGACAAGCCCTCGTCGCCGTCCCTCGCCCGCCCCGGGACTCGCCCTTCGTCTGCCCACGCTGTCGCTCGCGGCCTGGACGGGCCCGGCTCATCCGTGCCCTAAGTAGGCCCAGGTTCTCGGCCGCGGCCCACCTTTCCGAGCTCCGATGGACGGTCACGCCCCCCGGGCCGTTGCCGGTGGCCGCCGGGGAGCACCCTGCGGCTTAACAGCCCGGGCGCAGGGGGAAAGGTTTGGCCGCCTCTGCCGCCGCGAGAGGGCTTTGGACGGCCTATCCCCTCCCCTCATTTCACGGTATGCTCGGGAGTGGTCAGATCACGTATCCCCGACACCCGGGCAAGGAAGGAGACGTGGAGACAGTCTTACCGCGAGTCCCTGGCTTCGCCTGGGACGGCAAGGAACGAGGCAAATGATGGTCATAGTGCCCCTCGCCACTGCCTGAATCGGAGCAAGCGGTAGGGGAACTCATCTTCGGCTGGACGGAGATGAGAAAGGTAGGGAGAGACGATGAAGGTACGATACGTGGTGGCCGCTCTCGCTGTCGCGTCCCTCCGATGAGCGCCGTGGGCAGCGCCAGAGCTGCGGACGAGTGGTTCGTGCTCAGCGAGCAGACGCTCAAAGCCGCCGATCAAGGCGTGACGATCAAGAGCCAAGGCGGTCGGTGGGAGAAGGACGTCAAGCAGGTCAGGATCGGCGTCGAGGGTGCTGACGTGGAGATCAAGAAGGTCGTCCTTGGCTGGGAAAATCGGCCGACGACACGATCACGGATATCGGAGTCCTGAAGGCAGGCGGAAACACGACTCCGAAGGAGGCTCCGGGACGCAAGGCACGACTCAAGTCGGTGACGGTCGAGTACAAGATCGTTGGTAGTGCACCGACGGCGAAGCTCAAGGTCTGGGGATACGACTGAGCGGGGCGTGAACGCCCGACCAGCTAGCGGGTAGCCGCGAAGAACGCGCCAAAGTTGAGGTGACCAGGGCCCCGGTTTGCTGGAGTCGAGCACGCGGCGTTCACGTCCCAACGAGCGTGCGCGCGAGGCTCCCGCAGATCGAGGCCTGATTACCCTGCGATCACGTCCATCTCCCGCTGGGGATCAGGTTCGTCGGAGCTGGTGGCAGCCATGACCAAGGCCCTGCGGGGCGTGCGGCCTAATAGCTGGCTGGCCGCCGCGAGCCTGAAGCCCCAGACCCTGCGCAACCCGATCGGCGAGCAGCATCGCGGTCAGAGGCCCGGCGATCCACTGACCGAAATCGACCACTCTCACCCCGTCGAGCGCCCCCATGCGTGCCTCCTCGAGATCCCTTAGCATGGCATGACACGATGTCCGACAGGTCGGGGGCGGCCCAGGGTGAGAGCACCTCCGACACGAGGGGAAGCCATGCCGAGAGCGGTATCGGAGGATCATCGGTCCACGGTGCACAAGCCAGATGACTTTGACGCGTTCTGGGACGACGTGCTGCGGCAGGCGTCAGCGATTCCCCTGGAGGCCGAGGTCATCCCTGACCCGCTCCGGACATCGGACGACGTCGAAGTCTACCAGGTGTTTTACCGGAGCCTCGACGACGTGCGCGTGGCCGCCTGGTATTGCCGTCCGGCCCGCCGGGCGGAGCGGACGCCGGCGGTCATGCTCTTGCCGGGGTATCAGATGGACCCGCCGATTCCCAAGGAGTGGGCGCGGAAGGGCTACATCGCGCTGTCCCTCGCGCCGCGGGGCAAGCTCCGCAGTATGCGCCAGTTCAACCCCGGGTATCCCAATCTTCTGACGTACAACATCGTGGATCGGCATACGTACGCCTACCGCGGGTTCTACGTCGACACCTGGCGGGGCATCGACTTCTTGTTGTCGCGCCCGGAGGTCGAGCCCACGCGCCTCGGGGTGACGGGCAACAGTCAGGGCGGCGGCCTGACCATCACGACCGCCGCGATGCGGTCCGAGGTGCGCGCGGCGTCCGCCGGGGCGCCCTACCTCTGCGGCTTCATGGATGCCATCGAGCTGACCCATACCTATCCCTACGAAGAGATCAATGACTATCTGCGCCTCCATCCCGAGCGCCGCCCCGAGGTGGAGGCGACCGTCGCCTACTTCGATGGGATCAACTTCGCCGACACGGATCTCCTGCCCGATCATCGTGAACATCGGACGGCAAGACAACGTCTGTCCCCCGGAGACGGGCTATGCGCTGTTCGACAGGATCGGGGCCGCGGACAAGCGCTTGTATCCCTACGACGGCCATGGCCACGATGCCGGGCGCTTCCGGCACAGCGCCATCGTCGATAGGTTCTTCGCGCACCATCTCCTGGGCCGCGAGGTGAGCGAGTGATGGAACGGACACCGGAGGCCTTTGCCGACTACTGGCAGCACACGCTCGACGCGCTGGCGCGCTATCCCGCCTGTCCAGAGATCGATCCACTCCCGCTCCGGACGACCGCGTTTGCCACGCTGTACGGCGTCCGGCTCACCAGCCTCGGCCCCTATCGCCTGTTCGGCTATCTGAGCATCCCGGCCGGCGCCGGGCCGTTCCCCGCGATCTACTATCCGCCCAAGTACCAGAGCGTCCTCGAGATCATCCCGCAGGGGACCGCGAACCTGCAGCGCAGCCGGTACATCACCTTCTCGCTCGCGGGGCGCGGGCAACGCAACGCCGACACGCCCTACGCCGCGATGTTTCCCGGTCTGCTCACCGAGGGTATCGACGATGCCGCAAGGTACATCTTCCGGGGCATCGTCGCCGACAGTGTCAGGGGTTTACAGTTCCTGCTGACCCGGCGCGAGCTGGACCCTTCGCGCGTGGTCGTGATGGGCAACGACATGGCCCTCATCACGGCGGCGCTGACGGATGGGGCGACCTACGTCGTCACCGCGCCAGCGTTGTTCTACAAGACGGCCGAGCTGGCCCCCAAGACCCAGGCGTATCCCCTGGAAGAGATCAACGACTACCTGCGCCTGTTCCCGGCCCGTGCCGGGGCCGTGCGCAGCACCCTGGGCTACTACGACCTGCGCGCCTTTGCGCCCCGCGTCGCCGCCACCACGCTCCTGAGGGCCGGCGCCCCGGGCACCCTGCTCGATGGGCTCGCCCTGAGGCCATTGGTCACGGCGCTGCAAGGTCAGGTGGCGGTCCACGAATCCGAGCAATCCAGCTACAAGGACGGTCTCTACGCCGAGCAGTGGACGGCCGCGCGGTGTGGCATCACGGATGTCCAGAGCATTCTTCCCGAGCATTGGCGGGAATAGGCGCACGATCATGGTTGGACGTCAAGGGCTCGACTGGCGGGAACCTCGAGCCCTGTGCGTCGCGTGGGGTGAGGCAGGCGCCACAGGACCAGCCCCGCGAGACCGTAGGAGATGATGAACGGGATCAGCGCATACGTGTAGCTCTGCGTCTGGTCGTAGATCCACCCGGTGAACACCGCGCCGGGTATCGAGGCAATGCTTTGCAGCATGCCGATCCAGCCGCGAATCGTGGCAAAACTCCGGCGACCGAAGAAGTCGCCGACCAACGCCCACGTCACGGAGTTGATGCCCTCGCCACACGCAAACAAGATGGCGAAGCAGACCAGGGCCCAGAGCGCTCCGTCACTGTACGTCAGCACGACGAGGCCCAGGGCCCCCAGAAACACACCCACGGCGCCAATCTTCTGTTTCGACCGCGTGTCGCCGAGCCATCCCAGCAGCGGCCGGACGATGACGGTACAGAACGCCGTGAGCCCCACAAAGAACGCCGCCATCGGCTCGTCCAGCCCCTTCCACACCAGCAGCGGCACCAGGTGGACGGATACTCCGCTATAGGGAACATTGCGCAGGCCATGAAAGGCGGCCAGCGCCCAGAAGGCCGGCATCCGCAACGCCTCCCGGGCGGTAAACTCCTGGGCGTCGCTGAGCCGATGCTCGGGCCTGACCGCGCCTGCTGACGGATCGGGAGGGGCGCGGCGCTCACCGTCCGGCAACAACCCCATGCTCTCCGGAGAGTGACGAACGAGCAGCACGAGGGGGAGCAGCATGAGCACAAGGAGGCCGGACAGGAACGCGGCGGCCCGCCAGCCCAACGTCAAGACGGCGAGCGCCACCAGGGGAAAGATCAGCACCCCCCCGATGGCCTGGCCGGTCTGGACGATGGACATGGCGAGCCCCCGCTGTCGACGAAACCAGTGGTTGACCGCGGCCATCGTGGCGTGGTTGAAGCCGGCCTGAAAACCCATGGTCAGGGGGCCCATGAACACCAGGACGAAGAAGACATAGCTATGGGTGAAGGACAGCAGTACGAACCCCAGCCCGGCCAACGTCGTCCCGACGACGAGCATCACCCGGACATCGAACCGATCGATGAGATACCCCACGAGCGGGCCTTCCAGGGCGGACTCGAGCTTGGCGAGGGAGAAGGGGAGCGAGGTCGCGGCCCGACTGAGGTTCAGCTCGGTGAGAATGGGGAGAAAGTACAGGGTGAACCCGGTGTTGAACGTCCCGCCCTTCACCGCGTCCTGGATGCAGCCGATGATCACGATCCACCAGCCATAAAACAGGCGACCCGGACCTTGCGTGAGCGGTCGCCTCAGAGCTGCCCAGGAGACGAGTGGAGTCCTTCCCTCCCTCATGGTCTCCATGCCCGCTTGGACATGGCGTCGACGTCGCTGATGACCTCCACGACGGCCGGGCAATTCGAGGCGAGGGCTTTGTCCAGCGCGGGCCGGATGTCCTCGGGGCGCTCCACCCGGATACCGACGCAGCCCATGGCCTCGGCCACCTTGGCGAAGTTCACCTCGTGGCTGAAGTGCCACATCTCGGTGGCCCGGCCCCGCTGCTGGCCCTGGTAGGCGGCGTCGAAGAGGTGCTTCTCCTGGTTCAGGGCGTAGTTGTTGTTGACCAGCATGATGGCGTTGATGTTGAAGCGGGCGGCGGTCTCCAGCTCGGCGAGGTGATAGTAGAAGCCGCCGTCGCCGCAGAAGCCGATCACCGGCCGGTCGGGCAGGGCGCACTTCGCGCCCAGGGTGGCGGGGAAGCCCCAGCCCAGGGAGCCGGCGCAGCGGAGGAAGCGCTGCCCCGGCTTGGCCAGCCGGATCATCTGGCCGGTCCACATGCCGGAGTGGCCGGTGTCCGACAACACGACGCCGCCCTCGGGCAACCAATCCGAGATCTCCTGGCAGATCCGCTCCGGGCGGATGGGCACCGCGTCCGAGTGGCACATCCGATCTGATTCTTCCCGATACTCCCGGACCAGGCCCTGCGCCCGGCCGAGCCACTCCCGCCGTGGCCGCGCCGGCTCGCTCTGCTCAGCCGTGGCGATGAGCTTCTGCAGCGTGACCTTCGCGTCACCGAGCAGCGCCGCCTGCAGCGGATAGTTGCGCCCCAGCTCCTCGGGATCGATGTCGAGCTGGATCGCGGCGATCCCTGGCTTCGGGACCTGCCAGTTGGTGGTGACCTGTCCGCCGGCGTGGCTGCCGATGAAGAAGACCAGGTCCGCCTCGGAGACGATCCTGTTGGCGCACCAGCGGGAGTAGGTCCCCGGAACCCCTACGTTCAACGGATGATTGTCGGCCAGAGCGGCCTTGGCGTTCAGCGAGGTCGCGACGGGAATCCGAGCAACTCGGCGAGCCTCACCAGCTCCGCCTCGGCGCCCGACCAGATCACGCCGCCTCCGGCGATGATGATGGGCCGTTCGGCTCGGGCGAGCAGGTGAGCCGCCGACCGCACCGCGTCGGGCTCCGGCTCGGGGCGGAACGCGGGAACTTTCATGAAGCGCTCCTCCCAGAGGGGAGTCAGGTCGGCCTCGTTCTCGAGAATTTGCGCGTGGGTACCCGACATCTCGAGATGCACCGGGCCCGGGGCCGCGCTGGTCGCGGCGCGGAAGGCCTGCCGCAGCAGGTCCGGGAATCGCTCCAGGGCGTCCACGTGGAAGTTCGCCTTGGTGACCTGCTCCCACATGGGGAAGTCTTCGATCTCCTGGTAGACGTGCTTGTACCGCGACCGAGCGTCGACGCCGCCGGTCAGCGCGATCACGGGCGAGCCCGCCATGTAGGCGTCCCGCAGTCCGGCCGCGAGGTTGGCGGAGCCGATGGTCTGCGCCAGGCAGATGCCGGGGCGGCGAGACGCGCGGGCGTAGCCATCGGCCATGTAGGCCGCCGCCTTCTCGCCGTGGGTCACCACGCGGCGGATCCCCATGTCCTCCATCTCGGCCATGGCCGGGAGCATGATGGTGGGGACGAAGAAGACGTGCGTGATGCCGTACGCGTGCACCGCCTCGGCGAAATACCGATTGCCCGTCATGCGTGGCATGGTGACCTCCTCGGAAGGACGGCCCCTTCGTGGACATCAACTGTCCGGCGATTCCGGAGACGCTGCTGGAAGCCGAGCTGTTCGGCTTCGAGCGGGGCGCCTTCACGGACGCCCACCGGGCCAAGCCTGGCCTTTTTCAGGCCGCACACGCAGGCACGCTCTTTCTGGACGAGGTCGGCCTCCTGCCCGAATCCATCCAGGCCAAGCTCCTCACCGCCATAGAGGAGAGGTCGGTCCGGCGCCTCGGCAGCACCCGGCCCGAGTCGGTAGACGCCTGCTTCATCAGCGCCACGAACATCGATCTCAAGGCGGCTCTCCGAGATCGGCGCTTCCGGGAGGACCTCTACCACCGGCTGGCGGTGATCACGCTCCACCTCCCCGCGCTGCGCGACAGGGAACGCGATGTGCTTCTCCTGGCCGAGCGATTTCTGGCGCGTGCCTGCGCTGACTACGGCCTGCCCCCGAAGCGCCTGGACGCGTCAGGCCCAGGCGCGCTTGCTCGCCTATACCTGGCCTGGGAACATCCGCGAACTCGCCAATGTGGTCGAACGAGCGGCGCTGTTCGCCGAGTCTTCCGTGATCACCGGCGCGATGCTGGACCCTCTGCAGGTCGAGGAATTACCTTCAGCGGCCCCCGCTACGAGAGCGATCGCTCCCGCCGTCACGCCGGAGGAGGCGATGCGCCAGCATCTCCTGGCTGTGCTCGAGCAAAGCGAGGGGAACATCTCGCAAGCGGCGGCCCGGCTGGGCATCGCGCGCAATACGCTGTATGCCCGTCTGGAGAAGTTTGGTGTGCGCGGTCAGCGCTCTTCTCAGCCTCCCCAGCGGCCTGTCCGCCGACCCAGCCAGCCCGGCATCGCCTCCCCAGCGGCTTCGACGGGCACGCACACGCACTGGGAGCAACGCGGAATCACGCTGCTTCGTGCCGCCCTCATCGAGCCGGAAGGCGTCGACGCCTGGTCGATCACGAGCCGCGCACTAGACGTCGTAATCGACAAGCTGCAGACGTTCGGCGGACGCATCGAAGAGCTGACGCCGGGTGGTCTCCTGGCCTCGTTCGGGATCGATCCGCTCGACGATGCACCGCGGCGGGCCGCCCAAGCGGCACTCACCATCCACAAGGGCGCCGCCCGAGCCGGCGACCACACGAGCCGGGCGCCGGGGATCAAGATCGGCATCCACGTGGCTCAAATGCTTGTCGGACGCTCGGAGACCTCGGTCGACATCGACGCGGAGGCAAAGCGCGCGCAGTGGCCGGTCCTCGGTCAGCTCCTGCAGACCATCGCGACGGGCGAGACGGTGGCGAGTGCGGACGCCGCTGTCTTTCCTGGAGCGGCGGTTCGAGCTCTCGTCCCGATCGACGTCGGAGACGGGCGCGCTGACCGGCCCTATCGCCTCACGGGGCAGGAACGCAGAGGCTTGGGCCTGTGGGGGGCGATGACACAGTTCGTGGGGCGTCACGACGAGATCGAAGCCCTGGGACGCCGTTGGCCGCGGCGGGGCGTGGCCACGGCCAGTTCGTGGCCGTGGTCGGGGAGCCCGGGGTGGGCAAGTCGCGCCTCATCTGGGAGTTCACGCGCTCGCCGCATGTCGCCGGCTGGCTCGTCCTTGAAGCGGGCGCCGTCCCCTACGGCAAGACCACCCCCTATCTCCCCGCGATCGACCTGCTCAAGGCCTACTGCGGGATTGGCGAGCGCGATGACCGGCGCATCATCCGCGAAAAGGTCACCGGCAAACTCCGCGCTCGACCCGGCATTCGAGGTCGCTCTGCCAGCGTTCCTGACGCTGCTGGACCTCCCCGTGGACGACCCGGCGTGGCAGGCGCTGGACCCGCCGCGAGGCGGCGGCGGATCCTCGATGGGCTCAGGCGCGTGCTGCTGCGGCGAGAGCCAGGTGCAGCCGCTGTCGTCCTCGTTCGAGGATCTGCACTGGATCGACGCCGAGACACAGGCCTTTCTCGATAGCCTGGTGGAGAGGTCTGCGCACGGCGCCGGGTCCTGCTCCTCGTGAACTACCGCCCCGAGTACAGGCACGACTGGGGGAGCAAGACGTACTACACGCCAACTGCGGATCGACCCACTACCGGCGGAGACTGCGGAAGCCCTGCTGGACGCCCTGCTCGGAAGACGACACGGCCCTCGGGCCCGTCAAGCGGCTGGTGATCGAGCGCACCGAAGGCAACCCGTTCTTCATCGAGGAGAGTGTCCGCTCGCTGGTCGAGACGGCAGTCCTGGCGGGAGAGCGCGGGGCGCATATCGCCCGACGCGAGTCGTGCAGACCTCCATGTGCCGGACACGGTCCAGGCGATGCTGGCCGCCCGTATGGACCGCCTGGCGCCCGAGGACAAGCGCCTCCTACAGGTTGCCTCGGTCGTCGGCAAGGACGTGCCGTTCGCCCTCCTGGAGGCTATTGCGGACCTCGCCGCCGAAGCGCTCCGTCGCGGACTGGAGCGGTTGCAGGCCGCGGAGTTCCTGGACGAGACCGGGCTCTCTCCGGATCTCGCGTACTGCTTCAAGCACGCTCTCACGCACGAGGTGACGTACAGCGGACTGTTCACAGGCTCGCCGCCGCGAGCTTCACGCGCGGATCGTCGATGCGATCGAGACGCTTCAGCGCGGATCGTCTCGGCGAGCAGGTCGAGCGGCTCGCCAATCACGCCCTCCGGGGTGAGTTGCGGGAAAAGGCGGTTGACTATCTCCGGCAGGCCGGACTCAAGGCGGCGGCTCGGTCGGCGCCCCAGGACGCGCGCGCCTGCTTCGAACAGGCGCTGAGCGTCCTCGAGACGCTGCCAGAGAGTCAATCGACGCTGGAGCAGGCGTTCGAGATCCGCCTCGAACTGCGCCCGGCGATGCAACAGCTCGGCGAAGCCCGGCGGATGCTGGAGCGCCTGCGCGAGGCCGAGGTCCTCGCCGAGCGGCTGAACGACGAGCGCCGCCGCGGTCGAGTCTGCGCCCTCACCACGAACGACCAGAGGAGGCTCGGCGAGCTGGACGAGGCGCTCGTGACGGGCTACCCGCTCGCTGGAGATCGCCGGGCGCCTCGGGGACGTGAGACTTCGCATCCACGACGACGAGCTTTCTCGCGCAAACGCACTACTGAGCGCGGAGAGTACGAGCGAGCGGTCGAGCTGGCCACCGACAACCTTGCCGCGTTGCCGGCTGACTGGGTCTACGAGCATTTCGGAGACAGCGTGCCGTCATCGGTCTACGATCGGGCCTGCCTGGTCAGGAGCCTCGCCGAACTCGGCCGCTTCAGCAAGGCCGCCAACCACGAGGCCGAGGCGATTCGGATCGCCGAGTCGACGCAGCATGCGTTCACCATCGGGCCTGCCCATTGGGCCGTGGGCAGGGTCCACCTCCTCAAGGGCGACTGGTCGAAAGCCCGTCCGCTGATCGAACACGAGATTGAGGTCGTTCCGGGCTGGGAGCCTCGTCTTCCTGCTCCCCTGCGCGGTCGCCGCCTCCGCCTGGGTGCTGGCCCAGCTCGACGAGGCGAGCGAGGCGCTGAACCGGCTGCGGGAAGGCGAGCAGCTCCTCGAGCGCCTCGCGGCGAGGGAAATCGTCGGCCACTCGCACCGGGCTACCACTCGCTGGGCCGAGCCTGTCTGCTGCTCGGCCGGCTCGACGAGGCGCGGAGCCTGGGCGACCGCGCCGTCGAATCCTCTCCGTCTCAGCCCGGGTTCACGGCCCATGCGCTGCACCTGCTCGGCGACATCGCGACCCATCCCGACCGGTTCGATGCCGAGACCGGCGAGGCCCACTACCGCCAGGCCCTGGCCCTCGCCGAGCCGCGCGGCATGCGCCCGCTCCTCGCCCACTGCCACCTTGGCCTCGGCAAGCTCTACCGGCGAACCGGCCAGCGCGAGCAGGCGCAGGACCACCTCACGACCGCGACGAGAAGAGATACCTCTCACGCAGCGCTCAGATCTCATCCGCGGGCGCGCGTGATCCTCTCCGAGGCCGACAACTTTCCGACCGATCTCCACGTCGCGCAGGGCCTGACTCGCCTGCTCGGCGACACCGTCGAGCTGCGCACGGTCGAGGCCGACGGCCCTGCCCGGCGCGCTCGACGGCGACGTCGCGGTCCTGATGCTCACGCACGCGAACTACCGCACCGGAGCGATCCACGACATGTCGGCGCTCACACAAGCCGCCCACTCGGCCGGGGCGCTCGCGTTGTGGGACCTCTCACACTCGGCAGGCGCCATGCCACTAGCGCTGAACGAGGCGGGTGTCGATTTGGCCGTCGGCGGCGGGTACAAGTTCCTCAACGGTGGGCCGGGCGCGCCCGCGTACCTGTTCGTGGCCGAGCGATGGCTCGCGACGGATCCAGCCCGCGCTCTCCGGGTGGATGGGGCATGTTCGACCCTTCGATTTCGCCACGACATACGAACCGGCACCCGGGATCGAGCGGCTCCTGGTGGGCACGCCGGCGGTGCTGTCATTGGCGGCCCTCGACGCGGGCGTCGAGATGTTCGACCGGGTGGATCTCCGTCTGGTGCGCGCGAAGTCCGTCGCCCTGGGTGAGCTGTTCCGCCGACTCGTGGAGCAGGAGTGCGGCGGCCTCGAGCTTCACCTCGTCTCCCCCGCCGACCCGGAGCGGTGTGGGAGCCAGGTCTCCTACGCCCACGCGGGACGGATACGCGATCATCCAGGCGTTGATCGCGGGCGGCGTGATCGCCGACTTCCGCGTCCCCGGACGTGCTGCGCTTCGGCTTCGCCCCGCTCTACGTGCGTCACGCCGACGTGTTCGACGCGGTCATGGCGCTCCGCGAGATCCTGGCCACGCGCGCCTACGACGACCCGCAGTTTCGCGCCCGCGCCCTGGTGACCTGATCGAGGAGCGAGATCGGGAGACCTCGAAGGGCCCCATGCCCCCGACGCTCGGGGCACCCCGGCGACAACCCGGGGCGCCTCTCGCAATACGCCGAAACGGGCCTACGAGTCGCGGAACGCCGGCGCGACGTGCTCGCCGAAGCGGTGCAGCGACGCCATGGCCTTGTCGTGCGCGAGTCCGCCCCAGCTCGCCTGGCACATGACGTGGCCGAGGCCGACCTCGCGCAGCGCCGCGATCTGCTCGGCCACGCGCTTGGGCGTTCCGTAGAGGGCGCCGGTCTCGAGGACGAAGCGCACACCGTCCGGATGAGAGACCGCGGGGTCCATCCACGGATTGATGGCCGCGGCGTTCACGTGGAAGTCGGCCGGGTTGTAGGCCTCGCGGACGTGATGCATGTGCTGGCGGTAGTGCAAGGTTGCTGCGTGGACGTCGTCCTCCGCCTGCGCCTCGCTGTCGGCGACGTACAAGAAGCGCCAGACGGACGCCTCGCCGAGGAGACGGCGCTGGGTGGCCGCGTCGTGCCCGCCGGCCTCGAGCCCCTCGCGATAGCGCGCGAGACGCTCGGGAATTCTCGCGTTCGGCACGCGCGACATCATCACGGGGATGCCGGCCCGCCCACTCTCGACGAGTGACTCGACCGAGATCACGCTGCGCCAGATCGGCGGATGCGGCCGCTGCACCGGGCGCGGCCGCACCGCGGGCAGCCGGACCGAGAAGAACTTCCCCTCGTGGACGAACGGCTCCTCGGTCCAGGCGCGCGTGAGCACCTCGACCGCTTCCTCCATCCGGTCGCGGCTGTCGTCGCTTCTGAGCCCGAAGCCGACGTACTCGTACTCGTTGTAGCTGGAGCCGCGCCCGATGCCGACCTCCAGGCGCCCCCGGCTCAGGTTGTCGAGCACGGCGAGCTGGATGGCCAGGCGCACGGGATGGTGGAGCGCCATCTGGATGACGGCGAACCCGATCCGCGCGCGCGAGGTCCGCGCCGCGAGGGCGCCGGCGAACGGGAATCGGGTCGGCGTAGGCGCACTCCCCGGTGAAGTTGTGCTCGGTGAGCCAGAGATAGTCGAAGCCCATCGCCTCGGCGAACACGCCCTGCTCGAGCTGCTGATGGACGCACGCGAGATCATCCGCGGCCGACGGCGAGAGCGACAGGGTCATCCAGCCGAACTTCATGGTGGTCACTCCCTCTCTCTGTCGGTGGTATTCCCGGCCGCCCGATCGACACTGTATCGCACCCCGCGCGCTTGGTTCTGGCCAGCTCGTCAGCCTCTGCGCGCCTCGACGCGCGAGATTCGAGCTCCCAGGGCCCGCAGGCGCTCGTCGATGCGCTCATAGCCCCGGTCAATCTGCTGCGCGTTGTGGATGGTGCTGTGGCCCTCGGCGACCAGCGCGGCGATCAGCAGGGCCATGCCGGCCCGGATGTCGGGACTCGACACCGTCTGGCCGTAGAGCTTGGACGGACCTATCACCACCGCACGGTGCGGATCACAGACGATGATCCGGGCGCCCATCGAGATCAGTCGATCGACCCAGTAGAGCCGACTCTCGTACATCCACTCGTGAATCAAGGATGTGCCGCGCGCCTGCGTGGCGAGCACCAGCGCGATCGAGGTGAGATCGGCGGGAAAGCCAGGCCAGGGGGCATCGTGGATTCGCGGCACCGCGCCGTGGAGACCCTCGTGCACCACGAGCTCCCGATGACGAGGGACGAAGATGTCTTCGCCGCGCACCTCCCACTGAACCCCCAGCTTGCCGTAGGCGATCTTCGTCACGCGGTGCTCTGCGGGGCGTGCGCGACGGATGAGCAACTCGCCGCCGGTCAGGGCGGCGAGGGCGATGAAACTACCCACTTCGAGGTAGTCGGGACCGACGCGGGCCGTGCAGCCGGCGAGCCGGTCGACTCCCTCGATGTGCAGCGTGTTGGTTCCGATCCCATCGATGCGCCCGCCCATCGCGCTCAACATGTTGCAGAGGTCCTGCACGTGAGGTTCGGAAGCGGCATTGCGCAGGATGGTGTCGCCTTTGGCGAGGACGGCCGCCATCAGCGCGTTCTCCGTGGCCATGACGCTCATCTCGCTGAGAAAGATGTCCGCTCCGCGTAGACCGCGGGGCGCCGTCATCGAGTAGCCATCGGGGCGGACCTCGACTTCGGCGCCCAGCGCGCTCAACGCCTCGACGTGCGCATCGACAGGGCGGCGGCCGATCCTGTCGCCACCGGGCGCAGGCAGCTCCGCTCGGCCGGCACGAGCCAGCAAAGGTCCGGCCAGGACGAAGCTCGCGCGCATCTTCTGGCAGATTTTCGGGGCCGGCGTGGTGTGCAGAAGGCGACTCGTCCGGCAGCTCAGCCCACCATTGCCCGCCGGAGTCAGGCTCGCGCCCGAGATCAGAGAGCGCGGCCTGCATCGTGAGGACGTCACGGATCTCGGGGACATTCTCGAGCGTGACGGGCTCGTCCGTCAGTAGCGTGGCCGCCAGCATGGGCAGCGCAGCGTTCTTGTTGCCCGCCACCGTGATCTCGCCGGAAAGCGGCCGTCCACCTTCGATGATCAAGCTGTTCACGAACTGATGGTAGCCCGCCCCCTCCTCGGGGCGAGCCCTTTGCGCAAGCGAGTGACACGAAGCTCGGTGCTATCTGCGCGGCGGGCCGCGTGAAACACCTCCCGTCCTGGGCGAACGGCACCTCGACCCGGCCTGCTCGACACGAGCCTCGTGTTACACTGATATCGTGGGACTGAAGAACGTGACCATCACCCTCGAGGAGGATGTGGCCCGCTGGGCGAGGATCCGGGCGGCCGAGCGCGACACCAGCGTCTCCCGCCTGGTCGGCGAGCTGCTGCGCGAGAAGATGGTCGAGGATCAGAGCTACGAGGTAGCGATGCGCGAGTACCTGGCGCGGCCCACTCGAAAGCTCAAAAAGACGGGGACAAGATACCCACGGCGCGCCGATCTCTATGGCCGGTGAGACCTTCGTCGACACCAACGTTCTGGTCTACAGTCGTGACGTTTCCGAGGGCGAGAAACACCAGAAGGCCAGGGCCTGGATGTCTCACCTGTGGACGACCCGACAGGGTCGGCTCAGCTACCAGGTTCTCCAGGAGTTCTACGTCACCGTCACCGAGAAGCTCGACCCGGGGCTCGACCGTGAGAGCGCGCGGCGAGACGTGCGCTCGTTCCTCCCGTGGCGGCCGGTCACCGTCGACACCCGCGTCCTCGAAGCCGCGTGGAACGTCCAGGATCGCCATCGTCTCTCGTGGTGGGACTCGTTGATTGCCGCGGCCGCTCAGGTCGCCGGTTGCACGTATCTCCTCACCGAGGATCTCCAGGACGATCTGATGCTGGGCACGGTCCGGGTCGTCAACCCGTTTCGTGTGTCGCCGGAGATCCTGAAGGCGCGCTGAGGCTCGAACGCCCGCCCGGGCTCTTCGCGAAGGAGGCGGCACCGTGGCGACTCGGGAGACGAGCCGTCTGATCGGCCAGTCGGTACGGCGGCAGGAGGACCCGCGACTGCTCCGGGGCCAGGGCGCCTATGTGGGTGACCTGGCGCTCCCCGGCCTGCTGCACCTGGCGGTGCTCAGGAGCCCGCACGCCCACGCGCGCATCCAGACGACCGACTTTGCGGCCGCCGCGAAGCTCCCCGGCGTGGTGGCGGTGCTCGGCGTGCGCGACATCGAGGGGCTGGGCGAACTGCCGGTGCTCACGCAGCCACCGAGCCAGCGGCACACGGGGTTTCCGATCCTCCCCGCCGACACGGTGCTCTACGTCGGACAGCCGGTGGCGGCCGTGGTGGCCGAGAGCCGCTATGTGGCCGAGGACGCGCTGGATCGGATGGCGGTCGAGTACGCGCCACTGCCGGCCGTCACCGATCTCGACCAGGCGATGGCTGCGGACGCTCCGCGCCTGCACGCGCCGTGGCCCGATAACGTCGCCGTCTCGCGCGACATCGAGACCGGCGATCCCGACCGCGCCTTCGCCTCCGCCCACACCATCGTCGAGGCGACCTTCACCCTGCCCCGGCAGACGGCGGCGCCGCTGGAGGGACGGGTGGCGTGCGCGTCATTCGACCGCGCCACCGGCGAGCTCACCGTGTGGGCGTCCAGCCAGGCGCCGCACCTCTACCGGACGGTCCTGGCCTCGATGCTCCACCTCGACGAGAGCCGCATCCGCGTGATCGTCCCCGACGTCGGCGGCGGCTTCGGCGTCAAGCTGCACTACTACCCCGAGGAGGTTCTGGTGTGCGTGGCGGCCCTGCGGCTGGGCCGCCCGGTCAAGTGGGTCGAGGATCGCAGCGAGCACTTCGTGGCCACCGTCCACGCGCGCCAGCAGCGCGTGCGGGCGCGGGCCGCCTTCGACGAGCGGGGCGTGTTGCTGGCCCTCGACACTCACGTCCGGGGCGACGTCGGCGCTCACCTGCACACCAAGGGCGCGGGGCCGTTGATGCTCACGGGCGTCCTCATCCCCGGGATGTACGCGGTCCGTCACTATCGGTGCCGCATCGAGGCGGTGGTCACCAACAAGGTGCCGTTCGGCGCCTACCGCGGCTTCGGCATGCAGCAGTCGGCCTTCGTGATCGAGCGCCTCATGGACATCGCCGCCGCGCGTCTGGACCTCGATCCCGCCGAGATCCGCCGCCGGAACTTCGTGCCGCCCGATGCCTTCCCCTACCGCTCGGCGGCGGGGCTCCTCTACGACAGCGGCAACTATGGCCAGGCGCTGGAGCGCGCGCTCGAGATCGCCGACTACCGCGGCCTGCGCGCGATGCAGGCGCGCGAGCGGGCGAAGGGACGGCTGATCGGCGTCGGCCTCTGCGCGTACGTCGAGCTGACGGGCATGGGTCCGTCCCGCCTGATGGCGGCGATGGGCAACCGGCAGGGAGGCTACGAGACGGCGGTGATGCGCCTCGACGCTTCCGGACGGGCCACCGTGCTGATGGGACTCATCGAGCTGGGCCAGGGCATTCGCTCGTCACTCGCCCAGATCGCGGCAGAGGTGCTGGGGTTGCCCCACGACCACGTGCGCGTGATCCTCGGCGACACCGAGCGGTGCCCGTACAGCAGCTACGGAACGGCCGACAGCCGGGGGTCAGTGGTCGGCGGCGCCGCCGTGCTGGAGGCTTCCCGGGCGTTGCGCAAGCAGATCGTCCGGATGGCGGCCCATCTCCTGGAGGCGGCCGAGGCGGACATCGAGGTGGCCGACGGCCACTGCCGCGTCCGTGGCGCCCCCGACCGCGCGGTGGCCCTCGCCGCGGTGGCGCAGGAGGCCTATCGCGGACAGAACCTCCCGCCCGGGATGGAGCCCGGGCTGGAGTCGCGCTTCACCTACCAGCCCGCCAACTGGACCTATCCCTACGGTGTCCACGTCGCCGCCGTCGAGGTGAACCGCGAGCTGGGAACCGTGGAGATCCTCGGCTACTGGATTGCGCACGACAGCGGGCCCCTCATCAACCCGATGCTCGTGGACGGCCAGCTCCATGGGGGCGTCGCCCAGGGCATCGGCGGCGCACTCATGGAGGAGCTGATCTACGACGAGGCCGGCCAGCTCCTGTCGCGCACGTTCATGGACTACGCGTTGCCGACGGCGGCCGACGTGCCGGCTCTCGTCATCGCCCATCTACAGACGCCGTCGCCGCACACGCCGGGCGGGAGCAAGGGCATGGCGGAAGGGGGCACCATCGGCGCGCCGGCCGCCGTCGCCAACGCGGTGGCCGACGCCCTGGGCGGGCTGGGAATCGACTCCGGCGCCATCGACTTCTACCCGCTGACGGCGCCGCGCCTGTTCGCCCTCGTAGGGGACGGCCGCCGAGCGTCGGGGGGCTTGGGGGGCCCGGGCTAGGCCCCCCATCTCACTAATTCGCGAAGCAGTACAGCAGGCCGTCGCCGCCCGAGCTCTTCAGCGCGTCCTGGCTGCAGCCGCGAGACGGGTGCGACGAGTTCCAGGATTTTGAGGGCGCGTCGTCGCGCAGCCCCATTCGATCGTGGTGGCCGACGATGGCCGCACCCTCGCCGCTCTTCGTCCAGTTGCCGCAGGTCATGTCCTGATCACCGGTCGGCGCGCGGCCGTCCGGTGTCGTGCCGGTCAGGATGTCGTGCCGGTTCGGCGTGTCGCCGCGACCGTTGACGAGTTCGCCCTTCTCGTTGAGCGCAGTCTGCTTGGTCAGATTGTTGTTGCCGTGCAGCTCGTCGACGTTGCCGGCGATGACGACCCCCTTGGCGTTCAGCCAGGGACCGCGGCCGATGCGGTCGCGCGCATTGACCGCGGCCGTGCCGCCGGAGGCCTGCGTGCTGAGGTACGCGTACCAGCTACGGCCGCCCGCCCCCACGGCGCTCGCGAGCGTCTGACAGAGCCGATCCGCCCCGGCCAAGCCACCGAGGTCAGCGCCCTTCCCGGAACCGACGCTGGTGACGAAGAAGGTCACGCCGGCTTGTTGTGCCTGAACGCTCCCGGTCAGGCCGAGCGACAGGAAAGCAACCGAGGCAAACACGGAAAAGCGCGTCGTGTTGTTCACTCGAGACCTCCTTGGATCCGAGAGAAAGGTAAAGCGTATACTTTCTCCTCGCAAGCACCGCCCTCGCATCAAGCTCGCCGGCGGCCACTGCCAGAACACACGGGGACGGCTGATCATCGCAAGCGACACCGACGGCAGGCCGAGCCCGTGGCGCACCGTCGCGGCGGCAACCGCGCTCAATGCCCCGCTCGGCTCGCTCTATGCGTTCAGCGTGTTCCTGCGCCCGCTGGAAACTCTGCTCGGGCTGAGCCGAGCCGATCTCGCGCTCGTCTTCGCCCTGGCGTCTGCTGGATTTGGCGCCGGCATGAACCTGGCGCCCTATGTCTACGGTGTGGCATCGACCCCCCTCCTGGTGCTGGCCTGCGCGGCGGCGAGCACCCTGGGCATCGCGCTGGCCGCAACGGCGGGCGGTCTGGCTCAGCTGGCCATCGGGTACGGGGTGCTCTTCGGGGCCGGGGGCGGCGCGGCCTACATCCTCGTGCAGCAGACGGTGAACCTGGCGGTGAGAAGCCGCCGAGGCCTGGTGAACGGCTATATCGTCAGCCTGTATCCGGCCGGCGCCATGATCGCCGCGCCCGTCTTTGGCTGGGCCGTCCGCGAGCTCGGCGTGCGCGCCACGCTCGGGGGACTCGCCGCGGTCCTGGCCGTCACCGGGTTGATCAGCGCGTGGCTGATCGCGCATTCCGGTGTCACCCTTGCGGCGGCGACCGGGGACGTGCGCGCCGGGCGAGGACGAGCGCCGCCGGCCGGTGTTCTGGCGACTGTGGCTCGTCTTCTTCCTGGCGGCATCCGCCGGGCTGATGGTGCTCAGTCAGGCCGCGGGCATCATCACGGCCTATGGCGGCGCGATGCCGCTCGCCGTCTACGGCACGACGTTCATCACCGGCAGCATCGCCGCCGCACGTCTGGGGGGCGGGTGGATGGTCGACTGGCTCGCCATTCCCACGGTGGCGGCCGGCGCTCATGCCGTCGCCCTCGCCGGCAACGTGACGCTCACCTTGTGGCCCGGCCCCCACGTATCGGTCCTCGCGCTGGCCCTCGTGGGACTGGGCTACGGGTTGATTTCCGGCGTCACGGCGGCCGCGGTCGCCGTCTACTGGAGACGCGCACTCTACGGCCGGGTGGCCAGCCGGCTCTATCTCGCGTGGTGCGCCGCCGCCATCGTTCTGCCGATCGTCGCCGGCCGCCTGTTCGACCTGACCCAGGGCTATGGGGTGGCGGTCGTGATCGCCGCCGGCGGCAATGCCCTGGGCGTCCTCGTGGCGCTCGGGCTGCCCCGCCAGAGCACGCCTCAGCTCTGAAGGTCGGCTCGAATCCAACCAGGTGCACTGACGGCGGCGCGCGCTCATCTCCTCGACCGGCAGGGGGGATGAAGTCCTTGCGGTGGAGCGGCCCGGCGTCGTGAAGGTCGACGTCCAGCGCGATCCGTCCGCGATCCCGAAGGTGGCCGAGATCTACTCGGGGGACCGACGGTCTCTGAGGCACGATGCCGGCCTCGCGGAGCAGCGTCCACACGCGCCCGGGTGTCAGGACCGGTGCTCGGATGTCGAGCCGCCCCGCGAAGGCATCGGCCAGGGCATTGACGATCACCGCCGCCGGTGGCCCCGTGGCGGCCTCGCCGACCCCGCGCACGCCGAGCGCGTTGTGGTCGGTGGCGAAGTCGAGGTGCTCCATGAGGAGCGGCGGCATCTCGTCGGCGCGGGGAACGGGATAGTCCATCAGCGTGCCCGTCAAGAGCTGGCCGTCGTCGCCGTAGACGACGTGCTCGCCGAGCGCGACCCCGAGACCCTGGGCGAGGCCGCCGACGGTCTGCCCGTCGACGATCACCGGGTGGATCTGGCGGCCGCAGTCGTGCACGACGACGTAGCGGAGAACGGTGAGACGCCCCGTCTCGACGTCGACCTCCACGACCGCCGCGTGGACGCCGCTCGCCCAGGTCACCGTGGGCAACGCATAGAACTTCGTGGCCCAGAGGCCCGGCCCACCAAGCTCGACGAGGCTTCGATCGCGGAGGGCAGCCCGCGCCAGGTGGCCCAGCGAGATCGCGCGCGCAGGCGTTCCGACCACGAAGGCCTGCCCGCCCTCGAGGCGGACATCGGCCGCGGCGCATTCGAGCAGGCGTGCGGCCACCCGGCACGCCGTGGCCTTCACCGCGGCCGCCGCGTCGGCCACGGCGTTCCCCGTGTTGATCGCGACGCGACTGGCGCCGGTCCCGTAGCCGTGGGGCACGAGCGCGGTGTCGCCCCCGCGCACGTGGATGTCCTCGAACCGGGCCCCGAGGTACTCCGCGCAGACCTGGGCGAACACGGTCTCGTGGCCCTGGCCCGAGCCGGAGACGCCGATGAGCACGGCAACCCCTCCGTGCTCGTCGATCTTCACCGTGGCCCATTCGCCGGGATTCACGCCGCCGCCCGCCTCTAGATATGCCGCCATCCCGAGGCCGACGGCGCGGCCCTGGGCGCGCAGCTCCGCCTGGCGCGTGCGCCACCCGGCGTACGTCGAGCAGATCGAGCGCGCGCTGGAGCTCGAGCGGATAGTCGCCGCCGTCGTAGCTCACGGGCACGCCGTCGCGGTAGACGAGGCCGGGTCGGTAGGGCATCTCGTGCGCCGGGATGAGGTTCTTCGCGCGGATCTCGGCGGGGTCTCGCCCGAGGGTCGCGGCGAGACGGTCGAGCAATCGCTCGATGACGAGGATCGCCTCCGGACGGCCGGCGCCGCGATAGGGCGAGCTGGGGACCTTGTTGGTGACCACCGAGAAACCTTCCGCTCGGAACGCGGGAACCCGATACTGCGACGGCAGGTGGTTGATCGTGTTCGTCGGCTCCCTGACGGAGAAGTAGTGGTAGGCGCCGACGTCCTTCACGATGCGCACGTCGAGGCCGAGTACACGCCCCTCCCGCGTCGCCGCGAGCCTGGCGTGATGGATCTGCTCGCGCGCGTGGTGCGAGCTCAGCATGAACTCCGCGCGCGTCTGGATCCATTTCACGGGCTGCCCGAGGCGGTAGGCGAGGACAGGGACGATCACGTCTTCCGGGTAGACCGCGATCTTCGGGCCAAACCCGCCGCCGGTGTCCGGGACGACGACCCGGACGCTCTCGACGGGGAGCCCCAGGTGCGCGGCGATCGCGGCCCGCAAGGCAAACGGAGCCTGGTGCGGCGCCCAGACCGTCATGGTCCGGGTGGTCGAGTCGAACGCGGCGCACACGCCGCGCGTCTCCATGGCCATGGAGGACACGCGCACGTGAGAATGATGATCCTCGATGACCACGTCGGCCCCGGCGAAGGCGCGCTCGACGTCGCCGATGACCGTGCTGACATGGCCGACGACGTTGCTGGATCCGCCGTGCACCGCCGGGGCGCCAGCGCTCATCGCGGCCTCGGCATCGATCACGGCCGGCAGCGGCTCGTACTCGATGCGGACGGCCTCGCGGGCATCGGCCGCTCGATACGGGTCGGGGGCCAGGATGGCGGCGATCGGCTCACCCACGTAGCGCACCTCGCCTTGCGCGAGTGCCCGCTGCGGGCGGGGCGTGTCGAGACGCACGTAGGGGTTCGTGGACTCCGCGCTCGCCGCCGGCAGCGGATCCGCCAGCTCAGGGAGGTCGGCGGCGAGAAAGACCGCCACGCCGGGAAGCGTCCGCGCTGATTCCACATCGATCCGGACGATCCGCGCGCGCGCGTGCGTCGAACGAACGACCGCGAGATGGCAGAGCCGGGGTGGGACGATGTCGTCGATGAAGCGCCCGCGACCGGTGATCAGCCGCTCGTCTTCCTTGCGTCGCGGCGACTGACCGATCACCAGATCACCTGGTCCAGCATCGGCCCGGCGAGGCCATCACGCGGAGACGGTAGACGACCGCTCTCGGCGCCGTCAAGCGCCGTGTCCTGAACCCAAGAGCGCCTCCTCATGGCGTTCGCGATACGCGTAGTCCATGGTAGAGAGCGGAGGGCGATGTATGACCGCTTTCGATTCCGAGCGCCCGCTCGCCATCACCGGGGCCACGCTCTTCGACGGAAGCGGCAGGTCCCACCCTGGCCAACGCGACGGTGGTGATCGAGAGGGGCCGCTTCACCCGCGTGGGCCCCGCGGCGGCCACGCCTTCTCCGGAAGGCGCGCAGATCTTCGACGCCCGCGGGCGCTTCGTGATCCCGGGGCTCACCGACATGCACGTCCACGTGCTGGGGCCCGACCGTCAGCACTCCGCGCTGTTCCTGGCGGCCGGGGTCACCACGGTCCTCGACCTCGGCGGCCAGCTCCCCGACCTCGTGGCCCACCGAACCGCCATCGAGACGGGAGCGACGCCTGGCCCTCGATTGCTCTTCGCCGGGCCCTTCCTCGAAGAGGGCGAGCCATACCAGGGCTTCGCCCACATGAGTCGGCGCGTCGACCCTGCGAGCATCGAGGATGCCGTCGATGGACTGGCCCACGCCGGCGTGGACGCCGTCAAACTCTACGTGACGATCCGGCCGGAGACGGCGCAGCGGGCGTGCGCGCGCGCCCGCTCCCACGGGTTGCGCGTGTTCATGCACCAGCAGGCCACGTGGGGGACGGAGGCTGCCGATGCGGGTGTCGATTGCGTCGAGCACATGATGGTGTTCGGCCAGCTCGCCCCCGAGTCCCTGCGACCGCCGGACGCCGGCCGGCTCACGCCGTTCGAGTACGGCGGGTGGATGTGGCGCTGGCTCGCCGATGTCGATCCCGGCAGCGACGCGGTGACCCGCCTCTTCGACCGGCTGATCACGGCCGGGACGGCGCTCGACCCCACGTTGGTGCTCTTCGCGGCGCGCCCGGGCGCCCTCGGCGAGGACGTGGGTGACGCCAGCATGGATGATCCCGAGCGCACGCCGCTGTTGCCGCTCTTGCCACCGCGCGTGCGCGACGAGCTGATCAGCCGCTGGGCCGAGCGTCGCCAGGCCGCCGCCGGCGCCTCCCCTGCAGCGATCGACAGGACCCGCCGCGGCTGGGAGAATCTGATCGACCCTCGTCGGCCGGTTCCATCGCGCGGGCGGCACCGTGCTCGCCGGCACCGACTGTCCCAACGTCGCGATCGTCTCCGGCTACTCGATCCACCGGGAGCTGGAACTGCTCGTCCGTGCCGGCCTGTCGCCAACCGACGCGCTCCTGGCCGCGACGCGGCGCCCCGCCGAGCGCCTTGACCGCGCCGGGGAATTCGGCACGATCGCGCCAGGCCGCGCGGCGGACCTCGTGGTGCTGACCGCCGACCCGCTGGCGGACATCCGGAACACGCGGCGCATCGAGCGGGTCGTCGCCCGCGGGCGGATCTACGAGCCCGATGCGCTCCTACGCCCGATTGGCAACGGGAACCTGAGCGCTCGCGCGAAGAGGAGCGCGCTGCAGAGCGCTCGCGAAGGAGGCGTCAATGTCAGAGTCCAGGGCATCCACCGTTCACGCTCAACTCGTCGAGGTCATGAGGGCGCTGGCCGGGTCGCATCCCGGCTTCCGTCCTGCCCACGCCAAGGGCATCGTGTGCTCGGGGGTGTTTCACGCCGCATCCGATGCCCGCCGCGTGAGCCGGGCGCCGCATCTGCAAGGCCAGCCGGTGCCGGCGGTCATCCGCTTCTCCAATGCCAGCGGAAACCCGGACGTGCACGATGGCCTCCCCGGCGTGCGGGCGCTGTCGGTGAAGTTCCAGCTACCCGACGGCAAGAGCGCCGACATCCTGGCCAACTCCATCGAGGGGTTCCCCACGCGGACACCGGAGGACTTTCTCGCGTTCCTCCGGGCTCAGCTCCCGGACCCGGTCACCGGCCAGCCTGTGCCCAACGCGGTGCCGAGCTTCGTGGCGAATCACCCCGCCGCCGGCGCCTTCATCGAGCGCCTGATGAAGAAACCGGTGCCGGGCAGCTACGCCCAGGCGAGCTACCACGCCGAGCACGCCTTCCTCTTCACAGCCGCGGATGGCACGAGCCGGTTCGGTCGCTATCGCTGGATGCCTGAAGCGGGGGAAGCCTATCTCTCCCCTGACGACGCGGGGAAGCGGAGCCCGAACTTCCTGCGCGACGAGCTCGAGAGCCGGCTGAGAAATGGCCCGGTGGTGTTCCGCCTCTTCTTGCAGGTGGCGGGGGAGGGCGATCCGACGGATGACGTCACCGCCCTGTGGCCTGCGGACCGGCCCCTTGTCGAGCTGGGGCGCCTGGAGGTGACCGGCATCTCTCCCACCGGCGCAGCCGACGAGCGCCGCCTGGTATTCGACCCCACCAACCGGACGGACGGAATCGATCTTTCGGCCGATCCGATTCTGCTGGCCCGGTCTGCCGCCTACTCCGTCTCGTACGAGCGCCGTAGCAAGGACGGGTGAGCGCCCTTCGACCAGGAGGTCATCGGCGACGAGGGCGACGAGCGGGCTCGCGGGCGCGGCTGCACTCGGCCAGGAGGGCCCGCCTACACGATCCTCCTCGGGATCGAGTTGGCGCGGGCGCTCGGGGAGCGCCGGCGGTATCTACTCGGCGGCTATCAATCGATGATGCGTGCGAATGCGGCGATCGACGGTACACAGCGGAATCCGACGGGCCAGGCTATGGGCGACGAGCATGCGGTCGAACGGATCGCGCGTCCAGTCGAGCCTGAGCGCGTGGCGGATCACGGTCACCAGCGGGACATCGTCCACCGTGAACCGCGGGTCGTCCATGACGGCGCTCATGAACTCGGGGTTGCGGACCGAAAGCCGCCCGATCTCCGCGAGAAACTGGATCTCCAGGAAGGAGACCGGCGAGACTCCCCACGGGCGGTGGCGCTCGATCCACGGAAATTCGGCGAGTCGCTTCGATCCGAGGACGAGCCAGATGAGGAAGTGAGTGTCGAGGAGGAGGGTCACCGGGCGGGAGCCCGTCGAGGTGTCAGGCCTCCTTCGGGCCTCCACTCCCAGGACCACCGGTCCGCCTGGTCGACGCGTGGCACACGCAGGAGACGGCGATACCCGGGATCCGGCGATGTCGCCTTGGCCTTACCCGCGTCTTCGCGGCGGAGGACGAGCCGACGTCCTTTCCGCTGGAGCACGATGACCTCACCCTGGGCCGCTTCGTCCAGAAGACGGAACCACTGCCGCCGAGCCTCGGACGCGGTGACCGTCTTCATGCGTACAATGTACAAGTCAGGCCGCCTGGGCGTCAACTGGTGTGCGGACGGCGCCGCTGCCCCTCGGGGCGCCGGGGACCCACCCGCCCCGACGACGACGCGCCTACACGGCCCGGCCGGCAGTGCACGGCGATGTCATCCGAGATACGCGCCGCCGTTGACGTGGATGACTTGCCCGGTGACGTGACGCGCATCGGCTGACGCCAGGAACACGGCCACGGCCGCCACGTCGTCGGGCTGGCCCATGCGACCCAGCGGCACCTGACGCGCCATCGCCTGGACCTCGGCCTCGCTGTGGCCGTCGCGCGGCTGCGCCGTGTCGGTGAGGCCCGGAGCGATGGCATTGACGCGGATCCCGTGCGGCGCCAGCTCCAGCGCCATGGCTCGCGTGAGCCCGACCACCCCGGCCTTGCTGGCCACGTAGTGGGTGCCACGCGGGCTGCTCCGGTAAGCCGCGGACGAGGCGAGGTTGACGATCGCGCCCGGCGCGCCCCGGGCGACGAGCCGGCGCGCCACGGCCTGCGCGGTGAGGAAGCTGCCCTTGAGGTTCACGCCGTGCACGCGGTCCCACTCGGCCTCGGTGAGGTCGAGGAACGCCGAGCGGGGAAAGGTGCCCGCGTTGTTGATCAGCGTGTCGACCGGGCCGATACCACGCTCGGCGGCGTCCACGAGCGCGGCCACGTCGCTCGCGCGGGAAACGTCGCCCTGCACGGGGAGGCACCGGCGGCCCGTGGCGCGGACCTCCTTCGCCACGGTGGCCGCAGCGTCCGGATCGTCGAGGTAGTTGAGCACGACGTCGGCCCCTTCGCGCGCGAGCGCGAGGGCGATGGCCCGCCCGATACCCTGCTGCCCACCCGTGACCAGCACCACCGTGCCGCCGCACCGCATTGAGGCCTCCCTTCCCGCTGCACGCGCTCGCTGTCACCCCTCGCCCGGGCTGCGGCGCGAGCACCTTATGTATCATGATCGGTCGCCAGCACGGGGGCCGGCGGCGGATCGTGGTTGTACACGCCGGTGGCGAGAGCCCGGTCCGCGGTGGGCCGCTTGCGCTCGAGAAGATCGTGGAGCACGCGGCCCGGCAAGCTCTCACGTACAGCTTTACTGCGGGCTCTGAGGCGCGGCCCCTGAGCCGCGCTGTCGGTAACGAGGGCGAGGTGACCCAGTGACGGGATCGAGCTATTCGTCGCTGGCGGCTTGGCACAGATCGGAAAGAATGCCATCACCCTGGCGCCAGTCTCTTCGGTCATGGCGGCGTTCAGGGGGAACCGGGCATGAGGGGGAGCGCCTCGCGGCCGGGCCCCCACTCCGGGGGCACGGCGACATAGGAGCGATCGAGCGCCGCCACGGACGAGCAGCCCAGCAGCTTCAGCGTGCGGATCAGGTCGCTCCTGAGGATTTCGATCGCGCGGCGAACGCCCGCTTCGCCGGCGGCGCCCAGGCCATAGGCGTAGGCGCGCCCCACCAGCACGGCCGTCGCGCCCATGGCCAGCGCCTTGACGACATCGCTGCCACGGCGAATCCCCCCGTCCAGCAGGATCTCGATGCGTCCGTCGACCGCATCGATCACTTCCGGGAGCACGCGCAACGTCGGCGCCACGCCATCGAGTTGACGGCCACCGTGATTCGACACCACGATTGCCTGGGCCCCGGCGTCGATGGCGCGGCGCCCATCGTCGCCGGTGTGAACACCCTTGATGACGATGGGGCCCTGCCAGACGTCGCGAATCCAGTGCAGATCGCCCCAGCTCACCATCGATTGCTCGAGGGCCACGCCGACGTCGGCATACGGCATCGGGCCCAGGCCGGGAAGCTCGACGTTGGGGAAGCTCATGAGGCCGCCATCCGTGAGGAAGCCCGTCAGCCAGCGCGGGTGTGAAGCGAGTTCGGCAGAGCGCGGAGCGTCGACCAGAACCGGCGCGAGGCGAGGCTGGTCACGTCATTCCGCACGTCGCGCTCGCGCAGGCCCGACACCGGCGTGTCGATGGTAACGACGATCGCGGAGAAACCCGCCGCGCGGGCGCGCCGGAGGGCAGAGGTGGTGACCTCACGCCCGCCGATGAGATAGACCTGATACCACGCGGGGCCATTCGTGGCGGCCTTGACCTCTTCCAGCCGCGTTCCCGACAAGGTCGAGAGGATATAGCCCGTGCCGGCGTCGCCCGCCGCGCGCGCGGCGGCCTCTTCGCCGCGCGGGTAGAACATCCGGCTGCTGCCCACGGGGGCCAGGAGGAACGGCAGATCGAGCGTGGTGCCGAGGACCGTGGTTCGAAGATCGCAGGCGGGCGTCGCCACGGCCGAGCGCGGGCGCAACATCACCTGTTCGAACGCGCGGCAATTCTCCCTCATGGTGATCTCGGCCTCGGCGCCACCATCGATGTAGTCGAACACGGCGCGGGGCAGGCGCCGCTCGGCGAGGCGCCGGAGGTCGGCGATGTTGACGACACGAGGAGGTCGCACCCTGCGCGCCGTGGCGCGCGAGAGCGCTCCTGCTTCACCCGAGGCTGCCCGCCTCACGCCAGTTCTCTCATCTCGCGTTTGCCGCGCATCAGTACACACCAAGGACCATGTCATGAGCAATCCTGGCGCTCTCCTGGGCCATCTCGCGGTCACCCGAAGTGCTCGCACGCCGGAAGGAGATCGAGGCTGATGGGCGCCGAGACTCTTGACGCTGGCCGCTGCCGCGCGATGCTCCCGCTCGCCGATGCAGTCGTGGGGGCAGGAATTGACCGGAGCAGAGGGTGACGGCCAACGACAGGCGCGAGTTCGGCCGGATCGACGGCCTGGTCACCTGCGCCGGCATCATCACCACCTTAGCCGCTGCCCGAGGTGACCTCGGAGGAGCAGAGTGGGATCGGGTCTTCGCGGTCAACGCCAAGGGCACCTTCTTCACGGTCCAGGCGGCCCTGCGCCGGATGCTCCCGCGCGGCCAGGGGCGCATCGTGACGATCGGCTCGGATACTCACGGAGTCCCTCGTCGCCAGCTGTTGAGTGCTCGCGCCGTCTGGTGACGCCGCGGCTCGAGCTCGTCAGCGAGCAGCTTCGCCAGCGTCAAGCGTCCCTCGAACCTGAGCCCGCGCTTCCCGGCCTGATCGATCGGGTGAACCGCGAACCGGCCGACGAGAACTTGCGCCAGAGCGCGCGTGCTTGCGTGATGTTCCCGGACATCAAGATCCGGATAGCGAAGATCTTCGCGCGAAGTTCTCGCGTGATCGTCCCAGCATCGAGCGCAGCCGACTCCGACGCGTCACCCATCTCCCTCGCGCTCAGCTTCTAGCGCTCCCTCTTCTCCGTCTCGGCTCGAATCCGCTTCAGCGCTTTCGTGACGGCGGCTGAGATCACATCAGGATTCAAGACTGTCATCAGCGCTCGCTTCCGCGCTTCGTCGAACGCTTTCTCCTTGACGATCGTGGTGTTGGCGCAGATCGCCGTGCCTCGCTGCCGATTGGCGCACTCGTAATACTTCCCGCTGCGCTGGCTCAAGACGCGAATTCTCCCCGAGCACACCGCGCAGGAGCCGAAGCCCGTCCACAGATGGGTTGAGTGGTTGAGTTGAGTACCCATCGACCCAGGACGGGCGGCCCATGAAGTGCCCCGTCTTCGCCGCGCGCGGAAATGTTCGCCGTCTCGCCGCGCGCCGTTCTTGGGCCTTGTTCCAGAGCTCATCCGAGACGATGCGGAGATTTTCATCCGTGCTCCGAATCCACTCGCTCTCGGGACGCCACACATGCCGCTTCTTGCCCCGCCTAATAATCGCCTTCTGCGGTTCCAGATGATCTCGCCTCGATACATGGGGTATCTCGGCGGCGCCGAGATCAGCGTCGAAGACGAGATGGCGCAACTCATGACCGTGCTGCGCGGCTTCTCGTCCGCATCGGAGCGTCGGCAAATCAGCAAGCGCACCTACGACGCGGGGCTCCAGCGTGCTCGCGCTGGCTGGGTCGCTGGCGTCGAAAGTGTTTGGGTACGATCATGTCGTAGTCGCCGAGCCGATGCGGCATGTCGACCGGAGAGTGAATCCAGAACAGGCGAAGATCATCGTCAGAATTTTCGAGATGAATGCGCTGGGACACTTCGTGACCCTCCTTCGTGTTCGAGTCGGCTTCGGTGACTTCTTCAACTCGGCGATCGCTGCGGCATTCGCTTCGTGCACATGACTTGTCCCCTGTGGGGACGAAGGAACTTCTTTGCACCGGGAGGGGAACGCGAAGCGCTTCGGCTAGTCCCTCCGGGTTTTTGTCATTGTTCTCCGGTTTGGAGAACCTTACGATATGCGCGTCGGCATCGGCGCGTCGCCCGTGCCGAGACCCCACCAGCCACGGGGAAGGAGGCGTCCAATGGGATCGATTCGCACGTGCGCGATGCTCTTCGTGCTCGCCTTGACGCTCAGCCTGGCCGCCACAGCCGCCGCGCAGCCCATCAGCGGGCCGGAGTTCATCCCGCTCGCCACCGCGTGCCGGGCGCTCGACACGCGCGTGACGGGAACGCCCCTCCAGGCGAACGTGCCCACCGACCGTCCAGATTGGCGGGGTGACCACCGGCGGGGCCGACTGTGGCGTCCCCACCACGGCGGCCGCCGCCGCGCTCAATTTCACGATCCCCCAGCCGCAAGGGCCGGGGTGGTTGACCGCCTGGCCGAGCGGGGCCCCGCCCCTGGCGTCGGTGGTGAATTTTGTCGCCGGCGAGGACGGTGGCCAACGCGGTGGATATCGGGCTCGGGGCGCGGGGGAACGGTCATGGTGCAGCCCGTCGCCACCGCCCATCTGGTGATCGATGTCTACGGCTACTTTACTGACGTGGAGGAGCTGCCGGTCTGCAATACGGCGCTGGGGGTAAACGCTCTCCTTACAACACCACGGGCGTCAACAACACCGCCATGGGGTCCCGGCCCTCGACAGCAACACCACGGGCGGCGGCAACACCGCCACAGGGTCCATGCCCTCGGGGACAACACCACGGGCACCGCCGACACCGCCACGGGGTCGGCCCTCCTCAGCAACACCACGGGCCCAATCAACACCGCCGCTGGGGAACCGCGCCCTCCGCAACAACACCACGGGCGGCGACAACACCGCCATGGGGAGCGGCGCCCTCTTCAGCAACACCACGGGCAACAAGAACACCGCCGCTGGGCGTCCGCGCCCTCTTCAACAAAACCACGGGTAACAGCAACACCGCCATTGGGGGCCTCGCTGGGGTCAATGTGACTACGGGAGTAACAACATCCACATCGGCAACCAAGGCGCTGCCGCCGATACCGCCCTCATCCGCATCGGCACCGCGGGCACCCAGACGGGCACCTTCATCGCCGGCATCCGGGGCGTCGTCGATCGCCGGGGACCCGGTTGTCGTCAGTGCAGCGGCGGCCAGCTCGGGGAGCCCAGCTCGTCGCGTCGCGTGAAGCAGGAGATCCGCGAGATGGAGGACGCGAGCGCGGGGTTGCTGAAACTCCGGCGAGTGAGCTTCCGATACATGGCAGCCGTGGACGACCGCGAGCGGCAGTGCAGTACGGCCTCATCGCCGAAGAGGTGGCCGAGATCTACCCCGAGTTGGTGTGCGCGACGCGGACGGCGAGCCCGCGGCGTGCGCTACCACGTGCTGCCCGCCCATGCTGCTGAACGAGGTGCAGCGGCAGCAGCGGGAGATCGAGACGCAGGCCGCCCAGGCGCGGGAGCAGGCGCGGCTCATCGACGAAGTCACCGCGCGGCTGTCCCGCTGTGGAGGCGAAGGGCGCCGCCGCGGGACGCTGAACAGAAACCACGACGCGTCGAGGAGCCGGTCACCCGGGCGCTCCCTCGACGCGTGAATTCGAGTGATTATGCGCTGGGTACTATCTACCCATGCCCCGCGCTGAGAAGATCGATCATGATGTCACCTGAGCGCTCCAGGAGCGCGCTACGCTGCGACTTCACCCGAGAATTCAAACTCCATCCAGCGTGTAGCGACTCCGACAGTATCGGCTCGGACAGTTACAAGCTGGGTAGCGGCCTGGATCGCCAACATTCCCTACGCCGCCAGCAAGGGCGCGGTCGTCACCATGACGAAGGGCTTCGCGCGCACCCTGGTCGGCCGCTTCGGCCTCCCGGAGGAGATCGCCAGCGCCGTCCTCTTCCTGCTCTCCGACGCCGCCAGCTTCGTATACGGCGAGAGCTTCAACATCGACGGCGGCGTGCTGATGGAGTGACGGCCCGTAGAACCGGCACGCGGCAGATGGACCGGCTTGCGCGGCCCCGCCGAGTCGCGATAGCATGACGGCGCCCCCGCGCCGGATCGCCGGCGCGCCGGGCGCGTTCGATCTCACGAGAACACGGGAGGAAGGTCCATGCGCAACAAGCCCGCGCTCACCACTGCCGACGTGCACAAGATGATGGCCGCGTGCCGGGACGAGGCCGCGAAGAACAAGTGGAACGTCACCATCGCCGTCGTGGACGATGCCGGCTTCCTCCTGCAACCTCGAGCGTCTGGACGGCGCCGGGCCCATGACCGCCGAGGTCGCCGCCAGCAAGGCGCGCACGGCCGCCGTCACGCGGCGCCCGACGAAGGTCTGGGAGGATCTCGTGAAGGACCGTCCGGCAATGCTCAAGTTCCCGGAGAACCTGCCGATCCAGGGCGGCGTGCCGATCATGTACCAGGGCGACTGCGTGGGCGCGATCGGCGTGTCGGGAGTCCAGTCTCACCAGGACGAGCAGATCGCCAACGCCGGCGTCGCCGCGCTCGGCTAGGGAGGTGGCCATGACGAAGCCGAGGATCCGGCACATTGCCCTGAACGTCCAGGACCGCGACCAGGTGGCGGAGTACTACAAGAAGATCTTCGGCGTGGAGGAAAAGTACCGCGGGCCCAACGGCACGATCTACCTCTCCGATGGCTTCGTGGGCATCGCCCTGATCCACCGGACGGATATCCCGTGGGGCATCAATCACTTCGGCTTCGAGGTGGAAAGCGTCCAGGCCATGGTGGACGCCGTCGACACGACCGCGGAGTCGAACACCTTCGGAGCGGTGGCGGAGAGCGGGCAAGACCGCTACCCGGAGGGCAACCGGGTCGATATCGCCGAACACGGATGGCCGATCTGACCAATTCGCTTCTCGGCGGCGTGATAGAAGGACGGATAGGGCAGAGGTCCAGCGCATGGAATTTTATGATGTGCTCGATCAGATCCTCGACCTTCTCCGCCGCCGCGGACGCATGTCCTATCGGGCACTGCAGCGCCAGTTTCACCTGGATG
>CAWKCA010000040.1:0-61115 GCA_963848005.1 uncultured Candidatus Rokubacteria bacterium
ACGACGAGGAGATCGCGGCGATCCTCAACGCGGACGGGATGCGGACGGGGCGAGCTCTCCCGTGGACGACGTGGGCGGTCCGGTGGACCCGGAAGAAAGAGCGGATCTCCCGGCTCGCGCCCGATCGGCCGCGGCGCGACCTCCTGCCCGACCGTTACCCTGATGGACGCTACTCCGTGGCGGGAGCGGCCAAGCGGCTTCGGCGTGAAGCCGGCCGCCGTGCGTGCGGTGGATCAAGCGCGGGCCGGTGAGCGGGGAGCGCCGCGACTCCCAGCGTGCACCGCCGGGCGTGCGTGGCCGGGAAACCGCCCGAGGCCACCGCTCGCGAGCGCGTCAGCGCCTCGCCCGCGCCGGCGACTGAAGACGCCCCTGACCCTGCAACCTGAAGGCGGCCAGGCGGCGACGCCCTCAGTCGTCGTGCAGGAGGCCGACAGTAGGAACGGCGGTACCGAAAGCGACTGAACGACCGCGCACGGCACCGCACGGGCCACCGGCCACTCCCTGGCCGGCGGCCCGTGCGCCGGCAAGCCAGCCGAAAACGACCACCCGACTAGAACACGGCCGGTGCGACGTCACCCGGAAAGAGCCTGCGCGTTTTAGTCGCGCCCTTTTTCTTAAAGGGGCCAATGCTTCTGAGGGGCTGAGTAACATAGCGAAAACGTGGTCGTGACTCAAACACGGGTTCGAATCCGCCGGGGTCACCACCGCTTTAGGCGGCACACGTACGTGGTTCAGCAGCGCTCGGCCCGCGGCTCTGGACCTGCCCGGGCTGCTCGTTGACGACACTCACGCGCGAGGCGGCGCTGCGGTGTGGGCGGTGGGTTCAGAGAGGGAAACGCAAGCCCTATGCCGACACCCTCCCTAGACCAGATCGCCCCTCCTCCAGGCGTGCGGGCGCCTCAAGGGGGCCAAGATACTCGCTCTGCCTGGGGGTCTGCTGGGAGAACTCCACGCCGAGGCCGTCCGGACAGCTTGCGCTCTACGCTCCAGAGGTAGAAACACGCGCTGTGAAACCGGACGCCCGATCCCCTCGCGTCAAGACCCCCGATCAGCCTCTGGGCGCTTGTCACGGTCTCGCCGCAGCCGTAACAAGTCTCCCCGTTGCCGGGGCCGCCCCAGACGCGTGGGATGTCGTCGTGCGGCAAACGGCCGTCGGCGAGCCTTTCTTGAATGAGGAGACGAAGTATGGGCTTGTCCATGATGGCCTCACGGCGTTGTCCGATTCGACACGCCAGATTCACCGGGGTCTCGGCGCCAGCGGCGCCAACACGAAAGACCAGGGTGCAGGCGAAGGAGATAGTCGCGCCGTCACCCCCTAGGCGACTAGGTGGACTTTGGTCCACCATGGGCCCGTAGAGGGTTCTCCGGGCGCGGAAGTCTCGCCAGAACCGCGGTAGCGCTTTTGGCGCGGTTCTGACCGGCGTGTGGCGCCGTGCTCAACGGCCGGAAGCGCGTGCGGCGGCCGGTGCCCACGAAGCGGCGGAAGGCCGAGGCCACAGATCCGAGCTCTCGGGCAGGCGGATGTTGACGGTGGCCCCGCTTTGGGTGATCTCGAGGGTCTCACAGCAGGTGAAGGTGACCTTCTCGCCGAAGGCGAGCCCTTGCACGTCGCCTTGCCTTCCCCGTTTCCCGTCAGGTCGAGAGCACTGGCCGCCGGGGCTCCCGCAGCCAGGACCACGACGACCACCACCGCCAGCATCGTCATCACACGCGTCATCATTCAGCCTCCACGCCCCGCGAGCGCGGGGCCTTCGAAAATGGGACATCAGGCCAGGCGAGCCTGCACGACAGCCCCGCCGGGCACATCCTTCAAAAAGTCCCGCCGGCGGGGCGGCGCCTGGCCCAGCGCTAGATGCCGTGCGCGCCGCCCCCGCTCTCAGCTACGATCCTGGAATGTCAGACGACGGCATCGCCCGCCTTGGCTCTCTCCTCACCACCGCCTTGGTCGGCGTCCTCCTCCCGAAGGACGTGCCCGAGGCCGGAGGGCCTTCTGCGCCTGGCTCGACTCCTGGGCGGGCGTCGGGCACGTCGTCGATGCGATGCACGGTGCCGGCTACAACGTGGCGGCTCTTCCGGGTCCCCGTTTGTCTGGTGGTGGAAGTTCCGCCCGGGATGAGACAGCACTGGAGACGCTGCGGCAGGACCAGGGATCACCGGGTCAAGGTCGTGCTCACGCTCTTCCTGCCCCACGACGTGGCGGAGTACGTGACCGCGCGCGATCCGGGAGGGAAAGAACGTCGCCGGGGTGGTGGCCGAGATCCTCGCGGCCGAAAGTCGGCGCCGCTGATGACTGACCTGGAAGAGCAGGCACGGCTCAACGTGCCCAAAGAAAGGGGAGGAGCCATGGTCATCCGACAGGGTCTCTTGAGCCTTGCTCTCGTCGTGATCCTCGTTGCGAGCTCAGCCTCCACGGGCGGGGCTCAACCCGGGCTCGATCCGCAGTCGCTGATTGGTGAGTGGACAGGGAAGTGGACATCCGGCGCTGTGACGGGCGGCCCGGGTCCCCGGAGCGGGAGAGAGGGGCCGTTCGCGCTCATGATTACCCAGGTCCAGGGAAACGTCGTGCACGGGACCGTCGAGGTGGCAGGCGTCACGACGAAGATCCGGGCGACGCTTCAGGGCAACCAACTGAGATTCGGCAACGAACAGATTCAGACCGAGTTGACCATCGACGGCGACCACATGCGGGGGACCCGCCAGAGAGCTGGAACGCCGCAGGCCCTGCTCGACCTCGAGAGAAGAAGTGAGCCTGGACGAAGCGCTGGCGGCCCAACGACGAGGGCTCGATCTGCTCGTGGTGCCACGGGCCCGTGGTCGACGGCGCCGTCCGCCTTCGCTTCTTCGCGCTGGTCTATCACCTGGCGTGCTGGGATGCGCGCGTGGGCGTACATGCCGCGGCCGAACCTCGACGGCGCGGCGGCGGGTGGTGAACTGATGCGGAGGAGGCTTCGTTCCGTGGAATACGCTCGACAGTATTGTTCTCCAGGGAGAACATATGGCGGTCAAACGACGAGGAAAGGGCCGGGCGTGAGTCAGGATCGCGGTACCCGCGAGAGCGGGGGGGGGGATGGGCTTCACGTCCCGCTAGCTTTTCCTGAAGGCGAAAGGTCTCGGTGATGACCACAAAATGAGCTCGTCGCCTGTTTCGAAGACGAGGGGGGGCCGCGAATCACCGGCGCCGCCTGGAAAAGCTGAAATCTGCCCACAGATCACGGAGCTTCTCGGTCTCGTATTTTCGCGGCCTGCGGCACCGCCGAACGCGACGAGCAATGCCCCGCCACCGCGGTGCCACGCGGCCCGGGCCTCGTGCTTCCGAAACCGCTTACGTGAGCGTTCAGCGACACCGTGGACGCCGCAGGCCCGGCCGCCCAGCGCGTGCGCCGCAGGCCGGGCAGGACCCGGCGTCAGAAAAAGGGCCGACTACGCTCTGCGAAGCCGTTCAGGCGTCAACCAGGCGCAGGCGCGCGGAACTGGCCGGGGTCACCACATGAGCTCGCCCAGCGGGCAGGACCGCCTCGTGTACGAATCCTCGCCGGTGAACCGTGAGCCCGGCGGGCGCCCGCCCTCCTCGAACGGCGCGCAGAAACAGAGTTCACCAGCGGTCGCGCCGTCCACGCCCGGAGGACCATCACCTTGTCCAGGGCATCCCCGTCTATTCTGAGTGTCGGCCGGGCTTCATGCGGCTTCCATGTTGTACGATGGCGCCGTGGGGCAACGGGAGCGGCGCCTCCAGTCCCCGCCTCACTCGGTGCGGGGACCCCGTCCTCGTCTGGTAGCGTGCCTCGTCGATCGACATGGGGACCCCGTCTATCATCCTTCTGCTCGGGCGTCGTTTCACCCCCTCTTCATGGAACAGGAACGCCCCAGCGACGTGATTCATGCGCCTGGCCAGGTCCGTGGTCACCGCAGGCCTGTCGATCGTGGCCCCGCGCGCGTCCTGGCCGCGCCGTGGCCGTTCGCGCGAGGGGAGTCTCCCCCAAACGCCGTCGCGGCGCCGCGGTCCTCGCGGCATGGTGCCGCTCGCGCTAAAACTCCCATCCTTGTCCCGAACCTCAGAAGTTAGAGAGCTCGTCTCGTCCAACGGCCCCCCTACGACGATCGACTTGACCGCGCCCCTCTCGAGCGCTCGTCGCGTCATCGATCACCACCAACCCCGGGGGTTTTGGATCATGGACCTAGTTTGCTGCTCGTCCTCATCACATCGGTGCTTATATTCAGCGTGCACGTTGCTGGTGCTGATCGGGATCTTGGGTCGCTGGGCACGCTCCACTCTCTCGCCCTCACGGTCATCACGGGGCGCGCTGGCCCCTCTCGCTGCTGGTCGGGCCCTTCGCGTGTGTCGGGACGGCGTCCCCTATCTCGCCCTCTGACTCGGCCTTCTGGCGGACTATGTTCGGTCCTTTCGGCACTGGTGTTGCTCTCGATCGGGTGCTTTCTCCGCCTGCTCGCCTTGGCGTTCCCAGCGCTTGCCCTCATTCGCTCTATGTTGATTCTGCCTGTTGAGATGGACGTGAAGCGGCGTCCAGCAAATCACACGTAGCGCATCACTCTCAGCGACGGCGGGGAGCGTGAGCGAGTCTGGGCGGGGTATCGTCCGAGGCGTAGCCCACCACTGAGGCCGGGGAGGGCCCGCGCCGCGTGGCCTCGCCGACCACGCCCGACGTCGCCTTGCCGAAGCGTCGCAGCGCGGACTCAAAGCCCTCGCCGAGGCGAACCTGAACGACGGTCACGCGCCCGTTCTCCTCACACGTATTGCCAGGCTGCATATGCCCGCTCTGCCCACAGGACGGACAGGACCCCTCGGGAACCGCTACAGCGGCGTCGGCCGAGGCTTCGGGGCCGAGGGATGGGATCCCCGCGGGGCGTGGGGTCCGGCTACGTCTCCCCCAAGCGCACCGCCGCCGCGCAGGAGCCACGTCCCGCACCCTCGGGGACAGGACCAGAGGGCCGGCGGTTGCCAGCTGCGGGCCCACGCAGAGCGAAGCCCTTCGCTGGACAATGATTAACTCTGTGTGTTGGCTCTGCTATTGCCGTGGCGACCAACCTCGATCGAATCTTGGCCGGCCTCGCCGTCCCCGCGCGCCGGCAGATCGTGGACCACCTCCGCCGAGGCCCGCGCCGGGCCGGAGAGCTGGCCCTGGTCTGCCGGCTGAGCTTGCCCGCCATGAGCCGCCACCTACGCGCCCTGCGCCAGTGCGGGCTCGTCGAAGGGAACGGGCTTGACGACGACGCGCGAGTGCGGCTCTACCGGTTGCGGCCGGAGCCGTTCGGCGATTCCGCGCGTGGCTCGACGACGTGCAGGCGCTCGGGCGGGCAGCCGCCGCGTTCAAGGCGCACGTCGAGCGCAGGAAGAAGGGGCGGCGCGGGTGAGCGCGAGGACGGAGTCTCGTCTCGATCGACGTGGACGTGAAGACGGACTCGTGTTCGCGGTATTCACCGAGGAGCTGGATGTATGGTGGGGGCGCGGCCCGCGGATCGGTTCCTCGCGCCGTACGCTGGCACCTTGACATCGGTCCGGCGTGGGCGGCCGCCTGCTCCAGGTGCAAGACGCGGCCGCGGGGCGGGTGTTCGTCGTGGGGCGCGTCGAGGTCTGGGAGCCGCCCCACCGGCTCGCGCTCACCTGGCGGCTGCCGAACTTCGCCCCCGACCAGGTGACCCGCGTGGAGGTCCGCTTCGAGCCAGTCCCCGAGGGTACGCGCGTGACCGTCACCCACCGCGGCTGGGACAGCGTGCCCGCCCGTCACCCTGCGCGGCACGGGCTCACCGGCGATGACTTCATCCTCATGAGGGGCCAGTGGTGGGGCGACATCTTGACCGCCGTGAGGCGCCACGTGCAATCGCGTCGCGTGCGCGCGCAGGCAGGAGGAGACCAGCGATGAGCGAGCAGGCGAATCTTACCCCCGAAGTCATCCCGTATCTCTGCATCAAGGGCGCGGCGAAGGCCATCGACTTCTACAAACAGGCCTTCGGCGCCAAGGAAACGTTGCGCGGATCACAGATGCGACGGGCCGCGTCGGCCACGCCGAGATCCAGATCGGCGCCTCCACGATCATGCTGGCCGACGAGCATCCCGAGATTGGCGTCGTCGGTCCCCCGACTCTCGGCGGCTCGCCCGTGTCGTTCATGGTCAGCGTCCCCGACGTGGACGCCATGGTCGGCCGGGCGGTCGCCGCAGGCGGCACGATCACGCGGCCTGTGGGAGTCCGTTTCTACGGCCATCGCAACGGGGAGATCACGGACCCCTTCGGCTATCGCTGGACCCTCTCGATGCGCGTCGAGGATCTCTCCGAGGAGGAGATTCATCAGCGGGCCGCCGAGGACGAGAACAGCGCAAGGCGGGCGCGCCGGCGCGCTGAGCCGCCGGGACCGGTTCCACCGGGTGAGCCTTCCGAGCCTAGCCTAGAAGGCCCCAGGCGCGGCGATCAGCGGACCCGCGGCCGGAGCGACGAGGCGTCGCGGAGCGCGGCCACCGCGGCCTGCGTCGCGGGTGACGGCGCGACGCCGAGCTGCGCAGCGAGGACGCGGCAACAGCGCTCATAGAGAGCGACCGCCTCCGCGTGGCGATCGAGCGCCACGAGCACCCCATGGCCGCCCGATAGAGGCCCTCGACCAGATCATCGACGTGCAGCCCGCCGAGGTACGACGCCAGCGCACCTCGGCAGGTAGCCTCCGCGCTCGCGCGAGCCCGGGCGCCTGCTCGATGACGAACCGTTCGAGGAGCTTCCACTCTTGCGCGCCCAGGAGGAGATCGGCGCCCTCGTCGCCCTGACCCCGCTCGATGAGGTGAGTGGCGCCGGTGCGAAGCACGCGCCGGCGTTCGTCCTCTGCGAGCACGGCTTCCGCGGGGCTCGCGGAACTGGTGAACATCGGGTGAAATCGGTAGACCAGGGCTCGCCGGCGTCACGTTGTGCGACGAAGCAGGCGCGTCGTCGGCTGAAAGGCGCTCGAGGAGCTGGGACGCCGACGGATACTCGGGGGGGGATGAGGAAGACGTTTCCAGGATCAGCTCCACCGCGGGAGCCCGCTCAAGGAGGCGGTGACCGTGGGCAGCAGCGACAGGGAGAGGAGGGCGCGACGGTCGCCCGGGGCCAGCATGGCCAGGACCTCGGCCATGAAGTAGTCGAAGACAACGTTCGGCCGGCCCAGGTCGTCCCGCGGCGCCGTGCCGTCCTTCATCGCGCCGGCGTCGAGGAGCAGCGCGGCGCCGGCCGCCCATCCCTGGCTTTGGCCGGCGATCATGTCGACGTCAGCCGTGGCGCGGCGTGCTCCGGAGCGACCCCGCGCCAGGAGGTGGATCTCCGCCGAAGTGAAACGCAAGTCGTCCCAGCCCACGGTGCTCAGCGCCCTGGCCGAGCGGAAGCGGGCCACGGATGGCGGTGGGTCCTCGCGGCTGGCGATGAGCACGCGACACCCGGTCGGCACGGCGGCCAGCAGCTCGGGAAGAACGTCGTGGAGCGGCGCGGTCGCGGGGAGCGCGTCGTCGTCGTCGAGCACGAAGACGAACGGGCGAGTGGCGGAGCGGGCGGCACGAGGGAGGCGGCCGTATCAAGGCGCTGACCGCATTCACGACAGAACTTGTTGGCAGGAGGGTTGGGCGTCTGGCAGGAGGGGCAGCGACGTTCCAGACGGCCCCGCACTCACCACAGAATTTGTTGTCGTCCGGATTTCCCGCCCACACTGCGGCCACGTCATTGCGCGCCCCGGCCGCCCACGAGTGGCTCGACTCTAGGTGGCGGCGGGCGACGAGTCAAGGCAGCCGGCGCGGGCCGTCTCGCCCCTGGGATGGCCCCGCGGCCTTGGCATCGGTGGATGGGCGCGTCCGCGCGACCGGGGCGGTTTCGCACCCGTGCGCACTCTGATATCATCCGTCGCAGCCATGCCCCTGCGGCTTCCCGATCTCGTCGGCCGGGCCATGATCGACCCGGAGTTCCTGACGGAGCTCCGGCGATCCACGGACGTCGTGCTGGCCGAGTTCGAGCTGACGGAGGAGGAGGGGGGGTGGTCAGGCGGGCCCTCGGGCGCCTCGGCAAGAGCCCATCGCCGCAGCAGATCGACGAGCTGAGGAACGCCCTGCTCCGCCGCGTCTCCACCTGAGTAGTGAGGGCGTCAGGTGGCGAACGCCGCTGAGATCGTCGCCTTCCTCCGAGGAGTCCGGCTGTTCCGTGACATTCCCGCTCCCGATCTCGCGGCGCTGGCCGGGAATCTGCGCGAGCACACGCTCCGCAAGAGTCAGGTGCTCTTCAGAGAAGGCGACCGGGGCGACGCGATGTACCTGCTGCTCCGTGGGACGATGATCGTCTCCAAGGCCGTCACCGGGCGCGTCGACCAGATCTTGGCGCGGTTCGGCCCTGGGGACTTCTTCGGCGAGATGAGCCTCTTCGATCGCTCGCCCCGCTCGGCGACCATGCAGGCCGACACCGACGTCACCTTGCTCACCCTCGATCGCCAGCACCTGAGCGGCTCATCGAGACGAACCCGCGGGCGGCGGCCGAGTTCTTCGAGGCGCTCGTCCACGTCTTCATCGACCGACTCCGCGCGACGGGCGACCTGGTCGCGGAGGTGACGCGGTGGGGGCTCGAGGCCACCGGTCTGGACATCGAGACGCGGTGAGCGCCTCGCGATCTCCATGAGCGAATCGGTCGCTCCGCCCGGCGGGCGCGCATCGAGCTGCTCGTCCGCCACGAGGATGGCGAAGGCTTCGACCTCCGCCAGGTGGGGAGCGGCCCGGCTTTCCTGCAGCTCCGGCCCCAGCGCGTCGATCCCGACTCCTTCGAGCTGGTGGAGGTGCCCTCGCGGTTCGGCGAGCACGAGAGCTTCATCCTGAAGAACACCAAGACCGAGCGCTTCATCCTCCTCACCGCCGAGGAGCGCTTCCTCTGGGATCGCATGAACGGGTCCATGAGTCTGCAAGAGATGGCCACCGCCTACGTCCTCACCTTCGGGGCCTTCGACTTCGAGCTGATCCCTCGCCTGATCCGCAAGCTCCAGGCGGCGCAGCTCCTGAAGTTGCATCCGGTCTCCCGCCTGCGCCGGGCCCTCGAGCGCAACCGTGACCGGCGGGCGGCCCGGGTGGTGTACACGGCGCTCACCGGGCTGGAGCACATCAACGTGTCGAGCCAGAACGTCCAGCCCTTCTTCGAGGCGCTTTACCGGCTCGGCGGCTTCCTGCTGTTCCGGCCCGTCGCCCTGGTGGCCATGCTGCTCCTGACCGCCGCCGGCGTGGCAGGCAGCGTGATGGTCTGGCGCGATCTCGACTTCATCGTGCGCGGCTTCGGGGGCCATGCCTTCTGGGCCGTGATCAGCGTGAAGCTGCTGTTGATCCTCACCCTCGGGCTTCACCAGTTCGTCCATGGCCTGGCCTGCGTGCACTACGGGCGCCACGTCCGCGAGTTCGGCTTCACCTTTCTGCATGGGATCGTGCCGACCTTTTTCGTCGACCTCACGGACATCTTCATGGCCAGTCGCCGGGCGCGACTCGTGACGGCCGTCTCGGGCACCCTGGTGCATCTCGTGCTGGGCTCGACGTGGTTCGTCCTGGCCGTCTACCTTCCCGCCGGATTCTGGCAGGCCTTCGCCGCGGCCTCGGGCATCATCCAGTGGCAGACCTTCGTGATCTCGCTCTACCCCTTCTGCTTTATCGAGATGGACGGCTACCACGTCCTGGTCGACATGGTGGGCGAGCCACCCTGAAGTCGGAAGCCTTGGCCTATGTCGGATCGGTCTTCCGGGGCACGGCGCGGTGGCCGGTCCGGCGCCAGCAGGCCGTCTACCTCGCCTACGTCGGCCTCTCAGCCCTGTCGGTCGGCGCCTTCGTCGCCTTCAACGTCAAGCTGATCCTGCACGCCGTCTCGTAGCAGCGGGTCCGCGAGCAGTGCTCGCACCGCACTCGCGATGGCTCGCGCGCACTCCTCGGCCTCGACGCCGCGCGCGCCTTCCAGCAGGGCCGCCTGGGCCACGGAGGGCAGGTCCGCCAGGCGCGCCTGGGCGCGCGCCCGCAGGGCGTCGCCGGCGAGGTGGGCCAGTTCTGCCACCAGCGCGAGGGCAATGTTCACCTTCTCGTCAGACGTCGGCGCCTCGCTCAGGCGCGCCCGGGCTTCGGTCAGGAGCCGGCTGGTCACCCTGAGGCGCGCCCCGTCGAGGGTGATGAGGTCGCGCCCGACCGGTCCCCACTGGAGAGTCAGCGCCCCCGCGACCTCTATGACGAAGGGGCCGAGAGTGGGCGCGCTCCGGGCGGCCACGGCCGCGGCGACGCCCGCGAGGACCGCCGTCGGGGCGGGGACCACACGGGGGGCAAGGGGCGTCAGCGGGAGGACTTCGATGGCCTCGCCCGCGGAGCCCATCCGGAGGTGATCTTCGAGGCCGGTGCCGAGCGCCCAGAGCGAGCAGAGCACGCGCCCCTCGGACTCGCGGACGCGGCGCGCCGCGTGGCGCCGGACACTTTGCCAGACATCGCGGTAGTACGCGCGTCCCTCCCACACGACCTTCTCGATCCCGTCGCGCATCTGGATCCCGATCCCGCCCTCCGCCACCAGGCGTTCGTGAGGGGCGGGATCCAGGCCAGATCCGCGCTCATGAAGGCGCCCAGAGGATCGTCGCCCCCGCCGTCGTAGCGGAACGACTCGAGCAAGGCCAGGAACAGTTGCTCGGTCGGATACGGACCCCGATAGACGAGACGCCGGCAACCCTGATCCGCGGCCAGGCTCGCGATGGGATTGAGCACCGCGGTGCCGCCCCGTGGTGGGAGGCGGGCGGGCTCGGCCAGGGGTGGGATCGAGGAGACGCGCGCGTAGTCCACGGCCGCGAAAACGGTCAGCGCCGCTCCGCGGTACCAGAGCCGATCGGAAGGGCCCCACGGCGCGTCGGTCGTGGCCCGGGGCTCGATCGTGAGCCAGGATCCGTCCGGGATCGCGCACGCTCGCTTCGGCCAGCGTGTCGTCTTCCCGCCATGTGAGCCGGGCCAGGTCATGGCCATGTCGGTCACGCTCGCACAGGCGGCGGCCTGCCGGAGAATACATCACCGCCGTCCCGTGTGGCAGCACGCTCGTCGATCCCGTCGTGCCCGCCGACTCCACGATCCGGAATGATACAATGCGCAAACCCATGGAATCCTCGACCGGTCGCGCAGGCGCGCATGGTCACTGACGACCTTCTCTGGCGATCTGCCCTCGATCTCGCCTCGCTGATTCGGACCAAGCAAGTCTCGCCCGTGGAGGTCGCCGAGCTTGTGCTCGCGCGCATCGAGGCGCTGAACCCAAGCTGAACGCGTTCTGCTGCGTGGCCGTCGAGGCTGCGCGGACGGCGGCGCGTGAGGCGGAGATCGCGGTGATGAAGGGCGAGCCTCTGGGGCTCCTCCACGGCGTCCCCTTCTCGGCGAAGGACGTCCTCGACACGCGCGGCGTTCCCACCACCCACGGCTCGCGCCTCTTCGCGGACGGCGTTCCCGACCGGGACGCCGTGGCGGTGGGGCGACTGCGTGCGGGCGGTGCGGTCATCCTCGGCAAGACCGCCACGTCGGAGTTCGGCCACAAGGCCGTCACAGAGAGTCCGCTGTTCGGGATCACGCGCAACCCCTGGAACCTCGACTCACACCCGGAGGCTCGTCGGGAGGCGCCGCCGCCGCGGTGGCGTGTGGGCTCGGCCCCATCGCCCTCGGGACGGACGGCGGTGGATCGGTACGGATTCCCGCCGCCTTCTGCGGGGTCTTCGGGTTCAAGCCCTCGTACGGCCGGGTTCCCGTGTATCCCGCGTCACCCGCCTGGAGCACGTGTCCCACGTCGGCCCCATCGCGCGCACCGTGCACGACGCGGCGGCGATGCTCGACGTCATGGCGGGCAGCGACGATCGCGATCGCCATTCGCTCCCGGGGACGACGGGTCCGTATCGCGAGGCATGCGACGACGAGTCAAGGGGTTGCACGTGGCCTGGACGCCGATCTCGGGTACGCCGCGGTGGCGCCCGAGGTGCGGGCCCTGTGCGAGAACGCCGCGGCGGAGTTCGAATCACTCGGGTGCCATGTCGAGGTCGTCAGTCCGGGGTGGGAGAGCCCGGAGGAGTGGTTCGGCACCCTGATTGCCGCGCAGTTCTACGCCGCCTGGTCCGATCGCCTGGCCGCCGACGAGTCGCTCATGGATCGCTCGCTCGTGAAGTTCATCCGCAAGGGCGGTGGCGTCTCGACGCGGGACTACCTCGTCGCCTCCGCGGCGGCGGAGACGTACTGGGAAGAGGTCCGGGGCTTCCTGGAGCGCTTCGATCTCCTCCTGACCCGACGGTGGCCGTGCCGCCGTTTGCGGCCGGGGAGCCTCCGCCCCGCGAGATCGCGGGAGAAGCGGTGTCGGTCCTCGGCTGGATGCCGTTCACGTACCCCTTCAATCTCACGGGCCAGCCAGCGGCCAGCGTCCCCGTCGGCCTCGGCGAGGCGGGGCTGCCGGTGGGGCTGCAAATCGTGGGACGCCGTCACGCCGACCGCACTGTCCTGGCCGCGGCCCGGGCCTTCGAGGCCGCCTGCCCTTGGGTTGAGCGTCGCCCGCTCCTGTGATCCGACCTCCGGAGGCGGCCGCGGCCTGAGCGATCGCGCTCGCTGGATTCTCCTCGTTCTCGTTCTCGGTGCGATGCTCGCGGTGGTCGTCTGGCTCGTCGCCTCCGATGCCCCCCTCGTCCGGATGATCGTGCGGATGTACAGCGACAAGAACTATTTGAAGCAGATGGTGGGGTCGTGGGGGTGGATGGCCCCCTCGTGTTCATCGTCATCCAGGCGCTTCAAGTTATCGTCTCGCCCGTTCCCGGGGAGATCACGGGCCCCGTGGGCGGTGCCCTCTTCGGCACCCTGTGGGGCGCGGTCTACTCGACCATCGGCTTGACCCTCGGGACACTGGCCTGCTTCGCCCTGGGTCGGAAGTGGGGAGAGCCGCTCGTCGTCCGTGGCTCAGCGAACACCACTGGAACCGGATGAGCTTCATCCTGGAAGCGGAGGGCGCGATCCTCTGCTTCATCCTGTACGTGATCCCGGGCTTTCCCAAAGACATCATGTCGTACCTGTTCGGGATCAGCCCCATGCCCTTCTGGCTGTTCGCGGTGATCACGACGGTGGCGCGCCTGCCCGGGACCATCATCTCCTCGTACTTCGGGGCCAACGTGGCCGAGCAGCAATACGTCTACGCCATCGCCTTCATCGCCATCATCGCCGCGCTGTGCTTGCCCCTCTATTACTATCGGGATCGCATCCTCCGGCGCTTCCATCGCAAGGGCCCGCGCCGCGAAGCTTGACGGGCCGCCCGTCGCTCCCGTAGAGTGGTTCCACCATGGGTAGCCCCCAATCGGCGTCGCGCGTCGTTCTCGCCGCGGTCGCGTTCTTTTACTTTCCCGGGGTCTGCCCACCGGCGCTGGCGTAAATCTCGTCAGGCGCCGCGGGCAGACCGAGCCCGCGGCGCCGATGCGCTCCCCGGCCGCGGGCCTGTCCCGCGGCCTTTTTTGTCGGGTCACCCGGGAGCGAAGGTCGGCGCCCGCGCGTCGCGAGGAGGGACCGATGATCATCGTGTTGAAGTCGAGATCGAGTGACGCGGAAGTGGACGAGGTATGTCGTCGAATCGCCGCCATGGGCTACCAGCCGCACACGATCCGCGGGGAGTTGCGGACGGTGATCGGGGCGGTGGGCGACGATCGAGGCAAGGAGCGGCTGCGTGCCCTCGAGTCGCTGGAGTGCGTGGAGTCCGTGACCCCGATTCTGCAGCCCTTCAAGCTGGCCAGCCGTGAGGTGCGGCGCGAGAACACGACCATCGACGTGGGGGGCGCCACCATCGGCGGGCGGAAGGTGGTGGTCATGGCCGGTCCGTGCTCTGTCGAGTCGCGGGCCCAGGTGCTGGAGGTCGCCGAGAAGGTCAAGGCGGCCGGGGGCGTCGGTGCTCCGCGGCGGCGCCTTCAAGCCGCGCACGTCCCCGTATTCCTTCCAGGGGCTCGAGGAGGAGGGCCTGAAGATTCTCGACGAGGCCCGGCGCGAAACGGGCCTGCCGGTCATCACGGAGGTGATGGAGCCGGACAAGGTCGACGTGGTGGCCGAGCATGCCGACATCCTCCAGATCGGCGCCCGCAACGTGCAGAACTTCTCGCTCCTCCGGCGGGTGGCGGAGACGCGCAAGCCCGTGCTGCTCAAGCGGGGCATGTCGACGTCGATCCAGGAGTGGTTACTCTCCGCCGAGTACGTGCTCGCCGGTGGCAACGCTCAGGTCATTCTGTGCGAGCGGGGCATCCGCACCTTCGAGACGGCCACGCGCTTCACCCTCGACCTCAACGCCGTCCCGGTGATCAAGAAACTCACACACCTGCCGGTGGTGGTGGACCCGAGTCATGGCACCGGGCACTGGGAATACGTCGAGTCCATGGCCATGGCGGGGGTCGCGGCGGGCGCCGACGGTCTCCTCATCGAGGTGCACCCGCGTCCGGAAGAGGCCCTCTCGGACGGGCCGCAATCGCTCAAGCCGGAGCGCTTTGCCGCGCTCATGGCCAAGGTGAGGCGCGTGGCGCAGGCGATTGATCGCGATGTGTAACATCGGAGGGGGCGCGCACGGCCCCCTCCGAGACCTTCCCATTCACGCCGCGGGCGACACAGGGTTGTAGAATCGAAGACGCATGAACACGAGGCTGCTTCGCCTTCTGCGCGCGCGCCGCGGCCTCCTCAGGCTCCTGCGAGAGCGCCCGATCTCTGGCACCGCGCTGTCGGTGCTGGCGCACGTGCTCGTGGTCGTGCTCGTGCTCTGGCTCGGCATCCCCCTGACGACGACGGTGAATACCCGCCGGGGAGAGCCACTCTTCGTCGAGCTGCCGCAGGTCCCGGAGCCGGCGCCGCGGGGCAATCCCGCCGCGCGCGAGCGTGGTCCAGATGCACCTGCAGAGCCTCCGCGCGCGCGCCTCCGGCGCCGCCGTCGCCGAAACCCGCACCGGCGGTCCGCCCGCCGGCTCCTCCGTCGCCACCCCGGGTGGCGTCCGCACCACCGGCACCGAAGCCGGAGCCGGCGCGACCCGCTCGCCCTGCCGAGCCGTCGCCGTCTCCGGAGCCGAAGGCGGCTCCAGTTCCCGCGCCCGCGCCGACTCCTCCGTCTCCGCCCGCGCCGTCTCAGGAGACGCAGGCGGCACCGTCCCCACCGCCAGCCGCCGGCCCCGCGCCGTCAATCCCGTCGCCCGCCATACCTCCGGGGCCGCCCGCCCTCCTGGGCCGTCCGTGGCCGCCATTCCCAGAGACAGCGGCGCCGGTCGGGGAGCCGCGCCGGACATGCGGAGCGCCCTCCGGCGCGGGGGAGCGGGGGGAACCAGCGACGGCCGTGGCGGTATCGAGGGCGAGCCCATCCCTCTCGACTCGCCGGATCCGAAGTACAGCGACTACCTCGATCGCATCCGGCGGATGATAAAGGAGAAGTGGATCTATCCGTGCATCCCCAATAGCGCCACCCGCCAGTGCGAGTACAAGTCCGCCCAGCTCGAGATCGAGTTCGGGATCGCCAAGGACGGCCGGGTGCCCTTCGTCATCGTCCGCCAGGGTTCGCAGTACAGCCTCTACGACGATTTCGCGGTCAACGCCATCAAGCTGGCTTCGCCCTTCCCACCCGTGCCGGACGAAATGAGCAAGAAAGGCATCCCCATCCTGGCCCGCTTCAACTACATCCTCGAATCGTACTCGCTCACGAACATGCTCCGCTGAAATTGCCTGCAGTCACGGGCTCTTGCCGTGTTGACACTCGCGCGCCGTCACGTGTAGCATGAAGCACTCTGAAACAGGCTCGTAGCTCAGTGGGAGAGCGCCTCTCTGACGCAGAGGAGGTCGGCGGTTCGAAACCGCCCGAGCCTACCATGTACACCCGAGAGCACCACGGGGCCCGGGCCCTGCCGGTGCTCTCTGCGTTTTAGGACGACATGGCCGACGCTGAACAGGATCGACATCTCCGGCTGACGGGCGAGTTCGACTGCGAGCCCACCCCGCTCGATACGATGCGGCACTCCACGTCGCACGTGATGGCGCAGGCGGTCAAGCGCCTCTTTCCCGACGTGAAGGTGGCCATCGGTCCCGCCATCGAGGATGGCTTCTACTACGACTTCGCGAAGGCGGGGCCGTTCGCCCCCGAGGATCTCGCGCGGATCGAGGCGGTCATGCGAGAGATCGTGTCCGCCGACCTGCCCTTCGAGCGGACGGAGATGCCGCGCGCCGATGCCATCCGGTTCTTCCGCGAGCGGGGAGAACCCTACAAGGCGGAGATCCTCGAGGGGATCGACGCCGAGCGGGTGTCCCTGTACCGCCAGGGGGACTTCGTCGACCTGTGTCGGGGCCCCCACCTCGGGTCGACCGGGCAGATCAAGGCGTTCAAGCTCCTCTCGACGTCGGGCGCCTACTGGCGCGGCGATGAAAAGAACCCGATGCTGTGGCGCATCTACGGGACGGCGTGGCTCTCGCAGGAGGATCTCGACCGCCACCTGTGGCGGCTCGAGGAGGCGAAGAAGCGCGACCATCGGAAGCTCGGGCGCGAGCTCGACCTCTTCGACTTCTACGACGTCTCCCCCGGCGCGGTCTTCTGGCTTCCCCACGGCATGATCCTGGTGCGGGAGCTGGAGCAGTTCGCGCGCGAGGAGCTGGACGCGCACGACTACCAGGAGATCTCCACGCCGCTCCTGGTGAACAAGCGGCTATGGGAGCAGTCCGGCCACTGGGAGCACTACAGCGACAACATGTTCAAGGTCGAGGTCGAGGAAGAGATCTTCAGCCTCAAGCCCATGAACTGCCCGGAGTCGACCTACGTGTACCGGCGCGCCTTGCGCTCCTATCGCGACCTCCCGCTGCGGCTCAGCGAGATGGGGCGCTGCCACCGCAACGAGCGCTCGGGCACGCTGACCGGGCTCGTGCGCGTGCGCCAGTTCACCCAGGACGACGCCCACATCTACTGCCGGCCCGATCAGCTCCTCGAGGAGATCACGGCGTTGCTGGGTCTCGTCCGCGGGTGGTACGCGACGTTCGATCTCAAGCCGAGCTTCAAGCTCTCCACCCGTCCCGAGAAGTCGCTGGGCACGCAGGAGCAGTGGGACCAGGCGGAGGCCGCGCTCTACGAGGCGCTGGCCGCCAACGCCCTCGACTACAAGCTCAATCCCGGAGACGGCGCCTTCTACGGCCCCAAGATCGACATCGACGTGGAGGACGTGCTGGGCCGCCCGTGGCAGATCGCGACCATCCAGGTCGATCTCACCATGCTGCCCGAGCGCTTCCAGCTCGAGTACATCGACTCCGACGGGCAGCCCAAGCGCCCGGTCGCTATCCACCGCGCGATCTTCGGCTCCTACGAGCGCTTCATCGGGATCCTCACCGAGCACTTCGCGGGCGCCTTTCCGACGTGGCTGGCCCCTGTGCAGGCGCGGGTGATCCCCATCAGCGAAAAGCATTCGGTCTATGCCCGGACCGTTCATGAACGTCTGCGCGCCGCCCGCCTCCGCGCAGAGCTGGACGACCGGAACGAGAAGCTCGGCTACCGCATCCGCGACGCGCAGCTCCGCAAGGTCCCCTACATGCTCGTGGTCGGCGAGCGTGAGGCTCAGGGCGGTACGGTGAGCCTTCGCCACCGCACCGGCGAGGACTTGGGGGCGCAGCCACTCGAACGGGTGGTGGCCGACCTCTCGCGTGAGATCGCCGCGCGATCCGTGACGCTCACCGTGGGTCGCTCGTGAGAGAGCGACCGGCCCCCCGCGCGGGCCGCCCGCGCGGAGGACGCCTTCTTCGGACCCCTTCCCGCGCGCGGTGTCCGCGCGGCGCCTAGGAGCGAGCTATTACTCAGACCAGAGAAATCCGCATCAACGAGGCCATCCGTGTCCGCGACGTCCGCGTGGTCAGTGAAACCGGTGAGCAGCTCGGCGTCATGCCCACCCAGCAGGCCCTGGACTTGTCCCGTCAGCGCGAGCTGGATCTGGTGGAGGTGGCGCCCGACGCCGCCCCTCCCGTCTGCCGGATCATGGATTTCGGCAAGTACAAGTACACCCAGGCCCGGCGGCAGAAGGAAGCGCGCAAGAAGCAGACCGTCGTCTTGGTCAAGGAAGTGAAGATGGGGCCGAAGACGGAGAAGCACGACTTTGACTTCAAGGTCAAGCACGTGCGGCGCTTCCTGGAGGAGGGTCACAAGGCCAAGGTGACGGTGCGCTTCAAGGGCCGCGAGATGGCCCACACCGAGCTGGGCTGGAAGATGCTCCAGAAGATGGTCGATGCCGTGAACGACCTCGCCAACGTGGAAAACAATCCCAGGATGGAAGGGCGGATGCTGCACATCATGCTGTCCCCGAAGGTGCACGCGTAGAGCGCCGGGGGCCGGGAGAGGTCGATCGATGCCGAAGATGAAGACCAAGCGCGGAGCGGCCAAGCGCCTCAAGAAGACGGCGTCGGGCAAGCTTAGGCGCGCCGGAGGCTGGAAGCAGCACAAGCTGGAGAAGAAGCAGCCGGGGCGGCGGCGGCGCCTGCGCGCGTCCAAGCTCGTTCACGAGGCCGACGTGCCCCGGATGAAGCGTCTGGTCCCGTATCTCTGACCGCTCGCGGCCCCGAGGGGGCTGTCGAATACCCATCGCGCATTGCACGCAGAAGGAGTGACCCATGCCACGGGCCAAAGGTGGCGCGAAGACGCGCCAGCGCCGCAAGAAGATCCTCAAGAAGGCCAAAGGGTACGTCGGAGGGCGGAGTCGGCTCTACCGCACGGCCGCCGAGACCGTCCTCCGCGCCGGGGCCTTCGCCTATCGCGACCGCAAGGCCAAGAAGCGGAGCGCCCGCGCGCTCTGGATCGTGCGCATCAACGCGGCCTGTCGTGATGGGGGACTGTCGTACTCGGTCTTCATGGCGGGCCTCAAGAAGGCCGGTGTCCTCCTCAATAGAAAGATCCTGTCCGAGCTGGCCGTGAACGACCCCGCGGGGTTCACCAAGCTCGTCGAGAGCGCCAAGGCCGCCGCCGCCCGCTGACCTCCGTGACCCATCCGCGCGTCGAAGCCGTCACCCGCGAGGCGCGCACCGCGATCGAGGCCGCCCGCTCGGCGGCCGAGCTGGAGCAGGTCCGCGTGCGCGTTCTCGGTCGGCAGGGGACGCTCACGCAGCTCCTGCGCTCTCTCGGGACGCCTCAGTGCCGAGGAGCGTCCGCTCGTGGGCGCCGCCGCCAACGAGGCCAAGCGCGACCTCGAGGCCCTGGTGGAGGCGCGCCTCGCCGAGACACGCGAGCGCGAGCGCCGCCAGGAGCGCGCTCTCGCCCGTCCCGATCTCACCCTGCCCGGGCGGCGGCCCGCCCGCGGCGCGCGGCATCCCCTCACGCAGGTGCGCGACGAGATCGTCGCCGTCTTCGCCGGGCTCGGCTTCTCCGTGGCCGAGGGGCCGGAAATCGAGACGGACTACTACAACTTCGAGGCGCTGAACCTGCCACCCGATCACCCTGCCCGCGACATGCAGGACACCTTCTACTTCTCGGCGGACACCTTGCTGCGCACGCATACCTCGCCCGTGCAGATCCGGGTCATGCAGGCCCAGCGTCCGCCCGTCCGGATCATCTGCCCGGGACGCGTGTACCGGCGCGACGCCGACATCACCCACTCGCCGATGTTCCACCAGGTGGAGGGCCTGGCCGTCGACCGCGACGTCTCGATGGCGGACCTCAAGGGGACGCTCGAGCTGTTCGCGCGGGCGATGTTCGGGCCGGGCTCGCGCATCCGCTTCCGTCCGTCGTTCTTCCCGTTCACCGAGCCCTCGGCCGAGGTCGACGTGCTGTGCTTCGCCTGTGAGGGCGGCGGCTGCCGCGTGTGCAAGCAGTCGGGGTGGCTCGAGATCCTGGGTTCGGGCATGGTGCATCCGCAAGTGTTGCGCAACGTCGGCTACGATCCGGAGGAGATGACCGGCTGGGCGTTCGGCATGGGCATCGAGCGCGTGGCCATGCTCAAGTACGGCGTCGACGACATCCGCCTCTTCTTCGAGAACGACCTCCGCTTCCTCCGCCAGTTCGCATGAAGATCCCCTACGGGTGGGTCCGGGAATTCGTGGACCTCGATCTCGCCCCGGCGGACGCGGCCGACCGTCTGGTCAACGCCGGCATCGAGGTGGCGAGCGTCACGCCCCTCGCTCCCGCCGAGCTGTCGGGCGTGGTGGTCGGCGAGATCGAGGCCATCGAGCGCGAGCTGGGGGAGAGCCACGGTCATCGCCTCGTCCTGTGCCGCGTCTCGACCGGTCGTGACCGGTACGCGGTGGTGTGCGGCGCGCCCAACGCGGCGGCCGGCCTGCGCGCGGCCTTCGCCCCGCCCGGGGCCGTCCTGCCGGGTGGACGACGCGTCGGCACGGCCAAGATTCGCGGCGTGGAGTCGCAGGGCATGCTGTGCTCGGAGCGCGAGCTGGGGATGGGGGACGAGCACGAGGCGGGCATCCTCGTCGTCGACGGCGACGCCGCGCCCGGCGTCGATCTCGTGAAGTGCCTCGGCCTCGACGACACCATCCTCGAGATCGAGGTGACGCCCAACCGGCCCGACTGCCTCTCGGTTCTGGGGATCGCCCGCGAGCTGGCGGCCCTCACGGGGAACGCGCTGCGGGTGCCTCCGGCAATCCTCAAGGAATCAGAGGAGCCGGTGAGCGCGCTGGCTCGCGCGCGGATCGACGCCCCGGATCTCTGCGCGCGCTTTACCGCCCGCCTGATCTCCGGTGTGACCGTCGCGCCTTCGCCGGGCTGGATGGCCGCGCGTCTGCGCGCGGTGGGCCTGCGCCCCATCAGCAACGTGGTCGACGTGACGAACTACGTGCTCTGGGAGCGCGGCCATCCATTGCACGCCTTCGACCACGACACCGTGGCCGAGGGGAGCATTGTGGTCCGCCGCGCGCGGGCGGGGGAGCGCTTCACCACCCTGGACGGGCAGGAGCGCACGCTTTCCGACGCCATGCTCGTGATCGCGGATCCCGCGAAGGCCATCGGCCTCGCCGGCGTCATGGGCGGCGCCGTCTCGGAAGTCAGTGAGCGCACCACGCGCGTGCTGCTGGAGAGCGCGTATTTTGCCCCCGCCTCCATCCGGCGCACGTCACGCGCGCTGGGCCTCCTCACTGACGCGGCCTACCGCTTCGAGCGCGGGGCCGACATCGAGGGCCTCGTCGACGCGAGCGCGCGGGCCGCCCAGCTCATCGCCGAGCTGGCCGGGGGCTCCATCGCCCGCGGCCTCGTCGACGTGTATCCCGCGCCCCGCCCGCATCCCCGGGTGCGGCTGCGCATGGCCCGCGTGCAGCGCGTGCTCGGCGTGGCGCCGCCTGCCCCCGAGGCCGTGCGCATCCTGCGTGGGCTGGGACTGTCGACGACCGAGCGGGGCGCCGAGGTCGAGGTGGAGGTGCCGAGTTTCCGGCGCGACATCGCCATGGAAGACGACCTCGTCGAGGAGATCATCCGCGTCTGGGGGTACGACAGGATCCCCTCCGCGTCGCCGACCGGCGCCATCCGCCTCGTCACCCAGCCCGACAGCTTCCGCCAGGAGCAGACAGTTCGTGCGGCCCTGGCCGCCGCCGGCCTCACCGAGGTGGTGCCGTACACCTTCGCCAACCCCGAGCTGGTCGCCGTGCTTGCCGCGCTCGACGCTGACGAGCCCATGCGCCTGCTCAACCCCCTCAGCCAGGACGCCTCCCTCATGCGCCGACATCCCCTGGAGGGAATTCTGGAAGCGGTCGCCCTCAACCTGCGTCGTCAGCAGCCCAACGTGAGTGTCTTCGAGATCGGCCGCACGTACGGCCGATCTGCCGAAGGGGTGCGGGAGCCACGCTGGGCGGTGATCGCCCTGACGGGCGCGCGGCACCGGCCCGGATGGTGGGCGCCCGGCGATGCCGTCGACGTGTACGATGCGAAAGGGTATGCCGAGCACGTCCTCGAGGCTCTCACGCTGCGCGCACGCGAGGTGCGTCCGGTCTCGGTGGCCGGTCTGGAAGCCGATTCGGCCGGCGCCCTCCTGGTGAACGGCGAGGCGGCCGCGATCTTCGGTGAGGTGGCCGTGGCCGTGCGCGAGCGACTGGGGATCGCGCCGCCCGTCTTCGCGGCGATGATCCCCCTGGATACCGCGGCCCGGCTCCCCCGGGTCCCTGTGCGATACGAGGCGCTTCCCCGTTACCCGTCCGTGGCGCGGGACGTGGCCTTCCTGATCGGAGCCGACCAGACGACCACGGCCCAGGCCATCGAGACCGTGATGGTGGCGGAGGCCGGTCCGCTGCTCCGCGAGCTGGCGCTGTTCGATGTCTTCCGCTTTCCCGATGGGCGCCGCAGCCTGGCCTGGCGCCTCGTCTTCCAGGCCGGCGACCGGACCCTCACCGACGACGAGGTCCACGCCATTCACGCGCGGATCGTCCGGCGCGTGTGCGATCAGTTCAATATCTCGCTGCGAGGAATGTGATGGCTGAGGGAGTCCTGGAGCGATTGGCACAGCTGGAAGAGGCCGTGCGACGGGCGAGCGACTCGCTCGTTCGCCTGCGCGACGAGAACGAGCAGCTGCGGCGCGAGGTCTCGCGCCTCGGAGACGAGCGCCGGCAGGTGGCGTCCCAGATCGACGCCATCCTGAAGGACATCGCCAAGCTCGATCTCGCCCCCTCGTAGGAACTGACTTACGGCGGCGGAGCCAGGGACTTCGCCGGGCGCAAATCGAGGCGCGCCATGCCTCCGAAGGGCGCGTGTCGCACCTCGCGCAAATGGGGAGGTTTGGAGGGGGCCAAGGCCCCCTCCAACTTCATGGAGGGAACGCTATGGCCGAGCCGACGCGGGTCGAGTTGACCGTCCTGGGCGAGACGCTGTCCATCCGGACGAGCGCGTCGCCGGACTATCTCCGGTCGCTGGGGGCGTTCGTCGAGGAGCGGGCCCGCGCCCTGGGGGCGGGTACGCGCTCGCTCACCAGCGCCCTCCTCCTCACCGCCCTGGACCTCGCCGACGAGCTGTTCCGCGCCCGAGACGAGCAGAGCCGCCAGGCCGGTGACGTCGACGCACGGCTCCGCGCGCTGGTCAGCGAGCTGCAGCGCGCCTGTGTACCCGAGCCCGCGCCGCCCGGACCCTTGACGCCGGCAGGTCGTCCGGGTACATAAGGAGGGTCCCTGCGCTGTGCGTGATGCCGGGGGGAAGTTTCAACCTCATTAACGCTACGGGAGCTGTGGACGAGGGTCGTGTGCAAGCCCCTCTCGAAGGGGAAGCCTGAAGCCCTCGGATGATACGGCACCCACCTGGTGAACACCGGGTTCGAAACACCGTCGGCACACGGCAGAGGCGGGGATTTGACTCTCCGCGCGCTCCCCACCTATACTTGGCCAATTCTGACGCAGACTTCGGAGCCACATCATCAGCCGTCACCGCGACGGCTTGACTAGGTTGTGCGAGCCGCAGGATGTCGCGGGGCCGGGTCCCCGCCGTCCGAGGCGAGCCATAGAGATAGAGAGCTGAGATGACCGGGATCCTGCTCTACGACTCGATCGTTGCTGTCATCGCTCTCGTCGTCGGCTTCTTCCTTCACAAGTTCGTCACGGACCGGCGCGTGGGGGAAGCGAACCAGTCTGCCCACCGCATCGTGGAGACGGCCGAGCGTGATGCCGAGGCCCGTCTCAAGGCCGCCGAGCTGGAGGTCAAGGAGACGGAGCTAAAAGCCCGGGCCGAGCTGGACCAGGTGACGCGGCGGCGCGAACACGAGGCCGAGGCGGTGGAGCGGCGCGTGCTGGCCAAGGAAGAGCAGGTTGCGCGCAAGCTCGAGGAGTCGGACCGCCGACTCAATGAGCTGACCGCCCGGGACCGCAACCTGTCAGGGCGTGAGAAGACCCTCGGTGAGAAGGAGCTACGCCTCGAAGCCGCCGTGGAGGAGCAGCGCCGCAAGCTCGAGGTCATCGCCGGGCTCACGGCCGAGGAGGCCAAGCGCCAGCTCGTGAGCCAGATGGAAGGGGAGGCGCGGCGGGAAGCCGCCCTCATCGGCATGCGGCTGGAGGAGGAGGCGCGCGAGACCGCCCATCAGAAGGCCAAGGAGGTCCTGGCCACCACCATCCAGCGCCTGGCCCCCGACTACACGGTCGAGACGGCGGTCTCCATCGTCGATCTGCCGTCGGACGATATGAAAGGGCGCATCATCGGCCGGGAAGGCCGCAACATCCGGGCCCTGGAGTTCCACACGGGCGTGGACCTCATCGTCGACGACACCCCCGAGGCCGTCATCGTCTCCGCCTACGACCCCTACCGTCGCGAGATCGCCCGCCTGGCCCTTCAGCGGCTCATCGCCGACGGGCGAATCCATCCTGCCCGCATAGAAGAGGTCGTCATCAAGGTCAAGGCGGAGATGGAGCAGCACTTGAAGGAGGAGGGCGAGAAGGCCTGCTTCGAGGTCGGCGTGCACGGCCTCCATCCCGAGCTGGTGAAGCTCGTGGGGCGGATGAAGTTCCGGACCTCGTACGGCCAGAATTGCTTGCAGCACTCCAAAGAGGTCGCGTGGCTGGCCGGCATGATGGCGTCTGAAGTGAAGGCAGACGCGAAGCTCGCCAAGCGCATGGGGCTCCTGCATGACATCGGCAAGGCCCTGACCCACGAGCAGGAGGGGAGCCACCCGGAGCTGTCACTCCAGGTGCTGACGAAATACAACGAATCCCCAGCGGTCATCAACGCGGCCCTCTGCGGCCACGAGAACGTCGAGCCCGAGACCATCGAGGCAGTCCTGGTGGAGGCCGCGGACGGCATCTCGGCTGCCCGGCCGGGGGCGCGCCGCGACGTCCTGGAATCCTACATCCGGCGTCTGGCCAAGCTGGAGGAGATCGCCCTGTCCTACAAGGGCGTGGAGATGTGCTACGCCATCCAGGCTGGCCGGGAATTGCGCGTCATGACCAAGGCCGACATCGTGTCCGACCTGGACGCCCACCAACTCGCCAAAGACATCAGCAAACGGATCGAGGCGGAGATGCAGTACCCCGGCCACATCAAGGTCGTCGTCATCCGGGAGACGCGCGCCGTCGAAGTGGCGCGGTAGCGCATGAAGGTGTTGATGGTCGGTGATGTCTACGGCGAGCCCGGGCGCGCCGCCATCCAGACGCTGCTGCCGCGGCTCCGCCAGGAACACGCCATCGATCTCGCGGTGGTCAACGTGGAGAACGCCGCCGGGGGCTTCGGCATCACCCCCCCCATGGCCAAGACCTTCCTCGAGCAGGGCGTGGACGTGATGACCACGGGCAACCACGTGTGGGACAAGAAGGAGATCGTCCCCCACATCGTGAAGGAGAACCTCCTCCTCCGGCCCGCCAACTTCCCGGAGGGCACGCCCGGGGTGGGTTACGTCACCGTGAAGGCGGGGCCTCACCGGGTCGGCGTCGTCAACCTCATGGGCCGCATCTTCATGAACCCCATCGACTGCCCCTTCCGGAAGGCCGACGAGATCATGGCCCAGCTCCGCAAGGAGACCCCCATCATCCTGGTCGACATGCACGCAGAGGCGACCTCGGAGACGCTGGCCATGGGCTGGCATCTCGATGGGCGGGCGACGGCCGTGGTCGGCACCCACCGCCACGTCCAGACCGCCGACGAGCGCGTCCTCCCCGGGGGTACCGCCTACATCACCGACCTCGGGCTCACCGGGCCGACGGACGGCGTCATCGGCGTGGACCGGCAGCAGATCATCCAGCGCTTCATGACCCAGATGCCCATCAAGTTCGAGACGGCCAAGGGCCCCGCCGCGCTCCACGGGAGTCGTCATCACCCTCGATCCCGAGACCGGCCGCGCCACCAGCATCCAGCGCCTGCGCGTTCCTGCGTGACGCGCGCGGTCCTCACCGTCTCGGACCTGACCGCGCGCCTGCGCGAGGTGATCGAAGAGCGCTTCCCCGCGGTGTGGGTCGAGGGCGAGATCAGCAACTTCCGCCTCTATGCGTCCGGCCACGCCTATTTCACCCTCAAGGACGCGGGGGCGCAGTTGCCCGCCGCGCTCTTCCGGACGCGGGTGCGCCGCTTGCGCTTCGAGCCGCGGGACGGGATGCACGTGCTGGCCTTTGGCAGCATCGAGGTCTATGCCCAGCGCGGGGGCTATCAGCTCATCGTGGAATTGTTGGAACCACGCGGGGTGGGAGCCCTGCAGCTCGCCTTCGAGCAGCTCAAGGCCCGGCTGGAGGCCGAGGGGCTGTTTGCGGCGACGCGCAAACGCCCACTCCCGACCTTTCCGCGCCGCATCGGCATCGTCACCTCACCGGACGGGGCGGCCCTGCGCGACATCCTGCGGGTGCTCGGCCGCCGCTTCCGCGGGCTGTCGATCGTCATCGCTCCCGCCAAGGTGCAGGGCGAAGGGGCCGCGGCGGAGATCGCGCAGGCCCTGGCCGATCTCAACACGCGGGGGGACGTCGACGTCATCATCTGCGGGCGGGGCGGGGGGTCGCTCGAAGACCTCTGGGCCTTCAATGAGGAGGCGGTGGCCCGGGCCATCGCCTCGTCGAAGGCCCCCATCGTCTCGGCGGTCGGCCACGAGGTCGACGTCACCATTGCCGACTTCGTGGCCGATCTGCGCGCGCCGACCCCATCGGCCGCGGCAGAACTGGTGGTGCGCGAAAAGCAGGCCGTGGCGGACCACGTGACGGATCTGGAGGACCGGCTCGTTCGGGCGATGCGGCGGTGCGTGGCCCAGGCGCGAGACCGTGTCGATGCGCTCGCGCGCCGCCGCGTCCTCACGGACCCCGCGCGTCCGCTTCGCGAGCTGGAGCGCCGCGTGGACGACGCCCGCGCCCGCCTGCGCCGCGCCATGACGGTGACGGCGCGGCGCGGCGCGCATCGGGTGGAACTGGCCAGCACCGCCCTTCGGGCCGCGAGCCCGTTCGTGCGCGCCAAGCGAAGATCGCCGGCGGCTCGAAGCCGCCCGGCTCGCCGTTGGCAACGCGATGGATCGGGGAGTGGTGGAAGCCCGCCATCGCCTGGGACTCTCGGCGGGCCGGCTGAACTCGTTGTCCCCTCTGGCCGTGCTGGGCCGAGGCTACAGCTTGACCAGGTTGCCCTCCGGCGAGATCGTCCGGCGCGCGGACCAGGTGGCGGCGGGAGCCGGCGTGCGCGTGGTGCTGCACGAAGGAAGTCTCGACTGTCGCGTGGAGGCGACGTGGGAGCACGATGAGCGACCTCAAGTTTGAAGACCAGCTGTCCCGCCTGGAGGAAATCGTGAGCGCCCTGGAGGCGGGCAACCTGCGTCTCGAGGAGTCCCTGACCATCTTCGAGGAGGGCGTGGCCCTGGCCCGCGCCTGCTCGCGCTATCTCGACGAGGCGGAGCGCCGGATCGAGATGCTGGCGCGGGACGAGTCCGGCGTCGTCTCGTCCGCGCCGATCACCTGGGAGCCCGACGAGGAGCCATGAACGAGGCCCGACGAGGAACCTCAGCGCCCCGAAGCGAAATCATCACAGCGTTCGACTTCTCCGCCTATCTGGCCGAGCGCCGCGATCTCGTCGACGGGGCGCTGGACCGCCTCCTGCCTGACGAAGACCGAGATCCGCCCAGCGTGCACCGGGCCATGCGCTACAGCGTGATGGCGGGCGGCAAGCGACTGCGCCCCATCCTCGTCATCGCGGGCGCCGAGGCGGTGGGCGGTCGCGCCGAAACCGTCATGCCCACGGCGTGCGCCCTGGAGCTGATCCACACCTACTCGCTCATCCACGACGATCTGCCCGCCATGGACGACGACGACTATCGCCGGGGCCGGTTGACGAATCACAAAGTGTTCGGCGAGGCCATCGCCATCCTCGCCGGCGATGCCCTGCTCACCTTGGCCTTCGAGCTGATCGCGGGCAGCGCGAGCGATCCGCGCGTGATCTGCGAGGTGGTCGGCGCGGTGGCCGAGGCGGCGGGCACGCGGGGCATGGTGGGTGGGCAGGTGGTGGACATCGAATCGGAAGGCAAGACCGTGTCGGGACAGACCCTGGAATACATCCATCGCCACAAGACGGCGGCGCTGATCCGCGTCTCGCTCTGTTCGGGTGCCTCGCTGGCCGGGGCCACCCCCGCTCAGACGGAGGCCATCCGGACGGCCGGCGAGGATCTCGGGCTCGCCTTCCAGATCGTCGATGATATTCTCGACGTCGAAGGCAGTCTGGCCGAGCTGGGGAAGACGGCCGGAAGCGACGAACGAAAGAAGAAAGTGACCTACCCCGCGCTCTATGGCCTCGAGGTCTCCCGCGCCAAGGCGCGCGAGCTGATCGACCACGCGCACGCCGCTCTCGCGCCCCTGGGTCTTCCCGCCGAGCCGATCCGCGCGCTCGCCTCCTTCATCGTCGAGCGCAAGAGCTGACATGTCGACCATCACCGGCGTCTATGCGCGCGAGATCCTCGACTCGCGCGGATTTCCCACCGTCGAGGTGGAGGTGCAGCTCGAGTCGGGCGCGTGGGGCCGCGCCGCCGTGCCCTCCGGGGCCAGCACCGGCAAGCGCGAGGCCGTGGAGCTGCGCGACGGCGACAGCCAGCGCTATGGCGGCAAGGGCGTGCAGCAGGCCGTGCGCAACGTCGAGGAGACCATCGCCCCGGAAATCGACGGCATGGAGGCCACCGAGCAGGCGGCGGTCGACCAGGCCCTGCTCGAGCTGGACGGCACCCCCAACAAGTCCGGCCTCGGAGCCAACGCGATCCTCGCCGTGTCGCTGGCCGTGGCCCGGGCCGCCGCGGACGACGTGGAGCTCCCCCTCTACGCCTACCTCGGTGGGGTCGGCGGCCGCTTGCTGCCCGTCCCGCTCATGAACGTCATCAACGGGGGCGTGCACGCCGACAACGCGCTCGACGTGCAGGAGTTCATGCTCGTCCCCGCCGGGGCGGAGAATTTCTCGTCCGCCCTGCGCATGGGCGCCGAGATCTTTCACACCCTCAAGGCCACGCTGAAGGACCGCGGCCTCTCCACGGGCGTGGGGGACGAGGGCGGCTTCGCCCCCGCGCTGTCGTCGACGACGGTGGCCCTCGATCTCCTGATGCTGGCCATCGAGCGCGCCGGCTATCGCCCGGGCGACGACGTGCTGCTGGCCCTCGACGTGGCGGCCAGCGAGTTCGCCGAGGAGGGCGGGCGCTACCAGCTGGACGGCGAGGGCGTCGTGCGCACCAGCGAGGAGATGGTGGCCGTCTTCGCGGAGCTCGTCGCGCGCTATCCCATCGTGTCGATCGAGGACGGGCTCGGTGAGGACGACTGGAGCGGTTGGTCCCTCATGACGCGGCGGCTCGGGGGAAAGCTCCAGCTGGTGGGCGACGATCTCTTCGTGACCAACCCCGCCACCATCCAGCAGGGGATCAAGGAGGGGATCGCCAACGCCGTGCTCGTCAAGCTCAACCAGGTCGGCACCTTGACGGAGACACTGCAGGCCGTCGAGTTGGCCAAGCGCGCGGGCTACGGCACCGTCATCTCGCACCGTTCCGGGGAGACGGAAGATACCTTCGTGGCCGACCTGGCCGTGGCGGTGAACGCCGGCCAGATCAAGACGGGCTCTCTCTCGCGCAGCGAGCGGACCGCGAAGTACAACCAGCTCCTGCGCATCGAGGAGGAGCTGGGTCACGCCGCCTCGTGGCCCGGGCGCAGCCTGTACGCGCGCGGCCGGTGAGACGGCGCGCCCTCGCCCTCGGCGCGGTGGCCGTGGTCGCCCTCTCGCTCGCCGGCTTCGGCGTCAGCGGGTTCATGCGGGTGTCGCGGCTCATGCAGGAGATGCACACCCTGGAGCGTGACCTGGCCTCGCTGCGGGCGCAGAGCGAGACCTTGGCCCGCACCATCGAGTGCCTGCGCAGCGATCCGCTGTGCATCGAAAAGTCGGCCCGTGAGGATCTCGGCATGGTCCGCGAGGGGGAGATCATCCTCAAGTTCCCGTCGGAGCGCGGGCGCTGATGGAGTGGTACTGGGCCCTTCTCTTCGCGCTGTCTTCGCTCTTCAACTTCCGCGCGGCCTTCAAGCTCCTCATCGACTGGAAGGGGATGGTGACGACGTGCCGGTTCGTGGAGAGGGCCTATGCCCGCCTTGACGAGCTGCCTGACGAAACCGCCCTGGAGCAGGCGCCCGAGGCGCCCGTCTTCGTCCAGCTGGTGCCGGCCTTCCAGGAACCCGACATCGCGAGCACCGTGCGTGCTCTGCTGGCCTCGCGCTATCCCCACGGCAAGCTCCACGTCGTCGTGGTGACCAAGGAGGACGAGGAGCGCTCACCCCATCCGGCGATGGTGGTGTCGACCGCCGAGCTGGTGCGTGGGCTGCGGCAGGAGCTGCCTCCCTACCAGCAGAAGATGCTCTCGCATCTGGCCATGCCGGGGCCCGGACGGAAGGCGCACCAGCTCAACTGGGCCCTCCGTCCGGAGCATCTGCGGGCCGTGCTCGGGGACGACTACGATCCGCGCGGCATCTGGATCGGCGTGAGTGACGCGGACTCCTTTCCCGATCGCAACGTCTACCGGTGGCTCGCCGCCGACGTGATGACCCCGGGCCGGGGAAGCCTCGCCTACCAGGGAGTGACGCTCTCGCTGGCCAACTTCGAGCGGCTGCCCGTGAAGGGCCGGGTGTGCGCCGTCCAGCAGTCGTCCATCTTCATCCGCGTGTCGATCGCGCGCCTGATCAACGAGGCCAGGCGCGTGCGCTGGTTCGCCCGCCTCGCCGCGCGCGCGCCGCGGGCCGCCGCCGCGCTTCGACCGATCTTCGAGTTCATGTTCCGGCGCTCGCAGATTTGCCTCGGACACAACCAGTTCGTTCGGCTCGATCTCCTGGCGGGGCTCGGCGGCTTCCCGACCTCGGGGGCCACCGAGGACTCGACCCTGGGTTACGCCATTGCCGCCCGCGGCTTACTCATGGCGCCCATGCCGCTGCTGGAACTGACGGACCTGCCGGAGACCACGGAGAAGATGGTTCGGCAGAACGCGCGCTGGTACAAGGGCGTGCTCGACGATACGCCGTTTCTCCTGGACGTCTGGCGGCGCGATCGGAGTGCGTTCAACCTGGCCCAGCTCCTGCGCCACGTGGGCAACAAGGTGGTGGAGTGGTCCATCGCCGCCGTGGTCTATCCCGTCATCGGCTATCTCGGCTGGCACTTCGCCTACTGGTACGCCGACCGGCCCCTGCTGTTCGTGCTGGGCGTGGCCCTCCCATCCATCTCGCTCGGCATGTCGATCTGGGTGGGCGGCATGGTCACCCAGGACATGATCGAGAGCCTCACCCCGTATTGTCCGCGCCCGGTGAGCATCGCCCGCACCACCTTGTGGGCGAAGTTCTCGGGGACGTTCAGGACCCAGACCTACTGGCTTCTGGCCACGCGCGGGGCTTGGCGCGTGCTGTGGGCGCTCGTGCGCACCGGGCGCTTCGAGCCGGCCAAGACCGACCGCGTCCTCCGCGGCGCGCGCACGACCCTCGACCTTGCGTCGTCACGAGGCCTCGATCACGCGAAGTCGCGCGGGCAGGCTCTGAACGCGTAGCGCGCCGCGCGGCCGCGGGCCGGGTGCCGGGTGTGCCTGCGAAGCGGACGCTGTGGTAGCGTAGCGGTTCGGACCTAACTCTCTGGCCCGGAGGACTGGTGATGACGGCGGGGCGCGAGAAGCGCGTGGTCAAGATCTCCAAGGAGACGTATCCCTACCGCACGGAGCTGACGCCGGTGAGCTTCCTGCGTCGGAGTGCCTACGTGTTTCCCGACAAGACCGCCGTCGTCCACGGTGACCGGCGCTACAGCTATCGCGTCTTCGAGGAGCGGGCCAATCGGCTGGCCTCCGCCCTCCGTTCCCTCGGGCTTCGCCACCTGGATCGCGTGGCCATCATCGCCCCCAACACGCCGGCCATGCTGGAGGCGCACTTCGGGGTGCCCGCGGCCGGCTTCGTGCTCGTGCCCATCAACGTCCGCCTCAACAGCGACGAGATCGGGTACATCCTGCAGCACTCCGGGGCCAAGGCCCTGCTCGTGGACCAGGAGTTCGAAGGCGTGGTGAAGCCCCTCGACTTGGCCGCCCTGCGCGTCATCCGCATCGACGACACGGGAGCGGCGGGTGATCCCTACGAGGACTTCCTGGCCCAGGCCTCGCCCGAGCCCGGCGAGACGTGGCTGGAGGACGAGTACGAGACGATCTCCATCAACTACACCTCAGGCACCACCGGGCGTCCCAAGGGGGTGATGGTGCACCACCGCGGCGCGTACTTGAACGCGCTGGGCGAGACCATCGAGACGGGCATGACGTTCGACGCCACGTACATGTGGACCCTGCCCATGTTCCACTGCAACGGCTGGTGCTACACGTGGGGGGTGACCGCGCTCGGCGGGACCCACGTGTGCCTGCGCCGCGTGGAGTCGAGTCGCATTTGGGACCTCATCGACGGCGAGGGCATCACCCACTATTGCGGGGCGCCGACCGTGCAGATCGGCATCGTCAACGATGCCAAGGCGCATGCCCTCGCGCGTCCGGTCACCGCGGCGGTGGCCGGGGCGCCGCCGTCGCCCACCTTGCTGGCCAGGATGAGAAGTCTGGGCTTCCGTCCGGTGCACGTCTACGGGCTGACCGAAACGTACGGCCCGCACACCGTCTGCGCCTGGCACGCGGAATGGGAGGCGCGGCCCGCCGAGGAGCAGGCGCGCCTGGCCTCGCGGCAGGGCCAGGGCTTCGTGATGGCCGACCTCGTGCGCGTGGTGGACGGCACCATGGGCGACGTGGCCATGGACGGCGAGACCCTGGGCGAGGTCGTCATGCGCGGCAACAACGTCATGACGGGCTACTTCGAGCAGGCGGACGCCACCGCCGAGGCCTTCCGCGGCGGCTGGTTCCACTCGGGCGACATCGGGGTGTGGCACCCCGACGGCTACATCGAGCTGCGCGACCGCAAGAAGGACATCATCATCTCGGGTGGCGAGAACATCTCGACCATCGAGGTGGAGCAGTGCGTGGCCCGCCATCCGGCGGTGCTGGAGTGCGCGGTGGTGGCCATGCCCGATGAGAAGTGGGGCGAGCGCCCCAAGGCGTTCGTGACCCTCAAGCCGGGCCAGAGCGCGACGGAGGCCGACATCATCGAGCATTGCCGCGCGCACATGGCGCGCTTCAAGGCGCCGGCGGCCGTGGAATTCGGCGACCTGCCCAAGACGTCCACCGGGAAGGTGCAGAAGTTCGTGCTGCGCGAGCAGGAGTGGAAGGGTCAGACCAAGCGGATCAACTGAGCGTCGACTCGCACATCGGAGGCGACCCGAGGGCCACGCATCGGTATGGACTGCATCTCATCGATCCTCGCGCCGCTGCTCCTCTCGCTGGGGCTTGCCGCGGGCTGCGATAACACGCCTCCCGGTCAGGACCCTCTGCGGGCGCTGGCCCACGCCTCCCCGCCGCGCTCTGCCGACCAGGAGGCCGACGCCCCGGCCGGCAGCGCCCCATCTTCAGTCCTCGACATCGGCGACGTGTACTTCGACTTCGACGGCTACGAGATCCGGCCGCGGGACGCCCGCATCCTGGACATCGCCGCGGAGATCCTCAAGGCGCGCCCCCGCGTCCGCGTGCTGATCGAGGGCCACGCCGACGAGCGGGGGACGAACGAATACAACCTCGCCCTCGGAGAGCGCCGAGCCCACTCGGCCCTGCACTACCTGCTGGCGCGCGGCGTGCCCGGGGAGCAGCTCAGCGCGGTGAGCTATGGCGCGCTCCGCCCTCTCTGCGACGCGCGGGATGACTCCTGCCGAGCCCGCAACCGGCGCGCCCACCTCGTGGTCACCCCGGCGCCGCCGGAGCGGTGAGGGACGGGGCCCCATGATCCGCGCACCGGAGCGGCGCCGGTGAGAGTGAGCAGGCCGACGGGCGGACGGCGGGCCATGCGTGGATTGTGGACTCGCCTCGCGTGCGTGCTGGCGCTGAGCGTGCTGGTGCTGGTCCCCGGCCGGCCCGGGCTCGCGGAGCCTCTGACCAGTGTCCCCCAGGGCTTCGGGGCGACCACCCCCGGGGGCGCCGGGGGGACGGTGGTGCGGGTGCGCACCCTCAGCGATTCCGGGCGGGGCAGCCTTCGCGAGGCGCTTCGTCAGGGCAACCGGACCATCGTGTTCGACGTGGCCGGAGAGATCGTCCTCAACACCCACCTCTACGTCCGCGGGGCGTACGTGACGATCGACGGCCTCAGCGCGCCCCCGCCGGGCATCACCCTGCGCGGGCACGGCCTGATCATCCGGGGCAACCGGGGCGCTCACGACGTGATCGTGCGGGGGATCCGTGTTCGCGACTCGGCCATCGACGGGATCCAGGTCGCCTCTGGCGCCTACAACGTCGTCATCGACCACGTGTCGGTGACGGGCTCCTCCGACGGCAACATCGACATCACGGAGGGCTCGCACGACGTCACCGTCTCCTGGAGCATCATCGGCAACAACAAGAAGAGCATGCTCATCAAGTACAACCCCGCGCGCATCAGCCTGCATCACAACGTCCTGGTGGGGAGTCTGGAGCGGAGTCCGCTAGTGCGCATCAGCGACACCGAGACCGGCGTGGCCACGGACACCACCGCGGACATCAGGAACAACGTGGTGGCCAACTGGCACACCGGCTATGGCACGATCGTCTGGTACGGCCCGTGGGTCAACGTCGTGAACAACGTCTACTCGTCGGGCAAGCACCGGAGCGCGTTGAGGGTGGAGTCGGCGCGGGTCTATGCGGCGGGGAATCTCTTCACCGGCGAGTTCGACGGCAACCGGCTCGGGACCGAGTCCACGGCGTTCGCGGCGCCGCTCGTGGAGACCCAGGACGCATGCTCTGCAGCGAAGCTGGTTCTGGCCAGCGCCGGGGTCCGCCCGCTGGACGCCCTCGATCATCGGCTCCTGACTACGATCGCCATGCCCATGTGCCCGGGAGCGGCGCCCGGTTGATCGCCGCTCCGGGATTGGTCGCGACGCCCCGAAGCCTGAGCTTCCAGGCGGTCGAGAAGGGCGCCAAGCCCCCACAGCAAACGCTCGATGGTCGGCACCGAAGGGCCGGCCGGCATTGCCTGGACCGCCACGGTGTCGACCAACGACGGGGCCCCCTGGCTTGCGGCGACGCCGGCGAGGGGCATCGCGCCCGCCCGGCTCGTGATCGAAGCGGACGTCGCTGGCCTCGCCGCGGGAACATACCCGGCGACCGTGACGATCGCAGAACGGGGTTCGACGGCCCCCACGCTGTCGATCCCGGTCGAGCTGGTCGTTGTCCCCGCGTCCGGCGCCGATGCCCCGGCCACCCGCTCGCCGTAGAGCGCCTGAGGCGCCGGCGTGCACGAGTGAGCGGAACCTCCTTCGCGCTTTTGGAAGCCGCCAACCGCGCGCGCGATGTTCTTTGATGCTTCCGCCAACGAATGCATGCGCCAGCACTTCCTGGACGGGACCATCGGCGCCTCCGTGGCCCCGGGGGCCGCACATCGAAGGCCTCGTGTTCACCAATCTCGACCAGGGGGGTCAAGGGGGTGAAAAGGGCCCGGCGTGCCGCGCCGGCGCATCCAGGCGCCCCGGCCGTCGGGCGATCGGCGGTAACTCGTTGACACGCTTTAACTGCTGAGGTAAGGTTTTGGAGTCACCGCGGGGTGGAGCAGTCCGGTAGCTCGTTGGGCTCATAACCCAAAGGTCGCTGGTTCAAATCCAGCCCCCGCAACCAACCAAAGCCCCCGAGATCATTCAGGTCTCGGGGGCTTCGTGCGTCTGCGGTTAGCACGCGAAAGGCCTCCGGTATCCGAAAAGTATCCGAGATTTTCACCGAGCACCCGCGCGGACGGGCCGACCTGAAGGCGATCACCGAGGATTTCGCCGGGAGCGTTGCCTCGTATGCTTGCCGTGCCTGAAGGCCCGCCGCTTGTCGTCCTGACTCGTGATGTCGTAGCGCTTGAACACGGCGGAGGTCCGGTGACCGCTGATTTCCTGGGCGACCGATTGCGACACGCCAGCCCTCACCATGTTCCTGACCGCCGTTCGCCTCAGATCGTGGAAGAGCTTTCCTTGACACCCGCGGCCCTGCACGCTGGTCTCCATGCCTTACGGAAGTCGACCAGCGGGCGCCGGCGCGATGGAACACCAGGTCTGTGACTCGGAGGTCCCATCGGGCTGCCGAATCGTTCCGCGCTGCCCACCGCCGTTCGACGAGGGCGGTGAGCTCGCATCGAGCGGGAGAGTCCTCGGCTTCCGGTTCTTCGACGCTTCGGCCCGGAGCGTGATCTCGCCCGCCGGCCGGTCCACGTCCCCCCAGGTGAGTTGAGGATCTCGCCCCGCCGCCAACCCGAGAGATAGCCAAGATCGCGACGTCCTTCAGCTCGTCCGGGAGCGCTTCCACCACGGCCTCGAAGTCGGCCTTCTCGAAGAACCTGCGCCTCACGTTGTGCGCCTCGGAGAGCTTCGGGATGGTGGGGACCGTGAGGTGTACTCCCGCGCGCCATAGCGGAGCGCCTGCCCGAGAAGCTGCAATTCCCGATTGACGGTGGCGTCGGCTCGGCCCTTCCGGTCCACCGCCCCTCGGCATCGGGATTCCCACGTCGACGGGCCTCGATGTAGTCCAGGACATCCTGATCGCAGAACTCGGCCACCCGCCAGGCCCCGAAATGCGTCCGCCAGAACCCCGCCCCGAATCCGTCGATGGCACGGGAAGAGTCTGCGTGCCCGAACGCGGCTCGAACCGCCCTCCGAGAAACGACTCGAAACGACCCGAAACGACTCGAAACGACACCGGCCCTGAAGCGACGCGGGTTTACGACGCATCGAGGCCGTCCCAGCCCTGGAATCGACCCGAAACGACTCGAAACGACTCGAATCGACCCGCGCCCGCGGGCCGATTCCCCCGGCCCACCGCGCGCCCCGATCGCGCTCACATCTCGCGAACTTGGCCTTGGGGCTCGCCGTCCCAGCGCCGTGGCATCACTTCTGCCTTGTGACCATCGGCGCGGTTCTCGGTGGAGACCGACGCGAGAGGAGCGAGGGCCATGAAGATCGTCCACGGTTCGCTGAGGGCGCTGCTGCACGAGGTGAAGGAGCGGAAGGTCGAGGCGGTGCGCGTCGCCGCGTTCCTGCAGAGCGACGTCGTCTCGAACGGGATGCCTCGCTACACCGCGTGGGTGATCGTCACGGGGGTGCTCGACGGGACCCTCTGGGCGGAGTGGCGGCTCCTGGTCGGTCGCGGCCACGCGGAGGTGACGGAGCAGGGCGCCGTGGCTCCGGCGCGGCTCGGGGAGCTGCTGAAGCAACGCACCCGGAAATTCGCACCCGCGTGGCCGAGGACGGGCTCGGCGTGCGCGACGGGCTCCTCGCGCACGACGCCGAGGCGATGGATGGAGCGATCGAGTGATCTTGCCGGCGTTCGGCACGGTCACCCACGACGAAACGGCGAGCACTCTGGCGGCATCTGGCGAGGCGGCGAAAGCGACGCCGCCCACCAGGACGGAGCCGCCGGCGCGGACAGGACGGCGCTGATGCCCGACCTCGACCTGATCCGGATGCTGTCGCCGCTCGGCGTGGGCGGGCTGCTCGCGTGCGTGATCTTCATCTACTACCGCCTGGATTTCCTCCGCGAGCGGCAGAACCACCAAGCCGAGCGCGAGCGGCAGGCGAAGCGCGAGGAGCGCCTGCTCGTCGTGATCGAGCGGAACGCGGCGGCGTCCGAGCGGCTGGCGGTCACGATCGAGAACCTGGCCCGGGCGCTGGAGCGCGAGGCGCTTCGCCCGTGAACCGCCGTCCGGCGAGCGAGGCCTCGGAAAGGACGCGAACGCGATGAAGCTGCTCTTCGATTCTCTGGACGCGTTCCTCGCCGAGGTGCGGGACCGGAAGGTCGAGATCGTCCGTATCTCGCCGGCGCTCGCGATCGACACGGGCCGGCGGACCGCGGGAGTCCCGCATCTCGTGAGCCGTGTCCTGGTCACCGCCGCGCTCGACGACCACACTGGGCGGAGTGGCGGCACTGGGTCGGCCGGGCGATTGCGGAGGTGCGACCGCGGGCTCCATCTGCCGGCATGGCTCCGGGAGAAGCAGGACCGGGCGCTCGCCGAGGTCTTCGAAGCGCGTGGACGACGCCGGCCTTCTCATCCGCGAGGGGATCCTCACGCACGACACGGGCGTGATGGACAGCTTCCGGCTGTGAGGGCGGGCGAGCGAGCAGTGCGCGGCCGACCGCCACGCGGCGTCCGGCGCCGGGTGCCAGCGAGGTGGCGATGAAGGAATGCCGATCGGCCAGGGTCCGGAAGATCGTCGCGCTCAGGACCCGCGCGGCGAAGCTCGACGCCGACTACGAGGGTGGGCAGGCTCGCCTGGCGCCGACGAGACACCGGGCGCGGCAGTGCCTCGCGGAGGCCCGGATGCTCAAGGGGGCGCTCACCGCGCACGAGCTGGCCGAGCTCCGGATGGCGCGGTTGCACGTGGAGGCGCTCCATCATGCGGTGGCCAACATTCCCCCGGAGCAGCCATCGGCCACCACTTCGGGCGGCCCGGCAACCGCTTCTGGCCGGCACTTCGCGCCGGGGGTTTCACCCCGCGCCTCTTCTCACCGTACGACGAGCGGGAGCTGCTGCCGCTCGGCTACGGGATCACGAACGTGGTCGCCCGTGCGACGGCGACCGCCGAAGAGCTGACGCAGGCCGAGCTGCTGGAAGGGGGTCGCAGGCTCAAGGCCAAGGCGCAGCGTTACCGGCCGCGCCTCCTGGCGTTTCTGGGGATCGGGGCCTACCGGGTCGCTTTCGCGCACCCTCGGGCAACGCTCGGCGAGCAATCAGAGACCATCGGGCCTTCCGGTCTCTGGATCCTGCCGAATCCCAGCGGGCTCAACGCCCACTATCAGGCGGCGGACCTCTGGCCCGACTCTTCCACGACCTAGGGGAAGCCGCGCGACGCTCGTGAGCACGAGCGCAGTAGTCCCGATACGGGGCGTCGCCATTGTCCTCAAGGAGTTCGAGCTGCTTGCCAATACCCCTCTGCTACGAGAAAGGTGCTGACCCGGTGGCTGAAAGTCCAGCAGCAGCCGCCGAAGACGGTTCGCCGATGCATTCGTCAGCTGGTTAGGCAGGACGTTTCTATAAACCAACAGCAAGCGCAAGAAAACGCTTGACAGAGGACCCACATTTACCTATGCTGCCACGGCGGCTTACCTCATGCTCGCTCAGAGCGCTTTCCGACTCGAGGGTGGCGGCCTCCCCGGGGCCAGTGTGCTCCACTCCCGCACTGATCCTACGGCCAGTGTAGTTCCGTCGAACGGGTCGCGCGGCAGGGGCTGCCGCCAATGTCAGATGTGGGACTTCATCTCGGGTCGGAACGAATTTGCGTCGCCGTGGTCTTGACCCGCACCCAGGTTGTGACGCGGCCGAGTTTGGTGGGCGACACCCGTGCCCTCTCGCTGATCGCCTCCGCCCCGTGTTTGTCCTTTTGCTTTCGGTCCAGAAGCACCTCATCCGCGGCTGCACAGTTGGCGCGGTGCGGTAGGAGACTCTCGTCGCACCTCCAGGACCCTTTCGTAGCCACGGAAGTCTCGGTGCACCGTCGGAGGACCGTAGCGGCTGTCTGCTGCGAGGCGGTGTACTACGCGAGGGATCTGATCGTACCCGACTTCCAGCAGGAGCGTCCCGCCAGGGCGAAGCCACTCGGGTGCTCCCTCGAGGATTCGGCCGATGATCGCCGTCCCGTCAGGCCCACCATCGAGTGCGGGTTTCGGCTCCCAGCGCCCCATCTCGTGCGGCAGCGTGGTCAGGGAGCGCCGAGGGACGTAGGGTGGGTTGCCCACCACCAGCCTCGCAGCGTCCCCGAAGCCGGTCCCCGAGGCCGGAGGCCACGAGCGGCTCGAAGAGATCGCCTTCGAGTACCGACACCTGTTGCTCTACCTTGAGCCGCCTGAAGTTCTGCACAAGCCCCAGGCGATCGCCGGCGGCCACAGTTCGATGGCCAAGACACGGAGGCCAGGGTGATCGACCGCCAAAGGCGCCGGCGACTGCTCCGGATCCGGTGCAGAGATCTAAGGCGACGCCTCCCCTGGGGGAACATGTGTCGTGCCCGTCTTACGAGGAGCTCGGTTTCGCTGCGGGGGATGAAGACTCCGGTCCCACGCCCCGGCCGGCGGATCCCACAAAACTCGGCCTCGCCCAGAATGTACTGGAGTGGCTCGTGCTGAGCCCGCCGCGCCAGCAGTGACTCTAGGGCCTCGAGTTGCGCAGCCGACAGCGAGGCCGCTGCCAGGCGGCGGAGCTCTGGGCGGATGGTTCCAAGGAGGTGGGCCAGCAGTACCTCGGCGTCGTGGCGTGCGTTGGCGAGCCCGGCCGCCCGCAGCCGATCAACCGCCCCCGCGAGTATGTTACCGATTCGAATCGCCACGGCATGTGGAGCGTAGTCGCATACCGATGGATTCGTCAAGGCGATGCGCAGTGAACGGCGCCGTGCGAATGAGCCCGCGTCGATGGCGCATGGGTGTCGTTGGCGCGGGAGATCCGCCCACTGTCGCGCGTGGCGAGGTCGCAGGTGACGACGGACGGGGGCGCTGAGAATACGCCACGTGGGGCCGGAGGCGCGCCCGGAGCGCAAAACACTCCGGACGGTGCCGCGTATTGCTAGAGCGGCCCGGAACCAACGACCGACCGTGAACCCAGCACGCCGAGGAGGGACCAATGGCTCAACGACGACGAATGGTAAGAGCGACAAAGAAGCCCCGCGCCAAGGTGCCCGTGATTCCGCCGCGCATCTTCGCCCAGGCCTCTCCGCGTTCGGTGGCGGGGTCTCGATGTTCGAGGCGCAGGAGCAGATCAACGCGGACACGGTCGCGAACTTCGTCTCGGAGCAGGACTGATCACGGCGCGGTCAACCGGCTGCAGGAGGCGGGCTTCGAGGTCCTGCAGATCACCGAGATGACGATCAACATCGCCGGACCGCGCCGAGACGTACGAGCGGGCGTTCAAGACGCGGCTCGTACGCCGAGGAGCGGCCGGTCATCAAGGAGCGGGGCGTGGAAGACCACGGCGACGTTCCTCGACTCGCCCGATGACCGCGCTGCCCGGCCTGATCGCGCACCCCGGCACGCCGTTCGAGGACGTGCTCGAGGGCGTGGCGATCGAGGAGCCGCGCTACTTCATGGCGCCCTCGATGTTCCCGCCGATCAAGGCGTACTGGCATCTGCGAGGTGCCGCCGACGTCTCGCTCGGCTGCAACGCCGACCGGGCGCACCGCGGCGGCATCACCGGCCGGGGCGTCAAGGTGGCGATGGTCGACAGCGGCTGGTTCCGCACCCGTTCTTCGCCGCGCGCGGCTACCGCGTCGCGCCGGTCGATGCTCGGGCCCGGCGACGGCCAACCCGCTGGCCGACGAGAGCGGCCACGGCACCGGCGAGTCGGCCAACATCTTCGCGGTCGCGCCCGACGTCGAGCTGTTGCCGGTGAAGATCAACTTCGTGAACACGATCGGCGCGTTCAACGCCGCGGTGGCGCTGAGCCCGGACATCATCACCTGCAGCTGGGGCAGCAGCATGCAGATCCGGCCCGCTGAGCGCCGGCCGATCAGGCGCTGGCGGCCGCGGTCGCCGGCGCGGTCGCGCGCGGCATCATCGTCGATCTTCTCCGCCGGCAACGGCCACTGGGGCTTTCCCGGCCAGCATCCCGACGTGATCTCGGCCGGCGGCGTGTTCATGGACCCGGACGGAACGCTGCAGCGCCTCGGACTACGCGAGCGGCTTCACCAGCAACATCTATCCGGGCCGCACGCGTCCCGGATCTCTGCGGGCTGGTCGGCATGCAGCCGCGCGCGATCTACATCATGCTGCCGCTCGAGCCCGGCTGACGACGATCGACGTCGGCAACTGGCCGGGCGGCACGCACCCGAACGGCGACGAGACGGCCGACAACGACGGCTGGGCCGCGTTCAGCGGGACGTCGGCGGCGGCGCCGCAGCTCGCCGGCGCGGCCGCGCTGGTCAAGCAGGCCTGCCCGCAGCTCACGCCGGCGCAGGTCCGCGAACATCCTGATGAGGACGCGCGACGATGTCACGGCCGGGCAACTGCAACGCCGACACTCGGTGGCGCACGCCGCTGGGCCGGGCCCGACCTGGCTACCGGCACCGGCCTGGTCGACGCGCACAAGCCGCGGTGCTGGTCGCCAAGGTGCGGTGCCTCGGCCCGATCCGGCCGATCGAGCCGATCCGCGCCGATCGACGCCGCAACCGATCCAGCCGATCGCCGCCGGTCAACCGATCCGGCCGGTCGCCGATCCAGCCGATCCGGCCGATCCAACCGGTCAGCCCGATCCGGCCGTGCGCCGGTGCAGCCCGTGCAGCCGATCCGCCCGATCAGCCGGTGGAGCCGGTCGCCCGGTCGGCCCCCGATCCGGCCGCAAGCCGGTGCCGCAGCTGCGCCAGCTCGCCGGCCGGGCGGTCGCAGACGCTCATCGGCCGAGGACGTCGAGGCGTTGGAGGAGCTGATCATCAAGTCGGACTGGAACTGGAGTCGACCTAGATCGGACCGGGCAAGCTCGGCATCCGAGCCCGCTGCGGACTGCGCGCTCGGACCAGCTCACGAGCCGCGCGCCATGCGAAGGTTCTCCTCGTGCAGCATGCCGTTCGGCGCGCTCGAGCGCCCGCGCTCGGCCTCAGTCTGCTGAAGCCGCGGCTACGGAGGCGCGGCGTCGCGCTGCGAGGTGCGCTACCTGACCTTCGCCTTCGCCGAGCTCATCGGGCTCGAGCGACTACCGGTGGGTCTCCACGAGCTGCCGTATACCGCGTTCGCCGGCGACTGGCTCGTTCACCGCGCGCTCTACGGGCCCGACCGCGACGCGACGCGCCGTACGTCGACGAGATCCTGCGGGCAATGGCGGCTCGACCGACGCGGCCATCGAGCGCGTCTACCGCGTCCGGCGCTGATCGAGCCGTTCCTCGACCACTGCGCTGGCCGCCGATCCCGTGGCGCAGTACGACGCTGGTCGGCTTCACCTCGACCTTCGAGCAGAACATCGCTTCGCTCGCGCTGGCGCAGCGGGTCGAAGAGCGCCACCCGGACGCGTCGATCGCCTTCGGCGGCGCCAACTGGGAAGCGGAGATGGGGGTCGAGCTCCACCGGCAGTTCCCGTTCGTCGACTACGTCTGCTCGGGCGAGGCCGAGCGAGCTTCCGGCGCTGGTCGAGCGCGCTCTGCAGCTGCCGCCACGCTGACGCCGGCGCCCGCGGATCCCGGGCATCGTGTTCCGCGATCGCGGGGCGGTCCGTCTCACACGCGGCCTGCGCGAGCCGATCGAAGACCTGGACGCCTGCCGATGCCCGACTTCGACGACTACTTCCGCGACCGGCCAGAGCAGCGTCGGCGGCCTGCCGTGATCGCCGACTTGCTGTTCGAGACCTCGCGCGGCTGCTGGTGGGGAGCGAAGTCGCACTGCACGTTCTGCGGCCTGAACGGCGGCACCATGGCCTTCCGCAGCAAAGTCGCGGCGCGGGCTGTGCGACGAGATCGCGCACCTGGTCGAGCGCTGGCGGGTCGACATGTCGAAGCGGTCGACAACATCCTCGACATGAAGTACTTCGACAGCTGCTGCCGGCGCTCGCGCGGCTCGGGCCTGCCGGGCCCGATGTTCTACGAGGTCAAGGCCAACCTGAAGCGCCAGCATGTCGCGGCTGCTGGCGCGCGCCGGCGTCACCGCATCCAGCCGGGCATCGAGAGCCTGAGCGACCATGTGCTCAGCTGATGCGCAAGGGCACCACCGGCGCTGCGCAACATCCAGCTCCTCAAGTGGTGCAGGAGTACGGGGTCGCGTCGAGTGGAACCTGCTGTACGGGTTTCCCGGGCGAGACCGGGAGGACTACGCGGCGATCACTGCGCCTGCTGCCGGCCTCCGCCTTCTGCAGCCGCCGACGCGCCTGCGGCCCGATCCGGCTGGACCGTTTCAGCCCGTACTCGAGCCCCGGCCGACGTTCGGCCTCGCCAACGTGCGGCCGATGCGGTGTATCGGTACCTCTATCCGTTCGACGACAGGAGCCTGCGGCGAATCGCGTACTACTTCGACTTCGACTACGCGCCGGGCGTCGATCCCACCGGGTTCGCCGCCGAGGTCATCGCTTATGTGGAGGCCTGGCGCCAGGCGCCCGAACCCGGTACGCTCAGCGCGATCCAGCGGCCCGACGGCACGCTCGTGCTCGTTGACACGCGCTCGGAGCGCCACGATGGCCACGGTGGTACTCTCCGGTCTAGAGAAGACGGCGTATGAGTACTGCGACGAGGCTCGATCGGGATCGGCGGTCGTGCGCCATCTTCGAACGCGGTTCCCGGAGGTGTCGTTCACCGATCAACAGGTGCTGGAGTACTTGGACTCCCTCGTAGCCAATCGCTTGATGGTGACCGACGGAGCGGGCTACCTGAGCCTTGCCATTCCGGCGGCGGCGGTTTCGCGGCGCGCGCACGACGTGAGGCGGGGCCTCGTGACAGAAGCAGCGAGCTCCCATCACTTACAGCGCTGAGTCTAACCGGCGGAGTGAATCGCCATGGAACAGATGCACGCCTCTTCGCATGCCGGCCCGCGGGCGCAAGGCGTTCCTGGCAGAAGCTCCCGAGGGGTCCGCCGCGGTCTCCTTTGAGCGTCTTAGGGTGAGCGGATAGATGGCCCGCGAGGGCTCCGAGGTGTCTCTGCCCAGGTGATCCTCCGGTCGGCGGAGGGAGAGATGCCCGATGGGCGGTCGGTCATCACCAGCCAGACGATCGACCGTTTCGCTCCGTCGCCCGCCGCGGCGGCACGGGCCATTGCGGAATTTCGGGCGGCCGGGTTCGAGGTCGGGCCGTTGGTCGGCAACAGCTTCTCGATCACCGGGCCGGTGCGCACCTTCGAGACGGTCTTCGGAACGCGATTGCGGCACTCCCAGGACGGCGGCGTACAAGCCGTGACATTCGGCCGTTCGGCGAGTCCTCGAACTGCCCGTCCGGAGAACCTCGCCAGGCCGCTCGGCGAATCGTCGCCGCGGTGACGTTCACGCCACCGCCTGAATTCGGGCCCACGCGCTTGGGTCATGATGGAAACGCTCGGCCGTCGGGGATCGGGACTCGCCCGCTCGTGCGTAGGGGCGGCTTCGAGGTCTACGAGGACCTCCTGACCCCCGCGATCTGTCAGCGACTGCTGGAGGAGCCGTCCGGGCTCGGCGCGCTCCGCTCGGGAGAGCTGCGTCGCGCGCTCGGACGGCGAAGAGGTCCGCGGCGGCAATCAGGCTCGGCGGTTTCTGAGTGCGCCGGGAGGCGAGACTCAACGGCGCTTTTCCCGCCCCCTGGATGCTTCGTCTCCTTCAAGATCTCACCGGGTTGACGCTGGAGCCTCCGGAGGAGCTTGGCACGTATACGTACTACGCGCGGACAGGTGACTTCTTGCCCTTCACCGGGATGTCGAAAGCTGCGGAGGCCCGGCCGTGATGACCTGCTTGGCGGACGGGGCGGACCCGGGAGCAGTCAGGGTGGGTTGTTAACCCTGTATCCGAACGCGACTGTTCGAACCCCTCTCGGTCATCCAGGCGACGCCTACCGCAATGCAGTAGGGGTACGCTTGTCCCCAGGGCAGACGATCCTGTTCTTCGTCGGGACCATCCCACACCGGGTCGAGCCGGTCTCACCGGCCAGGCACGGATTATGTGAGGTGCTCTGCTATCAGTGAGCCCGCTGTGCGTGAGTTGGCGATCTCTACGCCGAGGGGCGCGACGCCCTGTAGCTACAACATGTTCCGCCGCGCCTCCGCATCGCGCCTGGGCCAGCCCCTGGCAGGTTGAGCCCCGTCACTTCAGCCCGTCGCGCCGTCATGAGCGCGCCGGCTGGGCTCGGCGCGGCGGTATCCAATCCCGTTGGCTGGGAGTGGCGCCGAACGCGTGCCGGCGGAAGCAAGGACTACGCTTCCGCGCGCTGCTTCCCGTCGGCCGCCCGACGGGGGGAGGGGCTTGAGGGCGCCGCGGGCGTGGCCCAGGCGCCGGGCAGTCGCGTGCCCGCTGGGCCAGGGGGGGACAGAAATGGATCAGTCCCTACATCCAGCGGGCCGAGCTTCTGGGGGCTCTCTAGATTGAGGCGCTCGCTCTTGAAGACGACCAGGTCTTCCTTCTCGTTGGTGGCGATGAGAACAGCCCGGCTTGCGATAGGGTCTGGTACCAGAGCGTCTTCCAGGCCGTCCTGGAGGAGGGTCTTCGGCTTGCGCTCGAGGGTGAGCGTCCACACTCCGGGTGTCATGCTCGTCGATGGGGACCATCCAGCGCAGGTGAATGCTGGCGCCGATCATCACCCTGAATCTTGCTGGGCAGCTCGACGTTGTGCTGCACGCCCCGGTAGCGTGGCAACGGGGGCTTGGCCGCCCCGAGACCGTGTCCCCGCCGGGGAGCCGGCGCCACCACACCCGCCGCGGCCACGTGGCGTCGAGGCCGAGGGTGGTAGCCCTGGCCAAAGTGGGGGGCGACCCACGGGAGCGTTATGAGGCCACGATCCTCGTCCCTAGAGCGAAGCAGGCGCCGCGACGGACACAAGTAAGGTGGTAGCCAATCCACGGATATCAGCATGATCGACCGTCGCAGTTACAGGCTCCGTCTCTGCCGGTGGCTCGAGTCCTCACCATGAAGCGCGCGCCCCCTGGACCCGGCGGCGTGAGGGCATTTCGCCGCCGGCCTACGAAACCGGGGGCCGTCGCGGGCTCACGCTCGACGATCGCCAAGGGGGGCGCTATCTCGGTATCCCCCCAGAGAGCCCCATCGCGCCGCTTACGATCACCCCGGCGTCCACGGCATCAGGGGCGGGACCCAACGGCGCAACGGCACGCCCGGTCCTGGCGTCATCGTGATACTTGACAGCGGAAGTCATATCAACGCTGGTGCTGAACACTTTCGGGCCCCTCCTTCCCCAAAACTCGACCCTGTTCAGCCTGCGCGTAGCGAGCATGCCCAACCACCTCGAGCCGCTCTTGGCGCGCCTGCTTGAGGCGCGGATCGTTGGAAGCACCTACAGTCCGCAGGACACGCGCGATAAGTTCACCGCCGTCTATGAGCACGAGGATGGCTGGCACTATGAGATGGACGTGTACTTGCGCGATCTCACTCGCGACCTGCTGCCCATGGCCACCCATTCTTGCGATGCCGTGTTAGGTTTTGAGGCTCTTCGTGGAAGTGAGTGGGTGAAACGCGGGGGCTGAGGATGCGGAACCCGCTCTGGCAGCGGGCGGAACCGTTGCAGCGGGTGCGCGAGAATCGGCATGATCGGCGCATGCCAACTCCGCGACGACCGCGCCGGCTGTGGGATGCGTATCGCTTCCCGGGGTTCCGACCGAGTCCACCGTCACGGGGCATCTTCGGCGATCCCCACGCGCGCATCAGTCACCCTCACCCGGCGGTCAAAAAAACGGCCTGCGGGACGTGCGGGCGAGCGCAGCGCGGGCTGGTACGACCGCAAGCGGCGCCGGGTCCGCGATCTGTCCTGCGGCGACCGGCGGGTCTACCTCGAGGTCGAGGTCCGGCGGGTCGACTGCCGGCGGTGTGGCAAGGTGAAGCAGGAGCGGCTGGACTGGCTGGCGGACAACCCCCTCTACACCAAGCGGTTCGCCTTCTACGTGGGGCGGCGCTGTCGGGCCTCGCCGATCCGGGACGTCGCCGAGGAACTGCACCTCGACTGGCACACCGTCAAGGAGCTGGACAAGCAGTACATGCGGGAGCAACTCCGCCGGGCGGGGACGCCCGGCCCGCGGGTCATCGGCATCGACGAGATCGCCATCGCAAGGGGCACACCTACCGCATCGTCGTCAGCGACCTGGAGCGGGGGCGGCCGATCTGGTTCGGCGGCAAGGACCGCTCCGAGGCGAGCCTGGACGAGTTCTTCGCCTGGCTGGGCCCCAGGAAAGCCGCAGGATCCGCCTGGCCGTCATGGACATGTGGAAGGCCTTCCGCAACTCCACCGAGGGCCACGCCCCGCAGGCCCGGATCATCTACGACAAGTTCCACGTCCTGCGGCACCTGGGCGAGGCGATGGACCAGGTCCGCAAGAGCGAGTACGCCCGCCTCTCGGGGCGGGACCGCCGCTTCATCAAGGGGCAGAAGTACACCCTGCTCTCCCACCGGGAGAACCTCACCCTCGAGGGCAGGCGGGCGCTCAAGATGCTGCTGGCGGCCAACAAGCGGCTGAACACGGCCTACCTGCTGAAGGAGTCGTTCGGCCAGCTCTGGGACTACAACCGCGAGGGCTGGGCGCGGCGGTTCTTCGAGCACTGGAGGGACGCCTTGAAGTGGCAACGCCTGGGCCCCTACGAGAAGTTCGCCGCGATGGTCGAGCGGCACTGGGACGGCATCGAGGCCTATTGCCACGAGGAGAACAAGGTCGCCCTGGGCTTCGTCGAGGGGCTCAACAACAAGATCCGCGTCCTCCAGCGCCGCGCCTACGGGCTCCGCGACGAGGAGTACCTCCGGCTGAAGATCCTCACCTGCATGCTGCCGGCGATCTGACCGTGCCGTCATACCCAAAAGTGTCCGGATTCACCCACACGACTTCACGAAGAGCCTGTTTTGGAGTCGGTGAGCACCTTCTGGAGTCTCCCCTCCCGCTGTTCCGAGAAGCGAACCGCGCCCTGAAGCCCGGAGGCCTCTTCCTTCTCTCCACACGCAACATGCAGCACTGGCATCGCATGCTGCACCTACTCAATGGGTTGACGTACCCCGATCTGGACTTCGTCGAACCGATCGCGAGCCGCCACGCGCACATCTTCTCTTTCCATGAGCTTCAACGCATGCTCGCGGCCAGCGGTCTCGAAGTGGTGAGCCACTTTTTTGCCAATCCGTGGGAGAATGCCAAACATCAGCGGCCCTCGTTCGACGAGCACGGGTCCCTCACCCGAAGGATACTGGCAGCGCTCAGGACTCGTCGTGAGTTTCGGCGAGAATGTATCTTCTTGGCTGCACGATCGGTGGAACGGTGCTCCGCCCTGACGGCGGGATGGCATGCCGCGAAGGGGGGGGAACAGACTGGTGGTGCTGGAGCAGCGGTCGCGGTGAAATGCGGGTGATGGCCAAGCGCGGGGGAAAGGCCCTGCTGACCGGCGCACTCTACTCGATCGAGGACCGAACTCGCTGGGAATTCGCGTCAACGGAGTGGTCTGCGCCAAGCTTGCGATCACGTGGGACGGTTTCCAGCCGTTCACGCCGATTCCCCTGCCGTTGACGACAGGGGAGAATGTCGTCCAGTTCATAAGCGCCATCCCAGAAATCACCCTTCCCACGGACAACCGCGAGCTAGCCGTGGCGATGAGGAACCTCAGCCTGACGATAGTGGATGAGGAGCACGCCGTCACGCCTCCGTGGGGAGACGGGGACCCGCGCGCCGCCGTGAGCGCCGGCCGAAAGCCACGACAGGACCGTCCCCTGAAGTCGGATCCGCGACAGCGCCTGCGAGTCTCACGTGGGCGGAGGCCGCATCCGCGTCGACGATTAAGGTCGGATCGCTCCTGGGGTCGCGATGCGTGAGCCCCTTCCCTATCGCATCACCATCGTCGTCCCCTCCTACAACCAGGGGGTGTTCATCCGCGAGACTCTACGGAGTCTTGTCGATCAGCAGTATCCGAATCTGGAAGTCATCGTCCAGGACGGCGGGTCTACGGACGGCGCCGTGGAGATCGCCCAGGAGTTCGTTGAGCGCTACCCCGGCACCTTCCTCCTGCACGTGCAGAAGGACCGTGGCCATGCGCACGCCCTCAACATGGCCTTCGCCCGGAGCACGGAGACATCCTCGGCTACCTGAATACGGACGACACGCTGTATCCAGGCTGCCTACATCGGGTAGCGCGCGAGATCGACCCTGCCCGGGGGCGCTACGTCGTGTTCGGCCGCTGCTTGTTCACCGGGGAGGGCTCGCGCTACGTCGGCAAGGAGCACCCGGCCGAGTACAAGGGCCATTTCGACCTGCTCGCCGTGTGGAAGCGAGGCCACAACACCATCCCCCAGCCGGCCACGTTCTGGCACCGAAAGGTCTACGAGACGTGCGGGGGATTCGACGAGAAGCCAACCACGGCCTCGACTACCTGCAGTGGTGTCGCTTCTCTCGGCGCTTCTCGTTCCATAAGGTCGACGAACTATGGTCGACCTACCGGATGCACCCGGCGTCAGTCACCGTTAACAAGACGGAGCACGAATGGCTAGCCATCATGATCCAGTACAGTCGCATGCACTGGGGACCGTGGTGGCGTCCCTGCGCTGGCGCTGCTCCCTGTCGCACCGTCTCCACAACGGCGCGCTCCACGAGGAAGCCCGTCAGTGCGCGCGGCGGGCGGAGCAGGCCATCCGCGACGGACGGTACGGGGAGGCCTTGGGGGAAGGCATGCGTATGGCCGTGTGCTGACCCCGCATGGCCTACTACGCGCTCTCCCGGCTCCTCCCTGCATGGGGCCTGGGAGTGGGCCTGCAGCGAGCCCTCTGGTCAGCAAGGGCGGACGGATTCGCGGGCAATATCCCGACAACTGGATCGGGCCGAGATCGCAGCGAGGTGCAGGTGGCCGCCGACGCTCGCCGACTGATCATGGTGCTGGAGCACCATCCCCAAGGCCATCATCGCAGGGTGTCACCGGCTCTGAGTCTCGACGGTAAAATCGTGGAGCGGCAACGAGTGAGCGCGCCGGGCCAGGTGTCCTTCGCCGTGGACCTGATTCAGTATCGTGGCCGGGCGTGTGCTCTCGAGGTCCGGACTCCCGAGTTCTTTGTCCCGCGCTTTGTTAGCGGGGACCCCGACGATCGCACCCTGAGCTTGTTGCTCGTTGACCAGCGAGTTGAGTAGGATCGAGCGGTGGACTGACGCTCCTGGGAGGGACAATGGGGTTTTCGCGGGACGACCGTATCGTCGTGTGTGGAGCAGGGGGCTTCATCGGCGGGCATCTGCTGGCCGCGCTGGCCCGGCAGGGTTATCGCCGTCTGCGCGCCGTCGATATCAAGCCGCTTGCCCAGTGGTACCAACGTATTCCCGGGGTGGAAGATCTCCAGCTTGATCTTCGGGACTCGGCCCATTGCCCGCGCCGCCGTCCAGGGCGCGGCAGGCGTCTACGGCTTAGCTGCGGACATGGGAGGGATGGGGTTCATCGAGAACAACAAGGCGCTCTGCATGCTGAGCGTGCTCATCAACACGCATCTGCTGATGGCCGCGCGCGAGGCCGGGGTCGAGCGCTACTTCTACGCCTCTTCGGCCTGCGTCTACGCGGCCGACAAGCAGAGCGACCGACATGTGACGGCCTAAAGGAAGCGGACGCCTATCCGGCCATGCCGGAGGACGGCTATGGCTGGGAGAAGCTGTTCAGCGAGCGGATGTGCCGCCACTTCCGCGAGGACTTCGGCCTCAGACGCGGGTCGCGCGCTATCACAACGTGTACGGTCCCCACGGCACCTACGACGGCGGCCGCGAGAAGGCGCCCGCGGCGATCTGTCGAAAGGTCGCCAGGCCAAGCTGCCGGGCGACGAGATCGAGATCTGGGGCGACGGCGAGCAGACCCGCAGCTTCATCTACATCGACGACTGCATCGAAGGGACCCAGGCCATCATGGCCAGTGAGACCATCACCTTTCCCATCAACCTGGCAGCAGCGAGAAGGTGTACCATCAACCGGCTCGTCGACATCGTCGAGGACATCGCAGGCACCCGACTGAGACGCCGCCACAATCTCGCCGCCCCCAAAGGAGTGAACGGCCGCAACAGTGACAACACGCTCATCAACAAGATGCTCGGCTGGGAACCCTCGATCCGACTTCGGGACGGCATGGAACGCACCTACCGCTGGATCTACGACGAGATCGCGAGTGGCCGAGCGAAACACGCCGTCGTCAACCTGACGTGAATCCTCGATGTACGTGACTATTACCCCCGCGCGGGGATCGGTGGTGCGGCACCTCGATCCCCTGCGGATGCTGAGCAACATCTGGCGCAACCGCCACCTGGTGGTCCAGCTCACGGCGCAGGAGGTCCTTCAGCGCTATCGAGGCTCCTACCTGGGCATGGCATGGTCGCTCGTGGTCCCCATCCTGATGCTCGTGGTCTACGCGTTCGTGTTCTCCATCGTCTTCCAGGCTCGCTGGGCGGGCCGACCGGGGCGCCCCGGTTCGGCGAGTTCGCCCTCACCCTGTTCGCGGGGTTGATCCCGTTCGGCGTCTTTTCCGAGGTGGCCAATCGGGCACCGACGATCGTGCTAAGCGTGCCGAACTACGTGAAGAAGGTCGTCTTCCCCCTGGAGATCCTACCTGTGGTGGCGGTGGGATCGGCGGTGGTTCACTCGCTGATCAGCTTGGCCATTCTCCTGGTGGCTTGTGTTCTCGTGCTCGGGAGCTCTCGCCGGCGGTCGCCCTGGTGCCGCTGGCCTACCTTCCCCTGCTGCTCCTCACCGTGGGACTGGCCTGGTTCCTGGCCTCGCTGGGCGTCTACGTTCGCGACGTCGGACAGGTCATCGGGGTCATCACCCAGGCGCTGTTCTTCCTGAGCCCGATCTTCTATCCCGTCTCGGCCGTTCCCGAGCACCTCCGCTTCATGCTATACGTCAATCCTCTCACCACGATCCTGGCCGGATTTCGTCTGGCGGTGCTGTGGTCCGACGCTCCGGCCTGGGGGGTCTGGGCGGCGGTGACCATGGGGATGGCCGTGGTTGCCCTCCTGGGCTACGGCTGGCTCATGCAGACAAAAAAGGGCTTCGCCGACGTGATGTAGTGATGGCAATTGTCCGGGACAGCGCACGGGAGCCGACGGGGAAGGATCAGGTCATCGGGGGCGGGACCGATGATCTCGCGGTGTCCGTGCGTCAAGTGGGTAAGGTCTACCGGCTGTACGATCGGCCCCAGGATCGCCTCAAGCACATGCTGTTCTCGCGCCTGGGCCGAAGCTACGGCCGGGAATTCTGGGCCCTCCCGGGACGTGTCGTTCGAAGTGGCGAAGGGCGAGCGCGGTCGGGGTCATCGGCCGCAACGGCTCCGGCAAGAGCACGCTCCTGCAGATGTCGCCGGCATGCTCGCGCCCACTGCGGTGCAGCCGGGACGATGGCCGCATCGCGGCGCTGCTCGAGCTCGGCAGCGGCTTCAACCCCGAGTTCACCGGGCGTGAGAACGTGACCTGAACGCCGCGATTCTCGGGCTCGAGCCCGCGGAGATCGCCGTCGCCTGCCGAGATCGAGGCCTTCGCCGAGATCGGCGAATTCATCGATCAACCGGTGAAGACCTACTCCAGCGGCATGATCATGCGGCTCGCCTTCGCCGTCGACCACGAACCTCGATGCGGATGTGCTCCTGATCGACGAAGCTCTCGCCGTGGGCGACATCTTCGGCAGAAGTGCTACCAGAGGCTCGAGGCCCTGCGCGCGCGAGGGGTGGCCTCGTGCTGGTGTCGCACGCTATGAACGAGGTCGAACAATTCTGTGGGCACGCGCTTGCTCCTCGATCGCGGCCACGTGGTCTTCGAAGGATCAGCCTCCGAGGCGGTGAAGCGTTACTACATGATCGAACAGGATGACCGGCTTCTCTCCACGGCGCCCCGCGCCGGCAGTCGCGATGCGGCCGAGCCCGGAGCATCAGAGGGGCCAGCGGCGCCGGGTTGGTGGCCTGTTCCTAAGGCGTTCCTCGACCTCTCGCGGGTATCGCAGGTATCCGGGGGGGCGAGTGCCCGCTGTACCGGGGTGGCCCTGTGCGACAGCGCCGGTCAACCCTGCCGGGTCTTCTCGCAGGGAGAGACGGCGAGAGTGTTCTACGAATTCGAGCTGCTATCGGACATCGAGGTGCCGACGGGCGGGGTCGAGGTGGTGAACGAGAAGGGCACCATCGTCCACGGAAAGACCACGCTCGAGTACGGCTCCGCGGTCCCCCGCGAGGTGCGGCGTGGCTCGCGACTCCGGTTCCGGCAGGACATCGCCCTCGAGATTGCCGTTGGGGAGTACACCTTCAATGTTGGCATGGGCACTCTCGGCCGCGAGGACTACGACCGCCGTCCTCTGTCCTCCCACTTCGAGCTGGACGCGCGCTTCGTCCGCCTGTGCGTGCTACCGGCCGCGGGCGCCGTTGCACTCACAGTGGTCCTCCGTCCACGGGGTAAGCCGGTGGCAGCTCCTTCATCACGGCCTGGCCAACCTTCCCGGAAGCTGTGAGGTGTCGCTGGCCGATGCCTCTAGGGGCGAGTTGCCAGCGCTCCAGGCCTCGGCTTCCGGCGGGGAGGTGGATCGGGTGCCCAGGGCGCTTCCCCTGACGCTGAAGGCCTACCGGGAGTCGGTCGATCGCTTCAACGCCTCCCAGTCGAACCGGAAGTTGCTCGACGGCATTCGAGCCTACAACCACCGGGTCGTGGACGACCTCAACACCATCCGCCCCCTTCGGGGCGCCCTCGTCCTCGACGTGGGCGCCTCTCCACATGGCTACGCACTGGAGCGGGCGCTGGAGCACGGCGCGGCGCTCTACGTCGGTGTCGGGCTGCACGTTGGGCGTCCCGAGCACGTCGTGGGCGAACAAGGCAACGTGGGCATGCTGCTGGAGTCGGACGCGGACCGCGCTCCGTTTCTCGGCAGGGATGTTCGACCTCGTGTTTTCGATCAGCACCCTCGAACACGTGCAGGACGTCGATGCTACCCTGTCCGAGATCGCGCGTGTCTTGAAGCCCGGCGGGCAGGCGCTGCTCACGTTCGAACCGGTTTGGAGCTGCTCCTACGGCCACCACCTCCATCACTTCGGCGATTGCGCGGACCTCCTGCCTCCGTGGGCGCATCTGACGCACACCCCAGAGCGGATGCGAGAGTCTCTGGCGGGCCGGTAGGCCGGATGACGCGCCCCTTTCCCTGGGAGCCGCGATCGACTGGGTGTACCGAGGCGAGGGCATCAACCGGCTGGCGATTCGGCACTTTCACGACTGCTTCAGCCGATGCCCGCTGGAGGTGGAGTGGATCGTCGACCTCCCCGAGGAGGGCGTGGATCCGGTCGAGGCGCGCCGGGTCGCTGCCCTCAGCGGCATCCCGCCGGACGAGCTGATGACGAAGGGGCTCAGCGTGCTGCTCCGGAAAGGCCCGTGAGCTGTCCCTGCTCGCCGCGCGAGCGCGATTCCCGGGCGCGATGATGGGCGATTCCGTGTGCTGGTGCGGCAACGCGGATCTCGTGGCGTTCTCGCCCGGGATACGCGCGATGCCTCGCCTGCGAGACGCTGGTGTCGGCGGGAAATGCCCGGATCGAGATTTCGCACCGTCGCGGAACAAGAGCGAGGCTTCTACGGGCGGGATACTGGTTCTCCCACAGGAGAGGGCAGCTCGGGAATCCCGATCTCGTGGATCGCGCGCGAGGCCGGACCTCCGCGAGCGCTGCCTCTACTGGCTGCGCGCGCTGCTCAGGCATCGGCCGCCCCCGGCCCGGGCCCTTGAGCTGGGCAGTGGTCACGGTGGGTTCACGGCCATGCTTCGCTGGGCCGGATTCGACGCCACCGGCCTGGAGATCAGCCCCTGGGTTGTCGCGTTCGCCCGCGAGACCTTCCGGGGTCCCCATGTTGCTAGGACCCGTCGAGGACCAAGAAGATCGCCCGCGGCCTCGCTCGATGTGATCGCGCTGCTCGATGTCCTCGAGCATCTCCCGCGACCCCGTCCAGCACCATGCGGCATTGCCTCAGCCTGCTGAAATCCGGCGGGATCCTGCTGATCCAGACGCCGTGCTATCCGGAGGGCAGGGCACGTACGAGCAGCTTGTGGCGCGGAGCGAGCACTCCCGTGCGACATCTTACAACCCAGGAGAGCATCTGTATCTCTTCAGGCGCCCAGTCGATTCTGCGACCTCTTCGGCCGCCTCGGAGTTTACCACGTCGTCTTCGAGCCATGCGTTCTTCGCCCACTACGATATGTTCCCGGTGGTGAGCCGGGACTCCCGATTGCCGGAGACCAATGGGTCCGTGTTCCTGCCACCCTTGAGCGCCAACCCCGGAGGCTCGGATCGTACAGGCCCTGCTGGAGCGGGGGAGCGAGCTCGACGCTCTAAAGCAGCGCTACGCCGACACGGAGGGGTGACCGCGCCCTGCGCCTGACGGTCATCCACAGCGCAGGGGCGGCGGCTGGGCGAGGTGGAAGCGGAGCGAGGGGGGGGGGGGGGGGGGGGGGGGGGGGGGGGGGGGGGGGGGGGGGGGGGGAACAACTTGCGCTGCGGAGGCGGCCACGCGGCGGAGTCAATTGGAGGCGGCCGAGGCAGATCGCGCGGCGCGGCTCGAAGTCATCCACGAGCAGGGGCGGCAGTTGGGCGAGGTGGAAGCGGAGCGAAACAACTTGCGCGCGGAGGCAGCCACGCGGCGGAGTCAATTGGAGGCGGCCGAGGCAGATCGCGTGGCGCGGCTCGAAGTCATCCACGAGCAGGGGCGGCAGTTGGGCGAAGTGGAAGCGGAGCGAAACAACTTGCGCGCGGAGGCGGCCACGCTGCGGAGTCAATTGGAGGCGGCCGAGGCAGATCGTGCGGCGCGGCTCGAAGTCATCCACGAGCAGGGGCGACGGCTCGGCGAAGCCGAGGTGGAGCGGGGCGACCTTCGGGTGCAGGTGGAAGTGGTCGAGGCGGGTCGCTTGGCGCACAGGCAACAGCTGGCCGAGCACGAGCGCCGACTCGAGGAGAGCGAGGCGGAGCGGCGGGATTTGCGGGCGGAGGTTCAGGTCCAGCTCGAGCAGATTCAAATACTGCTCGCCCAATCGCGCGCGCTGCAGCGATCGCTGCAGGCGGTGCAGCGGACGCGAGCGTACCAGGTGCTGCGAAGGCTGGGGCGTTGGAAGTTCATGGAGCACCCCGTCGACGCGTCGCCCGGAGAGTAGTCAGGTTCTGCTGTGAGAGCGCTCATCCTGAACGGCGACCTGCCCATCTTCCCCGGGCGAGCTGGTCACGAGTATCTGCACACCACGCAGCTGGCCCGCGAGGTCCAGCACGTCGGGCTCGTCTCCATGGTCCATACCAGCGAGCAGGACGAGAAAAAGCAGAGATTAACCCGACGCCGGGGTGAGCCTGTATCTGTGGCGGAGTCCCCGCTCTACTGCCCATGACGGTGGCCGCCGAGTGACGCCCCGCGACCGCGCCGGATGGGCGAAGCGGTGTACAACTTCGTGCGCAACTGGCGCGGCCAGCCCGTGAACACCCTGATTCAGGATTTTCAGTTCGGCAACATCGCCGCGCCCATGCTCGAGGCCCTCCGCGAAGGGCTCTGGCAAGCCGTGATCGTGGTGCAGTCGAACTGCGCGCGCTGGCTCGACTACCGTACCCCGTCATCCCGTGAGCGTCCTAGTCATGCACGATGTGCGCGCGCTTGGTCTACGAGCGGCAGGCCGCTACCGCGGAGCCTCCTGGTGGCAGCGTTTGGCCAGCGCCCGGGAGGGCCCGCCGGTACCGTCGGTTCGAAGGGAAGTACTGCCAGCCTCTTCGACCTCGTCATCACCGTGTCGCCTGACGATGAGGCCTGGGTGCGGGGACTACTACCACCCTTCGCGCCTGGTCACGGGTGTGCCGACTCCCGTGGACAGCTGCGTACTTCGCACCCATGCCGGGGATCCGCGAGCAGCCGGCGCGGATCGTCTTCACGGGCATGATGTCGCATCCGCCGAACGTGGACGCCGCGCGGTTCTTCACCGCCCAACGTGTTGCCCGCGAGTCCAGGCCCGGGTTCCCGAGGCAGAATTCTGGATCGTGGGGCGCGATGTCCCGCCCGCCGCGGTGCGCGAGATGGCTGCTCCGGCCCGGCGTGGTGGTGACGGGCTTCGTCCACGACATGCGGCCGTACATCGCCCAGGCCACAGTGGTAGTGGTGCCTCTCCGCTTCGGGTCCGGGATGCGGAATCGAGATCCTGGAGGCCTGGGCCATGGAAAAATGCGTGGTCTCGACCCGGGGTGGGCGCGGAGGGCCTGGATGCCGTGGACGGTGTAAACATCCTCCTCGCCGACGGAGGCCGGAGGCCATCGCCGAGCGCGTGATACAGGCGATCCGCGACCCTGGGCTGCGGGACAGCGAGTGCGTACCCGGGGACGTGCGCTCGTCCTCCACCGCCCATGCTCCCGAGGTCCTGGGGAGGCGGTACGGGGGAGGCCGTCGCGCTGGGCCCTTCGAGCATGGGGGCAGGCTTAGGCAAGCCCCTGCACACGGTCATCGACCTCCGCTGGATGCGCCCGGGCGTGGCAGGCAGGTTGGAGACCTCTCGCGGGTCGTTCCTCGAGCACCTGCTCCGGCTGGATCAGAGTCAACCGATATACGGTTCTCGTGCCAGCGGAGGTTCGCTACGACTTCGGGGGGCGGCGGTAAGAACATCAGCTTCATGCCGGTAGATGGGCCGGCCACCTACGCGCGACGGGCGGCCATGGATGCCGTGCGCTTCCTGCACAGTCGGCTGAGGGTGGCAGTACTGGCAGACGCCGGAGGTGGAGACCCTGCGCCGAGCCCGGGCCCTGGGGGCGGAGGTCGTGCTCTCAATCCCAGGCTACATCCATCCCTGATGTGGCGCCGCTGACCAACGTGCTGGCTGGTCATGCCCGACATCCAGCATGAGTACCGCCCGGAGTTCTTTCAGGCCCGCGAACTCGAGGAGAGGCGCCGCCTCTACACCGCATCGGCGAAACAGGCTGTCCACGTGTGCGCGATCTCGGAATTCACCCGACAGACCCTGATCCAGCGCCTGGGCCTGGCCCCAGAGCGCGTGACCACCACCCAAGTAGCGGCGGATCCCAGCGTTCACCCCCGGGAGCCCCGCTCGGGGGAACCCAGGGCGCGTGCTGGAAAAGCACGGGCTGAGGTACCGGGACGTACCTGCTCTTCCCGGGCCACACCTGGCCGCACAGACGTTGATCAGGAACATCCGGGCGCTGCGCGCTCTGCGGGAGGAGTACGGGCTGGACCCGCTCTTGGTGTGCACCGGCAACCCCAAGGGCGCCCACGGCGAGCCTGCTCGGCACCATCCATGACCTTGGTCTTCAGTGACCGCGTACGATTCCTTGGCTACTGCCCGCCCTCCGACATGCCGGCCCTGTACGAGGGAGCCGCCGCCCTGGTCTTCCCGTCGCTCTTCGAGGGGTTCGGCATGCCCCTCGTGGAAGCCATGTGGTGCGACTGCCCCATCGTATGCAGCAACGACACGAGCTTGCCGGAGAGTCGCCGGCGACGGCGGCGTTGCTCGTTGACCCGCGCTCCTCCGAGGCACTCGCGCATGGGCTGAATCGGGTCCTGACCGACGGGCGAGCAGCGTCGGGCGCTGATCGCCCGTGGGCGGGGAGCGTGCGAAGCACTTCTCGTGGGTGAAGTTCACCCTGGAGATCGTGTCGGTACTGCAGCAGAGCCGCCAGCTCCGGTACAAGTGAGGGCATCACCGTCCCATGAAGCGCTACCCGCGCATCTCCATCGTCACTCCGGCCCTGGCCGGTGAGGCGCGCCTGACCGAGGCGATCGAGAGCACGATGAGCCAGAACTACCCGAACATCGAGCACATCGTGGTCGATGTGGGGCACTACCGACGGGAGGGTGGGAACTCGCGCGCTATCCTCATCTCAAGCTGGTGTCGGAACCGGGGGCGGGCCGCTCCCCTGGCCGCCCTCAACAAAGGGCTCTCGGATCGCCACCGGGGAGATCTGCGGGGTCCTAGACCCCCGGCGGTGTGCTGCTCTCCGGACGCGCTGACCAGCGCGTGGCGCAGGAGGTTGAGCCCGAGCCGCGGACGCGCTGCCGTCCTTGGGCATTGCCGCCTGCTCGACGGGGGCAAGGCCGCCTCATCGGCATCGAGCCTTCGCAACGCTGGGCGGCGAATCCACGCCACGTGCTCGAGGTCTGGGGAAATGGGGTCCAGGCAGCGACCCCCCGACGGACTAGAAGTACGGAGGTATGGATGAACCTGTGGCCCCCCTGGACGACCGGTCTCGAGCGCGGGTGGGCCGACTGGGACCTCCTATGCCAGCATCGCGCGGTCGCACCGGATCCACGCCGTCGACCGGGAGCTCACCGCGCACCGCGTACGAGTGGGAGGCGGTGGGCGACCGATGGATGGAGGCTGATCGCCTCGAACAAGCGATCGAGCGCAGTCGCCGCTACTGGGGATCGCCGCTCAGACCCCTCCCCCTGGCAGCTCGGGCTGTCCTTGGCCCTGTTCCGCCTCGATCGCGTGGGCAGCGCCCGGCGGTATCTCCACGAGATGCGCGAGGCGTCACATCGGGGGAATGGGTATCGCGCCGTGGGCTATGCTTCACAGCGGCTGTCCTCGCGCCTGACGTGGGGTTCTATGCGGCTGTCTATCCCGCCCTGCGGGACCGGGCCCGGGGCATCTGGATACAGGCGGCGGATCGCGTCGGGCCGGTGGGAGACCTCTTCCCGCAGACCGCAGCGTATCTCGAGCGCACCGAGGTCTGGAGCGATGGCTGGGGCGGGGCCTCGACTCGTGGTGAGCTGCCGAGCCGAGCATCCGACGCAGGCGGTGACGGTGAGAGGGTGGGCGGATCTGCGGCCCTTGAGCCAACCCCTCATCCTAACCGTGCGCGTCGATGGGCAGGGGGTGGGGCTCTATCGCGTCGGGCAGCCGGGAGACTTTTCGGCCCGGATTTCGCTGGGTACCACGCTGGCCCCCGGCACACACACGGTCAACGTGGAGGCGAGCGCCTGGTTCGTGCCGCAGCGACACACGCAGAACGGTGACGTGCGCCCCCTCGCGTGGCGGCTGGTTGATGTCGAGCTGGACGCGCTGGCGGACGCATAGACGCCCGTGAAAATCTATTACGAATCATTCAGGTGCGGTGGCACACCCGGCGGACCTCACCTTCGGGGGGCCACCGGCCGCGGTGCGGCGCTCGCGCATGCGCAGCACCGAAGGCCATGAGGCAACCTTGCCCATTCGCCAACTGCGCCGGCTGAGCCCGCGGCGTGCGGCCGGCCCGCCCGGCCGCTTTCAGCCCTCGCCACCCTGCGCCTCCCACGCCTAATGCCAGTGGTTGCCGGCCGCTGTGCTCACGCCCAACGCCCGCGCCGCCGCTCGCGACTGGCCGCGCGCGAACATCTGCGCGGCGTCGAACCGCGGTGCTTCCGATGCAGCACAGTCCCGCCGGGACCCGCGGCTGGAGATTGGCATGTCTCAACGCGTGAAAATCCCTGAGTTATTCTGGGGGCCTCATTAGCGTGATGCCCGCTCATGGCAAGTAGACAAGCGTCTTGGTGTCGACAGCCAGAACATCTCCAGGGTCGATGCGATTGTCCGCCAGGGCTCCCGGTCTGACCAGCGCCGCGAAGACCACGCAAGCCCCCGCGTGAGATCCGTCGGCGGGGAAGGTGTAATCCA
>CAWKCA010000041.1:0-62086 GCA_963848005.1 uncultured Candidatus Rokubacteria bacterium
GGATCACTTCCAGGTCTTGATGGAGCAGGCGCTGGTGCGGATACCCGCGCTCGGCTCAGCGCCGGTGCGCCAGCACGTCAACGGTCCGGAGAGCTTCACGCCCGACGGGCGCTATCTGCTCGGCGAGGCCCCCGAGTGCCGGAACTTCTACGTGGGCGCGGGATTCAATTCGATAGGCATCGCCTCGGCCGCCGGCGCCGGCAAGGTGCTGGCGGAATGGATCATCGCCGGCGAGCCGCCCATGGACCTGTGGGACGTCGACATCCGCCGCGTGGCGCCCTTCCAGGCCAATCCGCGCTATCTGCGCGATCGGACCGTGGAGATGGTCGGCGTGCTCTACGCCATGCACTGGCCCTTCCGCCAGCCCGAGACGGCGCGCGGCGTGCGGCGCAGCGTGCTGCACGACCGCCTCGCCGCGCGCGGCGCCTGCTTCGGTGCTGTCATGGGCTGGGAGCGCCCGAACTGGTACGCCTTCCCGGGCATGGAGCCGGCCTACCGCTACAGCTTCGGACGCCAGAACTGGTTTCCCTGCGCGGCAGAGGAGCACCGCGCCGTGCGCGACGCGGTCGGCCTCTTCGACCAGTCGTCGTTCGCGAAGTTCCGGCTCGAAGGGCCCGACGCGGCGACGATCCTCCAGCGGCTCTGCGTCAACGACGTCGATGTCCCGCCCGGCCGGATCGTCTACACGGCGATGCTGAACCGGCGCGGCGGCATCGAGGCCGACCTCACGGTCACCCGGCTCGCGGAGGACGCCTATCTGATCGTCACGGCGGCGGCCGCCTCCACGCACAACGCCGAGTGGATCCGCCGGCATCTCGGCGACGCGCGCGCGGTGCTCACCGACGTGACGTCGGCCCATGCCGTCGTCAGCATCATGGGCCCGCGCTCGCGCACGCTCCTCGCGCGGTTGACGAGCGCCGACCTGTCGAACGGACGCTTCCCCTTTGGCGCCTCGCGGGAGATGTGGCTCGCCTCGGCCCCGGTCAGGGCCACGCGCATCACCTACGTGGGCGAGCTGGGCTGGGAGCTGTACATTCCCACGGAGTTCGCCCCGGGGGTGTACGACGCGATCGTGATCGCCGGGGAGGATCTCGGACTGCGCCATGCGGGCTACCACGCCATGGACTCGCTCCGCATGGAGAAGGCCTACCGCTCGTGGGGCCACGACCTCGGCGGCGAGGAGACGCGCTCGAGGCGGGCCTGGAGTTCGCCGTTCGATGGGACAAGAAGATTCCCTTCATCGGGCGCGATGCGCTTCTCGCCCAGCGCGGGCAGCCCCTGCCCCGTCGCCTCGTGGTCTTCACCTTGGAGGATCCGGAGCCGCTCCTCTACCACGACGAGCCCATCTGGCGCGACGGCGAGCTGGTCGGCCGGATCACCTCCGGCGCGTATGGCCACACCTTGGGTCGCGCGGTGGGCATGGGTTACGTGGCGCATCCCGACGGGGTCAGCGACGCCTTCGTCGACAGCGGGCGCTGGGAGCTGGAGATCGCCTGCGAGCGCCACCGCGCCCGCGCCCAGCCTCACCCCGCCCTACGACCCGAAGTCCCTCCGCGTTCGCGGCTAGAGAGAGGGGGGCCCGTTCCTCGTCGGCAAACGCGAGTTGCGTCCGTGAATCCACTGGGATAGAAACCATGTCATGACCAACACCGCGGAGTCCGCCACGGAGCGGCTGTCGGTCGCGGGATTGGAGCTGGACGTGCTGCGCCGGGGCGCGGGTCGGCCCTTGCTCCTCCTGCACGGATTCCAGAACGTCGATCCGCGGGCGCGCTTCCTCGATCTGCTCGGCCGGCACGCCGAGATCATTGCCCCTCGCACCCGGGCTTCGGCCACTCTCCCCGCCCGGCGGAGTTCGAGGCGGTGTACGACCTGGTGCACCTCTACCTGGACGTCTCGAAGCGCTGCCCTCCGAGAAGGTGACCCTCGTGGGATTGTCCTTCGGCGGCTGGCTCGCGGCAGAGGTCGCGGTGAAGTGCGCGCACCGCGTCGACAGGCTCGTCCTCGTGGACGCGCTCGGCATCAAGATCAGCGATCGGGAGACGCCTGACATCTGCGACGTCTTCAACACCTCGCCCCAGGAGGTACAACGACGGAGCTGGCACGATCCCGGGAAGTGGGCGCCGGACTTCAACGCCATGTCGGACGAGCAGCTCGTCGTGCGCCCCGGAACTGGGATTCGCTGTGCCTCTATGGCTGGCATCCCTACATGTACAACGCCCAGCTGAAGCGCTGGCTGCGCCGGATCACCGTGCCCACGCTCGTGCTGTGGGGCGCGAGTGACGGCATCGTGAAGCCGTCCTACGGGCAGGCCTACAGCGCGTTGATCCCTGGCTCGCGCTTCGAGCTGATCGAGCAGGCGGGACACCATCCGGAGATCGAGCAGCCCGAGGCCTTCGTCGAGCGGCTCGTGAAGTTCCTGGACCAGTCGCAGCCGTAGGAGAGTCGAGGACGCCGCCATGGACGTGTGGTTCCACAACGAGAACGTGTATCCCTTCGTGCCGCAGGAAGTGCTCGACCGGGCGGACTCCGTCCGCGCCAGCCTGCCCAACCGGTACTGCGATCCGAGAATCGCCGCCGACCTGTTCGAGGAGGTCCTGGACGAGTTCCAGCTGTGCGATGACGAGGGGCTGAACGTCGTCGCCATCGAGCATCACGCCGGCATCAATTCCCTCTTCGGAGCCAACCCGCTGATTCTCGGCATCCTGGCCCGACAGACGCGGAAGGCCCGCATCCTGAGCCTGGGGACCTTGATCTCGCTGCGGCCTGACCCGGTGAGGGTCGCGGAAGAATACGCGACGGCCGACGTCATCTCACGCGGGCGCCTGGAGATCGGCTACGTCAAGTCCGGGGGCAGCGAGATGGCGTCCAACAACGCCAACCCCGTGAACAACATCGAGCGCTACTGGGAGGCGATCGATCTCGTCACCAAGGCCCTGACCCATCAGGACGGGCCGTTCAGCTGGGAAGGCAAGCACTACACGCACCGGCACGTCAACATCTGGCCCCGGCCATGGCAGCAGCCGCATCCGCGGATGTGGGCGGCCACGGGCGATCCGGATACGGCGAGCGAAGTGGGCCGGCGGGGCATGGTCAACGTCCTGGTCCTGCGCGGCCCGGAAGGGACGAAGCGCGCGTGGGCCGCGTATCGCCAGGCGCGCGTGGAGGCCGGGCTCCCCCCGGTCAGCTCCGACCACTTCGGGTATGCGGCGCTCCTCTACGTCGGCGACACCCACGAGGAGGGCGTGCGGATCGGCAGCAAGCTCATGTGGTTCCTCAACACCAGCCTCAAGTCGGCACCACAGTACGGGAGGTTCCTCCCCGGGACCGTGCCGCCGCAATTCGCGCCCGGGGGTGTATCGCACTGCACCGAAGCCGGGCACCGGCGCCAATGGAGCGGCCAGCGCCAAGCCAGCGGGGGGAGCGAGCGGTGCAAAGACCGTCGCGTCGGCCGGTCAGAACGCGGCGACGCTCATCAGCATGACCGCCGAGCAGGCGATGCAGGGCGGAATCCTGTTCGCGGGGAGCCCCGATACGGTCTACCAGCAGATCATGGACTTCGCCGACAAGGTCGGTCCCTTCGGCCATCTGGTGATGGTCGGGCGGTCGGGGCCCATGACGCATGCGGAGGCCGAGAAGGGCATCAAGCTCTTCGCGAAAGAAGTGCTGCCGCGCCTGAAGGAGATCGCCCCCGTCACCGTCAGCTGACTGCCGAGGAGGGTTTGGGACGATGAAGGCACGTCGAACGATTTATGGGTCGGGCGTGTGGCACCCCGCGCGCCCGGGGGGTTTGGGGGGGTCCAGGCCCCCCCAACAAAACTAGATCGGCGAGCATTTCTCAGGCGCACTGGAACGGCGGCGGCCGCGGTCATGGCCGCGCCCCTCATCCTGCCCGGGCGCGCCACCGCGGCGGCGGATCGCCTCGTCGTGGCCGTCGGGCAGTGGGGGACCGAGACACCGTTCGCCTGGCGCACCAGCCAGTCGGAGAAGTGCCTCTGGGACTGCGCGTACGACCCGCTGATCATGCGCGATCCCCGGACGTTCGAGTACCGGCCGGGACTGGCCACGGAGTGGAAGCCGTCGAACGACCTCCGGACCTGGACGTTCAAGCTGCGCTCCGGGGTGATGTTCCACGAGAGCTGGGGCGAGATGACCGCCGAGGACGTCAAGTTCACGGTCGAGCAGAACCTCAAGCCCGACGTCCCGGGCGGCTCCGCACCGTTCTTTCGCGGGCAACTCGACCGCCTCGAGACTCCCGACAAGTTCACGGTCGTGATGCACTTCAAGAGCCGCGTCTGGGAGGTGCCCTCCCACTTCACCCAGTTCGTCGGCTACCAGAACATCACCTCGAAGAAGTACCTCGAATCGGTGGGCGAGGAGAAGGCGGTGCTCCACCCCATCGGCACCGGCCCCTACCGTCACGTCGAGGGCAAGCAGGGCGACTACCACCGCTTCGAGGCGGTGCCCAACCACTGGCGCAAGACGGCCGCCTTCAAGGAGCTGGTGGTTCGCCGGATGCCCGAGCCCGCCTCGCGCATGGCGGGCTTGCGCTCGGGCGAGATCGACATCGGTCAGGTCTTCGGCGACTACCTGGACCAGGCCCGCAAGGCAGGTCTGCGCATCCACGAGTCACCGAACGCCGCCTGCTACTGGGTCGTGCTTCAGGGTCAAACAACACCTGACCGCGAGGACTACTGCCCCACTTGCCCCTGGGTGGGTGACCCGAAGGACGCCAAGAGCCTCGAGAACGCCCGGAAGGTTCGCCTGGCCTTGAACCTGGCCGTCAACAAGAAGGTCATCGTCAGCGCGCTCTGGAAGGGGACTGGCTCGGAGATACCTTTCTCGTACTGGTACTACCCCTTCAACAAGGGCTACAGCAAAGACTGGAAGATCCCCACCTACGATCCCGAGCGCGCGAAGAAGCTCCTGGCCGAGGCCGGCCACTCCGGCGGCTTCGAGATGCGGGCCAACCCCATGGTCATGGTCTACGCGCTCGACGGGCCGGACGTCATGGAGGCCGTGGCGCTCGACTGGGAGAAGATCGGGATCAAGGTCAAGCGCGTCCCCGAGGCCATCAGCACTTTCATCTCGAAGAACCGGACGCGGAAGACCGGCAAGACCCACTGGGCGTACGGCTCGCCACCGTTCGATGAGCCCAGCCTCGCCTGGCAGCGTGCGGTCCACTCCAAGGGCGCCTTCAACATCCTCGCCGATGGGCCGTACGACGAGGAGATCGACAACATCCTGAGGGAGATCGACGCCGAGAAGCGCGTCAGGATGACCCAGGCGCTCGGGCAGAAGCTCTATGACCAGCACCACGGCGTCATGCTGGGCGTGAAGTCGACGACGTGGGCGGTCAGCAAGAAGGTCGGCGGGTGGCAGACGCTCGGGTACGTGCCGATGGAGACCAACTACGAGTACGTGAGCGCCGCGGGTTAGCCTGGTGAGATGGGGCCCGGGGCTGCTCCGACAGGCTCCTGCTAGTCGACGGCGATCTGGGAAAGGCACCGCGCGAGCTGGGCGGGCGCCGGGCACACGAAGTCCGCGCCGGCGCCGACCAGTTCCGCCTCGGAGCCATAGCCCCACAGGATGCCGATGGCCCGGACCCCGTTGGTCCTCGCCGCGACGATGTCGGAGGCTCGGTCGCCCACCATGACGGCGGTCTCGGCGCGCACCTTCTCGGTCGTGAGCAGGTGCCGGAGCAGGTCGGCCTTGTGGTCGAACCGTCCGCCGAGCTCCGCCCCGTACACACCCGCGAAGTGTCGATCGAGACCGAAGTGCTTGACGATGCGGTCCGCATACTCCGTGGGCTTCGAGGTGGCCACGAACAGGGCGGACGCCTCACCCTTCACCGTCTCCAGCATCTCGGAGACGCCGTCATAGACGTGATTCTCGTAGAGCCCCACCACCGAGTACCGCTCGCGATACAGCGCCATCGCCTCCTCGATCAGCTCACGGTCCGCCGTCTCCAGCAGGGTGGCGAACGTGCCGCGCAGCGGCGGTCCGATGAACGACGCGACGACCTCATCGGCCGGACAGGGCTTGGCCAGCCGGTCGAGCGCATACCTGACCGAGCGCACGAATCCGAGACGCGGATCGGTCAAGGTGCCATCGAGATCGAAGAGCAGAACGCTCGCCATCTCAATCGAAGTCCGTGGCCCAGTCCGGATGACGGTGATGCTCGAACAGCCGCCGGATCTGGGCCGGCGTGACGCGGGACCGCGACAGGTCCGGCAGGTCGTGCTCGGCGAAGAAGCCCACCGCACTCGTCTCACGGCTCGTCGCCGGCCGCCGCCCGTCAGCTCACAGAGGATGAAGAGTTCCATCACCCCTGGCCTCCTTCCGGGGTCGCCTCACGCGAACGCGAAGGCGCGCGCGGGATTCTCCACGAGGAGGCGGCGCAGCCCGGCGTCGTCGACGCCTTTGCGCCGGAGGCGCGGGACCACGTTCACCAGCAGGTGGTGGTAGCCGTAGCCGCCGTACTTCACCAGGGCGTGCTTGTAGGCGATGTCGTGCGACAGCAAGATCTGATCGGTGTGGCCGGCCTCCATGAGGGCGAGGACGTGGGCCATCCGACCGCCGTCGTTCGGCATGTCGAAGGCGGGCTGGTACGGGTAGTACGAGGTCTCCAGCCCGAAGAGGTCGTACTCGAGCCAGAGGCCTGTCCGGGCGAGGTCGATCACCGCGCGCACGTCGGCGATGGTGCGATCGATATGGCACATGATCGTGCGCCGGAGGTCGCCGCCCTCCTTCTGCACGAACTCCGCGATCTCCATGGGCGCCCCGGGATGCCGGCCCGGGTGGATCATGAGCGGCGCGCCCGTCTCGCGCTGCGCGGCCACGGCGGCCCGCACGACCTTCTTCTCGTTGGCCGTCCATGGCCAGGTGCAGCCGATCTCGCCGATGAGCCCCGCGCGCACACCTGTGTCGCCGACCCCGACCGCCACGTCCGCGACGATCTCGCGGGCGAGGTCGTCGACGGTGCGCGCGTCCATGTCAGGTGGATGCGCCGCGGCCACGTAGTAGCCGGCGCCCATGACGACGTTGAGGCCGGTGCTCCGCGCGATGCGCGCGAGGGCCAGCGGATCGCGGCCGAGACTCCGGTTGGTGGGGTCGACGACGGTCTGGCCGCCCGCGTGCTTGAACAAGAGGATTTCGTCCTGGGCCACGCGCTCGTCGAGCAACCGCAAATTGTCGAGGTTCGAGTTGAAGTTCTGGCGGACCCAGCCGAGGTTCTCCAGGCTCACCGGCTCCCCGGCGCGCCCCTTGTCGCTGGCCGCCGCGGGCTCGACGAACATCACCGTGAAGTCGATGAGCAGATGCTCGTGCGGGAGGGTGACGCCCACGGCCTCGGGCGCGATGGCGCCGAGCACCGTCTGGATCTGGCCGGGCGACGGTCGTGGCATGACGATCGCGGATTATACTCGGCGGCACGGATTGCATTCGACCCGGGAGGCATCGATGCCGCTTCAGCCCATGATCACCGGCGCGCGCTTCATGATCTCGGCCGGCCACTACCTCGCCACCGAGGCTGGCCACGCCGTGCTCCAGGCCGGCGGGAACGCCGTGGACGCTGGTGTCGCCGCCGGCATCGCCCTGGGCGTGGTGCACAGCGACCAGGTGACGTTCGCCGGCGTCGCCCCCATGATCATCTACCTCGCCGAGCGCGACGAGGCGGTGAGTATCGCCGGCCTCGGCGGCTGGCCGCGCGCCGCGCGTCTCGAGACGTTCGTCCAGGAGCACGGGGGCACGATCCCCCTCGGCATCCTCCGCACGGTGGTGCCCGCGGCGCCCGACGCCTGGATCCTCGCCCTCGAGCGCTACGGCACCATGAGCTTCGGCGACGTCGCCTCCGCCGCCATCCGCTATGCGCGCGAGGGCTTCACCATGCATCCGGTGATGGCCCACTACATCGAGAAGAACGCAGAGACCTACCGCCGGTGGCCGCAGAACGCGGCCATCTATCTGCCGGGCGGCACGCCGCCGCGTGCGGGCGAGCTGTTCGTGCAGGCGGATCTCGCGCGATCACTCCAGTTCATGGCCGACGAGGAGCGGGCGGCGAGCCGTCGTGGCCGGGCGGCGGGACTGGCCGCCGCGCGCGATGCCTTCTATCGCGGCGACCTCGCGGCGACGATGGTGCGCTACCACGAGGAGAACGGCGGCTGGCTCACCGCGGATGACCTGGCGTCGTACCGGTCCGAGGTCGAGCCGCCACTGCGGAGGACGTTTCACGGCACCGAGGTGATGAGCTGCGGGCCGTGGTGTCAGGGGCCGGTGCTGCTGCAGATGCTGTCGCTGCTCGAGGGCGACGATCTCAGAGCGCTCGCCCACAACTCGCCGGCGTACGTGCACCTCGTCACCGAGGCCATGAAGCTCTGCTTCGCCGATCGCGAACGCTATTTCGGCGATCCACGGTTCGTCCGCGTGCCGATCGAGACCTTGCTCTCACCCGCCTACGCGGCCGAGCGCCGCCGGCTCATCCGCGAGCAGCGCGCCTGGCCCGAGATGCCCCCGGCGGGCGCCGTGCCGGGATTCGACGGTGCGCCGACGTCGCGCACCGGCTATCCGGCGGGTCGTCACGGGTGTCAGCTCCGCGCTGCCCGGAGACACCTCCTACGTGTGCGTGGTCGACCGTCAGGGCAACGCGTTCTCGGCCACCCCGAGCGACGTCTCCTGGGAGAGCCCGATCATTCCGGGCTTCGGCTTCTGCCCGTCGTCGCGCGGCTCCCAGTCCTGGGCCGTACCGGGTCATCCCTCCTGCGTCGAGCCCGGCAAGCGGCCGCGCCTCACCCCGAACCCGGCGCTGGCCATTCGCCGGGGCGCGTTCCTCATGCCCTTCGGCGCGCCAGGCGGGGACCTCCAGCCTCAGGGCATGCTGCAGGTCTTCCTGAACCACACCGTCTTCGGAATGAACCTCCAAGAGGCCATCGACGCCCCGCGCTTCGTGACCCACAGCTTCCCCGGCAGCTTCGAGCCGCACCCGTACTACCCGGGGCGCCTGGATCTCGAACAGGGAATCGGCGCGGCAGCCGGCGACGTGCTCGCCGCCCTCGGTCACCGCATTCAATGGCTGCCGGATCTCTCCATCAGCACGGCCGGCGTCTGCGCGATCGTGGCCGACCGCGAGGCTGGCATCCTCTACGGCGGGGCCGACCCGCGGCGCGCCGCGCGCGCCATGGGGTGGTAGCCGCGCGCGTGTGGCTAGCGCATCGCGGAGATCAGGAGGATCAGGCCGGTGGCGGCCAGGGCGGCGGTCCAGAGCAGGTCGAGATTGATCCAGCCGCGGCGGAGGAAGGCGAGGCCCACCCACTCGTAGACCACCACGGCGATGGCGCCGGTCACGACGAGCATGGCGAGGGTGTGGACGCCGACGGCGGCCAGGGCGAGGGACAGCGATCCACTCGCGGGCAGATGGCCGGCGTGCGATCCGCCCTGGCCGAGCGGGAGGACGATCGGCACCAGCATCAGCCCCGCGCCGTGCGCGCCCGCCATCAGGAACGACCACAGGGCGAGGCCGGCCATGCCCGTGCGCATGCCGACGCGCACGCGGTGGCGCGAACCGTAGAGCCGGTGATAGGCCGCCCAGCCGATGAGCACGAGGCCGGACACGAGGCTGATGGCACGCGGGTCGACCACACGATCGAGCAGCACCACGGCGAGCACGATCAGGGCGACGGCCAGCGCATGGCCGAGCGCGATGGGAACCAGGGAGGCCAGAACCACCGTGCGACTCCCTCGATGGAGGCCCAGCGCGACGGCGAACAGCCAGCCCATGGCGGGGTTGATGCCGTGGAACACGCCCAGCCCCGCCAGGGCCAGCCACCTCACGGATAGCAGTACGAATCCGAGGACGCGTCGCCCCCCTGCAGGCGCACCTGGTGCGGCCGGTAGCCGTCCTGCCACTCCAGGAAGAACTTCCGGTCCAGCTCGATACCGCCCTCTGGCTTGGCGTCGAGCTTGACCATCCAGCCCTTCACGCCGTCCGGATAGAACTGCTCGTCGATGTCGCCGTAGAGGGAGTTCGTGAAGTAGATCCGCTTGCCGTCGCGGCTGACCTCGACCATCTGCGGTCCGCCATTGAGCGGCGCCTTGCCGTTGGGGTGCCCCGCCCGCGCGACGATGCCGCCGATCCGCACCTTGCCGGTGAGCTTCGGCTTGAACGGGTCGGACACGTCGTACTGCTGCAGGTCGCCCGTGCCCCAGCACGCCACGTAGAGGTACTTGTCGTCGACCGACAGGTCGATGTCGGTGACCAGGGGCGGGCAGGCCTTGAAACCCTGGATGGCCGGCGGAAGCTGTTCGGCCGGGGCCGGCTCCGCCGGAATGTCGATGACCTTCGTGACCGCCCACTTGTTGCCGTCGCGATGCCACACCCAGATCGACGACGACAAGTCTTTGAGGCACACCACGGCGTTGACGAAGCCGTAGGCCTTGGTGGGATCGTGGGCCGGCCGCAGCTCGAAGACGAGCTGGTAGTCCGGGCCGAAATCGATCTCTTGCAGATGCTTGCGCTTCTGCAAGTCCCAGAAGTGGAGCCGCCGGCCGTACTTGCTGCCGAGGAGCAGCTCCGGCTTGAGGCCGCCTTCAAACATGTCGGGCGTGCCCCATTCGCTGGTCACCATGACGTCGTGGCCGAGATGCCACCACGCGTCGTAGGCGAACTGCTGCGGGCCGCGGTCCACCTCCCAGCGCCCGAGCACGTCGAACGTCTCGGGGTCCATGACGAACACACCGCCGGGGGCCTTGCCCTCCGCATTGCCGAGCGCGCTGACGTAGATCCCCCCGGGGCCGCAGTGCACGGTGTGCGGCCGGGAGTACCCGGCCCGGTCGGCCACCTCCTTGGCGTCGATGGTCCGGACCAGCTTGGGGCTCCTGGGATCGGGCTTGGTGTCGAACACGTGGATGTTCGAGGACCGCAGTCCCGGCGCGATGAGATATCGGCGCTCCACGTGCGGATGCGGGGCGTTGGGGCAGAGGCAGGAGCTGCAGGCGTTCCAGCCGAAGTGGTGCAGCTCGTCGCCGGAGCCTGGCAGGGTCGTCCGCCCGACGATCTGCGAATAGGTCGACGACTGTGGATTCAGGTCCACCACCGCCAGGCGATCGGGGCGCTTGCGCCCGGGATCGAACTCCGCCACGTAGGCGTGCTGTTCCGGCGGGGCCTTTGCGGCCAGGCGTGGTGATGGATAGAAGGTTGGATCGGGCATCCAGGTCGCCATCTCAGTGTCCCTCCCGAGAACCGGCCGGCTCGGCTCTTCGTCGCTGGTCTGTAGGAGCTTGAAACTTAGGGGCGGAAGGAGGGGGCTGTCAAGGAGAACCCGCCCGGGCGGGCACACTCTCCCGCACTCGGTTCACCACGACGGGCAGCACCGCCAGCATCCGCTCGACCTCGGCGTCGGTGGTCGGCGCCCCCAGGGTGAGGCGCAGGGCGGTGTGCGCCAGCTCGGGGCTCCGGCCGATCGCCAGCAGTACGTGGGAGGGGTCTTGCGACCCGGCATGGCACGCCGACCCACTCGAGGCGTAGACGTTTTCCATCTCCAGCTCGAGGAGGACGGTCTCGCCCTGGACATCGCCGAGGCAGACGTTCACGTTGTTCGGCAGGCGGCGCCGGCGGTCGCCGTTCAGGAGCGCGCCGGGAACGGCCGCCTCGATGCCGTCGATCAGACGATCGCGCAGGGGGGTCAGTCGGGCGCAGGTGGCCGGACGGTGCTGCTCGACCAGCTCGAGCGCCGCGCCGCAGGCCACGATGCCGGCGAGGTTCTCCGTGCCGGCCCGGCGATGCGCTTCCTGGTCGCCGCCGTGGATCAGCGGAGCCAGGGGCGTCCCGCGCCGGACGTAGAGCACTCCTACACCCTTGGGCGCGTAGAACTTGTGGGCGGACAGCGAGAGCAGATCGACCCCGAGACGGTCGACGTTCAGGTCGAGAAAGCCGGCCGCTTGCACGGCGTCGGTGTGGACCCGCACGCCACGCTCACGCGCCAACCGCGCGATCTCGGCCACCGGCTGGATGGTCCCGATCTCGTTGTTGGCGAGCATGACGCTGACGAGGAACGTATCGGGGCGGATGGCCGCGGCGACCACCGCCGGATCGACGATGCCGCCCTCGTCGACGGGCACGTAGGTCACCTCGACGCCGAAGTATTCTTGCAGTCCACCGGCGGCACCGAGCACCGCGCTGTGCTCGATCGCCGTCGTGACGAGGTGCCGCTTGCCAGGAAGGGCCAGGGCCACCCCCTTGAGGGCGAGGTTGTCGCTCTCCGAACCTCCGCCGGTGAAGACGATCTCGTCCCCGTGGCAACCGAGGACTCCGGCCGCCTGGGCCCGCGCCCGCTCGCGCGCCTCGGCGGCGCGACGGCCGAGGGGATGGAGGTTCGAGGGGTTGCCGAACTCCTGGCGCAGGTAGGGCTCCATGGCCTGGAGCACGCCCGGGTGCACGGGCGTCGTCGACGCGTAGTCGAGGTAGATCGGGCGAGTCGATGTCGTCATGGCACCCCTCGGTCAGGCGTCGATCTCCAGGCTGAAGTCCACGGCGCGCGCCGAATGCGTCAGCGCGCCGGACGAGATCAGGTCCACCCCGGTCTCGGCCCGCTCCCGGACCGTCTCCAGGGTGACGTTGCCGGAGCACTCGGTGAGCGCGCGGCGGCCGATGCGCCGGACGGCCTCGCGCATTTCGTCGTTCGACATGTTGTCGAGCAGGATGATGTCGGCGCCGCCGGCGAGGGCCGCGTCGATCTGCTCCAGCGCGGTCACCTCGACCTCGACCCTCATGGTGTGCGGCACGCGCTGCTTGATGGCCCGGACGGCATCGGCCAGGTCAAAACCCCGGCTGCGCAGGGCGGCCAGGTGGTTGTCCTTCAGCAGCACGGCGTCGGCCAGGTTGAAGCGATGGTTGTGGCCGCCGCCGACCCGGACCGCGTACTTCTCGAGCAGCCGCAGCCCCGGCGTCGTCTTGCGCGTGTCGATCAGCTTCGTGGGAAGACCGCGCAGGCGCGCCACGTACGCCGCGGTGGAGGTGGCGATCCCGCTCAGACGCTGGACGAAGTTCAGGGCCGTCCGCTCGCCGGTCAGCAGCGCGCGCGTGGGGCCCTCGAGTCGAGCGGCGACGTCACCCTTGCCGACGCGCCCGCCGTCGGCCACGAGGAGCTCGAGCTTGACGGCCGGATCGACCATCGCGAGAGTCTCGGCGAACACGCGGCCCCCGCAGAGCACGCCGTCCTGCTTGGCCAGCAGCACGCCCCGTGACCACTGGTCAGCGGGAACGCTGTTGTCGGTGGTCACATCGCCCCAGCCGATGTCCTCGTCGAGGGCGCGCTGGATGATGGCGCGAACTTGCTGGAGCGGCGGATGCACGAGACCAGGCTCACTCATGCGGCCTACCTCCGCGCAGGCGCGACGAGCGTGGATTGGCTGGCGTGGCCCGGGAGCGAGAGCATTCGGCCGAGCGCCACGCGGGCTGCCGCCTTCACCCCATCCGGCACCACGATCTCGTTCAGTACCTCACCGTCGACCAGGGCCTCCAGCACCCAGGCCAGATACGCCGGGTGGATGCGATACATGGTCGAGCAGGGGCAAATCACGGGATCGAGGCAGAAGATCAGCTTGTCCGGATGCTCGGCGGCGAGCCGGTTGACCATGTTGATCTCGGTTCCCACCGCCCACTGGCTTCCCGGCGGAGCCGACGAGATCGTCTCGAGGATCAGCTCGGTCGACCCGTCGAGATCGGAGGATTCGACCACCTCGCGCCGACACTCCGGGTGAACGATCACGTTGATGCCCGGGATACGTGCGCCGCGCCTCGGCGATCTGGGCCACCGAGAAGCGTGCGTGCACCGAGCACCAGCCGCGCCACAGGATCAGGCGCGCCCCCTGCAAGGCTTCGAGGGAATTGCCTCCGCGCGGCCGGCGCGGATCCCACCGCACCATCGCGCCGTCGGGAATGCCGAGCTTGTCGCCGGTGTTGCGCCCGAGGTGCTCATCGGGGAAGAACAGCACCCGCTCGCCCCGCTCGAAGGCCCACTCCAGCACGCGCGTGGCGTTGGACGACGTGCATACCACGCCGCCCCGCTCGCCGCAGAACGCCTTGAGGGCGGCCGAAGAGTTCATGTAGGTGACGGGAATGACCGAGGCCGCCTCGAGACCCAGCGCCTCGTCGAGCTGTTTCCAGCACGAGACCACCTGAGCCTCGTCGGCCATGTCGGCCATGGAGCAGCCGGCGGCCAGGTTGGGCAGGACCACCCGCTGCTGATCGCCCGCCAGGATGTCGGCGCTCTCCGCCATGAAGTGCACGCCACAGAACACGATGTAGTCCGCCTCCCGTCGGCCTGCGGCCTGCTGGGAGAGCTTGAAGGAATCTCCGCGAAAGTCAGCCCAGCGGATGATCTCGTCGCGCTGGTAGTGGTGCCCGAGGATCACCAGCCGCGAGCCGAGTGTGGCCTTGGCCGCCGCGATGCGACGCTCCACCTCCTCCGCCGGCATGTCGCGGTAGCGCTCGGGAATCTCGGTTTGCACCGGCGCGGACTCCGGAATCGCGTCCCACTGACTGGCTCCCGCCCCGTAGACCGGCAAGCGAGACTTGCCCGGCGCCGCATCGTAGGCCCAGGGATCCCACTTCAGCTCGCTGCTGCAGAGCCCACCGCTGGGCGCGGCCTTGATGCGTGTGTCGATCGAAGACGTGGTCGGCATGCGTCATCCCTCCCGGCCGTCACGGCTGCTTCGATGCAGCCGCGGTGCTACCAGAAAATGCTGTTAAGGTCACATCCACCTTTACTTGCGCTGACGACGAGCCCGTCCATTCGCGTGTCCATTAGGAAGTCGCGGGTGGCCTGTTGACGGGGTTCGGAATGGACCGGAGCGGCCGCCGCGGCCGCATGGTCTTGACGAGGCTTCCGGGGTCACCAACGCACCGGTAGACCGCCGGTGGCCGGTGTCGGCCGCCCGAGACAAACTTGCCCGTGGGGACGATGGTGCCCGTGGCCTCGACGCGGCGCCGGAAGTTCGTCGGATCGATCCGGCGTCCGAGGATCACTTCGTACACGGCCCGCAGCTCCGCCATCGTGAAGTGCGGCGGCAGGAACTGGAAGGCCACGTGGGCGTACTCCACCTTGTTCCGAAGCCGCAGGAGGGCGTAGTGGAGGATCTCGCCGTTGTCGAACGCCAGCTCCCCCGGCAGCTCGTCAACCGGGAACCACGCCGCTTCCATCGTCTTGCGGCCCGGCGCGATCTCGGCATCGTCAGTGCGGACGAGCGCGTAGTAGGCGACGACCGCCGCCTCCATCTGGCGCGAGGTATCGCAGAGCGCGAAGGTGTAGAGCTGCTCCAGGTAGGACGCGCGCAGCGCCGTCTTCTCGGCCAACTGGCGCCAGGCCGCCTCGTCGAGCGCCTCGTCTCCCCAGAGCTTGCCGCCGGGAAGCGACCAGTACCGCGCGAAGGGCTCCACCGCACGCCGGACGAGCAGCACTTGCAAGTCGAGGCCGGCCCGCGGCGTCGGGACGGATGCTCAGGATGACGACGGCCACCACCACCGACGCTTGCACGCCGGTGTGCTGGGTCGTCTGCGAGGTCAGCGCCTCGGTCTGGATCGTCGCCATGGCTCGTCCCGTTAAGGTTACTACAACCATAACGTTCGCGCGAGCCCCACGCCGATGTATGATCGGACGCGGCCCGGCCGTCGATCGTCGCGAATCCGATGCGCAGGTGAGAAACCGACGATGAGATCAGGTGAGCCCGTCCGCCTGCCCGCCCGCCAGGTGCTGGTCACGGTGGGCACCCCGTGCACCATGTCCGCCCTGGGCAGTGCGGACACGTATCGCGCCAGCGTCACCGGCGACAAGCACGCGGTCGCCTTTGCGGCCTGCGACGCCGGGCTGGTGGCGGTCGACGCGAAGCAGAGCAGCGCAAGCGCGCCGGTGTTCGTTCGGGTCGGCGGCGAGCGCGACGGCCATCCCATCTCGCTGCAGGAGATCGAGGCGAGCTGGGGCGCGACTTTGCGCGAGAACATGGGCATCCGCCGCCTCTCGCGCCACGCGATCGCCGAGCACGTCCTGACCGACATCGCGGCGCCGCTCCCTCACGATCTCGAGCAGGGTGGGCTGCGCCGGCTCGCGGGCCTGACGTTCGCAGACCTGCGGCGCTCTTCGCTGAGCGACATGGCCGGGCTGTTCGACGACGACCCCCGCCTGGGCCCGAGTCTCCAGTCCGTCCTCTTCCTCTATGGGGGCCTCGGCGCCCTCGCCGCGCTGCCTCTTCCCCTGGCCCAGCTCGTCCCGGAGCCGCACCGCTTCTTCATGACCTCGGGCTGCGCATTCCCGGGCAGCGACAGCTTCGCTCGTCTCAGCCTGGGCATGCAGCCCAAGCGCGAGCTGGTGCCCGACAAGACGAGCGATCGTCTCGCCTACCGCCTGGCCGGATCGCTCTCCACGCACGGTCCCTCGCTCATCACCACGATGCTGGCGCCCGCGTTCAGCCTGAGCCGGGTGCGACGGCGCCCGGAGCTCCTCGAGCAGCTCGTGGGGCCGCGGTCGCCTCTGCGCCGCGTCCCTCAGGCGCCACTCGTGGTCAGCGCCGCTTGCGCCAGCGCGCTCACGGCGCTCTGCAGCGCGGCGCCACAGATGGTCCTGTCCTATCCCGGACACGCGGCGCCAGACGTTCTGCTGTGGACCGCCGCCGACGCCGGTCTCGAGCCGGACGCGCGGATCCTGGAGGGCTTCGGCTTCGGCGGCCTGATGAGCATGCAGAAGCTCGAGGAGATCAACCGAGGCAGGAGCCCCGAGGAGCAGCGCTCGCCCGCCGAGTGTCTGGCCCCCTTCGACGTCGACGCGCAGGGCACGGTGGTCGGCAACGCCGGTTCGGGAGTGATCGTCACCACGCTCGAGTTCGCCCTCCGCCACGCGCTCGACATCACGTCGATCATCGTCGGCTGGGGCCAGAGCGGCGAGACGGGCGGCAAGGCGCACCTCGCCGGGGTCGGCTTCGGCGGAGAGAACGCCATCATTCACGCGATGCGGATGGCGCACGAGGGTCACGCCTACGGGGTGGCCGACTTCGACTACTACGTCGCCCACGCCACCGGGACCCATACGAACTCGCGGTCCGACTTGACCGTCGCCTACGCGGCACGGCGCGCGGCGGCGGACCAGCAGGAATACCACGGGCGACTCCCCCTGATGAGCGTGGGCGCTCCGAAGGCGCTCGGCGACGGCCACACCATGGGCGAGACCGGCCTCAAGGCGGTGGCGGAGGCCATTCACTACGTCCTCGGCCAGCCGGCGGTGGGCGTTCCCACCCTGCGCCGGATCGACAAGGAGATCGGCCCCGTCACCGAGCACTTCCTCCTGTCGGCCAAGCCCAGCGCCGGTAACCCGGACGGCGGGGCGCTCGTGGCCACGCAGGGATTCGGCGGATTCAACGCCGCGGTCGCGCTGCGGTCGGCCACCCCCGAGGCGCTGCGCCGCTATCCGATCGATGCCACGCTGCTGGATGCGTATCTGGAGCGCTGGAGCGAGGTTCGCCAGGAGCGTGTCGAGCGCGAGGCCCGCTACCGCCGCAGCCGTGGATTCGTCCTGCGCCTCGCCGAGGAGCATCGCTGGCCGAGCTGATACCATCGGGATCATGTGGGACGCCTCATGCACAGCCTCGGCTGGAGCCACCAGAAGCCCGAACGGCGGGCGCTGGAACGAGATGAGGCGGCGATCACCCACTGGAAGCGCGCGCACTGGCCGCGGATAAAAAGAGGGCGGCGCGGCGGGGCGCCCATCTCGTCTTCGCCGACGAATCCGGCTTCCTCCTGATCCCCAATGTCGTCAAGACCTGGGCCCCGCGCGGGGGCACCCCGATCCTGCGCCACCGGCGCGCGCCGCGATAAGGTCTCGGTGATCTCGGGGCTGTCCGTCAGCCCGGTCCGGCCCCGGATGGGCTTGTACTACCGCTGCTCCTTGGACAACATCGGGCAGGCCGAGGCGGTCGCGTTTCTGCGCCACCTCCTGCGGCCCCTGCGCGGGCCGGTGATCGTGCTCTTCGACAACGCCCGCATCCACACCGCGGCCCAGGTCCGCGCCCTCGCCCAGCAGCATCCCCGCCTCCACCTCTCGTCGGCGAGGGTCAATATCGGGCTTGAAATCGGCTCGGGGGTCGCGCATTCTAGGGGCCTCATGCGTCATTTGGCCCTGAGAACCGAAGGCTGGTGGTGGCCGCCGCAATAGGCGGCCCCGCGGACAGAGACTGATCCGGGAGCCGCCTCACCCCGAGGCGGCTTCGTATTTTCAGGGACCGCCGCCTCGGATGGAGGCCGCGGTCCTTGGCGTTTTTGGGCCCGGCTCCCGCACGATGACAGGAGGGACCCGTGAGCCGAGAACGCTACGTCACCCGCGGCGGCATCGCCGTCCATCGCACCATCGAGGACATTCCCATCGCGGGCGCCATCGAGCCCGTCATCGACGCCCTCGACACCCGGCGCGGCGCGCTCCTCACCTCGAGCTACGAGTATCCGGGGCGCTACACGCGCTGGGACATGGGCTTTGTCGATCCTCCCCTGGCGCTGACCGCGCGCGAGCGCCACGTACGCCTCTCGGCGCTCAACGAGCGCGGCCGTGTACTCCTGCCCGCGATGGGAGCCGCCGTGCGGCGGCTGGCCGAGGTGACGTGGCGCGAGACGCCGGACGGCGATCTCGAGGGGCTGGTCGCCGCGCCGACGAAGCGCTTCGCGGAGGAAGAGCGGAGCAAGCAGCCGTCGGTCTTCAGCGTCCTCCGCGCGCTCATCGAATTGTTCGAGAGCCCCGCCGACCCGCACCTCGGACTCTATGGCGCCTTCGGGTACGACCTCGCCTTCCAGTTCGAGCCGATCCGCCTGGCCCGCCCGCGGCCCGCCGATCAGCGCGATCTCGTGCTCTACCTCCCCGACGAGCTGACGATCGTGGACCACCGGCGCGAGCGCGCCATCCGCCAGCGCTTCGAGTTCGAGGTGGGCGGCCGGACGACGGCGGGTCTGCCGCGCGCGGGAGCCACCAAGCCCTACGTGGGCGCCACGCGCGTGGAGCGCACCTGCGACCACCTCGCCGGCGAGTACGCCGACGGCGTGCGGCTCGCGCGCGAGAGCTTCCGGCGCGGCGATCTCTTCGAGGTCGTCCCCGGCCAGATGTTCTTCGAGCCGTGTCCGGCGCTACCATCGGAGGTCTTCCGCCGGCTGCGCGAGCGCAACCCGGCGCCGTACGGGTTCCTCATCAACCTCGGCGAGGCGGAGTACCTGGTGGGCGCCTCGCCGGAGATGTACGTGCGCGTCGAGGGCGACCGCGTCGAGACGTGTCCCATCTCCGGAACGGTGGCGCGCGGGCAGACGATCCGATCGCCGACGCCGCCCAGATCTTGCGCCTGCTCAACTCCGCCAAGGACGAGTCCGAGCTGACCATGTGCACCGACGTGGACCGCAACGACAAGTCGCGCATCTGCCGCCCCGGCAGCGTGCGGGTCATCGGACGGCGGCAGATCGAGATGTACTCGCGGGTGATCCACACCGTCGACCACGTGGAGGGGCGCCTGCGCGAGGGCTTCGACGCCCTCGACGCCTTCCTCGCCCACGCGTGGGAAGTCACCGTCACCGGAGCCCCCAAGACGTGGGCCATGCAGTTCATCGAGGACCACGAGAAGTCGCCGCGCGCCTGGTACGGCGGGGCGGTGGGGCTGCTCGGCTTCGATGGCGCCATGAACACGGGCCTGACTCTTCGGACGATCCGCGTGAAGGACGGCGTGGCCGAGGTGCGCGCGGGCGCGACCTTGCTGTACGACTCCGATCCCGACGAGGAGGAGCGCGAGACGCGCATCAAGGCCGCCGCCTTCATCGACGCCATTCGCCGGCCGCGGGGCGCGCCGGTCGAGGTGGCCGCGGAATCCGCGCAACCGGGGGCGGGCCGGCGCATCCTGCTCGTCGACCATCAGGATTCGTTCGTGCACACCCTCGCCAACTATTTCCGCCAGACCGGAGCGGAGGTGCTCACCCTGCGCGCCGGCTTTGCGCCCGCCGCGCTCGACGAGCTACGACCCGACCTGGTCGTTCTCTCTCCCGGCCCCGGGCGGCCGAGCGATTTCGGCGTGTCGGCCACCCTGGCGGCGGTCATCGAGCGCGGGCTGCCGGTGTTCGGTGTCTGCCTGGGGCTGCAAGGCATGGTGGAGCACTTCGGCGGCCAGCTCGGGGTCCTGTCGTACCCAATGCACGGCAAGGCCTCGCGCATCCGGGTCCTCGGCGGTCGCATCTTCGAGGGCCTGCCCAAGGAGTTCACGGCCGGCCGCTATCACTCGCTCTTCGCCGAGGTGGATTCGCTCCCCGCCGTGTCTCCGTACGACGGCGCAGACGGAGGATGGCGTGATCATGGCGGTCGAGCACGCCGACCTCCCGCTCGACGCCGTCCAGTTCCATCCGGAGTCGATCATGACCCTCGACGACGAGATCGGCATCCGTCTGATCCGCAACGTCGTCCTGCGCGCGGTGGCGGCGCGGACAACCGCTCCTGCACGTGTCGGAGGATCGACTCGCATGACCACCGCTGACCGCTCGGCGCGCGCCGGGCATCCCTACCACATGCACGACGCCATCTATGCGCAGCCCGGCGCCCTCCGCCTGCTCGGCCGCGGGAACGCGGACGCCCTCGAGGCCGCGGCGAGCCCGCTTGCGCGGCTGCGAGCGCGTGATCCTGGCCGGTGTCGGCAGCTCGCGCCACGCCGCGCAGGCTGGGGAGCGACTTTTCGCCAGCGTCGCCGGCTTCGGCCACCGCGTGCGCGCGCACAGCGCGTTCGAGCTGGCCCACGCCTGGCCCGCGGTCGACGCGGCCACGGGCATCGTCCTCGTGAGTCATCGCGCCACCAACCGGGCCACGCAGGAGCTCCTGGCGCAGGCGAAGGCCGCCGGCGCCCCGACGATCGTCGTGATGGCCCGAGACGTCGAGTCGCCGTCCAACGTCGATCACGTGCTTCGAACCGTCACCACCGAGGCCTCGCAGGCTCACACCGTCAGCTACACCTGCGCCCTCGCCATGCTGGCCATGCTGGCGGCCGCCGTCGCCGGCGACGAGGAGATCCCGCGCGCACTCGACGGCATTCCCGATCACCTCGCCCTGCTTCTCGGCCAGGAGGCGTGGGAAGAGATGGCCTCACGCTTCGCGAATCGCCGCCGCTACTTCTTCGTGGGCGGTGCCTCCGACGCGGCCACCGCCTTCGAGGCTGCGCTCAAGGTCAGCGAGACGAGCTATCTCATGGCGAGCGGATTCGACGGCGAGGAGTTCCTCCACGGCGCGTGGGTGGCCATGGAGGGCGAGGACCTCCTCGTGCTGATCGCCCTCCCCGGCCCCGCCTACGAGCGCTGCCTGGACGCCGCGCGCGTGGCCCGCGAGGTCGGCACACCGGTGCTCGCGTTGATTCGCGAGGGCGACCGCGCCCTGGCCGGGCTGGCCGCGGAGACCATCGAGATCCCCGAGGTCGACGAGCGGCTGGCGCCGATCCTCACCGTGGTGCCCCTCCAACTCCTCGCCTACCACTGGGCCGTCCTGAAGGGCGCGAATCCCGACGTGATGCGCGCGCACGAGCCCGCCTACGCCCGCGGCCACGCCGCGCTGACCCGCTGACCCTCGCCGCGGACGGCGGGCGGGCGCAGCAGCACGCACCACATACCGTCCGCGACGGCGACGGCGACCCCAGCCCGTAGGGGCCGCCTGGTCTCGAGCGCAAGGCGGCCGTGGAGGGCCGACCCGCGTGCTATCGTGACTTTCTACCTCGAGAACCGGCGCGCAGCGCGCGCCGACGCGGAGGATAACGACCATGCCGCCTCATGCCATCGGATCCGGGACGATCTCCTTCGGCCTGGTGGCCATTCCCATCAAGCTCTACGCGGCCACCGCGTCCTCGTCCGTCTCCTTCAACCTGCTTCACGCCAAGTGCGGCTCGCGCATCCGCCAGCAGCAGTTCTGCCCGCAGTGCAACCTCGTGGTCGACCGCGCGGAGCTGGTGCGGGCCTACGAGTTCGCCAAGGATCAGTACGTCCGCGTGAGCGACGAGGAGCTGAAGGCGCTGGAGGGCGAGGCCTCGAAGACCATCGACATCGGCGAGTTCGTCCCGCTCGACAAGGTCGATCCCATCTACTTCGAGCGCACCTACTACCTCGGCCCCGACAAGAGCGGTGAGAAGCCCTACCGCCTGCTCGCCGACGCCATGGCGCGCAGCGAGCAGGTGGCCGTGGCTCGCTTCGTGATGCGGGGCAAGGAGAACCTGGTGCTCATCCGCGCCGCGCAGGGCGGGTTGATGCTTCACACCATGTACTTCGCCGACGAGGTGCGGAGCTTCGGCGAGGTCGACAAGGGGCAGTCCGCCAAGATCAAGGACAGCGAGATCGACCTCGCCCTGCAGCTCATCACGGGGCTGGCCCGCGACGACTTCAAGCCCGAGGACTACCGCGACGAGTACCGCCAGCGCGTGACGGCGATGATCGACGAGAAGGTGGCGGGCCGGGAGATCACCACCGCCGCCGCGCCGGCCCCCAAGAGCTCCCAGGTCATCGATCTCGCCGAAGCGCTCCGCCAGAGCCTGGCCAAGCGCGGCGCCACGGAGCGCGACGGCGCCGACAAGAAGCCACTGGCCAAGGCCAAGCCGGCCAGCGCCGCCCGCCGCGTGGAGGCAGCCCCCCGAAAGGCCCAGGCCGGCCGCAAGTAACGGCCGAGCCCCGTCCCTCGACGAACGCCCACCGGCGCGCGTGAGTCTGCGGTCTCTCTCTGTCCGCTCGCCCGTGATCGTGCTGCTCTGTGTCAACGTCTTCGCGGGCACCTTCTCCATCGGCGGCTTCGCGCCACTCCTGCCCGAGATTGGCCGAACCCTCCGGCTGTCGGATTTCGAGCTGGGCGTGCTCGCGGGGACCTTCGGGTTCGCGCGGATGGTGGCCGACTGGCCCGTCGGGCTCTTCGTGCGGCGCCGTCTCCGGCCCGCGCTGATCATCGGTCCCGTCATCCTCATCGCCGGCATTCTCTGCCTGACCACGGGCGGATCGTTCGGGGTGCTCATGCTGGGCCGGGCGCTGATGGGGCTGGGACACTCCCTCGGCATGGTGGCGGGTCTCACCGCCGTGCTGCACGTCCACGCCGGTGGACGGCTCGGGGCCGCCCTCAACGCCATCGAGTTCTCGGGGATGCTCGGGCTCCTCGGGGGCGTGACGGTGGTGGGCTGGTTGCCGCGCGCGGTCGCGTGGAACGGCGCCTTCCTCGTGGCCTGCTCGCCCGTGCTCCTCGTGCTCGCCACGCTCCCGCACCTCCTGGCCGCGCTCCGCGAGACGCACACCGTGTCCGCGTCGAAGGGCGTGGTCGCGACGAGCACGTCGAGGGCATCGAATCGCTCCTGGCTCGTTCCCCTGGTCTTCGTGACGGGCGCGGCGGTGTCCTGCGCCTACTCGACGGTCGAGCAGTTTCTGATCCCCCTGCGCGGCAGCCGGCACTTCGGCCTGGATCGCAGCGGCATCGCGCATCTGTTACAGATCGGTCAGATCTGCGACATCGTCGCCCTCCTCCCCGTCGGTGTGCTCGCCGACCGGCGCGGGGCCTCGCGCGTGCTCGCCGCCGTCACGGTCACCATGGCGGCCGGGATCGTGCTGATCACGTTCGGGAGCTTGACCTTGGTGGCCGGCGGGTGCGTGCTCGTCGGCCTGGCCATGGCCGGCTGGATGCTGCCGCTTGAGCGTGCTGCGGACGGTGACCGCTCCGGAGCACGTGGCCGTGCGAACGGCGCTCTACCGCGTGGGGGTCGACGGGGGACTCTTCCTCGGACCGTCGCTCAGCGGTCTGGTCGGGGCATGGAGCCCCGGCCTGATCCCGGGGCTCCTGGCCGGAGTGCTCCTCGCCGTGGGCGTCATGATGGCGGCCGCCAGCGCCCGCGGGTAGCCGGCGCAACCAGCGTCGCACCACGCGTGAATCGGGAGGTCTGGAGGGGTCCAGGCCCCCTCCAACTGCTATTGAACCTCGACCGCGCCCTTCATGTTGGGATGCAGCCCGCAGGTGTAGTTGTAGACGCCGGGCGCGGCGAAGGCCTGGCTGTAGGCCTGTCCCTTCATGAGGATCGGCGAGCGCGTGCCGCCCGCGCCGGTGAGCGCGATCTGGTGTGGCGAGTCGTCCGTGTTGACCCACGTGACGGACTTGCCCGGCGCCACCGAGAGCTTGCCGGGGCCGAACACGAAGCCCGCGATGGTGACGTCGGGCTTCGCGGTCGACGGCGTCACCGCGGCCACCATGGGCTGGCCGGCCATGGCGATCTGGGGATACGACATCACGAAGTCCTGCTTCTCGTGCGGCTTGTGGCACTCGAAGCAGCCCTTGTAGTTGGCCTTCTCGTTGAGCTTGCGGTCAGCGGAGAAGGCCGCGTACTCCCACTCGCCGTTGCGCAGCTCGGGCGGATACTCGGTCCCCCAGCCCGCGCGCTTCTCCATCACCGCGTAGCCGATGAGGTCGCCCTTGAGGAAGCGCCCCTTGTCGTTCTTCACGAGATTGCCCTGGGCATCGACCTGGGCCTTGTACTGGATGAGGACCAGGACCGTGCCCGAGGGCAGCGGTTGGCCGGCCCGGGCGGCGGCGATGGCCTCCTTGGATGCGAACAGCTCGCGGTACTGCTTGACGTCGTAGCGGTCGGCGATCGTGTAGAGGTCGAGACGCTGCTGGAAACCCTCCGGGAATGCGATCTTGTCGGGTCCGGCATCGCTCCGACCTCCGACGAGGGCCAGACTGCCGATGATCAGCGCCGTCACCACCGATGCTGCTCGCCGCATGGACACCTCCCTGTTCGTCGACTCGACACCTCTCACTACGATGGAAGGGCTGTCGGCGGATTGTCGCACGAGATGTCGCATCGGATCGCGTATAGTGGGCGGCGCGCCGCGCACTCGGGCGAGGGGGTGATCGGACATCGAGCGCATCGTCGTCATCGTCCTCCTCGGCCTCCTCACCTACTTCGTCTATCTCATCTTCGAGCCGTTCCTGGCGGCGCTCACGTGGGCCGTGGTGCTCGTGGTGTTCTTTCGTCGGCTGCACGCGGCCGTCCAAAAGCGCATCGCCCGTCCGAATCTCGCCGCGCTCACGACCACCGTCATCCTCACCCTCATCTTCATCGTGCCGATGTTCTTCGTCTTCTCCCTCTTCGCCAATCAGGCCATCGTGGTGACGCAGCGGCTGGTTGAGGAGTGGAAGCACGGGGAGGGCTGGCGCTCGCTGTTCGCCTGGGTGGAGCGCCTCCCCCTGCAGTACCTGCCCATCGAGATCAAGCTCGAGGACCTGCGCGAGTTCGCCGCCCAGAACATCCGCCAGTGGGGGTTGAGCATCGCCGAGCGCGGGGGCACGGTGGCCCAGAACGTGCTCGGCGTGACCGTCAACGTGCTCGTCACGCTCCTCGCGTCCTTTTACCTGTTCCGCGACGGGCCTGCCCTGATGCGGCTCGTGCGCGACGTGGTGCCGCTCGACCCCGACTACCGCGATCGCCTGCTCGCCATCACCGAGAACGTGCTCTTCGCGAGCGTGCTCAGCAGCTTCGCGGTGGCCGCCGTGCAGGGCACACTGGGCGGCATCGCCTTCTGGATCGTCGGCATCCCCGCGCCGGTGCTGTGGGGCATGCTCATGATGCTGGCGTCGTTCATCCCCTTCGTGGGGGCGGCCCTCATCTGGGGTCCGGCGGCGATCTACTTCCTGTTCAGCGGCAACTACATGAACGCGGGCATCCTGGTCTTCGCCGGCATCTTCGTGGTGGGCACCGTGGACAACGTCCTCCGGCCGATCCTCATCAGCGGCCGGGTGGAGCTGAACGGGTTGCTCGTGCTCATCAGCGTGGTGGGCGGCATCGGCGCCTTCGGGCTGCTGGGCATCGTGCTGGGACCGGTGCTCATCGCCGTGGCCGTGGCCGTGCTGGAGGCGGAGCGCGAGCGGCGGGCGGGAGCGCCACCGCCACCCGATCCGGCGGCGTCCGCGTAGCCGACCAGCTCGACGTAGCCCTGACCTTCGACCGGCCGGTCGCCGGCTTGCCCGTCAACGCGCACCGCGCCCTCCCAGTAGCGCACGGGCTCGGCGAGCTCCTGGTCGGCGACGAGGGGCACGATCTGCAAGACCAGCCTCTCGCGAGGGATCGTGAGGCGCCACCGCGCCGGATAGCGCGTGCCGCCGCGCGGACTCGTCCACCACGCGAGCGGCTCGACGATCACCTCGGCCGCGTAGAGGGGCCGGGCCGCGCCGTCTGCGCCCACGATCGTCCCCGCGCTGAACGGATCGATCGAGCCGTCGCGCCGGCGCAGGCGATAGACCATCAGATCCCGCCCGTCGGCGAGCTGGAGGGCAAACCAGTCCCAGCCGACCTGGTCCGCGCCGAGCGACCCCGTCGACCATTCGCGATCCATCCAGGCGCTCCCCGTCACCGCGAAGCGCTCGGCGCCGATGCGCACCGTGCCGCGGGCGGGCATCCGGGTGAGCGAGTAGTAGTAGGAGGCGTCGCCCTCCTCGGGCCCCTTGCGGCTCAGCCCGCGCTCGCCCTGCAGCACGACGGGCTTGCCGGCGTCGAGGACGAGATCGATGCCGACATTGCCCTCCGCCGCCCGGAGTCGCATGGGCAGCGCGTTCTCTCCCTCGCCCTCCACTGACCAGTCCTCGGTCCACACGCGGAACGGGCTGCGCGGTGGCGCCCGCCAGATCGAGGGCGTCGCGCACCAGGCGAGTCGCCGGATGAAAGCGCCCGCCCGCCACGTCGGTCACGGCGAAGTGCGCCATGTAAACCTGGGAGGTTGCCCACGCCGAGGGCCGAGCTGGCGCCGCCGGCGCCTGGGCGATCCGGAAAAACGTGAGCTGGAAGCCGAAGCGGCGCCCCTCCCCAGTGGCCAGGTGCCCGGTGTAGTACCACCATTCGGTGCGGTACTCGGGATGCGGACCGTGATCGTCCGGGAAAACGAAGAGTCGAGGCTCGATCGCCCGCGCGTATCCCTCCGTCGGCCCCCGGAGGGCGTCGACGACGGCGATGCTCGCGGCGGGCGGGCGACGCTCGCCCGGCCTCGTCAGCGCGAGACCGAGAACCAACAGGAGCGCACCGGCGGCGAGAACGAGCAGCAGGCGCTTCATTCGTCGCGCAGGGCCTCCGGCAGGGGCTGGCGGGCGATGCGGCGGGCCGGGGCGACGCTCGCCACCAGCGCCGCGACCACGGCCAGCCCGACGGCCTGGATGAGGACGCCCGGTGCCACCTCGAGCTGCAAGGTCCAGCCGAAGGAACGCTGGTTGATGACGAAGACGAGAAGCAGGGCGAGGGCAAGGCCCACCGGGATGGCGAGAAGACCGGCGGCCACGCCCATCAGCCCGCTCTGCCCGACGACCAGGCCCCAGACCTGGCCCGGCGTGAACCCCTGGGCGCGCAGCATGGCCAGCTCGCGCGCGCGCTCGAAGCCGAGCGCCATCAGAGCGCTGAGGACGCCGACGAAGGCCACCACGGTGGCCAGGAGGCGCAGCACGACGGTGACCGCGAAAGTCCGGTCGAAGACCTCGAGCGACGCCTCGCGCAGGGCCCGGTTCGAGCGGATCAGCACGTCCTGCTCCGGTCCCACCGCCTGACGCAGCGCCGCCAGAAGCGCGCTCACGTCGGTGCCGGGCGCGGCGACGAGGCCGAGAGCCGAGACGGCGCGGTCGTCCCAGAGCGCATCGTAGGTCCGGCGACTGAGCATGGCCACGCCCTCGGTGGAGCCGTAGTCCCGCACGATACCGACCACGGGCAGCTCGCGCTCGCCGCGATCGGTGCGCAGGCGGAGGCGCGCGCCCACGTCGAGACGGCGATGGTAGGCGAGCGGCTCCGAGACGATCACCCCGCCCGTCTCGAACTGCGGCGCTATCGATTCGACGTCTCCGCGGACGAAGGAGAAGCCGCGGAGGACCCGCCCCTCCACGTCGAGGGCCACCAGCGACAGCGGGCCCGACGCGGATTCCACGCGCACGGTGCGATTCGTGTTGACCCGCCCCACGCCGGGAACGGACGCCAGCCGCGCGATGAGTGCCGGATCGAGGGTGGAGTCCGGCCGGTTGCCGACGAGGCTGGGAGGCGAGACGTACACGTCGGACTGCAAGGTCGAGCCGAGCCACCGGACGACGGTCTGCCGGAAGCTCCCGATCATCACGCCCACCCCCACCGTGGCTGACACCGCGATCATCAGGGCGGCGAGGGCCACCGCGGTGCGGCTGAGCGCGGCGATCACCGAGCCCGCCGCCATCCGTCCGGGAAGGCCGAAGAGCCAGCCCATGGGCGCGCGCGCGAGGGTCATGAGGCCGATGGTGGCCAGCGGCGTGAGCAACGACGCGCCGAGCAGGACGGCGAAGAGCGCGGCGTAGGCGACGGCGATGGGCGCGCGGGGCGGCAGCAGCAGGGCGACGGCGACGACGAGCAGCGCGAGCCCGAGCAGGGCGAGGCGCGGAGCGGCGCGCCGGGCGCGCGACTCGAGGATGGAGCGATGGAGCACCGCGCGCGGCGCCGTGGAGGTGGCCTCGAACGCCGGCGCCAGCGTGGCGAGGAGCGTGCCGCCCAGCCCGAGGGCGGCCGCGCGGGCCAGGCTCAGCGGCGGGATCACCAGCTCGCGGATGGTGAGGGTGACGTAGAGGTCGTTGATCGTCCGCGCGACGAAGCCCAGCATCGCCTGCGCCAGCACCACGCCCAGGAGCAGCCCGAGCGCGGTGGCCGCGAGCCCCATCAGCGCAGCTTCCACGAGGATCACCGCGAAGATCTCGCGCGCGCGTGACGCCGAGCGCGCGCAAGGTCCCGATCAGCTCGCGGCGCTGGACCACCGAGAACGTCATCGTGTTGTAGATGAGGAACATCCCGACGACGAGGGCGAGCAGGCTCAGCGCGGTCAGGTTGATGGCGAAGGCCCGCGTCATCCGATCGAGGGCCGCCGCCCGCGCGCCGGCGGGGATCACCTGCGCCGCCGGCGGGAGGAGCGCGGTGACCCGCGCCAGCTCCTCCTCCCCGCGCCGGCCGTCGGACAGGATGAGGTCGACGCGACTCAGGCGGCCGACTTCGCCCAGCAGCTCCTGCGCGGTGGCGATGTCGGTGACGAGCGTCGACTCGAGGGCCCGCGCGCTCAGCGCGTCGCGCGGGACCAGCTCGCCGACCAGGGTGAGAGTGCGGCGAGCCCCGCCGACCCGCACGGCGAAGGTGTCGCCGCTCGGCGAGGCCGAGGCGCCGGGCCGTGTCGCGCGCGATCAGCGCCGCGCCCGGCCGGACCAGGAGCGCCGACACGTCGGCGAGGCGAGGCTCCGCCGCCGAGCCGAGGAGGACGGAACGGCGCCTCGGCGAACGGATCGACGCCCATCAGATGAAACGCCGTCCCCGGGAAGTCCGGCGCGGCGAGGTGGCGCTCCACCACCGGCGCCGAGCGACGCAGTCCCGCCTCCAGGCGCAGCGCGCGATAGACGGATTCGGGAACGCCCGAGGGACCGCCCACCACGTGGTGCGTCGCGCGTCCGGCCACGCTCTCTGCGAAGAGGGCGAACGAGCGCCGCGCGCTCTCGTTGGCGAGGTCGATGGAGAGGGCCACGGCCACCCCCAGCGCGATGCCGAGGATGGACAGCCCGATCTGCCACGGATGCCGCAGAGGCGAGCGTGGCCCGCCGCGCTCGCGCGCCACAGCGTCGCCCGCTCAGCGGCCACGCCACGCTCCCGTCCTTGAGGGTCAGCACGCGGTCGGCGACGCGCGCGACCTCGGCGCTGTGGGTCACCGCGATGACGGTCTTCCGCCCCTCGCGGCTCAGGCGCGCGAGGAGCCCCAGGACCCGCTCCGCCGAGTCGGTGTCGAGGTTGCCGGTGGGCTCGTCGGCCAGGATCAGCTCCGGATCGTGGGCGAGGGCCCGGGCCACGGCCACGCGCTGCTGCTCGCCGCCGGAGAGCCGATCGGGAAAGGCGCCGGCCCGGTCGGCCAGGCCGACCTCGGCCAGCAGCTCGGCCACCCGGCGCGCGCGCCTCGGCCCCGCGCGGCCGATCAGCTCGAGGGGCAGGCGCAGGTTCTCCTCGACGGTCAGGGTGGCCACGAGGTTGAAGAACTGGAAGACGAAGCCGATGTGGCGGCGCCGGAAGAGCGTGCGCTCGCGCTCCCCGAGCGCGGTGATCACCGTGCCGCCGATGGCGACCTCGCCCGCGCTGGGCGCGTCGATCCCGCTGATCAGGTTGAGCAGGGTGGACTTGCCCGAGCCGCTCCGTCCAGCAGGGCCACGAACTCGCCCGGGGCGACGGCGAGGTCGACGTCACGGAGGACGACCCGCTCGCGCTCGCCCTCGCGATAGACCTTGGAGAGCGGCGCGCAGCTCGACGAGGGGAGGCGTGAGTCCCGGCGAGATCAACGGGTTCAGGATACATCACGGCGACGGCAGCCTCCCGATGGCGCTGGGCCGGGTCGATCCTCAGGTGCGACGTCCGGCACCGGCGTGGGGTCGACGGGCGCGATGTCGCCCATGTCGGGCTCGAGCTGCAGGGTGTCGGCGATCTTCGTGTAGCTGGAGAACATTTGGGTCACCCCGATGACCTCCATCACCCCGCGCTCACCCACCCCGAGGCGGCGCATCTCCCCCAGATGGAAGGCCGTGCCGAACCCCGAGCGCGTGGTGAGGGAGACGGCAAAGGCGAGCGCTTCCTTGAAGCGCCGCGCGAGCGTGGCGTCGGCGAAGGCCCGGCGCACCGCCGCCCACAGGTCGGCGGCGTAGCCGCGTCGTCGGCCACCACGCGCAGCGGCAGCGGCACCACGCCCCGCGTAGAACTCGCGCGCGTCGGCAAACAGGGCGCGCACCTCGTCGCGGGGTCGCTGTCCTCCACGGGCGCGAGGAGCGGCGCCCCGCCTCTGGGCCGGCGCGAGCCCGTCGGCGACCACGTTGAGCGCGTTGGTGATGCCCACCACGAAGGCGGCCTCGTACCAGCGCGCATCGCCCGTCATCCCCTGCAGCTTCCCGGCTGCAGTGTGGGCCTTCACTCAGTACGCGCAGGCGTTGACCCCGCTGACCGCGGCCGCCACCATCTCCTTCTCGGCCCGGCTGAACTCGCCGGGCATGGCCGCGCGCCGCATGGCGCGGCCATGCGGCCCGCCGAAGTGGGGATCCCACCCCATCACCCGGCTCATGGCGGGCGGCGCCGGAAACTCGTAGTTGAACCACTGCCTGGACGCCTCGAGCAGCTTGCGCGTCCGCTCCGGATACTCCGATTCGTCTCTCAGCCTGACGGTCGGCATGGTCTCCCTCCGCGCGTCAAGCTCTGTCCGCGGAGGGGCTCTACCGCCCGCGGCGACGGGGCTCAGTCCTGCCGGCCAGGATGGTCGACGCCCGCGGGCCACGTCATCGGTGATCGAGCTGCGCCGGGCCGCTGATCGCTCGCGTGGCACCTGACCACTGCCGCCGGAAGCAGTCGGCGGCGTGGTCGTTCACCATCCCCACCGCCTGCATGAAGGCGTAGCAGATCGTGGGTCCCACGAAGCGAAAGCCGCGCTTCACGAGATCCTTGCTCATCGCCTTCGACTCGTCCGTCTCCGCGGGGACCTCCTTCGATGATCGCCAGGTGTTCTGGCGGGGCCGGTTCCCGACGAAGCGCCAGATGTAGGCGTCGAAGCTCCCGTGCTCGCGCTGCACGGCGAGGAAGGCGCGCGCATTCGAGACGGTGGCCTCGATCTTGGCCCGGTTGCGCACGATGGACGGGTCCACGAGCAGGCGCTCCACCCGGGCCGGCGCGAAGCGCGCCACGCGCGCGCGGATCGAAGTCGGCGAAGACACGCCGGTAGCCGTCGCGCTTCTTGAGGATCGTCGACCAGCTCAGGCCCGCCTGGGCCCCCTCGAGGACGAGGAACTCGAAGAACGTCCGGTCGTCGTGGACGGGGACACCCCACTCCTCGTCGTGATAGCGGATGTCGAGGGGTCCTTCGCCCATGGGCAGCGGACGCGAGCGCGGGATGGACTCATGGCCAGCGATTATGCCCACCCGCCGCGGCCCGGGAACACAGCCGCCCGGGTCGTTGTCGGAGGTAGGCTTGACCCATGAGCCGGGGAATCCTTCGCCGCCTGCCTTCTGCTGCTGGCCGACGCGTCCGTGGCCCACGCCCTGCTCGAGCCGATCGTGGTGGATCGGAGCAGATCTTCGACATCAGCTGGCAGATCGGCCAGTTCGAGGGCCGCCCACAACTGAGCGGGCGCATCGACAACGAGCTTCTCTGGACCGCCAGGATCCAGCTGCTCGTGGATCGGCTCGACCGCACGGCCGCATCGTTCACCAGCGCTGCCTGGCTGGGGTGATACTCCTCCCCGGTGAGCGCTCGTATTTCGACGTGCCGGTGTCCGACCAGACGGCTCGCTACACGGTGCGCGTGTATGCCTGACCCGAGGTTCGGGACCGAGCAGAGTGGGAGGCCGACGGCGATGACGCGACGCCACGTCCTCCGACAATGGCTGGCCTGGGGCCTCCTGACCGCGGCCGTGCCCACCCCAGGCGCAGGTGCGCAGCCCTCTCCCCGCTCGTCATCAACTGGCAGGAGTACTTCCAGGTCGACTGGCAGGTCAGCGAGCGCGCCGGCCAACCCCTGCTGACCGGGCACGTGCGCAGCGTCCGCAAGTACGGAGCGCGCTGGATGCAGCTCCTCGTCGATCGCCTGGACGCCAGCGGCGCGCTCATCGACCAGCGGCTGGTCTGGCTGACCTCCGAGATCACGCGCGGCACCCAGGTCTACTTCGAGGTCCGGATGGAGCCCGCCGCGAGCTATCGCGTCGCCGTGTACGCCTACGAGATTCCGGACCGCCCCTGATCTCCCGACGACCTTGCGGCCGGTCTCGCGCAGCAGCGTGCGGTCGGCCTCCGGATCGGCGACGGCCGGCATGCGCAGCACGGTGTCCTGGGCGTGGGTGGCGATGACGCCGCGGGCGGCGAGAGCGATCTCGCGGGGCTCCTCGCCACGGGCTACGGCGCGGATGCCGTCGCGCACGATCCGCCGCAGCATGATGACGCCGCGATCACTCGAGGCCAGATGCTCGAGCGCGTGGATGGCGATGGGGCGCTGGCTCGACTGCGCGTCGTAATCGGCCGGGTAGCGCTGTCGCTCCTCGTACGGCCGGTCATTCGACTGGCCAAAGCCCGGTCGCGCGATGGCGTCGGCGTCCAGGCCCCACGCGGGGTCGACCTGGGCCAGCTCGAAGTTGGTGGTGTGCGTGTCGTCGTTGGGGACGGCCCAGCGGATGATCACCGGCCGGTGGCCGATCCGCTCCTCCCCGGCCTCCTCGATCTCGCGCGTGAACTGGTGGACGTTCGGCGCCATGAAGTCGGCCACGCGCACCCAGACCAGCTCCCCGACCCGCCGCGTGGCCACGTAGATCATCCCGAACGGGTGGCTCCTGCCACTCCATCTCGGGCACCTGACCGAAGGCCGCGGTGAACTGGTACGCCGCTGCTCAGCGCGTGCAGGAAGGCCGTGTGCACGGGGTCCATGCTGTTGTCCTTGATCTGGAGCCAGTTGCAGGGCAGCGCGAAGCGCGCGGCCGGCCGCAGCTCGAATCCCGGCACGTCGAACGTATCGTAGATGGGAAACGCCGGGCGCCGGGCGGGCGGGCCGAGAGTACGCGAAGATCAATCCCGCGTAGTCGAGCGTGGGGTACGCGCCCTGGCAGATCCGGTGCCGATACGTGCTGCCCGCCGGCTCTCCCGGCGTCTCCAGGACCGTCCCGTCCACGTCGTAGAGCCAGCCGTGATAGCAGCAGCGAATGCCGCGCTCGGCGATGATGCCGTATTCCAGCGAGGTGCCGCGGTGCAGGCAGTGCAGGTGCAGCAACCCCACCCGGCCGCTCTGGTCGCGGAAGAGGACCACGTCCTCGCCCAGGATGCGCAAGACGCAGCGGGACGTCGCGAAGGTCGCGCGCGAAGGCCACGGGCTGCCAGAAGCGCCGGAGATACTCCCCGCACGGGGTGCCGGGGCCGACGCGGGTCAGCTCCGCGTCGTCCGCCGGCACCTCGCGCTGGAAGTAGCCTCCGTACGGCACGTCCCGGCGCTCCGTGGCCATGCGCGCCCCGCTCAGGACAGCCGATAGAAGCGCCGCGCGGTGGCGGCGAGGATCTTGCGTTTCTGGTCGTCGGTCAGGTCGGGACGCTCGGCCAGCTCCTTCACCGACTTGGGATAGCTGTGATCCCAGTGCGGGAAGTCCGAGGCGTACATGATGCGATCGTCCCCCACGTAGGCGAGAGCCTGGGGCAGGAGCGGCTCGTCGGCCTCGCACGAGAAGTAGATGCGGCCCTGCCGCACGTACTCCGTGGGCGACTTCCGGAGCAGCGTGGCCTCCGCGTGGCCGCGCTTCTCGTACTCCTCGTCCATGCGCTGCAGGAAGTACGGGATCCACCCCGCGCCGGCTTCCAGGTAGGCCAGGGCCAGCTCCGGGAAGCGCTCGGGGACGCCGTCGAACATCATCGAGGTGATCTGACGCATCTGGGCGAAGGCGTGCGAGCAGGTGTGAGCCTGGATGAACTTCGGGAAGGGCTCGTGCCCGGCCGCCAGCATGTCCGTGCCCGCGGCGTGGACGCCGACGGGCACGCCGAGCCGCTGCGCGGTGGCGTAGATGGGATCGAAGCGCGTGTGACCCAGGAGGTAGTAGCTGTCGGCAGAGACCATGGCGCCGACGAACCCCAGCTCGCCCACGCACCGCTCGAGCTCTCGGGCCGCCGCCGGTGGATCTTGCAGCGGCAGCAGGGCCACGCCCTTGAGGCGCGGGCTCTGGCTCGTGACCTCTTTGTAGAGCATGGTGTTGTAGGCGCGGCAGAGCACCACGGCCCACTCGGCGTCGCGCAGGAACGGCATGAAGAGGCCGAGGGTGGGGAAGAGCACGGCCATGCTCATGCCGCCGGCCTCGAGCGCCTCGACCCAGGCCTTGCCGTCGCCCGCCCAGTTGCCCTTCGTCCCGATGAGCCGACGGTCCCAGCCATCCTGGGGAAAGAACGACGTCAGCAGCGGCCGGTTGCGATACGGCATCTCTAGATACTGTGCGATCTGTTCCCACGTCTCCGTCACGTGCCCGTCAGCGTCGATGATCTCGAAGTTCATAGCGCCTTTCCTCCCTGATCGGATTCGGCCAGCCACGTTACGGCTTGTAGTCCTTGGCCATCTTCACGATGGCGGCCTGGTCGAAGCGGTTGATCTCGTCGATGAGGGCCCCGGTATACAGCTCGGCCACGGGCACCGTGCCGCTCACGATCTTCTGCTCCTTGAGGATCGTCTGGCGGCCTCCCGGATTGGCGAGAGCGAGACACGGTGGCCTTGGCCACCCCCGGGCAAAGCCCACCGCGATCGACGGGTTCTCGGCGAGCGTGTCGTCGCGGGCGGCCAGGGTCTGGCCAATCATGTCTTTGACGAACGGCGTGTCGAGTCCACGCCCACCGAGGCGATGAGGGCCCTGGCGAAGGGCACCGACCCCGAGGCCAGCGACGGCACGCCGACGGTCTTGCCCTTGAGGTCGGCCACCGTCTTGATCGGGCTGTCATCGGGCACCACGATCCGATGATGCTGGGGCAGCGACGAGTGGGCGGCGTGCCCCACGGAGATGTCCCTCGTCGTGACCGCAAAGACGACCTTCTTGAGCGGCTTGTCCTGGGAGAAGCCGGCGCTGGCGGCGAGCATGGCCAGCCCCGCCCCCAGGAGCGCGATGGTCAGAAAACGCCTCATGAGTTCCTCCCTGTCATGGCTCCGCGATGATCCTCACGCGCCGATCACCTGGTCGGGCTCCGCCCAGAAGATGACCCGTTTCTGGATGCCCTGCATCACAAGATGCAGGGCCACGCCCATCAGCGACAACACGATGAGCACCGCGAAGACCCCGGCGATGTCCAGCCCCGGGAACACGAGCGGATCAGCACGGCGTGCGGGCGCGCCCGCACGTAGAGGAATGGGTCCTCGGCGAAGTCCCTCCCGCTCACTCGATCCATCCCTTCGCGTTGAAGAGGTGCCGAATCGTGCGCGTGTACACCCCGAAGTCGTCGGAGGCCATCATGTCCAGATCGCGCGGCCGTGGCAAGGCGATGGACACGATCTCCTGGATGCGCCCGGGGCGAGCGGACATCACCACCACCCGGTCGGCCAGGAAGACCGCCTCCGGGATGGAGTGGGTGATGAAGACGATGGTCTTGCCGAGCTCGGCCCAGATCCGCAGCAACTCCACATTCATGTACTCGCGGGTCATGGCCTCCAGGGCCCCGAAGGGCTCGCACGTTGTCGAGGACCGTCCGCCAGGGCAGGCCGGCCAGGATCTTGAGCAAGGTCGTCTTGCCACAGCCCGACTGTCCGACGATGGTCACGAACTCGCCGGCCGCGATCTCGAGCGAGATTCCCGCGAGGGCTTGCACCATTGCGCGGCCGCGCGTCGCGTAGGTCTTCTCGAGGTTGGTGACCTCGATGAGCGGAGCGCCCACAGCGCGCTAGGGTACTACGATCTCCGCCGCGATGCGACGCGCTGACGGACTGGCGTTGGCGTGCCGTTCCTGCTACAAGGGCGCGTGAGCCGCGGCACGGGCATGGACGACATCGTCATTCGCGGAGGGGTGGTCGTCGACGGCACGGGTGCTCCCGAGCGCGAGGACGACGTGGCGGTGCGCGATGGACGCATCGTGGCCATCGAGCCCCGCACCGCCCGCGCGGCTCGTCGGGTGATCGACGCCCGGGGGCAGGTGGTCGCACCCGGCTTCATCGACATCCACACGCACTCCGACTTCACCTTGCCCCTCAATCCGCGGGCCGAGAGCAAGATCCGCCAGGGAGTCACCACCGAAGTCGTCGGCAACTGCGGCTTCTCGGCGGCGCCGGCGCTTGCCCGGGCGGGTCGAGATGCTGCGCGATTACCTGGCGGCGAGCGCCCCGAACCTGCCGTTTCGCGCGACCACGTTCGCCGAGTACCTGGACGCCTTTCCCGCCACGTCGGTGAACACCATCATGCAGGTCGGTCACAACACCCTGCGCCTGATGACCGTGGGGATGGAGAACCGCGCACCCACCGCCGACGAGCTGGCGACCATGCAACGCCTGCTCGATGAAGCGCTCGCGGCCGGCGCTCTCGGCCTCTCCTCGGGACTCTTCACCCCGCCCGGCAGTTACGCGGATCGCGACGAGATTCTTGCCCTCGCGCGGGTCCTGCGCCGCCACGGCGCCCAGTACGCCTCGCACATCCGCGACGAGGCCAACCGTGTCTTCGACGCCGTCGACGAGGCCATTGCGGTCGGCGAAGCCACCGGGGTCCACGTCCAGATCGCGCATTTGAAGCTCTCCGGGACTGACAACTGGGGCGGCGCCGGGCGCCTCCTGGCCAGGATCGAGGCGGCTCGCCAGCGCGGGATCAGGGTCGACTGCGACCAGTACCCTTACGACACGGGGACGAATCCGCTCCGCAATCTCCTCCCGACCTGGACGCAGGAGGGCGGCGTGCCCGCCCTGCTCGAGCGGCTTCGGCAGTCCGACGTGCGAGCCCGCATCCGCGCGGACATCGCCCGCAACGGGCTCAACAATTTCGGCGCGATCCCGTCATGGGACGCGGTGCGCGTGGCGGGCTCACCGCACCGGCCCGAGTCGGCCGGGCAGACCTTCGGCGCGCTGGCGCGCCAGCGTGGCTGCGACCCGCTGGACGCCGTGTGCGATCACCTCCTCACCGATGGTGGCCACACGCGGATCCTGATCACCTCCATGGCCGAAGCGGACGTCCGCGAGATCGTGCGGACGCCGTGGGTGCTGGTGGGCTCCGACGGCAACGCGCTCGCCACTCACGGCGTGACTGGCCAGGGCAAGCCGCATCCGCGCTACTACGGCACCTTCGCCCGCACGCTTGGCCAGTGCGTGCGAGATCTCCGGTTGCTGAGCCTCCCCCAGGCGATCTGGAAGATGACGGGGGGCTCGGCGGCCGCGCTCGGCCTCACCGACCGCGGCTTCCTTCGCGAGGGCGATTGCGCGGACGTGACGGTCTTCGATCCGGCGCGCATCGCCGAGCGCGCGACCTACGATGATCCGCATCAGTACGCGGCGGGGGTGTCGACCGTCCTCGTCAACGGCGACGTGGTCATCGACGGCGGCGACCATACCGGCGCCCTGCCCGGCCGCGTGCTCCGCCGCCGGCCGGGCGCGGGGGGCTCTCCCGCCTGACCTGGATCGGCCGGCGAGGCGCATGAGTCACCACGCCCAGTGGTCGCCGACCTTCTGTGAGACGCGGCGCCGCCGCCGAGCGCCGCTGACGTCAGGGAGCCCGGCGCAGCGGCTCGCCGATCGCGCTCCAGTAGGGCAGCGCCACCGTCAGTACCACCAGCGCGGCCAGCACGGTCATCCAGACGCCGAAGCGGAAGATCTCCGGCGCGCTCAGGTGCCCGCGCTGGTAGACCACGAGCGAGGACGCGCTCTGCGCGGGGTAGTAGAGGACCGCGTCCCCGGCGATGGTGACGACCAGGCCGCACACGATCGGATTGAGCCCGGTCACGCTGCCCACGGACATGGCCACGGGAATCGTCGTGGCGAGGAAGCCGGTGATGTTGGGAATGATGAGGCGCACGACAGCGGCGCCCGCGAGCAGGATGACCACGACCAGGAGCGGGCGCTGCCCGGCCGACGGCGTGGCCTGCACGATGAGCCCGGCCAGCCAGCCGCTCGCCCCGGTGCGCACCAGCGCATGGGCCAGCGAGAGCGACGAGGCGATGACGAAGAAGTTCGCCCAGCCCACACCGCGCTCGAAGTCGCTCCACGACAGCACGCCGAGGCCGGGGGCGAGCAGGCACGCCCACGCGAGCATGGCCGGCAGCGCAGGCGGCAGGGCATCGGTCAGCCAGAGGAGAGCGGCGCCCGCGGTGATGATCACCGTCCGCCACTCCGACGCGGAGAGTGGCTCCCACGACGGCGCCGGCCTCACGGGCAGGTCCGCGCCGAAGCCGCGCCGGTAGCGCACGTAGATCAGCAGGGCGCCCGCCAGGAGCAGCACGCCGTACGGCACGCTCATGAGGGCGAACCAGCGCGTCCAGGAGATCCCGCCGATGAGCCCGGCCGCCACGATGGGCGTGATGCCACCCGTGAGCAGGACGGTCGAGGCCAGGCGGTTGATGGAGTTGAGCGCCATCATGATCGCGCGGGCGATCGGCGCACCCGGCGCGACGCCACTCAGCTCGAGAGCCTGGTCGTACACGTGGACGAGGATGCCCGTGCGCGTGGTCGCCGAGGGCAGCAGCAGGGTGAGCAGGGGAAAGGTGGCGAGCAGTTGCACGTAGAGCGCGCCAGGGCGGCCCCGCGAGCCGCGCAGGAACGCGCGCGCCACCCGTTCGGCCAGTCCACTGTGGGACACGGCCAGTCCGATGGTCAGGACGCCGATCAGGAAGTAGGCGACAGGGTCCGCGAAGCCGACCAGCGCCTCGCGCATGCTCGGCACGGCGCGGAAGACGACGAGGGCGATGACGACGACGACGCCCGTCACCCCGGCGGGCAGCGTCTCCGTGCCCCACAGCCCGACGGCAAGCGCGGCCACGGCCAGGACGCGCTGGCCCTCAGCGGGGTAGGCCCTCGGGGGAGGCCAGCGCCAGTATCAGCGCGCACGGGCCCACGACCACGAGCGCGCGGGCCAACCACCCCCCTACCCTTTCGCGTGGCACCCGCCGAAGATACTGCTTCGTCGAGGTCTGCGCCGAGCGCACCGGCGCCATGCTGCGCCGGGAGCTCAGCGCACGAGCAGCCCCAGCGATCGCATGGTCACGCGCAACGCCTCGATATCGGAATCGACGAAGCGGTCAAGAGTTGGCCCCGTCATGAGCCCACCCGTCAGGCTCTGGCCTTGAACGAAGGCCTTCCACTTGGGATCGTCGCAAGCCTGGGTGATGGCGGCGACGAGGGCTTTCCTGACCGGCTCGGCGAGCCCCGGAGGCGCGCCGATACCCAGCCAGGGGCCGGCCGGCGTGCCGGTGAGGTTCTGCTCCGCGCCGGTCGGGACGCTGGGGAGGCGCGCCGAGCGGATGTCACCGAACGTGGCGAGCGGTCGCGGGCCGACGCCGTGCGCGGCGTGCGGGCTGATCTCGCTCTGCACGAGGATCGCGCTCGCCACCCGGTTTTCCCGGATCGCGCCCAGGACTCCCGCCGAGCCCGGGAAGGGCATGATGTTGAGGTTCACCGCCGCGACCTGGGCGATCGATGCGGCCGCCACGTGGGAGAGGGTTCCCGTCCCGGCGGTGCCGATGCTCACGGGCGGGGTGACACCCGACCCCGCGGCGAGATAGTCGCGCAGTGTCCGATACGGCGAGCCGGACGGCACGGCCAGCACGAACGTGTTGCGCCCGAGATGGGCCAGATAGGAGAGATCCTTCGGCCCGAAGGGCACGCCGCCGCTGAGCGGCACGGTGATGGCGAAGCTGCCGACCATGCCGAGGGTCAGGCCGTCTGGAGCCGCATCGTGGAGCCGCGCCAGGCCAGCGGTCATGGCGCCCGGGACGTTCTGGACCACGACGGACTGGCCGAGGCTCGACTTCAGCGCGTCGGCGAAGGCCCGACCCGCCAGATCGAGGTTGTCTCCCGCGCTGCCGGCCACGATCAGGGTGACGATCTTGGTGGGCTGGCGCTCCTGGGCCAGCGACCGTCGCCGAAAGGAGCACCACCCCTGCGAGCCCGAGCTGCACCAACAGCGGACGACATCGAATCATCCTCGCCTCCTGTCCGCCGAATCCTATCAGAAGCGTTTGCGCCGCGGCGAGACTCGCCCGACGCCGCCTTGACAACGCGGGGCGCGACCTACTGTCGCGGCGCGCGTCTCGACCGACAGGGCTCGCGGAGGTCATCATCGGAACAACACGCTGCACGCTGACGGCCGTCACGAGCTGACCGCCCCGCGATAGACCGCGATGCCGGATGCGCCGTCGCTCGCCGACATCGAGGCCATCGGAGCCTGGCCGCAGTCGATCCTGCGCAATCTGCGAATCACGCAGGCCTACCACGAGTTGTCGATCGCCATGGCGCGCGTGACCGGCTCAGGCGCCAACTGGTGCACGTTCGCCACCTGGGCCTCCAAGCAGGCTGGGCAGAGCATCCGCGGCGACGATCTCGGGCGGAAGATCGAGGCTGCCTTCCGCGGAGCGGAGGTCGTCCAGCGCGTGGTCGAGCGGATCCGCGACGTGCGGCGGGCGGCGGGGCGGGCCGTCGATGCCAGCACGGTCCTCAGCGCCATTCGCGAGGCCTGCGCCCCCTCCTGACCGTCACGCGCGTGGCCGAGGCGGTGGCGCGAGGCAACAAGAAGGTCTTCGACGAGATCGGGCGCGAGTTCGCGCGCTACCTGACCGTGCTCGAAGCGCCGGCGCCGATACCGCGTCGACGCCTTCTGCAGCGGCCTACGACTCCGCGACACTCCGATGGTCACGAGGACGCCGAGGATGGCGCCCAGTGACAGGCGCTCGCCCAGGAAGATGACGCCGAGGGGAATGGCGAACATCGGCGCCACCGACGAGAGGATGCTGCCGATGGCCACTCCGGTGTACTTGATCCCGGCCACGTACAGCACCGAGCTGAACACCGTGAGCACCGACAGCGCGGCCATCCGCGTCATGACCGTCCGGCCGCTGGTGACGAGCGCGGCCACCGCTCCCCGCGTCCACGGCGTCACCCACAGGACGGCGGCGGCCACGGGGAGGCGCACGCCCTGCGCGGCCGCCGCGCTCATCTCCTCCAGCGGCGCCTTCATCATGAGAGGCGAGACGCCCCAGGCCAGGGAGGCCAGACCGGCCGCAGCCACGCCGCGCCAGTAGTGCTCGTGACGCGCCTCCGCCGCATGCGGTCTTCCCACGACGATCAAGAGGATTCCCGCCAAGGTCAGGAGCGCGCCCATCACCACGCGAGCGGTGATCCTCTCGTCGAGGATCAGCGCCGCCAGCACCGTGGTGATGAGCGGATACGTCATGGCGATCGTCATCGAGCGCGCCAGGCCGACGGTGCGGCTGCTCTCGAAGAAAAGGTTGTCGCCGATGCCGACGGCAATGGTGATGGACAACGCGAGGAGCCAGAACGTCGTCGCGGAGATCGACGTCAGGGCCCCCACGCCCTCCACCGCAACCACCCAGCTCACGACAAGGACCCCGGCCACCGTGGAGCGGATGGCGTTGATGGCCACGAAGGTGAGCGTGGGATGGATGGTGCGGGCGAGCAAGCTCGTCACCGCCCACGTGAACGCCGAGCCCAGCGCGCAGAGAGCGCCGACGCTCGACGGGGCCAGGAGGTCCACGGCCCGATTCTACGGGAGAGCGCCGCGACCGCCCCCGGATTCCCGCGTGCCTCGCGCTAAGATGCGGCCGGGAGGAACCCATGGACTACGCGGACTACCAGCACCTGACGTTCGACCTCAAGCCGAACGGCGTCCTGCTCATCACCATCAACCGGCCCGAGGTCCTCAACGCCACCAACGCGCGCCTGCACTGGGAGCTGACGCAGGTGTGGGGCACCGTCGACGCCGATCCGCGCGCGCGCGTCGCCCTGGTGACCGGCGCGGGCAAGGCCTTCTCCGCGGGCGGAGACCTGGATCTGGTCGAGGAGATCTACACGAACCCCGAGGCCGGCACGCGCACCATGCGCGAGGCGAGCGACCTCGTCTACAACATGATCAACCTCGACAAGCCCATCGTCTCCGCCATCAACGGGGTGGCCGTGGGCGCCGGCCTGGTGGTCGCGCTCCTGGCCGACGTCAGCATCATCTCGGAGACGGCGCGCTTCACCGACGGCCACACGCGCCTCGGCGTCGCCGCCGGCGATCACGCCGCGATCATCTGGCCCCTCCTCTGCGGCATGGCCAAGGCCAAGTACTACCTGCTCACCTGCGACTTCATCGACGGCCGCGAGGCCGAGCGCATCGGGATGGTCAGCCTGTGCGTCCCCCCGGACCAGCTCATGACGCGGGCCTGGGACGTGGCCGACCGCCTGGCCAGCGGCGCCCAGCACGCCATCCGCTACACCAAGCGCGTGCTGAACAACTGGCTGCGCCAGGCCGGCCCCATCTTCGACCAGTCGCTGGCCCTGGAGATCCTCAGCTTCGGCCATGCCGACGTGCGCGAGGGCGTGCGCGCCCTGCGCGAGAAGCGCGCGCCCCGCTTTCCGTCGGCGGCGCCCCCACCCGAGGTGCCGACGGGGAAGAAGACGGCGCGGTGATCGCGGAAGGGAAAAGGCGTCGGGAAATCCCTCCTCTTTGGTCTCAGGCTCTGGTCAGCGCACGGCGAGCCGCGCGCTCGCCAGCCTCCAGCCGCGCGGGGGCGGACGTCGCCTTCGCGCGCGCCTGGCGGCGCGCCTCACCGACCTGCTCCACGACGTCGCCATAGTCGGGCGCGAACAGCGGCTCGAGTCGCTTGCGGATCTCGCGGGCCAGGGCGGGGCTGCGCCCGCCGGTGGACACGGCAATCTGCAGCTCGCCGCGCCGGAGCACCGACGGCAGGATGAAGTCGCACTGTTGCGGCCGGTCGACCACGTTGAGCAGGGCGTGGCCGCGGCGCGCCGCTTCGGCCACCAGGGTGTCCACCGCGCCTACCCCGGTCGCTGCGATCACCAGCGCGCAGCCGCGGACGTCACCGCTGCGGAATGAGCGCGCCCGATGCCGAAGGCGCCCCTCCAACACCAGCGCGGCCAGCCCCTCGGTGAGCGTCGGGCTGACCAGCGTGACCGCCGCGCCGCACGCCACAAGGTCGCGGACCTTGCGCTCGCCGATCAGGCCGCCGCCGACCACGAGACAGCGGCGACCGCGGAGGTCGAGAAAGGCGGGAAAGTAGTCAGGCACCGTCAGGCCCCGACCTTGGCGAGCATGCGCGGCAGCAGGTCCGTGGACGACAGCAGGGCGGGCGCCGCGGTCGGCCCCGTGATCAGGAGGGCGGGCGCCTCGACGACAGCCGCGCGGGCGGCGTCGGCGATGTCCCCCAGGCGACCGGTGACGATCCGTTCGCCGTCATCCCCGCTCGCTCCACCACGAGGGCCGGTTCGCCGGGATCGCGCCCGAGCTCGGTCAGGTGGGCGGTGATGGTGTCGAGCGCGCGGACGGCCATGTAAAAGACCAGGGTGCCGTCCAGACGAGCGAGCCGCGTCCAATCGAGGTCGAGCGGCGAGTGGCCCGTCTGATCGGTCCCCGTGGCGAACACCACCAGCGACGAGCGGCCGCGCGCGGTCAACGAGATGCCGGCCCGGGCGGCCGCCGCGGTGGCCGCGGTGATGCCGGGCACGACCTCGAAGGCGATGTCTGCCTTTCGGACGGCCTCGATTTCCTCGCCGAGGCGCGCAAAGACCGCCGGGTCGCCGCCTTTGAGCCGCACCACGAGCCCGTGGCGCCGTGCCGACCCCACCAGGAGCGCATTGATGGCAGCCTGCGGGTGGCCGCGGCGCCCCGGCGTCTTGCCGGCGTCGATGATCCGCGCTCCCGGGCGCGCCTCCGCGAGCAGCGCGTGCGGAATCAGGCGATCGTGGATGATCACCGCGGCCTCGCGGAGCCGGCGCAGTCCCTTGACGGTGATGAGCTCGGGATCGCCGGGGCCGGCCCCCACGAAGGAGACGAACGGCGGCGGCCTCACGCCTCGGAGTCCTTGCGCTCGCCGCGCGGGAGGAAGCGGATGAGCCGCTCGAGTGCCGCCGGCAGCTCGTCGCACGGCATGTCCTCGAGGATGCGGACCCCCGCGCGCGGGTCGGCGCCGCCCCGCCCGCCGACGGAGACGTGGACGCCATCCACGATCTTGCCGTTGACCTTGACCTTGCAGCCCTGGAGCCCGATGTCCGCCGTGTGGTGATTGGCGCACGACGCGGGGCACCCCGACCAGCGCACGCTGATTGGCCGTGTGGTACCGATGCGCTGCTCCAGCTCGCGGGCCAGCGCCATGGCCCGCGTCTTGGTATCGATGAGCGCGAGGTTGCAGAAGTCGGTGCCCGTGCATGACACCACCCCGCGCATCACTTCTGACGGGTTGTAGGGCAGCGCGCGCAGCAACGGCTCCTGGGTGAGATCACCCAGACGCGCGTCCGGCACGTGGGGGATGATGGCGTTCTGGAGCGGCGTGAAGCGCAGCTCCCCCTGCCCGTACGCCTCCGAGAGCCGCGCCAGCTCGAACAGTTGCTCCGCGGTCACCCGACCCACTGGCGTCTTGAGGCCCACGTAGCTCAGACCAGGCTGCTTCTGTCGGAAAATGCCGATGTGGTCCGTCGTCCGCGTCAGACGCGCATCGCGACCGGCCGGCGGCAGCGGGCGCTTCATCCGTTCCTCGAGCTCGGCGCGGAAGCGCGCCCCGCCCCACTCCTCGATCAGGAAGGCCAGCCGGGCCTTGCTGCGCGCCTCGCGCGGGCCGTGGTCCCGGTAGATCAGGGCGACGATGGCGCAGACCTCCGCCGCCTCCTCCGGGAGGACGAAGGCGTCGAGCGGCGTGGCGAACGTCGGCCCCCCGGAGCCCTGCTTGCCGCCGACGGCGAGGTTGAAGCCCGCCACCTCACCGTCCGCGGTCGTCCGGACGGCCGGCGTCATCGAGATGTCCTGCGTCTCGGGGCCCGTGCAGTTCTCCAGGCAGCCGGTGATGGTGACGTTGAACTTGCGCGGCAGGTTGGTGAAGGCCTTGTTGCCGAGGAAGATCTGCTGAAAGGCCGCCGCGATGGGGGCCGTGTCGACCAGCTCCCGAGGCGTGAGCCCGGTGGCCGGGCAGCCGACGATGCCCCGGATGTTGTCCATGCCCGTCTGCAGACTGGAGAGCCCGGCGGCGTGCAGGCGCTCCATGACGGCGGGAACGTCGTCAATGGTCACCCAGCGGAGCTGCACCTGCTGGCGCGTGGTGATGTCGGCGATGTCGCGTCCCGATTCTCGCGTCATCTCGGCGAGCAGTCGCGCCTGGGCGGCCGTCACGATGCCGTTGGGCATGCGGATGCGCATCATGAAGTGACCGGGCGTGGGCCGGCGATGGAAGACGCCCACCCACTTCAGCCGCTCCTTGTCGTCGTCGGCGATCGTCTTCCAGCCCTCGCGGGCGAAGCGGACGAGGTCTTCGGTGACGTCGAGACCATCGCGCGCGGCTTTGAGCGCTTCGATCTTGTTCATCGCGGCATCTCCACGAGGCGGCGCAGTCGCACGGCACACGCCTTCAGCTCGGGCTGCTTGGAAAGCGGATCGCGGGCACTCAGGGTCAGGTTGTTGGCGCTCTTGTAGAAGCCGAACCGCCGGCCCCAGTGGAAGGGCAGGAAGCACGTCCCCTCGCGGATGGCCGCGCTCACCCGGCACTGCGCGACGACTTTTCCGCGCCGCGACACGACTTCCACGAAGTCGGAATCTTGCAGTCCGGCCCGCGCGGCATCGCGCGTGTTCACCTCGAGCAGGGGCTCGGGCGTCCGGGACAGGAGGGCGGGCGACTTGCCGGTCCGCGTGAGGGTGTGCCAGTGGTCGCGCACCCGGCCGGTGGTGAGGGTCAGCGGGAACGTCGCATCGACGGGCTCCACCGGCTCGTCGTGCTCGACGGCCACGAAGCGCGCCCGTCCGTCCGGGGTCGGAAAGACGCCGTCGGTGTAGAGCCGCTCGGTCCCGGCGTGATCGGGCGCGGGCACCGGCCACTGGAGCGGCCCCTCGCTCTTGAGACGCGCGTGGCTCAGCCCGGCGCAGTCGCAGACCGTGCCGGCGGTGAGCGCCGCGAACTCGCCGAAGATGTCGGCCGTGCTCTCATAGGCGAACGAGTCCTTCCATCCCATCTCGTGAGCGAAGCGGGTGAGGATGACAGCATCGGGCAGCGCCTCTCCCGGCGGCTCGGTGAGCTTGGGCAGGTACGTCAGGCGGCGCTCGGAATTGGTCATGACGCCGTCCTTCTCCGGCCACTGGGCGGCGGGCAAGAGGACGTCGGCAAAGCGCGTGGTCTCCGTCGGATGGTAGGCGTCCTGCACGATCACCAGGTCGGCCTGGCGGAGCGCCTTCTCCACGAGGTCGAGGTCCGGCATCGAGGCCGCCGGGTTGGTGCAGATGATCCACACCGCCCGCACCTTGCCGGACGCGAGGCCCTCGAAGATCTCGAGCGCGGATCGCCCGGGCCGTGGCGAGATGGCGTTCTCCGGCGCGCCCCACGCGCGCTCGACGAGGGCGCGGGCGCCGGCATCGCTGATGAGCCGATAGCCGGGGAGCAGGTGCGACAGGCCCCCGGTCTCGCGCCCGCCCATCGCATTCGGCTGGCCGGTGAGGGAAAAGGGGCCCGCCCCGGGGCGTCCGATCTGCCCGGTGGCGAGGTGCAGGTTGATGATGGCGGCGTTCTTGTCGGTGCCGACGTGGCTCTGATTGACGCCCATGCTCCAGAGGCTGAGGGCCGCGCGCGCGGCGCCGAACCGGCGCGCGGCCACGCGGATGGTCTCGGCGGCGAGACCGGTGATCGCCGCGGCGCGCTCCGGCGGATACCCCTCGATCACCGCCTGCAAGGCGTCCCAGCCCGACGTGTGCTCGGCGATGAAGCGCCCGTCGAGCCGTCCCTCGCGCCAGAGCACGTGGAGCATGCCGTGGAGCAGCGCGATGTCGGAGCCGGGACGGAGGGCGAGGTGGAGGTCGGCGATGTCGGCCGTCTCGGTCCATCGAGGATCGGCCACCATGACAAAGACGTCGTCGGGACGCGCGAGCTTCCGCCGCCGGATGCGCTTGAAGGTGATGGGGTGGCAGTCGGCGGTGTTGGTGCCGATCAGGAAGAAGCAGTTCGCCTCCTCGATGTCCGCGTAGGCCGCGGGCGGGCCGTCGGAGCCGAGGGAGCGCGCGTAGCCGACGGCGGCCGAGGCCATGCAGAGCCGCGAGTTCGTATCGAAGTTGTTGGTGCGCAGGAAGCCCTTGGCGAGCTTGGAGGCGACGTAGTACTCCTCCGTCAGGAGCTGGCCCGAGGCGTAGAACGCCACCGCGTCGGGCCCATACGCGGCCACGATCTCCCGGAAGCGCTCGGCCACGACACGCAGAGCCAGGTCCCACGGCACGCGTTCGAGAGGCGCGTCGCGGCGCACCCGGATCTGGGGAAAGCACAACCGATCGTCGGTCTTCAGCGCCGGAGGAAGGTGAACGGCCTTGGCGCACACATCGCCGAAATTGGCCGGATGCGCAGGGTCGCCCTTCACCCTGGCCACCACGCCCGCGTCGACCCGGACGAGCAGGCCACAGCCCACGCCGCAGTACGGACACAGGGTCCGGTGCCAGGGACCGCTCGCCGTCACCACGGCTCAGGCGGAGGCGTGCGCCCGCTCCTCGAGAAAGCCGAGGATCGAATCGCGCAGCCAGAAATAGTCCGGGCGGGTCAGGATCTCCTCGCGACGGCGGGGCCGCGGGAAGGGCACGTCGATGATCTCGCCGATGGTCGCCGCCGGGCCGTTGGTCATCATCACGATGCGGTCGGCGAGGAGGAGCGCCTCGTCGACGTCGTGGGTGACCATGATGACGGTCTTGCGCGTCTCCTCCCACAAGGTCATGAGCTGATCTTGAAGCTCCATCCGCGTGAGGGCGTCCAGCAGCGAGAACGGCTCGTCGAGCAGGAGCAGGCGCGGCTGCAGGGCGAAGGCGCGGGCGATCCCCACCCGTTGCTGCATCCCGGCCGACATCTCGCGCGGATAGCGATCGCCCAACTCGGGCAGACCCACGGCGGCCAGGTACGTATCGACGTCCGGAGCGCCGTTGCGGCGAACCTGGTCGAGGGCGAGGCGCACGTTATCGCGGATGGACATCCAGGGCAGCAGCGTGGCCGACTGGAAGACGACGCCGCGATCGGTGCCGGGGCCATCGACCTCGCGCCCGCCGATGACCACGCCGCCGGTGGTCGGCATGTTCAACCCCATGAGGATCGACAGCACCGTGGTCTTCCCACACCCGGAGTGGCCGAGCAGGCAGACGAACTCGCCCTGGTCGACGTGCAGGGTGAAGTCGCGGACGATGACGGCGGGGCCAGCGGGCGTGTCGTAGGTCTTGCCGAGCTGGGCGATTTCGACGAAGGCCGCCATCGCCGCTCAGCTCGCCCGCCGGCAGGCGCGCAGGAACTCCACGATGCCCTGGCGCGCCTTCTGGTAGGCGGGCGTCAGGCTCATGTGCCGGCGTTCACGGGGCCGCGGCAGCCCGACCTCGATGGCGGGTCCGAGCACAGCGCCGGGCCCGGGGGTCATCGGATAGATGCGGTCGGCGAGGAGAATCGCCTCGTCGACGTCGTTGGTCACCAGGATCACCGTCGAGCGACGGACGCCCCAGATCCGCAGCAGCTCGTCTTGCAGGGTGGCCCGCGTGAGGGCGTCGAGCGCGCTGAAGGGCTCGTCCATGAGCAGCACTTTCGGCTCCATGGCCAGGCCGCGCGCCACGGCCACCCGCTGGCGCATCCCCCCCGACAGCTCGCGGGGCCGCTTGCTGACGGCGGGCGTGAGGTTGACGAGGTCGATGAACTCCCCGGTCAGCGCCTGGCGCTCCCGGGCCGGCCGCGACGGATTCACGGCGTCGACGGCGAGCGCCACGTTCTCGTACACGGTCATCCAGGGCAGCAGCGAGTACTGCTGGAAGACGATGCCGCGCTCGGGGCCGGGCTCGGTGACGCGGCGCGCCATCCAGGATGATCTCGCCGGCGTCGGGCGCGATGAGCCCGCCGATGAGCGAGATCGAGCGTGGTCTTGCCGGAGCCCGAGTAGCCGACGATGGCCACGAACTCGCCCGCCTCGAGCGCCAGGGTGGCGCCGCCCAGCACGCGCGTCGTGCCGCGCGGGGTGACGTAGGACTTCTCGACGGCCGCTGACCTCGAGGTACGGCATCGGATCAGCCCGCCTTGACCCGCGCCTCGATGAGGCCCATCAGCCGATCGAGCAGGAAGCCGATGGCGCCGATGGTGATGACGCTCAGGATGATGTGGGAGTAGACGAGGCTGTTGTACTCCTGCCACAGGAACCCGCCCACGCCCGGCGTCCCCGTGAGCATCTCGGCGGCCACGATGACGAGCCAGGCCAGCCCCAGCGACAGGCGGTAGCCCGTGAAGACGTAGGGGATCGTGGCGGGGACGATGATCTTGACCAGCATCTTCCAGCGGGAGAGCTTGAGCACGCGGCCGACGTTCAGATAGTCCTGGCTGATGCTGCGCACGCCCGACCGCGGTGTTGATCACCGTCGGCCACATGGCGCAGAGGGCGATGGTGAACACCGCCGCCGGCTCCGACTTCTGGAAGATCACCAGGCCCAGGGGCAGCCAGGCCAGCGGCGAGATGGGGCGCAGGAACTGGACGATCGGATCGAAGGAGCGGTGAAACGTCGCGCGACAGTCCGAGCAGGAAGCCGATCGGCGTGCCGATGGCGAGGGCCAGCGCGAACCCCTTGGCCACGCGCACCAGCGAGTAGAAGGCCAGGCGCCCGATGCCCTGGTTCATCTCGCCGTCCTTGAAGAACGGCTCCAGCACGTAGCGGCGCGACTCGTTCCACGTGCGCCATGGCGAGGGCAGATCGGGGGCCACCGTCTGGCTGACCAGGGTCCAGATCACGAGAACCCCGAGGCCGCCCAGGAGCGGCAGGGTCAGCTTCTTCAGCCCGACCTGCGTCATGGACGCCTCCTAGGCCATGGAGTTGACGGCGAAGCTCTTGGCGTACTTCTCCGGCTCGGCGGGATCGAAGGTCACGCCGTCCCAGAAGGTCTCCTTCTTCATGTCCTCGCGCGGCGCCTCGACGCCCATCTCCTTGGCCACCTCGCGGAAGATGTCGGGGCGATGGACGCGGTCGACGATGCCCTTGTAGTCGGGGGGCTCCTTGACCATGCCCCAGCGGCGGAACTGGGTGAGCCACCACACGCCGTGCGACTTGAGGGGGAAGTTGGTGTGGCGGTCGAAGAAGGTCATGTAGAACTTGTCCTTCTCCTTGCGGCCGTCGCCGTAGTCGATGTCGCCGAGGAGGCGGCCGAGGATGACCTCCTTGCTCGTGTTGATGTACTGGGGCTGGGAGACGACCTCGACCATCTTGGGCGGTTCTCCAGCTTGTCGATCCACTGGCTCGCTTCCAGCACGGCACGCATGAGGGCCTTCACCGTCCTGGGGTTCTTCTGGGCGTACTCCTCGGTGAAGGCGAGGACCTTCTCCGGGTGGTCCTTCCACATCTGCTGGGTGGTGATGGCGGTGAAGCCGATGCCGTCGGCGATGGCGCGAGCGGGCCAGGGCTCCCCCACGCAGTAGCCGTCCATCTTGCCGACCTTCATGTTGGCGACCATCTGGGGCGGCGGGATGGTGATGAGGGTCGCGTCGCGGTCGGGGTTGATCCCGCCGGAGGCGAGCCAGTAGCGGATCCACATCGCGTGGGTGCCCGGCGGGTAGGTCATGGCAAAGGTCAGGGGCGTGCCCTTGGCCTTGGCCTCCATCACGATGCGGCTTGAGCTGCTGCGGCGTCTTCACGCCCTTCTCGAGGAGGGCCTTGGTGAGCGTGATCGCCTGTCCGTTCCGGTTCAGGTAGAACGGGATGATCATGGGCTTCACCGGCGCCCCCATGCAGCCCCATGGTGGAGGCGTACGGCATGCCGAGGAGCATGTGGGTGGCCTGGTTCTCGCCGAGCGACAGGCGGTCGCGGATCACCGCCCACGACGCTTCCTTCGAGATCGTCGCCTCGATGCCGTACTTCTTGAACAGGCCCAGCTCGTGGGCCATCACGATCGAGGAGCAGTCGGTGAGCGCGATGATGCCGATGCGGACCTTCGGGCTCTCGGGCGCGTCCGAGGCGTACGCACCCCCGACCCACCCCGCCGGCAGCCCGGCCAGGAGGCCACTGGCCCCCGAAACGATAAACTCTCGGCGACTGACGTTCATGGTCCGGGTCTCCTCAGGAAGAAAGAGAGGATGGAACCGACAGCCGCATTCGCGGAATCTGCAGTCGACATGCCACGGAGCGGAGACCGCCGAAGCGCGCCGATCTGCCTACCGCGCGATCTTCAGGCTCGCCTCGCGATCACGTCGGATAGGACAGGTGGACGGGGACAGCCTCATCAGAGGGCAACGCCGAGGACGGCTGCTGCATCGGCGAGCAGTTGACCAGTCGTCACGCGGCGGCGCGCGCGGGCAACCGTCGCGTGATCGCAACGGTGTCAGCGGGACACGACTTCGCTCCAGAAGGGGCCGATCTCGCTCCCGATGCGCGCGATCTGCCCGAGCAGGCTCGCGTCGGGTGGCACCACGGCCACCGGCGTGTCGAGCCCGGCCTCGGCCCAGCGCGCGAGGGCGGCCCGGCACTCCTCGGGCGTGCCGGCGACACTCACTGCGTCCACCACGGCGTCGGTCACCAGGTGCGCGGCCGGACGCCCCGCGAGGACGGCGTCCCGGATCGGCTGCGTATCGCGCTCGTCGAGTCCGGCGTCCCGGAGAATGGACTGGCCGTGCAGGAAGGCGAGATACCGGGCGAGGAACGGGCGGATGTGCTGCCGCGCACGCATCCCATCCGCGTCGATCAGGGTCGGGATGTACGCGGCGACCGGGAACTCGCGCGCCGGCCGCGCTGTCGTGGCCCGCACGCGGCGGACGTGGCCGGGCGAGGACAGGATGGAACACACCACGCCGTCGGCGATCTCGCCGGCCATGGCCAGCGCCTTCGGCCCCTTCACGCCAAGCAGGATCGGGAGCGTGGCCTGGGCCGGCGCGAAGTCCAGCTTGACGCCGCTGAGCGTGAACGAACGCCCGGAGTAGCTCAGGCGCTCGCCCTCCCAGAGGCGACGGATGATCTCGACGGATTCGCGGACGGCCTGGAGCGGGGACGCGAACGGGATTCCCATCTGCGTCTCGATCCAGCCGCGGTTACTGCTGCCGAGGCCGAGCACGATGCGCTCCGGCGCGATGCCGGCGAGCGTGGCCGTCTCCATGGCCAGGACGGCCGGATGGCGCGTGAACGGATTGACCACGCCGAGCCCGATGACCACGCGCTCCGTCACCGCGGCGGCCGCCCCGGCCAGGGCGAAGGCGCCGGGCTGGAAGTAGTCCTCGATGAACCACACGCTGCCCAGCCCCGCGCGCTCGGCCGCCCGCGCCCACTGGGTGACCAGGCGCGGGCTGCGGGAACCGATCAGCGCGATACCGGGGCCGGTCAGCATGGAGGCCAACGCTCGATTCTAGCCCGCACCCGTGAGGTCATTCGCGAATGATGCGGGCTAGAATCGAACGGTGCAGACGAGGAGGGCCACGATGGACGTGAAGGCGGTGGAGGCGCCGAAGCAGGTCGAAACGCGGGTGCTCGACGCGGTCGGGCGGGCCATGGGCCGCTTCTCCATGCTGCGACCCGGCGATCGCGTGGCGGTGGGCGTCTCCGGAGGCAAGGACAGTCTCTGCTTGCTGCACGCGCTGACCGTCTATCGCACGCGCGCGCCGTTCCCGTTCGAGGTGATCGCGGTGACCGTCGAGCAGGGCAAGTTCACCGCGCCCGTGCGCGCGCTGCAGGCGCAGATCGAGGGGCTGGGCGTCCCGTGGGTGCTCCGCGACGAGCCGGCCACCCTGCGCCTGGTGCGCGACGGCGTGGCCCACGGCTGCGAGGTGTGCAGCCGGCACCGCCGCCGCGCTCTCTATCAGATCGCCGACGAGCAGGGGTGCACGGTGCTCGCCCTCGGCCACACCGCCGACGACTGCGCGGAGTCGCTCCTGCGCAACATCCTCTTCAACGGGCGCATCGCCTCGCTGCCGCCGGTGGCCGCCTCCCGCAAGGGAACCCTGCGCCTCATCCGCCCGCTCGTCTTCGTGAGTGAGGAGCAGACGCTCGCCTACGTGCGCGCCTTCGGCCTCCCGTCCGTGGGCTGCGTGTGCGGCGAGAAGGAGAGCATCAGGCGCGAGATCCGATCGCTGCTCGACGCGTTGAGGCGGCGCCACCCGGGCGTGTCGGAATCGGTCAGCGCCGCCCTGGGCAACGTCAACCCGTACACGCTCTTCGACCCGAAGCTCTCCAAGGAGGGCACTGAGGGCGTAAACACGCAGGAGGAGGGCGCCGTCCAAGAGGGCAGATGCATTCGAACCGCTTGGAGGTAAGCGTCATGATGACAAAGACCGCAGCAAGCTGGGCCCTGGCCGTCGTGCTCGGTGGGTCGGTGCTCTTGACGTCGGCCGGGCAGGCCTCGGCCCAGGGCTGGCTCGAGCGACTCCAGACGAAGCTCGAGCTGACCGACGATCAGACCAAGGCCATCCAGGAGATCTACGGCCGCGACGCGGAGAACCAGCGCCAACTCGTGCAGGCCCTGCGTCAGGCGCAGGGCGACCTCGGTCGGCTCGCCCTGAACAACGCCGACGCCACGGTCCTCCAGCAGAAGGCGGCGGAAGTCGAAGGGCTGATCGCCCAGGGTCTCCAGCTCCGGGTGCGGCGGCTCCAGGAGATCGCGCCGCTGTTGACGCCGGAGCAGCGCGACCGCTTGGCCCAGCTTCCCTCGGCGCCGTGGATGCGGCGGGCCCCTCACGGCCACTCCGTTCCCGGCCACGCGTCCTAGGGAGATGGGGGGCCTCGACAGGGCCCCCCAAACCCCCCGCGCTCGTCGCGCCCCGGCGAAGCCGTGGCGCTCCTCGATGCGCTACCCTGAACGTCAACAGCGAGACGAGCGCTACCCTGGCAGTCACCAGCCCGACGAGAGGTGAGGAATGGCGTCGCGGTTCGCCGGCACGGTCCACGCTCCTGACTTTCCGCCCGATCTGGATTGGCTCAACACGGACCGCCCTCTCAGCCTCCTCGATCTGCGGGGCAAGCTGGTCCTCCTCGAGTTCTGGACCTTCTGCTGAATCAACTGCATTCACAACCTTCCGCGGGTGCGGAGGCTGGAACGGAAGTGGAACCGCGAGCTGGTGGTCATCGGCGTGCACTCGCCGAAGTTCATCGGCGAGCGGGACACGGAAAGCGTCCGCCAGGCTGTCCTGCGCCTGGAGGTGGGGCACCCCGTCATCAACGATCGCGATTTCCGGGTCTGGAAGGCGTACGCCGCTCGCGCGTGGCCGACGCTGATGTTCATCGATCCCCAGGGCAACGTCATCGGCAAGCACGAGGGCGAGCTTCCCTACGAGCCCTTCGACACGCTGATCGGCGAGATGGTGGCGGAGTTCGATGCGGCGGGCCTGCTCGATCGGCGACCGCTCGACCTTGACCTGAAGCCCACGGACGTGCCGACCTCTCTGAGGTTTCCCGGCAAGGTCATCGCCGACGAGACGACCGACCGACTGGTCATCAGCGACACCGCCCATCACCGGATCATCGTGGCCGACCTGGATGGGGTGGTGCAGCAGGTCATCGGCAGCGGTGCCCAGGGTCTCGACGACGGCCCGAGCGAGGTGGCGACCTTCTCGCATCCCCAGGGATTGGCGCTCGATGGCGCGACCCTCTATGTGGCCGACACCGAGAACCATGCGATCCGCGCGGTGGATCTCGCCGCGGGGACGGTCGCGACCGTGGCGGGGACCGGCGAGCAGCTCATGGGGCCCCGCGTCGGCGGCCCCGCCCTCCACACTCCGCTCGCGTCTCCGTGGGACCTCGCGCTCCTGGATGGGACGCTCTACGTGGCGATGGCCGGGACCCATCAGCTCTGGTCGATGCGCCTGGGCAGCGGCTTCATCGTGCCTTTCGCGGGCAACGGCCGCGAGGACCTGGTCGATGGCCCCCTGGACTCCGCGTCGATGAACCAGCCGAGCGGACTCGCCACCGACGGCACACGGCTCTACGTGGCGGACAGCGAGGCCAGCGCCATCCGCGTGGTGGAGCTGGGGCCGGGCGGCGGCATCCGCACCATCGTCGGCGAGGGATTGTTCGAGTTCGGCGACCGCGATGGCCGCGGGCCGTCCGAGGTGCGGCTGCAGCATCCCGTGGGCGTCGCGTGGCACGACGGAACCGTCTACATCGCCGACACGTACAACCACAAGATCAAGCGTCTCGATCCGGTCACGGCCGAGTGCCGCACGTGGCTCGGCCGTGGCGAACCCGGCAGCGACGACGGCGAGGCGGAGGCGGCCGCCTTCAGCGAGCCCAGTGGCCTCGCGATCGCGGAGGGGCGCCTGTACGTCGCGGATACCAACAACCATGCGATCAGGATGGCCGAGATGGAGACGGGCATCGTGAGCACGCTGTTGCTGACGGGCCTGCCCCAGGACCGTGATCGTGGAGGTGTCGAGGGTAGAATAGGCATTGCCCAGGCACGGCCATGCCGAGAACGATCATCGAGCCCGCGTTCCAGGTCGAGCACCTCTCCATCCTCGACAGCGACGGCAATCTCGACACCACACTCGAACCGGAGATTCCTCCCGCCACCCTGCAGGCCATGTACCGGGCCATGCTGCGAGGCCGGCGCCTCGACGAGCGGATGGTGCGCCTGCAGCGCCAGGGACGCATTGGCACTTTCGCGCCCATCAAGGGGCAGGAGGCCGCGCAGATCGGCAGCGCCTTCACGTTGCAGCGCTCACGACTGGATGGTGCCGTCGTTCCGCGAGACGGCGGCCATGATCCACCGCGGATGGCCCATCGAGAAGATCCTCGCCTTCTTCGCGGGCTATCTCGAGGGCGGCCAGCCCGGCCCCGAGCAGCACGACCTGCCCGTCGCGATTCCCGTGGCCACCCAGATCCCGCACGCGGTGGGGCTCGCCTACGCCGCGCAGTACCGGGGGGACGACGCCGTGGTCATGGTGTACTTCGGCGACGGCGCCACCTCGGAGGGCGACTTCCACGAGGCCGCGAACTTCGCCGGGGTGTGGCACGTGCCCGTGGTGTTGGTGTGCCAGAACAACCAGTGGGCGATCTCCGTGCCCCTGAAGAAGCAGACGAACTCGCGCACCATCGCCCAGAAGGCCCTCGCCTACGGATTCCCCGGGCGTCCAGGTCGACGGCAACGACGTGCTCGCCGTGTACGCGGCCAGCCGCGCGGCGGTGGAGCGCGCCCGGGCCGGCGACGGGCCGACCCTCATCGAGTGCGTGACCTACCGCCTGGCCATGCACACCACGGCCGACGATCCCACCAAGTACCGGGCCGAAGCAGAGGTCAAGGCGTGGGAGCGGAAGGACCCGCTCACGCGCTTCGTCGCGTATCTGCAGAAGCGCAACCTCCTCGAAGAGGGGCTGGAGCAGACGATCGACGCCGAGATCGCGGCTGCCGTGCAGCGCTTCGAGACGATGCCGCCGCCCGATCCGCTCGCGATGTTCGACCACGCCTACGCGGAGCTGCCCCGCCACGTCGCCCAGCAGCGCCGCGAGGTGGCCGAGCGCGAGCATCCCGTCGCGGGGCCGGATCCCGACCAGCCCCCGGCCCCCATGCGCGGCCAGCGCCTCACGCGCCGATGATCTCCGCCGGGATTCGGTAACCATGGCGAAGCTCAACATGGTCAAGGCCCTCAACCTGGCCCTCATGCAGGAGATGGAGCGCGACCCCGACATCGTGATCATCGGCGAGGACGTCGGCGTCGACGGGGGCGTCTTTCGCGTGACCGACGACCTGCAGCGCACGTTCGGGAGCCAGCGCGTCATCGACAGCCCGCTGGCCGAGGCGGGCATCGTGGGCGCGTCGGTCGGCATGGCCCTCTACGGGCTCAAGCCCATCTGCGAGATCCAGTTCTCCGGCTTCGCCTTCCAGTGCTTCCACCAGATCGAGAACCACGCCGCCCGCTACCGCATGCGGACGCAGGGGCGCTTCCACTGCGCCATGGTCATCCGCATGCCGTACGGCGGCGGGGTCCGGGCGCTGGAGCACCACTCGGAGTCCGAGGAGCAGTTCTACGCGCACATCCCCGGCCTCAAGATGGTGGTCCCCTCGGGGCCGCGGACGGCGCGCGGGCTGCTCGTCTCCGCCATCCGCGATCCCGACCCCGTGGTCTTCTTCGAGGCCAAGGCGCTCTATCACGCGGCCCGCGAAGACGTTCCGGAGGAGACCGAAGCGCTGCCCATCGGCCAGGCCCAGGTGGTGCGCGAGGGGCGCGACCTCACCTTGATCGCCTACGGCGCGATGCTACGGACGGCCCGGGAGGCCGCCGACGTCCTGAAGGAGGAAGACGGGGTCGAAGCCGAGGTCATCGATCTGCTGACCATCTCGCCCCTCGACCGAGAGACGCTCGGCGCCTCCGTGGGCAAGACGGGCCGCGCCGTCGTCATCCACGAGGCCCCGCGGAGCTTCGGCCCGGGCGCGGAGATCGCGGCCAGCATCATGGAGCAGTGCTTTCTCTCCCTCGAGGCGCCCATCAAGCGGGTCACGGCCTACGACATTCCCTTCGTGGGCTTCGCCCGCGAGCGCGCGAACGTGCCCGACGTCCCGCGCGTCATCGCCGCCGCCCGCGAGACGCTGGCCTTCTGATGCCGCGCCCCTTCGTCCTGCCCGACCTGGGCGAGGGCCTCACCGAGGCCGAGATCGTCAAGGTGCTCGTCCAGGAGGGCGACGTCATTCGCGAGGACGCGCCCCTCCTCGAGGTGGAGACCGACAAGGCGCAGGTAGAGATCCCTTCGCCGTTCAGCGGCCGGGTGCTCAAGGTCCACGTGCAGCCACACCAGACGGTGCGGGTCGGCGAAGTGCTGGTGACGTTCGCCGACGCGGCGGAGACGGCGCCGGCCTCGGGGCCCGCCGAGCGAACGACGGCCGCGGCGGGCACTCCCGAGCGCACCGGTCCCGTGCCGGCCACGCCAGCGACCCGTCGTCTCGCGCGAGAGCTGGGCGTCGATCTACGCGCCGTTCGCGGATCGGGCCCCGGCGGCCGCGTCACCGACGACGATGTGCGGGCTGCGGCCGCCGGCGAACGCGTGCGCGCCGCGCCGCCGGCGAACGTGCAGTCATCGTCGGCCCCGCGACCGCGGCCGTCGACGCCGCGAGGATGGCCACGCGCAGCGGCCGCCGCCGCACCGCGGCCGCTTGCTCCGGTGGGCGTCGAGGCCCCTCCCCTCCCGCGCTTCGAGCAGTGGGGCCCGATCGAGCGGCAGCCGCTCTCGCACCTGCGCCGCACCATCGCCGAGCGCATGACGCTCTCGGCCACGCTCATTCCCCACGTCACCCACTTCGATCGCGCCGACATCACCGAGCTGGACGCCATCATCAATCGCAATCTGGATGCCGCGCGCGCCCGGGGCGTGACCTTGACGTTGACGGGCTTCCTCCTCAAGGCGGCGGCCCTGGCCCTGCGCGAGCACCCGCAGTTCAACGCGAGCCTCGACACCGCCACGGGCGAGCTGATCGTGAAGCGCTACTACCACCTCGGCATCGCGGTGGCCACCGAGCGCGGCCTGATCGTCCCCGTCATGCGCGACGTCGACACCAAGCCGCTGCGCGAGGTGGCGCGCGAGCTGGGAGCGCTGGCCGCGCGCGTGCGCGAGGGCAAGGCCACCCTGGACGACCTGCGCGGAGGGACGTTCACCATCACCAACATCGGCGCCCTCGGCGGCACGGGCGCCATCCCGATCATCAACTATCCGGAGGTCGCCATCCTCGGGGTGGCCCGCGGCCGGCTGGAGCCGGCGGTGCGCGACGGCCAGATCGTGCCGCGCATGATGCTGCCGCTGTCCCTGACCTTCGACCATCGCGTGGCCGACGGCGCCGATGGCGCCCGCTTCGCGTCCGCCATCGTCCGGCGGCTGGAGCATCCCGAGGAGCTGCTGCTGGAGCTGTGATGCGGCGCAACTCCATTCGCGCGCGGAGTCCGATCACGTGGTGATGGGCGACCTCGTGCGCGAGGTGGACGTGGCCGTCGTCGGGGGCGGCCCCGGCGGCTACTCGGCGGCGTTTCGCTGCGCGGAGCTGGGCCTGGAGGTCATCGTGGTCGACGCGGGCGCGCGCCTGGGCGGCGCCTGCCTGTACGAAGGCTGCATCCCCTCCAAGGCGCTCCTGCACGTGGCGTCACTCATCACCGAGGCCGAGCGGGCCAAGGAGCTGGGCGTCGAGTTCGGGGCCCCGCGCATCTCGCTCGATCCGCTGCGCAAGTGGAAGGACGAGCGCGTGGTGGGCAAGCTCGCGCGCGGCCTGGCCGCGGTGGCGCGGAGCAAGAGCGTCGAGGTCGTCGGCGGGCCAGGCGGTCTTCGAGAGCTCGCGCGAGCTGCGCGTGGAGGGCGAGGCGCCGCAGAAGATCCGCTTCAAGCACGCCATCGTGGCCACGGGCTCGCGCCCGGGCCGGCTGCCCGGCGTCGACCCTCGAGAGCGAGCGTCTGATGGACTCCACCGCGGCCCTCGCGCTGGCCGACGTTCCCGAGCGCCTGCTCGTGGTCGGCGGCGGCTACATCGGTCTCGAGCTGGGGCAGGTGTACGCGGCCCTCGGGAGCGCAGTGACCTTGGTGGAGATGACGGACGAGCTGCTGCCCGGCGTCGACCGCGATCTCGTCCAGCCGCTGGCCCGGCAGTGCGAGCGCCAGTTCGCGGCCGTGCACCTGGGAGCGCGGATCACGGCCCTGCGCGAGGTGGACGGCGCGATCGAGGCGCAACTCGGCGATGCCGCGCAGCGCTTCGATCGCGTGCTGGTCGCGGTCGGCCGCCGGCCGCACAGCGAGGGGCTCGGTCTGGAGGCGACGCGGGCACGCCTCGACGGAGCGCGGCACGCTCGTGATCGACGAGCGCTGCCGGACCGACGATCCGCACATCTACGCGGTGGGCGACGTCACCGGCGAGCCCATGCTCGCCCATCGGGCCATGCGCCAGGGCAAGGTCGCGGCCGAGGCCATTGCCGGCAAGCCCGCGGCCTTCGACAACGTGGCCATTCCCGCGGTGGTCTTCACCGACCCCGAGGTGGCCTGGTGCGGCCTCACCGAGCGCGCCGCCGAGCAAGAACATCGCGCCGTGCGCGTGGCGAAGTTCGTATGGGCGGCTTCGGGTCGCGCGGCCACCCTCGGCCGCTCGGATGGCCTCACCAAGCTCGTGCTCGACCCCGAGTCCGGTCGCGTGCTGGGGGTGGGGATCGTGGGGCCAGGCGCCGGCGAACTGATCGCCGAGGCCGCGCTGGCCATCGAGACCGCGGTCACCGCGGAGGATCTCGCCGCCACCATCCACGCCCACCCGACGCTCGCCGAGACCTGATGGAAGCCGCCGAGGCCTTCCTCCGCGCCGCCGGCTGATTCACCCCAGATCTTTCGCCATGCAGACGCTGAGCGGCGATTCGACGTATTCGCCGAACGGCGGAATGACGTCGAAGCCAAAGCGCCGGTAGAGGGCGAGGGCCTCGGGCTGGCGCACGCCCGTCTCGAGGACGAGGCGGTTGACGCCCAGCGCGCGCGCCTCTGTCTCGAGCGCCACGAGAATGGCGCCGCCGATCCCGCGACCCCGCGCCGCGGTGCGCACGTACATCCGCTTGACCTCGGCGACGCCGTCCTCGATCCGCCGCACCGCGCCGCAGCCCACCACCTCGCCATCGATCGAGGCGACCAGGAACGCCCCGAACCCCGGGGCGACCTCGGCGGCGTCCAGGCGGAAGTGGGTCGCGCCAGCCTCCGGATAGCGCTCGGTCAGCTCCGCGTTCAGCTCGGTGATGAGCTGGGAGGCCAGAGACGACTCGATCCTCTCGCGGCGAACCTCGAGGCCGGCCATGAACGCCACCCTCCTTCGTGAGTCTTCACATTCTGCCGAGGAAGTGTGAGGACGGCTAGCTCAGAGTCTCTCGCCGCAGTGTGAGCGCTCTCGGCTACCATCACAGGGACCTTTCTTGCCCAGTCACTGCAGCACGAAGGAGGTCCCGAATGCGGTGTCCCCGGTGCCAGGCGGAGAATCCCACCGGGATGAAGTTCTGCGGCCAATGCGCTGCTCCCCTCGCGGCGGCCTGCCCATCCTGTGGCGCGAGCAATCCGCCGGGGCACAAATTCTGTGGCCAGTGTGCGGCCTCCCTGGGGACGCCGCAGGAATCTCGCTTCAGCGCGCCGGAGTCTTACACCCCCAAGCACCTCGCCGAGAAGATCCTGACCTCCAAGGCCGCCCTGGAGGGCGAGCGCAAGCAGGTCACCGTGCTCTTCGCGGACCTCAAGGGGTCGATGGAGTTCCTCGCCGACCGCGATCCCGAAGAGGCGCGCAAGATTCTCGATCCCGTCCTGGAGCGGATGATGGACGCCGTCCATCACTACGAGGGCACCGTGAATCAGGTGATGGGCGACGGGATCATGGCGCTCTTCGGCGCGCCGCTCGCCCATGAAGATCACGCCGTGCGGGCCTGCTATGCCGCGCTCAGGATGCAGGAGGCCGTGCGGCGCTACTCGG
>CAWKCA010000042.1:0-29836 GCA_963848005.1 uncultured Candidatus Rokubacteria bacterium
CTGGCCGCCGCGTCGTGAGGCGCCCGTAAGCTCCTCACGAGACAGCGCTCAGCCGTCCTCGCTCATCGCCGTTTCTGCCCGTTCTAGCCAGACGGGCATGTCCATCTCGCGGTACATCGTGGCCGCCGTGGTGAGGTGCTCCCGCGCCTGGGCACTGTCGCCCGTGCGCCAGTGGAGTCTTCCGAGTCCGAAGTGACAGTGGCCGACCAGCGGGCGCATGCCGCGCTCGGCGGCCAGCGTCATGGCCGCGCGGTAATGATCCTCGGCTTTCTCTCTCGGGCGAGTCGCCGCGCATCGTCGCCTCACCGAGAAGGCGCCGCGCCCATGCTTCGTGGCCCGTCTCCTTCTGCGTGGATGCGAGATCGAGGGCACGTGCCGCGAGGGCCAGCGCTTCATGAGTTCGATTGCTCTCCAGCCAGGCTTCGGCGAGCCAGGCGAGACGGAGCGGTTGATAGATCAGGGTCTCCGTCCGGGTGGCGTGATCCAGAGCCTGCTCGAGCAGGGGGAGGCCCTCGCCGAGGCGGCCGGCCGCGGTGTAGGCAGCGCCGAGGGCCGAGGCCACCCAGGCGAAGAAGAGTGGCACGTCACGCGTCCCAGGCAGAGCGACAGGCTGTGCTCGAGCGCGGCGATGGCCCGCGGCAGATCGTCACGACGGAGAGAAGCGACGCCAATAGCGAAGTAGGCGTTGACGAGGCTCATGGGGTGCGCCACCGCCCCGGCGAACTCGACGGCTTCCTGGCCCCGGGCGATCGCCTCGGAGAACTGCCCCTGCTCGGCGAGTGACCACGCGAGAAAGCACCGGGCGTCCACGGCGGTGAGACCTCCCGTACGGAATCTCTGATAGATCAGATCGCCTCGCAGCGCATCGACATTCTGCTGCAGGACTTCGATGGCCTGCCGATAGTCTCCCAGGGCATGGTAGCCGTGACCGAGCCGGTGGTTCAGCGAGCACTCGGAGGCCGAAGTCGTCGACGGCCGTGGCGATGGTGAGCGCGCGGTGCCCGGCGGCGACGGCTCCTTCCGGATCGCCTCGCCAGAAGCGGTAGTTGGCAAGCTGCGCGGATCCATCCCAGCCGGCGCTGATCGCCCAGACGCTCAGCGAGGGCTTCGGCCCCCTGGAGATGCTCGAGCTGCCAGATCGAGTTCGCCGAGCGGCGAGAGCGCAATACGGAGATCGAACGCAATGTCGATCCTCTGCGCCAGGATCTCGGGCGTCTCCGGGGAGCTGCCGTCCCGCCGCCAGCGCTTGCTCGAAGAGTGTCCGCGCCTCCCGATTGGCCGAACGCTCCAGCGCCTTCGTTCCGGCCTGCCGCAGGTATCGCACGGCCTTCTCCCAGGCTTCGGCCTTGCCCGCGTGGTGCGCCAGAAACTCGACCTGTTCGCTAGGATGGTCGAGCTTCGAGCATCTCGACGATCCGGGCATGCAGGGCACGTCGCTGGTCCTGAAGGAGGCTGCCATAGGCCACGTCGTGGGTCAGGGCGTGCTTGAACGTGTATTCCAGCTCCGGGAAGAAGCTCGTCTCGTAGAGGAACTCCGCCGCCTGTAGGTGCGCCAGCCCCTGGCGCAGCTCCGTCCTCGTCCGGAAGTTCCGCAATCGACTGCAAGGAGGCTGAACGTCACGTCCTTGCCGATCACCGCGGCGGTCTGGAGCAGCCGTTTCTCCGCGGGCGCCAGGCGGTCGATGCGGGCCGCGAGGATCGCCTGTACCGTGGCCGGCACCTGTGTCGCCCGGGCGTCGGCCAGCCGGTACGAGCCCCGATCGCCGATCAGCGCGCCTGGTCTCCACCAGCGCTCGGACGCTCTCCTCGAGGAAGAACGGGTTGCCCTCGGTTCGCTCGATCAGCGCGCGTTTGAGCGGCTCGAGCTCGGGATCCGCGCCGAGCAGGCGTCGCCAGGAGATCGTCTGCGCTCTCGGCCGGCAGGGGATCGACCCGGAGCTGCGGGTAGTAGGTCTTGCTCGCCCAGCCGTGCCGGTACTCAGGCCGATAGTTCACGAGCAGGAGGATGTCGCGCCGGCCGGCAGGCTCTCGACCAGGCTGTCGAGCAGCGCCTGGGTCTCGGAGTCGATCCAGTGCAGGTCCTCGAAGACGAGCGAGCAACGGCTGCACCTGGCTCTCGCGAAGCACGAGCCGCTTGACGCGAGTCGAGCGTGCTGCTGGCGGCGCTCCGGCGGATCAAGGGCCTGCCACGCCGCGTTCTCGACCGGCAGCATCGAGCAACGCCATGAACGCGGGCAGTGTGGCCTCAAGCGCGCTCGTCCAGGCGTCAGGAGCTTGCCGGTGACCTTCTCCGCGCATCGACGCGCGAGCGTCATGGGCGCTCGATCTGCGAAGCACGCCTTGAGCAGATCGATGAGCGGGCAGGTAGCTGGTGGCCTTGCCGTAGGAGACCGAGCTGGCTCTCGAGGATCAACCAGTCCCGCGTCGCGGTGAGAGTGGAGTGAACTCGTAGAACAGACGTGATTTTCCGATGCCGGGTTCCCCCACGACGGCGACGACCTGTCCGTGCCGCGATCGCGCACGCTCCAGCGCCCGGTGCAGCTGCTCGACCTCGGCGTCGCGCCCGACGAAGCTGGACAGGCCCGCGGGCGGCCGCGGCCTGTAGGCGGCGACCGAACACGCTCCGCGCCCGTGAGTTCATAGACCTCGATCGGGTGCCGACAGGCCCTTCACGGCCATCGGGGCCGAGGCGGAGTCACCTGCATGAAGCCCTTCGGCCAGCTTCAGAGTGTCGGGCGTCAGGAGGATGCTGCCCGGGATCGGCGAGCTGCTCCATCCGGGCGGCCAGATGCGTGGTCTGGTCCGACAGCCGTGTAGTCCAGTGCGCAGATCGGAACCGATGGCGCGGACGACGACCTCGCCCGAGTTCAGCCCGACCCGGAGTGCGGATGGTGACACCCTGCTCACGGCGCATGTCCTCGGCGTATCGCTTCGCCGATTCCTGCATCGCAGGGCCGCATAGCAGGCGCGCACGGCGTGGTCCTCGTGGGCCAGGGGTGCACCGAACAGGGCCATGATGCCGTCGCCCATGACCTGGTTGACGGTCCCCTCGTACCGGTGGACCGCTTCCATCATGTGCTGCAGCACCGGATCGAGAAGCGTCCGGGCATCCTCGGGGTCGCGGTCGGCGAGCAGCTCCATCGAGCCCTTGAGATCCGCGAAGAGCACGGTGACCTGCTTGCGCTCGCCCTCGAGGGCGCTCCTCGAGGACAGGATCTTCTCCGCGAGGTGGCGAGGAATGTGCGCTGGCCGGCGGGGCCGCTGGGGCGGAAGCGCCGAGGCGGGCGCCGCACTCGCCGCAGAATTTCTGGCCGGGGGTGTTCGCGGTGCCGCAGGACGCACACGTCGTCACCAGCCGGCTCCCACGCTCGCCGCAGAACTTCGTGCCGGCGGCGTTCTCGTGCTGACATTGCGGACAGCGGCCAGGCGGCATGGGACGGGCCGAGCCTATCACGAAGTGACATCGCGTCCGCCGGTTCCGGGACGCTGATCAAGTCATCAGGTGCGGGACTCGGTCCGCATCGTTGGCGCTCCGGGCTCCACGTTCCTGGGCTCTACTTGACGGCGGCCCGGCGCGGCGCCATGCTCGCCGGCGCCATGCGGATCGTCGCCGTCGAGCCAATCCTCGTCGAGGTACCACCCCGCGAGCCCGTGCCCGTCCACGGCGTACACGGCACGACCGTGGTCCAGCGGAGTGTCCTCGTCCGCATCGAGACCGAGGCCGGTGACGAGGGCTGGGGCAACGTCGATCCGACGCCCGGGTACTCACCCGTGTCCGCCGAGCAGGTGCATTCGACGGTGAGGGCGCTGGCGCCCGCCCTCCTCGGTGCCGATCCCTTCAACCTGCGCGCCGCGCTCGCACGCATGGACCGCGAGGTGATCGAGGCGTCGGAGGCCAAGGCGGCGATCGAGATGGCGCTGGTCGACCTCAAGGCTCGCGCGCTGGGCCTGTCCGTCCACGCCCTCCTCGGGGGACGCCTGAAGGACGCCGTAACGCTCAATGCCTGGATCGGAACGGTGCCCGGCGCAGGCGCGCCTGCGAGGCGCTCGCGTGGTGTGAGCGCGGCTTCCGCACCGCGAAGATCAAGGTCTCAGGCGTGGCTGACGAGGGTGTCGAGCGGGTCGCTGCCGTCCGGGCGGCAGTCGGCAGCCGGATGCGCTGCGGGTGGACTTCAACGAGAGCCTGACCGTGGATCAGGCCATCGCGTTCATCCCCGACTCGAGCCCTACGCGCTGACGCTCGTCGAGCAGCCGATCCCGCGGGACGACATCGCCGGCCTCGCGCGGATCCGGCGCGCCATCAACATCCCGCTCATGGCCGACGAGAGCGTGACGGACCCGGCCGCACTGGTGAAGATCATCCGGTACGAGGCCGCCGATCTGTGAAGCTGAAGGTGATGAAGCAGGGCGGGCTGCTCCGGACCCTGGCCATGGTCGAGTGCGCGCCTGCGGCGGGGCTGAAGGTCGTGCTCGGCCATGGCTTCGGTCTTACGCTCTCCACGCTCGCCGAGGCGGCGGTGGCGGCGGTGAGCGAGGCCGTGATCGACGGGTGCGAGGCGGTGGGGCCGCTGAAGATGGCCGGCGACGTGGTGGTCGACCCCGCCCGGCTCGAAGCGGGCGTCATCCGCCTTCTGACGCGCCGGGCCTCGGGGCGACCATCGACCCAGCCGCGCTCAAGCGCTATCGCGTCGATCTCTGAACCGCCGCGTTTGCGGCGCCGGGAATCCCTCTCACACGGGCAACTGCTCGGCGTCCGGCTCCGGCATCACGTCGAACGGTACAGGCGTCCCCTCGCCGTCAACGGCGGCGGGCTGGCCTGGTAGGCCGAAGGCGCGAGAGGAGGCGTCGAGGCCCGGGCGGGTGTTGCGATGCAGGCATCTCGTGTATATATTGCCTGCATGCGAAAGCAGGCAAGACGGTCCGCCGGGCTCGGCTCCGCGGGGCGGCGAGGTCGAGGGCGCGCCCCTTCCCCTTCGACGGTCCAGTACACGGTGCGCAGCGTGCCCCGAGCACGTCGACAAGGCGCTGCGGCGCAAGGCGCAGGAGGGGCGCAAAAGCCTCAACGAGGTCCTGCGCGATGCCTTGATCAGGGAAGCCGAGGGGACGGACCTGCCGGGGCGCGTGTACACCGATCTCGACGCCCTGGCCGGCTCGTGGGTGGACGTTCCCGGTTTCGACGACGCCATCCAGGCCCAAGACAGCGTCGACGAGGCGCTCTGGCGGTGAGAATCGCGATCGACACGAACCGCTACGTCGATTTTGCGAAGGGCCTGCCCGAGGCGGTGGAACGGCTCCGGCGCGCCGACGAGATCTTCGTGCCGTTCGTGGTTCTCGGCGAGCTGCGCGCGGGCTTCGCGGGCGGCGTCCGGGCAGGGGAGAACGAGGCGAACCTCGTCCGCTTTCTCGACAGCCGCCGTGTCGACCCGGTGTTTGCCGACGAGGACACCACGCATCACTACGCGCGATTGTTCCACCAGTTGCGCCGCCAGGGCACCCCCATCCCCACCAACGACCTCTGGATCGCGGCGCTCGTCGTGCAACACCAGCTCCACCTGTTTGCGCGTGACGCGCACTTCGATCACCTGCCGCAGATCCCGCGCCTCTGACCTCCTCGACGCCAGCCGGCGCGGCGGAGCGTCGGGAACAGTCACTGGGATCACGTCGTTTGCCGTCACTGAAGCCCCGTGCGATCTGGACTCTCCGGACGGAGTTCTCATCGACCAAGGAGGGACACCCGCCGTGCGCATCCGGGCCCTACTGCTGGCGATCGTGACGCTCATGACCGGCGCTTGCGCAGCCCCTGGGATCAAGCTGAGCGAAGCTCAGAGGTGCGCCGAATCCGGGGGGACATGGTTTGCCGCGATGGAACACTGTGAGCAATCGTCGGGGGGCAGTGGGGGATACTAGAACCTGTTTCCTCGGCGGGTGCTGATGTCGGATGACGATGCGAATCCTTGGAGTGATCGGAATCGCGCTGCTGCTCGCGGCGTGCACGGCGGGGCCTTTACAGAAAGGACCCGGCACCAACGCTGAGAGCGGGACCGCGTCGGGCCCCGAGATCGGCCAGCAGGTGGGCGGCGGCGGTGGTGGTGGGATGTGAGCCACTCCCACAGGCCATGTCGCCGCCGCGATCGCCCGCGGTGGGCGCGCGGCGTTCGTTGGCGTGGCTCTCGCCTCCTGGCGGTCTCTCACGCTTCCTCGGGCGGCGGCGGAGGAGACGGCAACCGAGTGCGCGGCGCCGACGCCGTCTTCGCCGGGCGCGGCGTGGCCATCGTGTGGGGCATGCTTCGGGGTATCGACGAGAGGGCCACCAGCGTGGTCATCCGGGTCGTCTCGCGCAATCCGGCGGTCCAGGCGGTGGCCGTCGACCTCGTCGATCCTTTCAGCGGCAAGCGGGTCGAAGCCCTGGTGCCGTCCCTGGTCGGGAGTGGTCGCGCCGTTCGCATCCCGCGAACCCGCTTCGCCCAGTACCCGCGCGTCGAACTACTCTTCGCGGGTGGCGTGGAGATTCTGGCCTCGGGGGCAGCCTCCTTTACCGTCTACTTCACGGGTGTACCTGACACCACCCCGGAGTTTCCCAGCGAGGCGGCGCTGGCCGAGTACCTCGAGTCGGGGCTGGCGCGCGCGACCGGCCGGTGACTCCGGCGCGAGATCGGTCACCGGAAATCCTTCTCACACCGGCAACATTTCGGCGTCCGGAGCCGGCGCGACCTCGAACGCGTTCAGCATGCCGGAGACGAGGCCATAGTGGCCGATGATGCCCGTCAGCTCGACCAGCCAGGGCACGCCGTAGCGGTCCTTCAGCGCATCGAAGACTGACTGGTCCACACGGTTCGTCCGCAAGAGCTGGCGCACGTACGTGACGATCGCGACTTCGTCGGGCTCGAGGCCATTGACGTCCCTGCGGTCACGAACCGCAGTGATCGCGTCCTCTCGCACACCAGCCTTGCGGGCCAGGGTCACGTGCGCTGCCCACACGTACGGGCAGTCCTTTTCCCGCGCGGTCGCGATGATGGCCAGCTCGCCCTGCTTTGGCTTCACCGCCGATTCGAAGCGCAGGTAGGTGCCCTGATTGAGCACGCACTGGCAGAGCGGCGGACTGTACAACAGGATGCTGAAGGGGCCCCGCACGCTGCCGCGTCCCTCCGCGACCGCGTCGAAGACGCGCTGGTGCTCGGGTGCCACGTGATCCTTGCTGGTGATCGGCTTCACTCGCGGCATCGCAGTCGGCTCCTTGGGGCAAGAGGATGATGAGGGGCAGAGTATGCCATGCGTCCCGGCGGGCCAGTGGGCGTGGCAGAAGTTCTGGAGGGGCTCTCACCGGGCGTGAGCGGCTCGGCTATGATCGTCGGGACCAAAGGAGGTCACCATGAGACTGGCGGGCAAGGTCGCGCTCATCACCGGTGGAGCGAGCGGCATGGGGCGGAGCGAGGCGACGATCTTCGCGCAGGAAGGGGCGAAGGTGGTCGTCGCGGACCTGCTGGAGGCGGAGGGGCGAGACGTCGTCGACCACATCACCAAGGCCGGCGGCCAGGCGCGCTTCGTCAAGATCGACGTCACCAGCGAGGCCGACTGGCAGGCCGCGGCCCAGGCCGCCGTGGCGGCGTTCGGCAAGCTGGACATCCTGGTCAACAACGCGGGCATCAGCGGCTCCGGCCCCGACACCATGAGCGTGTCCGTCTGGGACACAGTCATGAACATCAACGCCAAGGGCGTGTTCCTGGGGATGAAGTACGCGATTCCCGCGCTGCAGCGGGCCGGGGGAGGCTCGATCGTCAACATCTCGTCGATCTCGGGCTTCGTCGGCCAGGACCGGATCCACATGGCCTACAACGCCTCGAAGGGCGCCGTGCGCATCATGACCAAGTCGGCCGCCGTGCAGTACGCCAAGGACGGCATCCGCGTGAACTCGGTCCATCCCGGGGTCATGCCGCCGATGCGGACGTCCCAGGCGTCGGCCGATCCCGAGTGGCGGGCGAAGATGCTCCGGGTCATTCCGCTGAAGCGCGAGGGCCGCGTGGAGGAAGTCGCCAACGCGGTGCTGTTCCTCGCCTCGGACGAGGCCTCGTACATCACCGGGACGGAGCTGGTCGTCGACGGCGGCCTCCTGGCCGTGTGAGGTGCGGCATGGACCTGTCTCGCCTGGGCGTCTTCTGCTTTCTCGATCCGCTTCCGGGCGCGCGCTGGGGCCGTTCGCCAGGAAGGTCGAGCGGCTGGGATATTCCGCCCTCTGGTTCGCGGAGGGCGTGGGACGAGAGAGCCTGTCGCTGGCCACGCACCTGCTCGACCAGACGCAGACGCTCGTCGTCGGCAGTGGTATCGCGGTCGCCTATAGCCGTGAGCCGATCGCGGCCGGCAACGCGGCGCGGGCGCTCAGTGAGCTTTATCCCGATCGATTCATCCTCGGACTGGGCGTGAGTAACGCACTGGCCAACGAGCGCCGCGGCGTCCGGTACGAGCGACCGGTCGAGTTCATGAAGGCCTACCTCGCGCGGATGAGGGCGGCGCCCTACATGGCGCCGCCACCCGCCGACCGAGGCCCCCGTGGTGCTCGGATCATTCCTCCCGCAGATGGTCCGGCTGGCCGCGGCGGAGACGGCCGGCGTGCTCACGTATTTCACGCCTCCCGAGAAGACGGCCGAGGTGCGAAAAGCGATCGGGCCCGAGAAATGGCTGTGCGCAGAGCAGGCCGTCATCCTCGAGCCCGACCCGACCCGGGCGCGGGCCGCAGCCCGGCAGTACATGGCGTTCTATCTCCAGATCCCCCACTACCCGAAGATGCTGCGTCCGCTGGGGTTCACCGATGCCGACTTCGCTGGCGGAGGGAGCGATCGCCTCGTCGACGCCATCGTGGCCTGGGGATCGCCGGAGGCCCTGCGTGCGCGAATCGCCGCCCACGCGGCGGCGGGCGCCACGCACGTCTGCGTGCTGCCCTTGCGGGCCGATGGCAGCCGAGCGCCGGACGAGACCGTCCTCGAGCGCCTCGCCCCCGCTGGCTGAGGGAGGCCCGGGGTTTGTGGCGGACCAGGTCGAGGTGCTGGGCGAACCTTGTTTATGGCGACCGCCGGGCGAGCGCTGGCGTGTGTGGCCGTGCTCACCCTCGTCTCGTGCGCGAGCGCGACGCGCGACCGCGACCCGACGTGGGCCCTGATCCGCAATCCGACAGGCAGTGCACAGCCCTATGTCTGGCAACGAGCCGACGAGTTGCCGGTCACGACGCAGACGATCATGGCCGGCCAGGCCCTGGCGCCTGCCTCTGCCTTCTCCGCCTACTGGCCCCCGCCGGGGCCGATCGCCTCGATTCATGGCTTCAGCGCGACGGTCATTTCGCGGCCCGAGCGTGGCCAGGGCCGCGACGTGCTGGCGCGCGACGCCGAGCAGTGCCGGCAGGCGGCCGACATTGCCCGGCGGGAGGCCGTTTCGGGCGCTTCGACCCCGCCATCCTCGGGCGTCCTCGTGGATGGAGAGATCGCGGCGTTTCAGAGCGTGGCCGAGGAGGTGGCGATCAGGAGCTACTCCGACTGCATGAACCAGCGGGGCTATCGCGTCACCAGGTGGTCGGGGAAGGCCGGCTGATCGCGCGACCGCTCGGCGCGACGGACGGCTCCCAGAGAGGAACGGCGATGTTCGAAGGGTTCACGCACGAGCGCGTTCGGACGAGTGAGGCGGAGATCGACCTGGTGCGCGGAGGTGCCGGGCCGCCACTGCTCCTCCTCCACGGCTACCCGCAGAACAAGGCCATGTGGCACAAGGTCGCGCCGGGTCTGGCCAGGCACTTCACCGTGATTGCGCCCGACCTGCGCGGATACGGCGCCAGCTCGCACCCGCCTGATGCTGACGACCACCGCGCGTACTCGAAGCGCGCGATGGCGGCCGACCAGGTAGAGGTGATGGAGCGGCTCGGCTTCCCGTCGTTCTTCGTGGCCGGCCATGACCGCGGCGGGCGCGTGGCCTATCGCATGGCGCTCGACCATCCGGCGCGGGTGAACAGGCTTGCCGTGCTCGACATCGAGCCCACATACGAGCAGTTCGCACGCGTCGACCGCCACTCGGCGAAGGTGGGATTCCACTGGTACTTCCTCGCCCAGCCCCGGGGATTTCCGGAGCGGCTCATCGGCGGCGATCCGGAGTTCTTTCTCCGCCGCATGCTCGGGAATCCACCTCCACCAGGTCGCGCCACCCACTTCTCCGACGAGGCTTTCGCCGAATATCTGAAGTCCTTCCGCGATCCGGAGGTCATCCACGCGACGTGCGAGGACTATCGCGCGGGTTCGACCATCGACTACGACCTGGACGCGGCAGATCTCGCGGCCGGCCGCCGCATCCAGTGCCCGATGCTCGCCCTGTGGGGCGAACGCGGCCGGCGGCGCGAGGTGGTCGAGACCTGGCAGAAGTGGGCGACCGACGTGCGCGGTCGAGCGCTCCCGTGCGGGCACTTCCTGGCCGAGGAGGCGCCGGACGACACCCTCGCCGAGCTGACGAAGTTCTTCCTGCCCGGGAACCTAGGCGGACCGGCCCGTTCGGCGCCACGAGAATCTTGCCGCTGCGCTCGCCCTGTTGCGCGTGGGCCAGGGCGGCCTTGATCTCCTCGATGGGGTAGACCTTCTCGACCGGGGCGTAGAGCGTGCCCTTGCGGACCTGCTCGCCGAGGTCGGCGTAGATCGCCCGGATCTGTTCGAGGGAACGCGTGGCCAGGGCGCGGCCGAGGATGAATCCGACCAGCGTCTGACCGTTCCCGATCAGCGCGCTGCGCGCCATCACCGGGTCCTCGCCGGTCATCGAGCCGTAGTTGCAGACGACGCCGCCCTCGCCGACGCACGAGGAGAGCCGCGCGGTCGCCCGGCCCGACACCGCGTCGATGCCGAGGCGAATCGGGGCGCCCCCGGTCGCCGCCTTCACCGTGTCGGCGAGATCTGGACCGTCGACGGCGCAGGCGTCGGCGCCGAGCGCCTTCAGTTCGCCGAACAGCGACTCGCGCCGCACTACGCTGACGGTCTTGATGCCGCGCGCCCGGGCCAGCGGGATCAGCAGGCGGCCCACCGCCGAGTTGGCGACGTTCTGGATGACCCAGTCGCCCGGCTTGAGATCGACGACGTCGGAGAGCAGCAGGAGCGCCGTGGCCGGGTTGATGCGGAGCATGGCGCCCTGGAGAAGGTCGATGCCCGGCGGCAGCGCGATCGTGTCGTCGCCCTTCACGCGCCGCTTCTGGGCCCAGTTCTCGCGCTGCAGGGTGATGACGAGATCGCCGGGCTTGACGTGCGACACGCCGGCGCCGACCGCGGTGACCTTGCCGATGCACTCGGCGCCCAGCGTGGCCGGCAGAGTGGGCCGCAGGCGATAGCTGCCCCGACACATCGAGACGTCGGCCGGATTGATCGGGAAGGCCAGGACGTCGAACACGACCTCGCCGGCTCCCGGCGCGCCGACGTCCGGCGCCTCCACGCAGCGAACACCCTCTTCGGGCGGACCGTACTTTTCGAGCACCGCCTGCTTCATCGCCCTGCCTCCTGTGTGTTGGCGCCCGTTCTCCGCTCGCTCATCCCAGCAGCTTCCAGTCGAGCCACGTGCAGACCGCGCGCCCCCTGATCAGCTCGGTGCCGCGCTCCGAGAGCCACGGCAGCTCCTCGGTGAACATCGTCACGCACTGCCGACGCGAGCACGGCATGCGAGATTAGAGCACGGGAGCCGAACGCGCAGGCGGCTCGCCTCCCGAGCCCTCCTTCACGGACATCACGGGGTGAGCGCCGTCGACGTCTCAGCGAACGGCGCCGCCACCACCGCGCAAGCGCGGGTCGAGGACGTCGCGCAGGGCGTCGCCGAGCATGTTGAAGCCGAAGACGGCGAGGGAGATCGCGGCCGCCGGCCAGATTGCCATCCACGGGGCGTGGTACATGAACGACCGCCCGGAGCCGGAGAGCATCAAGCCCCACGACGGGTAGGGCGGGGGAATGCCGAAACCGAGGAAGGACAGGCCCGATTCGGCGAGGATGACGGTCCCCAGGCCGATGGTGGCGAGAATGATGATGGTCGCCATCACGTTCGGGAGCACGTAGAGAGTCACGATGCGCACGTGGCCGGCGCCGAGCGCGCGGGCGGCCTCGACGTACGGATTCTGCATCACCGAGAGGGCGGTGCCCCGGATCACCCGGGACGCGCTCGCCGCGCCGAGAATGGAGAGGGCGAGGATCAAGTTCAGCAGGCCCGGACCGAGCGCGGCCATCAGCGAGAGGACCACGACGAGCGCCGGAAAGGACATCCAGGCGTCGACCACGCGCTGGACCGCGATGTCGTAGACGCCCCCGAGGTAGGCGCTGGAGACGCCGATGACCGTGGCCATCAGCGTGGCCAGGGCTACCGTGGCGAAGCCCACCGTGACGGAGATGCGGGCGCCGTACACGACCCGGCTCCAGACGTCGCGGCTGAGGTTGTCGGTGCCCATCCAGAACTGGGTGCTGGGCGGCTTCATCCGGGCCCCGCGGATGGACTGGTCATACGGATGGGGCGCGATGCGGTCGGCGAAGACGGCCAGGATCAGCAGCGCGAGGACGAGCGCGCCCCCAACAGCGCCCAGCGGCTTGCGCCAGCAGAAGCGCAGCAACAGGCGGACGGCGCCGCCGAGCCGCCCGGCGCGGGGCAGCGCGTGGGGAACCGGCAGGGCACCGACGGAGTTCGTCGTCGCCATCAGTAGCGAATGCGCGGATCCAGCATCGCGTAGACCAGGTCCACGGCGAGGTTCGTCAGCACAATGATCGTCACGATGACCAGGTTGACCCCCTGGATCACGGGATAGTCGCGCTGGACGATGGCGTCGACCAGGAACTGCCCCATGCCGGGAATGCCGAAGATCCACTCGATGATCACGGCACCGCCGGCGATGCCGGCGACCTGGAGGCCGAGCACGGTGACCACGGGGATGAGCGCGTTCTTGAGCGAGTGCTTGAGCACGACGACGCGCTCCCGGAGCCCCTTCGCCCACGCTGTCCTCACGTAGTCCTGCCGCAGGACCTCGAGCAGCATGCCGCGCGTGAGGCGCATGATGGCGGCGGCCGAGGCGATCCCGAGGATGACGGCGGGCAGGACAAACTGCAGAAGGTACGCCATCGGGTCCTTCGCGAACTCCACGAACCGGACGAGTGGGGTCCACCCCCACCAGATCGCGGGCAAGAGGATGACCAGGATCGCCTTGACGAAGCCCGGGATCGAGAGCCCGAGGATGGCGGCGCTCCGGGCGAAAAAGTCCAGCACGCCATCCTGGCGGATGGCGGCGATCACGCCGATGGGGATCCCGAGCAGGATGGCGACCCCGATGGCCATGACCCCGAGGGTCGCGGTGACCGGGAGCCGCCGCCCCAGCTCGTGGAGAACGGGCTGGCGCGTCCAGAGCGACTCACCCAGCTTGCCCTGCGCGATCGCACCCAGCCAGCTGAAGTACTGCACGTAGACGGGCCGGTTGAGCCCGAGCTTCGCTCTGAGCTCGTCGAGGTCCTTGCCGTACGCCTTCTCCTCGAGCATGAGCTGGACCACGTCGCCGGGAATCAGGCGGGGCAGGGTGAAGACGATCAGCGAGGCGATCAGGAGGGAGGGAACGGCCACGAGCAGGCGGCGGAAGACGTAGGTGCGCATGAGTGCGCGGGAGCCCCGCGCAGCGGCGCCCGTCTCGTCGGCGCCGCTGCGATGGCTCCGCGGCCTCGCCTACTTGTCGATCCAGACGGCCATGAGCCGGCCGCCGAAGTCGTGGCCGTTGTTCGGCGCGTAATTCTTGATGTAGGGCTCCCACGCCGAGACGACCTTGGTCGAGCCGTTGATCGTGTAGTACCCCTGCTCAGCCGCGTACCGCTGGATGTCGTACACGATCTGCCGGCGCCGGGCGGCATCGAGGGTGCGGCGCTGGAGCTTGATCAGGTCCGTGAGCTTTGGGTCGTCCACGCCCAGGACGTTCAGCGACTGGCCCGGCATGTAGATCCGGTAGAAGTAGCTCTCGGGGTCCGCCCACCCCCCCCGGAGGCCCAGGAACATGTGATCGAACTTCCCATAGATCGTGCTGGAGATGAAGGCGCCGTACTCCTTGAGCTTCAGCTCGGCGTCGATCCCCGCCTCTTTCCAGTTCTTGATGGCAATCTGAACCGCATCCATGAAATCGGGGCCGTACCCGGTGCCCGGCGCTTCGGCCTGCGTCTTGAAGCCGTTCGGGAGGCCGGCACTAGCCAGGAGGCGCTTGGCCTCCGCCGTGCTGTGCTCGTACAGCTTGCGCCCCTCGGGTCCGAGCTGGTCTATGGGGATCGACCAGTCGGCGAAGGCGGCCGGCACGACGGGATTGGGAGTCCACTGCCCCTGTGAGAAGGCGTTCGACTCGAACACCTCGGCCAGGTTGGAGGCGCGCGAGAGCGCACGGCGGACCCGGACGTCGTTGAAGGGCGGGTTCGCGAGCTTGAAGCCGCTGGTCCCGGACACGAGCCAGGTGTACTCGGCCGTCTGGAGGCCGGGCTTGCGCTGTTTCACCACCCCGAGATCGAGGCGGCGCACCACCTGCTGGTACTCGGGGCCGAAATCGGTCTGCCCGGCCAGGAAGGCGGCGAGGCGCGAGGACGGGTCCTTGTCGATGATCAGCTCCACGCCGTCGGCGTAGGGCAGGCCGGGGAGGAAATAGTTCGGGTTGCGGACGTACACGAGCTTGACGTTCGGCTCCCAGCGCTCCAGCATCCAGGGCCCCGTCCCCACGACGGACTCGACCTTCTTCAGGTCGCCAAATTTCTCCACGCACTCCTTAGCGATGATCCACATCGAGGTCTGGGCGAGCTGGTCCAGGAACCAGGCGTTCGGCTCCTTCAGCGTGAACCGCACCGTGTGCTTGTCGAGGACGTCTATCTTGTCGACATACTCGAGCACGGGCCGGTTGGGGTTCCCGGGCAGGGTGAGAAACCGATCGTAGGTGTATTTGACGTCGTCCGCGGTCAGCTCGCGCCCGTTGACCGGCGGCTTGGGGTGCCAGCGCACGCCCTTCTTCAGCTTGAAGACGTAGGTCGTGTCGTTGGGCTGCGTCCACGACTCCGCGAGATCTGGCTCGAGCGGGTAGGTCATCGGCTTCACCGACGGGCCGGCCTTGACTTTGACGAGCCGGCTGTAGGCGAACGACAGCGGCACCATCGTGGCGAAGGAAATGGTGGCGTGCGGGTCGAAGCCCAGCGGGTCGACGATGAAGGTCAGGCGCAGGGTCCCGCCCCGCTTGGGGGTCTGGGCGGGCGCGGCCACAGGACTCAGGAGGACGCCAGCGCCCCCTGCGGCGGCAGCAGTGGCGGCGGCCCCTCCGAGCTGGAGAAGCTCGCGACGGCTGATCGAGGTCGAACCCGGGCGGTCAGGCATGGCGCCCTCCTTGGGGACGACGGATGGGTCCTGGTGTTGCCGGGAATCTCAGGCAAAGCCGGGTCGATGTCAAGGCGCGCGTCGGCCTCTGGCCGGCGCGTCGAGGGCGCTCAGCGCGCGGTTCGCCTTCTCACTCCAGTGCGCCATCGCCATGTCGGTGAACATTGCCAGTGCTGTCGCGAGGTGTTCCTTCGCGTCCGGCACCCTGCCCGCGCCTCCGAAGAGCTCGCCGAGGCCGAGGTGGCAGCGCGCCACCAGCGGGCGCATCCCGATCTCGTCGGCCAGCGCCAGCGCTTGCCGGAAGTACTGCTCGGACTGGCCGATGTCTGCGCGATCGCCCTGGCCGGAGACATCTCCCAGAAGCCGTAGCGCTCGGACCTGGCCGCCTTGGTCGCCGGCCTCCCGGGTCAGGCCCAGCCCCTGCTCGCCCTGCGCGCGAGCATCGTCGATCCGGCCTGCCAGCCAGCACGTCTCCCCGAAACGGAGGATCCTGGCCGCGGGAAAACCCTGGGGGGCGTGCGGTTCTTCGGCCTCCGCCCGACGCTGGAGGGCAATCGCCTCCTCGAAGCGTCCGGCCATTGCCCTGGCCACGCCGAGCGCGGACTCGACCGTGATCGTCCAGTCGAGGATCGCCCAGGTCTCGCAGATTGCGAGTGCGGACTCCAGCATCTGCATCGCCCCGAGAAAGTCCCCCTGCTCCAGGAGGGTCAGCCCGAGAGTGCCCAGCGCCGCCAGACGGTTCCCGGGACGGTTGCCGGACTCGGCGAGGCGGAGGGCCAGGCGGCCATGCGAGATCGCCTCGTTGAACTCGCCGCGGTACCCGAGCGCGTAGCCGAGCCACGCATGCGCTCCCACGCCCCGAATGAACCCAGACGGCTCCGCGGTTCCGGCGAGCTGGCCGAGCACCGCGACGCCGCGCCGCAGGAAATCGATCGCCCTGGTACTGTCGCCGACGCCGAGATGGATCTGGCCGAGTCGATGGAGCGTCTCGGACTGGAGCGCGGAATCCCCGGTCGTCTCGGCCACCGCGACCGCGCGGTGACCGATCTCCATCGCCTTGGCGTAGTCGCCGAACATCCGGACCGCCTGCGACATGCGCAGGAGGACTCGCCCCAGCCGCATGCGGTCGCCGGATGCCTCGGCCAGGGGCTCGGCTTCGATCATCCGCTGCAGGAGGTCCCGATACCGCGCCGACGCTGAGAGAGGGGGGGCCAGGTCCAGCCGCAGTCGATGGCCAGCGCCCGAGTCTCCGCGGTGTCGGGGAGATGTTGAAGAGCGGCCAGGGCGTTCTCGAGATGGATGATCGCCTCGCGGTGGGCCGAGCGCGCGAGGGCCTTCAGCCCGGCCTCGCGCAGCGAGGCCACCGCCCGGTCCCAGAGCTCCCCGTGGAAGGCGTGATGGGCCAATCGATCGAGCTGCTCGGCGCGCCGATCCTGCGAGAGGCTCTCGATCGCCCCCGCGATGCGAGCGTGGAGATCTCGACGCCGGTCGTGGAGCAGGCTGCCGTAGGCCACCTCGTGGGTGAGCGCGTGCTTGAAGGTGTACTCGAGATCGGGAAAGAGGCGCGTCTCGTAGAGGAACTCCGCGGCCTGCAGCCGCCCCAGCCCGGCCCGCACCTCGTTCTCGGAAGCCTCGGCGATGGCGAGCAGCAGCGGCACGGGTACGTCTTTGCCGATGACCGCGGCGGCCTGGAGCAGGCGCTTGTCCTCGGGGGCCAGGCGGTCGATGCGCGCGGCGAGAATGGCCTGCACGCTGGCGGGAATCTGCAGATGCTCGGTCGGACGAGCAAGCCGGTACGCGCCGCGCTCGCCCGCGAGCGCCCCGGTCTCGATCAGGGTCCGCACGCTCTCCTCGAGGAAGAGTGGATTGCCTTCTGTGCGCTCCACGAGCAGGCGCTTGACCGGGGCGAGATCCGCTCCGTCGCCCACGAGGGCGCGGAGCAGGTCCTCGGCGCTCGCCGGCGGCAGGGGATCGATCCGGAGCTGACGGTAGTACGTCTTGCCCGCCCAGTCGTGGCGGTACTCGGGGCGGTAGTTGACGAGAAGCAGCACGGCCGCCGTGGGCAGGCTGTCTACCAGCCCATCGAGCAATGCCTGGGTCTCACCGTCGATCCAGTGGAGATCCTCGAACACCAGTACCAGGGGCTGCACGCGGCTCTCCCGGACGATCAAGCGCTTCAACGCGTCGAGCGTGCGCTGCCGGCGCTGGGGCGGTTCGAGGCTGCGGAAGCCGTCCTCGTCGGGCAGCGCGTCGAGAAGCCAGAGGACGGGAGGAACCACGTCCTTGAGCGCCTCGTCCAGGGTGAGCAGATGCCCCGTGACCTTGGCGCGGATCGACCGCGTGTCGTCCCCTTCGTCGATGCGCACATACGCTTTCAGGAGCTCGATGACGGGGAGGTAGGCGGTGGCCCGGCCGTAGGAGATCGATCGGGTGTCGAGGGTGCGGCACCCGCTCACGCGGTGCGAGTGGGTCAGCTCGTGGAACAGGCGCGACTTGCCGACGCCGGGCTCGCCCACCACGGCCACCACCTCGCCGTGACCGCGCCGCGCCTGCTCCAGCGCCCCGCGAAGCTGCTCCATCTCGGCGTCGCGTCCCACGAAGTGGCTCAGGCCTCGCGCGGCAGCGGCCTGCAGCCGCGTCCGGACCGGGCCCGCGCCCACCAGATCGTAGACCTCGACGGGCGTGTCGATGCCCTTCACGGGCACGGGGCCGAGGTCGTTGACCTGCACGAAGCCTTCGGCGAGGCGGAGGGTCTCGGCGGTGATGCGAATGGCGCCCGGCGGGGCGAGCTGCTCCATGCGCGCGGCCAGGTGCGTCGTCTGCCCCACGGCCGTGTAGTCCATCCGTAGATCCGAGCCGATGGAGCCAACCACCACCTCGCCGGAGTTGAGGCCGACGCGCACCTGGACCTCGACGCCGTGGGTGCGCCGCGTCTCGACGGTCTGACCGCGAATGCGCGTCCTGGATGCGGAGCGCGGCGTAGCACGCGCGCACGGCGTGATCCTCGTGGGCGAGCGGCGCCCCGAACAGCGCCATGACCCCGTCGCCCATGACCTGGTTCACCGTGCCCTCGTAGCGGTGAACGGCGTCCATCATGAGCTGGAGTACTGGATCGAGGATCTTGCGCGCCGCTTCGGGGTCGCGATCGGCGATCAGCTCCATCGAGCCCTTCATGTCGGCGAACAGCACGGTGACCTGCTTGCGCTCGCCCTCGAGCGCCGTCTTCGAGGTGAGGATCTTCTCGGCGAGGTGCTTGGGCGTGTAGGTCTCGGGCGAAGCGAAGCGCCGGCTGCAGGGGAGGGCGCGCCGGCAGGCTGTCCGCACTCTGGACAGAAGTTCGCGCCGGCGGCGAGCGTCGTGCCGCAGTTCGCGCAGCGCCGGCTCAGCGGCGCGCCACAGTTCTCGCAGAACTTTGCCGCGGCCCTGTTATCGTGCTGGCACCCGGGACACGTCATGGAGGCCTCCCGAGACGTGCGCCGAGTCGCGCGCCTCACGACGCCGGCGCGGCGTCGGGCGCCATCTCGAACTCGACGCGGCCCGGGCCAGAGGCCTCCACCGGCACCGCCCCTTCGCTCACCCGGAGCCGGGCCCGATCCACGCCTTTGGTCTCGAGCTCGTTCCTCGTCAGCTCGACGCGGCGGGTGGCGAGCGCGCGGATGGCACTGTCCGGTGAGGGCTCCGCCTTGGCCAGCTCCTCCATGATCTTATCCGGCTCCGTGGGGACGGGCCGGCCCGGGAAGCGCTCGGCGAACAGCCGCGCGGCGGCGGCCGCGGCCTCCGGCTGGGCCGCGCCGCGGGCCAACGTGTCGATGCGCTGGCGTACGGCGTCGCGCTTGAGCGCATCGACGTCCTCCACGGTCATGACCGGCTTCATGGTGAACACGACGGCGGGGGTCTGGCGCATGAACGTCGCCAGCCGCTCGGCGTGCGTGTCGATGCCGCGCCGCATGCGCGTGGTGCCGGGCTCGAAGGACACCGGCCAGATCGCGATGGTGTCGATGCGGGAGTCCGCCGTGTAGAAGATCTTGCCGATCCAGCTCACGGGCAGGGCCAGCACGTTGATGGCGGCCTTCCGGATGGCATCCCAGACCGCATCGCCGAAATCGAACTGGCGGCTGCTGATGGTCCCGGTCACCGGGACGGAGAGATGCACCTCACGCTGTCTGTTCTCGAGGAGGGACACGAGAAGGTCGAGCGGGACCCCGACCCGCTTTCGCACCTCGTCGCCACGCCGGGAGGGAACGAACTGGGGCCGTCCGATGACGACCTCGTTGTCGGCCTCGAGGTGGTCGTCGCGGATCCGGAAGTGCGTCGTCCCACCGACCGAGCCCTCGCGCGCGATCCAGCCGAGCAGGCCGTTGACGTAGGGATTGACGCGGTTGAGCGCGAGACCGGAGAGCGTGCCCTTGACGTCCGCGAAGAGGGGGCCTCCGAGCGGGCCCATCGTGCCGCGCAGGTCGAGCTGCGCGCCGCCGGTGAGCCGCGCGACCACCGCGATCTCGCTTCTGGTGGCGGGCTCGGTGCCGAGCCCCCGCGCCGTGACGGCCAGGCGCGAGGCCTCTTCCACGAAGCGCGGCGTCGTCGTCTGGTCGGTGAAGCGGACGAAGCCTTCCTCGACCGCGAGCGTTCCCACCTCGATGCGTACGGCGTCCTCGTCGCGCGCGGCGGTCGTGACTCCGGCTGCCGTCGCGAGCGCCGGGCCGCCCGTCGTCGCGGCTCCGCCTCGCGTCGACGCGGCCGCGCCGTCCGGCGGCCCTGGCGTGATGAGCGCCAGCAGGGGGAAGCCGCCGCTGGCGTCACGCTCGACGAGGGCCCAGGGCTCGCGGACGCCGACCCGCTGGATGGTCGCCCGGCGGCGCGGCCACTCCGCGGCGATCCCACCGAGGTCGAAGCGCTTGGCCGTCGCGAGGGGGCGCTGGCCGTCCCCGAGCGAGGCGTCGGCGACAGCCATCTGCCCGGTGATCGACAGGGCGAGCGGGACCAGGGGACCTTTGATCTGCAGCTCGGCGGTCGCCGTGCCGGCGATGCGAGCCCGCCCGGGGATGAACGGCTGAAATGTCGCGAGGTCGACGCGATCCAGCGCGAGCTTCGTATCGATGCTGGACGGCTCCAGGCGAAGCTGGCCGCGCGCTTCGAGCGTCCCGCCACCTGGCGCGGACGCGCGCAGCACGAAGCCGGTGGGGGCGCGCTGCCGGCCAGGCGAGATCTCGCAGCACGAGCCTCGCGCCCGTGATCTCGAGCCGCGCCGGCGGACTCACGCTGTCGTCGACGATGGTTGCGGCGCCATCCTCTACGATGCTCCGGCGAACGTTGACCTGGAAAACTGCTGGCGCCGCGCTCGCCGCGCGCTCCGGACGCTGCGCGCTCCTTGCAGTCGGCTCACGGCGTTGCGCCCCGCTCGCCGTCGACCCAGGCCGCTGGGCGCCGCTGGCTGCCGGGCCGGGCGGTGCCTGCCGCTGGGCGCCGCTGGCTGTCGGCCCCGCCGTCGCGAGCACGTCCAGTACAGGAAGCTTTCCGGAGACCCGGTCGATCAAGGCCCAGGGTTTCTGAACGCGGAGTCGGTCGACACTCACCGTCGCGGGCCACGTGAAGTCGAGCCCGGTGACCTCCGAGTGGGCGGCGGTGAGGAGCCGTCGCTCGCCGTCGGCCACGGCCAGATCGGCGAGCGCTGCCGTCCCGCGGGCAGTGAGGGTCAGCGGTTCCATGGTCGCGCTTATTTTCAGTCTGGCGCTGGCCTTGCCGGCGATCCGGCCTCGCAGCGGCAGGTAGGGCTGCACGGGCGCGACGTCGACGCCGTCGAGGGCCACGTCGAGATCGAGGCCCACCGGAGCCACGCCGAGCTGCCCGCGGGCGCTCAGGGTTCCTCCCCCCGACATCGGCATCCGCAGCTCGACGGGCGTCGGACCGCGGGCGGGCCAGGTGAAGTCGCGGGCGACCAGCCTGACTCCCGCCGCCTCGAAGCGTGCCGCCGGGCTCACTGCGGCGTCGGTCATGGTCACCGAGCCGTCTTCGAGCACGCTCTCCCGGATCGAGACCTCCAGCGGCGGCATCGTCGCGCCTCCGCCAGTCGCGCCTCCGGTGGAGGCCGGCTCGGGACGCGCGGTCGTTGCCGGGGTCGCGCCGGTCGCCCCCCGCGCCGTGAAGAGCGCCACGAGAGGCAATGTCCCGTCGCGCCGGCGCTCGATCACGGCCTGCGACTTCTGGACGCGAAGTCGGTCGATGGTCACCTTCGCCGGCCACGTGTAGTCGAGTCCCGTCGTCTCCACGCGGGACACGGTGATGAGGGGCCGGTCGCCCTCAATGAGGGCGAGGTCGCCGAGCGAGGCCGTGCCCCGGGCGGCGATCGAGAGCGGATTCAGGCGTGCCTTGACCTCGAGATCGGCGCTGGCCTTTCCGGCGATCCGCGCCTGCACGGGCAGGTAGGGCTGGGCCGGCGAGACGTCGACACCGTTCAGGACCACCTTCGCGTCCAGGCCCGCGGCGGCGATGTCGAGCGCGCCGCGAGCAGTCACGGTTCCGCCACCCGGCGTGCCCACCCGCAACTCCATCGGCGTGGGGCTTCGGGCGGGCCAGGTAAAGCCCTGCGCGACGAGCCGGACCCCGGACACGTCGATCCTCGTGGCCGGACTCACGGTGGCATCGACGATCCTGGCCTCGCCGTCTTCGAGCATCGCCTCGCGCACGGTCACGGAGATTGCGGGTGTGGCGGCGGCGCCCTGGGCGGGCGCGGAGCGCTCCGTCTCCACGGGCGCGCGCGCCAAGGTGAAGAGCGTGCGAAGTGGGACAGTGCCGTCGGCCTGACGCTCGATCCTCACGCGCGATTTCTGAACGTGTAGCCGATCGACCTTGAGCGTCGCCGGCCACGTGTACTCCAGGCCCGAGGTCTCGACGCGCGAGACCCTCAGGACTCGGCGATCGCCGTCGCCCATCACCAGGTCGCTCAGCGCGCCCGTGCCTTTGGCGGTCACCTCGATCCGAGCGCCGAGGGAGCCGGCAACGGTGAGGTCGGCGTGGACATACCCCTGGATGCGCGCGGGGAATGGCACGTAGCCCTGGTAGGGCGCCAGCGCGGCGCCGACGAGGCGGGCGCGCACGTCCAGGCGGACGGGATCGAGCGAGACCGTGCCCTTGGCCTCGAACGTCCCCGCGCCCGGGGCGGCGGTCTGGAGATCGAGCGTTGCCGGATGGCGCGCGGGCCACGTGACGTTGCGCGCGCTCACGCGCAGCCTGGGAAACGTCAGCCGCGCGGGCGGGACGGCGGTGGCATCGTCGAGGGTCAGCGTGCCGTCGTCCACGGCGATCTCGCCGATCTCGACCGTCATGGCGGACGGGGTTGCCGCCGCCGGCTTGGCATCGGAGCGCCTTTCCGCCGACGCGCTCGGAGGCGGGAACAGCGCGGTCAGGGATACGCGCCCCGATTGGTCCCGCTCCACGTGCGCGGCCGGCTGGAGGACGCGGACGCGCGCGATGCCGATCCGAGGCCACGCGGCGTCCACACCCTCCACCTCGATCCGCCGAGCGCTGGCGATCTGGCGCCCGCCGTTCGCGGCGATCGCGCCGCTCACCGCGGTGCGCCCTCGGATGCGCGTGGTGAGGGCGCCGGAGTAGGCCAGGTCCACGGTGAGGTCGCCGTCCACGACACCCGAGAGACTGACCGGAAGGTCGACGTACGACATCAGCACGGTGGGGTCCAGGCGTGTGATCAGGGCGCGCAACTCGGCGCCGAGCGGAGCGAGCCGGAGCGGGCCCTGCACGTCGAGATTTCCGCCAGCCGGAAGCCCGGCCGTCAGGGTCACGCGAGCCGAGGCGGGAGTGGATCCCTCCACGTCTTCGATCCGGAGCCGCAACCGGTCGACCTCGAAGCGGCCAGAGGAGCTGCCCCGCGCGTCGAACAGGGTGGCCGCGCCGGTCACCTCGATGCGGCCCAGCCTGGGCATGCGACCCGACGCGTCGGTGCGCGCGCCGCTCACGGTGAAGGCCAGGGATGGAACCGCGACGAGGGGATCGCCCGTTCGGCGGTTCCGGAGAGCCAGGCTCTCGAGTCGTCCGTTCGCGTCAAGGCTGAGTCCGTCGCGAGTGTCCACCTTGGCGGCCAGATCGGCGGTGAGCCGGGCGCGCTCGACCACGGCCGGCATGTTGGCGGGGAGGTAGATGCCGGCGAGGGTCGCATCCACGTCTTTCAGGGCGAGTCGGCCCCTGAAGTGAAGCGGCGTGAGGCGCAGCTCCGAGACCTCGGCCGAAACCGGTGCCCCCTCGACCGTGGCGGTGAGCCGCCCCGTGCCCTGGGTGTCGGGGCTCCGCGTCGAGAGATGGCTCACCTCCATCGCGATGCCGTCCGCCCGCCACGTGTGGATCGGCGTGCGCGTGCGGTCTTCGAGGGAGACCATTCCGTCGGTGAGCGTGAGGCGATCCACGGTGACGTCGGTAGAGCCTTCTCGCGCCCCTCGGGCCAGAAGGTCCGCGATGTTCAGCTCGCCGCGCTCGGAGCGGACGATCCGTGCCCGGACACCGCCGAGCGTGGCCTCGTGGATCAAGGCGCGCCCGCGCAGGAGCGCGCGGGGATCGAAGCGGACGTCGAGTCGGTCTATTTCCGCGAGGGGAGGCCCGGGCGCGCGATCCGCCAGGCGGAGGCCCGCGATCTCGAGCCGGCCGTGCAGGAGATCGAGGTCCAGTCGCTCGATGGTCGCCTGACGGTTGGTCAGGGCCCCGAGCTGCCGGATCACGAGCCATCGCACCAGCCCGGACCGCGCGTACCAGGCGACGCCGGCCGAGATCGCCAGGACGGCGATCAGGCCCAGGGCGCCGGCAATCCACCAGCGACGTGGGTTCACACCTCCAGGATGCCTTGCCGGCGCGGCCCACGCGAGGACTAGGAGTGGCCTCGCGAGGCCCCCGGCACGCGGAGCCGTGGCGCTCCTCGATTCCCCGTCTGGCCGAGGACGGCGCGGGCCGCGCCGATCAGGTCGTCTCGACCGACACCGCGCGCTGAAGCGGTATTTCCGAGTAGGTTGATGTCTCCCGCCAACGTCCGCTCGCCGGTCGGTCGGAAGCCCATGCGGTCGTAGAGTCGATGGGCGCTCTCGAAACGCGTGTCCGACCAGAATCAGCGGGACACGGCTCGCGCACCACTCAGCGGCCTCGACGCACGCCCGCGGAACACGTGCGTCCCGGTCTCGCGTTCGCTCGACGCAGGCCTGCGATCACATCGCCCTGGCACATACCGGTGGGGCATAGCTCATCGGCAGGTCGGGAACTGGCCGGGTCAGCGACCGACCGTCGGACCTCCGTCAGCGCGAGGCCGGCACGTGTCCCGGCTCCAGCGGCAATGGCGAGCGTCAGGCGGAGGCCTGGACCGCCTTCCGCGCCGCGGCGATCTCCGACTGCACCGCGCCGGGATCCGGAAAGGCCCGCTCGGCCCTCCGGTACCAGCCCTGCGCGTTCTTGAGATCACCTTCGAGAATGTGGACGATGCCGTGGAGCCACGAGCCGAGCACGGACTTCTCCTGCTGGACGATGGTATGGGCGGCCTGCCAATCGCCCGCCGCCAGCAGATCGATCGCCTTGCCCAACGAGTCGTTCGCTGCGTTCGAGGGTGCGCCTGGTGTCGTCATGCGGGGATTGTAGAGCTTTCGCCCATCGTCTGCGTGCCGCGCCGCGCGATGCTATCCTGACGCGCGGAGCCGCCTGGCTCGACCCGACAACGGAAAACGGAGGACCAGAGCATGGGACACACCCTCGAGCAGTTTGCCGCCGAGTGCCATCGCCTCCTCAAGGACAGCCCGGGCCCGGTAGGGCGGGAGAAGGTGTGCGCCCTCCTCCAGGACGTCTTGAAGGATGAGGCGTTCGTCGCCCAGCACCTCGGCGACGACGTCCCCGAGCGCAAGATCATCTACGAAGATCCGGAGCTGGGCTTCTGCATCCTCGCCCACCACAACCGGGGCGCCAAGGAGAGCGCGCCCCACGACCACGGCCCCACCTGGGCCATCTACGGCCAGGCTCGCGGCGAGACGCTGATGAACGACTGGGCGCTCGTCGAGCCGGCCGCCGAGGACAAGCCGGGCAAGGTGCGCCACGTGCGGAGCTACCCGCTCACACCGGGAATGGCCCACGTCTACAACGAGGGCGACCTCCACTCCCCGAAGCGCGAGGGCCCGACCAAGCTCATCCGCATCGAGGGCACCAACGTGGAGAAGGTGCGCCGCCTGGCCTTCGAACGGGTGTAATCGGTCACCACTTGAAGCGCGTCCGCAAGGTTTGCGCGGGCAGGGTCACGTTGATGGTGACGTCGAGGGGCTGACCCTGCGCCGTGGTGCCCGTGAAGCGGTAGCCGGCCGCGAACCATTCCTTGTCGCCTCCGTGCATGACCATGATCGCCCGGAAGCCCAGGTGCTGCGCCGCGACCGCGGCGTCGGGGCTCTGTGCTCAGTTCAGTCCGCCGCAGTAGAAGACGAGCGGCGTCTGGCGGTCGGCGGGCAGGCGCTCGGGATGGAGCAGGCGCTTGGGTCGCCGGCGGTCGATGAAGCGAAGCGGTTGGTCCTCGGCCGGGATGGAGATGGCGCCCGGCAAATGTCCTCGGCGGTAATGCACCTCGTCCCGCGCATCCACCAGGACCAAGCGATCGGCGCGTCCCATCATGGCGTGCAGCTCGTGGGCGAAGAACAAGCGGATTCCCGCGCGCTCCAACGGAGTCTTCCAGTCGGGCCTCGGCGTCTCGCCGCCGATGGCAAGGATAGCACCGCCGCGAGAATCAGCGAGCGCGGAAGTGCCGGCCCTCGGACCACGGAGAATGATGCTGGGCACGCTGGGTCGCTTCCCACGCCCGTGATATAACACGCAATCGTGACAACGACGTCCCGGATTTCACCATGGCCTGCGCCTCCCCTGCGACTCGTGAGCTTCGCATCGCCTACGGCTCGGCGGTTGGCGGCGCCGACCGCCGAGAGACCCCCTCATCGTTCCGGGGGCGGGGTGGCGAAGTCCGACTCGGGGCACCTGGCGGCGCGCCGTCCGGTGAGCGCCTGGCATGTCTGGCTATGGCCACCGGTGGTGTCCGAACTGTTGGCAGACGGCCTGTGAATCGTTCGCAGCGCCTACCGCCGCCGTCGATGGCCAGCAGCGAACCCGGCTGCGGAGACCGCCCCGTGGAGACGGTGCCGGCGGGCGGCACAACGTCCGGGCTCTGGATTGCCCGCGCGCTTTCTGCTGGTGTACATCATCTCCCGCACCGCGAGGCGAACGCGCAAAGGCGGCAGCTGGGCCTGAGCGCCGGCGAACAGCATGGACCTGGCGACTCGAGCCGATGATGGCCGGGGCGTTGGGAGATCCAGAAAGAGGAGGAGCGACCATGAAGTTCGGACTGCACTCCGTCAACCTGCACACCTGCAGCTATCCCGATGCAGCGGCACGCCTCGCGCGTGCTGCCGAGGCCGCGGGCTTCGAGTCGCTCTGGGTGGCCGACCACGTGGTGCTGCCCGATCCGCCGGTGGCCGGGCGGCCGATGGCGCCGGACATGCGATTGCTCGATCCGATCGTCTCGCTGACGTTCCTGGCCGCGCACACCTCGCGCGTCCTGCTCGGCACCGGCGTCATCATCCTGCCCCAGCGCCAGGCCGTGGTGCTGGCCAAGCAGCTCGCCTCGCTCGACGTCCTCTCCAACGGCCGGTTGATCTTCGGACTCGGCGTGGGCTGGTGCGAGCCGGAGATGCGCTCGGTCGGCGCGCCCTTCGCCGAGCGCGGCCGCGTCGCCGACGATTACCTCGCGGCCATGCGCGCGGTGTGGACGCAGCCCAAGCCGTCCCACAAGGGGCCGTACGTGTCGTTCGACGGCGTGCAGGCGATGCCGCGCCCGGTGCAGGCGCCGGTGCCGATCGTGGTGGGCGGGCGCACGCCGCCGGCCTTCCGCCGCGCGGTGACGCAGGGCCACGGCTGGTACGGCTTCGGGCTCGACGTGGCCGAGACGCAGAAGTTCGTGACCGCGCTGCGCGAGACGGCGAAGAAGCATCCGCGGCCGCCGGCGCTGGGCACGCTGGAGATCAGCGTGACGCCGCCCGGCCTCGACGTGCCGGACAAGGCGACCGTCGACGCGTATGCGGCGGCCGGCGTCCACCGGCTGATCCTGAGACCCCGCCCGGACATGGACGCACCGGCGCTGGAGCGCTTCGCCGCGGACGCCGGGCGCGCGCTGGGTCTCAAGGCGGCCTGACCGGCGCGGGTTCTGCCCCGGACGAGTAAAAGAAAGGGCCGGCGAGGCGGTCACGCCATCCCGGCCCCCGCCCGCGCAGTCTGGTTGGCGTCGGGCCCTTGAGGCCGCCGCCGACCTCATCCCCAGCGCGGCCAAGACGGGCCGGGTGACGTACATGCCGCCGGCCGTCCGAGCACGTCGCTCACGCGCGCCGGTGGATGCCCGCCCCTGTCACGTAGTCGTAGAGGTTGGCGACATTCATCTGCATCACCCGCGGGGCCATGCCGTCCTGCTCGACGTCCATCGGATAGCGGTCGGTCATGGCCGTGAGGCCCTCCAGCGGCCTGGTCCTCGGTGAGGCCGCGGTCGACGGCCCGGCGAACGTAGTCGACCCATTCGCTGGATGAACGCGCCCTGCTCCTCGAGGTACCGCCTGTCGCGACCGGTCCGTGGCCGGGCACGAGCGTCTCCAGGCCGAGCCCGCGGAGTGAGTCCAGCGCCCCGAGCCACAGCTCGGGGTCGGGTTCCTGGAGCCAGGGTGGACTTGCAGAAGATGTTGTCGCTCGTGAAGACGAGGCCGGCTTCCTCGACGATCACCGCGGCCTGGTACGGCGTGGGGCCGGGCATGCCGATGATGCGGAAGGTGGTGTTGCCGACGTGCAGGCGCATCCTGTCCTTGAAGGTGATGACGGGCGCGTTGGGCCGGTAGCCCTCGAGCAGCTTCTTCGTCCCGGCGAAGGTGGCCACGCGCGCCACGATCTCGTCCATGTTGGGGACAGGATGCGGTCGCGCACGCCCTCGTGGGCCACCACCGGCGCGTCGAAGTAGGCGTTCGACGTCCAGTGATCGCCGTGGGGCTCGGTGTTGAGGATGTAGCGGAGCGGCCCCCGTCGTTCGATGTCCGCCTTCAGGCGCAGGGTATGGCTGGGCTTGTGGGGCCCGTCGATCGGGACGAGCCGTCGCGTGGTCGTGACGATCCCGTGGTTCGATCCCCGCTGCTCGGTCTCGATGAAGACGTTCTCCGTCAGTCGCCTCATGCGTCACCCCCCGGCCGGTCCCCCATCGATCTCGTGTTCCGAGGGGACGGGCGCCGTGACCCCTGGCACTGTGCCGCACGGGCACGATCAACGCAAGGTTGCAGAGTCGCGCGTCCCCGGCGCGCCGGCGGCGCCAGACCTCCGGGGCCGCGACATCGTACGGAGGGCGTGGGGGGGCGGGTCGGGTCTTCAACGGGCAAAAAAAAAAAAAAGGAGAGAGAGAGGGGGGGGGGGGTGTTTTTTTCGGGGTGTGCGGGTCTTCTTCAGCTCCGGGATGACGTGCTTGCCGAACATCTCGATGGACGACATGACCGTGTCGTGGGGCACGGACTCCGTGGCCATGAGGAACTGCAGCGGCTCCACCCCCGCCTCCTCGTGGATGGCGATGGCCCCGAGACAACTCTTGGGGTCGCCGGCCACGAGTACCCCCGCGCTCCACCAGGGTATCGGCATCGATCTGATTCCAGAGCGCGGCGGCGATCTGGCCCGACCCGCCTGACAGGTCCACGGTGGGCGCCCCCGTCAGGGCCGTCGCCCTTGAGGTAGCGCGCGAAGTTGGCGCGCAGGTGATAAAGCACACGGCCCCACCACTGGACGAGCTGCTCGTAGAGGTGAGTCTGGTCCTTGAGGTACGGGCGGTCTGGACCGAAGAACGTGCGGAGCGACTTGGCCGCCGTCTCGCGCGTCGCGCGGTTGTCTGTTCCGCACAGGCCCACCGTCGCGCTCAGCCACTGGTCGTTGATGGTCTTCCCCACCGGCGTGGCCGTTCGCACGCGCGCTTTGTAGTCCTTGATGTGAGGGGCGAGGTACGAGGGCGCTGCCACGTGCTGAGGGCCATGACCCCGATGCCCTTCTCCGCGGCGAGCTGGTACGTCGTGGGCTGGAGCGCGGCCACCCAGATGGGTGGATGTGGTTTCTGGAAGGGCTTGGGGCGCACCTCGCGCGGCGGGACGTTCCAGAACTGCCCCTGCCACTCGAAGAGGCCGTCCTCCCAGATTCTGGGGATCATGGCCAGCGATTCCTCCCACATCGCCCGGGTGTTGCGCGGGTCGATCCCCATGCCGGTCTGCTCGTAGGCGGCGGAGCGGCCGGTGCCGAACTCGACCCGGCCGCCGGACAGGTGATCGACCATGGCCACGCGCTCGGCCACGCGCACCGGGTGGTGGTAGGGGAGGATGACCACGCCGAAGCCCAGCCGGATGCGCTTGGTCAGCCGGCTGAGCGCGCCGAAGAGGACCTCCGGGCACGGCGACATCGA
>CAWKCA010000043.1:0-123321 GCA_963848005.1 uncultured Candidatus Rokubacteria bacterium
GCCTGGGCGCAGTCCTCGAGGATCCACACGCCCAGCCGGGCGGCGAGATCCTGGACGGCCGCGACGTCGACCGCCTGTCCGTAGAGGTGCACGGGCACGATGCCCACGGTGCGCGCGGTGGCGCGGGCGGCCGCGTCCTTGGGATCCATGGCATACCATTCATCGACTTCGACGAAGACCGGCACCGCCCCCGCGAAGCAGATGGCCTCGACCGTGGGAAAGGCCGTGTGCGACGGCACCAGGATCTCGTCGCCCGGCTTCACCCCCAGGATCCGCAGGGTCATCCACAAGGCGGCGGTGCCCGAACTGGTCAGGACCGCGTGCGCCACGCCGGCGTCCCGGGCCAGCTCGCGCTCCAGCTCCCGGCACTCCGGACCGAGGATGTACTGCCGCGCGTCGACGGCGGCGAGCACGGCCCGCCGGATCTCGTCGTCGACAGGAGGCGAGACAGCGGGATGACGGTCACGCGCTGTTCCCGTGCAGGCGGCCGTATTTGCCCCGGTAGTAGAGCAGGGGATGGCCGGCCCCGGCCTCGGCGTTCTCCACACGGCCCACGAAGATGGTGTGATCCCCGGCCTGGTGCGTGCTGACCGTCGTGCACTCGAGGTAGCGTGCGCTTCCTTGATGATGGGCAGCCGGCGCGCGGTGATCGATGTACTCCACGCCCTCGAACTTGTTCTCGATGCGCGTCGTGGCGAACCGGCGGGACAGGTCTTCCTGGTCGAGGTGGAGGATGTGGACGGCGAACCGCCCGGCATCGCGCATCGCCGGATAGCACTGGGCCTTGTCGTCGACGCACACCAGGATCAGCGGCGGATCGAGGGAGACGGAGGTGAACGAACTGGCCGTCAGACCGGCCGGCCGGTCGTCGGCGTCGAGCGTGGTGACGACGGTCACCCCTGTGGCGAAGTGACCGAGAACGTTTCGAAATTCGTCCGGTGCGATCACCGCTCCTATGTAGCAGGTGACGATGCACTCCGGGTGATGCATGCAAGGTTCGCGAGATGCTATAGTGCGAGTGTCATGGTGACCGAACGGGCCGTGCTCGATGCGCTCCGCAAGGTCGTCGATCCCGAGACGCAGCGTGACGTGGTCTCGCTCGGCATGATTCGCGATCTCGTCATCGAGGAGTCCCAGGTCTCCTTCTCCCTCGCCTTCGCCGCCCAGGCCGCCGCCGCCAAGGTGGCCCTGCATAGCGGCGCCTCGCGCGCGATCGGTCAGATTCCCGGTGTGAGCAAGGTGCAGATCAAGATGGTCGCGGCGAGCGCCCCTGCCCGCCCCGCGCCGCAGGCGCACGCTCACGGGCCGGGCGCGGCCGCGCCCGCGCCCGCGGCCGATCTCATTCCGGACGTGCGGCACACCATCGCGGTGTCCTCGGGTAAGGGCGGCGTCGGCAAGTCTACCGTCGCGGTGAATCTGGCCATCGCCCTGCAGCAGACGGGCGCGTCGGTGGGCCTGATCGATGCCGACGTCTACGGACCCGACGTTCCCCTCATGCTGGGCGCGAAGGGCAAGCCCGGCATGGTCGACAACCGCATCATCCCCGTGCACGCTCACGGTCTGGCCATGATGTCCATCGGTCTGCTGGTGAACGAGCGCGAGCCGCTCGTCTGGCGGGGGCCGATGATCCACTCGTTCATCCAGCAGATGCTGCGCGACGTGATGTGGGGCGCGCTGGACTACCTGGTCTTCGACATGCCACCGGGCACGGGCGACGCGCAGCTCTCGCTCTCCCAGGTCATTCCCCTGGGCGGCGTGGTGATGGTGACCACGCCCCAGGACGTGGCGCTGCTCGACGTGCGCAAGGCCATCGGCATGTTCCAGCGGCTCAACGTGCCCATCCTCGGCATCGTGGAGAACATGAGCTACTTCGTGGCGCCCGACACCGGAACGCGCCACGACATCTTCGGGCAGGGAGGGGGCCAGCGCGTGGCCGGCGAGTACGGTATCCCGTTGCTCGCCCAGATCCCCCTCGACCCCGCCGTCCGCGTAGGTGGTGACGAAGGCATCCCGATCACCGCGCGCAAGCGGGAAGCGCCCCAGGCGGCCGCCTTCCGTGAGCCTGGCCGCCGCCGTCGTCCGCCGCCTCGATGAGCTGGCGCCGCTGACCTCGTTGCCGAAGATCGGGTGAGCCGCTCCGCTTCGGACCGCCTGGTGCTGCCGATGTTTCCCCTCCCGGACGTCACCTTTTTCCCGCACACGCTCCTGCCCCTGCACATCTTCGAGGCCCGGTATCGCGCCCTCGTCACCGACGCGCTGGCGCGCGACCGGCGGCTGTGCATCGCGCAGCTGCAGCCCGGCTACGAGGCGACCTATGCGGGAAAGCCCGCGGTCCGCGCGGTGGCTGGTGCGGGAGAGATCGTCAAGTGGGAACGCCTGGCCACCGGCCGCTACAACATTCTGGTCAAGGGCGAGACTCGGGTGTGCATCGAGGCCGAGCATCCGAGTGACACGCTCTACCGGGTCGTCGTCGGGCGGCGGCTCGAGGACGTCCCGCCCCGAACGGCCGTGTCGACGGCCCACGAACGCCTCCGAGCTGGATGTCGTCGCCTCCTGGTCCTGTTGAAGCGCTCGCCGGACTTGCTCGACGGCGCACTGGGCGACGATCAGCCGCCGGGTGTCGTGGCCGACCGCGTGGCCGCCGCGGTCATTCCCGAGGCGGCCATGCGTCAGCGTCTGCTCGAGACGCTCGACGTCAGCGACCGGATTGGCCTCCTGGGTGATGCGCTGGACGCGTTGCTGGACGAGCTCCAGAGGCGCGGTCGTGAGTAGTCAAATGGGGGGCCTCGACAGGGCCCCCCGAGCCCCCCGACGCTCGGCGCACCCTGGCGGAGCCGGGGCACGCCTCGATGCCCTCCGCGCTCGTCGTGCCCCGGGGGGCCCGGGGCACTCCTCGATACTTCGACACGCTGCTAGCGCGGCCGTCCGCGCCAGGGTCCTCGCGATCGTTGGGTTCGTGGTGGTCCTGGTCGGGGTGCTGGCGCCGGTGGTGGAGGCGCGGCCGTGGGCCTGGTTAGGGGTGCGCATTCGGGATCTCTCCGAGCAGGAGACGGAGAGTGTCTCCAAGCGCCATGGCATCCGCGAGGGGTTTGGCGTGGTCATCGTGGAGGTGCTGGAGGACACGCCGGCCGCGCGGGCGGGCATGCACAATGGCGACATCGTGGTCGCCCTCAACGACCGTCCGGTGACGGAGACGCGCATGCTCCAGCGCCTCATCGCCGCCGCCGGCGCCGATCAGAATGTGCGCCTGACGGTCTTGCGCCCGGAGGGCCGGCGTCCGCTCGTCGTGCGCCTGAGCGCCATGCCGCGGCCGATCGCCGGGGAACGCGTCGCGGTGGAGTTCGGCTTCGCCCTGCGCGAAATCGAGGCCCAGGGCGAGGCCCGCGGCGCGCGACCGACCGCCGACACGCCCGCCGTGGCGGCCGTCATCCCACGAACCGCAGCGGCCCGCGCCGGTCTGGAGGTGGGGGACACCATCCTCCAGATCAACGACCATGCGGTGCTGACCCGTGAGGCGGCGCGAGAGGTGCTCGCCGATATCGATCCGGACAAGCCCCTCCGACTCGTGGTCGGGCGCGGCGAGCAGCGGCTCTCGCTCACCCTGGCCATCAGCGAGCGCGGCTGAGTGATCGTCCTCGGGATCAGCGAGACCCACTGCGCGACCGCGGCGGTGTTGCGCGACGGCGAGATCGTGGGGTGTGCCTCCGAGGAGCGCTTCTCCCGGCTCAAGAACGACGCTGGCTATCCGCGCCGGGCCGTCGACGGGCTCCTGCGCGACCTTCGCATCGCGCCGGCCGAGATCGACCTGGTGGCGTTGGCCGGGGCGCGGGGGGCGTCCCGGGAGTGGATGAACCGTCTGCTGCACGACGAGGCCTATCACCGCGAGTACTACGGCGTCCGGCTCGACGGTGCGCGGGAGGCCGTGGCGCGGCGCGGGCGAAAGCTCGGGGCCAGGCTGGGACTGGTGCGCCGCGCGCGGGGCAAGTTCGGCATCTCGCAGGCCGAGCGCCTCGGTCTGGTCACCGAGCATCTGGGACTGGGCGCCGAGCGGATCGTCTGCCTCGACCACCACACCTGTCACGCCGCTGCCGCCTATTTCGGATCGCCGTTTCAGGGGCGGCCCGCCCTCGTCCTCACCAACGACAACTCCGGCGACGGCCTGTGCGCGACGGCCTCCATCGGGCAGGAGACGAGCTTGCTCCGTCGCGAGGCCGCATCCTCGGCTCCCGGGTCACTGGGGTCGTTCTATTCCCTGGTGACGGTCCTCCTCGGCATGAAGGCCGGTGAGCACGAGTACAAGGTCATGGGGCTGGCCCCGTACGCCCCGTCCCCCCGCGTGGACGTCGCCGCCACCGCCCTGCGCGAGACCTTCGACTTGGTCGACGCAGACCCGGCCCTCTTCGCCTGGAAGAGCCGTTCGCCCCGCTATCGCCTCCTGCTGGAGAGCACGCTCGGCCTGCGCTTCGATGCGATCGCGGGCGGTGCACAGCGGATCGTCGAAGAATCACTGCTCGCGTGGGCCCGGCTCATGCGAACCCGTTACGGGGGCGAGCGCCTGGCCCTCGGCGGGGGCGTGTTCATGAACGTCAAGGCCAACATGCTGCTCGCCGCCGAAGAGTGGGTGCGGGACCTCTTCGTGTTCCCGTCGTGCGGCGACGAGTCGAATGCCGTGGGGGCGGCCTACCTCGGGTATATCCGGCTCTGTGAGGCGCGCGGACTCGCGCCGGCGCTCCGGCCGTTCGGGCCCGCCTACCTCGGCCCCGCCGTCACCGCCGAGGAGGCGGAGGCGGTGATCCGCGCTCGCGACCTGGCCAGCCGCTACGTGGTGACCGAGCACGAGCGCATCGAGGAGCGGATCGCCGAGCTACTGGTGTCCGACGGGGTGGTGGCGCGGTGCGCCGGCCGCATGGAGTTCGGCGCCCGTGCGCTGGGGAACCGCTCGATCCTCGCCAATCCCTCGGATCACCGGGTCGTCCCGCTCATCAACCGGATGATCAAGAACCGCGACTTCTGGATGCCCTTTGCGCCCACGGTGCTTCGCGAGCGCGAGGCCGACTATCTGGTCAACCCGAGGAGCCTGGCCTCGCCGTACATGATGTTCGCCTTCGCCACCAATCCGAAGCGGCGCGACGAGATCATTGCCGCCATCCATCCGGAAGATGCCACAGCGCGCGCTCACATTCTCGAGGGGACGTGGAACCCGCCCTACCATCGCGTCCTCCGCGAGTTCGAGCGCAGGACGGGCATCGGCGCGGTGCTCAACACGTCCTTTAACCTGCACGGCGAGCCGCTCGTCGCCTCGGCCGAGGATGCCGTCGACACCTTCGAGCGCTCGGGACTACCACATCTGGCGCTCGATCGCTTTCTGATCTCCAAGCAGTAGATCCTTCTGGGCACCCGGCGGGGTGCCTTCGGCCCATCCAGTCGCGCTTCCCGGCCCTGAACGCATTTAGCCCAACTTCCACGGTCGGCGGCCGCCGAGGGGCGATTTTCGGGCGAGTGCGTTACGCAACCTATTGAAATCTAGGAGAGCCGGTCGGGGATTAGCCAGAATAGTCACTAATTTTGGGCGCGATTTTCCTTGACAGGACTGAGGCCTCAGTAACGAAATAGCGTCGACGTGCCCATCAAGCGTACGACCCGGCGGGTGGGCGCGAAGACGTACGTCAATCATCTCCTCGTCGAAACCGTCACTACGCCGCACGGCCCCCGCCACCGCACGATCTGTTCGCTCGGCGCGCTCGCGCCCGAGCCCGCAGAGGCGTGGCGCGGTCTCGCGCACAAACTTCCGCGGCGCTCGACGGGCAGACGACGCTCGTGCCGGATGCCGCCGTCGCGGCGCTCGCCGCGCGGGCGCGCCCGCCGCGGCACCGCGCTCCGGCCGGGCCCGCCCCGAGTGACGTGCTGGCCATTCACGCCGACCAGGTCCGGACCGAAGACCCCCGCGCCGCGGGGCCGGTCCACGTCGGGCATCAGATGTGGCAGGTGCTGACGCTGGACGCGATCCTCGCCGGGGCGGGGCTGAGCGCGCGCGCCCGCGTGCTCACCGAAGTCATGACGCTGAACCGTCTGGTGAGCCCCGCCGCGGAGCACGCCATGCCGGAGTGGATTCGGCGCACGGCCCTGGCCGACATTCTGGCCACGGACTTCAGCACGCTCAGCGACGAGGCGCTCTATCGCAACCTCGAACGTCTGCACCCGCAGCGGGCGGCCATCGAGCAGGCGCTGGCCGCGCGCGAGCGCACGGAAGTTCCACTACGACCGGCTCTACATCCGCCGCCAGAGCCTTGCCCTCGACGTTCGGCTCATCGCGCTCAGCTTCTGGATCACGTTCAACGGGAGCTGGGAGCGGCGCGGGGACAAGCTCTGAACCGACTGGGAGCGGCGCGGGGCAAGCTCTGAACCGACTGGACCGTCGTCTCGTTTGCTCAGATTTCGCGCAAGGCTCGCGTGTCGACAGGATAGGCTTGAGCCACAGGGAGGAGCGTGATCGCCACTCGCGTCTCGACCGTCGATGTTCTGGTCATTGGCGGGGGTCCGGCGGGGCTCTACACCGCACGGGGGCCCGCGCGCGCCACCTGGTCGTCCGGACTCGAGGCCTGGAGGCCCGCGCGGCGACGGGCGCGCACGCCTCCGGCGGTCGAGGGAGGAGAGCGGTGCGCGCGATAGTTCTGGCCACCGGGACGGGGCCGCGGCTCGGAGCCATCACGGAGGCGAAGCCGGCCGCGATGGTGCAGGTCAACGGCCGGCCCATCCTGGACTACGCGCTGAGCGGCCTGCGCGAGGCCGGCATCGAGCAGATCACGGTCTGCACGGGCTACCGGGCCGACGCCATCGTGGCGTTCTGCGAGACGCGGTTCGGCCGCTCCCGGATCGAGTTCATCGAGAACCCGGAGTTCTCGATGAGCGGCACCGCAGACACCCTGTACCTGGCCCGGGAGAGGCTGGTGGGAGATTGCCTGCTCCTGAACGGCGATGTCGTGTTCGATCTCGACGTGCTGCGCCGCCTGCTCCGCATAGACCGCTCCGCATTCGCGGTGGACGTCGGGCGGTATGGCGAGGGGTCGATGAAGGTCGTGGTCGAGGAGGGACGGATCCGACGAGTCTCCCGGGCTGTGCCGGAGGCCCAATCGTTCGGCTGCGCCATCGGCGTCGACAAGATCGCCGGCGCCGACTGCCGGGTGCTGGTCGGCGAGATGGAGCGCATGGTCGGGCGGGAAGGCCGGCGCATCGAGGGCATCGAGGCCGCCCTGGATCGGCTCTGTGGCGACGGCAGCCTCGAGGTGGAGCCGTGCGACATCGGGCGGAGCCGCTGGTATGCAATCGACACGGTCGAGGACTTGCTGGAGGCGGAGCTGTTGTTCAACCCGAAGATCATCGCCCTCGCCTCCCGACGCGTGGTGTTCCTGGACCGCGACGGGACGCTTGCAGTGAGCGGCAAGCAGCTGCCGGGAGCCCAACGGTTCATCGATGGGCTCAGGCGGCGCGGCGCCCGACTCTTCGTGATGACCAACAACTCCTCGAAGACGAGGCGCCAGCACCTCGACGGACTTCGGCGGTGCGGCGTGCAGGTGAGTGCCGAGGAGATCCTGCTGTCCACTGACGTGGCCGCCGACTATCTGATCACGTCGGGTTTGCGGCGAGTGTACTGGGTCGCCACCGATGAGGTCGGCGAGTACCTCCGGACGGAGCACGGCCTCGAGTTCGAGAGCGAGAAGCCGTCGGCCGTGCTGCTGACGTACGACACGACGCTCGACTACGGCAAGCTATCCGCGGTCACGCGCCACCTGCAGCATGGTGTGCGCTACTTCGCCACCCACGCCGACCTGGTGTGCCCGGACATCGACGGGCCGCTGCCCGACGTGGGCACGTTCATCGAGCTTCTCCGCCTGACCACCGGGCGGATCCCCGAGATGGTCTTCGGCAAGCCCCACCGCAGCATGGTCGACGCCGGGCTGGCCCGCGCCGGCGGCAGCTACCGCGACGCGGTGGTGATCGGAGATCGGCTGTACACGGACATCGCCGTGGCGGAGGGCACGGAGATGCTCTCGGTGCTGGTGCTGAGCGGCGAGACCAGCCGCGCCCAGTATGAAGGCCAGGAGCGGCGCGCGGACATCGTCGTCAGGGATCTGGAGCGGCTGCGGCAGGTCCTCGAGGGCGAGCCGGCGTCCGCGTCGCCATAAGCGACCTGCGGGACCCGTCCTCGCCGAGAGAGGTGATCTGCGCGCACGCATCGGCGGTGGCCACGCCGACGATACAATCGTAGCGCGATGCGCGTGCTCGTCACCGGCGGCGCGGGATACATCGGCAGCCACACCGCGAAGGCGCTGGCCGCGTCCGGCCATGTCCCGCTGTCACTCGACAACTTGGAGCGCGGACAGCGATCGGCCGTGCGATGGGGCCCCCTCGTCGAGGCTGATCTGGCCGACCGGGCTGCGCTCGGCCGGACATTCAGCGAGCATCGCATCGAGGCAGTGATCCACTTCGCGGCCTACGCCTACGTTGGCGAGTCGATGACCCATCCCGACCGATACTTCCGGAACAACGTGGTCGGGACCCTGAATCTGCTCGACGCCATGCGCGAGCACGGCGTGCGTCCCATCGTCTTCTCGTCCTCCTGCGCCACCTACGGCGATCCCGCGACGGTTCCGATCACGGAGGACCTGCCCCAGGCGCCGGTGAATCCCTACGGCGAGTCGAAGCTGATCGCCGAGCGCATGATTCGCTGGTATGCGCGCGTGCACGGGCTGTCGGCGACGTCGTTGCGATACTTCAACGCAGCGGGAGCGGATCCGGAAGGCGAGCTGGGGGAGCGCCACGAGCCGGAGACTCATCTGATTCCCCTGGCTATCGGCGCCGCGCTCGGGTACGTCCCGCGTCTGGAGATCTATGGCACCGACTACGCCACACAAGACGGCACGGCGGTGCGGGACTACGTCCACGTGTCGGATCTGGCCGATGCGCACGTGCGGGCCCTCGATCGCCCAGGCGCGGCCGGGGAGATGAGGGTCTATAACCTTGGCGCCGGCCAGGGCGTATCGGTTCGCGAGGTGGTGGCCACCGTGGAGCGCGTGGGAGGCCGGAAGGTCCCACGCATCGAGGCGAGACGGCGTGCAGGCGATCCTCCTGTTCTGCTGGCGACAATCGCCAAGGCGAGGCGCGAGCTTGAGTGGAAGCCATTGCGCTCCGGCCTAGAGTTCATCGTGGACACCGCCTGGCGCTGGCACGAGCGGACGAGGGACGCTCCATAGCTACTCTCCGCGTGCTTGTGGCATCCTCGGGATGTGACGACCGGACCCGCGTTTGCCCGGGCCTGGCTGGAGCAAGCCGAGGCCGATCTGAGGGCTGCAGATCTCAGCATGGCGAGGCTCCTACGAGTGGGCCTGCTTCCAGGCGCAGCAAGCTGGCGAGAAGGCTCTGAAGGCATACCTGTATGCGCGGGGGCTCACGTCCATCATGAGCCACAGTCTGCGCCTGCTGCTCCGGGAGTGCGCGAACCTCGACCCGTCGCTCGGTGGCCTCGCCGAGGCCGGGCGCTTTCTGGACCATCACTACATCGCCACCGCTATCCGAATGGCCTGGACGCCGAGTTGGCACGGACCCGGTACTACGAGCAGGGGGATGCCGAGGCATGCCTGCGGTCCGCTCGATCGATCCTGGAGCGCGTGAGACCCTTCTTCGCGAAGCTGAGAACGTTCGCGGCGCGCCTGGCCACAGACGTGCGCGCGGAGCAGGTGGTTCTCTTCGGCTCGCTCGCGCGGGGTGACCAGCACGAGGGGAGTGATATCGACCTCCTCGTGGTGATGCCGTACGAGGGCCGTGTCTTCGACGCGATCGGTGAGGTTCTGTCACGTCGCAGGAGCGCCGTCACGACCATCCTCGTCAGGTCCATCGTGTCGACGGCGAAACCCCACTCCGGTGCGCCGTAGGGACCATCTGCCTCGAGGGCAAGGCGCGGATGCTGGCCGGGGGGCTCTCCCAGGGCGAGCGCAAGCTCCTCGACGTTGCCGTGGCCTATGCGCTCCGGCCGCGGCTGCTCTTCCTCGACGAGCCCACCAGCGGGGTGAGCACGCGCGAGAAGGCGCCGATCATGGACATCATCACGTCGGTCGTCCGTCAGGAGGGGATCTCCGCGGCCATCATCGAGCACGACATGGACGTGGTCTTCAGCTACTCCGACCGGATCGTGGCCATGCACCAGGGGACGATCCTGGCCGACGGCCCCCGAGGAGATCCGCCGGAACGAGCAGGTGATCGCCAACCTCATCGGAGCGACCCCGTGACGGCGCCCGCGGTCCTCGAGCTGGAGCGCGTGGTCACGTACCGGGGACCGGCGCAGATCCTCCGGGACGTGAGCCTGCGCGTCGATGACGGCGAAGCGGTGTGTCTGGTGGGCCGCAACGGCGCGGGCAAGACGACGACGATCGACAGCATCATGGGCCTCCTGGCCCTGCACGGCGGCCGGATCCATCTGCGCGGCCAGGACATCACGCGGCTATCCGCCCACGAACGGGCGCGGCTGGGGATCGGCTATGCCCCCGAGGACTGCGGGATCTTCCCCGACCTGACCGTCGAGGAGAACTTCCAGATCACTGAGTGGCTCTCGCGCGGCAAGGCCGGCCCCGCGGCGGGGACGGACGCGAAGATCTTCGGGGTGTTCCCCGAGGTGCGGACGTTTCTCACGCGGCGAGGCCTGCACCTGAGCGGTGGCCAGAAGAAGATGGTCGCCATCACGCGCGCCATGACCCTCGCCCCGTCGGTGTTGCTCCTCGACGAGCCCTTCGAGGGGCTGGCTCCGGTCGTCGTCACGCGTTTCATCGAGGCGGTCGAGGTGATCAAGGGCATGGGGATCTCCGTCCTACATCGCGGAGTCCAACGTCACCAACGCCAGCCGGGCGGCCGATCGCCTCGACGCCATCGATCGAGGCGAGATCACTTCGAAGGCCACCCCCGCGACGTCCTGCAGAACGCCGAGGTCCTCAGAACCATTCGCGGCTGACTGACGGGATCGGAGCCGGCCGGTCCCGGAGATGACTCGAGCAGGATCCTCGCCGCCTCGAGGACTTCATGGCGTCGTCGAGCGCCGCGGGCGAGGCGCTGCTTCAGCGCTTCGAGGTCCTGGAGCACGAGCGCGCGTCATGACGCTCATTCTCCCACCCTCAATAGCCGCGCTTGCGATCGACCACGTGGAGGAGCGGCTGGCCGGCCAGGTAGCGGGCGAGGTTCCGGTTGAAGACGGGCGTCAACTCCTCGGGCGTGCTGGGACCGGAGATGTGCGGGGTGATGACCACGTTGTCGAACCGCCAGAGCGGATGGTCGGCGGGCAGCGGCTCGGTGGCGAAGACGTCGAGGATGGCTCCGCCGATCTGACGCGCCTGCAGCGCCTCGACCAGCGCGCGCTCGTCGACCACCGGACCTCGAGCGATGTTGATCAGCCAGGCCCCCGGGCGCATGGCCCTCAGCTCCCGCCGCCCGATCATCCCGCGCGTCTCGCGGGTCAAGGGCACGGTGAGGACCACGAAGTCGGCGAGGGCCAGGGCCGTGCGGAGCGCATCCGGGCGTGAAAACCTGCTTCGCACCGCGCACGGCGAGACCGGAGGGGCTCACGCCGATCACCGTCATGCCGAGGGTATGCGCGCTCCTCGTGATGCCGCGACCGATGTCGCCGAGCCCCACCACGGCGAGGGTACGGCCAGCCAGGCGCTCGGGGATGGTGTCGCGCAGCCAGCGCCGCTCGCGCTGGGCCCGGGTGAAGACGGCCACGTGCTGGGTGACCCACAGGCACCATCCGAGCACGTACTCGATCATCCACGGCCCGAAGACGCCGGGGGCGCGGGTGACCACGACGTCGCGGGGCAACGTCGGGACCAGCGCCCAGTCGACGCCGGCTCCCATGACCTGCAGCCAGCGGAGGCGGCGGGCGTGTCGCCAGACGTCCGGGGGGATCTTCCACGCGAAGGCGACCTCGGCGTCGCCGATGGCCGCCACCGCCTCGTCCCGCGTGGAGGCCAGGCGGATCGCCACAGCGCGCTGCGGTTCGATGAGAGGTCCGTAGCGCGGCGCATCGTGCGCGTCGTAGACGAGGACGGTGACGGGGCGGGCGGGACGTGGCACTGTCAGGACACCGCGTGGAGGATGCGGTCTTCGAGGGAGAAGTCGATCTCCCTCCGGTCGAGGCCCTCGCGCAGGTACCAGTCGAACGTCTGGGCGATTCCAGGGACGCGTGAGCCACGCGCGGATTTCGTGTCCACCGGTCGCGTCTGCGAGGTCACGGCGCGCCCCGTCCCCGCCAGCGCGTCGAGGGCGCAGCCGCCGCGTCCGCTCCGCGGGTGGGCCGCGTAGGTGATGTCGCCAGGGCGTCGCCAGCGTTCCCGCGGCCAGCCCTCGCCGCAGCGCCTCGTGATCGAGGCGATCGGCCACGATGCTCCCGACGCCGGCGGGAAGGCGCTGCGGCGCCCGTCCCCGGTTGACGACCGCCACCTCGTGGCCGGCGCTCAGCAGCGCGCGGACCAGATGCAGGCTGATGAACTCCGTCCCCCCGATGACGAGGACGCGCATGTCAGCCGATGGCCACCGCCACGCAGGTGGTGGTCCGGGTGACGCCGTTGATGCTGCCGATCTCGTCGGTGACCAGGCGGCCAATCGCGTCCAGGGTCGGTCCTTCCACGGTGGCGATGAAGTCGTAGGGCCCGGTCACTCCGTCGAGGCTCAGCACCGTGGCCGTCGCCCCCCGGATCCTGGCCAGCGCTTGTTTCACGCTCTTGGCCTTGCCGGGGGACGTCTCGATGAGCACGTAGGCCTTCATCCCGGGTCGCGCGGACTTCTTCATGGCTCTCCTCCCGGAGCGACGATGTCAGCGGCTCTGCGTGGCCAGGAACCGCGCCAGGGTGGGTGCGAACGAGGTCGCGCGCTCCTGGAACGTCTCGCCCAGCAGGTCGATGCGCGTGCCCCGGTGCTCGGCGTGGTTCGACGCATCGAAGCGAGCGGTGATGGTCGTGGCCGCGCGGCCGACGCGCACGGTGAGATGCTCGCCCGCGCTCTCGTCTCCCAGGCGGGCAATGATCAGGAAGAAGCCGTCGGGGTCGGTTTCCCCGAGGTAGGAGAAGCCGGTCTTGTCACGGATCAGCTCCACCGAGGTCCGACCCACCGGGCCCCCGCGCCCGTCCTTGACGTAGCCGAGCACGATGAACCGGTAGTAGATCTCGTGCTCGCCGTCGGCCGGCCCATGGGGAACGCCGAGCAGGCCGGCCACGATGAGCGCCGCGCATAGCACCCCCCGGGGCGTCACGCGAGCAGTCTACAACGCAGCGACCTCCACCCGAGCGTCGTTGAAGCACGCGCCCTCGGCGATGTCGGCGTGGTGGATCGGGCACAGCGCGGAGACCGTCTGCCCGTTGTCGGAAGTGCGCATCCAGACGCCCTTGAGGCTGGCCACCACCCCGGGCGGCACGATGTTCGTGACCCGCAAGGGCAGGTGGATCTCGCCGAGGTCGTTCCAGACCTTCACGCGCATCCCGTTCCGGAGCCCGCGGACCTTGGCATCGTCAGGGTGCATCTCCAGGGGCGGCGTCGCCTCGCTGCCGGGCACGCCTCCGAACGTGGAGGTGATGCGCTTGTCGGAGGCGGGGGACACCAGGGCCAGCGGGAAGGCCGATCGAACCGGCCGCCAGGTCGGCAGGCGGGCGCCGTACTTCTCGTCGAGGTACGTCGAGGCCAGCTCGATTTTCCCTGACGCCGTCCGCGGGAAGACGTTGCCGAAGAGGATCGCCTGCTCGCCATTCACCGTCATGGCGGTCGCCCGCGCAGTCGGCAGCGCGCTCGGCCGGATCCCTCCCAGCCGCGGATCCTCACCGTCGACGCCCTCGTCCATCAGCTCCGCATCCGTGGCCGTGAAGGCGGCATCGGTGAAGCCGAAGCGCGCGGCGAGTCGGCGGAAGATCTCCGTGTTGGGCAGGGCCTCGCCCTGGCGCGAAATGACGGGCTCCGCGCGCTGTAGCCAGTGCTGGCCGTACGCCGCATAGAGGTCGTCGTGCTCGAAGTGGCTGCACGCCGGGAGCACGACGTCTGCGTAGGCCAGGCTGTCCGTCATGACGACGTCGGCGCCGACGATGAAGAGATCCTCGCGGGCCAGACCGCGCCGCAGGCGGTTCTGGTCCGGATGCACGATCAGGGGGTTGTGGTTGTAGATGAAGAGCGCCTTGATGGGCGGCGCGCACGCGTCATCGGTGAGATGACGGCCGATGTCGACGATGTTGAGCGTGCGCGTGCCCGCCGGGACCAGATCAGGCCGCTGGAGCCGCCGCGGCGTCTTGGGAAACGCGAAGGAGGCGCCGTTGATCAGCCCGCCGCCGGCGACGCCGAACTTCCCGGCGAGGGCGGGAAGCGCGAAGACCGCGCGGATGCCACTGCCGCCGTTCTGGTTGCGCTCGAGACCGTTGCCGACGCTGATGGCGGCCGGAGAGATCTGCTGGTACCAGTCGACGAGCTGGCGGATCTCCTCTTCGGGCACGCCGCACACGCGGGCCGCCTCGGCGAGGCTGAACGCGCGCGCCGCCGCCATGTACTCCTCGAAGCCCGCCACGTGGCGCTCGATGAACGCGCGATCGAGCGCCTCGCGGCGCTCCAGCTCCGCGGCCACGGCCCACGCCAGCACCACGTCGGTGCCTGGACGGATGGCCAGGTGGAGGTCGGCCTGCTCGGCGATCTTCGTGCGGCGCGGATCGACCACCACCAGCTTGGCCCCCGCCTTGCGCGCGCGCCGGATGATCGGCGTGAGGTGCAGGTTCGACCAGGTGACGTTGTTGCCCCACGCGACGATGAGCCGCGCGTGGACGGCCTGCTCCGGAGGCATCCCCGGCGTGGGACCGAACGTCCCCACCCAGGCCTCGGTCCGTATGCCGCCGCAGAGGGGTTTGCGGTCGAGCAGGCTGGCCCCGAGCCGATGGAAGAAGCGCAGGTCCATGGAGCCGCCGGCGAGCATGCCGTGAGGGCCGGCGTAGTTGAGGGGCACGATGGCCTGCGGGCCGTGCGTGGCCATGACGGCGGTGAACCGCGTCGTGGACGACGTCGAGGGCCTCGTCCCAGCTCACGGGGGCGAAGCGGCCCTCCCCCTTGGCCCCGACACGGCGGAGCGGAGTGCGCAGGCGCCCGGGGCCGTGGACGAACTCCGGGTATGACTGGGCGACCTTGGTGCAGATCACGCCGGCGGTGTAGGGATTGGCGCGCGAGCCGCGCACCTCGACGATCCGGTCGTCCTCGACGGTGACGGTCAGGCTGCAGGTATCGGGGCAATCGAGAGTGCACACGCTGGCGTGCTGAGCTTGCATGGAGCTCTCCTAATGTCGTGACGTCTCGCTCCATCCTATCAGCGGAGCGGCGGTCCCGCGGCACGGTCCCGGCGTCACGCCTTTGGTTGACAGCCACCCTGGCAAGCCCCAGAGTTGCTGCGGGGTCGATTCTCGCGGAGGGCAGGATCTCGGACATGGCACAGGCGCGAACGGTTCGTGAGCTGCGGGACAGCGGTTATCGGTCGCGGTCGGTGAAGCAGGAGCTGCGGGACAATCTCATCGCGCGACTCCAGCGCGGCGAGCCGATCTTCCCCGGCATCGTCGGCTACGAGGACAGCGTCATCCCCCAGATCGAGAACGCCATCCTCAGCGGCCAGGACATCGTGTTCCTGGGTGAGCGCGGGCAGGCCAAGACGCGCATGGCGCGCCTGCTCGTCGAGCTGCTCGATGCGGAAATTCCCGCGCTGGCGGGCTCGGAGATCAATGACGATCCCCTGGCGCCCATCTCCCCGGCCGGCCGCACCCTCCTCGCCGAGCGCGGGGACGATGCGCCGATCGTCTGGGTGGCGCGCGACCGCCGCTACGGCGAGAAGCTGGCCACCCCCGACATCACCATCGCCGATCTCATCGGCGAGGTCGACCCCATCAAGGTGGCGGAGGGGCGTTACCTCGCTGACGAGCTGACCATCCACTACGGACTGCTCCCCCGCACCAACCGGGGCATCTTCGCCCTCAACGAGCTGCCCGATCTCGCCGAGCGCATCCAGGTCGGCCTCCTCAACATCATGGAGGAGCGCGACGTGCAGATCCGGGGCTACAAAGTCCGGCTGCCCCTCGACCTCTACGTGGTGGCCAGCGCCAATCCGGAGGACTACACCAACCGCGGGCGCATCATCACGCCCCTCAAGGACCGCTTCGGCTCCCAGATCCGCACGCACTATCCGCGGCGGCTGGAGGACGAGATCGCCATCATGGAGGCCGAGCGCACGGACTTCGCCAGCGACGGCGTGGTCACGCGCACCCCGGACTACATGCGCCAGGTGGTGGCCGAGCTGACCCAGCTCGCCCGCAAGGCCTCCGAGATCAATCAGCGCTCCGGGGTGTCCGTGCGCGTGAGCATCTGCAACTACGAGAATCTGACCTCCAATGCCCTCAAGCGCGCCATTCGCCTGGGCGAGCGCGAGGCCGCGCCCCGCGTCAGCGACCTCGGCGCGCTGGTGGCCTCCACCAGCGGGAAGATCGAGCTGGAGACAATGGGCGAAACGAGCGAGGACAAGGTACTCGGCAAGCTCATGCAGCGCGCCGTCCTCAACGTCTTCAACCGCCGCTTCAAGACCGGCGAGCTGGAGGAGGTGGTGAAGGGCTTCGAGGGCGGGTTGCGCATCGACGCCTCCGACAGCATGCCGACGGGGGACTACGTCCGTCAGCTCGGCCAGGTGAAGGGGCTGGAGGCCGCGGTGTCGAAGCTGGGCGCCGCCGAGCCCGCCACCATCGCCTCCGCCGTGGAGTTCGTCCTGGAGGGACTGCACCTGAGCCGCAAGCTCAACAAGGACGTCCAGGCGGGCGGGGCGTCCCGCTACCGCGGCTAACGTCCGGGAGTGGCGGCGCAGGCGAAGCGGCATCCCGTCGATCTCGCCTGCGCAGTGGCCCTCGCCGTCGTCGTGGGCATCGACTTCTTCACCGCGAAGTCCCTGTCTCTCGTCGCCTACGTGCAGCCGCAGGTCGTCGGGTGGGCGCAGCTCGTCGAGCAGGGCCTGAGCTGGATCGCTCTCCTGTGCGTGGCCGCCGTGCTCGCGACGTGGCCGTTCCTGTTCCGCGAGCAGCATCGGCGACTCACCCTCGTCGTCATTGCCCTCCAGACGGTCGGGCTGGTCCTCGACGTGACGAGCCTCGTGACGTCGACCTTGTTCGGCAAGCAGGCGGCTGCGCTCTATCTGCTTCTCGAGGCGGGCTGCGTCCTGACCTCGACCGTGCTGCTCTTCGCGGTGTGGTACGCCGCTCTCGACCATCACGGACGGAGGCTCCGCCGGTCGGCCATCCCGGCGCGCCAAATTCTATTGTTCTCCCAGGACGTCGCCGTCTATCCCGGCTACGCCGACTGGGTCCCCGGCTTCGTGGACTACCTCTTCCTGTCGTTCAGCACCCTCCAGCACCCTGGGCCCCACGGAGACGCTGCCCCTCGCGCGCCCCGTGAAGCTGCTGATGATCGTCCAGGTCAGCGTCTCGCTCCTGGTCCTCGTGGTCCTGGCCGCCCGCGCCATCGGTCTCATCGCCTGACCCGCATTCGCGTCGCCGATCTGGGGCCGTATCCGGCCGTCCGGGGCCGGCCGCGATTGACACTGCTCCCGGCCAGGCCGCATAGTGGCCGCGGCTGTTCCCGCACCAGGGGAGCGACAGCATGACCGACTTCATCTGTGGCATCGACACGGGGGGCACCTTCACCGACTGCGTGGTCATCGACGCGGGCGGGCGCATCGTCACGGCGAAGGCGCCTTCGACGCCGCGCGACTTCTCCCAGGGCGTGCTCGACTCCCTCGATCTCGTGGCGGGGAAGGTCGGGCTGACCACGGAGACCTTGCTGCGCCGCACCGCGCGCCTCGCGCTGGGCACGACCGTCGGCACCAACGCGCTGCTGCAGCGCCGGGGCGCGAAGGTGGGGCTGATCACCACCCGGGGGCATCGCGACGTCATCCACATCATGCGGGGCGCGCGCGGCGTGCCCGGGCTGGCCAGCGAGAAGGTCCTGCACTTTCCCGAGAGCAACAAGCCCGATCCCATCGTGCCCAAGACGCTCATCGCCGAGGTGAGCGAGCGCGTCGACTGCAAGGGTCAAGTGGTCGTCGCGCTGAACGAGGACGACGCCGAGGCCGCCATCCGGCGGCTCTGCGCCAAGGGCGTGGAGGCCATCGCCATCTGCTTTCTCTGGTCCTTCAAGCACCCCGAGCACGAGCGCCGCGTGAAGGCCATGGCCGAGCGCCTGGCCCCCGGCGTGTTCGTGTGCTGCTCGGTCGATCTGGTCCCGCGCTGGGGAGAGTACGAGCGCACGGCGGCCACCGTCATCAACGCCTACCTCGGCCCCGTCACCGCCGCCTACATGGATCGCGTGGGTCGGCGCGTGCAGGGGGCGGGACTGGCCACGCCGGTGCAGGTGATGCAGTGCGGGGGCGGGGTCGTGCCGGCCGCGCAGGCGGCGCGCAAGGCGTTCCTCACCCTGGACTCCGGACCCGTGGCGGGGGTGCTGGCCTCGCAGTACCTCGGGCAGATCCTCGGCCAGAAGCACGTGATCGCCACCGACATGGGCGGCACCTCGTTCGACGTCGGGCTCGTCTACGACGGCACGCCGGTGGCGAGCTACCAGAGCGTGGTGAACCAGTACGAGTACTTCGTGCCGCGCATCGACATCCGCTCCATCGGGAGCGGTGGGGGCAGCATCATCTGGCTCGACGAGACGAGCGGCACCCTGCGCGTGGGCCCGGTGTCGGCCGGCGCCGATCCCGGACCGGTCTGCTACGGCCGCGGCGGCGACGCAGCCCACGGTGACGGACGCCGCGCTGGCCCTCGGCTATCTCGATCCCGGCTACTTCCTCGGTGGACGCCTCACCTTGAGCCGGGAGGCGGCGCTGGCCAGCCTCGAACCGCTCGCGCAGCGGCTCGGCCTCGGCGTCGTCGAGACGGCCAGCGGCGCCTGCCGCGTGGTCGAGCACCAGATGGCCGACCTCATCCGCAAGGTCACCGTCCAGAAGGGCTACGATCCGCGCGACTTCGTGGTCTTCGCCTACGGCGGTGCGGGGCCCGTGCACGCCGGCATCTACGCGCGCGAGCTGGGGGCGCAGTCGGTCCTCGTGCCCCTCGGCGGGGTGTGCTCGCTGTGGTCGGCGCTGGGGGCGGCCTCCGCTGACCTCCTGCACATCCACGAGTCGGTCGACATCCAGGCCAATCCGTTCGATCCGCGGCGGGTCAACGAGGTGTTCGCCGAGCTGGAGGGGCAGGGATTCGCCCAGCTCAGGGAGGACGCCGTCGACCGGGCGGCCGCGAAGATCTCGCGATCGGTGGACATGCGCTACAAGGGCCAGATCAACGAGGTCGAGGTCGTGGTGCCCGACGGTCCGCTCGACGCCGGCGGCGCTCGATGGGCTCGTCGCCGACTTCCACCGTCGCTACGAGAGTCTCTACGGATCGGGCGCCGGCTTCCGTGAAGCGCGGGTGGAGATCGTCACCTATCGGGTTCGCACCTCGGCGGTGAGCCCGAAGCCGCGGTTGCAGGCGGCGCCCGAGCAGGGGGCGGCGCCCACTCCGGAGGCCCGCGCCCAGACGCGCCCGGTGTACTGGGCGGAGACGGGCGATTTCGAGGCCACGCCGATCGTCTGGGGCGAGCGGCTGCAGGCGGGCAACATCGTCAAGGGCCCGGCCGTCATCCAGGTCCCGGACACGACGATCGTCGTCCATCCGGGACAGGCCGCGCGCGTGGACCCGTACGGCAACGTGCGGATCGATCTGTGAGGATCATGACCGCCACGGAAGGAGCCTGAGATGGCCGACACGCCGCATCCCTCGTCGGTGGCCGGCGGACCCTACGACGGAGTGACCTTTCCGTACATTCCGGGGACCACGCTCGCCATCGACCCTCGGCTCCAGCTCCACCGGGACTGGACGGACAAGATCGACCCCATCACCTACGAGGTCGTGCGCCACCATCTGTGGAACATCAACGAAGAGCTGGGGATGACCATCCAGCGCATCTCCGGCTCTCCGGTGGCCATGTACGCCTTCGACCTGAACTCGTCGATCTTCACCGAGGACGGCGAGTTCATCTACTACGGGCCCTACCAGCTCTACATGTCCGGCGTCTCCGACGTGCAGGTGAAGTGGACCCTGGAGCACCGCAGCGGCAACCCCGGGATCTTCGAGGGCGACATGTTCCTCTCGAACGATCCCTGGGTGGGCGCCGCCCACCAGATGGACGTGACGCTCCTCTGTCCCGTGTTCTGGGAGGGCAAGCTCTTCTGCTGGATCACCAACGTGCTCCACCAGTACGACGTGGGCGGCATCACCCCCGGCAGCTTCTGCCCGAACGCCCGCGACGCCTTCGACGAGGGCATCCTGATCCCGCCCGTCAAGATCATCGAGCGCGGCGAGCTCCGGCGCGACATCGAGGCGGTGTATCTGCGCGCCTCGCGCAAGCCGTACCTCGTGGCCCTGGACCTGCGCGCCCAGATCGCCGGCAACGTGGCGGCGAGCCGGCGCATCGTCAAGCTCATCGAGCGCTACGGCCCGGACGTGATCAAGGGCGTCATGCGCAAGATCATCGACACCGCGGAGGCGGCCTTCCTCCAGAAGATGGCCAAGCTCCCCGACGGGATCTTCCGCGAGCGCAGCTACGTCGAGGTGGCGCGGGTAGGCGACCGCGGGACGTACCAGGTGCTGCTCACGATGGAGAAGCGCGGCGACCGGCTCGTGTTCGACAACGCGGGGACGGCGCCCCAGACCGGGGCCATCAACACCACGTACTCCGGCTGGCGCGGCTCCATCCTCACCGCGGTGAACGAGCTGCTGTGCTGGGACCAGCTCTACGCCATCGGAGGCGCGCTGCGGCACATCCAGTTCCGGCCCGCCCTCGGCGCCTTCACCTGCGCGACCCACCCGGCCTCGGTGAGCACGGCGCCCGTGCAGGCCATGGAGATCTCCCTCTACCCCGCGTACAACACGCTCTCGAAGCTGCTGGCCTGCGACCCCGAGCTGCGGCGCGACGTGATGTGCATCGGCGGCACCAGCCAGTTTCCGCTGACCTGCTTCCGCGGCATCGATCAGTGGGGCGAGCGCTTCGGCTACCTGCTGCTCGATCCCATGGTGGGGGCCATCGGGGCCTTCAGCTTCCGCGACGGCATCGCCACCGGCGGCCAGGTGCGCAGTCCCATCTGCCGCATCGGCAACGTGGAGCACAACGAGCAGAGCTTTCCCATCCTCACGCTCTACCGGCGGGAGAACACCGACTCGGGCGGGGCCGGGAAGTACCGCGGCGGCAACTCCGCCATCACCGCCTTCATCCCGCATGGCACGAGCGAGATGTGGCACGAGACCGAGTCGTCGGGCGCCGCCATTCCCACCGCGCCCGGGCTCTTCGGCGGCTATCCGGCCTGCACCAACGCCTACGACTTCCGGCGCAATACCGACATCCTCCAGCGCTTCCGGGAGCGCCGGATGCCCGATGACATCGGGGAGGTGAGCGGTCAGGAAGAGCTGCTCCAGCTCCGCCAGATCGACATCCGCCAGGGGCCGGCGGATATCTACGAAGTCGCCTTCGCGGCCGGGGCGGGCTACGGCGATCCCATCGAGCGCGACCCCGACGCCGTGCGCCGCGACGTGGAGAACGGCGACATCTCGCGCGCCGCGGCGCGTGACGTCTTCCGGGTGGTCTTGATCGGTGACGACGACAGTCCGGCCGTCGACGTGGCCGCGACGTCGGCGCTGCGCCGCCAGGCCCTCGTGGAGCGGCTCGGGCGGGAGCCGCGGACACCCGCCCAGCGCTACTCGATAGTGCGCCGCGTGACGGAGACCCTCGACCTGGTGTCGGCGGGAGGTCGGGGGCACCTGGGCTGCTCGCGTTGTGGCTGGCTCCTGTGCCGCGTGGGGGAGAACTACAAGGCGCACGCGCTGCGCATCGATCGGCCGATCCAGGTCGCCAATCCCCTCATCGGGGATCCGCGGCGCTTCATCGACGTCGACGTCGAGTTCCGCCAGTTCTACTGCCCGGAGTGCGGCGGGCTCCTCGAGAACGAGGTGTGCCGCGCTCACGACCCGCTGCTCTGGGACATTCAACTCATCGTGGAGGACTGATCCGAGATGGACGCCAACGCCAAGAAGACCGCACTGCGCATGATTCCCTACGGCCTCTATGTCCTCATGGCCGAGACGCGTGACGGACGGCTCGCGGCCGCGACCGTCAACTGGGTGACCCAGGCCTCCTTCGAGCCGCCCCTCGTCGCGGTCGGCGTGAAGGTCGGTTCGTCGCCCCACAGCATCATTCCGGAGACGAAGTCGTTCTCCCTCAGCATCCTGGGCAAGGGGCAGGGAAACGTGGCCTACGCCTTCTTCAAGCCGGCGCAGCGCGAGGGCGACCGCATCGGGGGAGAACCGGTGCGTGCGGGCAAGACCGGCTCGCCGATCCTGGTCAACGCCCCCGCGGCGGTCGAGTGCGAGCTGGTGGCCACGGTCGAGCAGGGCGACCACGCGATCTTCGTCGGCAAGGTCGTCGAGGCCGCGGTGGCCACGGAGCCGACGGGCCGAGCCGACGACGCGACCCTCTGGCTGAAGGACCTGGGAGAAAAGGTGTTCTACGGGGGCTAGGCACCGGTCCTCAGGCGACAGGGTGTCTGCCGGTAGACACCCCGTCGCGCGGGCCGGGCTGGACCCCGTATGTCGGCCATGACTCCGCCTGAGGCGATTGCGCTGCTCGCTGAGCGCCCCGGTGCTCTGTGGCGCATCCCGACGGCGACGTACCGCCTCCAGCTCGCGCGCGGCTTCGGCTTCCGGGAGGTCGTCTGGGCTCGTCCAGTATCTTCACGATCTTGGCATAAGTGACGGTTATTTCTCGCCGTTTCTCCTGCCAAGCTCAGACGATTCCCACGGCTACGACATCGTGGACCACGGCCGCTTCAACGCCGCGCTCGGCTCCGAGGCGGACTATGAAGCGATGTGTCGCGCCCTCCGGGAACGGGGCATGGGCCAGATCGTCGACGTGGTCCCCAATCACATGGGGATCGCGGGCAGCCGGAACGCGTGGTGGACCGACGTGCTGGAGAACGGTCCGGCCTCGCCCTACAGCGCCTACTTCGACATCGAGTGGGAGCCGCCGGAGCCTGCGCTCCACCAGAAAGTCCTCCTGCCCATCCTCGGCGATCAGTACGGGCACGTGCTGGAGAGCCAGGAGCTCACGCTCGAGTTCCACGGTGGCGAGTTCTCCATCCGCTACTACGGCACCGTGCTGCCCGTGGCGCCCGAGACCTACACCCAGATCCTCGACTTCCGGCGCGAGGAGCTGGAGGCGAGCCTGGGGAAGGACGATCCACACCTGCTCGAGCTGCAGAGCATCATCACGGCGCTCTCGCACCTCCCGGGCCGGGCGGAGACGGCACCGGAGCGCCGAGAGGAGCGCGCCCGCGAGCGCGTGGTGATCAAGCGCCGCCTGGCCACCGTGGCCGCCGACGCTCCCCCGGTACGCGCGTTCATCGAGGACAACGTGGCGCGCTTCAACGGGGTGAAGGGACAGGCGGCGAGCTTCGATCGCCTCGACGCGCTCCTCGGCGCCCAGGCGTACCGGCTCTCCTTCTGGCAAGTCGCGGCCGACGACATCAACTACCGGCGGTTCTTCGACATCAACACCCTGGCGGCCATCCGGATGGAGGACCCCGCAGTCTTCGAGGCTGCCCATCGCCTGATCTTCCGGCTGGTGCGCGCGGGAGAGGTGACGGGCATGCGCATCGATCACCCCGATGGGCTCTATGCGCCAGGCGAGTATCTCCGCCAGCTCCAGCGCCGCTGCGTCGTGCAGACCGCGGAGGCCGCGGCGCACCTCGAGGAGATGACGGAGGAGGAGCGGCAGGCGTGGCGCGCGGCGGTCCTGGCCGAGCTGGACCGGCGCACCGAGTACGACCCCGCGCTGGCGCGGCCGTTCTTCATCGTGGTGGAGAAGATTCTGATGGCGGGCGAGAAGCTTCCCGAGCGCTGGCCGGTGTCCGGCACGACCGGCTACGACTTCCTCCGCGCCGCGGACGGGATCTTCGTCAACCGGGCCGCGGAGCGGCAGCTCGACGAGACGTACGTCCGCTTCCTCGGCCGCCGGCCGGATTTCCGGGAGATCGTCTACGAGGCCAAGCAGCTCGTCGTCGACACCACCATGGCCAGCGAGGTCAGCGTGCTCGGCCGGCGCCTGGGGCGCATCTCCGACCGCTATCGCGCCTCGCGCGACTTCACCACGCGGAGCCTCATCACCGCGCTCGGGGAGATCATCGCGAGCTTTCCCGTCTACCGGACGTACAGCGACGGCTCGGGGCAGACCGATCGCGATCGGTGGTACGTGGACCTGGCCGTGGCCATGGCGCGGCGGCGCAATCCCGCCATGAGCGGGTCCATCTTCGACTTCATCGGCGACGTGCTGCGCCTGCGCTTTCCCGGCGCCCGCACCGAAGCCGAGCACGGAGAGCAGCTCCTGTTCGTGGGCAAGTTCCAGCAGCTCACCGGCCCCATCACCGCCAAGGGCGTCGAGGACACCGCCTTCTATCGGTATCACCGGCTCATCTCCCTGAACGAGGTGGGTGGGGCGCCCGACCGCTTCGGGATCCCGGTGGCCGAGTTCCATCGGCTGAACGGCGAGCGGCAGGCGAGCTGGCCGGCCACCCTCCTCGCGACCTCCACGCACGACACCAAGCGCAGCGAGGACGTCCGCGCCCGCATCAGCGTGCTCTCCGAGATGCCCCGCGAGTGGCGCCGACGGGTCCTGACGTGGCGGCGGATCAACCGGCGCAAGAAGGAGACGGTCGACGGGCAGTCCGTGCCGGACGCCAACGAGGAGTATCTGCTGTACCAGACCTTGCTCGGGCGCCTGGCCGCTCGGCGCCCTCTCCACGGAGAGCCTGGGCGCCTTCACGGAGCGCATCCAGCAGTTCATGTTCAAGGCCGGGCGGGAGGCCAAGGTCCACTCGAGCTGGGTCAACCCCGCGCCCGAGTACGAGCGGGCCGTGGCGCGCTTCGTGGCCGCCCTGCTCGACCCGTCGGCCTCCCGCGCGTTCCTGAGCGACTTCGAGCCCTTCCAGCGAGAGCGTCTCGCGCTGGGGAATGTACACCTCGCTGGCCCTGACCCTCCTCAAGATGACGGCGCCGGGGGTGCCGGACTTCTACCAGGGGACGGAGCTGTGGGACTTCAGCCTGGTCGATCCCGACAACCGGCGCCCCGTCGACTTCGCGCTGCGCCGGCAGCACCTCGCGGAGCTGGACGCCGAGATGGCCCGCGCGCCGGACCTGGCGACGCTCGCGCGGCATCTCGTGGAGACCAAGGAGGACGGACGGATCAAGATGTACCTCATCCGCCAGGGGCTCCGCACGCGCCGTGAACACGCGCCGCTCTTCGGGACTGGTGAGTACCGCCCGCTGGAGACGGCGGGGCCTCGCGCCGAGCACGTCTGCGCCTTCGCCCGCGTGAGCGAGGGGGCGAGCGCCCTCACGCTCGTGCCCAGGCTGCTGGCCGCGGGCGGCTTCCCCGATCCCCCGCTGGGGCATGCCGCGTGGGGGAACGAGAGCACGGTTCTCGTCCCGGCCGACCTCGGCCGGCGCTTCCGCAACGTGTTCACCGGTGAGTGGCTCGAGGCGGAGGACGGCCGGCTCGACCTGGCGGCGGCCTTCGCCAGTTTCCCGGTGGCCCTCCTGGTGAGGGCCGATTCACAGGTCGAGCCGGAGCGTTCGCCATGAGCCAGGTGGCCACGGAGCCCTTCGTCTTCGCCGCCTGCGTGGAATTGCGGCAAGCGCTGGACCAGCACGCCCACGACGTGCGCGAGCTGGTGGAGCGCCTGGAGGCGGCCTCCGACGACTCGGTGTTCTTCCACGTCCACGGCTACTTCCTGCGCCACCGCCCGGTCACCACGGCGTACGGCAACGACTTCGCGCGCTGGATCGCCGTCGAGCTGGCCGACCTCGCCCTCGCCGAGCGGCTGGCCGTGGTCGATCCCTTCAAGTTCGAGAGCCTGGCCGAGCTGCGGGAAGAGCTGGTGACGATCATCCACGGTCAGCTCCGCGACGCCGGGCCGGCCCGGCGTGTGGAGTTCGAGCACGCCTTTCACTTCCAGCAGTCGCGCATCGTGCCCGTGCCCCTCGGTCCGCGCGCGACCACCTTGGCCGAGTTCCGCCAGGGCCTGGCCGTCGCCGACGTGAGCGCCATCCATCACCACATGGTGGAGGCGCGCGCCCGCTTTGGCCGGCGCGGGGGCGACTTCGCCACCTGGCTCCGGGGAGCCCTCGGGCTGTCGGCGCTCGCGGAGGAGATCGAACACATCGACCTCTACCTGACGACGCCGGAACGGGTGCGGGGCCGCCTCCTCGGTCTGGTCGACCACGCGTTGGAGACCGAGGACGGCGGAGGGAGCGCCGGCCGATGAGCGCCATCGATCTCTATCGGGCGGTGGCGCCGCCGAACGCCGTGGACATCATTTTGAAGCTGGCGGAGCGCGTCCAGCGACGCCGATTCCTCCACCTGACGGGCGGGCGGCTCGGCGGCGGTCCCGCCGAGATCCTGCGCGCGGCGGTTCCCCTCCTCAACGACCTGGGGGTCGAGACCAACTGGGAAGTGACGGGCGGCGACGGCGTGTACTTCGCGGCCGTCCAGGCGCTGCAGGCCGCCCTGCAGGGCGCCGAGCGCGTGCTGACCGAGGAGCGGCTGGAGCACTACCTGGCCCTGAACCAGGTGACCGCCAAGAAGCTCCGGCTGGAGGCCGACGTCGTCCTCGCCCACGACGTGCAGCCGGCCAGCCTCGTGGCGAACCGCTCCGAAGGCCGCTGGGTCTGGCGATGCCATTTCGACTGCTCGCACCCGCAGCAGCACGCCTGGTCGTTCTTCCGGCGGATCGGCGAGCAGTTCGACGCCGCCATCTTCTCGCTGCCCGCCTTCGCGGGCCGGCTGGCCGTGCCCCGCTACGTCATTCCGCCGTCGATCGACGCCCTGTCGGAGAAGAACCGGGAGCTGGGAACGCACGAGGTGGCGGCCGCCCTCCAGGAGCTGCGGATCGAGCGGGACAAGCCGCTTGCTCGTCCAGGTGGGGCCCTTGACGCGCGACCACGACCCCCTCGGCGCCATCAACGTGTATCGCCTGGTCAAGCGCCATCACGCGGTCCGCCTCGTCCTCGCCGGCACCGGGGAGGACGATCACGACGGTCTGGAGGTGCTGGCCGACGTGCGCGAGGCGGCCCAGCACGATCCTGACATCGTCGTCCTCGAGCTGCCTCCCGAGGCGCAGCGGCAGATCAACGCGCTGCAGCGGGCGGCGACCATCGTGCTCCAGATGTCGGTACGGGAGGACTTCGGGCTCGGCGCCGCGGAGGCCATGTGGAAGGGCAAGCCCGTCATCGGCGGGGCGTCGGGAGGGCTGTCCCAGCTCATCATCCGCGACGTCACCGGCTACATCGTCCATTCGGTGGAGGGCGCCGCCTTCCGCGCCCGCCACCTTCTCAACAACCCGGAGCTGATTCCCCGCATGGGCGCGGCGGGCCGCGAGCACGTGCGCCGCGGGTTCCTCCTCACGCGGCACCTCATCGACTACCTGGCCCTCATGGTCCACCTCGGAGACGGGGGCTCTGGCGCGCCGGCCCCGGTGTCGGCGCCACGCGCGTAGATGGCGGCGGTCGACACGGATACCCTGCCGCCAGAAGTACAGCGCGAGGTCGACTCTCTCGCGCCGCGCGAAATGGCCGTGGCGGTGCTGACGTTCGAGAACGCGGCCACGGTGGCGACCGTCGCCGCGGCCGCGCGGGATGGACTGGACAAGCACTTCCACGGTCTCCCGGCGTTGCTCGTCAACGTCGACGCCGGGTCCTCCGACGAGACTCTCGAGCGGGTCAAGGAGGTCGGGCTGCCCTCGGTCAGTGTCGGCCACGCCTCGCCGGTGAGCGAGCGCGCCGGCGTCCCCTTTCACGGTGTGCCGGGGCGAAACCTCGCCCTGCGCACGGCCTTCATGGTGGCCCGAGGGGTCGGCGCCCGCGTCGTGCTGATGCTCGAGGCGGACGTCACCTCGATGTCCGACGAATGGATCGAACGCCTCGCCCGGCCGGTGCTCGACGGGCAGGGAGACCTCGTCCTGGCTCCGCACGCCCGCCGCCGCTACGATGGGACCATCAGCAACTTGCTCCTGGCCCCGCTCACGCGCGCGCTCGTGGGTCGCCGCCTGCACCAGCCCCTCATCGGCGCCGGGGCCCTGTCGGCCCGCGCCGTCGAGCACGCCCTCGCCGCTCCGCGCTGGCCCTCGCCGCGCGAGTCGATCGATCTCTGGCTGATCGGCGGCGCCGCGGCGGAGGGCCTCGCCATCCGCGAAGTCTGGCTCGGACCCCGCCGCATCGAGTCCCGCGCGCGCACCTCCGACCTCCCGGGCATGCTCGCGCAGTCGGTGGGCGGCGTGTTCGCGCTGATGGAAGGGGAACCCTCCCTGTGGCTCGACGTGCAGGGGAGCGCGCCCGGACTCGCGGACGGGGAGCCCCCGGCGCCGCTGGATGGCGGTCCCGTCGTCGAGGTCAGCCGGCTCCTCGAGGCCTTTCAGCGCGGCGTGCGAGATCTGATGCCGATCTGGGAGTCCGTGCTCGCCCCGGAGACCCTGGGCGACCTCCTGAGCATCGAGGCGGATGACCCCGGGAACTTTCGGTTCCCCGACGAGGTGTGGGCCCGCGTGATCTACGACGCCGCCCTCGGCTACCACTACGGGGTCATTCACCGCGAGCACCTGCTGCGCGCGCTGGTGCCGGTCTACCTCGGCCGGACCGCGGCCTTCATCCTGGCCACGCGCGCCCGGAGCGCGGCGGGGGATGGCGCCGTCCTGGACGCGGTGGGCGCGGCCTTCGAGGCCGAGAAGCCCTACCTCCGGGATCGCTGGCGATGAGCCTCTCGCGGGTCCCCGACTGGTACAAGGACGCCATCTTCTACGAGGTCCACGTCAAGGCCTTCATGGATGGCAACGGCGACGGGATCGGCGACTTCTCGGGCCTCACGGCGCGGCTCGACTACCTGCGCGATCTCGGGGTCGACTGCCTGTGGCTCCTGCCCATGTACGCCTCCCCGCTGCGGGACGACGGCTACGACATCGCCGACTTCTACACCCTGCATCCCTCGTACGGGACGGTGGCCGAGTTCCGGACGCTCCTGGACGCGGCCCACGCGCGGGGTCTCCGGGTCATCGCCGATCTGGTCATGAATCACACCTCCGACCAGCATCCCTGGTTCCAGGCCTCCCGGGCCTCCGCGACCTCACCCTTCGCGGACTACTACGTCTGGAGCGAGACCGACCAGCGCTACCGCGACGCGCGCATCATCTTCGTCGACACCGAGAAGTCGAACTGGACCTGGGACGCCACCCGGCGCGCCTACTACTGGCATCGCTTCTTCAGCCACCAGCCGGACCTCAACTACGACAACCCGGCCGTGCGCGAGGCCATGCTGAAGGTGATGCGCTTCTGGCTCGACCAGGGGCTCGACGGCTTCCGCTGCGACGCCGTGCCCTACCTCATCGAGCGGGAGGGGACCAACGGCGAGAACCTGCCCGAGACGCACGCGGTGCTCCGGGAATTCCGGCGGGTCATCGACCGCGAGTACGGCGGGGACCGGGTGCTGCTGGCCGAGGCCAATCAGTGGCCGGAGGACGTGCGCCCGTACTTCGGCAACGGCGACGAGTTCCACATGGCCTTCCACTTCCCGCTCATGCCACGGCTCTACATGGCGCTCCGGCTGGAGGAGCGCCTGCCCATCGTGGACATCTTCACCCACACCCCGGCCATCCCGCCCTCCTGCCAGTGGGGATTGTTCCTGCGCAACCACGACGAGCTCGACCCTGGAGATGGTCACCGACGAGGAGCGCGCCTTCATGTACTACGCCTACGCGCGCGACCCCGACATGAAGCTGAATCTGGGGATCCGGCGGCGGCTGGCCCCGCTCCTCGACAACGACCGGCGAAGGATCGAGCTGCTGAATTGCCTGCTCCTCACGCTGCCCGGGAGCCCGATCATCTACTACGGCGACGAGATCGGCATGGGCGACAACGTCCACCTGGGCGACCGCGACGGCGTGCGCACCCCCATGCAGTGGTCGCGCGAGCGCAACGCCGGCTTCTCCGCCGCCGACGAGGAGCGCCTCTATCTGCCCGTGATCGCCGACGCCGTGTATGGCTACCAGGCGGTGAACGTGGCGGCCCAGGACCGCACCCCGTCCTCGCTCCTCAACACCATGCGTCGCCTGATCGCGGCCCGGCGGACCTCGCCCGCCTTCGGGCGCGGCAGCATCGATTTTCTGCGCCCGCGCAATCCGCGCGTGATCGCCTACCTCCGGCGCTACCAGCGAGACGTCGTGCTCATCGTGGCCAACCTGGCCGCGTCGCCCCAGCCGGTCGAGCTGGATCTCGCGGCGTTCGCGGGCGCCACCCCCGTGGAGATCCTCGGGCGCACGCGATTTCCCACCATTCGAGAGCAGCCGTACTTCCTGAGCCTCGGCCCCCACGGCTTCTACTGGTTTCGCCTCGAGCGCCCCGCCTCGGCCGACGAGCCCTACGGCCTGGAGCGGGATGCGTTGAGACATGGGGGGCCTCGACAGGGCCTCCCATGACCGCCGCGCGTCGCGCCCCGGGGAACCGGGGCGCTCCGCGAAAGTCCAACAGGCTCCTAGCCCCATGGGCGGCCCCGATGGGCCCGCACCGGGCCCGCGCGGAGCGCCGGGGCCGGGCCATCCGATCCAGACGTCGATCCCTGGGCCACGGGGTCTGCGACAATGCGCGCGCGACACGTCATGCCGTTCGGCGCGGAGGTGCTCGGCGTCGAGGGTGTGCGGTTCCAGCTCTGGGCTCCGGCCGCGCGGCGCGTGGAGTTGCTCCTGGACACGACGGCGCGAGCCGTTCCCCTGCTGGGTACGGGCGACGGGTGGCATCGCCTGGTCACGGATGAGGCGCCGCCGGGCACCCGCTATCGATTCCGCATCGACGGCGGCGCCGTCGTCCCTGATCCCGCCTCGCGCTTCCAGCCCGAGGACGTGCACGGGCCGAGCGAGGTCGTCGATCCGGACGCCTTCGTGTGGGAGGACGCCGCGTGGCGAGGGCGACCGTGGGAGGAGATGGTCTTCTACGAGCTGCACGTCGGCACCTTCAGCCCCAGAGGGCACCTTTCGGGGCGCGGAGGCGCGACTCGATCACCTCGTGGACCTCGGGGTCACCGCGGTGGAGCTGATGCCCGTCGCCGATTTTCCGGGGCGGTGGAACTGGGGCTACGACGGCACGCTGCTCTTTGCCCCGGACAGCCGGTATGGGCGTCCGGCAGACCTCAAGGCCTTCGTCGGTGCGTGTCACGCGGCGCGGGCTGGCCGTGATCCTGGACGTGGTCTACAACCACTTCGGCCCGGAGGGCAACTATCTCGGGCTCTACGCACCGGACTTCTTCGACCCGAGCCGGCACACGCCGTGGGGGGCCGCCATCAACCTCGAGGGGCCGCGCAGCGCGACGGTGCGGGCCTTCTTCGTGGAGAACGCGCTCTTCTGGCTCGAGGAATACCGGATGGACGGCCTGCGACTGGACGCCGTCCATGCCCTGCACGACGAATCATCCCCGAATCTCCTCGAGGAGATCGCGACGCAGGTGCAGGCCGGGCCGGGCGCCGTGCGGCGCGTGCACCTCGTCGTGGAGAACGACGCCAACGAGGTGCGCTATCTGCGGCCGGGACCCTACGGGCCGTCGCCTCTACGCGGCGCAGTGGAACGACGACCTCCACCACGCCCTGCACGTGATCACCACCGGGCGAGCACGACGGCTACTACGCCGACTATCCGGATCCCCTCGCCTCGCTGGCGCGCTGCCTGACCCAGGGCTTCGACTTCCAGGGCCAGCATTCCCCCTATCGAGGGCACTCGCGCGGCGCGTCCACGGAGGGCGTGCCCCTCACGGCGTTCGTCTCCTTTCTGCAGAACCACGATCAGGTCGGCAACCGCGCCTTCGGCGAGCGGCTGCCCGCGCTCGGGCCCCGGGCGGCGGTGCGCGCGGTGACGGCGCTGATGCTGCTGGCTCCGTCGCCACCGCTCCTCTTCATGGGCGAGGAGTGGGAGGCCCCCGAGCCGTTCCTGTTCTTCTGCGACTTCGGTCCCGACCTGGCCGACGAAGGTCCGCGAGGGGCGGCGCGCGGAGTTCCGCCACGTCCCGGGCTTCGCCGAAGCCGCGGCCCGCGCGGCCATTCCCGACCCTCAGGATGCCGCCACCATGGAGCGCTCGCGGCTCGACTGGAGCGCGCTGGCCCATCCGGCGCACGCGAGTGCGCTGGGAGTGGACCCGCGACCTGCTGCACATCCGGCAGCGGGAGATCGTGCCCCGGCTCGCGGATCGGATGCGATTCGCGCCTCCGCGACGCGCTTCGCCGAGACGCGGGCTTGTCGTGACGTGGACGCTCGGAGACGGGACGCGGTCTGACCCTGGTCGGCCAATCTCGGGCCATCGCCCATCCTGCGCGCCGAGGCGCCGCGCGGCCGTCTGCTCGTGCGCTGCGCGGCCCAGTCGGGGATCGGCGGTCACGAAGCGCTGAGTCCGTGGCACGTCGAGTACTGGCTCGAGGAGCGGTCGGCGGCGTGAGGACGCGCCCGGGTCGTCCCTCTCCGCTCGGCGCCACCTGGGACGGGTCGAGGCGTGAACTTCGCGCTCTTCTCCGAGCATGCCACGGCGGTGGAGCTGTGCCTGTTCGACGCGGCGGGCGAGGAGACGAAGCATCGCGGTGTCCCAGAGCACCGATCAGGTCTGGCACATCGCGCTGCCGGAAGGCCGACCCGGGCAACGCTATGGCTACCGCGTGCACGGTCCCTACGACCCGGCGAGCGGGCATCGCTTCAATCCGCACAAGCTGCTCCTCGATCCGTACGCCAAGGCCATCGACGGCGGATCAGATGGGACGACGCCGTGTTCGGCTACACCATCGGGCATCCGGACGCCGATCTCGCCCCGGACGAGCGCGACAGCGCGCCCAGCATGCCGAAGTCCGTGGTGATCGAGCCGGCCTTCACCTGGGGCGCCGACCGACCCCCCCGCACGCCGTGGGAGGAGACGATCATCTACGAGGTTCACATCAAGGGCTTCACGGTGCGCCACCCGGAGGTGCCGCGCGAGCTGCGGGGGACCTACGCGGGCCTCGGCTCGCCCGTGATGATCGACTACCTCGTCGGCGCTCGGCGTCACCGCGGTCGAGCTGCTGCCCGTGCACCACTTCGTGGCACGAGAAGCCCCTCGTGGATCGCGGGCTGACGAACTACTGGGGGTACAACTCCATCGGGTTCTTCGCCCCCGACGTGCGCTACGCCGCACGGCGGCGGCCGGGGCAGCAGGTGCACGAGTTCAAGACGATGGTGAAGAGCCTGCACGATGCCGGGATCGAGGTGATCCTCGACGTCGTCTACAACCACACCGGGGAGGGCAACCACCTGGGCCCCACCCTGTGCTTCCGGGGCATCGACAACGCGAGCCTACTACCGGCTCGTCCCCGACGACGCCCGGCACTACATGGACTACACGGGCTGCGGCAACACCCTCAACCTCACGCACCCCCGCGCGCTGCAGCTCATCATGGACAGCCTGCGCTACTGGGTCCTCGAGATGCACGTCGACGGCTTCCGCTTCGACCTCGCCTCCGCGCTGGCCCGCGAGCTGCACGACGTGGACCGCCTGGGCGCCTTCTTCGACGTCATCCACCAGGATCCGGTGCTCTCGCAGGTGAAGCTCATCGCCGAGCCCTGGGACCTCGGTGAGGGCGGCTACCAGGTGGGCAACTTCCCGGTGCTGTGGGCGGAGTGGAACGATCAGTACCGCGACACGGTCCGCCGCTTCTGGCGGGGCGACGAAGGACAGGCGTGGGCCCTGGGCTTTCGCCTCACCGGCTCCAGCGATCTCTATGGCCGCGGCGGGCGCCGGCCATTCGCCAGCATCAACTTCGTCACCGCCCACGACGGCTTCACCCTGCACGATCTCGTCAGCTACAACACCAAGCACAACGAGGCCAACGGCGAGGACAACCGCGACGGCACGGACAACAATCTGAGCTGGAACAGCGGGGTCGAGGGACCGACCAGCGATCCGGCCATCATCGCGTTGCGCGAGGCCCGTAAGCGCAGCTTCCTGGCCATGCTGTTCACCGCGCAGGGCGTGCCCATGCTGTGCGGAGGAGACGAGATCGGCCGGACGCAGGGCGGCAACAACAACGCCTACTGCCAGGACAACGAGATCAGCTGGTTCGAGTGGAATCTGGACCGCACGCGCCGCGAGCTGCTGGCCTTCACCCGCCGGGTCATCGCCCTGCGGCGTGCGCACCCCGCCCTGCGCCGGCGCCAGTTCTTCTACGGCCGCCGCATCCGGGGCTCCGAGGTGAAGGACCTCACGTGGCTGCGTCCCGACGGCCGGGAGATGAGCGAGGAGGAGTGGCAGAATCCCCTGACGCGCGCCCTGGGCCTGCGCATGTCGGGCGACGCCCTCGACGAGGTGGACGCGCGGGGCGAGCCGATCGTCGACGACACCTTCCTCATCCTCATCAACGGATACCACGAGGCGGTCGACTTCGTGCTCCCGGCGCACCGGCGGGGCGTCCGCTGGGAACCGGTTCTCGACACGCGCATCGCCGACGGCCAGCCGCCCCGTCGGCTCTTCAAGGGAGGCGACGCCTACGCCCTCGATGGTCGTTGCATGGTCGTCCTGACGATGCGCCGGAACGGCGGCCGCGGCCCGGGGACGCCCCGGTAGCGACCCCATGCGAGCGATGCGTGGCCCGCAGTCACGCTGTCGGATCAGCGACATCCTGTCGCGCCGCGACTCGCCGAGAAGACTGTCCATGTCAGCCCTTTTTGGTTCTGCGTCGTGGCACCGCTCTTGCCCGAGCACCATGTCGGAGAATCGTGGAGCGCCCCGGGTTTCCCGGGGCGCGCCGAGCGCGGGGGGCTGGGGGATCGAGGGGCGCCCCGGGTTCCCCGGGGCGCGCCGAGCGCTGGGGGATGTGGGGGGCCATCTCGGGGCCCCCCATCTCAATACCCAGACATGCGAGGCAGACAGTGAGCGACGCCAACGGACACGCGGGGACCGTGCTCGTGGTCGACGACGACCCGGCCATGCGCGCCCTGCTGCGCGACTGGCTGGAGCGCGAGGGATACCAGGTGATCGAGGAGCCCGACGGTGAACGGCTGCTCGCCGCCGCGCGGGTGGCGCGCTTCGACGTCGTCATTCTGGACAAGGAGATGCCCGAGCCCGGGGGCTTCGAGGTTCTTCCCGACTTTCGGCGGCAGTGCCCCGAGACGCCCGTCATTCTGATCACCGCGTTCGGGGGACCTCGCGTCGCCGAGGAGGCGCTGCGGCGGGGCGCCGATCGATACCTCGAGAAGCCGTTCCAGCTCGGCGCCATCCTGGAGGCCGTCCAGGAGGCCACGCGGAGCCGATCACGAGCGAGCGATGCCGCCGGCGAGCGGAAAGGGAGCTGACGCATGACGGAATTCTGGCGTGACCTCGTGGTGACGGCCTTGCGTGATCTGGGCATCACCCTGGGCGCCGTGGTCCCTCGCGTCCTCGCCATGCTCACGCTCCTCGCCCTCGGTCTCCTCCTCGGCTGGGTGGCGGGCGGCGTGATCGCGCGGATCGCCAGGGCCGTACGCCTGGACGAGCGCAGCCGGGCCTGGGGGCTGACGGCCGCGCTGTCTCGCGGCAGCGTCGCGCGTCCGCCGTCCCAGGTCCTCCGCGTGCTCGTGTTCTGGGGCACCTTCGTGATCTTCGCCACGATGGGGATCGAGGCCATGGCCCTCCCGGGAGTGCCGGGCGCCACCGGCCTTCTGATGGGATTGCTGACCCGGGCGTTGACCGCGCTCCTCATCCTCGTGGTCGGCATGCTCACGGCGAACTTCCTCGGCCACGCCGTCCTGGTCGCCGCCGTCAACGCCGGCGTGCCGGAGGCGCGGCTGCTGGCGCGGACGGCGCGGTGGGGGGTGCTGCTCTTCACCGTGGCCACCGCGCTCACCGAGATCGGCATCGGGCGCGACATGGTACTGATCGCTTTCGGGATCACCTTTGGTGGACTGGTGCTGGCCCTGGCCCTGGCCTTCGGCATCGGTGGCCGGAACCTCGCCCAGCGCATCCTGGAGCGTCGGTTCCCCCGCGCGCGCGAATCGCCCCCGCACGAGACGTTGTCGCATCTTTGACACGTCGGGGGGAGCGTCGCCGCTCCCCCCGACACCCCCCAGCGGGATCCCGCGAGGTTTTTTCAGCGATGGCGGCGGCAAAGCCGCCGCTCGGACAGACCGGCGGCTGAACACAGGCCCGCTGCCTCGCGCTCGCCGATCGTTCGCGAATGATGGGGGAGCGTTTCGGAGAACCGAGGAGCGCCCGGGGTACCCGGGGCGCGACGAGCGCGGGGGGCTTGGGGGGCCCGAGCGAGGCCCCCCATCTCTCCAGTCAGGCCCTGTCGAGGCCCCCATCGACTCGTGGCATAGTCGGAGCGATGGGGTTGAGGCTCCGGCTGATCTTGATCGTGCTCCTGCCGGCCCTCCTCGCGCTGGGGGCGCACGGGTTCATTCGCGTGCGGCAGGAGGAAGCGCAACTCCTCGAGGAGGACCAGCGCAAGATGGCCCTGGCCACGCGGGCCATCCAGATCGCGGTCGAGAACGCCCTGCGCGATCGCCAGATCACCGACGTCAAGCGGCTCCTCTCGGAGATGGCCGGACACGAGCAGGAGATCGAGCGGATCCGCCTCTTCGACAACACCCTGACGCCAACCTTGTCGTCGGATCCCGAGCACCGGAACGCGCCCGCGCCCACGGCGCTGTTGCGGAGGGCGATGCAGAGCGGCGCCCCCGTGGCCGAGTACGCGCGCGTGGGGCCGCGCCAGGTCTTGACCTACGTGGTGCCGCTCCGCGGCCGCCAGGGGGCCATCGACGGCGCCATGGAGGTCCAGCACGTGGCCGCGGGCATCAGGGCCAGGATCCGCGCGGCGGCCAACGACGTGTGGCTCCGCATGGCCATCATCCTGGTGGTGATCGTGTCCATCAGCGCCGCCGCCATGCAACGCGAGGTGTTGCGTCCGCTGTCCCTGCTCCTCGCCGGCCTCCGGCGGCTCGAACGGGGTGAGGCCGGTCCGCCGATCCCCATCGCGCGGCGGGACGAGCTGGGGGAGGCGGCGCACGCCTTCAACGAGATGGCCGCGCAGCTGGAGGCGGCGCGCCTGCGCCTCATGGCGGAGTCCGAGCGGACGCTCGAGTTGGAGCAGCAGCTCCGCCAGGCGGAGACCCTGGCCGTCGCCGGCAAGCTCGCCTCCGCCATCGCCCACGAGGTGGGGACCCCGCTCAACATCATCTCGGGCCGCGCGGAGTTCATCTTGAAGACGGCGGAGCTGGACGCCGCCGCACGCAAGGATCTCGAGACGATCGTGGCCCAGATCGAGCGAATCTCGGGGATCATCCGCTCACTGCTCGACACCGTGCGCCCGCGCGATCCCGAGATCCGGGTGACGGCGCTCCGCACGGTGCTCGACCGCGCGTTGCCCCTGCTCCGCCATCCCGCGCGTCGCCGGCAGGTGATCTTGCAAACGCGCGTGCCCGACGACCTGCCGCTCATGTCGGCGGACGCGGGCCAGCTCCAGCAGGTGCTCATCAACCTGATCCTGAACGCCATCGATGCCACGCCCGTCGGAGGTGAGGTGGAGGTGGCCGCCCACCACGCGGTTGTCCGCGATCGGTCCGGCGTGGCCGTCACCGTCCACGACACCGGGCCGGGTATTTCGGCCGAGCTGCTCCCGCGCGTGTTCGAGCCGTTCTTCACCACCAAGCCCGCGGGCCGGGGCAGCGGACTCGGCCTGGCCATCTGTCGAGACATCGTCAAGGCCCACGGGGGCGAGCTGCGCGTGGAGAGCGGCGCCGGGCGCGGGACGACCTTCACCGCATGGATTCCCGGCGCGGCGGACAGCGCCTCCTCCGCCGCATAGCGCATGAAGGTCGTGTCGGGCGACGCGACGGACGTGCTGGTCGCGACCTGAGGCACTGGGCGCAGCCGGGAACGCTTCGAGAGAGCAGAGGTTTGCCCGAGCGGCCGAGACGTGATGGAGTGGACGCTTGCACGTCGGACGTCACGAGGGAGGACGGCATGCTAGGAATCGTCGCGACGCTGAAAGTGAAGCCCGGGATGGAACAGGCGTTCGAGGCCGTGGCCAAGGAGCTGGTGGCCAAGGTCAACGCCAACGAGCCCGGGTGTGCGCTCTACGCGCTGCATCAGGCCGAGGCGCCCCACACGTACGTCTTCATGGAGCGCTACGTCGACCAGTCGGCTGTCGACGCCCACCGGGCCACGGACTACTTCAAGGCGCTGGGACGGAAGATGGGCGAGTTCATGGACGGCCGCCCCGAGGTGATCCGGCTGCGCCAGGTGGAGTAGGGTGAAGCCAGCGCCCTTCGCCTACCACCGGCCCGCCACCTTGGACGAGGCGTTCGATCTTCTCGACCGATATGGCGACGATGGACGCCTCCTGGCCGGTGGGCAGAGCCTCGTCCCTGCGCTGAACATGCGGCTGGCCACGCCACGCGCGCTCATCGACATCAACCGGCTGCCCGGTCTCGCGGACATCCGCGTGACGGGCGACGGCGTGGCGATGGGGGCGCTCGCTCGCCACGAGGCGGTGGAGCGCTCGCCGCTGGTGGCGGCCCAGGCTCCACTCATCGCCGCAGCCATGCCGCACGTCGGCCACGTGGCCATTCGCACGCGCGGGACCATCGGAGGGAGTCTGGCCCTCGCCGATCCCGCCGCGGAACTGCCGGCGTGCGCGGTGGCGCTCGACGCCACCATCCGTGCGGCGCGGCGCGGAGGGACGCGGGCGATCCCGGCCTCCGAGTTCTTCCGGGGGGTGTACACCACGGCGCTGGAGCCCGGGGAAGTACTCACGGAGCTCGTGGTTCCGCTGCTCCCCACGGGCTGGCGGTGGCACTTCGACGAGCTGGCGCGCCGCCACGGCGACTTCGCCCTCGCGGGAATCGCGGCCCTCGCGCAGGTCGAGGACCGGACGATTCACGAGGTACGGCTGGCCTTCTTCGGCGTCGGCGACACCCCCGTGCGGGCCCGGGGCGCCGAGCGCGCCCTCGCTGGTCGGCGCGCCGACCGGGCCGCGGTGGAGGCGGCGCAGGGGGCCCTCGACGAGGATCTCGATCCGTCCGGCGACGTCCACGGAAGCGCCGCCCTGCGCCGCCATCTCGCTCGTGTGCTGTTGAGCCGCGCCATCTCCCGGCTGACGGAGACCGCCCCGTGAGTCCGACACCGACGTCGTCCCGGGAGTCCACCGTCGAGGTCTCCGTCACCGTCAACGGCGCCTCCGTGCACGCTCGCGTGGAGCCGCGGCTGAACCTCGTGGACTTCCTCCGCGAGGAGCTCGACCTCACGGGCTCCCACGTCGGCTGCGAGCACGGCGTGTGCGGCGCGTGCACCGTGCGCGTCGACGGCAGGCTCGTCCGCGGCTGCCTGACCCTGGCCGTGCAGGCCGACGGCGGTCAGGTGGAAACGATCGAGGGCCTGTCCGCGCGCGGCGAGATCGCCGCGCTGCAGCGGGCGTTCCGCGAGGAGAACGCGCTGCAGTGCGGGTTCTGCACGCCGGGCATGCTCCTCACCGCGCACGATCTGTTGGAGCGGGTGGCCCGGCCCGACGACGCCGCCATCCGGGAGGCGATCTCCGCCAACTATTGCCGCTGCACGGGCTACCACGCCATCGTGCGCGCCGTCAGTCGCGCCGCCGAACTGCGGGCCGGCGCGGCCGCGCCCGCGGCGGCCGCCGCGTCGTCCTCGTCGGCCGAGGGCGGCTATATCGGCCGCTCGGTCGTGCGCCCCCAGACGGCGCGCCTGGTGGCCGGCCGCGGCACCTACACCGACGACGTGAGGCTTCCGCGGATGGCGCACGCCGCGTTCCTCCGCTCGCCCCACGCCCACACGAGGATCCTGAGCATCGACACCCGGGAGGCCGAGGCGACGCCGGGCGTGGTCGCGGTGGTGACCGGCCGCGAGATGGCGTCACTCTGCGAGCCGTGGGTCGGCGTGCTCCTGAACTACGCCGGCATGAAGTCGGCGACGCAGTACGCCCTCGCGGTCGACAAGGCCGTCTGGCAAGGCGAGCCCGTGGTGGCCGTGGTCGCGGAGAGTCGGGCCCGCGCGGAGGACGCCTGCGGGCGCGTGCGCGTGGAGTGGGAGCCGCTCCCGCCCGTGGTCGATCCGGAAGCGGCCCTGGCGCCGGACTCCCCGGTCATTCATCCCGAGCTGGGCGACAACCTCGTGCTCGAGACGAGGATCAACGCCGGCGACGTGGAGGCCGCCTTCGCGGAGGCCGATGTGGTGGTGCGCGAGACGTACGTGACGGGTCGCCATACCGTCGTCAGCCTCGAGCCTCGGGTCGTGCTCGCCGACTACCAGCCCGACGAGGGGACGCTCACCGTCTACCACTCGGGACAGGCTCCCTACATGCTCCACGACATCCTCTCCCGCCATCTGCGCATTCCCGAGCACAAGGTGCGGGTGATCAACAAGGACGTCGGGGGAAGCTTCGGCCTCAAGATCCACACCTATCCCGACGAGCTGGCCACGTGCGCCCTGGCCGTCAAGGTGGGACGGCCGGTGAAGTTCGTGGCCGACCGGGTGGAGTCGTTCCAGACGGACATCCACGCGCGGGATCATCGCGTCGCGGTCGAGGTGGCGGTGAAGCGCGACGGGACGATCCTCGGGATGACCCTCGACGACCTCACCGGGGTCGGGCCGTTCTCGATGTATCCGCGCTCCAGCGTGGTGGAGAGCGGCCAGATACTGCGCACCACGCCCGGGCCCTACCGCTTCCGCCACTACCGGGCCCGCGGGCGCGTCGTCTTCCAGAACAAGACGTCGATGTCCCAGTACCGCGCGGTCGGGCATCCGGTGGCCTCGCTGGTCATGGACGCCACGGTCGATCGCATCGCGCGCGAGTTGAAGCTGGATCCCGTGGAGATTCGCCGCAGGAATCTTCTGACCGCCGACATGTATCCGTACACCGCGCCCTCCGGGCTCTTCTTCGAGAAGCTCTCGCACGAGGAGTCCCTCACCAAGGTGCTGGAGATCTCGAACTACGCGGCGCTCTGCCGGGAACGCGATGCGCTGCGCACCCGCGGCGTCCACCGCGGGCTCGGCCTCTGCGTCTTTCTCGACCTGACCGCGCCCGGCGCCGCGACGTATGGAACGGGTGGCGCGCGCATCAGCTCGCAGGACGGGACCACGACGCGCCTGGAGCCCTCGGGGAAGGTCACCGTCATCGCCAGCGTCACCGAGCAGGGGCAGGGGACCGACACCATCCTCGCCCAGGTGGCGGCCACCGCGGTGGGGGTGCCGGTGGAGGACGTGCGCGTCCTCACCGGCGACACCCTGGTGACGCCGTACGGCGGGGGCACGTGGGGGAGTCGCGCGGCGGCCATCGGAGGCGAGGCCACCTTGCAGAGCGGGAAGGCCCTGCGCGAGAACATCCTGAAGGTGGCGGCGGCCGTCCTCGACGTCGATCCCCTCGCCCTCGACATCCGCCGCGGGCACATCGTGGACGCCGTGACCGGCGAGTCGCGCCTGCCGCTTGCCGAGCTGGGGCGCATCGCGTACTTCCGTCCCGACACCCTGCCCAAGGACTTCCAGTCGGAGCTGACGGTGACCCGCCACTACGTGCCGCGCCACCAGCCACTGGCCTACGTCAACGGCGTGCAGCTCTCCTACGTCGAGGTCGACACGGACACGGGCTTCGTGCGCCTGCTCGGCCACTGGGTGGCCGACGACTGTGGTCGCATCATCAACCCCATGCTGGTGGACGAGCAGGTGCGGGGCGGCGTGGCCCACGGTCTCGGCGATGCCCTCTGGGAGCACTGCGTGTACGACGAGCAGGGCCAGCTTCTCACCACCACGATGATGGACTACCTCGTGCCGATGGCCGCCGAGCTTCCCGACATCTGGGTCGGCCATACCGAGACGCCCACGTCCTACTCCGAGGGCGGCTTCAAGGGGGCGGGGGAGGCCGGCGTGGCCGGCGCGCCGGGCGCGGTGTTGAACGCGGTCAACGACGCGCTGTTCCCCCTCGGCGCGCGCGTCACCCAGGTGCCCATCACGCCCGAAGTCGTCCTGCGGGCCCTGGGGAAGCTCCCATAGACATGCTCGACTCGTTGCGCCGTGTTCTCGAGGAAGAGCGCGACGTCGCGTACGCCCTGCTCTTTGGGTCAGGAGCGCGTGGTGCCCTCCGCGCGACGAGCGACGTCGACGTGGCGGTCGAGCTCGGGCCGGCCGCAGCGCGCGACGCAACGACCCTCGGGCATCTGATCGCCCGGCTCGAATCGGCGGCGGGGCGGTCGGTGGACCTCGTCCTGATGGACGAGGCCCCGGCGCCTCTCGCCTACCGTATCTTTCGCGACGGCCGTCTCATCCTCGAGCGGGACCATGCGGCCCTCGTGCGTCGAAAGACCCAAGCGATTGTCCAGTACCTGGACTTCAAACCCGTGGAAGAACGCTGCGCGGAAGGTGTCCTCCGCGCAGCGGCCAAACGTGGTTGATCGCTCTCTCCTCGCCCGGCACGTGGCGATCGTCCGTGATGCGGTCGCCCGGATCGGGTCCGTGCTGCCGTCGTCGTTGGAGGCGTTCGAGGCCGATCGCACGGCCCGCGAGGTCGTCGTGCTGAATCTGTTCGTCGCGATCCAGGCATGCCTCGATCTGGCCGCGCACTGGCTGGCGGACGAAGGCTGGGATGTCCCCGATCGGTACGGAGAACTCTTCCTGGCCCTGGCCGATCACGGCGTCATCCCACGCCCGCTCGCGCTCCGCCTGGTGGCGGCGGCCGGGCTCCGCAACCTCGTGGCCCACCAGTACGGGGCGCTCGACTGGACGCGCATCCATGCCGCTGCGTCCTCGTCCGCGCTCGACGGCCTGGAGGCATTCTGCGCGGCGCTCGCCGCGAAGATGCAGTAAGAGCGCGCAAGCCCGCAACGCCAGGCTGGCGAGGGAGCGCAGCATGAACGCCCTCCCCCCGGTGAGCGCTGGCGCCGACGCACGCCGCGCCTTCGCGACGAGGCGACGCGATCATGGCCGCACGGCCAGCCCCAACGCGGGCTGGACGATGGCCGCCGTGGCCGGAGCCCTCGGCGTCACGCTCGCCAAGCCCGGCGCCTACCATCTTGGCGACGGCCGCGCCCCCGAGCCGGCCGACGTCGTCCGCGCCGTACGATTGATGGCCACGGCCGCCGCGCTGGCGGTGGCGTCCATCGTCGCACTGTCGCTCGTGTTGAAGTGAATGAACGAAATCGCGGCAGCCGTTGAGCATCGATATCCTGATATCCTGACGCCCTGGGCTTGACGCTGCCGCCATCGTTCCTCGTTCAGGCGACCGAAGTGCTCTCGGTAGGCATGCGCCGGGAGCAGCTCCGAGGAGCGCGAGGGCTGGTCCTGCGCTCCGTGCGATTGGGCGCCAAACCGATGGTTCATTACGCCGCACCATCGAGAACACCCGAGGCAGCCTCCGCGGCGAGGAGAGCACTATGCGGTGCCGTCCTGTCGCGATCACCGTTCTCCTAGGCGTCGGAATTTTCGGGGGCCTCGTCACCACCGAGGCGCAACGGCGGCCCGTCCCACGGCTCGGAATTTTGGGGCTGGCGGATGCGGCCGGCGCGGCCCATAGGATGCCGTTCTTCCTCGACGGGTTGCGCGCCCTCGGATACGTGGATGGCCAGACCATCGCCATCGAGTATCGGTGGGCGGAAGGACGCTTTGACCGCCTGCCCGCCCTGGCGGCTGAGCTGGTCAGGCTTCCGGTGGACATCCTCGTGACCATGGGGGGAGGCTTCGCTGTCCGTGCGGCCCAGAAGGCCACCACGACCATTCCCATCGTGGCGGTGATCATGAACGATCCCGTAGAGGCAGGGTTTGTCGCCAGCTTGGCGCGACCGGGAGGGAACATCACCGGGCAGGCGTTTCAAGGCACCGAGCTCACCGTTAAACAGATCGAGTTGCTCCGAGAGGCCGTTCCCCAACTCTCGCGCGTCGCTGTCCTCTGGCATGCCGCCGGGAATCGCGAGGCCGATACCGTGCGCGCGGCGCAGGACACGGCAAAGGCCTTAAGGGTGCAACTGCACATCCAGGAAGTGCGGGAGCCGTCCGATCTGGACCGCGCGGTCGCCGCCGCTAAAGCGTCGGGCACCCAAGCGCTGCTCCAGATACCGTCCCCGTTCTTTCCCCAACACCGCGCTGCCCTCGCCGCGCTCCTCACCAAGCATCGACTCCCCGCGATGTGTGAGGGGCGGCTGCTGGTCGACGCGGGGTGTCTCATGGCGTACGGGGCGAACTTCGACGCGATGTTTGGTCGGACGGCCTACTACGTGGATCGTATCCTGAAAGGCGCGAAGCCGGCCGAGCTGCCCGTGGAGCGGCCCCGGGAGTTTGAGCTGGTCGTGAACGGCCGGACCGCTCACGCCCTGGGCCTGACGCTGCCGCCGTCCCTTCTCTTGCAAGCGACCGAGGTGCTTCAATAGGCGCGCGCGCTGTGAGTCCGGCTAGAACCTGGCCGTGACCCTGAAGCAGAGATTGTCGCCCCCAACGTGTCTTTCCAGGCGAGGTCGCGGATATAGTGCGCGTTGAGGCCGATCTAGCTGGCGTTGGACTGGATCAGCGGCCCGATGCCGACTTTCGAGAAAGGTGGTGTCGCGCAACGTCCGTCCCCCGGCCGAATCATTGCGTCTGCTGAATGCCGGAGCCGGTCACTCCGAAGCGCCATGGCCCGAAGGTCCTGCGACGCGGTGTAATCGGCCGAGAAGATGTTGCCCGACTGATACCTGCCGTTCACGTTGCCCCGGGCGGTCGAGCTCGTGTTCTCCGTCATGATGTCGTAGACAGACGCACCGAGAGATCGAGCCCGTCTCTCACGTACGTGATCCCGACGCTTGGCTCGAAGGCCCAGAAGTTGTTGGCGCTGTTCACGAGGTCGTCGCGGTCATACTGACCGTTCGGCACGTGGATGGCAAAGCGGGCCGAGACGAAGAAATCACTCGGCAGCGCCCGGGCCAGGTTGAACGGGCTGATGATCGTGTTGTTCAGCCCGGTCTCGGTGCTGGTGAGGCGCCGGGGCGCGGATATGTGCCCGATCGGTACGGAATTCCCTCCACCGCTGCGATCCGGCCGGGAAGGGCGGATGCGCGCCGGCTCGAGGCCCAGCGCCGACGCGGTCGAGAAGGCGAATGCTAACGCTGCGTCCTCGAACGCCGCGAGGATCAGACCCCCAGGTAGCGCAGGCGCGTCTCGGGGTCCTGCTTGAGAGCAGCCGAGGCGCCCTCGTGGCGGATCACGCCCTTTTCGATCAGGTAGACGCGCTGGGTGGCGTCGAGGGCCAGCTTGGTGTTCTGCTCGACGAGCAGAACGGCGAGGCCCTGGCGCTGGATGTCGAGGATGGTCTGGCCGATCGTCTCCACGAAGGCCGGCATCAGTCCTTCGGTCGGCTCGTCGATCAGGAGTAGTCGCGGCTCGGTGCCCAGGCTGCGGGCCATGGCCAGCATCTGCTGCTCGCCGCCCGAGAGCGTGCGCCCGCGGGTGCGCAGGCGCGCCTTGAGGGGCGGGAAGAGGGTGAAGACGCGGTCGAGGTAGTCGTCCATGCGCCGGCCGCCGTCCACCATGAGCCGCGCCATCTTGAGGTTCTCGTAGACGGTGAGGTTGGGGAAGACGCGGCGCTCCTCGGGGACGTAGCCGATGCCCAGCTGCACGATGCGGTGCGGGGGGAGCCGGTGACGTCGCGGTCCTCGAAGGTGATGCGCCCGCCCCGCGGTTTCAGCACGCCCATGATGGACTTCAAGGTCGTGGTCTTGCCCGCGCCGTTGCGGCCGAGGAGGGCCACGGCCTCCCCGGCGTTGACGGTGAGCGACACGCCCTGGAGGATGTGGCTCAGACCATAGTACGTGTCGATGTGCTCGAGGCGGAGCATCAGTCGCGAAGATACACGCGGCGCACGTCGGGGTTCTCGCGGATCTCGGCCGGCGAGCCCTCGGCCAGGACCTTGCCGTAGTTCAGCACGGTGATGCGGTCGGAGACCCCCATCACCACCTCCATGTCGTGCTCCACGAGGACGATGGTCACGTTCCCGCGATGGTGCGGATGAAGTCGCGCCGTCTGCTTGGTCTCCTCGGGGCTCATGCCCGCGGTGGGCTCGTCGAGCAGCAGGAACTCTGGCTCGGTGGCCAGCGCGATGCCGATCTCCAGATAGCGCTGTTCGCCGTGGGAGAGGGCGCCGGCGGGGAGATCCCGCTTGGCCCCGAGGCCGAGCAGGGCGAGCATGCGCTCCGCGCGCTCGGCCACCTCGCGGAGCGCGTCGGCGTTGCGCCAGAGGCTGAAGGTGGTGACGCGCGACTGGGCGGCGATCCGGAGATTCTCGCAGGACCGTGAGGTCCGCGAAGATGTTGGTGACCTGATAGGAGCGCGCGAGGCCCAGCCGGGACACCACGTGCGGGGGGAACGCGGTGATGTCCTGCCCCTTGAAGAGGATCCGCCCGTCCGTGGGGGGCAGGACCCCGGTGAGCATGTTAAAGAACGTGGTCTTCCCCGCTCCGTTGGGGCCGATGACGGCGCGCAGCTCGCCGCGCCGACCTGGAAGTCGACGCGGTCGACGGCGGTGAGCCCCCCGAAGCGCATGGTGAGCCCGCGGCTCTCCAGGAGCAGGCCCGTCGCCGGCGCTGCCGGCCGGCCGTCGAGAGGCGACGGCGTTCGCCAGATCGCCGGCGCCTCCGGGGGAGCCGGAGCGCGTGGGGCATCCGGCGCCCCGCGGGAGGATCGGACGGGTGTCACAGCCCGCGCTAATGGGGAGGTTTGGAGGGGGTCCAGGCCCCCTCCAAATGATGGTAGACGCCCAACAAGCAGCCGCGCGCGCACCAGGCGGCGCAAGCTCCCCACGATGCCCTCGGGCAGGAACAGGACGATGAGGACGAAGCTGGCGCCGACGAAGACCTCCCAGTACTCGAGCTTCTTGGAGAGGAAATCGCGCATCCACACGAACACCGCGGAGCCGACGAAGGGGCCGAGCAGGGTGCCCGTGCCGCCGAAGAGGGTCATGATGAGCACGGTGCCCGACATCGTCCAGTGGATGTTCTCGATGGGCACGAACTCCAGGGTGACGGTGAGCAGTCCACCCGCCAGCCCGGAGAAGAGCCCCGAGAGGGCAAAGGCCACGAGCTTGACTCGCCGCGTGTCGTATCCGCAGGCCTGGGCGCGCCGCTCGTTGGCCTTGGTCGCGCGCATCGCCCGTCCGAAGGGCGAGCGATGGATGCGCCGGACCAGGAGCATGGCCAGGAAGACGGTGGCCGCGATGGCGTAGTAGAGCGCGACGGGACGCTTGGAGAGGCGGAAGCCGCCGAAGACGTCGCTGAGGAACAGCCGCGGCAGGTTTCCCAGGCCGTCGGTGCCCCCGGTGGGCCTCCACATGAGCACGATGTAGTAGAAGACCTGCGAGAGGGCCAGGGTCAGCATGGCGAAGTACACGCCGCGCTTGCGCAGGGCGAGCGGGCCGACGAGGAGCGCGGTGCACCAGGCCGCCGAGGGCGCCGGCCAGGACGGCCAACTCCACCGAGATCGTGCGCAGGTTGACCAGGAGCAGGCCCGTCACGTAGGCGGCGACGCCCACGAAGGCCGAGTGGCCCAGCGAGAGCACGCCGGTGTGCCCGAGCAGGATGTCGTAGGCGAGGGCGAAGAGTCCGAAGACGAGCACCTCGGTGAGCAGGGCCAGGTAGAACGGCGTGTAGTCGGCGGCGAGCGGCGCAGCCAGCAGCAGCGCGGCCGCGACTCCCAGACCCCAGCGCTCGAAGAACCGCGCGAGGGCGGGCAGCACGCCGCCGTCACTCCTCGGAGACTCCCTCCTGGCCGAACAGCCCGCGGGGGCGGACGAGGAGCACCACCGCCATCAGGAGGTAGATGACCACGTCGGCGAAGACGTCGTACACCATGCCCGTGAGGGCCAGGACCTGGCCGATGAGGAGCCCGCCCGCGATGGGCCCCAGGAAGCTTCCCATGCCGCCCACCACCGTCACGATGAAGCACTCGATGAGGATGAGGCCGCCCATCTCGGGGGCCACCGCCACCAGCGGCGCGGTGATGACCCCCGCGAAGGCGGCCAGCGCTGCGCCCAGGGCATACGTCGTGGTCCACGTGCGGGCGACGTTGATGCCGAAGAGTCGGACCATCCTGTTGTCGCTGGTGCCGGCCCGGATGACCAGGCCGAGGTTCGTGCGGTTGAGAAGCAACCACAACAGGGGCAGGAGGACCGCGGTGACGCCGATGATGAAGATGCGGTAACCGCCGATCTCGCTTCCCCCGAGGGTGAAGAGGGACCCAGTGAGGAGCTGGGGACGGCGAAGGGCTTGCCCGGCCGCCCGAAGATCATCCGGACGATGTCGGGGATCATGATGGCCAGGCCATAGGTGACGAGGACCCCGGCGAAGTTGGCGTTCCTGGTGCCGTAGATGCGGCGGAGCACGCCGATCTCCACCAGCGCTCCCACGCCGGCGACCAGCGCGGGGGCCACCAGCAGGGAGAGCCAGAAGTTCCCGGTGAGCTGGACGGTGAGCCAGCCGACGTAGGCGCCCAGCATGTAGAAGATGCCGTGGGCAAAGTTGATGATGCCCATGAGGCCGAACACGATGGACAGGCCCTGGGCGACGAGAATCAGGATGCAGCCGTTCACCAGCCCGATGAAGAGCTGCGCGGTCCAGGCTTCGAGCGGGTAGCCGAACAGCATAGGAGCGGCCCGCCGCCGGCGCGGACGGCGGGCGCTCGCCTCAGGCCTGGTCGCTCAGGCGCTTCTTGGGGTCGAAGCCCTCGCTCTCGCAGGACTCGGCGCTTTCCTCGCCGCCCACGGCCTGGACGATCTCGAAGTAGTCCCAGTCGTCCTTCATGGCCGAGGCCGCCTTGCCCCTGCAGAGGAAGACCTCCTGGATGTTCACGTGGTCGCAGGCGCGGATATACTCCGGCCCCTTCAGGTACTGGAACTTTCGCCCCTCGATGGCGCGGATGACCTTCTCGGTGTCCAGGCTCTTGGCGTCCTTCGCGGAGTCGAGCAGGACGCGCACGGTCGCGTAGGTCGACGCCGCGTAGCCGGAGGGCGCGCGCTTGCGCTTGGCCACGTGCTTGTCGTAGTAGGCCTTGGCCCCCGGGTACTTGTCCTTGAGCTGCCAGTACCAGGGCATCCCGCTGTACGTGCCCTCGTAGACGCCCTTGCCCGCGGCCTCGGCGAAGGTCAGCTCGGTGACGCCGTGGATGACCTGGGCCTGCTTGCGCAGCCCGAACTCCTGGATCTGCTTGGCGCAGGCGACCTGGTCGGCCGCCCACGTCACCACGAAGATCACGTCGGCCTTGACGGCCGCGGCCTTGGGGAGGAAGGGCAGGAAGTCGCGCGTGCCCAGGGGCGCCCACGTCACCCCCGTCCACTCCGCGCCCACCTGCTTGGCCACGATGGAGAGCGCGCGCTCGATCATCTGCGGCCAGGAGTAGTTGTTGGCGAGCATGTGCCACTTCTTGCCGAAGCCCTGCTGGTGCACGAAGCGGGCGGCGGAGGCGGCCGTCTGGTACGGGGTCACGTTCGTCCCGTACTGGTACTTGCACATCTTGCCCTTGACGGTCAGGAAGTTCTGGCCGTAGAAGCCGACCACGACCTCGTTCTTGCAGCCGACCTCGGAGAGCGCGATGCCCTCGAAGCCCACGAGGGCGCCCACCAGGAAGGGGCACTTCTCGACTTCCACCAGCTCGGTGGACTTGCGCTTCATGACCTCCGGCTTGAACTCGCTGTCGCGGGTGAGCAGCTCGACCTTGCGGCCGAGCACGCCGCCGCCGCGTTGACGTCGTCCACGGCGATCTGGGTGGCCGCGAGCATCTCCTGCGCCTCGAGGGCCATGGGCCCCGTGAAGGGATAGAGGGCGCCGAGCTTGATGGGCTGATCGCCGAGGGCCAGGCGGTTGACGAAGGGAAAATCCGCGGCCGCGGCGAAGCCTGGCGTGACGGCCACACCCTTGAGGAAATTCCGTCGCGTCACTCGCGTCATCGCTGTTCCCTCCCGGGCTCCATTGCCCGATGTCGCGCTCGCTTGTGTGGTACCCCGCACGTCGCGAGGCGCGGTAGAGATAGCAGGCGCCCTCGGAAACTGTCAAGCCGCGCAGAGTCGTTCCACGCAGAGTCGTTCAGCCGCGCAGAGTCGTTCACGCGGGCGCGCAGGTCGGCGAGGTGTCTGTCGAAGGTCCGGGTGCTGGAGGTCCGGGCTATTCCGGGATCAGCAGAAGGGCGCCGGTGTAGTTGTGGAAGAAATTCTGGCGACCCACGGGAGCGAGCTCACCGTTGCCGAAGAATCCCGTGAGCGGAAACTCGCCGAGCGCCTCCCGGATCAAGGTCACATCGTGGTCGGGCTCCCCGTAGAGCCCCTGACCCCGCCCCGCACAGTTGAAGTAGCAGCCAAAGACCGGCCGACGGCCGTTCAGGCGAGCGCGCAGGGAGGCGAGGGTGGCCTGGAGATCCTCGCGAGAGGCGGTGGCGTCGCGAAGCTGGAACTGGATCGTCTGTCCCACCCGCACCAGCTCGGCCACGGCGACGGCCCCACTCTTGGGATCGACGCCCATGAGGTTGCGAACGAGAAAGTCGCCACGCTCGAGCGGGGACTTGGCCGGGTCCATGGCCAGTCCCGCGAAGATGCCCGCACGGGGAATGCGTTCCTCGGCGTTCTCCACGGTGTGCATGGCCTCGCGCAGGACCTCCAGAGCAGGACGACCCGCGATCTGGTGCACGACGTTCCGCTCGGCCCGGGTGACGACGTAGGGCTCACCGATCGGCGCACACCCCTGCGCCACGCCGATCAAGGGCACGGGCCCGGACACGGCCACCCCCGCGAGCCCGCCCGCGAGCGTCTGCGTGTTGCAGAGCTCGATGGGCTCGCCCGTTCCCGCGGCCACGGCTCCGAGCACGGGCACGGGGCCGAGGGTCTCGGCCAACCCGCCCAGCAGAGCCTTGGGGTCGAACCCGCGCGGGTCCGGGAGGAGCATGAGGCTTCCTCCCTCGGCCAAGCGTCGCCTCCGCGGAGTCGGCGATCTCCCGGGCCAGCTCGGCACCGCCTCGGTTCAGGCTCTCGATGGATATGGGACTGGCGACGAGGCGATCGTCCTGGATGACGAGCACAGCGGCCGCTGACGTCTCCCTCGATCTCGCGCTGCTCGGTGAGCACCCCGACACCCGAGCAGCCCACCACCGTGCGAGCGCCTGTCACGCGCCGCACAACGTGCAAGATTTCGTGAGCGGCGGCTCGCGCATCGCCACTGAGAAACACGAGGGCGACCTGCCCGTGGCTGAGACCGCCTCGCTCCATCGCCGCGGTCGCCGCGTCGAGCACGGCCGTCGCCAGGCTTGGCGATACCGCGATGCCGGATCCCGCCTGTCCCACGCTGGCCTATCTCCTGCGCCCGGCGAGCGTCACGGCGGGCGCTACGCCTTCATCCCGTAGAAGAGGCGTGTCTCCGTGCCGGAGCTACCCCTGGGCCAGGGGTGGGCGCGCAGGACTTCTTCGTTGATCTCGGCGCCCCAGCCGGGCTCGGTGGGGACGAAGATGTGGCCGTCCTTGATGAGCGGGCGGCCGCGTGACCAGCTCGGCCTTCCACGGCACGTCGTCGATGTCGATCTCCATGATGCGCACGTTGGGAAGCACGGCGCAGAGGTGGATCGAGTGCAGGTCGGCGAGGTGGCTGTAGTAGTTGTGCGGGGCGATGTTGATCTCGTAGGCCTCGGCCATGCGGCCGATCTGCACGGCCTGGGAGAAGCCGTTCCACGGCACGTCGATGATGGCCACGTCCATGGCGTGCAGCTCGAGGAAGCGCCGGTACTGGCGCGTGGTCACCAGGCTCTCGCAGGAGGCCAGCCGGGTCGACGTCGACTGCTTGATCTGCAGCAGCGCCTCGGGTCCCAGTTGTCGTACTCCACCCACTGCATGTCGAACTGCTCCAGCAGCTTGGCGATGCGCAGCACGCCCTCGGTGCGGAAGTTGTAGTTGAGGTCGAGGCAGAGGCCCACGTCGGGGCCGACGGCGCTCCGGAACGTGCCGATCAGCCGCTCGATGGCGCGCAGGATCTCCACGCTGGGCGCGCCGTCGGTGGTGTTGATCCCGCTGGTGAAGCCGGGGAAGTAGACGGAGGCCGGATCGCCGGGGATCACGATATTGGTCTTGAGCGCGGTGAAGCCGCGCTGGACGACCTCGCGCCCGAGCGCGGCGACGTCGTCGTAGGTGCGCAGGGGCGGCGTGCCGAGCACGTGGCCCAGGCGTGCGCGCGTGGTGCCGCAGTGCGACCAGTAGAGCGGGACCGGTCGCGCAGCGGCCCGCCGAACAGCTCGTAGACGGGCACGCCAAGGGCCTTGGCCTTGATGTCCCACAGCGCCAGCTCGATGCCGGCCATGGCCTTGTGCGTGACCCCGCCGAGGTTCTGCCGCGTGCGCGCGCAGCATGTCCCAGTACAGCCGCTCGACGGGCCGCGGGTCCTGGCCGACGAGCAGATGCGTCGAGGTCGCGCACGCATCCTGCATCCCGTAGGGGCTGCGGTTGTCGCTGCACTCGCCCCAGCCCACCAGGCCGTCGTCGGTCTCGATGCGGACGAAGGTCCACGGCCGCCAGCCGCCGTCACAGTGACGCGTCTCCACGCGCGCGATCTTCATCGCCATCCTCTCCTTGGCTAGCTCGCCGCGAGCTTCTCGGCGTCGGCCCGCGCGAGCCCGATCTGCTCGGCGGCGGCGAGGATCTCTCCCCAGGTCGTCGCGTCGACGGCGATGCCGTCGCGCAGGCGCTCTTCCCGCGCCATGCGCTCGGGGTCGCCGGGCACGAGGACGGGCGCGCCGGGCGCGGCGGGCGGGGAGGCCTTCACGTAGGCCACGAAGCCGTCGATCTCGCGGCGCAACCACTCGGTGCCGGCCAGGCGCGTGGGATCACCAGGAAGGCGGTCATGCTGTTGAGCGTCCCGCCGGCCCGCGGATTGCCCGGCTGAATGGTGTTGCCGCCCGAGAGACCCGCGGCCAGCAGCTCCGTCACGACGGCGAGCGCATAACCCTTGTGTTTGCCGAACGCGCGCAGGGCGCCGTGCGGCTCCTGGTACATCACGTTGGGATCGGTGGTCGGCTGCCCGTGCTGATCGATCAGCATCCCCTCGGGGACGGGACGCTTTTCGTTGCGCGCCACGCGCACCTTGCCCATGGCGACTTCGCTGGTGGCCATGTCCAGCAGCACCGGTGGCTGCGCGGCCGTCCCCGGGATGGCGATGCACACGGGATTCGTGGAGAAGCGCGCGTCGCTGCCACGGAACGGCGCCACCAGCCCTCGATGGTCGGCCACGTTGACGAAGTGGAGCGACACGAGCCCGGCGGCGATGGCCATCTCGCCGTAGCCCCCGATGCGGCCGATGTGATGGGCGTTGGCGAGGGTGACGATGACGATACCGGTCTGGCGACAGCGGTCGATGGCCGCGGCCATGGCTTCGCCGGCCACGCGCCGGCCGTAGCCGCGCTGGCCGTCGAACATGAGAATCGCCCCGTCGTCCTTGACGACCTTCGCGGGAGTGTTCGGCGACACCAGGCCGGCCTTCAGATGGCGGATGTAGGACGGGATCATGCCCACGCCGTGGCTGTCGTGCCCGGCGAGGTTGGCGTTCACCAGGTGGCCGATCACGAGGTCGGCCTCGGCCGCCTCGCTGCCGCCCCGGCGGAAGATCTCGCCCCCCAGCTTCTGAAGCGCGTCGTGTCGAAAGCGTCCGATGCTCGTCACCGTTCTCCTCCCAGAGCTGCCACGATGCTCGTCACCGGTCTCCTCCCAGCGCTGTCACGATGGCGTCGACGTCGTAGACGCATCCGCCCCACGTGCCGCCGCTCACGCGCTGGAGCGCCGCCCACAGCCGCGTGTCGTCGGGCAGGTCGGGATCGGCCGCCAGGTCCGGCCGCGGCGGGCGAGCGGCGAGGATGCGGGCGCCCTCCTCGGGGCCGAAGATCGCTTCGCCGTGCCCGACGAGATCGATGCTGCCTTCGAGCCGCCGGCGGTCCACGGCGATCTGGATCACGTCGCCGTCCCGCAGGCGCCCGATGGGCCCGCCCGCGAGCGCCTCCGGGGCGACGTGGCCGATGCAGGCGCCCGTGGAGACGCCGGAGAAGCGCGCGTCGGTCAGGACGGCCACGTGCTTGCCCCACGAGAGATGGCGCAGGGCCGCCGTGATCTCGTAGATCTCCTCCATCCCCGCGCCGATGGGCCCGCGGCAGATGAGCACGAGCACGTCCCCCGGATGGATGCGCTCGGGCCCCTGGCTCTTGATGGCGGCGATGGCCGCGCGCTCGGTGGTGAACACGCGCGCGGGGCCCGTCTTGCGGTACACGCCGTCGGCGTCGACGACGGTGGGGTCGATGGCGGTGCTCTTGATCACCGAGCCCTCCGGGGCCAGGTTGCCCCGCGGAAACGTGACGGTGCTGGTGAGCCCGGCCTGCTCGGCGCGCTCGGGACTCATGATGACCTCGTCGGGATCGATGCCGTCGTCGCGGAGCCGCTCGCGCAGCGCGCGCCGCCGCTCCGAGGTCTCCCACCAGTCGAGCGACCGGCCCAGCGGCTCGCCGGAGACCGTCAGGCAGCGGTCGTCGAGGAGCCCCGCGCGCCGGAGGTGCAGCATCACTTCCGGAACGCCGCCGGCGAGGAACACGCGCACCGTCGGGTGCGGGCCGTTCGGGATGGCGTCGACCAGGCGCGGGACTCGGCGGTTGACGGCACTCCAGTCCTCCACCGTGGGACGGCGGAGGCCCGCCGCATGGGCGATGGCCGGCACGTGCAGGAGGAGGTTCGTCGAGCCGCCGAAGGCGGCGTGCACGGTCATGGCGTTGCGAACGGCGGCGTCCGTCACGATCTCGCGCGTGGGAATCCGGCGCGACTCGAGATTGGCCAGCGCGCGGGCCGAGCGGCGGGCCATGTCGAGCCAGATGGGCTGTCCCGAGGGGGCGAGGGCGGAGTGAGGCAGCGACAGGCCGAGCGCCTCGCCGACCACCTGCGAGGTGGCCGCGGTCCCGAGGAACTGGCAGCCGCCGCCCGGCGAGCCGCACGCGCGGCAGCCCAGCTCCTGCGCACGCTCCAGGGTCAGCTCCCCGTGGGCGAAGCGCGCGCCGATGGACTGGACTTTCCCGGCGTCCTCGCCATCGCGCGGCGGGAGGGTCACGCCGCCCGGCACCAGCACGCAGGGGAGATCGCGCATGGCCACGAGGGCCAGCATCATCGCGGGCAGGCCCTTGTCGCAGGTGGCGATGCCCAGCACGCCGCGGCGGGTGGGCAGCGAGCGGATCAGGCGGCGGAAGACGATGGCGGCGTCGTTGCGGTAGGCGAGGCTGTCCATCATGCCGGCCGTCCCCTGCGTTCGTCCGTCGCAGGGATCGGAGACGAAGGCCGCGAAGGGCAGGCACTCGAGCCGGGCCAGCTCCTCCGCGGCGGCCTGCATCAGCAGCCCGACTTCCCAGTGGCCGGTGTGATAGCCAAGGGCGACCGGACGGCCGTCGGCGCGCCGCACGCCGCCCTGGGTGCTGAGCAGCAGGAACTGCGGGCGCAAGAGCTCTCGCGGATCCCAGCCCATGCCGGCGTTCTGCGTGAGCCCGAAGATGTCGCCGCTCGGCTGCTCGCGCAGCATCTCGGGAGTGAGGGGCAGCCGCCCGGACGGTCCGGAGCCGGCCGTCTCGATCGCCCAGCTATCGGGGCTCGACTCGACGATGGTGTCGAAGGCGAGAGGCATGTCTCGAGCTTCCTTTCCGAGGTGCCGGGTCACGGCCACCCGCGATGCGGCCGGAGCGCTATCCGCGCGCCTCCCGGATCGCCTGGGCGACGAGACGAGCTCCCTCGTAGCAGCGCGCCGGCGGCTCGTAGCTGAAGGCGAGGCGGATGAACTGCTGTCCGCTGCCGTCGGCGAAGAAGGCCGGGCCCTGGCTGTACTGGATGCGAGCCTGGACGGCCAGCTCCAGGAGACGTGCCGGGTTCGTCCCCGTCGGGAGCTTGATCCAGATGAAGAAGCCGCCCTCGGGCCGGCTGATCTCCACGTCAGTGCCCTCGAGGACTTCCCAGAGTCCTTTGAGCATGGCGTCGCGCTTGGCGCGATAGACGTTCACCAGGGTGGCCACGTGCTCGGCCATGTGATCGCGCATGTAGTAGGTGGCCACCCGCGACATGTACGGGCTGACGCCGCCGCCGTAGAGGAACGTCTGGAGGATGGGGACGAGTGGGCGCGGCGCGCAGAGCCAGCCCAGCCGCACGCCGGCGCCGAGGATCTTCGAGAGCGTTCCCGCGCGGATCACCCGGCCGCCGGTGTCGAGCGCGTAGACGGGCGGTTGGACGTCACCCTCGAAGCGAAGCTCGTTGTAGGCGTCGTCCTCCAGGATGATCGTGTCGTAGCGATGGGCCAGCTCGATCAGCTCGTGGCGACGGCGCAGAGAGAGGCAGGGGCCGGCCGGATTCTGGAAGTTGACGATGGTGTAGATGAGCTTGCACTGGCGCCCCGCGCGGCGCAGGCGCTCGAGGTGCTCGCGGACGGCGTCGGTCACCATGCCCTCGGCGTCCACGGGAACACAAAGGATCTCCGGCCCGTGCCGACGGATGGTGTGAAGCGTGCCCGAGAAGGTCGGCGCCTCGATGATGATGGGGTCGCCGACATCGACGAAGGCGCTGAAGGCCAGCGCGAGTGCGTGCCCGGAGCCATTCGCCACGAGGATGTTCTCGGGCGCGACTTTCAGGCCTTCGAAGAGCTCGTACTTGTGGCACACCAGCTCGCGCAGCGGGCGGTATCCCTGGTACTCGCCGTACATGAGGGCGGCGGCGCCCTCGGCCTTCATCACCTGCGCCGTGGCCTCCACGAGGCCGTCGTAGGGGAACGAGCCCGGATCTGGCTGGCCGGCGCCGAAATCGTAGAGAGGATCGACGACGGGACGCGTGGCGGCAGGGGGCGCGAGACGGGCGCGAGTCGACAGCAGGTGGTCCACGGCAGCGCTGGCGTGTGCATTCATGGCCGACAGCATACGGAACGCGGCCGGCGATGTCACGCGCGCGGCGCTAACATTCACGAATGGCTTGACAGGGCGTGGCGCTTACCAGTCGCCGATCTTCTCGAACTGGACATCGCGGACGATCCCGGCGGCATCGAGGGTGACCACCAGTTGCTTCCGGGCAAACCGCGCGGTGCCCTTCCTCTGCCCGTACAAGTAGACGAGCGCGTGTTCGCCGGGGGCGGGGGTGAGAGGGTAGATGTACATCCCGCTCGGCCGCCCGACCAGGTGGTCTCTGACCTCGGCCTCGGTCGTGACTCCCCGCGTGATGTCGGATACCCGGGTGTCGTCGAAGTCCGACGAGTCGGCCTTGAACGTCGAGATGGACTCGTACCCGACCAGCACCTCCCTGGCGAAATACAAGGCCATGGCCTTCGCGGCCGAAACCCCGGCTGCCGAGGCCGGAGCACCCGGGTCCGCGTAGCTGTAGGAGAAGGACGCGACCTCGATGCCGTCCTTCATGACTTTTCCCCGCTGCTGGGGAGGGCCGAATCGAGCCAGGATGTCCGCCGACGTCGTCTTGCCCAGGGCCAGCTCGTGGGGTTGGGGCCGCACGAAATCGCGGGCCCCCCCGGCACAGCCGAAGGCGGCCACGAGGACCCCGACGAGGAACAGGGTCTGGTCGAAGCTGAGATGGTCGCGCATCGTCGTGACCCCGGGGGCGTCCCGGTACCTTACTGCCAAACGGTCTCCGGCCCCAGGGCGTTACGCCGTACTGCCGAACTGCCGACCCCAGGGCGTTACTCCGTTGACGGCAGGGATGGCTTCGCGTACGGTCGGCCCATGAACATGCGGATGCGCTACTCGCGCTGGGACGGAACGCAGAAGATCGGGGACTTCGACGCCGAGGACCTCCTGGACGCCATGTCCGAGGAGCTGATGGCCGAGGGCGACCTCAAGAGCGCGCTCCGCCGGCTGTTCCAGCGCGGCATGCAGGGACCTCAAGGGCGACTGCCAAGCCTGCGTGATCTCATGGAGCGCGTGCGCCAGCGGCGCCAGCGCGAGCTGGACCGCTACGACCTGGGCTCGGCGCTCGACGACATCAAGCAGAAGCTCGAGGCGATCCGAAAGACCGAGCGCGAGGGCATCGAGCGGCGGCTCGCCGAGACGCGCGAGCGCGCCCAGAGCGGAGAGATCCCGCAAGAGGGTCTGCGCCAGCTGGAGGAGATGGCCGCCCAGCGGCGCCAGGCCCTCGACCAGCTTCCCTCCGATCCCGCCGGGCAGATCATGGAGCTGTCGAAGTACGAGTTCATGGATCCCGAGGCCTGGCGGATGTTCCAGGAGCTGATGCAGTCGCTCCGCCAGCAGATGCTGAAGCCCTTCATGCAGGGCATGCAGCAGGCGCTCCAGGGGATGGGGCCACAAGACCTCCAGCGGCTCCGGGAGATGCTGAAGGACCTCAACCGCATGCTTCAGGATCGGGCGGAGGGACGCGAGCCGAACTTCCAGGATTTCAAGAACAAATGGGGGCAGCACTTCCCCGGGGTCGAGAACCTCGACCAGCTCCTCGCCCAGATGGCCCAGCAGATGGCCCAGATGCAGTCGCTGATGGAGAGCATGTCCGCCGAGCAGCGCCAGCAGCTCCAGGAGATGATGCGTTCTCTCCTCGGCCGCGACGAGCAACTCGAGCGCCAGCTCGCCCAGCTCGCCGCCAACCTGGAAGAGCTGCTCCCCATGGACGAGCTGCGGCGGGAGTATGACTTCCGGGGAGAGGATCCGCTGACCCTTCGCGAGGCCATGCGCCTGATGGAGGAGCTGCAGCAGCTCGATCAGCTCGAGCGCCAGCTCCGCGGGGTCAAGAGCCCGGAGGATCTCCAGAAGGTCGACCGCGAGCAGTTCCAGCAGCTCCTCGGCCCCGAGGCCACGCGCGATCTGGACGATCTGAAAGACGTCACCCAGAAGCTCGAGGAGGCGGGTTATCTCGAGCGCGATGGCGACGAGCTGAAGCTCACCGCCAAGGCCATCCGCCGCATCGGTGACAAGGCCCTGCGCGACATCTTCTCCACCCTCAAGCGCGACCGCTTTGGCGGCCACGCCATCCATCGGCGCGGCGGCGGGGGCGATCAGGGCGACGAGACGAAGGCCTACGAATTCGGCGATCCGTTCCTGCTCGACCTGAAGGAAACCGTGATGAACGCCGTCGAGCGCGCGGGAACGGGGACACCTGTGCGGCTGGCCCCCGGCGACTTCGAGGTCTTTCGCACGGAGCTGCGCACGCAGTCGGCCACCGTGGTCATGCTCGACCTCAGCCGCTCCATGCTCAACAACGGCTACTTCGGCCCGGCCAAGAAGGTGGCCATGGCGCTGGCCTCGCTGATCCGCACCCAGTTCCCGCGCGACAGCCTGTACGTCATCGGCTTCTCCATGTACGCCCGCGAGTACAAGCCGTACCAGGTGCCGCGCCTGTCCTGGAGCGACTGCGACTACGGGACGAACATGCACGCGGGCTTCGCCCTCTCGCGGCGCCTTCTGGCCCGGCACACCGGGGGCAACAAGCAGGTCCTCATGGTGACCGACGGCGAGCCGACCGCGCATCTCATGCGCAACGGGCAGGCCGACTTCAACTACCCGCCGACCCGCGAGACCATCCAGGAGACGCTCCGCGAGGTCCAGCGCTGCACGCGCGACGGCGTCACCATCAATACCTTCATGCTCGAGCGCAGCTCGTGGCTGACCTCGTTCGTGGAAGAGATGGCGCGCATCAATCATGGCCGCGCCTTCTTCTCGACGCCCGATCGCCTCGGGGAGTACCTGCTCGTCGACTACGTTCGTTCCAAACGGACTCGGCTGTTGTAATGGGAGGCCTCGAAAGGGCCCCCCAAGCCCCCCGTGCGCTCGGGGCGCCCCGGCGAAGCCGGGGCGCCCCTCGATTCCGCGCGTGGTTTGGGTGGCCCGACGTGCGTCCTGCTCTTCTGTTGAAGGTCGTTTGCGTCGGCGGCGGGCCGGCTGGGCTGTACCTGGCCATCCTGCTGAAGAAGGCCGATCCCGCCCACGAGGTCACCGTCCTCGAGCGCAACCGCCGCGACGACACCTTTGGCTTCGGCGTGGTCTTCTCCGACGCCACCATGCATCACTTCGCCGAGGCCGACCGCGAGAGCTACGAGGCCATCGCCCAGCGCTTCGCGCACTGGGACGACATCGAGGTCCACTACCAGGGAGAGGTCCTGACCTCGTGCGGCCACGGCTTCGCCGGACTCTCCCGCCAGGCGCTGCTCGACATCCTCCAGCAGCGCGCCAAGGGCCTCGGGGTGGATGTGCGCTTCGAGACCGAGGTGAACGATCTCGCGCGGCATGCAGACGCCGACCTGATCGTCGGCGCCGACGGGGTCAACAGCACGGTGCGCGCGGCTCACGCCGAGCACTTCGAGCCCACCGTCGACTGGCGCCCCAATCGCTTCGTCTGGCTGGGCACGACCTTTCCCTACCGGGCCTTCACCTTCCTCTTCAAGGAGAACGAGCACGGGTTGTGGCGGGTGCACGCCTATCGCTACGACAAGGACGCCTCGACGTTCATTCTCGAATCAACGGAAGCCACCTGGCGGCGCGCCGGGCTCGACCGGGCTACGGAAGAGGGCACCGTCGCGTACTGCCGAGCGGCTCTTCACGAGCGAGCTGGAGGGCCACCGCATCCTCACGAACCGGTCCCTCTGGCGGAGCTTTCCCACCGTGCAGAACACACGGTGGCACTGGCGAAACGTCGTGCTCCTGGGCGACGCCGCCCACACCGCCCACTTCTCCATCGGCTCGGGCACGAAGCTGGCGATGGAGGACGCCATCGCGCTGAGCGGCGCCGTGGGGCGACACCACGACGTGGAGGCCGCGCTCGTCGCCTACGAGGCGGAGCGCCGGCCCGAGGTGGAGAGTCTTCAGCGCGCCGCCGAGGTGAGCCTGCGCTGGTTCGAGGAGACCGAGCGTTACCACGGCCGCCTCCCGCCGATCCAGTTCGCCTTCAGTCTCCTCACGCGGAGCCTCCGCGTCACCCACGAGGACTTCAAGCGGCGCGACCCCTCGGTGGTCGAGGCGGTGAACCGCTGGTTCGCTGAGCAGGCATGCCCTGACGGCGCGACGAGCCATCGCGCTCCACCCCCGCCGATGTTCACCCCGTTCCGGCTGCGCTCTGTCGTGCTCGCCAACCGCGTGGTGGTCTCGCCCATGTGCCAGTACTCGGCGGAGGACGGCACCCCGACCGACTGGCACCTCGTCCACCTCGGGAGCCGCGCCATGGGAGGGGCCGGGCTCGTCATCGCCGAGATGACCGATGTCAGCCGCGACGGCCGCATCACGCCGGGCTGCACGGGCATGTACAAGCCCGAGCACGTGGAGGCCTGGCGTCGCATCGTCGGTTTCGTGCATGCCCACGGCGGGGCGAAGATCGGGCTTCAGCTCGCCCACGCCGGGCGCAAGGGCTCCACGCGGCGACCGTGGGAGGGAGGCGAGGACGCGCCGCTCGCCGCGGGGAACTGGCCGCTGATCGCGGCCTCACCGATCCCGTATCGAGAGGACAGTCAGGTCCCGCGAGCCATGGATCGCGCCGACATGGACGACATCTGCGACGACTTCGTTCGAGCGGCCCTGATGGCCCACGACGCCAGCTTCGACCTGCTGGAGCTGCACTTTGCCCACGGCTACCTACTGGCCAGCTTCATCTCGCCCCTGACCAACCGGCGCGACGACGAGCACGGCGGGCCCCTCGAGAACCGGATGCGCTACCCGCTGGAGATCTTCGACGCCGTGCGGCGGGTGTGGCCCGGTGACAAGCCGATCTCCGTGCGCATCTCGGCCACGGATTGGGCGGACGGGGGAACCACGGGTGACGATGCGGTGCACATCGCCGCGATGCTCCGGGCGCACGGCTGCGACATCGTCGACGTCTCCACCGGCCAGACGGCGCCCGACACACGACCGGCGTACGGGCGGCTCTACCAGACGCCGTTCAGCGAGCGCATCCGGCTGGAGGTGGGCATCCCCACCATGACCGTCGGCGCCATCGCCTCCTACGCCGACGTCAACAGCATCCTCGCTGCGGGACGGGCCGACCTCTGCGTGCTGGCCCGCGCCCATCTCTACGATCCGTACTGGACGCGCCACGCGGCCTACGAACAGGACTACGACCTGCCGTGGCCCGATCCGTACCTCCCCGTCAGGAGCTTCACGCCCCGCCCGAGCTGAGGGCTGGGAGACGGATCGCGGCCCACCTCGTGGGGCCGCCGCGTCGGCGTGGTCAATCCGAGCTGCTTCGAGAGGAAGTCGGCCCGGTCCATGCGCCGAAGGATAGTGGCCACGCGGCGCTGATAGGCGCGGCTGGTGATGCCGGGATACCAGACGGTGGGATTCGGCAGACTGGCGGCCAGCTGAGCGGCCTCTGCGTCGCTCAGATCCGCGGCGGCCCTGGCGAAGTAGCGGCGGCTGGCCGCCTCGGCGCCAAAGATCCCCGGACCCAGCTCCACGACGTTCAGGTACAGCTCGAGGATGCGGCGCTTGCCGAGTCGCCGCTCGAGCTGCCAGGTGAGCACGGCCTCCTTCAGCTTGCGGTAGGGGTTGCGCGAGGGCGAGAGCCAGAGGTTCTTGGCGAGCTGCTGGCTGATCGTCGAGGCGCCGCGGGGCGGCTCGCCTTCGTCGATGGCCTCGCGCGCGGCCTTCTCGATCTCCGCGAAGTCGAAGCCGTGGTGCGAGAAGAAGTTGACGTCCTCGGCCACCAGCACGGCGCGCTTGAGCGACGGCGCGATGGCGGTGTACGGAACCCAGCGCCAGTCGACGCGGTCGCTGCGGCCTCGCGCGCGCTGCTCCTGGCGATAGCGCTCGATGAACGCGGTCGTCGCGGGCCGCCCTCGCGCGAGGGCGGCCACGTCAGGCCAGGTCCAGACCTCGTACGCGAGCAGGGCCACGACGGCGAGCGCGCCCACGAGAACGAGGCGACGCAGGATGCCGGCGCAGCGCCGTGCCCTCGAGGAGCGCCCCGGGGAACCCGGGGCGCGACGAGCGCGGGGGGCTTGGGGAGCTCGAGCTAGGCTCCCCATCCGACCGGGTCCCAGGGGGGTGCGCTCAGGCGTCGCCAGCCGTCGCTGGCCATGGCGGGCACCCACGCGCGCTGCTCGGCCACCAGCGCGGGTCCCAGGCGGATAGGCGAGAACCACAGGGAGCGTGAATCCTCCTCGGCCGTCGGCCATCGCGCGGGGGGCAACGGATGGCGAACCCGCCGCCACGCGGTCGCGCTCATCCTCGGTCAGCAGCGGCGACGGTCGCGACTCTGGCTGATCAAAGGATGACCGGGCCCGAACGGGCAGCTCATGCGGTTCTCGCGGGGGCGGCCGCGGACCCGTCGATCACGATGGTCTCGCCGTTGGTGCCGTCCTCGTCGAGGAGCTTCACCGCGGCCGCCGCGATTTCCTCGGGCTGGACGAGGCGCCCGCCCGGGTTCTCGCGGGCCAGGAAGGCGACCGCGTCGTCATAGGAGCACCCGGTCCTGGCGGCGATGTTGCGCGCGCTGTTCCAGACCATGTCGGTGGCGACGTAGCCCGGGCACAGGGCGTTAGCCGTCACACCTTTGCCGGCCACCTCGACGGCCAGCGCGCGGGTGAGCCCGACGAGTGCGTGCTTCGAGGCCACGTAGGCCGTGACGTAGGCCGCGCCAGAGAGACCGGCCAGCGAGGCCACGTTGATGACGCGCCCCCAGGCCCGCTCGAGCATGCCCGGCATGACTTCGCGCGCGAGGACGAAGGGGGCGGTGGTGTTGATGCGCAGGTGGCGCTCCCACAGGTCGAGGCCCGTCCGAGCGAGGGGCGCCGACTCCGCGATGCCCGCGTTGTTCACGAGCACGTCGACGGGGCCGAGATCGGCGGTGACGCGGGCCACCGCGCGCGGGATGGCCGCGAGATCCGCGACATCGAGGGACACGGCGAGGGCGCGGACACCGCAGCACCGCGCCGTCTCGGCCGTCGCCTCCAGGAGCGACGGGGACCGGCCCGCGAGGGCGACGTGCACTCCCGCGCGCGCGAAGGCCTCGGCGATCGCGCGTCCGATCCCGCGACCGGCGCCGGTGACGAGCGCGACACGGGCGCTCACTGACTCTGCATGCAGAAGAAGAAGAACATCGGTTGCGCGTTGGGATCCTGCCCCGGCGAGCCCGCCGCGGGAGGGGTCATGCAGCGAACGTCGGGGGCTCGGGTGGCGCGGGGAATCGGGTCAGACGCCACGCCACTGCAGGCGGATCCGCACGCGACGAGCAGCAGGAGTACGCCGAAGGACAGACGCAGGTTCATGCCCGCTATCGTAGCCGAAGGGCCGGGCAACCCAGCAGGGGGCACAGCGGCCCGCCGGGCGAGGAGCATGGACGCGGCTACTTGACGGTCCGGAGGACGATCTGGCCGTACCAGGCGACGGCGGTCTCGCCGGCCTCGTCGGTGTCCGTCATGATGCCCACACCCGTGATGGGAAACGGCTCCCGTCCGAACGCCTGGCGGTAGTCCTCGTAGACGTTGCGCTCTTCCATCACCCAGCGGCCGGTGTCCTCGGGCCCGCTGCGGAGCACGATCACTCGCTCGTTCCTCGCGTCAGGGACATCGTGAGCCGTGCCCCGCGGAAGCCGACGATCCCAGACGTAGTGCAGCACGCCGGCGTGGGGGTACTCGCGGTACCAGGTTCGATACGCCCAATAGGTCGCGCGTTCCCACAGCGATGCCTTTGTCCGGTCGTAGCGGAACTTGACGTAGACCTGCGCGGGATGGTCGCTGCCAATCTTCCCCGGCCCGTCAGCGTTGGCGAGGACCTTTTGAATCTTCCATCGCCACTCCATGACCCGGTAGACTGCCGGATTGACCTCGAGGGGCCGGTAGAGACTCGAAGCAGACGCGCGACTCTCGGCCTGGAGCACATCGGCGTCGGCCTCGCGCACCATTCGGTAGCGCGTCGACGCCACGGTCTTGCTCGGCGGGACGTGTTGCCATCCCACGGGCAGGCCTTCCACACCCGGCGACGCGCTCGGCCCCACGACCAACATCTCCGCGGGGAAGCTCCGACCGGCGGCCAGAACACCAGCCAGGAGACCGGCCAGAATCAGGGCGGTGAGCCTCATGGATGTGAGCGTATCGTAACATCCTCGTGAGCGCGGGCCGGGCCCTGGAGGGGTGTGGACTGATGATGAGGCGCGCGATCCTGCAACGCCTTCTCGGCTTGGGTGCGCTGGCACTGCGGGACCAACGCGACGCTCAACCGCAATGTCTACATGGTGACGCATCATCTCCGTCTGTACGCGGACCCGGGGATGCCCGTGGTGGTCGAGACGCCGGACGCACTCGGGTCGTTCACGATCTCCGGTTATCTCGTGAAGTTGCCATAGCCTCCATCCAGAGGAACGACGGCCGCCGATCGGAGGCCTACGCGGCGTTTGCGCTCGAGGGCGGCGGGGGAAGAGCGGTCCGGAGCACCAGGTATCCGCAGACCCCCGCGGTCGCCGACGCGACGAGGATGCCGAGCTTGGCGGCGTCGAGCAACGCCTCGGCGTCGAAGGCGAGCTCGCTCACGAAGAGGGACATGGTGAATCCCACCCCGCCCAGCAACGCCACCCCTGCGATCTGGAGGCCCGTCACGCCCTCGGGGAGGCTTGTGTAGCCGCTGCGCACGGCGAGCCAGCTCGAGAGCCCGATGCCGAGGAGCTTGCCGAGCACCAGGCCGACGATGACGCCGAGGGTGACCGGCTCCACGAGGGCATCCCGTCCACGCCCGGTGAGGTCGACCCCGGCGTTGAAGAATGCGAACAGGGGCAGGATGAGGAACGCCTGGATGGGATGGAAGAAGCGCTCGAGGGTGAGGCCCGGGGGCCGCATGTCCGTGGCCGCGTCGTCGAGCGTCACGAGGGCATCGAGCTGGGCTTCATCGGCGAGGACGCTGTCCCGGGTAAGTCCCGCGGTGCGCAGCGCTTCGAGCGTGGCGGAGACCGTGCCGAGGAACGCGACCGGGGCCAGGCGGGGCCGCACGGGCACGACCATGGCGACGAGGATCCCGGCCACCGTGGCGTGCACGCCGGAGGCAAAGACCGATACCCACACGCCCAGGATGGGGAGGGCGTACAGCACGGGCCGGCGAAGCCCGGACCGGACGGCCAGGGCCACGAGGAGCAGGAAGAAGAGGGCGGCGCCGAGGGCGTCCCAGCGGATCTGTTCCGTGTAGAAGAGGGCGATGACCAGCACGGCTCCGAGGTCATCGGCGATGGCGAGCGCGGTGAGAAACACCTTCAGCCCGGTCGGGACGCGCGAGCCCAGCAGAGCCAGGATGCCGAGGGCAAAGGCGATGTCCGTGGCCATCGGCACTCCCCACCCCCGCGCGCCAGGGCCGCCGGTATTGAACGAGAGATAGATCGCGGCGGGGACGACCATCCCCCCCAAGGCGGCGGCGACGGGGAGGGCGGCCTGGCGAACGGAGGAGAGATGCCCCACGCTCAACTCGCGCTTGATCTCCAGACCCACGACGAAGAAGAAGGCCACCATGAGCCCGTCGTTGATCCAGTGCTGCAGCGACAGGGCAAACGTGAAGGTCCCGAAGACCAGCGCGAGCTTGGTATGGACCAGCGCGAAATACGCCGCGGCCCACGGCGAGTTTGCCCAGACCAGGGCGACCACCGTGCAGGCCAGAAGGACGACGCCGCCCGTGACCTCCGAGTGGACGAACCAGTCGAGGACGGTGCTGCGCGAGGCGCGGGTCGTATCGCCCATGCCGTTCAACAACGCCCGCGTTCACCGGTTGCCCTCCGGTGCCCGTCCCGCGCTCGGCGGCCAGATCCGGGACATCATATCCGGCGGGCCGTCGAGGGCGCTCGATGAGTGGCCGCGACACCGACGGTATAATGCGCGCCCATGGCCCGCGCCTTCGTCAGGTGCTCGCTGAGCGAGGCCGTGGGGCGCCTCGTTCCGGGCATGCGCGTGCTCGTGCCGCCGGGCTGCGGAGAGCCGGTGTCCCTCGTCGGGGAGATCTGCCGGCAGTCCGACCGCTTGGCTGGACTCACCCTGATGGGTGGCCTTCACCTCGGCGACTATCCTTTCGTGCGTGCCGAGCATCCGTTGCGTTTCGTCACCTGGCACATGTCGCCGCGGCTCGAGGAGGCGCGCCGCCAAGGGCGTGTGGAGTTCGTGCCGCTGCGCTACTTCGACTTGGTGACGCAATTCGCGAGCGGCGGGCACTGGGCCCCCGACGGTGTGCTCGTGCACACCTCACCCCCCGACGCGAGGGGCTACCTGAGCCTCGGCGTGTCCACCGGCCTCACTCTTCCCGCGGCGCGCGAGGCGCCTTTCGTGATCGCCCAGGTGAATCCGAACATGCCCCGCACGCGCGGCAACGCCTTCCTGCACCGGAGCCAGATCGACGCGTGGGTCGAGGTGGACGAGCCGCTCGTGCCGTATCCGCCCACCTTGGTGGGCGAGGTCGAGCGCGCAATAGGCCAGCACGTCGCCGCGCTCGTTCCCGACGGGGGCACCGTGCAGGTGGGGATTGGTGCCATCCCGCAGGCGGTCCTGGAAGCGCTTGCCGATCATCGCGATCTCGCCGTGCACTCCCTCCTCGTGGACTCCGTGGTGGCCCTCGTGGAGCGCGGGGTGGTCACGGGCGCGCGCAAGTCGTTCCACCGCGGCCGCATGGATATCGCGGAGGCCATGGGCACGCGCCGGCTCTTCGAGTTCATCCACGACAACCGCGCCGTCAACATGGACTCCTCGGCCTTCGTGCACGATCCGGACATCGTGGCGCGTCTCGATCGCTTCGTGTCCATCAACTCCGCGCTCGAGATCGACCTGACCGGGCAGGTCAACGCGGAGAGTCTGGGGCCGCGGCAAGTCGCGGGCATCGGCGGCCAGTTCGACTTCGTGTTGGGCGCGTCCCGTTCCCGCGGCGGGGCGAGCGTCATCGCCTTGCCGTCGACGGGACGCGAGGGGGCGGTCTCCCGCATCGTGGCGCGCCTGGCCCCCGGGTCGGCGGTGACCACGCCGCGCTACGTGGCCGACGCGGTGGTGACGGAGCACGGGACGGCGCGGCTGAAGGGGCGGGGAGAGCGGGAGCGGGCGGCGGCGTTGATCGCCGTCGCCCATCCCAGCTTCCGGGGGGACCTCGAGCGAAGCCTTACGACTTAGCGGCGTCGATCTGCTCGAAGATCTCCTCGTCGGTCGGGAAGCGGTACGTCGTCTGATTGGAGTAGACGCTCTTCCCGTCGATGAAGACCTCGAAGATCCCGCCCGCGCCCATTTTGAGGGTGGCGGTCATGCCGTAGCGACTCTTGATGGCGGCCTGCAAACTGGAGGCCTGTGGGAGATAGTTTCACTCGGCGCAGTACAGGATCTCGATGTCCATGCGTCTCCCCCTTGAGATTTTGCGTATGCTACCACGCACACTTACGATGGCAGGAAAACAGGAGGGGATTCCCTGACGCGCGCGCGACCGGTCGTCATCGACACCGACCCCGGGGTGGACGACGCGCTGGCCCTCCTCCTGGCCTGGGCATCGCCGGAGATCGCGGTCCACGCCCTCACCACGGTGGCCGGCAACGTGCCGTTGGAGATGGCCACCGCCAACGCGTGCCGGCTGGTCGAGCTGTGTCGCCCCTCGCCCGTTCCGCTGATCGCCGCGGGCGCCGCGGGACCGCTGGCGCGCCCGCTCGTCACCGCCACGCACTATCACGGGGACGACGGGCTGGGCGACGTCGCTGACTGGCCCGTCGCGACCGTGGAGCTCGCGCCGGCGAGCGCGAGCGAGGTCATCGTGCAGGCGGCGCGCCGGCTCGGGCGCGACCTCACGCTCATCGCCCTCGGTCCGCTCACGAACGTGGCGCACGCTCTCGACACGGACGCCGCCGCGCTCGCCCAGGTGGGCCGCCTGGTGGTGATGGGCGGCGCCGTCGACGTGCCCGGTAACGTCACGCCGACGGCGGAGTTCAACCTGCACGTCGATCCCGAGGCGGCGGCGCGCGTGTTTGCCGCGGGCCTGCCCGTCGACCTCGTGCCGCTCGACGCCACGCACCAGGTCGTCCTCCCTCGGACGCGGTTGCGGCAGGCGCTGGCCACCGCTCCCCGCACGCTGGCCCACCGCGTGGCGGCCTTCACCGCGCGCTCGTTCGCGGCGGATGCCGCCCGGGGCCGCGCGGGGATGGTGCTGCACGATCCGCTCGCCGTGGGCGCGGCCGTCGGTGACTTCGTCGAGTGGGAGCCCATGCGCCTGACCGTCGATCCGGATGGCACGACCCGACGCGTTCCCGGCTCCCCCAACTGCCGCGTGGCCACCCGCGTCCACGCCGAGACGTTCCTCTCTGTTTTCCTCGAGCGTGTGCCCGCCCATCGCGCTGGGGCCGCACCACCGTGAATTCTGGGCGACTCCGGTGGCCTTCCCAGGCTGCCCGGAGAGTGTTTCGAGCGAGGACGTCGGCGGAATCATCCACAGCGACGGGCCCCGGCCCCGCTCAGATCGTCCGACGAATGACCGAACGCTAGCGGCCGAGCGTGGTGGCGCGCGCGCGCAGCGCCTCGACGCGCTGGATCGCCGCCCTCACCTGCTTCGCGTCGAGGCTTCCCTTGCCGAGGGCGCTGCGGAGAGCCTCCCGCGCAGTCTGCGCGGCCGACCGGCCGTCGGGCAGGCGGTCGTCGGCGATCAGCAGGACGTCGACCTCGGCGCGGATGGCCATGACCGACGCGTCGGCCAGGCCCCAGTGCTTCTCGATCGCGCCCATCCGGAGGTCGTCGCTCACCACGACACCCGTGAAGCGCAGGGCCTTGCGCAGGAGGCCATGGATGGTGGAGCGGGAGAGCGTGGCGGGGTAGCGGGCATCGAGCCGGCGATTGAGGACGTGCCCGGTCATGATGCTGTCGGCCAGGCCCTCGGCGATGAGCGTGCGGTACGGCAGCAGCTCCACGTCGCGATTGGCCGTGTCGGTGACGTCCACGAAGCCCAGGTGCGAATCGGTGAAGCTCGAGCCGTGCCCGGGGAAGTGCTTGAGCGCCGTGAGCACACCCTCTGCGTGCATGCCGCGGATGTAGGCGCGGGCGTGGCTCGTCACCAGGGCCGGGCCGGCCCCGAAGCTGCGCGCGTTCCGCACGATCACAGGGTTGGCGGGGTTGTAGCCGACGTCGACCACGGGGGCCAAGTTCCAGCCGATACCGGCTTCGCTGAGCATGCGGGCGATGCGGCGGGCCTCGAGTTCGGTGATCGCGAGGTCGTTGCTCTCGCCGAGATCCTGGTGCGAGAGCGTCGGCGTGTACCCGGCGTTCGGACCCAGGCGCATGACCTGGCCGCCCTCGGCGTCGGTGGCGATGAGGAGGGAGCGCCCGGTGCAGGCTCGACTGGCCTCACGGGCCTCGCGGGTGAGCCGGGCCACCTGCTCCGCGTCGACGATGTTCCGCGCGAAGAGGATGATGCCCCCGACGCGCGTCACGCACAGCAGCTCCTCCAGCTCACGATTGCCGGAGACCTCGGTGCCCCAGAAGCCCACGAGGAGGAGGGCGCCGACGTCCAGCGGGGCGGCGGGACGTGGGGTGCGCGGTCCCGAGAAGGCGGCCGGAGAGGTGATGGCGAGCAGCGCGAGGGCGAGCAGACCGGCGCGTGCCGACCTCCTCACAGGCGCTCAGCGACGCGCGGCGTCCACGAGCTGGCGCACGCGAGCCGGATCCACCGGGTTGCCCACGCGGCCCTCGCGCTTGAGCCACGTTCCCACGATCACGCCGTGCGCCACGGACAGCAGCTCGGCCACCGACTCGGCGGTGACCCCGCTGCCCACCAGCACCGGCGTCTCCGGCACCGCGTCGCGCACGCGCTTGACGTCGGCGAGCGCGGCGGCCTGACCCGTCGCTCGGCCGGTCACGATGAGCGCGTCGGCGAGGGCGCGCTGCACGAGATCGCGGGCCTCCTGCTCGACCTCGACAGGAGCGAGCGGCGCCGCGTGCTTGGTCTGCACGTCGGCGAAGATGGCCACCTCCGCCCCGAGCAGACGGCGCTCTCGGAGCGTGGCATAGGCGTCGCCCTGGAGGAGCCCCTGGTCGGCGACCACGGCGCCCGCGTGGACGTTGGCGCGGATGAAGGCGGCGCCGGTGGCGCAGGCCACGGCGAGCGCGGAGCGCGCATCGTTGCGCAGCACGTTGACGCCGAGGGGTGTGGCGGGAAGCGCGGCGTGAACTGCTGCCGCCACCACGCTGAGCGCCGCCACCGTGGAGGCCTCCGCGTGGGCGGGTGCGAAGGGAGCGTCGCCGAAGTTCTCCACGAGGAGCGCGTCGATACCTCCCTCCACGAGGGCGTGCGCGTCGGCGAGGGCGCGGTCGATCACCTGCGTCATCGAGCCTTGCCAGCGCGGGCTTCCGGGAAGCGGCCCCAGGTGCACCATGCCGATCAGCGTGCGTGACACTCGCATGGTCGGCCCAAAGTGTAACACCCGGGTGTGGGCGCCATACCGGAGCGCGGTCAACGATGACGGGCCGTGGACGCTTCGGGTGGCGCGCCCTCCCGACCAGGGGCGGGAGGGCGGCAACTGGGCGCGCCGCCGCAGGGCTGCGCCCGTTGGTGCGCGATCAAGGTTGGGGCGGCGTCGGCGGTGGAGCCGGTGCGGACGGCGGAACGGAGATGTTCGGCTGCCGGGGCGACTTCTTGAGGGCTTCCTCGACGCCGGGCGTCGTCCGCCGCAACTCGTCCGTGATCCTGGCGGCGTCGAGGGCTGTCCCTATCACGCGCGGGGTGATCAGGATCAGCAGCTCCGTCTTCTCCACGGTCTCGCTCTTGAACCCGAAGAGATAGCCGAGGATCGGGATGTTCTTGAGCACCGGGATGCCTCGATCGACGGTGGTGCGCTTGTCGCGGATCAAGCCGCCGAGGACCAGCGTTTGCGTGTTGAGCAGCACCACCGAGGTCTCGGCCTCCCGCTTGATGATCGCGAGCGAGTTGGTCGGGGGCACCGGCTCGCCGACGTCGTTGACCTCCTGCTTGACGTCGAGCGCGACCGTGCCCCGCTCGCCGATGCGCGGGGTGACGGTCAGGACCACGCCGGTGTCGCGGTACTCCACGGACTGGGTGCCGACGATGGCGGCCTGGCCCGCCGTCGTCCCCGTGCCGAAGGGGATCTGCTGGCTCGTGATGATCGGAATGGACGTGGAGACGTTGATGACCGCCTTCTTGTTCTCCGACGTGAGGATGTGCGGGTTCGAGACGACGTTGATTCGATTGTCCGCGGCCAGGGCGGTGAGCATGACGAAGAACTCGTTGGCCGAGAAGGCGAGGGCGGTCAGCCCTCCGGCCGGGAGGACCAGCGGGATGCCGAAGCCTGGAAAGGGCGGGCTAGGGGGGCCGACGTGTGGGGTCGGGGGGGATGTTCGACGACGCGATGGTGAACTTGCCGGTCCGGATGGCCCAGTCCACGCCGAGCCTGGTGTCGTCGGTGAGCCGCACCTCGGTGACCAGGACCTCGATGAGCACCTGCCGGGGCATGCGGTCGAGCTGCCTGATCGTCTCCTGGATCTCTTCCCAGGCCCGCTGATACGTGGTGACGATGACGGCATTCGTAGTCTCGTCGGAGATGAAGCGAACCTGGCCCTCGAGGACGCCGCCTTCGGCGACCATGCCGGTGCCGACCACTGGCGGGCCCGCGGGGACCGAACTCGGCGGTGGGCTGCCGGGGGGTGACAGTCTGGACCCGCCATAGGGAGGGGTCGATGGACCTGACGGTCCGCTGGTCGGAGACGTCGTGGGACCGGGCGTTGAGGACGTCTGCTGGGGCGACCCGTAGATGGAGTTCAGCGTCGCCGCCAGGTCCCGAGACTTCGCGTTCTCGGCGTAATAGATGAAGACCCGCCGTCCGCTGTAGATGTTCTGGTCGAGTTGCTCGATGAGCCGCTTGATCGTCTCGATATCTCGCTTGCGGGCGTGGATGACCAGCGAGTTGGAGCGGCGCTCGGCGATGATGAACGGCGCACGCTCCGCCCCGGACGTCTCGGCGGTGGCTGGTCCAGGCGGCCTTGGTACCGCGGGCGCCCCGGGAGGCGCGGCCGGCGGCGGAGGCACGGGGGCGGGCCCCGGAGCGCCGGGGGTTCCCACGGCCCGGACCCGGCCGCTCTGGTAGAGCTGATTCAGGATGGTGGCCAGATCGTTGGCGTCCGCGAAGCGGATGGGAATGATCTGCAGTTCCTCGAGGGCGACCTCCACGTCGACGAGCCGGACGATGTCCAGCAGCCGCCGAACATTCGCCGCCGTGTCGGTCACGATGAGGATGTTGGTCTCCCGATGCGCGGCGAGCGATCCACGCGCCGAGATCATGGGCCGCAGCAAGGTGGTGAGATCGGCGGCGGACGCGTAGCGGACGGCCACGATCTGCGTGATCACCTCGTCGGCGGGGCGACTGGCGTCCACGCTCGAGCCGATGATGGTGGGAACCGCCCGCTCGCGCGCCCCTTCGATCTTGATGATCTTGTAGAGATTGCCCGTCTGGATGGCGGTGAAGCCGTGGACCTCCAAGATGGCGAGCAGGACGCCGAAGACGTCTTCTTGCGGGATCCGACCGGCGGTCTGCACCGTGACCTTGCCCCGCACGTCGGGAGCGAGCACGTAGTTGAACCCCACGATCTCGCTGGCCGCCTGGATGACCGTCTCGATATCCGCGTTGTCGAAGTTGAGGACGATGTTCCTTCCGCGCGCTTGCCGGAGGAGTCGGCGGGCCGTGGGCGGCGGGGGTGGCGGCGGCGGGGGTGGCGGCGTGACTGGGGGCGGCGTCGGCGGCGCCTGGACCTCCGGAGGAGCGGCGGACTCGGGCGGGCGAGGCCCGATCGAGACCGGCGGCGGGGGCAAGGACGGGGTCGGCGGCTTGGGGGTCGGGGGCTCTGCCGAGACGGACACGGAGATCTTGGTCGGAGGCTCCACGGGCTTGGGCGGGGAGGTGGCGCATCCCGCCAGCACGCTGGCCAGGGTGAGCATGGCGACGGCGGATCGAGCGCTACTGTTGCGGCGCATTGGTCGTCCCCGACTGGGGAAGGCGACGAAGAAGGCTCGGCGGCAGAGCGCGACGCGAGCCCGCGGGAGACTCGGCGGTCGGCGGTGCCGTCCCGCCCGGCGGAGCGGGCTGGGTCCCCGGCGGGCGGGCTGGGTCCCCGGCGGGGTCACGGGAGTCACAACCGCCCGGGCCCGCCGGCCGGGGTGCCCGCGGCGGGTGGTGCGGCCGGGCGAGGTCTCGAGGGATCGTGCAGGCGGACGTCGACGTTCCCGTCCGGCCTGACCAGGACGACGCGGTCGTTCGAGATGGTCTGCACCGTCCCTCCGGCGATCGAGTCGCCTTCCCGGTAGCCCGCGACCCTCTTGGTGACGGGATCCTCCAGGTAGGCGATCGATGCGCCCTCGCGCACGACGACGCCGTAGAGATTCGGCTTTGGCAAGATCACCACGGGCGCGACCGGCGCGGGGGGTGCTTCGCTTCGCGTCGGGCTGAAAAGGTTGCGGGTGGCAATGCTCGCATACGCGGGGACCGCGGGGGATGATTCCCCAGCGGGTGGGCTCGCCGTCGGGTTCGCGGCCAGCGGACGGGGTCGCGCCGGATCCGGGGCGGGCCACGGGGTCCGCGCGGTGCGGACCATGAGCACCACGAAGAGGGCACACGCGGCGAGGAGCACGAGGTTGACCGCGAGGAGCGCCCTGGGCACGGGGCTAGGCACGTCCGGTGAGAATGAAACCCGAGAGGGTGATGGTGGCGAGCAAGTCCTTCGGCTGGCTCACGTTTACTACGCGCAATTTCAAATCCTGGACGCTGAGGAGCTTGGGGGCCGCCTCGAGCTTGGTCAGGAGCTCCACGAGCTGCCGGATCTCCCCCGACACCGTGATCTCGATGGGGATCTCGAGGATCTCGCCGCGATCGACGGGCGGCAGGATCCGTTCGCTCCGGACCTCCGTGCGCACCTGCCCCGCCGTGTCCTTGACGAGCTTCTGCAGCTCGGAGGCCGCCACGGCGGGCGTGGTCGCGGTGAAGAACCGCCCGGCCAGGGTGTCGATCTTCCCGGTGACCGCCTGCAGCTCGGCGCTGATGGCGTCCTTCCGTCCGACCAGATCCTGACGACGCGCGAGCAGCTCACGGCGGGCGGGGACCACCTCGCGCGCCACGCGGTCTCGCTCCACGACCGGCTCGACGACGAAGAACCAGGCGCCGATGACGGCGGCCACCCCGACGCCGCCCAGGATGAGATTGCGCTCGCGCCGCGACAGGTTGGCCATCAGCGCGATGCTCCGTTGCCCGCGCGCACGGGCGCCGAGCCCTCACCGGCGGCTCGGCCCGGCGCCCGACGGCCGGGAGCGCGCGGTGGCGGGGTGCCTTGCGTCTCCGCCGCGGGACTGCTCGGCCGGCTGCTGGCACTTTCCCAGGCGGCCTTGATGCGGAACTGCTCCTTGTTGTCGCGCCCCTTGGTCACGGGGGACGAGAACTCCACGCGCTCCAGCCGCGACGAGTTCTCCAGGAGCGGGATGAGGGTGCTCGCCGCGGCCGCCTGCCCGCTCAGCTCGACGCCTTTGGTGTCAAAGGACAGGCTCGTCAGCCAGGCGTCCGAGGGCACCAGATCGGTCAGCTCCCGGAGCATCGGCAGCGGTCGCAGAGCGCTCGCCTCGAGTGACTCGATGCTGGCCAGCAGCTTGCGCTTGCGCTCCAGCTCTCGCTGGACGTTTTCGATCGCGCGCACCTGCGGGGTGAGACCTTCGATCTTGCGGTTCGTCAAGGCCAGATGTCGATTGGCCCGGTGGCCGGGGTAGAGCAGGGCCGAGAGACCGAGGGCCACGGTCACCGCCAGCATCGCGACGGTCACCGCCTGCGCGCGCGTGACCCGGCGCGGCCGGCGCTCGTCGGGAATGAGATCGAGAGGGGGCGTGCCCCGTCGGGCCGCCACCGCAACGGCCAGCTCAAAGAGCCCGGGCGGCGCCTCATGCGGCCCCGCGAGCAGCCGCGCCGCGCGGGGGGTGTACGGCGGCGCCGTCACCGCGGCGTTGAGCGTGAGGAGCGCGGTACCCGCCAGCTCTCCCTCGCCCGACAGCCAGATCACATCGCAGGCGCGCCACCGCAGCACAGCGTAACTTCGACGGATCTCCTCGGCGAGATCTTCATCTCCCGCGGAGCCTAGCGTTCGACTGAGGACGAGCTGACCGCCTGCCACGAACAGGAGGTCGGAGCCCAGCGGGCTCCGGTGAATCCATGCCACCCGCTGCGTGCGATCGACGCGCACCAACCCCAGCAGGTCGTGCGCCGCGACCGTCACCGACTTGGGCCGAAGGCGCGCCTCGTCGGCGATGCGGAGGGCGCCGTCCACCACGCGCCGGTCTGCGCCGGTCACGAGGACGCGGCGGGCGTCCCCCGCGGATCGGCCGGCATCTGGGCGCAGGGGCAGGAAGTCGAAGGCGGCATCATCGGCGGGGAAGGGCAGGTGGCGCTCGAGCTCGAACCGCACCATCTCCCGGACGTCGCCGCCGAGGACGGGAAAGTCGATGGGCTTGACCGTCACCACGGACCGAGAGACGCCGATGGCCACCGCGCGGGAGGTCAGCTTGCGCGCGTCGAGTTCCGCGCGCAGCGCCGCGGCGGGTTGCTCCGCCTCGACCACGAATGTCTGCGCGTGGCGCCCGCGCAGGGCAGCCACCACCAGACGGTTCCCGGCCAGGATGAGAGCGAGTCTGGTCAACATGGACATCACGGTGTCAGATTACGTCCTCGGGGCGTTCGACCGGCCATCTTACATTGCTCACGGTGGGTTCTGCAACGCGGGGGGCCGCTCACCGAATGCCCGACCAGCTCAACACGCGCACGGCGGGAAGGGTGGGGTCGTCCCCCGTCTCCACGATGGCGGTGAGCCGCGCGCGCGGCTTGCCGTCGAGAATGCCCATCGCCTCGATCCGGTACATCCGCGTGGTGGCGACCAATCTCAGACCGGCGACGCGTCCGGGGACGCTGGCGTAGGGAACCTCTCGACGCGTGGCCTGGAACTCGAGGACCACGGCGTCGGCCAAGCCCAGCGCCAGGAGCACCGGCTTGCTGGCGGTATTGATGTTGACCTGAGCCCTGACCGAAGACGGTGACGAGGTCGGCGAGGCCGGGCTTCTCGGGGGTCCCGTGAAACAGCGCCGGGGTGATGCCCTTGATCTGAAGCAGCTCGCTGACGGATTCGAGGGGGCCGTTGCGGGCGCGGTAGGGAACGGGGAGCTTCAGGTAGTAGTCATCGCTCTCCGCGCCGTTGGCGCGATGCTCATCGTTCTCGTCGATCCAGTCCCGGATGGAGTCGACGATGGTATCGCGCTCTTGCTTGTCGACGTCCAGGAGCTGCAGCAGGCGGTCGAGGCGCGCTGGTTCAATGGTGTTGACGTTGAACCGCGCCGCCTCGTCCGTGATGCGGTACGAGTACTGACCGTCCCCCAGCGGGACGTTCTCGCGCGGCAGCCGCTTGAGGGCCACCCGGTCGCGCGTATAAAAGGTGAGCTCCCCGTCCTCGGCCTCGGCCACCAGCGTGCCCTGGCCGACGATCTCGCGGATGGCGTTCTCCAAGGCCGCCTCGGCCAGGTGCCCGGCCATCACCGCGTCCTTGTAGTTGCGGGCGGCCCGGGCCTCGAGCCGCATCGAGTAGGCGAACTCGGCGCCCAGAAGGCCGATGAGGGCCAGGACGAGCAAGACGGCGACCATGGCGAAGCCCCGCTCTCCCGGGGGGCCGTTGACGCGAGGGGCCTGCATCACTCGACGCCGATCCTCAACGGGACGACCATGGCCGGCAAGGTCTCCGGCCGCCCGTTGAGGGTCAGCCCGACGGTGATCTCGATGGCGGTGGGCGGGCGGTCCTCTTCGTCCCACTCCTTCTGCCAGCCATTGGTCTCGTCGAGATACCGAAACGACAGTGACGTCACCGTGGGATCGCGCAACACCACCGTGGCGGCGGTGAAGGGTTCGTCGTTGGGCAGCGCGCGCTCGCGGATCACGAGGCCCTCGCCCGGCACGTACGACAGCGCCACGGCGGTGAAGGCGATGGGCGCCGCCAGGGGAAAGGGGGGCGCCTGGGTGACGAACTCCAGGGTCGACTCCTGACCTCGGAAGAGAAGGCGGACCTCCGGCGTCTCGCCCAGGGGGCCGCGGTAGGGGTGGGCGGCCCCCACCGACCGCGTGAGAAGCGTGGTCAGGCTGCGCAGATGCTGGTGGACCTCGATGCGTTCCTCACCGCGCTGCGTTGCCCCGAGGACGACGCGCAGACCGCCGAAGGCGGTCACCATGAGCGTGGCCACGATGGCGAGGGCGATGAGCAGTTCCACCAAGGTGAAGCCGGGCGCCCCCTGCGGACCCAGCAACGCGTGGCCCTGCGTGCCGTGAGCGTCCCGTGGAGCCCGGGATCACCGGGTGCCTCCCCCTGGCGGTCGGCTCGTTCCGATGCCGGGTAATTGACTCGCGCCCCGCGGCGACATCCCGGTGCTCGTCGATTGCCGCCCGCTCGGTGACATCCCCATGCCCGTGGATTGCCCGCCGCTCGGTGACATCCCCATGCTCGTGGATTGCTCGCCGCTCTGCCCCGTCCCGAAGGGCAGGACCGCGCGCGTGGGGTCGGAGGTGGCCGGCACGGTCCGCAGGGTTGACACCTCGAGTCGGCGCTGCTCGTCCCACGTGACGACCACCGAGATCTGGAACACGCGCCACTTCTGGGGCGCATTCGCCGGGGTCAGCTCGGGCGTCGCGAGGACCTGGGAGGTGCGCTGCCAACTGAAGCGACCGTCCGTGCCGCTCTCCGTGCCCTCGGTCGGCACGAGCAGCTCCCGCGCCTTCTGATCGGCCACGATGATCGCCTGTTGCTGGTCGCCCGCGGATTTGAGCAGCCGCAGCCCCTGGCTCACGCCCTGGATCGACATCACCACCGCGGTGCCGAGGATGGCGAGGGCGACGAGAACCTCGAGCAGGGTGAAGCCCCCCTGGGGGGACGTCGCGTGACGGGCGCGGGGAGACGCCACGATGCTCACTGGCGTGAGATGCGCACGCGCCCGGTCAGCGGATCGACGCTGACCAGATAGAGGATCGCGCCCGTGCTGAGGCGAAAGTCACCGCCGCTGGAGACGCCATGGGGTTCGAAGCTGACCGTCAGGGCGGGGGGCGGCATGGCCTCGATGGTGAGCTGGCGAGCGAGGGGTCGCGTCAGGCGCACGTCGGATTCGTCGGCGATGACGGTCAGACGGTGCTCGGCGGGACTGACCTCGACCCGGTGGGGCCGCTGCGTGGCCACGGCCTGCTCGCGCGCGTGGCGCAAGGTCGCCGAGAACCCGGCCACCTCCGTCCGCATGCGCATGCCGTCCGTGGTTCGGCCGATGACGGGGCCGGCCACCGCGGCCGCCAGGGCGATCACGAAGAGCACCAAGACGACCTCGATGAGGGTGAAGCCCCGCGTTACTGCCGCTGCTGCTGCTGTCCTTCGCTCCATGAGACGATGTCGGTGTTCTCGCCCTCACCGCCCGGGGCCCCGTCGGATCCTTCCGACCAGAGGTCGTACTCACCGAACTGGCCGGGGCAGCACTTGTACTTGTAGGGGAATCCCCACGGATCGTTGGGAAGGGCCTTCTTGAGGTAGGGGCCGTTCCAGTTCGCGGCGTTGGCGGGCCTCTGCTGGAGCTGATCCAGACTCGTCGGGTACGAGCCGTTGTCGAGACGGTACTGGTCGAGGGACGAGCCGAGCAGCTCGATCTGCGCCCTCGCCGTGGCCTGCTTGGACTTGCTGACCTGCCCCCAGAGGCGAGGCCCGACGAGCCCGACGAGCAGGCCGAGCACGATGATGACCACGAGGAGCTCCACGAGGGTGAAGCCCGACTGGTCCCGAATGATCTGGCGCCAGCGCTTCATAGCGGGATCTCGTTGATGGAGAAGATGGCGAGAAGCATGGCCACCACGATGAAGGCCACCACCACGCCCATGGCCAGGATGATGGCGGGCTCCAGGAGCCCGATCAATCGACGCAGCTCGCTGCGCACATCCGCCTCGACGGTTTCCGCAGTCTTGAGCAGCATGTCCTCCAGACGTCCCGTCTCCTCGCCCACGCGAACCATGTGGATGGCGAGCGGCGGGAAGGGTGTGTGCTCTTGCATCGCGGCGGCGACGGTTCCGCCGCGCTTCACGGTGTCTGACAGGCGGTGCACCGCGCGCCCCACGATCTGGTTGGTCATGATGTCGCCGACCACGGCGAGCGCGCCCAGCACGGGTACGCCGCTCCGCAGCATGGTCCCGAAGGTCCGTGCGAAGCGTGCCGTCTCGACCTTGATCATGAGGGCGCCCAACAAGGGGACGCGCAGCAGGAGGCGCTCCCACTGAAGACGGCCCTCGGCGGTTCCCGTCCACATCCGCCACGCCAGGATCGCCCCGAAGACAATCAGCACGCCCACCCACCAGTACGACTGGAGGGCCAGGCTCGTCGCGAGCAGGATCTGCGTGGGCAGGGGAATCGCCTGGCCCATGTCCGCGAAGATGGTGGCGAACCGGGGGATCACGAAGGTCATCAGGAACACGATCGCCCCGGCTCCGACGGTCGTGATGACGGCGGGGTAGATCAACGCGGAGACGATGGCCTCGCTGAAGGCCTGGCGCGCTTCCTGGAACTCGGCCAGCCGGCGCAGGGTGGCTTCGAGGACGCCTCCCTTCTCGCCCGCCCGGACCATGTTGATGTAGAGGCGCGAGAAGGGGCGTGGATGGTGCTTGGCGAGGGCGTCGCTCAGTGAAGACCCTCCGCGCACGCCGTGAAGGATATCGGTCACCACCGCCTTGACACGGGCGTTGGGGGCCAGCTCCTCCAGGATCGAGAGCGCGCGGTCCAGGGGCATTCCGGCCTCGACGAGCGTGGCCAGTTGCTGGGTGAAGGCCAGGAGGTCGCGGGCGCGAATGCCGCGTGAAAGACTGAAGTCCAGCCACGCCCTCCGCTCGCCCTGCGGCGTGACCTTGACCGGGAAGTACGCTTCGCGGTGGAGCCGTTCGATGACGGCGCGAGCATCCGGAGCTTCCATCACCCCGTCGACCGTCTGGCCGCGGCGGTCGGCCGCGCGGTAGGCGAACACGGGCATCGCGCTACGAATCTTCCTGCGTGACCCGGAGCACCTCGTCGACGGTTGTCACGCCCTCCTGCGCCTTCGCCCATCCGTCGATGCGCAGGGTGATCATGCCGTTCTCGATGGCGTGGCGTCGGATCTCGCGAGTGGAGACGCGACGCAAGGTGAGACTGCGCACCTCCTCCGAGATCTCGAAGAGCTCGTAGATGCCCAGGCGGCCGCGATACCCGGTCCCCCGACACTCCGCGCAGCCGTGGCCGCGGAAGAGCTGGCCCGGCGTGTCCGGACTGACCCCGAGGACCTGCAAGTCGGCGGGCGATGGCTTATCGGGCTCGCGGCACGCATCACAGATGCGGCGGACGAGGCGCTGCGCGAGGACGCCCTCCAGAACCGACGAGAGGAGAAAGGACTCGACACCCATGTCTTGCAGTCGCGTGATGGCGCCCGGCGCGTCGTTGGTGTGGAGGGTGGAGAACACGAGATGGCCGGTGAGGGCGGCTTGAATGGCGATCTCCGCGGTCTCGAGGTCCCGGATTTCACCGACGAGGATCACGTCGGGGTCCTGACGCACGATGTGGCGCAACCCGGTGGCGAAGGTGAGGCCGATCTTCGCCTTCACTGGGATCTGATTCACGCCTTTGAGCTGGTACTCCACGGGGTCTTCCACCGTGAGGATCTTGCGATCGGGCGAGTTGATCTTGTCCAGGGCAGCGTAGAGCGTGGTGGTCTTGCCGGAGCCCGTGGGCCCGGTCACGAGGACGATCCCGTGGGGCAGGGTGATGAGCCGCTCGAAGCGCTTGCTGGTGGCCTTGCCGAAGCCGAGGCGCTCGAGGGGGAGGAACACGCTCGATCGATCGAGCAGACGCATGACGATCGATTCGCCGTGGACCGTGGGCATGGTGGACACGCGAATGTCCACGCGGCGGCCGCGCAGGGTCACCCGGATGCGTCCATCCTGGGGGAGCCGCCGCTCGGCGATGTTCATCTCCGCCATGATCTTGATGCGGGAGGTCACGGCCGCCTGGAGCCGCCGGGGTGGCGCTTCCTGCTCGTACAGGATGCCGTCGATGCGGTACCGGATGCGCAGGGTGTCCTCGAAGGGCTCGATGTGGATGTCGGAGGCCCCGGAGTCGATGGCGTTCTCGACGAGAAGATTGACGAGCCGCACCACGGGCGCCTCGAATGCCATGTCGCGCAGGTGATTGACGTCCTCGTCGACGTCGACCGCCCGGTCGTCGTCCATGCCCTCCACGATCCGCTGCAGCGGGGTCGCCACACCCTCATAGGTTCGGTCGATGGCCTCGCTGATGGCCTCGGGATGGCTGACCACGAGCTTCACCTCCAGGCCCGTGCTCTGCCGCAGATCGTCCACGATGAGGGGATTGAGGGGATCGGCGGTGGCCGCGGTGAGGAGGTTGCCCTCCACGCTCACGGGGCACACCGCGTACTGCCGGAGGTATTTCGGCGACAGATTCTTGAGCACGGGTAGAGGAGAGGGCAACTCGTCTCGGGAGAGATAGGTGAGATTCTGTTGGTGGGCCAAGGCCCGCAGCATGTCCTCGCTCGAGACCGCCCCCATCGCGACGAGGGCCTCGCCGATCCGCTCGCCCGTCTTCTCGGCCTGGGCCAGCGCCTGGGCCACCACGTCCGCCGTCGTGAGTCCCTCCTCGACGAGAATTTCGCCGAGGAGTCGCGGAGGAGATGCAATGGCCATGCTATGCTCTTTCGGCATGTTAGCACAGGTTTTGTGCACGACTGACGTCACTGCCGTGAACCGCGCCAGCTACGACCGCATTGGACGACGGCCGGGGGTCGGACTATTCACGCCAGGTCGTGACGGGGGCGCCTGCTGACCGCGGCCCTCGTCCTGCACGGTCCCAACTTGAATCTCCTCGGTACGCGCGAGACGAGCGTGTATGGGCGCACCACCCTCGCCGAGCTGAACCGCCTGATCCAGGAGCACGCGCGGACCCGGGGGGCTCAGGTGGAGTGCCGACAGTCGAACTGCGAAGGCCAGCTCATCGAGTGGCTTCACGCCGCCGAGAAAGCGGGATTCGCCGGAGTGATCCTCAATCCAGGGGCCTTCACGCACTATTCGTTGGCCCTGCGCGATGCGGTGGCGGGCATCGCCGTGCCCGTGGTGGAGGTGCACCTATCGAACGTCCACGCCCGCGAGGAATTCCGGCGTCACTCGGTCATCGCTCCCGTGGCCCGCGGGCAGATCGCTGGCTTTGGGCCCACCAGCTACGTGCTGGGCCTCGACGCGCTCCTGAGTCTCGTCGCCTCGCCGCGCCGCTCCCGCGCGCGGCGGTGAATCGCTCCTGCCGCCTCGCCGTCTAAGTCCTTGTTGCGACGGGGTGAGCGTCTGACCGCCCCGTGAGCCCCGACGATCGGCTCCTGGTGGAGCGCTGTCAAGCTGGGGACCTGTCGGCGTTCGAGCCGCTGGTCGAGAAGTATCGGCAGCGCGTCTGGCGGCTGGCCTATAACGTGCTGCGCGATCGCGAGGAGGCCTGGGATGTTGCCCAGGATGCGTTCATCCGGGCGTACCAGGCGCTCCCGTCGTTTCGTGGACAGTCGGCGTTCTATACCTGGCTGTTCCGCATCGTGATGAACCTCGCGGCCGATCGCGCCCGGCAGCGCGCGGCGCGCGGGCGTGCGTTCGGTACGGAGCGGGTTCCGGAGGAGGATTGGGAGCGGCTGATGGCGGATCAGAGCGCGGCGCCCGACAGTTCGGCGGCGCAGACGGAAGATCGAGAGCGCATCACGAGGGCGCTCGACACTTTGTCGGAAGATCACCGAACGATTATCATGCTCAGTGATGTCGAAGGGTTGGCGTATCGGGAGATCGCCGAGGTGCTCGACGTGCCGATCGGGACGGTGATGTCGCGGCTGCACAACGCGCGAAGGCGGCTGCGCCAGGCGCTGAAGCCGCTTCTGGCGGCCGTGATCGCCGTGTTCCTGGCCTGGACCGCGGGCCCGGTGGCTGCCCAAGGGCCTCCCGCGCCGCCGTCGCCGGGGGTGCCGTCCTCCGTCCATGGTGCATTTCGGTGCGCGCGTGTACCTCGCCACTGACGGGCCAGCCCCCTTGAACCCGCCAGATCTCCCGAGCGAGCCGCGGGTGGAGCGGTACGTGCTGAAGCTCCGGCAGCTCTTCCGGTACCAGCAGTACCATCCTCTGCAGCAGGTTGGCGCCGAGGTCCCGGTGGGGGCCACGCACCGCGCGGTCCTGGCCGGTGACCGTCAACTGGAGCTGACCCCCGAGGGGATGGCGCAGAGGGCGGTGCGCGTGCGCGTGCGGCTGGTGCGGGGCAACATCACCGAGCTGACGACCAATCTGGAGGCCCCTGCCGGGGCGGCCACGATCATCGGCGGACCGCGCCACGGGGACGGGGTGCTCATCATTCTCCTCTGGGCCAGTCCCAATCCCCCCCGCTGAACGTCTCGCCCTCGGCGAAGGCCCGAGGCGAGCCTGACCGGAAGAGGAGTGCGAACGTGACCGAGGGTGAGGAGCGCTACGCGCGCGAGCGCGGCCGCATCGAGCAGGGGCACGTTCGGTACCGCGACAAGCTGAAGGCCGAGGGCAAGCTCTTCGTTCGCGACCGCCTCACGTTGCTGCTCGATCCGGGCACGGAGTTCCAGGAAGACTGGCTCTTCGCGCGCTCCGAGGACCCCGATACCCCCGCCGATGGAGTGGTGACCGGCGTGGGGACGGTGGGCGGCCGGCCCGTGTGCATCATGGCCAACGACTACACGGTGAAGGCCGGCTCCTGGGGCGAGAAGACCGTGCAGAAGATCATTCGCATCCAGGAAAAGGCGGCGCGCCTGCAGATCCCCATGCTGTACCTGGTCGACGCCGCGGGCGGCCGGATCTCCGAACAGATCAAGATCTTTCCCGGCCGGTTCCACGCGGGCCGCATCTTCTACAACGAGGTCCAGCTCTCGGGCGTGGTGCCGCAGGTCTGCATCCTCTTCGGTCCGTCTCCGGCGGGATCGGCCTACCTACCGGCCCTGACCGACCTCGTGATCATGGTCGATGGCAAGGCCTCGCTCTACGTGGGCAGTCCTCGCATGGTGGAGATGGCCGTCGGAGAGAAGACCACCCTCGAGGAGCTGGGCGGCGCCCGCATGCACTGCACGGTGTCCGGGTGCGGCGACGTGCTCGCGACCTCGGACGAGGACGCCATCGAGCTGGCCAAGCGGTACCTCACCTACATGCCGTCGTCCTACCGCCAGCGACCGGAAGGGCAGGCATCGACCGAGCCCACGCCGGGCCGGCCGATCGAGGAGATCGTTCCCTACGACCAGCGCAAGTATTTCGACATGTACGAGGTGATCGACCGGATCATCGACGCGGGGTCGTGGTTCGAGGTCAAACGGCTCTTCGCCGGCGAGATCATCGTGGGCCTCGCCCGCATGGGCGGGCGCGTCGTGGGCATCGTGGCCAACCAGCCGAAGGTGAAGGGCGGCGTGCTCTTCGTGGACTCCTCCGACAAGGCGGCGAAGTTCATCTGGCTCTGCAACGCCTACAACATTCCCCTCGTGTATCTGGCCGACGTCGCCGGCTTCATGGTGGGCTCCAAGGTCGAGCGCGCCGGCATCATCCGCCACGGGGCCAAGATGGTGTTCGCCACGGCGCAGGCCACGGTGCCGAAGATCTCGGTCATCGTGCGCAAGTGCTACGGGGCGGGGCTCTACGCCATGTGCGGGCAGGCCTTCGAGCCCGACGCGGTGGTGGCGCTCCCCCAGGGCCAGATCGCCATCATGGGACCCGAGCCCGCGGTCAACGCCGTCTACTACAACAAGATCATGGAGCTCCCCGAGGCCGAGCGCGCGGACTACGTGCGGCAGAAGCGCGAGGAGTACGCGCGCGACGTCGATACGTTCAAGCTCGCCTCGGAGATGCTCATCGACGGCATCGTGCCCGGCTCCGCCCTGCGCCGGGAGCTGATCACGCGCCTGCACTACGCCGACTCGAAGGTCCACGAGTTTCCCGCCCGCCGCAACGGCGTCTACCCTGTTTGACATGGGGGGCCTCGAACGGGCCCCCCAAGCCCCCCTTTGCTCCCTTGCGCTCGGGGCGCCCCGGCGGAGCCGGGGCACCCCTCGAATCTCGCGCGGCGGTCCGGCGGAGCGCCGACCGTCGGCGACTGGTGCCTCGATTCCCCTCGGCGTTGCCCGACGGCGCCTCAGAGACTGTGAGTGAATTCGAGGAGCGCCCCGGGGAACCCGGGGCGCGACGAGCGTGGGGGGTTTGGGGGGCGCCCGGAGCCCCCCATCTACTCAGCCAGCGAAGCGACGGCGCGTGTGCGCCAGCGTGTGGGCGATGGAGGCGGGCAGGCGCGGGCCGAACTGGTCGTAGAACTGGCCGAGGTCGGCCAGGGCGTCAAGCCACTCGCCGGCATCGCAGCGGAGCGCTGCGGCAAGCCGCGATGGGGTGACCTCGAGCCCGTCGAGATCGAGGGCGCCTGACGCTGGAATGAAGCCGATCGGGGTTTCCGCGGCACGGCCTGCTCCGCGAATGCGCTCGACCATCCACTTGAGGATCCGCATGTTGTCGCCGTAGCCGGGCCAGAGAAACCGCCCGTCCGCGTCGCGCCGGAACCAGTTGACGCGGAAGATTCGCGGAGGAGTGGCCAGCCGCGTCCCCATGCTGAGCCAGTGGGCGAAGTAGTCGGCCATGTTGTAGCCGCAGAAGGGGATCATGGCCATCGGATCGCGCCGGACTACCCCGACCTTGCCGGTGATGGCCGCCGTCGTCTCCGTGCTCATGGCCGAGCCGAGGAACACGCCGTGCGTCCAGTCGAAGGCCTCGAAGACCAGCGGGATCACCTGGGTGCGCCGCGAGCCGAAGATGAGCCCGGAGATGGGGACGCCGTGCGGATCCTCCCAGTTGGGCGCCACGGAGGGGCACTGCTGGACGGGCACGGTGAAGCGCGAATTCGGATGCGCGGCGGGCCCACTCGCGGGCTCCCACGGCCGGCCCTGCCAGTCCACGAGGCCGGGAGGCGCCTCCGCCGTGAGCCCCTCCCACCACGGCTCGTTGCCCCGTGTGAGCGCCACGTTGGTGAAGATCGTGTTGGCGCGCACCATGGCGGTGGCGTTGGGGTTGGTCTTCGGACTGGTGTTGGGGGCGACGCCGAAGAAGCCGCGCTCGGGGTTCACCGCGCGAAGCTGACCGCTCCCGTCGACCCACATCCACGCGATGTCGTCTCCCACCGTCCAGGCTCGCCAGCCTGGAAGCTGCGAGACGACCATGGCCAGATTGGTCTTGCCCGAGGCGCTGGGCATGGCCGCCGCCAGGTACGTCACGCGGCCCTCGGGATCCTCGACGCCGATGATCAGCATGTGTTCGGCGAGCCATCCCTCCTGGCGCGCTTGCCAGGAGGCGATGCGAAGGGCATGGCATTTCTTACCCAGTAGCGCATTGCCCCCGTAGCCGGAGCCCACGCTCCAGATCAGCTTCTCCTCCGGAAACTGCAGGATGAGCCGGCGATCGGGCGAGAGATCGGCGAGCGAGTGCAGGCCGCCCACGAAATCGTCGTCGCCGCGCATGTGCTCGATGGCGACCGGTCCCACGCGCGTCATCACGTGCATGCTCGCCGCGGCGTAGGCGCTGTCCGTGAGCATGACGCCGGTGCGGCTCATGGCCGACCCCGCGGGGCCCATGAGATAGGGGATGACGTACATGGTCCGGTCGCGCATGGCGCCGCGGAAGATGGCCCCGGCCTTCGACCTGGCCTCGGCGGGCGCCATCCAGTTGTTGGTTGGTCCCGCGTCGTCGCGCTCGCGCGAGCAGATATAGGTCAGCTGCTCGGTGCGGGCGACATCCAATGGGTGGCTGCGGTGCAGGTAGCAGTTGGGGTATGCGCGCGGGTCCAGCGGGAGCAGCGTGCCGTCGCGCAACATTCCCTCGACGAGCCCGTCGTACTCGCTCTTCGAGCCATCGCACCAGACCACGCGGGCGGGCCGGGTCAGCTCAGTGGCTTGCTCCACCCACTTCTCGACGATGCTGGTAGCGGCCATGTCCGCATCCTCGTCGTGCTGCTGGAGTCGTGTTGCCGGGATCGGGGTGCGCCGGACCTGGTTCGACACAGACCGTACGCACTTCGCCGCGGGGCGTCAAGCAGTTCCTGCGTGCTAGCATCGGCCCCGTGACCGGCTTGGTTGTGGCCGTGCGTTATCTCACTATCCTGCCTGTCCCTGGTCCGCCGGTTCCGCCGAGCTCCGGGCCGTCTCTGGCGGACCTCGGACGATCGGCCGCGTGGTTCCCCATCGTCGGCCTCGGATTGGGGATCGTCCTGGCCCTGGGGCAGTGGGCGGTCACGCGCGTGTTTCCACCGCTTCTCGTGGGCCTGCTGACGATCACAGCGTGGAAGCTGCTGACCGGTGGGCTTCATCTCGACGGACTTGCCGATTGCCTGGACGGTCTTGCCGGCCGCGACGCAGCGCACAGGCTCGCCATCATGCGCGACAGCCGGATCGGCGCTTTTGCCGCGATCGGCCTGGTCCTCGTCCTTCTCCTCGACGTGGCGGCCGTCGCGGAGATGGCGGAGGATCGGCGCTGGCGAGCGCTCGTCGTCGCTCCGACCGTGGCCCGGGCCACGCCCCTCGTCCTGGCCCGCCTGTTCCCGCCGGCGCGCCGCGACGGGCAGGGGGCGTCTTTCCAGGCGAGCGTGGGTCGGGTACCCACGGTGCTCGCCGTCGCGCTGGCGTCGCTCGTGGCCGTGGTGGTTCTCGGGTGGACCGGCGTGGTGGCGGCCCTGGGGGGATTGCTGGCGGCCATCCTCCTCGGGTGGCTGCTCGCCAGCCGGCTTGGAGGCGTCACGGGCGACGTCCTGGGCGCCGCGGTCGAGGTCGCGGAGCTGACGGTGCTCCTCGCGGGAGCGGCATGGGCCCACGGCCGACTCTGATCTATCTGCTGCGGCACGGCGAGGTGCTGCACGCGGAAACCCGCCGGTTCATCGGGCACCTCGACGTGCCGCTGTCGCGCCGTGGGGAGCGTCAGTGCGCGGCCCAGGCGGATACGCTGCAGGGCGTGACGCTGGCCGCGATCTTCTCCAGCGATCTGACACGCGCGCGCCGCAGCGCCGAGATCATCGCCGCGCCGCACGGGCTCATCCCCGTGGCGACCCCGGCCCTGCGCGAGATGTCCATGGGGCGCTGGGAGGGGCTCACCGCGGACGAGATCCGGCGGCGCGAGCCAGAAGCCTTTGCCGACTGGATGGCGCGCGTGGGCGAGTTCCCGTTTCCCGAGGGCGAGAGCGTTCCCGATCTGCTGGAGCGCGCCTGGCCCGCCTTCGCGTCGATCGCGTCGGAGTTCGCCGGGCATACCGTCGCCATCGTCGCGCACGGAGGCACCAACCGCGCCCTGCTCTGCCAGGCTCTCGGGACGCCACTCGGGCGGTTGCTCGGCTTCGGGCAGGACTACGGAGCCCTGTCGCTGCTGGTCGGGCCCGAACCGTGGCAGCTCGGCCGGCTCAACGAACGCCCGATGCTCATCGAGGCGCCTTCTGCGGAGGGGAAAAGGAGCGTGTCATGAAGCGATCGCATGTCGTCTGGGGTGTCCTCGGCGCGGTGGCCTTGACCCTGATCGCGTCCGCCATCGCGCACGCCCAGGACAAGCCTCGCATAGGCGGCGTCTTCAAGGCGGCCATGATCGGGGAGCCCCCCACGCTCGACCTGCACACCACCACGGCCGTGATCACCCAGCAGATCACCTGGCACGTGTACGAGACGCTCTACACCTACGACAAGAACTATGCGCCCATCCCCATGCTCGCCGAGGGGCACTCCGTCGGCGACAAGGGACGGACGTACACCTTCAAGCTCCGGCGCGGGGTGAAGTTTCACAACGGCAAGGAGATGACGGCGGCCGATGTCGTGGCCTCGCTCCGGCACTGGACCAAGCTCGCCGGTCGCGGGAAGGCGATCGGGAAAGACATGGAGGGGATCGAGGCGAAGGACCCCTCCACCGTCGCCGTGTACCTGAAGGAGCCGATGCCCGCGCTCCTCGTCGGCCTCGCCCATCCCAACAACGCGGCCGCCATCTATCCCAAGGAGGTCGTCGACGCCGCGGGCGACGGGCCCATCAAGGACTACATCGGCACGGGCCCCTATCGCTTCGTCGAGCACAAGCCCGATCGCCACATCAAGCTGGTCCGCTTCAAGGACTACAGCGCTCGTCCCGAGCCGGCCGACTTCTTTGGCGGCAAGCGCACCGCCTACCTCGACGAGATCCTCTTCGTCCCGGTGCCGGAGGTGGCCGTGCGCCTCGCGGGCGTGGAGACGGGCGAGTACCACCACGGTCAGCAGATCAAGCAGGATCAGTACGATCGGATCAAGACGATGCCCGGCGTGGTCGCACAGATCATCAAACCCTCGGCGTGGTCGGTGGCCGTCCTCAACCACAAGCAGGGGCTGTTCACCGACAAGCGGCTTCGCCAGGCCATGCAGGCGGCGCTCGACATGGAACCGATCATGGCCGCCGGCTTTGGCCACAAGGATTTCTACCGGATCGATCCGTCGCTCCTGTTCGCGGAGCAAGCGGCCTGGTACTCCAAGGCGGGCGCCGAGCTGTACAACCAGAAGAACCGTGCCAAGGCTCAGAAACTTCTGAAGGAGGCTGCCTATCCCGGCACGCCCGTCCGCTGGATCACCACCAAGGAGTACGAGTGGATGTACAAGAACGCCCTGGTGGCCAAGCAGCAGCTGGAAGCGACGGGCTTCAAGATCGATCTGCAGGTGGTGGACTGGGCGACGCTCGTCCAGCGGCGCAACAAGCCCGAGCTGTTCGACGTCTTCTCCACCGGCTTCACCTTCAACCCGGAGCCCGCCTTCACCACGGTGGTCGAGTGCAACTGGCCGGGCTGGTGGTGTCTCGAGGACAAGGATCGGTGGATGGAGTCGATCCGACGCGAGGCCGATCCCAAGGTCCGTCGCGCCATGTGGGAGAAGGTTCAGATCCTCTTCTACGAGGATGTGGGGCGGGTCAAGTTCGGCGACTACTTTTCGCTCGTGGTCAACGGCAAGGGCGTCAAGGGACTGCTCGCGGTGAACGAGCTTCCGCTCTGGAACGTCTGGCTCGATAAGTAGCCACGCCATCCGTGAAGGCCTACGTCGCCCGGCGCCTGCTTGCTCTCGTCCCCGTGGCGCTCGTGGTGGCCACCGTGGCTTTCGTGCTCATCCACCTGGCGCCGGGCGACCCCGCGGCGATCATCGCCGGGCCCGACGCCTCTCCGGACGACGTACAGCGGATCGCGCGCCAGCTCGGCCTGGACACGCCGCTCTACGTCCAGCTCGGGCGCTTCTACGGGCGGTTGCTTCGCGGAGACCTGGGCCAGTCGATCTTTCTGCGCAAGCCGGTGAGCGAGGCGATCCTGGACCGGGTGGAGCCGACCTTGCTCTTGACGGTCTTCGCCACCCTCATCGCGGTGGCCATCGGGGTCCCCAGCGGGGTGATCTCCGCCCGCTACCACAACGGCGGGCCCGACCAGGCCTTCATGGCCCTCGCCCTGGTGGGCATCTCGGTGCCCAACTTCCTCCTCGCCCTCCTGATGGTGCTCCTCTTCGGGGTGCGCCTCGGCTGGTTTCCCGTGGCCGGCTATGCGCCGCTCGAGTACGGCTGGCTCGGCACCCTCCGCTCGCTCGTCCTTCCCGCCGCGGCCCTGGGCCTCGTGCAGTCGGCGCTGATCGCGCGCATCACGCGCTCGAGCATGCTCGACGTGCTCTACCAGCAATTCATCGTGGCCAGCCGGGCCAAGGGCCTGAGCGAACGCGCGATCGTGTACAAGCACGCGCTGCGCAACGCACTGATCCCGACGATCACCATCATCGGCATCAGCTTCGCCATCCTCATTGGCGGGGCGGTGGTGGTCGAGACGATCTTCAACATCCCGGGCATCGGCCGTCTCATCATCTCGGCGGTGCTGCGCCGCGACTACCCGGTGATCCAGGGCGTGGTGCTCTGCGTGGCCGGGGTCTACATGCTGGTCAATCTGCTCGTGGACCTGTCCTACCTGGTCATCGATCCGCGCGTGCGCTACCGATGAGCGGTGAGCCCAGCGCGGCCGTGCTCGAGGTCACCGCGGGCGCCCTCCGCGGCGAGAGCGAGCTGGTGCGCGCGCTCCGGCAGCTGAGCCGGCGGCGGATCGCCCTCGTGGGCTTGGTCTTGACCCTGCTCGTGGCCGCCGTGGGAGTGCTCGCCCCCCTCCTCGCCTCGGACCCGCAACACATGGACGTCGCGGCGCGCCTGCGCCCGCCCGGTGCGCCTCACTGGTTCGGAACCGATGATCTCGGCCGCGACGTCTTCAGTCGCGTCGTCTTCGGTGCCCGCCTGTCCTTGATGATCGGTGCGGCCGTGGTGGTCTTCGCCCTCCTGGTGGGAACGCTCTGCGGCCTGGTGGCCGGCTTCTACCGCAGGCTGGACAACGTCATCATGCGCGTGATGGATGGCCTCATGGCCTTTCCCGCCATCGTGCTGGCGGTGGCGCTCATGGCCGCGCTCGGGCCCAGCGTGCTCAACGTGATCCTGGCCATCGGCGTGGTCTACGCGCCTCGCGTGGCGCGCGTCGTGCGCGGCTCCGTCCTCGTGATCCGCGAGACGACGTACGTGGAGGCGGCCCGCGCGCTGGGCGCGCCCGACGTCGTGTTGCTCGCGCGGCACGTGCTGCCCAACTGCCTCTCTCCCACGATCGTGCAGGGCAGCTTCATCTTCGCGGCGGCCGTGCTCACGGAAGCGGCGCTCTCGTTCTTGGGCGTGGGCGTGCCGCCATACGTGCCGAGCTGGGGCAACATCCTCGCCGACGGGCGGCTCTATTTGCAGCAGGCGCCCTGGCTGGTGATCTATCCGGGCGGGGCCATCATGGCGACCATCTTCGGTCTCAACCTGTTCGGCGACGCCCTGCGCGATCTCCTCGATCCCAAGATACGAGCCCTCAGCGTGGATCGGCCGTCTTGACCGGCCGTCCCGGGTCGACGTCGAGATACACCTCGCGAACGTACATGAGGAGGACGCTGTAGCGCAGGAAACGCCGGGAGAGCTTGCCGAAGACGCCGGCCTCCAGGTGGCCGGCCGCGCGGTGGTACTCGGCGAGGAAGCGGTAGGCGTCCCGGCCCATCCGGATGAAGTGCCGCCGAGCGCGCCTGGTGGCCACGCGCTCCCAGAGGAAGCCGGTGAGGAAGAGGGCGGAGTCGGCCACCTCCCGCCGGAGCGTCACCTCGCGCTGGGGATCGAAGGCAGGGCCGTCGATCTGCCAGCAGCGCTGGATCTCGGCCAGGTGCATGGCGACGCTTTCCGGATGCACGTCGATGCGGAAGGCGTAGCGTGCCAGCACCTCACTGAGGTAGCCGGCGATCGAGGCGTCGCCGGGCAGGGCCAGATCGTCGAGGCCCCGACCGACGCAGTCGAGGTAGTACTCCCTCACCCGAGGCGGCGCGACGTGGCGCATGGGCACCTCCCTCACGGGAGTTATCGGCAGCCTGCGAGGGAAGTGTTACGGTAGGCGCCATGCCACCTCATCGACACGCCTATCGCCCCGTCGTCATGGGTCTGCGCGGCGCCGCCACGTCGGCCCACCCTCTGGCCTCCATGGCCGGCATCGAGATCCTGCTCGCGGGCGGCAACGCCGTGGATGCGGCGGTCGCCGTCGCGGCGGCCCTGAACGTCGTGGAACCCTTCATGTCGAGTGTCGGGGGGATCGGCCTCATGCTCGTCTCGCGCCCGAACGGCGAGCGCCACGTCCTCGACTTCATCGGCCGCGCCCCCGCGGCGGCCGACGCCGCGCGGGCGACGGAGGCGGATCTGGCGGGTGGTCCGAAGTCCTGCGCCACTCCGGGAAATCTGGGCGGGTGGCTGGTGGCGCTGGAGCGCTTCGGCTCGATGCCGCGCTCGGCGGTGCTCTCCCCGGCCATCGCCTTGGCGGAGCGCGGGGTCCCGCTGAGCTGGAAGAACGTCGAGTTCTTCGGTCGCGCGCGCGAGACGCTGGCCCGCTCGCGCGAGGCCGAGCGGCTGTATCTCGGCCAGGGACAGCTCCGCCCCGGGGCCGTCGTCAGCTACAAGGACCTGGCGGCGACCTTGCGACAGGTCGCCGAGGGCGGGGCGGAGGCCTTCTACCGCGGACCCATCGCCGCCGCGATCTCGCGGGCGGTCCAGGAGGCAGGGGGCTGGCTCACCGAGGACGATCTCGAGTCGTTCGCGCCGATGTGGCGCGAGCCGGTCGCCATCACCTATCGTGACGCCGAGGTCGTGTCCGTGCCGCCGCCCTTCTCGGCGTTCCAGATGCTCCAGACCCTCAACATCCTAGAACACTGCGACGTCGCCGGGCGGGGCCACAACTCCGACGCGTACCTCCACCACCTGATCGAGGCCATCAAGCTGGCGTCGGCTGACCGCCTGGCCTACGCCTATGGCGGCGACGCGCCCATTCGGGGGCTCCTGTCCAAGGCCTACGCCGCCTCCCAGCGAGCCCGCATCGGCGAGGGGGCCGCGGTGAGCGAGGGCGAGCGCTACAACCCGGTTCGGCTTCCTGGGCAGATCAGCGAGGGCCACCCCGCGAGCTTCATGCATGAGCAGACGACGCACTTCGCCTGTGCCGACGCGAGCGGTACGGTGGTGTCGGTCACGCAGACCCTCGGCGTGCCCTTCGGCTCGGGCTTCGCCGTACCCGGTACGGGCATCGTCCTCAACAACATCCTCAAGTGGATGGACCTCGATCCCGCGTCGCCGAACGTGCTGCGGCCCGGTCGCCAGGCGGGGACGATGATGTCGCCGACTCAGGTCTTCCGCCGCGGCGCCTTCGCGCTCTCCATCGGCACCCCGGGCTCGTACGGGATCCTCCAGACGCAGGCGCAGATGATCCTCAACGTCCTCGAGTTCGGCCTCAACATCCAGGAGGCGATCGAGGCGCCGCGCGTGCGCGTGTACCGGGACCGGCTGGTCGATGCCGAGGCGCGCATCCCGCACGACGTCCGCGAGGCGCTGGGCCGCCGCGGCCACCAGGTGAACGTCATCGACGACTGGTCCTGGATCGTGGGAGGCGGGCAGGGCATCGCGCGCGATCCGGAGACCGGCGCCCTCATGGCCGGCGCCGACCCCCGCCGCGACGGTTACGCCCTCGCCGTTTGAGTTGGAGGGGGCCCGCCGCGGCGCGACGACGCGCGGCGGGGCTTGGGGGGCCCTGTCGAGGTCCATCCATCTCGCTGCGGCGAGCGGAACAGGATGGGGCCGACGTACGACTCCGCCTGTGACTTCGTATCGTCGGAATCGATGGCCACGGCGAGGGCGTTGGGGTTGTCGGGGGCCTCGCCGTAGATCTTGGTGAAATCGTCCACGACGTTCCGGCGCTCGGTGATCCACTTGCCCAGCTCGGCGGCGCCCGAGCGCATGATCACGTAGGTGACGGTGCCGGTCTTCTGGCTCTTCACGAACTCGCCGGCCGGTGCCGTGGTGTCCCAGACGTAGCCGATCAGGCGCGAGCGGAGCATCTCGGGGAAGCGGCGCCAGATGACGTAGATCTGGGCGGCCTGGTCGTCGGTGGCGGCGCGGCGGCTGTCGCCGCCCTTCGGAAGCACCACCACCTTCCAGCTCCACTCGAGGATGGGCGTGGCCTTGAGGTTCACCGTGATCTCTCTGGCGATGCTCGAACTGTCGCCGCGACTCTCCATGCGCAGGGCGCGACCGCTATCGTCGGCAATCGAGAACAGCTCGTAGTTTGGCCGGCCCCAGCTCTGCTCCTTCCACCCCTTGGGGATGCCGCGAGAACCGAGCGGGATACTCCTTCCAGTTCTCGATCACGATCTCGGCGGCCCAGACGGTCGCCGCCATGACCAACACCAGCGTGGTGGTCAGGAGTCGAGCGCGTGTGGAATGGCGCATAGGCTCCCTATAATAACCGCGTGGTCTCCATGAAGGATTCCATGCGCATCGACAAGTGGCTGTGGGCGGCGCGCTTCTTCAAGACGCGGAGCCTGGCCGCGGCGGCCTGCGACGGTGGACGGGTCGACGTCAACGAGCAGGCGGCCAAGCCGTCGCGACTCGTGCATCCGGGCGATCTCCTGCACGTGACCCTGCCGGCCGGGAGACGAATCGCCCGCGTGGTGGCGCTCGCCGAGCACCGGGGTCCGGCCTCCAGCGCGCGCACGCTCTATGAGGACCTCACGCCGCCCTCTCCGCCGCGGCTGCGCATCGCGCGGCCCGCCGTGCGGCCGGCGGGGGCGGGACGGCCCACGAAGCGGGAGCGCCGGGCCATCGACCACCTGAGAGGATGGTGACGATATGTCAACGTACAACTGGAACGCGATCGTCGACGGTCTGAATCAGTACCTGCGCCTGCGCTCCATTCCCATCGGCATGAAGCTGTTCGAGACGGTGGAGGAGATGGAGGCGATCCCGAAGATCCGACGTCCCCGGACCAAGCACACCACCGATCAGATCGTGGCCCAGGCCCGGCAGCTCGGGTGGACGGTCGGCATCACCATGGCGGATCTGGTGGGCGCGCAGTGCGGGGCCGTCATCGGCCTGCATCCTCAGGACGACGAGTGGCTTTCCGGCCGGCGCATGGCGGGGGTGTGGTTCAAGACGCTGGACGATGCCGCCGCCCACCAGCGCGCGATGGACGTGGTGCCGCACGGCCGCTACCGGGCCATGGCGGTATCCCCTCTCACCTCGGGACGCCTCGATCCCCCCGACGTCTGCCTCATCTACGGAACGCCCGGGCAGATGATCTTCTTCATCAACGGTCTGCAGTGGTCGGGCTACCGGAAGCTCAGCATGACCTCGGTGGGTGAGTCGGCCTGCGCGGACTCCTGGGGCCGCGCCCTCCGGACGGGGGAACCCGCCCTGACGATTCCCTGTTATGCCGAGCGGCGATACGGGGGTGTCGCCGACGACGAGATGCTGATGGCCATTCCGCCCAGCTACTTGCCGAAGGTGATCGAAGGGCTGAGCGCGCTCTTCCGGAACGGCCTGCGCTATCCCGTTCCCCCCTACGGCATCCAGTCGGACGCGGCCGCCGGTCTGGCCGTGAGCTATGCCGACAAGGACAAGCGCTGAGCGAAATCGCGTAGAATCGCCGGCGCGCTCGCGTGGAATCTCCGGCGCGCTTCGCGGCAGAGGGCCGGCCGTTGCCGACCCGCACTTCCTGGACGTGATCCCCGACAGGTGAGGAGATACCGATGATCCGTCTGATCGTGCTCGTAGCCGTGCTGGTGAGCGCGGGGCTCCCGGCTCCCGTCTCCGCGCAGCAGTATCCCGATCGCCCCGTGACCGCCATCGTGGGTTATCCGGCCGGCGGCCTTGCCGACGTCGTCATGCGCGCCATGGTGGAGAACATGAAGAAGAAATTCCCCAAAGGGCTGGCGGTGGTGAACCGACCCGGTGCGGGGGGCTCCATCGGAGCCAGCGAGGCGGTGCAGGCCAAGCCCGACGGCTACACCTTTGCGCTCGTCCCCATCTCGAACCTGGTGATCCAGCCCCAGCTCAACGCGCTCCCGTACAAGACCCCTGACGACTACATCCCCGTCATCAACCTGGTGTCCTGGTTCCCGATGCTCGCGGTGAAGGCCGACGCGCCGTGGAAGAACGTCCAGGAGTTCGTGGCCGCGGCCAAGGCGAATCCCGGCAAGTTCCGCGTGGGGACGCCGGGCGAGGGGACCTCGAGTCACCTGAATCTCGAAGAGCTGATGCGGCTGGCCAGTGTCAAGCTCACGCACGTTCCCTTCGCCGGCTGGGCGGAGGGAAGCCCGGCGCTGCTGGGTGGGCACATCGAGGCGATCGTGGCCCAGCCCGGCGAGGTGCGGCCGCAGGCCGAGGCCAAGAAGATGCGCGTGCTCTGCGTCTTCCAGCCGAAGCGCAACGCCAACTTCCCCGACGCGCCGACCTGCAAGGAGGCCGGCTACGACGTTCACAACGGCGCCCAGTTCCTGCTGATCCTTCCCAAGGGGACGCCGCCCGACGTCGTCCGCTACCTCCACGACGCGGCCAAGGCGGCCATCGAGGATCCGGCCTTCGTCAACTTCGCCAAGGCTCGGGTGATCGACGCGGAGTATCTCCCCGGGGACAAGCTGAAGGCGGAATTGTGGGAGGAGTACAAGAGGCACACGGAGATCCTCAAGCGGATCGGGATGCTCAAGTAGCCTCGTGCGCGAGCTGGCCGCGCCGCTCGCCTTCCTCGCCGTCAGCGGCCTCTACCTCGGGACGTCGCTGACGTTTCCTCTTGGCAGCGCGACGCGTCCGGGAGCGGGATTCTTCCCGGCGGCGGTGGGCGCGTACCTCACCGCGCTGGCGGTCGTCCTTCTCGTCGCCGCCTGGCGGCGGGCACCGACTCTCGCGCAGGCGTCCAGGAGCGAGGCGCTCTCCGCGGATGCCCGGATGCGCGTCATCGCCACCATGGCGGCGCTCGTGGGATTCTGCGCGACGCTCGGCTGGATCGGTTACCCGGCCGCCGCCTTTCTGTTCACGGCCGTCCTCCTGAAGAGTCTCGGTCGCGGCAAGGGGACTCGTGTCATCGTGGCCGCCGCCCTCGCCGCCGCGGCGTCCTACTACCTCTTTGGAATTCTGCTGGGCGTGCCGCTGCCTCGCGGAGTCTGGGGCGGCTGATGGGGCCACTGGAGGGCATCGTCTACGGGCTCGGCATCGCGCTGACACCCGGCGAATCTGGCCGCCTGCTTCATCGGCGTCCTGATCGGCACCATCGTGGGGGTGCTGCCCGGAATCGGCCCGGTCGGGGCCATGGCGCTGCTCTTGCCGTCGACGTTTGCCCTCGATCCGGCAACCGCCCTCATCATGCTGGCGGGCATCTACTACGGGTCGATGTACGGGGGCTCGACCACCTCGATCCTGGTCAACGTGCCGGGCGAGGCCGCCTCGGTCGTCACCGCGATCGATGGGTACCAGATGGCGCGCAAGGGCCGAGCGGGCGCCGCCCTGGCCGTGTCGGCGGTCGGATCGTTCGTGGCCGGCTCGGTCGGGGTGGTCGGGATCGTGCTCTTCGCCTCCTGGCTGGCCGATCTCGCGCTGAAGTTCGGGCCCCCGGAGTATTTCGCGCTGGCCGTGGCGGGGCTGGCGATCCTGTCGCGCCTCTCGGGGGGCTCGATCGCCATGTCGCTCCTGATGGTCGGCTTCGGCCTGGCCATCGGCACGGTGGGCATGGAGCCGATCTCCGGAGTGCGGCGCTTCACGTTCGGCTCCCTCCAGCTCTCGCAGGGCATCGAGCTGGTGCCCGTCATCATGGGGCTCTACGGCGTGGCCGAGGTGCTGGTGCTGGCCGAGGAGGGGATGAAGCGCGCCATCGTCACCGACGTGCGCTTCCGCGAGCTGTTTCCCACGCGGGCGGAGTGGCGGCTCTCGGGATGGCCGATCGCGCGCGGTTCCGTGGTCGGCTTCCTGACCGGGCTGATCCCGGGGCCGTCCACCGTGCTCGCCACCTTCATCTCGTACACCTTGGAGCGGAGGATCTCGAAGACGCCGGAGCGTTTCGGGAAGGGCGCCATCGAGGGCGTGGCGGGCCCGGAGACCGCCAACAACGCCGCCACGGCCGGCGCCATGGTGCCCCTGCTTTCGCTGGGCATCCCGTTCTCGCCGGCCACCGCGATCCTGCTCGGAGCCCTCGTGATCCACGGCATCCAGCCCGGTCCCATGCTGATGGCGCAGAAGCCGGAGGTGTTCTGGGGCGTGGTGGCGAGCATGTACGTCGGGAACTTCCTGCTCCTGATCCTCAACCTGCCGCTGGTCGGCCTCTTCGTGAGCGTGCTGCGCATGCCCCAGCACATGCTGTCGACCTTGGTCCTCCTGCTGTGTCTGGTGGGCGCGTACAGCCTGAGCAACAGCCCGCTGGACCTGTGGGTCCTCGTCGGCTTCGGGATCGTGGGCTACGTCTTCCGCAAGCTCGTCGTCGATCCCGGCGCCTCTGATCATCGCGCTGGTGCTGGGCCCGATGATGGAGAAGACCTTGCGCCAGACCCTCTTCATGGCCCACGGCGACTGGCGGCTGCTCGTCCTCCGCCCGCTGAGCCTCACCCTCCTCGCCATCGGCGGCCGCGGTCCTCATCCTGCCGCCGCTGGTGGCGGCGCTGCGCCGCCGGAGCGCTCAGCGAGCGGTGGCTGCGGAGGGAGGCTGAGCGTCGCCGCGAGTGCGTTTTCACGCGCACCATTCGCGCGGGCCGTCGTCGGTGTAGCCGCACTGCTCGCATGAGCTGAAGTAGTGCATGGCCGGTGGCATGGCCACGGCCAGCCGCAGGGAGAGGTCGTCGCCCACGTTCCGGATGTGATGGACCGTTCCGCGAGGGACCCAGACGATGTCGTCCTTGGCGGCCTGCACGACGATGCCGCCCGTCAGCTCCCACTCGAGGCGCCCGCCCAGTACCACCCACCATTCGTCGAACTCGCGGTGCCAGTGAGGGCGGTTGCCGCCACCCGGTGGACTGGCGATCAGGGTGACGAGCTGGCGCTCGTCGGCGATGATCCGCTTCGACCAGGGCGGCGCGCCCATCTGCCGCATGACCTCGGCGAGTCGCGTGTGAAGGACGTTGGGCCAGGTGCCATTCGCCGTCGTCGGGGACACCGGTGCCGAGGCCAGCTGACTGATGACGATCGAGACGCGGTCTTCTTGGCTCATGGGTCGTACTCACCTCCGATCGGACGGGCGGACGAGAGGCTCAGCCCTTCATTCGCAGCACGTTGAAGCCGGTCACGGAGCGCTGGAAGCCCTTGAGGGTCAGCTCGCCCACCGGCTCGCATTCGACGAGGTTCTCGATGGTGCCGAGCAGGCGCTGCGAGATGAGGATCTGGCCCGCCTTGGCCTCCCCGCACAGGCGCGCGGCGAGGTTCGTGACGGTGCCGATGGCGCCGTAGTCCCAGCGTCCCTCGAAGCCGATGGCCCCGATCGTCGCGTAGCCCTGGGCGATCCCGACGCCCATGCCGAGCTCCCAGCCGCGCTTCTTCCAGCCCGTCGTGAGCTGGGTGACGCGCTCGCGCATGGCCAGGGCCATGCGCAGCGCGCGCTCGATGGGGTCGGGCACCTGGATCGGATCGTTGAAGAAGATCATCATGCCGTCGCCGGTGAAACGCTCCAGGGTTCCCTCGTGCGCGAGGATCAGCTCGCCCATCGCGGCGTGGTACTCGCGGAGGACGTCCATGACCTCCTCGGGCTCCGCCGTCTCCGCGAAGGCGGTGAAGCCGCGCATGTCCAGGAACACGACGGTGATCTGGCGCCGGTGCGTCTTGAGCGGATCCTCGGCGCCACCGGTCACGATCAGCTCGGCGAGCTGGGGCGAGAAGAAGCGCTTGAGCCGGCCCAGCCGTTCGAGCTGGGCCACTTGCTCTTGCACGCGCTGTTCCAGCGATTGGTTGAGGGCGTTCAGCTCGTCGTGAAGCTGCTTGATGCGGAGGAGCGAGCGGACGCGCGCCAGCAGCTCCGGCTGATTGATGGGCTTGCTGAGGAAGTCGTCGGCGCCCGCTTCAATCCCCTTGACGCGTTCCTGAGCGGGGTCGAGCGCCGTCACCATCACCACGGGGAGAAGGGCCGTGGCCGGGCTCTCGCGGAGCTTGCGGCAGACTTCATAGCCGCTCATGCCGGGCATCATCACGTCCAGCAGGATGAGGTCGGGTGCCGCGCGGTCGATCTTGTCGAGCGCCTCCGCTCCTGAGGCCGCCGTGGTGACGGCGTAGCCCTTGGCGGTCAGCAGATCGGCGAGCAGCTTGGCGTTGACGGGGGTGTCGTCGACGACCAGGACCCGGGGCAACTCCGTCACGCCGTGCCTCCGCGAGGCCGCGAGAGCAACTGCTCAACGGCGTCCACGAACGGCCGCACGCTGATCGGCTTGCTCTGGTAGCCGTCGAAGCCGGCGGCCATGATCTTCTGCCGGTCGTGCATCATGGCGGAGGCGGTGACGGCCATGACCGGAATGTCGCGGGTGCTGGGGTCGGTTCGCAGTTGGCGCAGCGCTTCGATCCCATTCATGCCAGGAAGCGCGATGTCCATCAGGACGAGGTCCGGGCGCAGTTCGCCCGCCAGGCGGACACCGTCCTCGCCCGTCTCCGCCTCCGCGATCCGGTACCCCCGGTGGGCGAGGACGTCTCGCGCCAGCTTTCGGTTTTTCTCGTTGTCCTCCACGATCAGGATCAGCTCGTTGGCCATGGCCTCACCGGCAGCGAGAAGGTGAACGTCGAACCCTCTCCCAGCGCGCTCTTCACCCAGATCCGTCCGCCGTGCAGCTCGACGAACCGACGCGCCAGGGCGAGCCCGAGCCCCGTCCCCTCGCGCTTCTTGGCGTAGTCCGTCCCCACCTGGCGGAACTCCTCGAACACGGCCTCCTGGTCGGCGGGGGCGATGCCGACGCCGGTATCGCTCACGGAGACCTCCACGTGGCCGTCCACCGGCTCCGCGCGGACCTCCACCCGGCCGCCCTCCGGGGTGAACTTGATGGCGTTGGAGAGGAGGTTGAGGAGCACCTGCTTGATCTTGCGCTCATCGCCCCGGAACTCGCCCAGCCGCTCGTCGATGGCCACGCCGAGCGCAATGTCGCGCCCGGCCGCCCGCTCGCGGACGAGGGTCAGCGCGTTGTCGATGGCCTGGGGGAGGTCGAATGCCGTCAGCCTCGAGCTCCATGCGCCCGGCCTCGATCTTGGAGAGGTCGAGGATGTCGTTGATGAGCGAGAGCAGATGGCGTCCGGAGCCGAGGATGTCGTTGAGGTACTCCTCCTGCTTGGCGTTGATCTCGCCGAACATGCGGTCCAGCAAGACTTCGGAGAAGCCGATGACGGCATTCAGCGGCGTGCGCAGCTCGTGCGACATGTTGGCCAGGAACTCCGACTTGTGGCGGTTGGCCACCTCGAGCTCCCGCGTCTTCTCCTCGACCTCGCCGAAGAGGCGCGCGTTCTGGATGGCCAAGGCGGACTGGGTGGCAAACGTCTTGAGGACGTTCACCACCTCCGCGGGAAACTCGCCGGGAACCTTGCGGTTGACGACGAGGCCGCCGAGGATGTGCTCTTCGCGGAGAAGGGGGATGGCCAGCAGGGCGCGGTAGCCCGCGGCGGCAATCAGATCGCGGACCGGGCTCTCGTACGTCCCGCCGGCGATGTCGGCGATCTGCACCGGCTCGCGGCGTGTGGCCGCCCGGCCCAGGATGCCCTCGGCCTCGGGAATGGGCCGCGCGCGGATGGCGTCCATGAACGCCGGCGCGAAGTCGTCGCTGGCCCGGAGCAGGTGGAACTCCTCCGAGGTCTCGTCGTACTCGTAGATGGCGCACCCGTCCGCGCCGGCCAGCTGGTTGGCGCGGGCGGCAATGGTGGCGAGCACCGTCTCCAGGTGCAGGGTCGAGCTGAGCGCGTGGCTCACTTCGCCGAGCGCCGTCAACTCCTCCACCGACCGACTCAGCTCGGCGGTCCGCGCCTGCAGCTCGGTGAAGAGACGGACGTTCTCGATGGCGATGACGGCCTGGTCGGCAAATGTCTTCAGGAGCTCGATCTGGCGTGTCAGAAAAGGGCCCGCCTGCGGTCCTCGACACCACGATTCCTCCGATGCATGCCGCGTCGCGAAGCATCGGCACCGACAGGAAGCTTCGAAAACCCAGCGCGCCCTGGAGCAGCAGCCCCTGCTCGCGCTCAGCGTCGGGCAGATGGACCACGCTTCCGCTTAGGATGGTGCGCCCAATGGCGATGTCACGACTCGGCGTGACCGGAAACGCTCGCCGGGCCGTCGCAAGCCCTTCCGGGGAGAAGCCGTGGTGCGCGGCGAGGTGAATGACTTCACCATCGAATCGGAACAGTGCACCGAAAAGGCCGTCGACACAGATTGACGGCGCTGCGAACGATGGCGTCGAACACGGGCTGGACATCGGTCGGCGAGCTGGAGATGACGCGCAGGATCTCCGCGGTCGCCGTCTGCTGGGCGAGGGCCTCCGACAGCTCGTGCGTGCGCTCGACCACCCGCTGTTCGAGAGTGACGTAGGACTCCTGAAGCTGGGCGGTCATCCGGTTGAATCGCTCGGCCAGCGCCTCCACCTCGTCGCCCGTCTTCACTTCGATGCGATGCCCCAGCTCGCCCGCGCCGATCCTGGCGGCACCCTGCTCGAGGGCGCGGATCGGCTGGACCATGCGGCGGGCGAGAAGAAGGCTGGCCGCGACGGCGAAGGCGACACCGAGCAGGACGAGGAGCCCCGTCCGGGTGATGGAGGCCTGGAGCGGCTGGAAGGCCTCTTCCAGAGGCTGCTCGACGAAGACGTGCCAGCGCAGCGGTGCGATCGTCGAGTACGCGGTGAGCACGCGGCGGCCCCCGAGATCACGGGCAATGGGCACGGCTTCGCGGGGTGCGTTCGCCGTCGCAGGGGCGGCGAGCGCGGCGCGGACCTGATCGAGGGAGCCCATCGCGGTTTTCTGGAGCACCAGGCTGATGTCGGGGTGAGCGATGAGGCTGCCCTGGCCGTCGACGACGAACGCCCGCCCGGCCTGACCGATCTTGATCTGGTTGACGACATCCCAGATGAACTTGAGGTTGACCTCGGCGACGGTCACTCCCCGCCGCCGGCCACGGGCAGGGCGATGGTCATGTACGGCTCTGACTCCTTGCGAAAGGAGACGGGGCCGTAGTAGATGCGCCCCGACTTCGGCACCGTGAAGCGCGGATCGTTCGAGAAATCGGTCTGGCTTCCCATCACTTCCATGGCCAGGCGCGAGACGCGGAGCTGCTCCTTGCCCGAAGCGTCGAGGTAGCTCAGCTCGGTGATGGGGAGCACCTGCCGCTGCAATCGGAGATAGTCGATCCGGCGCTGCTCGAGCGCGGCGCCCGGGGCGCCGAACAGGGGGTGGGTCGTCCAGCCAATCTGACGCTCGATCTCCTTGATGAAGCTGTCGATCCGTGCGGCGGCGCCGAGGGCCTTCTCACGCTGAAGGGCGATGAGGGCTTCCTTGTTCTCCTGATACGAGAAGTAGATCTCGACGAGACCGCTGGCGAGCAGGGCCCCGCCCACGAGAGCGACGATGACGGTCACGTACTTCCAGAAGAGCCGCCGGCGCCGCATCACGTCCTACGCCTTCGTGCCGGGCGGGGATGTCATGTCGCACCGGGGTGACGATCGCGGGTCCGGGACGGACGAAAGACTCGAATTGGCAGCCCCCGCCACCAATGGTCCAGCGGAATTCCGAGCCTCAGGCCTGCCTCCTTGCGGATCCACCTTGAGATGACGAGCCGTCCGGCCGCATCAATGGTAGCTTTCACCGCATCGAGACTATCACTTAATGTGGTGGTGGCCTGGTTGCGATGGAAGAGCCGAATGGCGCATTCTTTCCGCGGGTTCACGGGGGGCCGAGGTCTCATGACATCGATACATCGCGCCTTCCCACCATCGCTGCTCCTGCGGGGGTTTGGAATGATCCGATGATGGACCGACGCCGGTTCATCAGGGGATGGATGACCGGTGCCGCGGCGCTCTTGCCGGTGGCCGCCTACGCCCAGACGCCGGCCAAGCCTCGCCGCGTCGGACTCCTCATGTCCACGACCCCGGTGGCGGCCGAGCACATCGTCGCGGCGTTCGCCGAAGGCCTGCGCGAGCGGGGTCACGTCGAAGGCAAGGACGTCGTCCTGGAGTACCGCTGGGCCGAAGGCAAGCCCGAGCGCTTCGCCGAGCTGGCCGCCGACCTCGTGCAGCAAAGAGTCGACGTGATCGTCGCCTCCTCCCAGGCGCCGGCGCTTGCGGCCAAGAAAGCGACCAAGACAATCCCGATTGTCATGGTCAACGCCACGGATCCAGTCGAGGCGGGGCTCGTCGCCAGTCTGGCTCGGCCCGGAGGCAACGTCACCGGCCTCAGCCAGCACCTCACCCCCGAGATCCGCGGCAAGCAACTCCAGATCCTCAAGGAAGCCCTGCCCAAGGTCTCTCGGGTGGCGGTGCTTCGCAGCCCCGCCACGACGGTGGGCCTGCGGGAATACGAGACCGCCGGGCATGCCCTGGAGCTCCGGGTGCGGTTCGTCGAGATACGCAGCGGCGACGACCTCCCGCGCGCGTTCGCGGCGATGGCCAGAGATCGTGTGGAGGCCGTCGTGGTTCCGAGCGACCCCCTCTTCTACACGGAACGTCAGCGCATCGCGACGCTGGCCCGCGAGCATCGACTGCCTGGCATCTACTCGGTCCGGGAGTTCACGGAGGCAGGCGGCCTCATGTCCTACTCGGCGCGCCTCACCGAGCAGTTCCGCCGTGCCGCTGACTATGTCGACAAGATCCTCCGCGGCGCGAGCCCGGCCACCCTGCCCGTGGAGTCGCCGAGCCAGTACGAGCTGGTCATCAACATGAAGACCGCCCGGGCCCTCGGCCTCACGATCCCGCCGGCGGTGCTGGTGCGGGCGGACGAGGTCATTCAATGAAGCGGCGTGGCTTCCCCATCGCGACCGCCGATCACCCCCATGGCGCTGGCCGCGACCTGGCGGCGCCGCGCCACGAGTTCCTCCAGCGCCGCCCGCACCACCGCTGACTTGCTCGTCCGGCGGTGCCGGGCAACCGCCGTCAGCGCCCCTGAAACACGGGCGGGCGCTTCTCGAAGAAGGCGCGCCGCGCCTCCTGGGCGTCCTGGGAGGCGAAGGCCCGGCGGATGTTGGCCAGCTCGAAGCGAACCTGAGCTTCGAGGTCGATGGCAGTGGCGCGCGTCACGCCGCGCTTGGTCAGGCGAGTGGTGATCGGCGAGCGCTCGGCGATGAGCGCGCAGTACTCGGCCAGGCGGGTGTCGAACTGATCATCGGGGACGACCTCGCCCACCATCCCCAGGCGCAACGCTTCGTCGGCGTCGACCGTGCGGTTCTCCAGCAGGAAGCGCATGGCCTGTTCGTAGCCGATGGCCTGGGGCAGTGTCCACGTGAGGCCGCCGTCCGGCGAGCCACCGATGCGCGGGTAGCCGGCGATGAGACGTGCCCGGCGGGCGGCGAGGCGCATATCGGCGGCCATGGCCAGGGAAAGCCCCGCGCCCGCGGCCACACCGTTGATCCCCGCGACGACCGGCTTGTCGCACAGCTCGCGCAGGACCAGGGGGAAGCGTCCGACCCAGCTGATGTCGTCGAGGAGATGCCCCTGCGGCGAGAGCGGCGAGGCGTCGGGACCGGGTCCGCCGAGGTCGAGTCCCGAGCAGAACGCGTCGCCGCTGCCGGTGATTGCCATCACCCACACCGAGTCGTCACGGGCCGCCTCCTCGACGGCGGTGACGATGCCCCAGGCCAGCTCGTGTGACAGTGCGTTCTTCTTCTCGGGCCGGAGGAGGGCAATGGTGCGGACACGGCCTTTGTCGGTGATGCGCAGCACGTCGCTCATGTCGTGGACCTCGCCGGAGTACGTAGTGGAGTGAGTCTTCGGAACAACCTGTGCGCCGTCGTGTGCATGCTGTGGTTAGGCCGTCCCCTCGCGCTCGCCAGAGGTGAGGAACTCTCGGATGACCCTCGCGTACTCCTCCGGTTTCTCCAGATGCGCCATGTGCGTGCTCCGTTCAAAAACCTGCAGCCGGCTCCCCGCGATGCCCTTCTGCAAGGTTGCCGCACAGCTCGGACCAGCCCCCTCGGAGCGACCACAGGTGATCAGCGTGGGCACGACAATCTCGTGCAGCCGGTCGCTCCGATCCCACTCCTTGAGATTGCCGGTCACCGTGAACTCGTTTGGGCCGAACATCGCCTCGTAGACCGGAGTCCCTTCGATGTTGCGTCCGCTTCGCACCAGCGCGTCCGGCCACGGATCAAGGCGACAGAGATGCCGCTGCATAAACCGCATCACCGCCGCCTCATACTCAGGATGGTGATACGCGCCCAGGGCTTCGTACCGTCGCAGAGTCTCGCGCGTCTCCACGGGCAGGGCGGCCACGAGAGGCGCGACAGTTCGCGCGTATTCCGCCGTACTCGCCGAGGTGCCGGCAAGGACGAGGCTGAGCACCCCGCTCGGGCACGTCAACATGTACTCGATGGCCAGCCAGCCTCCCCACGAGTGCCCGAGCACGTGGACCTTTTCGAGGCCCAGGCCGCGCCGCACGGCACCGACCTCGGCCACAAAGCGTTCGATGCGCCAGAGAGACGGATCATCCGGTCTGTCGGACTCGCCGCAGCCAAGCTGGTCGTAGAAGAAGACTGGACGATCGACGGCCAGGGCTTCGAGCGTCTCCAGGTAGTCGTGACCTGCGCCGGGTCCCCCGTGGAGCACGAGGAGAGGAACTCCGCCGCCGGCGGCGACCACCTCGTACCACACGCGTCCTCCCGGAACAGGAACGTGCCCTTCACGTCGGTCCATCATTCTGCCCCCTCCGTGACGGCTCCATATTCTCGGGCCATGGCCTCGGATCGCTCGACGTACATGGGGACTCGCAGCGCCTGGAACAGTATCCGCGCTTCGCGCAGGTGGCCGATGGTGGCTTCGCGGTCGCCCTGGGCATGCGCGAGGGCGGCGAGATCGAGATGGGTTCGTCCCATTTCGAAGCGGCCGTCGAATCCGCCGAACGTGGCCAGCGCTTCCCGGAGTCGAGCGTCGGCCTCCTCGAGGTGCCCCCGCTGACGGGCGATCCTGCCCAGGACTCGCTGCGCCCAACCCAAGTTGTACGGAAACAACGTTTCGACGCTGATCTCAAGGGCCCGGCTCGCCAGCTCGTGCGCCCGTGCGATCTGGCCATCGTCCAGACAGGCCTGGGCGAGCCAGACGGTCGACATGCCGTGAAGCTGGCGGAAACCGAACTGGGCGAGCGCCTGCGCGGCGCGCTCGAGGATGGGGATCGCCGGAGCGGGATCACCCATTTCGATGTAGCAGTGCCCAAGGGAGTTCATGCCGGCCGCGGTGCCGAGCGCGTCCGGCGACAGGCTCACGGCTCGTTCGGCGAGGTCGATCGCCGCGTCCCACTGCCCCGTTTGCGCGAGGATCTGGGCCGTGACCCAGCCCGCATAGCTCTGGAGCCTCGGGTCTCCGAGCGCCTCACCGATTTCGCGACAGCGGGCTTCACTGGCCAGAGCGAGCTCGTGATCTCCGATGAGGTAGTAGTTGAAGCCGAGGATGAAGCTGGCGTGACCGAGCCACCAGCGTTCGCCCGCCGCGTCGAGGAGAGCCAGCGCGCGTCGGCCCGCCTCGATCCCCTCATGAGGACGCCCCGAGAAGTACCTGACCTGCGTCAGGACATAGTAGGCCTTGCCCATCGTGGCCTGGTCGCCGGCACGTTCGGCTTCCGCGATGGCCAGGTACGCGCTCTGCGCGCTCTGCTCCTGATCGCCCAGGTAGGTCTGGGCCTGGGCGAGCCGGAAGTAGAACAGTCCGGCGAGCGTTGAATCGTGCAGCCCTTCGACGCGCTCTCGCTCGGGCACGAGCAGATCCCGGATCTCGGGAAAGCGTCCCAGGAAGTATAGGGAGCCAGATCGTGGGCCTCGTCGGGGAGCCCGGTCTCGGCAAGTCACGGCTCCAGAACTTCGCCGCCACGGGATTGTCCGTCTCGCAGTGGGGGCATTTCATGCCAGCGCCTCCAGCCCGGCACCCAACCGAGCGGCGACCGCTGTCCGGCACATCCTCACTGGATCACCTCGTCCGCGCGGAGCAGCACGGCGGGATCGTCAGGCCCAGGGCCTTGGTAGTCTTCAAATTGACGGCCAGCTCGAACTTGGCCAGGCGCCCTTGAGGATCTTGTCCAGGAGCCCGACCCCGTGGCCAAGGAGGCCATAGACGTTCACGCCATAGCTCATGAGTCCGCCGACCTCCACCCATGTCCTGAACATGCCGATCGCCGGCAGCTGGTTGGCGATGGCGAGATCCGCGACTCTCCGCTCGGTGCGAGCGATCGAGAACGTCGGGGATTGGCCCAGTTCGTCCAGGCCGCGCGGAAAGGCGCTTTCGACCCCGGGATTCCGCCCCATGACGAGGAAGCCGATCCGCGGCACCTTCCCCGCAGGCTGCGCCTTGGCGGCGAGCGGTGCGATCAGCGCGCCGCTCACCAGACCGAACACGAAGCGTTGCCTCGGGATCACTGGATCACCTCATTCGCGCGGAGCAGGAGCGACGGCGGGATCGTGAGGCCGAGCGCCCGCGCGGTTCGAGCGTTGATGACCAGCTCGAACCGCGAGGGCCGCTCGAAGGGCAGATCGCCCGCGCTCGCCCCGCGCAGGATCTTGTCCACGTAGACCGCCGCGCGCCGGTGCAGGTCCGCCATATCGGGCCCGTACGCCATCAGGAACCCGGCCTCCGCCGTTTGCTTGAGGACCGCGATCGCCGGCAGCCGGTCCCGGGCGGCGAGTTCCGCGAGCCGCGCCCGATGATCGAAAAGCGTCGCGCTCTCGATCAAGTGGAGCGCCCGGGCCCGCCATTTGGCCGCCGCCGCGAAGGTTTGGTCGAAGTCGCGGGGGCCTGAAACCCCGAGCGTGCGGAGCTGCAATCCCAACTGGCCCGCCGAAACCTGCATCGTCTGAAAGTAGGGGCTGCCGGGCCGGATCGCGATGGGGTCGTAGAGCGCTGCGACCCGGGTCAGTCCAGGGACCACTTCCTTGAGCAGCTCCAGGGCTTTGCCAGGTATGTCCGGATGGCTTCCTGTCAGCCCAGTAATGTTGCCGCCCGGCCGGGCGAGGCTCGCAGCCCAGCCTACGGCGACGGGATCAACCCCTCTCGTTCCGGACTCGCCGACTATAGCGTGCAGGCCCGTTGGCGGGCAAGGCGCCCGAGGGCGAGGCTGCCGAGGAAGGCGCGCCGGTCCATCACTCGATGACCTGATCCGCGCGGAGCAGGAGCGACGGCGGGATGGTGAGACCGAGCGCCTTGGCGGTCTTGAGGTTGATGACGAGCATCAGCCTCGTTGGACGTTCCACCGGCAGGTCGCCGGCATTCGCGCCCTTGAGGATCTTGTCCAGCACGCGGGCCGCCTGCCGCGCGACGTCAACATCGCTCGCCCCATACGTCAGCAAGGCGTCGCGGGTGCTCCGCGTGCGCGTGTGGAAGATACTGGGAAGCCGCTTCGAGTTCGCTGCCCCGATCATCGTCTCGTAGTGGGCGGAGGTGACTCCACCGGGGATGCCGAGCAACGCATCGGCCTCGTCCAGCCCCTTCAAGCCGCGGGTGATCTCCTCCGCGTTTCGGACCTCACGCTCCACCAGCGTGATTCCCAGCGCGGTGGCCGCCGCGCGGGCAGCGGCGACGCCCTGCCGGGGTGAGGCGTCACGCGGGTCATACATGGCGAGGACCCGCCGGACCCGCGGCGCCAGTTCATGAAGCAACTCCAGTCGCTTGCCGGACAGTTCCGGGTACTCGAACGTCAGGGCGGTCATGTTCCCGCCGGGACGGGCGAGGCTCGCCACCAGCCCCGCCGCCACTGGATCGCCGGGCGTGACGAAGACGATGGGGAGCTGCGGGGCGGTCTCACGCGCCAGCCGCACCAGCGCAGAGCCGACCACGAAGAGTACCGTGACACGTTGCCCGGCGAGCGCTTGGACCGTCGCTCGGGCGCCCGCCTCATCCCCGCGCCGCGTGCGGCCCTCGACGACGTGGATCGTGTCCTCCCGGTAGCCCTGCTCCCGGAGTCCCTGCTTCAGCCCCGAGGCAATCTCCGAGAATCGCGGCTCCTCGGCGGGCCCCAAGAGCCCAATGCGTGCCGCTGGGCTCTGCGACTCGGCGGCGCGCGGCGCCAGGACGATGGCGAGGGCAAACAGAAGGGGGATGAATACGCTGGGCCACAATCGACATCGCGGCTTGCTCACCGGAGGAGAACCAAAGTGATGGCGCTCACTTGATGATCTCGTCCGCGCGGTTCAACAGGGACGGGGGGAGAGTCAACCCGAGAGGTTTCGCGGTGCCGAGGTTCACCACGAGCTCGAGTGTGGTCGGCTGCTCGACGGGAAGGTCGGCCGGGCGGGCGCCTCGCGGATCCGGTCGACATAGGTTGCCGCGCGGCGAAAGTTCGCGGCAAGGTTCGGGCCGTAGGAGATCAGGCAGCCGGCCTCGGCCAACTCGCGCGGTCGGCCGATCGCGGGCAGCCGGCGGTCGCGGGCGAAGGTGCAGATCCGCTCCCGCCGCACCAAAATCGGGGCGCTATCGCTGACGAAGAGGCCGTTCACATCGCTTGACGCGAGCAGGGTCAGCGCGGCGTCGATCTCGGTCGAATTCCTCACGTCGATCCACCGCACGTCGAGCCCGAGCTTCCGGACGTCGGCGGCCAAGGCCTGACGCCGCGCTTCGCGGCCCTCGGCGGGAAGATCGGAAACGGTGCCGCGAGAACTGCCACCCGGGAGACGCGCGGCGCCGCCTCCTTGAGGAGCTGGTACTTCTTCGAGGGCTCCTCCGGGGCGAACGCCACGCCCGTCACGTTGCCGCCGGGGCGGGCCAGGCTGGCCACCGCCCCTCTCTCCACGGGGAAGGCCATGGCCGCAAAGACGATGGGAATGGTCTGGGTCGCGCGCTTCGCGGCCATTGTCCCCGAGGTTCCGCCGGTGACGATCACGTCCACACCGGCGCGCACCAGCTCGGTCGCGAGGGCGTCGAACCGTTCGCTCGCACCGCCTGCCGAGCGCCAGTCGATCACAACGGTGTGGCCGTCCACCCACCCGAGCTCCTGGAGCCCCTCGCGGAAGGCCCGGGCTTCCCGGGTTCCCGGGTGTAGCGGGCACCGGCGAGGTGCCAAGGAAGCCGATCCGGTAGACCTTCCCCGGCTGCTGCGCTTCGGCCGCGAGCCACGTGACGAGGAGAGCCAGCCCGCCGACCAGCAGCGATCGACGATTCGCCATCGGCTCACCGAGAGTGGCTGCACACGATCGGGTGTTCACCTGAGCATTCCTCCTGCGGCAACGCGCGCGGTGAGCCGCTGCGGCGCGCATGTCGAGCCAGCGGTCCGCTCCACTGCGATGTCGGGCCGCCGCGGCGTCACTCTCGACCGACCCAATAGGTCGGACGTCGCTTGAGGTTCATGACCGCCAGAACTCGGATCCCATCCGGCTTGATCTTGTAGAGGAGCGCGTAGGGAAACCTCCGAAGAAGACGACGACGAACGGAACCACGGAGGATCGTCCCGGCTTCGGGATGGTCGGCGATCAACTCCAAGCACCGCTCGACCTCTTTGAGGAAGGCAACCCCTAGCCCTGGACTCTCAAGCTCGTAGTACTGCGCCGCCTCGTTCATCTCGCGATCCGCGAGTCGATGAAACGGCGGGGCGAACCACTCACTTCAGCTTGGCTCGAGCGTCACGAAGCACATCGGTCGCCGGGCGGGCGATGCCGGGGGCCGTGTCCCAGTCGGCATCGCGTCGATCGGCCTCTTCCGCCCAGAGCCGCTCATTCTCCTGATCCGACAGTGTTTCAAGACTCTCAAGGAGCCTCTCGGCTAACCGCGCCCTTGCTCTTCGGATCCAGCTTCAGGGCTTCGGCCTCGATTTCTTCGTTGCTCATGCCCGAGATTCTAGCACCAGGTTCCGGGCCAAATTTGTCGGCCCAGCTTGAAGTCGACAGACCGGGGCCACCGTCATGTCCTCGATGTCGACGGGAGTGGCGCTCGCATTGCGGGTCCGGGAGGATTCTGCTAACGTGCGCGCGTCGTTGGTGCCCGGGATGCCCCGAGGGGCCCAGGGAAGGCGGTGCGAATCCGCCGCGACCCCGTCACTGTGATCGGGGACGAAACCCGCGGATGCCACTGGTCGCGAGGCCGGGAAGGCGCGGGGAGTAGGACGATCCGAGAGCCAGGAGACCTGCCCGGGCGCTACCACCATACCGGTCTTCGCGGGAGGGTCGGGCGGTCATGGGCTCGTCGCTTTTCGTTCTCGGAGGCGCGCGCAGCGGCAAGAGCCGCTTCGCCGTCGCCAGTCAGCCGGCCCACGCCCGCGTCATTTTCGTGGCCACTGCGCAGGCCGGCGATGGCGACATGGGGGCGCGCATCGCGCGGCACCGGGCCGAACGCCCGCCCACCTGGCTCACCGTCGAGGAACCCTTCGATCTCGTCCCGCGGCTCGAGCGGCTCACCGGCGACGCCGTGGTCGTCGATTGCCTCACCCTGTGGGTGGCCAACCGGATGCTTCGCGGCGACTCCGACGACGCTATCCTCGCCGACGCTGATGCCCTTGCCGCGCTGATCCGGCGCCGGCCCTTCGCCCTCACCGCCGTCTCCAACGAGGTCGGCGAGGGCGTGCACCCGGAGACCGCTGACGGGCTGCGCTTCCGCGATCTCCTCGGTGCGGTCAATCAGCGCGTCGCCGCGGCGGCGGAGCGCGTCGTCTTGATGGTGGCCGGCATCCCTCTCGAGGTGAAGAGACCAGCTCATGAATCTCCCATCCCGACTCTCCAGACTGGTTAGCGCCATCGCCCCGCCGGACGAATCGGCGGGCGAGGCGATCCAGCGCCATCTCGACAGCCTCACCAAGCCGCCGGGCAGCCTGGGACGTCTGGAGGAGATCGCCAGGCGGCTGGCCATCGTCCGCGGCGGGCCGCCCAGCGTCGCGCGGCCGGTCATCTTCACGTTCGCCGCCGATCATGGCGTGGTCGCCGAGGGCGTGAGCGCCTATCCGCAGAGCGTGACGGCGCAGATGGTCGAGAACTTCCTGTGCGGCGGCGCCGCCATCAACGTGCTGGCGCGCGACGCCGGCGCACGCGTGGTGGTGGCCGATTTCGGGGTGGCGAGCCCGGTGGCGCGATCGGACGCACTGGTCGACTGTCGCCTCGGGCCCGGCACCGCGAACATGGCTCGAGGGCCGGCCATGACCCGCGGAGCAGGCCATCGAGTCACTGGACGCAGGCGCCCGCCTCGCCGAAGAGGCGATCGCCGAGGGCGCGGATCTTCTCGGAATAGGAGAGATGGGCATCGGCAACTCCACCGCGGCCAGCGCCATCACCGCGGCGATCACCGGGATGTCGGCGGAGACCGTCACCGGGCGCGGCACCGGGATCGACGAGGCCACGTGGCGGCGCAAGGTCGCGGTCGTCGACGCGCGCCCTGGAGATCAACCGCCCCGACGCCTCTGACGCCGTGGATGTCCTCGCCAAGGTCGGAGGCTTCGAGATCGGCGGTCTGGCCGGGGTGATCCTCGCCGGCGCCGCGCACCGCGTTCCCACGGTGGTCGACGGCTTCATCGCCACCTCCGCCGCGCTGATCGCCGTCGCCCTCGCCCCGGCCGCGCGCGGGGTTCTGTTCGGCTCCCATCGCTCGGTGGAACCCGGCCACGTCGCACGCCCTCGCGCATCTGGGGCTCACGCCGTACCTGGACCTGTCGATGCGGCTGGGCGAGGGAACGGGCGCCGCGCTCTTCGTCCATCTGGCGCGCGCCGCCGCGCGCATCTACACGGAGATGGCCACGTTCAAGTCGGCCGGCGTCGACGGCCCGCATTGAGTCCGGCGTGAGCGCCCCCATCGCCGTGGTCGTCGCCGCAGCCGGCCGAGTCGGCCGTCGAGCCATGAAACGCCGCTCACTGCTCGTCGGAGGACTCGCGGTGCTTGCCGGAGGACGCGCGCTGCTCGCCGCGGCCCCGGCGCACGCCATCACCTATCGCGACATGACCGGGCGCGAGGTCACGCTCGCGTCGCCCCCGATGCGCATCGTGTCGCTGGTGCCGAGCGTCACCGAGCTGATCTACGCCCTCGGCGGCGAGTCGCGCCTGGTCGGGCGGACCGACTTCTGCGACGACCCACCCGCGGCCCGGGAGAAGCCGAGCGTGGGTGGCATGGTGGCCCCGAATCTGGAGACCATCGTGGCCCTCAAGGCCGATCTCGTCATCGGCACCACCGACGGCAGCCGCGAGGAGACGTTCAGCCAGCTCCGGCGATTGGGGCTCCCGGTCTACCTCGTGACGGTGAACCGGGTGGCCGAGGTGCATGGACCTCGTGGCGCGCGTGGGTGAGCTGACCGGACGCACCGCGGCGGTCGGGCCGCTGGTGGCGCGGATGAACGGCGAGATCGCGGGCGTGCGGAGACTCGTCCAGCCGTATCGCGCCCCGCGGGTCCTCTACGTGCTCTGGCCGGATCCGCTCATCGTTCCGGCGCGCCATGCCCTGGTCACGGAGCTGATCGAGATCGCGGGAGGCCGGAGCGTCACCGACGTCGACGGCGACGCGTATCCGCGGTACAGCCTGGAGGCGGCCGTGGCCGCGGCGCCCGAGGTGATCATTCTCGCCAGCCATGGCTCGCACTCGGGTCCGGTGGTCCGCGAGAAGTGGGAGCGCTTGGCCAGTCTCCCCGCCATCCGGAGCGGCCGGCTCTACTCGGTGAGCGGCGACCTCCTGCATCGCTACGGGCCGCGCATGATCGATGGGCTGTATCAGCTCGCGCGGGCCATCCACCCCGAGGCGTTTCGCTGATGGTGCCCACCGCGGCTCGACTCGCCCTCGTGCTGGCCGGCCTCGCCGCGGCGCTGCTCGCCGTGGCCATGCTGGCGCTGCTGCTCGGCAGCGCGCAGGTCTCCGCGACGGCGGTCCTGCGCGCCCTCACCGGCCGGGCGGAGTCGGGATCGATCGAGAGCGTGGTGGCGCTGAATCTGCGATTGCCGCGCATCATCGCCGCGGTGCTGGCGGGCGGGTCGCTGGCGGTGGCCGGCGTCGGCTTTCAGGCGTTGACGCGCAATCCCCTCGCCGAGCCGGCGGTGCTGGGCGTCTCCGGCGGGGCCGCCTTCGGGGTCGTGACAGGCCAGATCTTCGGCCTCGGGCCGACGATCCTGGCCGCCCTCGGCCTGGCCGTCTTTGCCTTCGCCGGAGCGCTGCTGGCGGCCGGCGCGGTGTTCGCGATCGCCTCGGCGGGGAGTGCGCTGTCCATCCAGACGCTCCTCCTCGCCGGCGTGATCGTCGGCATCTTCTTCTCGTCGGCGATCACCGTGCTCATCTCGGTGCTCGACTTCAATCGTCTCGGCGGCGTCATCCACTGGCTCTTCGGCAACCTGGCGCCGGTGCCCCCGGGGCCGCTGCTCTTGTTCGCCCTGCTCACCGCGACGGGCTTCTGGCTCGTCCTCGGCCAGGCCCGCGCGCTCAATCTGTTCATGCTGGGAGAGGAGACGGCGCGTCAGATGGGGGTCGACGCCGAGCGGCTCAAGCGGCGCATCTTCGTCGGCGCCGCGCTCCTGACGGCGACGGTCGTTGCCTTTGCCGGGCCGATCGGGTTCGTGGGACTGATCGTGCCGCACCTCCTCCGCGGCTGGCTCGGCCAGGACAACCGCCTGCTCATCCCCACCGCGTTGCTCGGAGGGGGGATCTTCCTGCTCGCGGCCGACACGGTGGCGCGCAACATCGTGGCCCCCGCCGAGCTGTCGGTGGGCGTGATCACCGCGTTCTGCGGGGCGCCCTTCTTCGTCTATCTGCTGCGCACGCGCGCGCGGAGTCTCCTGTGACGGCGGCGCCTGTACTGGAGCTGCGTGACGTGGAGTTCGCCTATGGAGGCGCCGGGGGGCGACGGCCGCGCTCCTTCACCATGGCCGGTCTCTCGCTCAGCGTGGCGCGCGGCGAGATTCTCGGGGTGATCGGCCCCAACAGCGCGGGGAAGACGACCCTCATCCGCCTCGTCACGCGCGTGCTCACCCCGCGGGCGGGCGACATTCTCTTGTCCGGGCGGCCGCTGGGCCGCCTGAGCGCCTGGGAGCTGGCGCGCGAGGTGGCCGTGGTCCCCCAAGAGGTTCCCCCGGCCCTCCGCTTCACGGTCGAGCAGCTCGCCCTCATGGGTCGCTATCCCCATGCGCCGGCGCGCTTCTTCGAGAGCGCGGCGGATCGCGCGGTAGCCGAGGTGGCCATGGCCGCGACCGGAGTGCTCGAATTGGCCTCGGTGCCCGTGGAGGTTCTGAGCGGTGGCGAGCGCCAGCGCGCCATGCTGGCGCGGGCGCTGGCCCAGGAGCCGGATCTCCTGGTGCTGGACGAGCCCACCGCCCATCTCGACCTGCGCTACCAGGTCGCGTGCGCGGCGCTGCTCGAGCGTCTGAATCGCGAGCGCGGAACCAGCATCCTGCTCGTCTCCCACGATCTGAACCTGGCCGCCCAGCTCTGCGATCGTCTGCTCCTTCTCGCCGAAGGCCGGATCGCCCGCCTGGGCCCTCCCGCCGAGGTGCTCGACGAGGATCTGCTGCGGGCGGTCTACGGCTGTGAGGTCAGCGTGGACATCAATGCAGCTCACGGCCGGCGGTCGGTTCAGGTCGCGTGGCCGAGACGGTAGGGCGGACGACAGAACAGAGCGGGGCTGGGAACCCGCCGTCGGGGGGCGAGCTTGTGAGGGCAGTGCGGGAGAGGAGGTGATCGACCATTCGGTGAGGTGAAGGCCCCGAGCGAAGGGAAGCCGGTACGGCGCGTGCGCCCAAGCCGGCACGGTCGCGCCACTGTGTGTGGGGAGCGACGTCCAGTTCCGTGTGACGGAGCCACTGTCCGCGAGCGGATGGGAAGGCCGGACGTTCGCAGCGATCCACGAGTCAGGAGACCTGCTCGGAGGCCACTGCTTCCAACCCTTTCGCGCAAGGAGGAAAGAAGCATGCGGCGATGGCTCGTGGTGACGCTGCTCGGGCTGGCGTGGCCGGCCCAGAGCGTGGCGCAGGATGTGAGGCGGCAACAGGAAGGGATACTGGCGCAGAACGTGATGCTCCAACAGGAAGGGACACTGGCGCAGAACGTGACGCTCCAACAGGAGGGGACACCGGATGTCGGTAGCGTGCCGGGGAAGGATGAGGCTCGCAAGCTCGATCCGGTCGTCGTCACGGCGACCATGGTGGCCACGCCCCTGGAGCAGCTCGGGGCAACAGTGACGGTCGTCACCGGCGACGAGATCACGCAGTACAACTACGACCGGCTCGAGGACGTGTTCCGCCAGGTGCCGGGCGTCCAGGTCCAGACCACAGGATCGCCGGGCAAGGCCACGAGCCTCAGCATCCGCGGCGGCGGGTCGCAGCGCTCGATCGTCCTGATCGACGGGCTGCGCACGGCCAGTCCCACCCTGGGCTCCACTGACATTGCCGAGTTCACGATCGACTCCATCGAGCGGATCGAGATCGTCCGCGGCCCGCAGTCGACGCTCTACGGTGCCGACGCCATCACCGGCGTGGTCAACATCATCACCAAGAAGGGGCAGGGGGCGCCCAGTGCGAGCGTGTGGGTGGAGGGCGGCAACTACAACACGTTCCGCGAGCAGGTGAACGTGCAGGGCGCCTTCGGCGGATTCAACTTCAACGTCACGGGCAGCCAGTTCAACACCGGGGGCAACCTCCCCCACGACGACAGCGCCCAGAGCGCGGTGTCGGGTCGGGTCGGCTACGACTTCCCCTGGAAGGGAGAGCTGTCGCTCATCGGGCGCTATTCCTATCTGGACAACGAGCTGCCCATCTTCTCGACCTCGCCGACGGTGTTCGATCCCAACGCGACCAACTCGGTGGAGACGGGACTCTATAACATCAAATATACGCAGCCCATCTTCAACTGGTGGAACGTCACTGCCAGCTTCGGGCAGTGGTTCAACAACTCCAACTTCCGCGACAACCCCCCGCCGGGAACCGACACGATCATCCAAACGATCAATACCTCGCGCATCCAGGCCGACGTGCTCAGCACCTTCACCATTCCCCAGTGGAATACCTTGACCCTCGGCTGGGAGTACCGCAGCGAATCGGGGACCAACAACACGATCGGAACCTTCCCCACCGCGTTCAGCGACACCCTGAACACGCTGGCCTTCTTCGGCCAGGACGAGATATCGCTCTTCGACCGTCTCTTTCTGGGCGGCGGTCTCCGCTGGGAGGACAACAACCAGTTCGGGACCAACCTCACCGGGCGGGCCTCCGCCGCCCTCGTCATCAAGGAGACGGGGAGCAAGCTGCGCTTCGCCTGGGGGCAGGGGTTCCGCGCGCCGACCATCAACGATCTCTTCTTTCCCGGTTTCGCCAACCCGAATCTCAAGCCCGAGCAGAGCACGAGCTGGGAGATCGGCGCCGACCAGCGACTATGGAAGGATCGCATCCGCTTCGGCGCCACCTACTTCAACCAGAGCTTCACCGACCTCATCCAGTTCGTGTTCGATCCCACCACGTTTCTCTTCATCCCGGAGAACGTGGGACGGGCGCAGATCCAGGGCGTGGAGGCCTACGCCTCGTTCGATCCCTTCGACTGGATCGGTTTCTACGTGAACTACACGTACCTGGACGGCCAGGATCTCGACACGAACCAGGAGCTGCGCCGGGTGCCGCGCAACACGGTGAACACCGGGGTGACCGTGACCCCGTTCAGCCGCCTCACCTTGTTCATGCAGGCCAACGTGGTGTCGAGCCAGCTCGAGTCCGACTTCGCCGGGCGGAACCCCGGCTACTTCCGGATCGACACGGGCGGGACCTTCGTGCTGCTGGGGCAGACCGGACGACTCAACCGGCTGGAGCTGACCCTGCGCATCCAGAACCTCACCAACCAGAGCTACACCGAGGTGCTGGGTTTCCCGGCCCCGGGCATCAACGCCCTCGCCGGCCTCCGCGCCTACTTCAAGTGAGAGCCGACGAGCGGATGAACACGCTCGAAAGCGCGGTGGGGGTGTCGGGCCGGGGAGGACGAAGGGGGCGTTGCTCCCTTCGCACGAACGGTTCGGCGCCCGCTCCCCCCGACGTTGAAATGATCGACGGCGTGGCGTACGAGGTGAGCGCGGAGGCGGTCGTGGTGCGCAGTCGCGCCCCGCTCACCGTGCTCTCCTCCGCCATCGCCGGCGGCGGCCTGGTCACCGCGCGCTCGATCGTCAACCTCCACGTCCCCAAGAACTGGCAACCGGTGGCGCGGGGTACGGTCTCCGGGTGGGAGGCCGCCCTTGACGACTTCGTGGCGCGCCGAGCGCTGGCAACTCCCTACGTCGGCCTGTGCACCTCGGCGTGGACAGAGCACGCGGAGGTGGCGAGCGAGGACGAGGGCGCGCTCACCGTCCTCGCCCTCGTCAGCGTCGGACTCGGGAACCCGATCGCCGCCGGCATCAGCCGCCGCGCGGTCGCGGCCGCGCCGTCGACCATCAACACCATTGTCGTCCTCGATGCGCAGGCGTCACCGGCCGCGCTGGTGAACCTGGTCATCACCGTGACCGAGGTGAAGACCGCAGTCCTGCGCGATGCCGGGGTTCGTTGCCTGGATGGCCTGCCCGCGAGCGGTACGTCGACGGACGCCGTGGTGGTCGCCGCCACCGACCGTGGCCCCGCCGGTGAGTTCGGCGGGCCGATCAGCGATCTCGGCGCGGTGACGGCTCGCGCCGCGCGGCGAGCTCTGGAGCGCGGGGTCGAGGCGTGGCTGGAGCGACACCGTTGAGGCGGCGCCGCTGGCTGGTCGCGCTGCCCCTCTCCACGGCGCTCCACGCCCTCGGCCTGCTGGCGCTGCTGTGGCTGGTCTGGCGTGCGGTCGAGCTGCCGCCCCTCTTCGTCGATGTGTCGACACTTGACCTCGAGCGAGAGCGCTCCACCCCTCGTACGCGTGACGATCCCCCGGCCATGCGGGAAGAGCGTGGAGGCGCGCGGCCGGCTGCGTCGGTAGGGAGCAGGGGAGGCTCGCGCGGACTTCCGCCCGCACGCGTGCCGGCCGCGCCGCCGCCGGACGTCAATACGCCGGATGCGAGGAAGGTCCCCTCCGCCGCACCGCTCGACCGAAGCGAGCAGGGCGTCGTTGCCCCCCATGGCGCGAGAAGAACGCCAGGAGGCCCAGGCGCCCGTGGCCGAGCCCGTCCGCCCAGTGCCGCCGCCGACCGGTGAGCGTCCGATCGTCTCAGCGGACCCGAGCGCTCGCGGGCCGATTCCGATGCCGAGTCCCCTCGCTGCACCGAGCCAGGGCCCCTCGTCGGAATCATCCGCGCCGCGCGCGTCCGGGGCCGGGGAGTCGGAGCGGCGTGGGCCGGCGCCCACCGGCGTGCCCGGACGGCCCGAAAGCGGTCGGGGCGCTGGATCAGAACAGGGCGGCGGTTCTGGTCGAGAAACCAGCGGCTCGGCGCTCGTCACGAGCGGCGTCGGGCCGGGCGCCGGCGGCTCGGAGTACGGCCCATACCTCGCGCAGTGGCGACGGCGTATCCACGAGAATCTGCGCTATCCACTCGCCGCCCGCCGGCGAAGCCTGACCGGCACCGTCCAGCTCGACATCGTGATCCAGCCCAACGGCGTCGTGGCGAGCGTACAGATCGCCGAGTCGTCCTCTCACGGTCTCCTCGACGAGGCGGCCATGGAAGCGGTGCGCGGCCTCTCGCCGCTCCCGTTCCCGTCCCACCTCGTCCCTCGCCCTCTGCGTGCCCGCCTCCCCGTGGTCTTCGACCTCCAATGAAGCCCCGGGCTCCCAGAGCAGGCCACCCACGGCCCGAGCCGGCCTCGCGTCACCCGGTCCAATGAAGCCCCGGGCTCCCAGAGCAGGCCACCCACGGCCCGAGCCGGCCTCGCGTCACCCGGTCCAATGACGCCCCGGGCTCCCAAAGCAGGCCACCCACGGCCCGAGCCGGCCTCGCGTCACCCGCTCCAATGACGCCTGATGCGCGCTGACTTCGCGCCGTGTCTGATGGTCCAGGGCACCAGTTCGGCAGTGGGCAAGAGTGTGCTCACCACCGCGCTGTGCCGCCTGTTCGCGCGCGCGGGCTATCGCGTTGCGCCCTTCAAGGCTCAGAACATGGCCCTCAATGCCTGCGTCGCGGATGGGGGCGAGATCGGGCGCGCCCAGGCCGCGCAAGCCGAGGCCGCCGGCGTCCCGCCGACGGTGGACATGAACCCCGTTCTCCTCAAGCCGGAGACCGACCGGTCGTCGCAGGTCATCGTGCGGGGCGCGGTGTGGGGAAGGGCCGACTTTCACGAGTATGCCCGCATGCAGGCGGCGATCTGGCCCGTGGTGGCGGAGAGCCTCGCGCGCCTGCGGCGTCGCCACGATCTCGTCCTCATCGAGGGGGCAGGCAGTCCGGCCGAGATCAACCTGCGCGAGCACGACATCGTCAACATGGCCATCGCGCACCTCGCGCAGGCGCCCGTCCTGCTCGTGGGGGACATCGATCGCGGCGGTCTCTTCGCCGCCCTGGTGGGAACGCTCGAGCTGCTCTCGCCCGTCGATCGCGAGCGCGTCGCTGGCTTCGTGGTGAACAAGTTCCGGGGCGATCTGTCGCTCCTGACGCCCGGGCTCACCATGCTCTCCGGGCGCACCGGCGTCCCCGTGCTCGGCGTGATCCCTCACGTCGACGAGCGACTCGTCGCCGCGGAGGATTCTCTCGAGCTGGACCATCTCGACTCCGGTGGCGCCGCCGGCCGCCTGGACATCGCGGTCGTGCGGCTCCCTCGCATCGCCAACTTCGACGACTTA
>CAWKCA010000044.1:0-92833 GCA_963848005.1 uncultured Candidatus Rokubacteria bacterium
CACGATGTCGCTTAGCCGGGTCATGCTCACCATCTGGTGCTGCGGGCCCGAGTATACCTGGGAAGCAGGCGAGCGCATAACATCCGGATTCAGGCGCCGGGGCGCGATGGGTGTCGCCAGCGACCGACGGTCGGCCAGCGCCCCCCGCGCCTGATCCGGAGCTTTCGGCAGAGGTGCGCTCCGGTGCCGGAGAGCTGCGCATGAGAAAGTGCTATCGCGTCGTGGGCGCGCCTGCGCTTGCCGTGCTCATCGCCGCGCTCGTGCCAACAGCAGCCCCGGTCAGTGGCCAGCCGATGCCCATCACGACGCTGAGCTCTGGGCAACGCCGCGTTGCGCGCGCCGCTTGGCTCGCTCGGGCGCCTTGGCTCTCGCGGTCGCTGTCGTCTGGCTGCTCCTCGGAGTCGGGTGGATCGGGCGCGTCGGCGCGATGCCCACTGGCTTTCCCGGGGCGCACTGGGAGGAGGCCTCGCCCGAGTCGCGGGGCCTCGACCCTGGCACGCTGCGGGAGGCCATCGAGTTCCTCAGGGCGAACACCCCGCGCGACGAGGTCGACGAACTGCTCATCGTCCGGCACGTGCCCTGGAACTCGGCGCGGACCGGCGATTGACCGGTGCATGGGACTTGGTCCTGCACCAAGTCTTCGTCAGTACCGTGCTCGGCCTGCTCGATCGACGACGGCAAGGCGCGCCTCGACACAAAGGCCGGCGACCGTGCTGCCGAGTCTGGTCGCCACCTATCCCGACGTGACCCTCCGGCATCTGACCACCATGACCTCCGGCTACCGGGCTGAGGGGACGACGCCGCAAGTCGAGCTCCTGCAGCTGGGCCCGAGCCCGACCCCGTTCACGCCGTCGGCCGCGCCGCTCTTCACCCCTCCCGGATCGAAGTACGCCTACTGGGACTCGGCCATGAACCAGTTCGCGCATGCGTTGACGCGCATCGCCGCCGAGCCGCTCGTGGCGCTTTTCAAGCGGAGGATCGCCGACCCGATCGGGATGGATGCGACGCGCTGGTACTGGCCGGCCCTCGACACCCAGGACGGCCTGGTCGTCAACGGAGGCGCCGGGAACCACAAGGCCGATGTCCATATCTCAGCGCGCGAACTCGCGCGCCTCGGCCTGCTCTACCTGAACCGCGGACGCTGGAACGATCGCCAGCTCCTGAGCGCGGCATGGGTCGACGCCGCCACCCGGCCCCAGGTCCCCGCCTCGCTGCCGCGGGGCGAGCCGGCGGCGAGTCCGGTGAACGGCGCCGGCGTCTATGGCTAGAACTGGTGGGCCAACGGGGTGCGCAGCGACGGGCAACCGCTCTGGCCCGGAGTGCCCTCCTCCGCCTTCGGCGCCGCCGGCTGGAACAACAACCGGCTGTTCGTCATCCCGGACTGGGACATGGTCGTCGTCCGCCTCGGGCAGGACCAGACGCAGGGGTTCGCCATCACGGGCGCCACCTGGGCCGCATTTCTTCGCCGGCTCGGCGCGGCGGTCACCACCCGAGGCGCCGCGCCGCGATGAGCGGGCCTATTCTGCCCAACTTGCGCGGCAGCCGTCCGGCCCGCGCGACTGCTTCTCACATAAACGATGCACGACCGCCGCCCCAAGCACCGCGACGTCGACGTGGGGCTCGCTCAGAGCTTCTCGGCGAAGATTTTCTGGGCGGCGCGCATGGCGGCTCCGAAGTCGACGGGCAGGCCGAGATCGGCGAGAACTTGCTCGAGCGCCGACAGGGCCACGATGACATCGAACTCCGCGGCGTAGCCCATGTGGCCGAGACGGAAGACCTGGCCCTTCATCTCGCCCTGGCCGCCGGCGATGGTGATGTTGTGGGCCTGCGCGTAGGCGGCCACGATGGCCTCGCCATCGATCCCGCGCGGGGCGACCACGGAGGTGACGGCCGGGCTGGGTGTGGCGCGGGCGAACAGATCGAGCCCGAGCGCCTCGCACCCCGCGCGCGTGGCCCGGGCCAGGCGATCGTGACGGAGAAAGACGTTCTCGAGTCCTTCGCCCTCCAGCATGCGCAGCACCTCGCGCAGGCCGACGACGATGCTGACGGCCGGCGTGAAGCGCACATCGTTGCGTCGCCCGAACTTCCGCTCGGCCGCGAGGTCGAAGTAGTACTTCGGCAGGTTCGAGACGGCTGCCCGCGCCCAGGCCCGCTCGGAGAGCGCGCAGAAGGCGAGCCCGGGAGGCAGCATCAATCCCTTCTGGGAGCCGGCCACCACGATGTCGATGCCCCACGAGTCCATCGCGAGCGGCGCGATGCCGAGGCTCGACACGGCGTCGACGATCAGGAGGGCGTCGGTCTGCCGGGTCACCGCCGCGTAGGCCCGGACGTCGTGCAGCACGCCGGTCGACGTCTCGCTGTGCTGGGCCAGCACGGCGCGGATCTCGGAATGCGCCTTCAGGGCATCCCCGATGCGCTCCGGCGCCACGGTGTGCCCGAAGGGAGCGGCCAGCTCGATCACACGGAGCCCGTAGGCGCGGGCGATCTCCGCCCATCGCTCGCCGAACTTCCCCGCCTGCACCACCGCCACCGTGTCGCCCGCGGAGAAGACGTTGGCGATCGACGCTTCCATGGCGCCGGTGCCCGAGCAGGCGAGTGCAATCACGTCCTGCTCGGTCTGGAAGAGCCTCGTCAGTCCGGTCCGCACCTCGGCGAAGAGCGCCTCGTACTCGGGCGTCCGGTGGTGAATGATCGGCTGGGCCATGGCCAGGAGGACCTGGCTGGGCACGGGGGTCGGGCCCGGCGCCATCAGCTGGTACTTCTTCATCGACGCCTCCGTGTCACGCGTCCTGCGCGTGCGTCCTGAGCTGCGCGCGAATGCTCGCCGCTCCTCACGCTAGGCTGCGCGTGAACGCTCGCTGCTTCTCACGCTAGCACACGGCCGTCGCGGCAGGGTCAGCGCGCGTGGAGGAGCGCGGGGGCGCCGGTGCCGGCCTCGCGCGCGGCGCGGCCGAGCGCGGTGACGAAGATCGCGTCCAGTCCGGCGGCATGCGGAGAGAAGAAGCGCACCACGTCGTTGTCGTAGAACGTCAGCCCCGAGGCCCCGAAGCGCTGCGCGTAGGCCGCGAGGTACGCGCGCCCGCCGACGATTCCCGCCTGGAGGTTCGCGAGCCGGTATCCCCGGTTCCCGTACGCCGCGACGAGCGCGTCGAGCGGGGCAAGAAAATAGATGACGGCGGCGGCATCGCCGCCCAGCGGCTGCTCCAGGGTGAGATAGGCGGACTGCCGCCGATAGTCGCCGCTCGACAGTCGCTCGAGGCCGTTGGTGTCCGGCCAGTACCGATAGGCGCCCGGGGCCACGCCGTCCACCGCGTGGACGACGAGGTAGAGGTCGACGAGGCCCGAGGGCACGTCGGCCTCCACGGGGCGCGTGGCCCACCACAGCACGGTGGACAGCTCGCGCGCGCTGATCGACGCGTGGCTGAACTCCCGCGTCGAGCCGCGATGCTGGATGGTGTCCCCGAGCGTCCGGCCCGCCGAACGGCTGGGCTCCGGCAGCACGTCCACCGGGCCGCCAGGGGCGCGCCGCGCAGGAGGCTGGGCCGCGCGCCAGGCGCGGACGGCCGCGGGCGTGTCCAGCGCCGAGGCGCGATGGATCTCGCGCAGGAGCGGATAGTCGACGTCGCGCGATGACAGAGGCATGACCTGGTGCTCGATGGCGCGAGATCGTCACGGGTGCGGCCGGCGCCCCTTCGGGGCCCAGGCGCTACCAGCTCGAGGGCCGCCTCCCGGTCGGCGTCGAGGCCCAGCAGCCGGTTCACGTCGTCGTCGACGAAGCCCGTCACCAGTCGGGGTGCCGCGCCGAGCACGCCACCGACCGCGAGGAGATTCGCCAGCATGGTGCCGGAGTCCCAGAAGAGGTGGCGATAGCCGCGCGCCTGGTACTTCCACGTGTTGCGCCAGTAGATGGCGGAGAGCACGATCGTCGCGCCCCGCCTCGCCAGCGACTCGTCGGCGGCCGCGTCGGCGAGCACCCCACGCACGTCCCCCTCCCGGAGCCGGCGCAGCGCGAAGTCACCCGGACAGAAGTGGTAGAGCCCCGGCGCGAGGCCGTCCACCTCTCCCGCCGCCAGATACACCTCCGTCTGGAAGAGCGCGCCCGGTCGACGCCGCCGCCCGGAAGAGCACCTCGCCGCCGCCTGGGTAGGTCTTCTTCTTGGTCACCCCGGCCGAGAAGTAGAGGAGCGCCGCCACGCGCGCGAGGGTCAGGCGCGCGGGCGCGGGAGACGGCTCCGCGGCGAGCGCATCCGTCGCCACGCGATCGAAATCCCGCGGCAGCGGCACGCGCGGGCAGATCCGGGTAGACCTTGAAGGGAAACGGCTTGATGTCCCACTCGAGGATGTGGCCGCTCGTGTGCACCGACGCCCGCGAGTGCGCGGTGCGGTCGTGGAAGGCGCGGGCGATGCGGACGTCGTGATTCATGCGTCTCCTTGACCGCTCTCCCTACGCGAAGCGATACGGCGGGCGGAAGACGCCTCGCTCCGTGATGATGGCGGAGATCAGGGCGAGCCGGCGTCACGTCGAAGGCCGGATTGTAGACCGGCGACTCGGCAGGCGCGGTCGGAGTCCCGCCGAAGGCCCGGACCTCGGAGGCGGCCCGCTCCTCGATGGGAATGCGCGTCCCCGTGGGCAACGCCAGATCGATGGTCGAGAACGGCGCGGCGACGTAGAACGGCACGCCGTGGTGATGGGCGAGGACGGCCAGCGCGTAGGTGCCGATCTTGTTGGCGGTGTCGCCGTTGGCGGCGATGCGGTCGGCCCCCGTCACCACCAGATCGACCTCGCCCCGCGCCATCACCGAGGCGGCCACCACGTCCGCGATGAGCCGATGGGGAATGCCCTCGCGCACGCACTCCCAGGCGGTGAGCCGCGAGCCCTGCATCACCGGGCGCGTCTCGTCGACCCACACCAGGGCGACCTTGCCCAGGGCGTGGGCCGAGCGGACGACCCCCAGCGCGGTGCCGTACCCGGCGGTGGCCAGGGCGCCGGCATTGCAGTGCGTGAGGATGCGCGCACCCGCGGGCACGAGGCTGGCGCCGTGGTCGCCCATCGCGCGATTGGCGCGGATGTCCTCCTCGCGAATCGTCTCCGCCTCGGCCAGGAGCCGCTCGCGGATGGTGTCGAGCGGCAGCGGCCGCGCGGCGACCGTCACCTGCCGCATGCGGTCGAGGGCCCAGAAGAGGTTGACGGCGGTGGGTCGGGTGGCCGCCAGGCCCTTGATGGCCGCTTCGAGATCCTCCAGGAGGCTATCGAAGCTCCGGGCCGGGCTCTGGCGCGCGGCCAGCGCGATGCCGAAGGCCGCCGCCACGCCGATGGCGGGAGCGCCGCGCACGACGAGGGTGCGGATCGCCTCCGCGACCTCCTCCCAGCCTGTGCACGCCCGCTCGACCTCGGTCCCGGGCAGCTTCGTCTGATCCAGAAGGAGGAGGCGATCAGCCTCCCAGCGCACCGGCGCGATGGCGACGGCTCGATCCTCGGTCATCGCGCTCTGCCACTCCGCCCGAGATGCGCCTCTGCGATGCGCGCCTCCACGTCCGCCGGGCTCAGTCCCTCCACCCGCACCAGCTTGTCGCGGCCCCGGGTGCCGTGGACGATGCTCAGCATGCCCGGTCGCACTCCGAGCGCGCGGGCCAGCAGGGCAATCACGGCGCGGTTGGCGTCTCCCTCCACGGGTGGTGCCGACACCCTCACGCGCAGGGCTCCGGCCTGCCAGCCGTCGATCCCGTCGCGCGAGGCGCGAGGCTGCACGCGCAGCCGGATGGTGGCGCCGGCTTCAGGCCCTGGGCGGCGCGTCGGGGGCCTCCCCGTCGAAGTCCGCGATCCAGCGCTGGTAGGTCTCCAGGGTCACGCGCAGCTCCTCCACCAGCTGGCGCCGGGTGCGCTTGAGCGTCTGCACGTCGTTGTGGATGCGCGCCTCCTCGCTGCGCGCCGCCTCGAGGATCTTCTCGCGCTGCAGCTCCCCTTCCCGCACGTGCAGCTCGGCGTCGCGCCGGGCCGCGTCCTTCATGTCGTCGGCGAGCCGGTGGGTGGTTACCAGTGTCTCTTGAAGGATCTTCTCGCGGTCGGTGAGACCGCGCGTCCGCTCCTCCATGGTCACCAGCTGCTCCCTGAGGAGCGCGTTCTCCTTGAGCGTCGCCTCGAGGTCTTCGGCCACGTCCTCCAGGAAGGCGTCGACCTCCTGGGGATCGAAGCCCCGGAAGCGAACCGTGAAGCTCTGCTGCCTGATGTCGGCAGGACTGACACGCATGATCCTCTCCTACGCGCTACTGGAGGCTCCACGCGAAGCTGCGCAGCGAGCCCACCAGCAGCCAATCGAGCAGATAGATGGCCAGGATCACGATCATCGGAGAGAGGTCGATTCCGATTCCCTGCATGGGAAGGCGGTCCCGGACGGGGCGCAGCACCGGCTCGGTCACGCGATACAGGAAGCGCACGATGGGGTTGGAGGGATCGGGGCTGACCCAGGAGATGAGCGCTCTGGCCACGATGATCCACATGTAGGCCTGCAGGGCAAGGTCGAGGAGCGTGGCGAACTTTTCCACGAGGAAACCGAGCGCGGACACTAGCCCGATCCCCGCCCCAGCTCACGCGAGCGCAGGGTGGCGCGCTCCACGGCCTTGATGAACGTGGTGCGGATGCCGCCCTCTTCGAGGCCGGCGATGCCGGCGATGGTGGTGCCGCCCGGCGAGCTGACCATGTCCTTGAGGGCGCCGGGATGCATGCCTGTCTGCGAGAGCAGGCGGGCCGCGCCGAGCACGGTCTGGGTGGCGAGGGTCATGGCGGTCGCGCGGTCGAGGCCCATCTTCACGCCGCCGTCGGCAAGCGATTCGATGACGATGGCCACGTAGCCGGGCCCGGACCCGGAGAGACCGGTCACCGCGTCCATCAGTTCCTCGTCCAGCACGACCACCTTGCCCACCGCGCGGAACAACTCCTCGGCCGTCTCGAGATCGCCCGCTTCCAGCCCCTGGCCCTTGGCGATGGCGGTCACGCCCTCCAGGACGAGGGCGGGCGTGTTGGGCATGACGCGGATGAGCCGCGCCTCCGCGCCGAGCGTCTCGCGCAGCCGGGCCGTGGACACCCCCGCCGCGATGGAGATGGTGAGGTTGCGGCGGCTCAGCGCGGGCCGAATCTCGGTGAGGACGGCGACCATGATCTGGGGCTTCACCGCGAGGATCACGACGTCGGCGCCGGTCACCACTTCGGCGTTGTTCTTCGCCCACCGGATCCCGTAGCGCTGGCTCAGCTCGGCCATGCGATCGGCGCGCACGTCGAAGGCGGAGACGGCGTCGGGTGCGACGAGCCCCGCCTCCACGATGCCCTTGATCAGCGCCTCGCCCATGGCCCCGGCGCCCACGAAGCCGAGCGTCTTGCCCTTGAGGCTCATGCCCCCGCTCCCGGCGCCGGCCGTGCCGGTCGCGCGCCGAAGATGGCGGTGCCCACCCGCACCATGGTGGCGCCTTCCTCGATGGCGACCTCGAAGTCCGCGCTCATGCCCATGGACAGCTCCTTCAGCCCGTGCCGCTCGGCCAGCGCGCGCAGCGCGCGGAACCAGCCGCGCGCGTCCTCCGCGCGCTCCACCACCGGGGGAATGGTCATCAGGCCATGGATGCGAAGGTGGTCGAGCGCCGCCGCCGCCTCGAGGGCCGCCGCCACCTCACCGGAGGCGAAGCCGCCCTTGCTCGCCTCGCCGGCCACGTTCACCTCGAGCAGGGCGTCGACGACGCGCCCGCTCGCCTGCGCGCGCCGATCGCACTCACGCGCCAGGTCCAGCCGGTCGATGGAGTGGATGACGTCGAAGAGGGCCAGCGCGTCCTTGACCTTGTTGGTCTGCAGATGGCCGATGAGGTGCCACGGCACCGGGCGCCCCAGGACCCCCACCTTCTCCTTCGCCTCCTGCACGCGGTTCTCGCCGAGGGCGCGGATGCCGGCGGCGACGGCGTGGCGGATGCGCTCGACGTCCACCGTCTTGGACACGCCGATGAGGAGCACGTTCTCGGCGCGCCGTCCCCCGCGCTCGGCCGCGCGCGCGACGCGCTCACTGACCCGCTCGACGTTGGCTCGGATGTCGTCCATGGTTGGTGAATTCTAGACCATCGACCCTACCCGGCCAACACGCCTTGGACGGATCCTCGCGGCGCCCCTTCACGGGAGAGCGGCGATGGTGACGAGCCGCCCGCGATCCCCACGTCGATACGAGTAGAACAGGTCCGGATGGCAGGCCGTACACCGCCGCGCATTCTCGATCGACCCCGGCGGCACGCCGGCCGTCCCGAGCAGATCCTCGTTGGTCTGCCAGAGATCGAGCATCCAGTGATCCGGCCGCCCCGGCCGCAACCACCGCTCCCAGTCGCGCGGATACGCGTGGCGAAAGCGAGTCACCACCGGCTCGTCGACCTCGTAGCAACAGGGCCCGATCGAGGGCCCGATCGTCACACGCATCCGCTCAGGGCGGCCGCCCGCGGCGACGAGCGCCTTCACCATCTCCCTGGCCCCGCCGCTGGCCGTCCCACGCCAGCCCACATGCGCCACGGCCAGCGCGCGCGCCTCCGGATCGTAGGCCGTGATGGCCAGACAGTCCGCCGTCGAGATCGCGAGGGGCAGCGCCCGCTCGGTGGTGACGAGAATGTCGACCGCTCCCGCGTGGCCCGCCTTCGCCACCCGCGCATGGTCGACCCCGTGCATCTGCCGCGCAAACGCCGCTCGCCCCAGGTCGAGCCCTGCCGGCGCGAGCGCCGCCGCGGCCTCCGCCCCGAAGGGCGACACCGGATCACCAAACGGCCGCGCCCCCGGCAGATGCCGCGTCGTCGCCACATGCGGCAGACCGGCGGCGGCCAGAGTGGCAAACGTGAAGTACACCACCGGCGCCCCGTGTGAAATCATGTCAATCCCGCGCCGAACCGAGGAGTGTCCCAGCTTTGCTGGGACGCTCCGAGCGTCGGGGGGTATGGGGGGCCATGTCGGGGCCCCCCATGTTACTAATCCGCCTGGCGCCGGAGAAACGCGGGGACGTCGAGATCGTCACCCTCCATCGCATCATCGCCATCCAGCCGCGGCTCGTTGGCGCGCCGCCGCCACGCTGCGCCCGGGGTGGGCGGCGTCGTGCGGGCCGTCCGCGCGGCAGATCCACGACCTTGCCGCCCGGCATCACCAGCTCCCTCTTCTCGCTGAAGCCGGTGGCGATGACCGTCATCCGCACCTCGTCGCCGAGGGCCGGGTCGATCACCGCGCCGAAGATGATGTTGGCCTCGTCGTGGGCGGCCTCCTGGACGATGCGCGCGGCCTCCTCGACTTCGTGGATGGAGAGATCGGGGCCGCCGGTGAAGTTGATGAGAATGCCCTTGGCTCCCTCGATCGAGGTGTCGTCCAGGAGCGGGCTGGCGATGGCCTTCTGCGCCGCGTCCAGCGCGCGATCCTCGCCGCGTCCGACCCCGGTGCCCATCATGGCCATGCCCATCCCCGACATGATCGTGCGCACGTCCGCGAAGTCGAGATTGATGAGGCCGGGGACCAGGATGAGGTCGGAGATCCCCTGCACGGCCTGCTGCAGCACGGTGTCGGCCACGCGGAAGGCGGCCATGAGAGGCGTGCCACGATCGACCACGGAGAGGAGTCGCTGGTTGGGAATGCTGATCAAGGTGTCGACCACGCCGTGCAGGGCGTCCATGCCCGCCTCGGCCTGCTGCATGCGGCGCCGCCCCTCGAAGTGGAACGGTTTGGTGACCACGGCCACCGTGAGGATCCCCAGCTCCTTGGCGAGCGCCGCCACCACCGGCGCCGAGCCCGTGCCCGTGCCCCCGCCCAGCCCGGCGGTGATGAACACCATGTCGGCGCCCTCGAGCAGCCGGGCGATCTGCTCCATGTTCTCCTGGGCGGCCTGGCGACCGATGTCGGGATCGGAGCCCGCGCCGAGGCCCTTGGTGAGGTTGGTGCCGAGCTGGATCTTCACGGGCGCCGGCGAGGTGCGCAGAGCCTGGCTATCAGTGTTGGCGACGATGAAATCGACGCCGGTGAACTGCGCCTCCAGCATGCGACTGATGGCGTTGCCGCCGCCGCCGCCGAGCCCGACCACCTTGATCTTCGCCGCCTGCGGGGTCTCCTCCAGCTCGAACAGCGGCCGCCGCCCACGCTCTTTCTCCATCGCTCGTCCTCCTGCTGTGCTTCGCTCCGTAGAATGCATGCGTCTCCTAGCCCGTGACCGAGCAGCGGCGTCAACCGGTCCCCGGGCGCGCCGAGCGCGCGGGGGCTTGGGGGCGCCCGGAGCCCCCATCAAAACAATTCGCCGAGCATGCTGGCGAGGCGGCGGCGCAGGCGGCCGACCGATCCTCGCTCGCCGCCGTCGGCGACGGTGCGGCCGGCGGGGCGCTGCTTGGCGCCGTGCAGCGCGAGGCCCACGCCGGTGGCGTAGATCGGGCTCGTCACTGTCTCCACGAGCCCGTCGACGACCGACGGTGCGCCACGGCGCACGGGTTGTCCCAGCACGCGCTCCGCCAGCTCGGGCAGGCCCTCCATGATCGCCGTCCCGCCCGTCGCCACGAACCCCGCCGTCGCCGCGCCCTCGAAGCCGGCGCGGCCGAGGCTGCGCGCCACCAAGGTGAAGATCTCCTCCACGCGCGGCTGGATGATGCCGGCCAGCACTTGGCGCGAGAGCTGGCGCGGCTTGCGACCGCCCACCGACGGCACGTCCACCGTGTCGTCGGCGGCCACTTGAGCGGCCAGCGCGGCCCCGTAGCGCTTCTTCAGCGCCTCGGCGTCGGCGACCGGCGTGCGCAGCCCGATGGCCACGTCGTTGGTGATGTGGTCGCCGCCGAGGGGCAGGATCGCGGTGTGCCACACCGCACCCTCGCGGACGAGGGCGACGTCGGTGGTGCCCCCGCCGATGTCGATGATGACCACGCCCAGCTCGCGCTCGTCCTCGAACAGCACGGCCTCCGCCGAAGCCAGCGGCTGGAGCACGAGGTCGTGCACGGCCAGGCCGGCGCGATTCACCGAGCGGATCACGTTCTGCACCGACGTGCTCGCCCCCGACACGATGTGCACCTCGACCTCCAGGCGCACGCCGGTCATGCCGATGGGCTCTCGCACGCAATCCTGGTCGTCGACCACGAAGGTCTGGGGCAGCACGTGGATGATCTCGCGGTCCTGGGGCAGGTTGATGGCGCGGGCGGCGTCCACCGCGCGCTGCACGTCCGTTCCGTCCACCTCGCGGTGCTTGCCGGAGATGGCCACCACGCCCCGGCTGTTGACGCCGCGGATGTGGCCCCCCGCCACCCCCACGTACACGCGCCCCACCTCGACGCCGGCCATTTCCTCGGCCTGGGTGACGGCTTCCTTGATGGCCTCGACGGTGGAATCGATGTTGACCACCACACCCTTGCGCAGCCCCCGCGAGGGCGCGGCGCCCAGTCCGATCACGTCGATGCCGCCCTCGGGATTCGGGTTCGGCGATGACACAGCAGATCTTGGTCGTTCCGACGTCCAGTCCGACAATGGGCTCCTGCGTCCTCGCGCGCGCTATCGCCGTCCTCCGTTCTGCAACACCACCTGATCGCGGAAACGCAGGTCCACCGCCGTCACGGCACCGCCCTGGCCATTCTTGCTGGCGAGCTGGGCCAGCACGCCCTCCAGGCGGGCCAGGCGCTCGTCCCACTGCTCGGTGCCGAGCCGCACCTCGATCCCGTCGAGGGTGTAGAGCACCGGTCCCTCGCGACGGCTCATGTCGATCTCGGAGATCTCTGCCGCCAGGTCGGACCCGCTCCGCAACAGCGCCCGCACCAGGGCCATGGCCGCCCGCGCCTTGGGGCCGGGGGCCGAGCGCATGCTGTCCAGCTCCTCCTCGGAGAGGCCGCTGATGATGGGCACGGGAGGAGCGACCGCCTCGCGTTCCTCGCCCAGGAGGCGGGCCTCTTCATCGAGCCAGTGCAGGCGCCCGGCGTGGACGAGGGTGAACGGCCGCCGCTCTTCCACGAGGATCGTCACCCGGTTCGGAAGCTCTCGGATGACCTCGGCGCGCCGGATCTCGGGGCAGCGCCTCCAGGCGCGCGCGGACGCTGGCGGGATCCAGGCGGAGAATGTTGATGCCGAGGGGAATCTCCGCCGCGCTCAGGATGTCCTCCGCCGGGACGCGCGCCGCGCCTTCGACCTGGATCGAGCGAACGGCCAGCCAGGGTGTGGTGAGGAGCCAGGTCGTGCCGCCCACCAGCACCGCCGTCGCCACGACCAGCGCGCCCAGCCACTTCACCCCGCGCGCCAGCCGCGCCAAGGTCCGGCGGCGGGCCCGCGCGCGCCGGATGCGCTGCCGGGCCACCAGCCGTGTCCGGCTGCCGAGATCGTCCAGCGTCCCCGCCGTGCCGTGCGGTGAGACGAGGCGGGGCCGCCTACTCGCCGATGATGCGGATCTCATGCTCGAGGCTCACGCCGAACTGGTTGCGCACTCGCTCGCGGGTGAGGTCCAGCAGGGCGAGCACGTCCCCGGCGCTGGCCCCTCCGCGGTTGACGATGAAGTTCGCGTTCTTGGCGGAGATCTCCGCGCCCCCCACCCGCTTGCCCCGGAGCCCGACCTTCTCGATGAGCTTGGCGGGCGACTCGCCTGCGGGGTTCCTCCACACGAAGCCCGCCGAGGCGAGGGCCAGGGGTTGCGTGGTCTTCTTGTGCTTCAGCCGCTGCTTCAGCTCGCGGTGGATCTCCGCCGTCGCGCGACGCTGGAAGTGCAGCCGGCACCCGATGAGCACGGCGCCCGGCGGCGGCTGGAAGGCACGATAGCCGAGGGGTCCCGGACCCGGCTTGAACTCACCGAGCGTGCCGTCCGGGTGGAGGAAGTACACGGCGCTCACGAAGTCGCCGATCCAGCCGTCGGGGGTCCCGGCGTTCATGGCCAGGGCCCCGCCGATGGTGGCGGGAATCCCGATCAGACACTCGATGCCGCCGAGGTTGATCGCCGCGGCCTCGCGGATGAGCCCCGACAGGCTCACCCCGGCCCCGGCCAGGGCTTCCTCCCCCCGGAACTCCGCGCGGCCCAGGCAGCCCTCGGGCTTGAGGGTCACCCCGCGCACGCCCCGGTCTCCCACGAGCACGTTGTTGCCCCCGCCGATCACGGTGACGGCGAGCTGATCGCGCTCGGCGAATCGGAGGGCGTGACGGATGTCGTCGACGTTCTGGGGCACGATGAAGATGTCCGCCGGGCCGCCGATGCGCAGCGACGTATGGTAGCCGAGCGGCTCCTTGAAGCGGACTTCGCCCCGGATCTCTCCTAGCATGTGATCCTCCCCGTCCGACCTCGGCGGCAAGCCTCCGGAGCAGTTCCGGACCGATCTGGCTGACATCGCCAGCGCCGAGCGTCAGCACGAGGTCGCCAGGCTTGACGACCTCGCACAAATGATCGAGGACACGAGCCCGATCGCTGCCCACGTAGGTCACCCGACGGTGGCCGTGGGCTCCGATGCCCTCCGCCAGATCCTCCCCGGTCACCCCGGGAATCACCGGCTCGCCCGCGGAGTACACGTCCATCACCGCGAGCACCTCCGCCTGGTTGAAGGCGGTCGAAGAAGTCCTGACGCAGATGCAAGGTGCGCGTGTAGCGATGCGGCTGGAACAGCACGACCAGACGACAGTCGAACCCGGCCTTGGCGGCGGCCAGGGTGGCGCGGATCTCGGTCGGGTGGTGCCCGTAGTCGTCCACCACGGTGATGCGCCCAACCTGGCCGAGAACCTGGAACCGGCGCTGCACGCCGGCGAAACCGGCGAGCCCGCGCTGGATCGTCGCGAAGGGAATATCGAGGTCGAGTCCCACGCCGATGGCGGCCAGGGCATTGGCCACGTTGTGGCTGCCCGGAACGGACAGCGTGCACTCGCCCAGCGCGCTGCCGCGGTGGAATACCTCGAAGCGGCTGGTCATCCCCGAGAGGCGCAGCCGGCGCGCCACGAGATCGGCGCCCGATTCGAGGCCGTAGGTGATGATGCGCTTGCTCACTTGCGCCATCAGCATCTGGATGTTGGGCTGGTCCAGGCAGAGCACCGCGGAGCCGTAGAACGGCACCTTGCTGACAAACGCGGCGAAGGCCTCGCGGATCCGCTCGAGGCTCCCGTAGTGATCGAGGTGCTCGGCGTCGATGGTGGTGACCACCGCGATGGTGGGCGTCAGCTTCAAGAAGGAGCCGTCGGATTCGTCGGCCTCGGCCACGAGGTACTCGCCCTGGCCCAGGCGCGCGTTGGAGTCGAAGCTCGAGACGCGGCCACCCACCACGATCGTCGGATCGAGGCGCGCCTCGGCGAGGACCGCCCCGATCATCGACGTGGTGGTGGTCTTGCCGTGGGTGCCGGCCACCGCGATCCCGTACTTCAACCGCATCAGCTCCGCCAGCATCTCGGCACGGGGGATGACGGGGATGCCCCGCTGGCGCGCCACCTGCACCTCGATGTTGTCGCGGGACACCGCGGAGGAGTACACCACGACGTGCGCGCCCTCGACGTGCGCCGCCTCGTGGCCGACCGCGACCTTGGCCCCGAGGCGCTCCAGGCGCTCGACGGCGTCATTGCGCTTGAGCTCGGAGCCGGTCACGCGGTAGCCGAGGTTCACGAGGATCTCGGCGATGCCCGACATGCCGGCGCCGCCGATGCCGACGAAGTGGATCTGCTGATAGCGCTTAAACATGGGTGTGCTGGGAGATGTTCAAGAGCACTCCTGTCGACGCCATGGTGATCACGAGCGCCGAGCCGCCGGAGGAGATGAAGGGCAAGGGCAGGCCCTTCGTCGGCAGCAGCCCGGTCACCACGCCGAGGTTGACGATGGTCTGGGTGGCGAGGAGGACGGTGATCCCCAGCGCCAGATACGCTCCGAAGGGCTCGGGGCTGCGCAGTCCGACGCGCAGACCCCGCCAGATGAGGACGGCGAAGAGGGCGACCACGGCCACCGCGCCGACGAAGCCCAGCTCTTCCCCGATGATGGCGAAGATGAAATCCGTGTGCGACTCCGGCAAGTAGAAGAGCTTCTGCCTCGACTCGCCGATCCCCCGGCCGAGGGGTCCGCCCCCCCCGATGGCCAGGTACGACTGGATGATCTGAAAGCCACTGCCCCGCGGATCCTGCCAGGGGTCCAGGAACGCCATGATGCGCCGCAGCCGATACGGGGCGATGGCCACCAGCACCGCCACCACCGGGAGCGCCGCGGCCAGGATCAGCCCCAGGTGCCAGACGCGCGTCCCGGAAAGGAAGAGCAGAGCCGAACGTGAGGGCCAGCAGGGTCAGCCCGTTGCCGAGGTCCGGCTGGAGCAGCACCAGCCCGGCGAACAGCCCCGCCACCAGGAGCGGAGGCATCAGTCCGCGCCAGAACTCTCCGAGGTGCTCGCGCCGACGCGCGAGGAACGCGGCCAGATAGATGACCAGGGCGAGCTTGGCCAGCTCCACCGGCTGGAAGGACATCGGACCGAGCCGCAGCCAGCGGCGCGTCCCGTTGATCGACTGACCGAAGGGCGGGACGAGCACGAGCACGAGCAGCACGAAGGCCACCACGAGGGCCGGCACCATCAGCTTCTCCAGACGCCGGTAGTCGACGCGCAGTGCGGCCCACAGGGCCACCCCGCCCAGCACCGCCCAGAACAGCTGCTTCTTGAGAAAGATGAGCGGGTCGTGGAAGCGCTCGGCGGCGACGATGGCGCTGGCGGAGTAGACCATCACCACGCCCACCGAGAGCAGCACCACCGCGGTGCCGAAGAGCCACATGTCGGGCCTGAGCCGCCGAGGCATCTATTCGTTCTGGGGGGGAGCGAGCCCCGCTCCACCCCCAGACCCCCCCACGGCTTTCGAGCTGCGCGATCCTGCCCCTCGCGCTCCGCCGGCCCCAGACCCCCCCACGGCTTTCGAAACGAGGTCCCGGACGAGCTGCTTGAAGACGTCGCCGCGGTGCTCGTAGTTGTCGAACATGTCGAACGAGGCGCACGCCGGCGACAACAGAACGACGGCCCCGCTGGACGCCGCCGTTCGGGCGGCCTCCAGCGCTGCAGCCAGCGACGCACAGCGCGCGACGGCGAGCCCTTCCGACTCCAGCGCCTGGGCCATCCGTGGCGCGTCCTCGCCGATCAGCACCGTCAAGGTGACGCGGCCGCGAGCGGCGCGCGCCAGGGGCCCGAAGTCCTGCCCCTTGCCCTTGCCCCCGGCGATCAGCACGACAGGCTCACTGAAACTCTCGAGGGCCTTGATCGTCGATTCGACGTTCGTGCCCTTGGAGTCGTTGTAGTAGGCCACGCCGTCCAGCTCCCGCACGAACTCGATGCGATGGGCGACCGCGCGGAAGGCCGCGATGCCCTCGCGGATCACCGTCGGGGGGACACCCAGCCAGCGCGCACAGGCGGTGGCGGCCAGCACGTTCTCGACGTTGTGGGCACCGCGCAAGGTGATCTCGCTCACCGGGCCGATGAGCTCCGCCGTTCCCTCGAGCCGGGCCACGAGCCAGCCGTCATGCACGAAGACCCCGCGCGGCAGCTCGCGGCGGCGGCTGAACCAGATGAGGTCAGCGCGGACGGAGGCCGCCAGGGCGCGCGCGCCCGGATCGTCGTCGTTGAGCACGGCGAGGTCACCCGGCTCCTGGTTCTCGAAGATCCGCGCCTTGGCGGCGGCGTAGGCGGCGAGCGTCCCGTGACGATCCAGATGGTCGGGCGTCACGTTCAGGACGGCGGCCACCCGGGGCCGGAAGGTCTCGATCGTCTCGAGCTGGAAACTCGACACTTCCAGCACCAGCCGGCTGTCGGCGGGAACGCGGGCGGCCTCGGCGGCCAGCGGCGTTCCGATGTTGCCGGCCACGAGGACCGGCCGCCCCTGGCGGGCGAGCAGAGCGCCCGTGAGCGCCGTGGTCGTGGTCTTGCCGTTGGTGCCCGTGATGGCGATCGCTTCCGCCTCGCTCGCCCGCCAGCCCAGCTCCAGCTCGCCGATGACGGGAATGCCGCGCAGGCGGGCCGGGGCGAGCTGCGCGCCGTCGAGCGGGACGCCGGGGCTGACCACGACGAGCTCGGCGCCGCGCAGGGGATCCGCGTCGGCGGCGACGAGGCGCACGCCCAGAGCCTCCAGCGCACGCGCCTCGGCGGGAAGGGTGGCGATGGGCTTGGCGTCGGTGGCCACCACCTTGGCGCCGGCCTCGCGCAGCAGCCGCGCCGCGGCGATTCCGCTCCGGGCCAGGCCGACGACCGCCACCGAGCGCTCGGCGAGTGAGGCCAGATAGCCGTCGCCCCCTGGTCACCATTCGACGTCGGGGGGAGCGAGCGCCGGCACTCCGAGCGCCCCGAAGGGGGCTACGCCCCCCTCGCGCTCCCCCGGCGCCCGAAGGGGGCAACGCCCCCCTCGCGCTCCCCCGGCCCGACACCCCCCACCGCTCCTGGGACGCGCTCAAGACCTTCACGTGTGCTCACCGCAGCTTCAGCGTGGTGAGGGCCAGGAGGGCCAGGGCGAAGGAGACGATCCAGAAGCGCACGACGATCTTCGGCTCCGGCCAGCCTCCCAGCTCGAAGTGATGATGCAGAGGCGCCATGCGGAAGACGCGCCGTCCCGTGAGCTTGAAGCTCGCGACCTGGATCATGACCGAGAGGGCCTCCAGGACGTAGAGCCCTCCGATCAGCGGCAGCAGCAGCTCGGACTTGGTGAGCACCGAGAGCATGCCGATGGAGGCCCCGAGCGAGAGCGAGCCCGCGTCGCCCATGAACACCTGGGCCGGGTAGCAATTGAACCAGAGGAAGCCGATCGCCGCGCCGATGAGGGCGCCACAGAACACGGTCAGCTCGCCGGCTCCCTTGACGTTCAGGATCTTGAGATAGTCGGCGGCCTTGAAGTTGCCCGTCAGCCAGGCGATGACCCCGAAGGCACCCCCCGCCATGATGACCGGGCCGATGGCCAGGCCGTCGAGTCCATCGGTGAGGTTGACGGCATTCGAGGCCCCGACCACCACGAGCATGGCGAAGGGAATCCACCACCATCCCAGATTGATGAGCCAGCCCTTGAGGAACGGGATGGCGAGCACGGGCTGCCAGCCGTCGCGCACCGGCTGCCAGAACACGACCTCGACCAGCACCAGGGCGAGCACGAGCTGCAGCCCGAACTTGAGCCGTGCGGAGATCCCCTTGCGCCGCCTCAGCTTGCGCCAGTCGTCCCACAGGCCGATCAGGCTGAAGCCCAGGGCGGTGAGGACGACCACCCACACGTACCGGTTGCGGAGATTCGCCCATAGCAGCGTCGAGATCGCGATGGACCCCACGATGAGGACTCCCCCCATGGTGGGCGTCCCCTTCTTCTGGCGATGTCGCTCCGGGGTGTCTTCGCGGATCGTCTCCCCGCCGTCCTGCGCCGCGCGCAGCCGCCGCACCAGCCACGGGCCGATCACCAGCGAGAGCACGAGGGCGGTGATCAGCGCCATGAGCGACCGAAACGTCAGGTAGCGGAAGACGTTGAACAGGATGTGATCGCGGGCCAGCGGCACCAGCAGGTGGTAGAACATTCCCGCCCCTCACGTCGTCTCGGGCCCCGTGGTGGGCAGCAGCCGCGCCATCAGCGCGTCCACCACCCGCTCCAGCCGCATGCCGCGCGATCCCTTCACGAGGACGACGTCACCGGGTGCCAGCCGCTTGAGCAGGTGCGCCACGGTATCCTCGAACGTCGTCACGTGACGCGCCTCGGCGAGCCCCGCCGCCCGCGCCTCCTCCACGGCCAGCCGGGCCCGGGGCCCGATCCCCAGGAACTCGTCCACCCCGAGCGCAGCCACCTGCCGGCCTGCGTCGCGGTGGGCCTCGTCGGCGATCGCGCCCAGTTCGAGCATGTCGCCCAGCGCGATCACCAGCCGGCCGCGCCCCCGCCCGGCGGCCACCGTCTCCAGGGCCGCGCGCAGGGAGATCGGGTTGGCGTTGTAGCTGTCGTCGAGAATGCGCACGCCACCCGCTTCGCGCCACACGCATCGTCCCTTGACCGGCTGGGCCTCGCCGAGACCCCGCGCGACCTCGGCCAGTCCGAGCCCGCAGGCGACGCCCGCGGCAGCAGCGGCGAGCGCATTGAGGACGTTGTGACGGCCGGCCAGGGCCAGACGCACCTCCGCCCGCTCGTCGCCGTGCGCGAGGCTGAAGCGCAGGCCGTCACCGTCGTCGACGACCGCGGAGGCGAGGCGGACGGCCGCGCCCGGCGTGGCGCCAAACGTCACCACGCGCGCGCGCGTGTCTGCCGCCATGCCGAGCACGCGCGGATCGTCGGCATTGAGCACGGCGGCGCCGGAGGCGGGAAGGGCGCGGACGAGCGCCGCCTTCTCCTCGCGCACGCCGTCGATCGATCCGAGAAACTCCGTGTGCTGGGCGACCACGATGGTCACGACACCCACGGTCGGCGCGGCCAGCGCGGCCAGGGCGGCGATCTCCCCCGGCTGGTTCGTCCCGATCTCGACGACCGCGATCTCATGCTCCGGGCCGAGACGCAACAGGGTCAGCGGCAGCCCCCACTGGTTGTTGAAGCTGGCGGACGACTTGAGCACGGTCCAGCGTGTGGCGAGGACGGCGGCGATCAGCTCCTTCGTGGTGGTCTTGCCGTTGGAGCCGGTGACCGCCACCAGCGGGATCGCGAAGCGCGCGCGATGCCGGGCGGCAAAGCGCCCGAGCGCCGTCGTGGTGTCATCCACCAGGACGAGCGGCACGGTGGCGGGCGGATCGTCCGGCAGCGCATGCACCACCAGGCAGGAGGTCCCTCGCGCCGCGGCGTCGGCCACGTACTGGTGCCCGTCCTGCTGATGCCCCTGGATGGCGAAAAACGCCTCGCCGACCTGGAGAGTCCGGGAATCGATCGAGGCGCCGGTCACCGGCACGCCGAGATCGCCCGCCACCAGGGCGCCGCCCGTCGCGGTGACGATGTCCTGCACGGTGAAGCGCGGAGCCCGGCCAGCTATGCCACGCCCTCCATCCTAACTGTCCTGGGGGGGAGCGAGCGCCGCTCCTCCCCCAGACCCCCACCGCTTCCGGGCCGCGCGCGGTCTCCCCGCGCGATCCCGCTTCCGACAGGGCGCGGTGGGCCACGTCGCGATCGTCGAAGGGCAGAACCTCGCCCCCGATGATCTGGTACGTCTCGTGCCCCTTGCCCGCGATCACCACCGTGTCCCCCGCACGAGCCCACGAGAGGGCGGCCCGGATCGCCGCCCGCCGGTCAGGCTGCGTCGCGTAGCGGTCGGGAGCGACGCCGACTCCGCGAACCCCGACGACGATCTCCTCGATGATGGCCTCGGGGCGCTCGGAGCGCGGGTTGTCGGAAGTGATCCACACCCGATCGCACAGCCGGGCCGCGATGGCGCCCATGAGCGGCCGCTTGCCGCGATCGCGGTCGCCGCCGCAGCCGAACACGACGGCGAGCCGGCCGCGCGTGAGCTTGCGAGCCGTGGCGAGCACGCGCTCGAGCGCGTCAGGCGTGTGCGCATAGTCGACGACGACGAGGAACGGCTGCGCGGCGCGCACCTGCTCGAAGCGGCCGGGCACCGTGTCCACCGAGGCCAGCGCCGCGGCAATGGCGGGCGGCTCGAGCTGGAGGGCGAGACCCACGGCGACGGCGCCCAGTAGATTGAGGACGTTGTGCTCGCCGATGAGCGGCGAGATGAGGTTCAGCCGCCCGCGCGGCGTGGCCACCGTCATGCGGATGCCCTCGAGGGCCGAGGTGTGCTCGAGGGCCCGTACCTCCGCGCTCTCGCCGAGGCCGAAGCGCAGAACCGAGAGGCCCAGGCCGCGCACCATCTCCGCCCCGGTCGGATCGTCGGCGTTGACCACCGCCACGCGGCGGGGCTTGGGAGAGTCCGCGAGCAAGTCGAAGAGGTGACGCTTGGCGGCGGCGTAGGCTTCGAAGGTCCGGTGAAAGTCCAGGTGGTCCTGAGTCAGGTTGGTGAACACGGCGACGTCGAAGGCGAGATCATGGGCCCGATCGAGCACGAGGGCGTGCGACGAGACCTCCATGGCCACGCCCCCCACGCCGCGCTCGAGCATCTCGGCCAGCATGGCCTGCAGCTCCAGGGCCTCCGGCGTCGTCTGGCCCGCGGGCCGGCGCTCGTCGTCCACGACGTACTGGATGGTCCCGATGACACCCGTGCGCTGGCCGCGCGCGCGCAGGAGGGCCTCGACCAGGTAGGACGTCGTGGTCTTGCCGTTGGTACCGGTGATGCCCACCAGGGTGAGCCGGCGTGAGGGATGCCCGTAGTAGGCCCCGGCCAGGCGCGCCAGCGCGCGACGCGCCGAGGGCACGAGGATCTGCGGCACGGCCACGTCGAGCCGGCCGCCCTCGGTCACCACGAGCGCGGCCCCCCGCGCGAGCGCTTCGCCGACGAAGGCACGCGCGTCCTGCTTGAATCCAGGCACCGCGACGAAGCAGTGGCCCGGTCCGACCTTGCGCGAATCGCTGGCAATGCCCGTCACCGTCGGCGGCAGCTCCCCGTGCACCGTCCGTTCGGGCAACGCCTCGAGCAGGTCGTTCATCGCGAGCCGCTCGCTGGCCATGTCATTCTCCCGCCCCCCGTCCCGTCCGCGTCACGAGCGACAGGGTGGCCGCCATGCCAGGCTCGACCTCGGCACCGGGCGAGGGATCCTGTCGCGCCACCAGGCCGTGACCGCTGATCTCCACCTCGAGGCGCAGCGGCGCCAGCATGGCGAGCGCGTGACGGAGACTCCGCCCGCGCAGGTCGGGCATGGTCCCTTCCGCGTCGACGGTGACCGCCGGAGGCGGCTCGGTCGTCCGGGTCCGCGACACCATCGGCTCGGAGGGAGAAGCGGTGACGATCTGCAGGGGCTGCGTCCCACGCGGCGGCACTTCGAGATACCTCAGGATCTCACGGCCGATGGCCGAGAAGACGGGGGCCGCGGCCTCGCTTCCCCACTTCTCGTTCTTGGGCTCATCGAGCATCACGAGCATGACGAAGCGTGGAGCCTCGGCGGGCGCGAACCCAATGAAGGAGAGCACGCCCGGGGCGCGCGAGTATCGCCGGGTGGCCGGATCGAGTTTCTGCGCGGTGCCCGTCTTCCCGGCGACGTCATAGCCCGGGATGGCGGCATGGCGACCCGTCCCGCCGTCGACGACCTTGGTGAGAATCCGGGTGAGCGTGCGCGCCGTCTCTTTCGAGACCACCTGGCGGACGGCCCGGGGCTCCATGCGGCGCGTCGCGCGTCCCGTCTCGTCGACGAGCGCCCTGACCACGCGTGGCCGCACGAGCATGCCGTCGTTGGCGATGGCCCCGAAGGCCGCCACGATCTGCATGGCGGTGACGGAGACCTCTTGCCCGATGGACATGGTGGGCAGCGACAGCGCGGACCAGCGCCGCGGATCGCGCAGCTGCCCCCGGCTCTCGCCGCTCAGACCGACCTCGGTGGGCGCGCCGAAGCCGAAGGCGGTCATGTAGCGGTAGTAGCGCTCGGACCCGAGGGCGAGTCCCACCTTGATGGAGCCCACGTTCGAGGAGTTCTGGAGGACCTCGGAGAAGGTCAGCCACCCGTAGCGTTTCCAGTCGTGGATGGTGGCGCGCGCGATGGTGATGGCGCCGTTCTCGGCGTAGATGCGGTCCTCGGGACGCACCACGCGCTCCTCGAGGGCGGCGGCGGCCATGATGGCCTTGAAAGTCGAGCCCGGCTCGAAGGGATCGGTGATGGCCCGGTTGCGAACCACGTCGCGCGAGGGAAGCTCCCCGAACGTGTTTGGATTGAAGGTCGGCCGGATGGCCATGGCCAGCACGTCGCCGGTCCGTGGATCCATGGCCACGGCCATGGCCGCCTTGGAGCCGGTGCGCTGAAACACGGCCTCCACTTCCCGTTCGGCCACGTACTGGATGGTCTTGTCGAGGGTCAGCATCACGCCGGCCCCTGGTGTGGGCGACTGCAGCACGCGCTGCACGCCGGCGTCGCGACCGAGGGCGTCACGGCCGACCACGGCCTTGCCGTCCGCGCCCGCTAGCTCCGCGTTCAGCGCCCGTTCCACCCCCTCCAGCCCTCCGTCCGCTCCCTCGAATCCGAGAACGTGTGCGGCCAGTTCACGGTTCGGATAGAGCCGCATGGGCTCGGGAATGAAGCCGAGCCCTGGCTCGCGCAGCGCGGCGATGGCGGCAGCCTGAGCCGGCGGCAACTTCCGACGGAGCCACACGAAGGGGCGCGAGCTGGTCAGGGTCGCGTGCAGGTCACGCTCGGGGAGGTTGAGCAAGGGCGCCAGACGCGCCGACACCCGCACCGGGTCCCCCACGAAGCGCGGCTGGGCGAACAGCGACTCGGCGGGAGTCGACGTGGCGAGGGCGGCACCGTGCCGATCCAGGATCGGACCGCGGCGCGCGGGAAGCACGACCGTGCGCGAGTACTGACGCTCCGCCATCTGAGACAGCTCCGCGTGGCGGTAGAGCTGGAGGTAGGCCAGGCGTCCGGCCAGGCCCAAGAACATCCCCGCGAGGAGCACCGCGAGAATGAGGACCCGCGCCCGGAGGCCTGCCGACCTCAACGCACCTGGGCCTCGATCCGCGCCGACTTGGCAGCGGCCAGACCGCCCGAGCCCACCACGAACTCACGCGCATTCACCACCTGCTGCGGCGCGGGGACGGTCATGCCGAGCTGACGAGCCTGGGACTCGAGCCGGCGCGGCGAGCGGAGCGTCGCCAGCTGCACCTCGAGCTGGCCGATGAGGGTCTCCACCCGGGTGCGCTCGGCGCGGAGGGCGTCGAGCTGGTACACCACCCGCACGTGCTGGACCCGCACGGCCACCACGACCAGGGCGGCCACCACCAGACAGATGGCACACACGGCGGTGAGGCCCAGGGAGCGACCGACGCGTGGATCGGTCTCGCGATGGAGGCGCTGTTCGCGGGTCATGCGAGTCGCTCCAGGACGCGGAGCTTTGCGCTCCGGGCCCGCGGGTTGGCATGCACCTCGTCGTCGGTCGGCGGGCGCGGCGATGGCTGTAGCTCTTCGAAGCCCCCCGATGCAAGCGCGCGGAACGTGTGCTTCACGACGCGATCCTCCCCCGAGTGAAACGAGATAACACCCAGCCGGCCACCGACCTCGAGCATCTCGGCCGCTTCGGGCAATGCGTGCCGCAGCGCGCCCGTCTCGTCGTTCACGGCCATCCGGATGGCCAGGAACGTCCGCGTGGCCACGTGCAGGCGGCGCGGCCACGCGTGACGCGGCACCGCGCTGCGCACGGCGGCCACCAGGTCGGCGGTGGTGGCGAGGGGCCGGCGGCGCGCGATGGCGCGGGCGATGCGCCGAGCGTGCGGCTCCTCGCCGTAGTCGAAGAGGAGGCGGGCCAGCTCCGCCTCGGACACGGTGTTCAGGAGGTCGGCCGCGGTGGTGGCCGCCGCGGGATCGAGCCGCATGTCGAGTGGCTCGTCACCCTGGAACGAAAACCCCCGCCCCGACTCGTCGAGTTGATAGGAGGACACGCCGAGGTCGAGCAGGACGGATTGGGCGGTGAGAATGTCGCAGCGGCGGGCCGCGTCGCGCACGTCGCGGAAGCTCGCGCGCACCAGCCGAACCCGCTCACCGAAGGGGGCCAGGCGCTCGCCCGCCCGCCGGAGGGCCTCGGGATCGACGTCGAGCCCCAGCAGGCGGACACCCGGACCTGCGTGCTCGAGCAGCGCCTGCGCGTGTCCGCCCATTCCCACCGTCCCGTCGATCACCCAGCCCTCCTGGCGTGGCCGCAGGAGAAACGCGACCTCGTCCACGAGGGCCGGGACGTGAACTGCTAGACTCCGCGACCCGTCATCTGGCCGAACAGCTCGGGCAGCTTGTGCCCGACCGTCCGCTCGTAGTCCTCGAACCGCCGGCGGTCCCACACCTCGAAGAGCATCAAGCCCCCGCCGATCAAGGTGACGTCCCGGTCGAGGCCGGCCTGCTGGCGCGAGTCGGGCGGCAGCAGGACGCGGCCCGCGCTGTCGATGTCCAATTCCCGCGCCCGCGACATGTAGAGCCGACTCAGCTCGCGCACTCCCTCGTCGAACATCGATCCCGTGCGCACCTGCTCCTCGATCTGCTCCCACCGCGCCACGGGGTGCACCTCGAGGCAGCGCTCGTTCGGCACGACGACGAGGTTCTTGTCGCCGTCGAACTTCTGCTGGAGCACCTCCCGGAACTTCGCCGGTACGCTGAGGCGCCCCTTGCCGTCGATCGAATGCTCGAAACGTCCCCTGAACATGACTCCCACTGTCCTCGGCCGCCGTGGGATTTCATCCCACTTCGGTGCACTCGCCGGCGACAATAGCGTCCCGCCAGAAGTGTGTCAAGGCAAAAGTGATGATTTCTCAGGCGATTTCCGCCTCGATTTCTTCCCAAACGAGGGGTGGGGTCCTTTTCGGGGACCACCCCCACTCATGGGGCTTCAGGCCCCTTCTGCCGCTTTATGGCAGGAATTGTGAAGGGAATGACCCTCCGAGGAGGGCTTTCAGCGGGGCTGGTAGTAGCGCAGCGCCTCGGGCAACCAGGCCTCGATCTGCGTGATCCGGGTGGCCTCACTGGGGTGGGTGGAGAGAAACTCCGGCGGTTTCTCCTGGCCGTGGGCCGCCGCCTCCATGCGAACCCATAGTTCCTTTGAGGCGGATGGATGATAGCCGGCCTTGGCCATGTAGATGAGGCCGAGATGATCGGCTTCCGACTCCTGGGCGCGGCTCCTACTCCGGTCTCTTCGTGAATCATCGAGTCGAGAATCGGCGCGGTCAGCGGTTGCGGAGGAAGACGGTAGTCGCGAGTGTGCTGGCGATTCCGCGCGCGCCCGGTGAGGCGGGGCGGGTCGATTCTGTGATCAGCTCGAATCGCACCGCGCGCACGGCCGACGGTGAGGTCGTGACGGCACCACTCGCCTCGAGGTACGTGAGAGTGAAGGCGCGGACGCCGTTGACGATGGGCTGGGCCCCGCCCCCGGCATCCCGGCGCAGCACACCTCCCGGGGCCAGGCGCCAGGTCACCGTCTCCCCGCTTCCCGCGATGACACCGTTGCCGTCCAGGTCGGACTGCAGGACGATCCGCGACGTCTCCGCCACGGCGACCGCGGAGAACGCGTCGGATCCGCCGCCATAGCCCGCGCCGCGAATGTCGTGGGCCAAGCGCTCGAGGGCCACGCGTGTCGCCTGCTGCGTCTCGATCCGCGCCGCCCCGTCGCCGAATGCCCTCAGGACGTGATGGAGAACGGGCGTGGTGGCCGCGAAGATCAGGCCGAGGAGCGAGGCGGCGACGAGCAGCTCGGCCAGGAGCATGCTCGCAGCATCGAGCGTGCGCCCCTCGCCGTCAATGTCCGATATTCCGGACAGTCCGGAACGCAACGGCCCGGACGCAGCGCGCCCGGGAGCGCCGCGCGCTCAGCGGGTGTGAATGACGCGCTCAACGCGGCGTGAACGAATTGGGCACCAAGGTTCTCGGCCGTCTCGGAGCTGAAGCCACCGAGGAGCCGTTGACGAGGCGGGGAAGGAGCGAACGCTCCCCCGCCGTCGCCAAAACAGCGGTGGGGGGTGTCGGTCGGGGAGTCCGAGGGGGGCGCAGCCCCCTTCGCTCGATCAGTCCGTCGCTCGCTCCCCCGACGTTGATTGAACTCACTCAATCGGACGCCTCTCCGCCCAGGGGCGGGCGCGTTCGAAGGCGGCGGAGGCCGTGAGCACGCTGGCGTCGGCGTGACGCCGCCCCACGATCTGCAGCCCGATGGGCAAGCCGTCCTTCGTGAATCCGGCCGGGACCGACGCCGCCGGCTGGCCCGTCAGGTTGAAGGGGAACGTGAAGGGAATCCAGGCATACGGGCCGACGGGCTTGCCCGCGATCTCCGTGGGATTGTCGAGACCCACCGTGAACGGTGGGCACGCGATGGTCGGCGTGAGCAGGAGGTCGTACTTCTCGAAGAACGCGCGCGGATGCTGCCACCAGGCCAGCCGGTCGAACCAGGCCTGCACGTACCGCGTGGGCGGATTCTTAAGCGTGGCCTCGATGATGGCGTAGAGACCGGGGTCGATCTGCTCGCGCTGGTCGACATAGCCGGCCATGCGCGTGGCGATTCCTCCACAGAAGATCTGCTCCCAGCAGTCCTTGGGCGACGGCCAGGCCGGTGTCACGCGCTCCACGCGGCAGCCGAGCTGGCGGAAAGCCTGCACGGCCCGCGCGCACGTCTCGCGGATTTCGGGATCCACGACGTCGGCGAACCCGAGATCGTCGGCGTAGGCCACGCGCCAGCCCTGCACGCTCCCCTTCACACTCCTGAGATAGGCGATCTTCTCCGCGGGCAGCGAGGAGGGATCGCGCTCGTCGGGCCCGGCGCACACCTGCATCATGAGAGCGGCGTCGGCCACCGTGCGCGTCATGGGGCCCACGTGGGAGAGGCTCCAGGCCCCGCTCGCCGGATACGTCGGGATCCGCCCGTACGAGGGCTTGAAGCCGAAGATGCCGGTGCACGACGCGGGGATGCGAATGGAACCCCCGCCGTCGGTGCCCACGGCGAGCGGACCGAGGCCCGCCGCCACCGCCGCCGAGGCCCCGCCGCTGGAGCCGCCCGGGGTGCGGTCGAGATTCCACGGATTGCGGGTGACGCCGAACAGAAGGTTATGGGTGGCGCCGATCCAGCCGAAGGTCGGCGTGTTGGTCTTGCCGAGCATGATCCCGCCCGCCGCTTTCAGCCGCTCCACGATCGGAGCGTCCTCGGTGGGCACGTTGTCCCGGTAGAGCGGCGTGCCGAAGGTGGTGCGCACCCCTTTGGTGATGACGAGGTCTTTCACCGAGAAGGGCACGCCGTGCAGGGCGCCGAGGGTGGCGCTCCTCTTGCCCAGGGCCCGCTCGGCAGCCCGGGCGTCCTGGCGCGCCTGGTCTGCGGTCAAGGTCACGTACGCGTTGAGCGTGGGGTTGAGCTTTTCGATGCGGCCGAGGACGGCGTCGATCACCTCGACGGGCGAGACCTTCTTCTTCCGAATGAGCGCGGCCAACTCCGTGGCCGGCAACCAGCACAGCTCAGCACCCATGGTCTCCTCCTTCAAACAGGCATGGGCTCACGGCTGGGGGGTCGAGAGGGAGCGTGAGCCCCTCTTCCCTCCAGGATCACACGCCCGCGCCCCGTCAGAACCTTACGCCTCGGTCACTCTTCCATACGTCGTGGGCGCGCGACGCCCGCCACGACTGTGGTTCACGCCCTGCGCAGGCGGGCGTCGAGCGTATCACGCAGGGCGTCGCCGAGGAGGCCGGAGCCGAAGACGGCAAGGCTGATGGCGATGCCCGAGAACCCCGAGCGACCGCGATGCCTCGTGGGGCCGGAGGAGGATGGCCAGATCAGAGCCCGCGCAGGAGCAGATGCACTCCGTAGATGGCGCCGCCGGCCAGCCCGCCCACCACCGTGCCGTTCACGCGGATGTACTGCAAATCGTCGCCCGCATGCTCCTCGATGAGGCGGACCGCGCCATCGGGGCCGAGGGCCAGTACGCCCTTCTCGATGACGTCCGCGATGCGCCCGTGGTGGCGCTCGATCGCCTCGATGAGGCGGCGCTTCACCCATCGGTCGAGGTCGCGGCGCAGGGGCTCGTCGCCGATCACGTCCCGCCGCGCGCGCTCCAGCCGCTCGGCCACCCAGGCGATCAGCTCCGAGCGCGGGTCGCCGACGTCCACGAGCACCGAGCGCTGGACGATGGCCGCGAGGTCCTTGAGCAGGCCGCGGAGCGTTTCGCCCTCCAGCAGCTCGCGCGCCACGAGGTTGACGCGCGCGGCCAGGGCGGGATCTCCCCGCAGTCGTTCGGGCAGCTCGGCCAGGGCCGTCAACACGGTCCGACGCAGCGGGTGATCAGGATCTTCGGCGAGCTCGCGGACTCCGGAGCGCAGCGAGGTCACGATGCGTCGGCGATCGATCAGGCCCAGGAGATCGGCCACGCCGAGCCAGAAGCGCGGATACCCGCCCATCCCTTCGCGGTAGCCGCTGCAGGAGATCGTCCACGAGGCCCGCCACCGCCGCGCTCATGGCCGGTCGCTCCAGACTGTCGGCCAACGCCCGGAAGGCGGCGGCGAGGACGTGCGCGTCCCACTCGCGCTGTCGCGCGATCTCCAGCATCGTGGCGACGGTCGGCGCCCAGTCGCGCTCGGCGAGGAGCTGACGCACGCGCTCCAGGAGGTCGTGCACCCCGTCGGGCGGAAGCTGGGCCACCAGCCAGCGCGCCACCGTTCGCGTGGTCGCCTCGAGATCGGCGCGCGTGAGCCGGGCAGCGGCCCGCGCCAGCGCATCGCCGAGGTCGAGACGGCCGATCTCCTCCGTCACGAACTGCTTGGTGAGCACACGGTCGCCCACCATGCTGCCCACGCGCGCCGCCATCAGCTCCCAGTTCGCGGGAATGATCGCGGTGTGGGGAATGGGGAGCCCCAGGGGCCGGCGGAAGATCGCGGTGACCGCGAACCAGTCCGCCAGCCCGCCCACCGAACCCGGCCTCGGCGATGGCGAGGATCCACCCTCCCCACCAGGTGGCGCGGACCGGATACGTGAGCACCGCGGTCACGGCGGCCATGACGAGCACCGCCAGGGCGAGACGGCGCTGGCGGCGGGGCGGCGAGGAGTGCCCCATCGGGCGCCGCGTCAACGACGTCGCGACGGCAGGAGCACGCGCGCCCGCTTCACGTCCCAGACACCGCGCGGCGTCAGGCGAACCGCTGGCAAGAAGTCGGCAGCCATGAAGAACAAGCTGAAGAGCGGATCGTGGAAGGGATGACCGCGGGCCTCCAGCGCCGCGCGCAATTCGTCCTCCCGCGCCGCCGCGTCGGCGAGCGAGCCGCGCATCATGAGGCCGCCGAGGGGCAGCGGCAGCTCGAAGGCGATCCGGTCGCCGTCGACGAGGACGATGCCCCCGCGCAGCTCGAGCAGGCGATTCACCGCCTGCGCCATGGAGTCTCGCCGGCGTCCGAGCGCGAGGACGTTGAAGTCGGTGGTGACCGTCGAGGCCAGGCCGTCGAGCCGGTCGGCGAATCCGGCCACGACGCCGGGAGCGGTCCAGCGGCCGGCGCGGTCGAGGAGCGCCCCGAACAGATCGCCCTCGGCGAGCGGGCGCTCCTCGAGCTTCGAGATCACCGCGCTCACCAGCCGCAGCACCGGATAGCGGGCGCGCGCGGGCAGCGCGAAGTCCTTGTCACGCGCGCGCCAGCGCACGGCGAGCCGCGCGGCCGGCGAGGTCAGCGCGCGCGTCCACGCGGGCTCCGGGATCCGCGCGGTCAGCTGTCCGTCCGTGGCGGCCACCGTGCCGCGCGCCACCACCATCTCCGGGCGTGGCTCACTGAGATCGGCGAGGACGCACAGGTCGGCGTAGCGGCCGGGCGCGATCCCGCCCACCTCGTGCTCCCGGCCGAAGTAGGTCGCCGCGTTCAGAGTCGCCATGCGGTACGCATCGACCGGCGGCACGCCCCGCTCCAGGGCCACGCGAATCAGGTGATCGACGAAGCCGTGATCGCGGATGAACGCGGGCATCGAGCCGTCGGCGGTGAGCATCGCGCGCGAGGCCAGCCCCGGTGCCTCCTTGAGGGCGTCGAGCAGCCCGCGCAGGTCGGGACGCAGTGACGATTCGCGCAGCATCACCGCGATCCCCTGCCGCGCGCGGTCCAGCACCTCGCGCGCGGTGATGGGCTCGTGATCGGAGGTCAGGCCGCCCGCGGCGAGGGCCGGAATCTTCTCGGCGCCGGCCCCCGCGGTGTGTCCTTCCACTCGCTGGCCCCGACGCTGGGCCAGGGCCAGGCGCTCCAGCAGGTACGTCGCTCCGTCGTGAACGTCGGGCCACCGCGTGACCTCCCCGGCCGCGACGACCCAGGGGTGCTCGAGGGCCCGGGCGAGGTCGCGGAGCGCGAAGCGGCGGCCTTCGTCCCTCGTCCGCGACTGCGCGTGGACGCGGATCATCCAGTAGAACTTGAGCGGCGAGCGGGCCAGCGCATCCGCCACCACCCGAAACGCCTTGAGGCCACCCAGCGCCCAGATCTGCAGGGTGTCGGCGAAGACGGTGGTGGTCCCCAGGGCCAGGATGTGGCCGGCGAAGGCCGACGGCGTCGTCAGGTGAGCGGGGTGGACGTGGGGATCGATGTAGCCGGGCACGAGCACGCGGCCCGGTATCTCCAGCACGCGGGTGCGCGGGCCGACCATGTCGTCGCGGAGGCCCACGTAGGCGATGCGCTCGCCCCGGACGGCCACGTTGGCGAGATACAGCTCGCCCGTGTAGACGTTGAGGAGCGTGGCGCCGCGCACGTAGAGGTCGGCGTGCGCCTGCCCGCGCGCCACGGCGATCAGCGCGCGGCGGGAGGGGACGTTCATACGCGCCAATTATGCGGCGCGCGGGAGACCGCGGCAACGGTGGGCGGGTCTAGAATGCCTTCATGAGCGAGCCCATCGTCGTCACCGACACCGTCCGCATCCCCGGTCACGCCCTCAGCATGCGGGCCGTGCGCGCGTCCGGTCCGGGAGGGCAGAACGTCAACCGCGTGGCCACCAAGGTGATCCTCGAAGTGGACCTCGAGGCCATCGAGGGGCTCACCGACGACCAGGGCGCCCGCCTGCGCGCGCTCGCGCGCCGCCGGCTCGATGCGCGCGGGCGCCTCGTCGTCACCAGCCAGGCCACGCGCACCCAGGCGCGCAACCTCGAGGACGCCCGCGACAAGGTGCGTGGCCTCGTGCACGCGTCGCTGAAGCGCCCCCGCCGGCGCCGCCCGACGCTGCCCTCGCGCGCCGCCGAGGAGCGCCGCATCGCCGAGAAGAAGCACCACGGCGAGATCAAGCGCCTCCGCACCCGCGCGGCCGAGGAGTGACTCGTCGAGAGAGCCAGCGCCGCTCCCTCCGACACCCCGTTTCTCTATCGGTGCTGCAGAGGCTGTGGTACGGTGCCCGCGAGCTGGTCGACCCTCGAAAACCATGACCGTGAGAAGGGCCAGAACGCGGATACAGAGCCTGGGCGGCCCGGATATCCCAGGTCCGCGTAGCGCGGACTCGTCCAAGCGCGCGTCCTTGCCAAGGGCGTGTCGCCGAAGCGCTTTCCCTACGTCCGGCGGCGGACTGAACAGCGCGACGTCCCCAAGATATCGAGCGACGGACTCGCGCTACACAGTTCCAGCCACTACGCGTTCGCCGCACGGTCCGGCCGCTCGCGTCGCTCGCACCCGGCCGGTGAGCGTGAGCGTTCGGCGCACAGCGAGACTGAAAAGCTCAGTCGGAGGTCGGCGTCGCGAGTCTTGTGACCTCTCTTCTTCCTGCGGCAACACGCCGCGGTGCACGCGAGCGACGTGAGCGATCACGTCTTCCCGAGCCAGCGCATCTTCGGTGAGCTCAACGACGACCACATGCGGATGCGCCCGGGCACGGGCCTCACACAGTCCCGTCGTCTGGCTGCTCTGGGAGGGGCGGCCCACAGCTCGCAGAGCCGACGCAGAGCCGCGATCACTGTCGAGCGAGCACGGGAGTCCAATCAACACGCAGAACTCCGGGACCTACGAGGCCCAGATGCCATGGCGCGTCGGGACCGAAGATGACGCGGTGAATCCGCGTCGGGCTCGGTCCCCTCGGGATCAGTTAGGCGGCGGGTTCTCGACGAGCTCCTCGAGTGGATGCAGTCGCATGAACGTGCTAGCGTGGAACCTCCTCGCATCGCCATGCGGGAACCCCGGTCGATGGACCGATCGACGAGGTCACTGAGATGACGGCGCGGGCCGCCATCGCGTCCGTGAGCGCTTACCGCTGCGTATGCGGCCGTCGGGACTCCGGACGGGGCGGCGCCGAGGTGTGTGGGGCCGTAACGCTCTCCTCCTGGGGCGTGAGGACGAAGATCGTCGGCGTGGAGGATATCAGGCGCGGCGCGGCATGAGTACCGGCGCGTTCCAGCGACTGGGTCGAGGAGGCACGAAATACCCCTGGCTGGGTTTGTGGGCCAGCCGCGCCAGTGCGCTGGGCGACCGGGTTCCGGCGCAAGCTGAGCACCGCGGCCTCGGAGAAGGCCCACTTCAGATGGGCGTTGCCGATCTTCGCGCCGGAGTAACCGTAGTGCTTGCCGTCGGACTGCTTGGCGCATTTCACCAGCCGACAGTAGGAGACGAAGTCCTGCACGCGCGGGAAGCGCTGGATGTCGTGGATCTCGTAGAGGAGCACCAGGGCCAGGATCTGGCCGATCCCGGGGATCGAGCGCAGCCGATAGAAGGCGTTGGCGTCGTCCAGCTCAGCACTCCGCCACAGACGCAGCGCGAGATCGGTGAGGAGCCGATCGTAGCGGTCACCATCCGCGGTTTAGAGGGTCTTCGCACCTTGGCATCTGAGAATGCTCGGCCAGGTCGGTGCGATGCCGTGATACCGATTCCAGCCAAGCGCCGAACAGACTGCGCGTTTCGGAGGCGTGACCGGCTCGCGGCCGCTGAGCGCATGAACTCAGCGCGGTGCAAGGGATCGCGGGTCGCGCGACGCCCGCGGGTAGAGTAGGCCATCGGGAGCATCTCCGCGACGCTGGAGACGGCGATCTTGTGCCCAACGATCTTGTCGTTTTGCTTGCCCCCGTGGATGGCCTTCATGTACAGCGCGTGGCCGAGCACGAAGGGGACGACTTCGTGGGCGCAGAGATCGGCGAGCCAGTACCAGGTGAAGATGCATTCCACGGCCACGACGAGGTCCTCGCGGTACGCGGCGATCGTGGCGAGGAAGTGTACGGGCGTGGCGGGGCCGTTGCGATGGACCAAGATCGTGCGCTGCGCGTCGAGCACGCAGATGTACATCCGCCTGGCATGCAGATCGATCCCACAGTAGTATCGGTGCAGCGTCGGCAGGGAGGGTGACGTGGTAGCAAAGGACACGGTCAGAGCGCTCCTCGACAGGCTGGCGGACGATTGCAGCATTGAGGACATCCGCTACCACTGACGTCCTGCAGGCGGGCCGGCAGACGGAGCGGAGCGTTAGGCCTCAGAGGCCGATGACATCAGCCACTATGAAACTCTTCCTGCCGCGGGGCGACGGGAAAATTGGAACATCGCGCCCTCCGGACCGGAAATGGCTACGCGGCGGCGAACGGTGCTCTGGACAGAGCAGGCCAGCCGAGATGCTCGATGACGCCGTCAAGCGTCACGGCGCCGACACGGTTTCAGGAACCTCCGACGCCAGTTCATACCACCCCTCGACCGACGACGGGAATCGGGGGCGTCTCACCTCGATTCCCCAATCTTCAATAGGCCGGGGGCGCGTAGATGGTGATGAAGAACAGCGGGACGCGGCCCGGGTTGGTCACGTGGTGGCGGGTCCGGGCGGGAATGGTCACGAGGGCGCCCGGCCCCGCGCGATGCTCGAGGCCGGCGATGCGCACGATGGCCTCGCCCTCCACGACGTAGATGATCTGATCGCCCGGATGCTGCTCCTCGGGCCCGGCGTCCTCGCCTGGCCCGATGGTCATCACCGCCGTCTGGGTGCGCTCCGTCTGCTGGAGGACGGAGAAGTACTCGCCACGATGCGCGAGGGCGTCGACCACCTCGGGCGAGACACGGGCACGCGCCACGGCGTCAGAAGCCAAGCGCGCGGACCTCGTCGCGGAAGCGCTGGCACGCTGGCGAGCTTGATGTCTTCGTAGCCGCGGACGATGTCCGGCAGGTTGGCCAGCTTCACCGCCCGCTCGTAGCTCTCGGGCGAGAGCCCGGCCATGGCCTTCTCGACCAGCCCGCGGTACTCCCCGATCAGGGCGCGCTCGACCCGACGCACCTCGGCGCGACCGAAGGGATCGAGGGCGGTCCCGCGCAGGCCTTTCATGCGGGAGAGCAGCCGGAACGCGCCGTCGAACCAGGTGCCGAGCTTGATCTTGTTCTTCCATCCGAGCGCCCGGAGCATCGGCGGATGGAGGTGGTACTGGATCTTGACGCCGTCGGGATACTCGGCAGCGAGCTGGGCATCGAGACCGGCCTTGAGGTGGAGCCGCGCCACCTCGTACTCGTCCTTGTACGCCATCAGCTTGAAGAGATACCGCGCCACGCCCTCGCTGAAGGCCGTCCGCCCCTCGGGTTCGGCGGCCCGCGCGCGCGTGACGAAGTCGACGTACTGCCGCGCGTACCCCGCGTCTTGGTACTCGATCAGCTCGGGAACGCGGATCTCGAGGAGCCGCCGGAGTTCACCATGCGCCCCGACGCTGTCCACCAGGGCCCGCGCCTCGCTGCTCAGCGCCGCCTCCATCTTCACGGCGCCGAGGCGGGGCCTGCGCTGGCGCTCGAGCGCGGGGGGATCGATGACGGCCAGCCGCCCGGCGCGAAACGCGTGGGTGTTCATGGCCACCGAGACGCCGTTGAGGGCGATGGCTTCCTCGATGGCCTCGGCGCCCACCGCGATGGCGCCGGCCTGGTAGGCGGCGCCGAGCACGATCATGTTCGACGCCATGTGGTCGCCGAAGAGCTGCTCGGCGAGGCCGAGGGCGTCCAGGTAGACGTTCTCGTCCTTGCGCGTCACCCGGTCGATGGTCTGCCGGAGGCCGCCGGCCTCGGGGAAGTGCACCTCGGTGTGCGTGACCATGGCCCCGGTCGGCACCTGGCTGGTCGAGATCACCGCGATGGTCTTGTCCGGCCGCGCGTGATCCAGATTCACCGGCGAGGTCGCCACCAGGATGTCGAACCCGAGGTAGCAGTCGGCCTCGCCGGCCGCGACCTTGTTGGAAACCTCGTGCGGCGCGTCGGAAGTCTTCAGATGCGAGACGACCGGCCCGCCCTTCTGGCTGAGCCCGGTCTGGTCGAGACCGCGCACGTGCTTGCCCTCGAGGAGGGCCGCCGTGCCGAGGACCTGGTTCACCGTCACCACGCCCGTGCCGCCGATGCCCATCATGTAGACGTTGCTCTGGACCGGCACCTTGAGTGCTGGCTCGGGCAGCTCGCGATCGACCTTGAAGAGCGTCCGCTCCTTCTTCTTCGGCTCGCCCAGGGGGATGGCCGTCAGGAACGACGGGCAATCGCCGCGCAGGCAGGAGTAGTCCTTGTTGCACGAGGACTGATGGATCTGCGTCTTGCGCCCGAACTCCGTGTCCACCGGGTGGACGGACAGGCAGTTGCTCTTCACCCCGCAGTCGCCGCAGCCCTCGCAGACCGCCTCGTTGATGTAGACGCGAGTGGCCGGATCGGGCAGCTTGCCGCGCTTGCGCAGGCGCCGTTTCTCTGCGGCGCACCGCTGGTCGTAGATCAGCGCGGTGACGCCCGGCATCTCCCGCAGCATCCGCTGCGCCTCGTCGAGGCGATCGCGATGCCAGACCTCGACGCCGTCCGCCCAGGCCACGCCCTTGCCGTACTTGTCCGGCTCGTCGGTGACCACGAGGAGCTTCTTGACGCCTTCGGCCTGCAACATCCGCGTCAGCTCGGGCACCGGCATGGCGCCGGCGGCGTCCTGGCCGCCCGTCATGGCCACCGCGGAGTTGTAGAGGATCTTGTAGGTGATGTTGGTCCCCGCCGCCACCGCCTGGCGAATGGCCAGCGAGCCGGAATGAAAGAGCGTGCCGTCGCCGAGGTTCTGGAACATGTGCGGCATGTCGCTGAACGGCGCCATTCCCACCCACTGGGCGCCTTCGCCACCCATGTGGGTCAGGCCCATGGTCCGCCGCTCGGTCATGGACAGAGCCATGCCGTGACAGCCGATGCCGGCGGCGGCCATCGAGCCGTCGGGCACCACCGTCGACCGATTGTGCGGGCAGCCCGAGCAGAAGTACGGCTGGCGGGCGAGGGTGAGCGGCGCCGGGCGCTCGCGCAGCGCCTCCAGCAACGCCACCCGCGCAGTGATGGAGCCGAGCGAGACCCGCTTCTCGAGGCGAGAGGCCACGATCTGGGCGATGTGGTCGGCGTCGAGCTCGCCGTTGGCGGGTACCAGCGGGCGGCCCTCCAGGTCGCGCTTGCCGACGACGCGCGGGTGCTCGGCCAGGTTGTAGAGGACATCGCGGATGAAGATCTCCACGAAGGAGCGCTTCTCCTCGACGACCAGGATCTCCTCCAGGCCTCGCGCGAACTCCCGCACGATGCCGGGCTCCATCGGGAAGAGCATGCCGATCCGCATCAGGCGGATCCCGTAGTGCTCCAGCGCGGCGTCGTCGAGCCCCAGCTCGCTGAGCGCCTCGCGCAGGTCGTAGTACGCCTTGCCGGGGGCCACGATCCCGAGCCACGCCTCACGCGTCGGGACGGTGATGGCATTGAGCCCGTTGGCCGCCGCGAAGGCCTTGGCCGCCTCGAGGCGGCCGTAGTTGATGTCCCGCTCCATGTCGAGGCCGAAGGGAGGCAAGAGAGTCGGATTCTGCGTGTGCTGCCAGGAGCGGCCCTCGTAGAGGAAGCCCGGGTCCTTGATGACGACGCGATCGGGGCCGACCGTGGCCGTGCCCAGCTCGTCGGCGACGTTGGTGACGATCTTGAAGCCCACCCACAAGCCCGAGTAGCGCGACAGCTCGAAGCCGAGCCGGCCGAGATCGAGGATCTCCTGCACGTTGCCGGGGAAGAGGACGGGGAAGAACGCGTCGTAGAAGGCCACCTCGGAGTGGATGGGCAAGGTCGACGACTTCGAGAGCGGATCGTCGCCCCCCACGGCCAGCACGCCGCCATAGCGACCGATCCCCGCGTAGTTGGCGTGCTTGAACGCGTCACCGCTGCGGTCCACCCCGGGACCCTTGCCGTACCACATCCCGAGGACGCCGTCGTACTTCGGCCGCGGGAAGATGTTGGCGAGCTGGCTGCCGAACACGATGGTGGCGCCGAGGTCCTCGTTGACGCCGGAGATGAAGCGGACGTTGTGCTCGTCCAGCAGCGTGGCGTTCCGCTCGATCGTCTGGTCGAGACCGCCGAGCGGCGAGCCACGGTACCCCGAGATCATGGTGGCCGTGTTGAGGCCGCGGCGCTGGTCAGCGCGGTGCTGATCCAGCGGCAGGCGCGCGAGCGCCTGGATCCCCGACAGGAAGATCTGCCCGTCGAGCTGGCGATACTTGGCGTCGAGCGAGAAGTCGTGCTTAATTCCCATGGGCCCCTCGACCGTGGGACGGCCGTCGCTTCACACGTCGGTTGTCGGATTCAGGCACGCAGCGTCGCGGTGCGCTCACGCGTCCTCATGATAGCGGGCCGGGCAAGGACGGTGCAAACACCATGAGCCTCAGCTTCGGGATCATGATCGAGGCCCAGGAAGGGCTGACCTGGGACCGCTGGCGGCGGCTGGTTCCGGTTCATGGGACGGCACGTGCTGCCAGCAGTGCGCCGGTGACCGACGACGAGAAGCTCGGCGTCACGCTCAGCTTTGCGCCGGAACGGCCGACAACCTGGGTGATGTCTGCTCGTTGCCGGCCGTCGTCGGTGGAGAGCCACGGCTCACCCTGAGCGGGGAACTCTTGGTGGTCCGCCGCGTCGTCAACACCTTCCAGCACGCCCCCTTGAGGGTCAAGCTCCTGGCCCCGGTGCTGGCCGGCGGCCTCGTCGCCCTGGCGGTGGTCCTCGCGTTTCTCCTGCGTCTCTCCACCTCCCAGCTCGAGGATGAGCTGCACCGCCGCGCCCGGCGCGTCGCGTCGGTGCTGATTCACGCCGCGCGGGTCGTGGACGATCCCGGCGACTTTTCGCGGATCGTGGGGTCCCTCGGAGGCGAGCCCGACATCCGTCACGTCGTGATGGTCGTGGCCGAGCGGAGCCGCGTGGCCGCGGCCAGCATGCAGGGCTGGGCCGGGCGCTCCGTCCAGGAGCTGCCGGATACCTCCGTGCGTGACGTCATCCTCACGGCCCTGAAGTCCGGCGAACCGTCCAGCCGCTTCGATTCCTCCCAGGGACAGTTCGATCTCGCCGTGCCCTTTCGGCTAGCCGATCGTGCGCCCGGCCTCCCCAGCGCCTACGGGACGATCGCCGTGCGGATCGACGGCCGGGAGACCGCCGAGAGCGACCGCGCCTCGTTCACCACATTGGGGATGCTCCTGCTCGCCGCGCTGGCCGGTACCACGGGCCTGTCCTATCTGATCCTGACCCGCCACGTGATCCGCCCGGCCACGGCCATCCGTAAAGCCATCGCCCGGCGGACCGACGGCGACCGGACGGCGTACGCGCCGGTGCTCGCTCGCGACGTGCTGGGAGAGATCGCCACCACGCTCAATCGCATGGTCGACGCGGTATCGGCAGGCGAGGAACGCTATCGCAGCCTCGTGGAGGGCTCGCTCCAGGGCATTCACATCCACCAGGAGGCCCGGATCCGGTTCGCCAACCGCTCTCTGGCGCGGATCTTCGGCTACGCCAGCGAGCGAGAGCTGATCGGCCAGCCGTACCGCATTTTGTTGGCGCCCCACGAGGTTCCACGCTTCGAAGGATACGAGGCGGCACGCATGCTCGGTGAGCCGGCGCCGTCGCGGGTCGAGCTGCAGGGGCTTCGTCAGGATGGTGTCCTGATCTGGGTCGACGCCCTGATCTCGGTCGTGTCCTGGGATGGCGCGCCCGCGAGCCTGGTCACCACGATCGACATCACCGAGCGCAAGCGCGCCGAGGAAGCGCTGCGGGCGCGCCTGCGCGAGATGGAATCCATGATGGATGTCAGCCGGGCCCTGGCCGCCTCCCTCGACACACAGGCGGTGCTCCAGCTGATCGTCGAGCGCGCGGCCCGGCTCCTGGGCACGGCCAAGGCCGGGGTGGCCATTCTCGAGCGCGAGGGCGATCTTCCCAGTCTCCGGTTCGTCGCCCTCCTCGGGCTCAGCCCTCAGTTCTCGCGACTGGTGCGACCCCAATCAGAGCGCCAGGGCACCACGCCCGCGGCCATCAGCCGTCGCCGCCCGGTGTGGTCGGCGGACCTTCTCACCGACCCCGCCTTCGACCTGCTCCCGGACACCCGCGCCAGCGTCGAGACCGAAGGCTACCGCGCCGTCCTGTCCGTCCCCCTCCTCGTCGGCGACCGCGTGCTCGGCGCCCTCGCCGTCTACCGGGACAGCCCGGGGCCCTTCTCGGAAACGGAGATCCACCTCCTCGAAACCTTCGCCGCCCATGCCGCCATCGCCCTCGAGAACGCCCGCCTGTTCACGGCGGCCCGCCGCGCTCCCAGGGCAGCGGTGGACGAGTCTGGGACCGAGCCGCGCGAGCGGGCATAGCCCCTTCGATCAACATCGGCCCCCGTCGGCATCAGGTGTCGTTCATGCCCATGGCGCGCTCGACGGCGACCACGTCGGTGGGCCGCGCGAACGGAGCCGGCGCGCCTTCCCCGCGCGTTCGCTGTCGGCCGATGGTCTCGAAGAAGTGCTCGAGCCCGGGAGGCGTGATCACCCACAGCATCACGAGATCCTCGGGCCCCTCGTTGACGATCTCGTGCTTGACGTCGTGGCCGAGAAAGCAGGAGGTGCCGGGCACCAGCTCGTGGCTGGCGCCATCCACCATCACCCGGCCGCGCCCGCGGAAGCAGATCTGCAGCTCGATCTGGTCGCCGTGGGAGTGCTCACGGACCCGGCTTCCTGGCGCGATGGTCTGGAAGCCCATGGCGAGCCCCTCGAACCCGGTATTGCCGGGAAAGAGCTTGGGATCGGCATGGCCGTTGGCGGGAACCGGCTGCCAGTACGAGGGCCCGTCGTCGGGCTGCATCACCACCGCACGTCCCTGCACCGCCTGTGTCGTGTTCATCGTGCTCTCCTCGTATGATGCGTACCGCGCGCTCCAGTGTAGCCGGGCCCCGTTGGCGCGCGCCGGTGCGCACCGTGGGCCCGCTCACCCTCGCGGGCGGAGCGGGAGAGGCAGCGACCGGCGCGCGAGGAAGCGATCGATTCCCGCTCGCCCGTCCTGCGATGCCACCAGGAGCCCGAACACGCGCGCCTCCTCGGCGAGCCCGGCCTCGATCCCCTTGGTGAGCCCGGTCCGGACGACCTCGACGATCGCGCGCGCGGGCGCGCCCCGAGGGACCCGCTCGTGATGGGCGAGGATCCGCTGGATCTCGGCGTCGCGCTCGACGTTGGGGAAGGCAACGGTCTCGCCCTGGACGAGCGGCGACCACGGGGTGCCCGCGAACTCGCTGCGTGCGATCCGCCCGGCGATTCCGAGCGCGTGGGAGAGCGCGTCCGCGGGCGCGACCTCGTCGACGAGCCCGAGGGCATGGGCCTCGGCGGCGGTGCGTCGCCGACCGTCGAGGAGCATGGTCAGGGCCTGGGCGAGGAGCGTGTACGTCTGCGCCCCCCGGGCCCGCGCGTACCGGAGGGCCAGGCGCGGGAGCATCTGCGTTCCGCCGAACCCCGGGATGACGTGCAGATTGATTTCCGGCTGGCCCAGCTCGGCGCGCGCTGATGCGACGCGGTAGGCGCACGCCATCTGGAGCTCGTTCCCACCCCCCAGCGCGTAGCCATCGACCGCCGAGATGAACGGCGCACGGGACCGCGCGATGCGCGTGAAGAGCCGCTGGGCCCGCGCGGCGAAGGCCTCGACCTCCTCGGGCGTGGCGAACGCGCGCAGCTGCCGGATGTCCGCGCCGGCCACGAACATCGCGCCGGAACCGGCGAGGACCACCGCGCGAAGTCCTGGCTCAGCCTCCAGCACCTCCAGGACGCGCTCCAGATCCTCCAGCGTGCCGCGCCCGAGCGCGTTGGCGGGAGGCGAGTCGATCGTGACCAGCGCCACCAGCTCGGGGAACCCTGGACGCACGGGGTCGATGCGCACCCGCACCGTCGCCGTGTCGACGAAGCGCGAGCCCCACGCCTCGTAGACCTGCCGCGCGGCGCGCGCACCGTCGAGCGCCTCCGTGGCGCCCACCCGCACCGCCAGGGTGCCGGTATGGCGGTTCTCGTGGAGAGCCTGGTTGGCCTCGGCCAGCTCCTTCCACGGATGCACGGCCGGCGCGTGGACGTCGAGGGCGCCGCCGTCGATGAGCTGCACGATGTCCGCGGCCTGGTGGGCATTCGAGAGGTGGCTGCCCAGGATGGCGAAGGTGGGGAACAGGATGCGCTTCTGATGCATCCACACGTTGGGTGCGTAGAACGAGAAGCGTCGTCCCTCGCCGGACTCCAGATAGACGACGCGGCCACCGTACGGGCGCGCGATGAACGTGCTCACCCCCAACGCGTCCTGCCCGCCTCGCTCGACGATGAGGTCAGGGTAGCCGCGTGGATTGTCCGCGGTGGCGAGGAGCCAGCCGGCGGCCTGGCCAAAGGGCTTGAGGGTCGCGTCCTGATACTCGCGATAGCCGTCGGGGTCGAGGTCGTAGTCCGGCATGGCGTCGGCCAGCGGAAGCCGCGGCCGCGCGCCAGCGCCTCCAGACTCACGACGCCGCGGAGGGCGAAGCGCTCTTGCAATCGCGCGCCCTCCGCGTCGCTCCGCGTGACCGCGACGACGCGCGCCCCCGTGCGAAGCGCTGTCTGGATGGCATCGTCTCCGGCAAGGTCAGCTCCGTCCACGGGCGCACCGCTCGCGAACGACGCTCCGTGGTAGACGAGCACGCCTTCGTGGGGGCGAAGGTCGGCGTGCTCGAACATCTCGCGGGCGGACGCGGTCCCCGACTTTCCGAGGAAGGCCAGCGTGTAGCCGGTGGTGGCGCCGTAGAAGACGAGTCGTCCACCGGGGCCCAGCAGGTCGACCATGCGGCCGAACAGATCGCGGCCCACCGACGACACCACGACGTCGACGGGCGCTTTTCCGTTGGCTTCGCTCACGAGTGTCCGGAAGCGCTCCCCTCCCTCGCGCCACGCACCCTGTGCGGACGCGTCCACCGGCACCATGGTGAAGACACCATGCAGCTCGGGCCGCATCCGGTTGACGTGCGCCGCCGCTCCGCGCGCCCGGATGAGCGTTCCCTTGTCCTCGGTGGAGACCAGCCCCGTCACGCGCGCGCCGCGGAGGACGGCGCAGGCGACCGCGTAGAGTCCGGTCCCGCCGGCGGCGCCTTCCACGAACACGCATTCGCCCGGCTGGACGCCGGCCACGTCGTAGAGCGCCTTGTAGACCGTCTCCAGATCCAGCATGAACGACGCGCCCGCCGGCAGCGCGAGCCGCTCGGAGTGCGCCAGCAAGGCCGGCGCCTGACAGCGCACGAACTGGGCGAAGGTGCCGTCCGGCGTCTCGTAGCCCTGGATCTTGAAGTCCGCGTGCATGGGATCGTCGCCGGCCCGCGGCGAGAGCAGATTGGACACGCCCGGATAGACCACGCGCAGCTCGCCGATCCGCAGACGCCCCTCGCGCGCCGCCTCGGCGCCGAGGGCCGCCACCAGGACCACCGCGCCACTGCCGGCGATGTGGAGATCCTGGTCGTGGAGGTCGAAGACCGAGATGGGCACGCCGCGTGCCGCGAACATCGTGTTGTAGGTGAGACCCGTGTAGAGGACGTAGCCGAGCGCGTCATTCGGTCCGATGGCGGGCACCGGCGTGATGACACGGCGGAGCGCTTCGCGCGGCTCGCCGTGAGCCGCGCGTCCCCAGCGGTCCTTCACGACGGCCCACGCTTCCTGCTCCTGGGGCAGCGGATCGAGGCCCGGCCGGAATGGCGCGCCCAGCGCGAGCCGGCGCCCACGTTCCGACGTCGCCAGCTCTGGATACCACCACTGCTCGTCGATCTCTCTGGACTCCCCCTGCATCACGCCCTCCGCGATGGGCCGTCCGCGCGCGGACGGGGCGCGCTGACGGGCCATGCGCCCGATACTAGCGCGTCGAGATGCCGTCGTTCGAGCGCCGGCTCAGCCGGCGCAATCGTTCTGTCCGGGGGGGCTCGGAGGGGCCATCGAGGCCCCCTTCGATGGGAGGGGGGCGCTATGATGGGCGCGTGCCCGCTCCCACTCGCTGGCCCGAGACGCGCGCCACGCGCGGTCTCGTGGCCTCGCCCCATCGTCTCGCCTCCGAAGCGGGCATCGCCATTCTTGAGCGCGGAGGCAACGCCCTCGACGCGGCCCTCGCCGCGGCCACCACCATCGCCGTGGTGTACCCGCACATGAACGGGATCGGCGGCGACAACGTCTGGTTGATCTACGATGCGAGGGCGGGCCGGCTGCTCGCGCTGAACGCGCTGGGGCGCTCGTCGGCCGCCGCCGATCTCGAGACGTACCGAGCGCGCCACGGTACGGCCATTCCCACCCGCGGGGGCCCGGCCGCTCTCACCGTGCCGGGCGTGGTCTCCGGCTGGTGGGAGGCGCACCGCCACAGCGCGGAGCGCATGGGTTCGTCCATCACCTGGCGCGCACTTCTTGAACCGGCCTATCACGCATGCGCGCGCGGGCTTCCCGCCATCGGCCGGGCAGCGCCGCGTGACGGCGGCGGCGCCGGCGCTCTTCGACGCCACCGCGCTCGCGGAGGTGCGTCGCACGCTCTGGCCGATCTATCATCCCGATCTCCTGGCCGCGGAGCGCTTCGTCCAGCGCGACCTCGCGCGGACGCTCGAGCGCATCGCGCAGGACGGCGCGGAGGCGTTCTATCGCGGCGATCTCGCGCGGCGCCTGGCGCGCGCCGCCGGCGAGGCGGGCAGCCCGCTGAGCTTCGAGGATCTCGCCGCGCACCGGGCCGACTGGGTCGAGCCGCTGCGCGTGCCGTACCGCGGCGGAGAAGCCGCGAGCTTTCCCCCGCCCACCCAGGGCTTCGCCGCCCTGGCCATCCTGGCGTTGCTCGAGGGCTTCGATCTGGCGGCCGCGCCGGACGACGAGCACGTGCACCTCGTCGTCGAGGCCACCAAGCTCGCCTTCGAGGACCGCGATCGCTATCTCACCGATCCCTCAGCGGTGCCCGTGCCCGTCGAGCGCTGCCTCGACCCCGAGCGTCTCGCGCGCCGGCGTCAGCGCATCGGGCCGCGCGCGGCCGCGCCGCTCGCCGGCGGTCCCAGGCGAGCGGCGACACCATCGCCATCGTCGCCGCCGACGCGCACGGCAACGCCGTCTCGCTCATCCAGAGCCTCTACCACGAGTTCGGCGCGGGGATCGTGGCCGGCGACACCGGCGTGCTGCTCCAGAATCGCGGCGCCTTCTTCTCGCTGGATCCTGCCCACCCGAACCGGCTCGCGCCGCGCAAGCGCACCGCCCACACGCTCATCCCGTCCATGTATCTCGTCGAGGGCCGGCCGCGGCTCGTGTACGGCACCATGGGGGGCGAGGGGCAGCCGCAGACCCAGGCCGCGCTCGTCACGCGCATCCTCGACCGCGGAATGAGTCCGCAGGCCGCGGTGGAAGCGCCGCGCTGGCTGCTCGGACGCACCTGGGGCGAGGAGACGCGAGCGCTGCGCGTCGAGTCGCGCTTTGCCGCTCGATGTCGTCGAGTCGCTGGGGCGCCGCGGCCACGAGGTGCGGGTCGTCGAGCCCTGGAGCGACCTCATGGGGCACGCCCACGTGATCAGCCTCGCTCCGGACGGCCTCCGCGGGGGCTCGGACCCGCGCGCCGACGGCGCCGCCCTCGGAATCTGACGATCCCGACTCCGGCGCCGCCCCGCCCGCCCTGGGCTTCGCGGCGCCGTCGAGCGCCCAGGGCCCATGAACGAATAGCCGTGTCGAAGGGCGCCACGAGCGTCGGGCTCGAGGGCGCCACGGCTGCTGCCGGGGCGCTCCGAGCGTCGGGGGGCTTGGGGGGCGCCCGGAGCCCCCATGTCCTCAGCTCAGCGGAATTTCCCGCTCGAACACGGTGAATGGCGACGCGGCGCGCCGCATCGAGCGCATCCCTGATCTGCGCCTCGCCTCGCCCGGCGCCCTGGCGGAGCAGCACCTCGAAGAAGCGGACGTAGAACGCGTCGGGCTCGACGACGACCGTGAAGCGCGCGCGGAGACCGCTCGCGTCCAGGCGTGGGCGATACGCGAGGGTGACGCGGCCGCCGGGCGGCAGGCGCGTGTCTGAGTACTCCCGCGACAGATCGAGCGCCACCTCGCGCGCGATGATCTTCTCGGTCCGGCTTCCCGGCACGGGCTGCCCCTCGCGATCGAGCAGCTCGATGCGCACGACCACGCGCGGTGTCACGTAGGTCGGAAAGGCATGCCCGATGCGGGCGCTGGTCACGCCGAGACTCAGCGACGCCCAGTCCCCCGGCCGGTAGCGTTCGGCATCCGCGTGCGCGGTGATGGTGAGCCCGGAGCGCACCATGTCGGCGTCGTGGATGCCGCGCCACTGGTGGCGGCGATCCGGCATGTGGCAGTCCTGGCACTGCACTCCCGCCCGCGCGAAGCGACTGGCCTTCCACTCGTTGTAGGTGTTCTGCAGCAGGGTCCCGTTGAGCGCCGGGCCGGTCGGCTCGAACTGGTGGCAGCTCCGGCAGAACTCCGACCTGAGAAAGGCCGGGGTGCGCGTGAGGCCGTTGTGGGGGAGCGTGGCGCGGGGAACGCGGCTGGCCAGCGAGCCGTCGCGGCGCGGCGGGCCGAAGCGCTGGTGACCGCGCACGTGGCAGGCCGCGCACGGCACGCCCTTGTCGGCGAGGGCGGGCACGAACGATGGGTTCTCCTCGAACCCCGCCCGCGAGCCGACGAATGGTCGCTGCTCGGCCAGCGGCGCGTGACAGGCGTAGCAGCCCGAGGCCGAGCCGGGGTCCGTGCGCCACATCTCCACGAGCTGGCCCGCCACCCCCGGCCCGCTCGAGACGGCGTGGATGCTCTCCCGCCAGTCTCCGTACTGGACGGGATGGCAGGTGCCGCACGACGCCGGTTCGAGCGACGCCTCCAGGGGTGAGAAGCGCGCGGGCGCGGCGCCCTGCGCTGGAATGGGCTGGCGCCAGTGGCGCCGCAGGAACTCCGACGTCGTGTCGCGAGCGAGCGCGGGCGCGGCGAGCGTCGCGAGAGCGAGCGCGCCCGCGACCGTCGAGAGCCAGGGCGTCACGCCCCCACCTTACCAGCACGTCGCGCATCAGCCACTGTTTCGCACGACCCGGCGGCCCCACATCGCTCCGGGCCCTCTCGTCACTCAGAGCTGTGAGTCGAATTCGAGGGGCGCCCGGCTGTGCCGGGGCGCCCCGAGCGCCGGGGGGCTTGGGGGCGCCCGGAGCCCCCCATGAATACACGACGACGGCAACGCGCGGCAGGGTGCTCGCCGGCCGCGTGGTAGGGTGGCGCCGTGAGGCGACTGCTGATTCGCCCCGTCGCGGTCGGCTGGAAGGCGCACGCCGCGCTGCGGAGGACAGGAGGCGTCGCGCGCGTGGTCGCGCCCCTGACGGCGTCGATCTATCTCGAGGCGGGCGGTGAGATCGTCTGGCTGGGGCGACGCGACAGCCCGCGCCACCCGCGCGCCATGCTGGCCGCCAGCGAGCCGAGCGCCGACGGCCAGACGCTCCGATCGACCTCGCCGAGCTCGATCCGTGGCGACCGCCACGGCCCCGCCACGCCGACGTCACGGCGTTGCGGCGCGCCGCCTGCGACCTTCTCGCCCTCCTGCGCCGGCCGGGCGCCAATCGCGTCGTGCCTCAGGGCCTCGGCAGTCTCCTCGCCGGGGTCAGGCCGGATTTTCCGCTCGACCGCGCTGTCGACCTCGTCGCGGGAAATCGCCGCGGCATGTGACCGCGGAGATGCCGGTGCGCGCATGATCGCCGCCGAGCCGCTCCTGGGACTCGGGCCAGGCCTGACGCCGTCAGGCGACGACTTCATCGGGGGCGTGCTCTTCGCGCGCCACGCCGTCGAGCCGCCGGGCTCGGCATGGGCGCAGGCGGCGTCGACCATCGTCGCGCGGGCGCACGATCGCACGCATCCGATCAGCGCGGCGCTGCTCGAGGATCTCGCGGCCGGCGAGGGACACGAGCCCCTGCACGATCTGGTCGACGCCCTCGCCCGGGGCGCCATCGAGGACGCCTGGGCCGCGGTCCAGCGGCTAGGCCGCCTCGGTCACAGCTCCGGCTGGGACATGCTCGCCGGGGTGATGGTTGGCCTCGCCGGCGCCGCCGCGCTCCCTGCACTCCGCCGGTGAGGGGGTCGGAAGTGCAGTACATTTGAAGGCACACTCTGCCCAGGAGGAACCGGCTCTGGACCCCCACAGACTCCCCCGGACCGTCGTGCCGAACCGTTACGACCTCCGCCTCACGCCCGACCTGACCACGTTCGCCTTCGACGGCGAGGAGACCGTCACGGTGACCGTGACGGAGCCGGTCTCGGAGATCTGGCTGAACGCCGCGGAGTTGACGATCTCGGAGGCCGCCCTCACGCGCGCCGGCGGCCCCGTGCATCGCGGGACGGTCTTCCTCGATGAGGCCCATGAACGCTGCGGCCTGCGCTTCGCGGAGACCATCGCGCCGGGAACGTGGCTCCTGCGTCTCGTGTTCCGGGGCACGCTGAACGACAAGCTGCGCGGTTTCTATCGCAGCACGTACAAGGACCAGTCCGGCACCACGCGGCCCCTCGCCGCCACCCAGTTCGAGGCCACTGACGCACGGCGCGCCTTCCCATGCTGGGACGAGCCCGCCTTCAAGGCCGTCTTCGCGACCACCCTGGTGATCGATCCCTCCCTGACCGCCGTCTCGAACACCACCATCGTCTCGGAGCGGATCGAGGGCGGCCGGAAGATCATCGCCTTCGCCGACACCATCAAGATGTCGACGTACCTGGTGGCCTTCGTGGTCGGCGAGCTCGAAGCCACCGAGCCTCAGATGGTGGGCCGCACGCCGCTGCGCGTGTGGTGCGTGCCCGGCAAGCGGCGGCTCGCCGCGTTCGGACGCGACATCGGCGCCGCCTCGCTGGCGTTCTTCGAGGGCTATTACGGTGTTCCCTATCCCGGGGACAAGCTCGACCTCCTCGCCATCCCGGACTTCGCCGCGGGGGCGATGGAGAACCTGGGAGCCATCACGTTCCGGGAAACGGCGTTGCTCGTCGACGAGGCGGCGGCCACCCACAGCGAGCTCGAGCGCATCGCCGACGTGGTGGCGCACGAGAACGCCCACATGTGGTTCGGTGACCTCGTCACCATGGACTGGTGGAACGGCATCTGGTTGAACGAGGCGTTCGCGACCTTCATGGAGATGCTGGCCGTCGACGCCTGGAAGCCGGAGTGGCAGCGCTGGACCACCTTCGGCGTGTCGCGCTCCGCCGCCTTCGCCGTCGATGGGCTTCACAGCACGCGTCCCATCGAGTTCCCGGTGGGTGCCCCCCGCGAAGCCGACGCGATGTTCGACGTCCTCACCTACGAGAAGGGCGCCTCCGTCCTGCGCATGCTGGAGCAGTACCTCGGGCCGGGCGTCTTCCGCGAGGGCGTGCGCGAGTACCTCCGGCGGCACGCCTACGACAACGCGGCGACGGGTGATCTCTGGGCCGCGCTGGGGCGCGCCTCGGGGCAGGCCATCCCGGCGCTGATGGACGGCTGGATCTTCCATCCCGGCTTCCCGATCGTCAGCGCTCGACTGGACGGAGGCCAGCTCGTCCTCGCCCAGCAGCGCTTCACCTATCTGCCCGAGCCGCTGGACAGCGTGCCGGGACGGGTGTGGGCGCCGGCCGTCGACCGCGATCAGCGGTGGCAGGTGCCGCTGCAGCTCCGCATCGAGGGCGGCGGGACCTCCCGGGTGGAGCGCGTGCTCCTCACCGCGCGCGAGGCGCGAGTCCCATTGACGGGAGCGACGGACGCGGTGGTGGTCAACGAGGGCGGCCACGGCTTCTATCGCGTGCGCTACAGCCGCGATCTCCTCGATCGGCTCGTGCGCCGACTCCCCGGTGGGCTGGCCCCCATCGAGCGCTTCAACCTGCTCGGCGACGCGTGGGCGGCCACGGTGGCCGGACTCATGCCCATCGAGGAGTACCTGGACCTCACCGCGGAGTTTCGCGGGGAGCGCGACAAGAACGTGTGGGTCATCCTCACGGGTTCGCTCCACACGCTCAACCGGATCATTCTTCCCGGCGACCGCCCGGGACTCGAGCGCCTCGTGCGCGACCGCATCGCGGGCGCGGTGGAGGAGCTGGGCTGGGCGCCGCGTCCTGACGAGGACGAGCTGCGACGTCAGCTTCGCGGCGACCTGATCCGCGCGCTCGGCACGCTCGGCAACGATCCGGCGACCCAGGCGCGGGCCGCCGAGCTGTACGCCGACCGTCAGCGCGGCGCGACCACCGTGGATCCCAACGTGCTGCCGTCGCTGATCGCGATCCTGGCCCACGTCGGCGACGCCGCCCGCTATGACGAGTTCGTCAAGGCCTTCCGGGCCGCCGCCACGCCCCAGGAGGAGCAGCGCTACCTCTACGCGCTGGTGGGCTTCCAGCCGCGTCCGCTCGTCGAGCAAACACTGGCCAAGACCATCAACGGAGAGATCCGCACGCAGGATGCGCCCTTCGTCGCTCGCTCGCTCCTCATGATGGTGCACGGCCGGGAGCTGGCCTGGGACTTCGTCCGCGCGAACTGGGACACCATGGATCGCCTGTACCCCAAGCACGGACTGCGCCGAATGGCCGAGGGGGTCACCGGCCTGGCCACGCCGGAGCTGGAGCGGAGCGTTCACGTCTTCTTCGGCGAGAGGAAGATCGACCTGGGCGGCAAGACCCTGGAGCAATACCTCGAGCAGCTCCGCATCGCCGTGACCCTGCGCTCCCGCGAGGGAACCAAGCTGAGCGCCTATCTCGCCAGGCCCTAGCGTGCGCTGGGAGCGAATAAAAACCTCCCCGCTTCGTCCTTGTCAGCAAGGCCGCGTGGTCGGTTTCCTCGCACGGCTGCCCCAGGTCGAAGGCACACAAACGCGAAGCCCACCAAGGAGGCTGAATGATGTCACTCCCCGCTTCATCACGGCGCGCCGCGGTCTCGCTCGTGGCCAGCCTGCTGCTGGCTCTCGTTTCGCTCGAAGGACTGGGAGAGGCGGCCACGCGCCAGTACTGGACCGAGCGTCCCCGGCCATCCGCGACGTCGACCACGATCACGGCGGACTGGGTCGCCGTGGCGGAAGCCGTCAAGCCCGCCGTCGTCAACGTCACGGCCGAGCGGCGCGCGGTTCCCGGCAACCCTCTGCCTCAGATGGGGCGCGCGCCCGCGGGGCGGGGATCGGGCTTCATCATCACGTCCGACGGTTACATCCTGACCAACAACCACGTGGTCGACGGGGCGGCCCGCGTGCAGGTGCGCCTGGATGACGGCCGCGAGCTGGACGCCAAGGTCGCCGGCCGCGATCCTCAGACGGACCTCGCCCTCCTGAAGATCGAGGGGACGAATCTCCCCGTGGTTCCGCTCGGTGACTCCGGCGCCCTCAAGGTCGGTGAGCCGGTGATGGCCGTCGGCAATCCCTTCGGTCTCGAGCAGACCGTCACCACAGGCATCGTGAGCGCCACCGGCCGGGTGATCGGCGAGGGGCCCTACGACGACTTCATCCAGACGGATGCGTCGATCAATCCCGGAAACAGCGGCGGTCCGCTCATCAACGCGCGGGGCGAGGCGATCGGCATGAACACCGCCATCGTCAGCGGCAGCGGCGGCTCGATCGGCATCGGCTTCGCGGTGCCCGTGCACCTGGCGAAGTTCGTCGTTCCGCAGCTCGCCGAGAAGGGACAGGTCGAGCGCGGCTGGCTCGGCGTCACCGCGCAGCCGCTGACGCGTGATCTCGCCGCCAGCCTCGGTGTGTCCCGGACGGAGGGCGCGCTCGTCTCGCAGGTGTGGGAAGGCTCACCGGCGGCCGCCGCGGGCCTGCGCCGGGGTGACGTGATCGTCGCGCTGGACGGTCGCAAGATCGGCCGCGCCACTGATCTCTCGCTGCTGGTGGCAGCGGCACCCGTCGGCAAGGACATCGGTGTCTCGGTCCTGCGCGAGGGCAAGCCGGTGACCTTGACCGCGCGCGTGGCACGCCGCGAGCAGCCGGCGACCGTGTCCTCCGCGCCGCAGGCCGAGCCCGGGCAGCGCGCGCGCCTCGGCGTGGCCCTCGAGCCGGTCACGCCGACGATGGCAAGCCAGCTCGGCATCAATGGGTCCGGCCTCATCGTCCGTCAGGTGCAGCAGGGTAGCCCCGCCGCCGAGGCGGGGCTCCGTCCCGGCGACGTCATCGTCGAGGTCAATCGTCAGGCGGTGAAGAGCGTGGAGGATCTCCGGCGCGCGATGGACTCGACGCAGCCGGGGGCCTCGCTGCTGCTGCTCATCCAGCGCGAGGGCACCGCCTCGTACCTCACCGTGAAGGTGTAAGCCCGGCCAGCGCCGCGAGGCGCCGGCGGTCGAGCACGCGGACCCGACGGCCGCGCAGCTCGATGCCGCCGGCGCCCTGGAGGCTGGCCAGGGAGCGTGAGATCAGCTCCCGCACCGTCCCCACTCGCGTGCCGATCTCCTCGCGGGTGCCGAGAAGTTGAAACGCGACGGTGGTGCCCTCCGCCCCTTCGTGCATGAGGAAGTGCGCCACCCTTGCTGTCACATCGCGCAGCGACAGATCCTCGATGAGCACGGCGAAGCCACGCAACCGACGCGCGAGCACCGCGATGACGTCCAGGGCCACCTCCGGACGGCGCCGGCACACCTCGTACGGCCTCGCGGGGAATGAACAGCACGCGCGTGTCGATGGCGATGATCTCGTCGCTCCGCCCGAGTGCGTGGCGACGTACAGGGTCTCGCCGACCGCGAAGAGCCGCACCACCACGATCACCACGCCCACCCCATCGAACAGCTCCGGCCAGCCAAAGGTAAAGCGGGCCTCGCCCGGCGTGTTGATGAGAATCGAGTCGTCGAGCCTCCGTGCATGGCCGCGTAGTAGACGCCGGCGAACACGATGAAGCTCGAGGTGGGCGCCAAGGTGTAGGTGAGGGCAGGAACAGCGCGACGGTGAGTGCGGGCCCCAGACCCGGCAACACGCCCACCGCCGTGCCGAGCACTGCTCCCACCAGCGCGAAGAGCAGATTGACGGGTGCGAGCGCTACGCCGAACCCGTGTGCGAGGGCCCCCAGCGCCTCCATCAATCAGTCTGGAGCGAGTGCCTCGCCCCCTCCAGGCTGAACATCCCGGCGGGGAGCGAGACGCCGAGGCCGGAGGAAAGAACGTCGCGTAGATCACCAGGCCGATGGCGAGCCCAATGAGTGCACTCCGAAGCGAGTGCCGGGAGCCAAGTCCGCGCGCGGTCATCGTGAAAAGCGCCACGGCCAGCGGGAAGCCGACCCGGAACAGAAGCGCGATGGCGAGGGCGAGGCCGCCGACGGTCCAGAGCATCGGGGTGTGGCTCACGGGCGGTGACGGCGCGGCCACCTCGCCGTGCGACGCGGCCCGGACGAAGATGACGCCGGCGACCATGAGACCGATTCCCACGAGCGCCGGGAAGGCGCCGGGCCCGATCCGAGCGTAGGTCGCGTCCCCCGGATCCTCAGGGCAGCGTCCAGGAGGGCAAGGGCCAGGATCACAATGCCGGCGCCCAGCGGTTCGGGGTCATTCGCCTACCTGACGAGCCCCAGGGTCCGGAGCATAGCGCGCGGCTTCCAGGCAGCCCGCTCGTGGCGCAAGCCCAGTGCAAATCGAGCGCCCCCCGTGGTACGGTTCGGGCACATGAGCGTGGTAAGGCCCCTCGCGCTGCTCCTCTTCGCGATCCTCGGGGGCGCACTGGAGGCGCAGGCGCTTTCGGTCCAGGAAGCGCTCCTGCGGGCCAAACCGGCTGTCGCGTTGATCACGGCCAGCGTGGGGGCCGAGGTCACCATGGACTGCGGCCAGGGACCGGTCACCGTCACTCCCGCCCCCTTCGTCGAGACGGGAACGGGCTGGTTCATCGACGGCCGCGGCTACCTCATCACCAACGCCCACGTGGTGGATCCGGTGCACCGGCTTCCGCCGTGGGTCACGCACGAGCTGAAGAAGAAGGCCATCGAGCAGGCCTGCGTCGATCCCGCCCTCAAGGCCCAGCGCCTCATGCGCGGCGAGCGCCCCGAGGTGGAAGAGCGCATCCGCCGCCAGGCCTCGGACCGAGGTCTCGCCACCGCAAAGCTCAAGCCGGTGCCGCAGCTCACCGTCCTGCTCTCGAACGGCGACAAGCTCGCGGCGGAGGTGAAGAAGTTCAGCGCGCCCCTGCTCCTCGACAACGACGAGCGCCCCACGTCGGACTCGGGCCGCGATCTCGCCCTGATCCGGGTGAAGGACGGTGACTATCCGGCCCTCGGCCTCTCCACCCATGATCCGAAGATCGGCGACTCCGTCCACATCCTCGGCTTCCCCGGCGTCGTGCTCTCGCACGAACTCCTGAACCGGAGCGCCACCCTCGAGGCCTCGGTGACCAAGGGGGCCGTGTCGGGCGTGAAGCAGGACAAGATCGGTCAGGACCTCGTCCAGACCGACGCGTCCGCCGCGCACGGCAACAGCGGCGGACCGGCCATCACCGACGAGGCCACCGTCATCGGAGTCCTGACATTCATATCCCTCTCACCGCAGGGCGGCTCCATCGTGCAGGGTTTCAACTTCCTGATCCCCGCGCGCGACGTCCGCAAGTTCGTGGAGGACACGGGCGTGGTTCCCGGCCGCGACAGCGCCTTCAACAGTGCGTGGGCCGCGGGGCTGGCGGCGTTCTTCAACGAGAAGTACCCGCTGGCCGCGGCCAAGCTGGCCGAGGCCAACAAGCTGCTGCCCAACCTCCCCGACGTCAAGCGAACGCTCGACGAAGCCGACAAGTTGGTCAAGAACCCACCGCCGCGGCCGTTCCCATGGATCTGGGTGGCCCTCGGCGTGACCTTCGTGAGTGCGGGAACCTTTGGCGGCATGTTCGGGTGGCGATGGTGGAAGAACCGTCATCGCATCCTGCCCACGCAGGTCATCGGCCTCATGGAAGCCGGCAAGAAGCCCGTGCTCGTCGACGCCCGCACCAACAGCGACTACGAGACGAGCCCCCTGAAGCTGCCGGGCGCCCACCGGCTGTCCCCCGAAGAGGTCGACGCCGGGCGCGTAGATCTGGTGGCGGAGAAGACGCAGACCCTCGTCGCCTACGACATGAGTCCCGGAGAGATCGTGAGCGAGCGGATCGCCCACGTGCTGCGCAAGCTAGGCTGGAGGGACGTGCGCATCCTCAAGGGCGGCCTCGGCGGCTGGACGAACGCCAAGCTGCCCATGGAGGCCAAGTCCAGTCTGCCCTCGATCGGGATCGAGCTCTACAAGAACCTCACCCTCGGCGACATGGAGAAGCGCCACTTCAACAAGGGCGAGGTCATCTGCGAGGAGGGCGACGATCCCCGGGGCGAGGCCTACCTCGTTCACTCGGGCACGGTGGAAATTCGCCGGCGCGAGAACGGCACGCACCGCGTCCTGACCAAGCTGAGCGAAGGCCAGCTGGTCGGGGAAATGGCGCTCTTCCGGAAGGACAGGCGTTCGGCCGACATCGTCGCGACGACCGATGTGGACCTGCTCGTCATTAAGAACGAGCGTCTGGAATGGCTGATCCACAATCGTCCGGAAGTGACGGTCGAGATCTTGAAAAATCTCTCCGACGCCGTCGCGCGAGCGAATCAGCAGGCCAGCGCGACCTCCTCGAAGCAATAAGCCGAGCGCAGCCTGCCCGTCCGGTGGTTCGCGTGGAGATCACGCGTCTCGACACCGACCTGCCCTTGCCCTGCTACGCGCGCGCTGACGATGCGGGGCTCGACCTCTACGCGGCGCGTGACGTCGCGATCGAAGCCGGTGAGCGTCTTCTCGTCGAGACGGGTATTGCCATCGCCATCCCGCCCGGCTGGGCGGGGTTCGTGCTCCCGCGCTCGGGCCTGGCCCTGCGTCACGGCGTGACCGTCCTCAATGCGCCCGGCCTCATCGACGCCGGATATCGGGGCGAGATCAAGGTGCTGCTGATCAACCACGGTGGTGAGCGCGCCGTCCTGCAGCGCGGCGAGCGGATCGCTCAGCTCGTGATCCAGCCGGTGGGCCGTGGGGAGCTGATCGAGGTGGAGACGCTTCCGCCGAGCGATCGCGGGGCCGGAGGCTTCGGCAGCACCGGCAGCTGAGTCTGCGTCCCGCGGGACGCGTTAGCGCGGCGGCGGAGGCGGAGTGTAGCCCGGCGGCGCAGGTGGAGCTGCCGGCGAGTAGCTCGGGGGTGGCGGCGGTGGTGCCGGTGGCGGAGGTGGCGGCACGTAGACGCTGCGAGTCGAACGTGGCGCCTGCACAGCCGCCGGGATCTGGTTGCCCTGGGCGTACATGCACTGCTGATAGGCGACGTCGTACCGGTACTGCACAGCAGTGCCCGAGGCGTAGGCGGCATTCGCCCCGACCGCGGTGCCTCCGAAGAGTCCCGCACCGGCTCCCACGGCAGCGCCCATGGCAGGATCGCCAGCCGCGGCACCGATCGCCGCTCCGAGGCCCGCGCCCACCACCGTCCCGATGACCGCACTGCCCACACCGCTCTGCATGGCAGCGTCGCCCGGCGCAATGCCGCACTGATGAAGGGCCCACTGGCGGCACAGCGCATCGTCAGCCTGGAACTGCTCGAAGGCCTTGCCCGAGCCGGGCAGCACCATGACGCTCGGCCCCGTCGGGATCGTGGCGCACCCCGCCAGGAGGACACCCAGCCCGACGAACATCACCAGCCCCCTGCCGATCATGCCGCTCTCCTCTCGATCGTGCCCGCGTCGTTCAGCAGGTTGCGGAAAAACGCTAGGGTGACGGGGAGGACGAGGGCGGAACGACCGTCATCCACCCCTCCGGACACTCGCGGACGTACGGGTAGTAGCTCTTCGAGTCGGCGCAGTAGTACCAGTAATTCGGCGGCTGGGGCTGGCCAGTCACCGGCGGCCCTTGTTGGATAGCCGGAGGCGCCTGCTGGATATAGGTCTGGGGATTGGGCTGGACGACCACGGCCGGCGGATAGGCGTAGGGATAGTACGTATATGGATACGCCGGGTAGCCGTACCAAGCCGGGCCCCACCAGGGACGCGGGCCCCACGCGTAAAAACCGGACCCGCCGTAGCCCCGCCACCCGTAGCCGGCTCCCCACCCCCCGCGAGGGCCTCCCCCCCCTGAACGTGGCTGGCCCCAGGAGCGGGCCTTGACGTGCGCGGCGGCCGGTGCTGCCCAGGCCTGGCCGAGTCCGTCGGCACCGAAGACCAGGATCGCCGCGGCGAACATCGCGCTCGCAAGCACCTTCATCGCTCTGGCCCTCCCACAGGTCGGCTCCTCCCCTCGGAGGCTTCGACGGAGCCCATTCCCCGCGCGTTTACATTCGGTTTCGGGACGCATGCCTACCCCTCGACCTGGCCGCGGGTCGTCGGGACTGGCAGCTGCTCGGTCCGCGGTTTTCTTGACGGCCCCTGGATCATCGTCTACGCTCAGCCCGAACGTGGCCAAGGCAACCGCCAGTTGATGTCCGCATCACAATTCGGGCTGAGCGAATCGCCGTTCTCCATCACCCCCGACCCTCGGTTTCTGTACATGAGCGCCCGCCACCGGGAGGCCCTGGCGCACCTGCTCTACGGGATCACCGGCGGCGGCGGCTTCGTGCAGCTCACCGGCGAGGTGGGGACAGGCAAGACCACCATCTGCCGATACCTGCTCGAACAGCTGCCCGCAGACGTCGATGTCGCTCTCATCCTAAACCCGAAACTGACCGCGCTGGAACTGCTGGCCTCCGTGTGCGACGAGCTGCGCATCGCCTATCCGGCAGGCGCCACCAGCCTCAAGGTCCTCGTCGACGCGCTGTATCGCCACCTCCTCGGCGCCCACGCACGGGCGCGCCGCACCGTCCTCATCATCGATGAGGCGCAGAACCTCACGGTCGAGGTGCTCGAGCAAATCCGCCTGCTCACGAATCTCGAGACGGCCCGCGAGAAGTTGCTGCAGATCATCCTCATCGGCCAGCCCGAGCTGAGCCAGATGCTGGAGCAGCCCGAGCTCAGACAGCTGGCCCAGCGCGTGACCGCGCGCTACCACCTGCTGCCGTTCTCGCCCCCGGAAACGCGCGGCTACATCCTCCACCGCATGGAGGTGGCCGGACAGCGGGCGATCGCCTTCACCGAAGCCGCCATGCGGGAGGCGCATCGCCTGTCGGGAGGCGTGCCCCGGCTGATCAACGTGATCTGTGACCGGGCTCTCCTCGGGGCTTACGCCCACGACCTGCGCCGCATCGAGCCGCGCACCGTGCGCACGGCCGCCGGCGAGGTCTTGGGGCGGACCGTCCGGCCGCGCTACGTGATGCCTCTCGTGTGGGGTGGGGCGGCGGCGGGGGCAATCGCGCTCGGTGTGGCCGGCTGGACGATGCTGAGCGGGCCGGGGAACGCCCCTGCGGTCGGCTCGCCGCGACCAAACGGCACGGTTCCCGTGGCCACATCGCCCGTCGCCAGCATCGCCCCCGCCGAGGCGCGGACCGGCACCACCGCGCCATCGGCATCCCTGCCACCAGCAGTGACGCTCAGAGTTCGCCCCCGCTGCGCACGCTGCTCGCCGACGCCTCACTCCGCGGTGACAAGCGTACGGCGTTCACCACGCTCTACGCGCGCTGGGGCGTCACGTACGACAGCAAGGCCGGCATCGGATGCGAGGCGGCTCGCGCCGACGGCCTCGAGTGTGTCTTCCGCACCGGCACGTGGACCAGGCTCCGGCGCCTCGGGCTTCCCGCCATCATCGAGCTGAGCGGGCCCGCGGGGGTCAAGCAGTACGCCGTCGTCACTGCGCTCGGGCCCCAGACGGCGACCCTGGAGTTCGGCGATCGCAAGTTCACCCTCCCGCTCGACGACGTCAACCCGTTCTGGGATGGCGCCTTCATCTTGTTGTGGAGACCCCCGTCTCCTGGCATCGTGTCCATCGGCCCGGGAGGCCACGGCAAGGACATCCTGTGGCTGCGCCAACGCCTGGCCGCTCTCGACGGAACGCCGCTCCCCGCGACGAAAGCCGACGTCTACGACAACGCCCTCCGGGCCCGCGTCATCGCGTTCCAGCGGAGTCGGTCCCTCGTTCCCGACGGCATCGCGGGTGAGGAGACCCTGACGCACCTTGGCAGTGCTCTGCGTGAGTCGACGGTACCCGTCCTGGCCTCACCGAAGCTCTGAGGTCACCGCGATGTCCTTCATCCTCGACGCGCTCAAGAAGGCCGATGAAGCCCGGCATCCAACCGCCTCGTCGTCCCTCGGCAAGATCCGCGTCCCCCGGCTCACCCCGAGCCAGTGCGCGCTGGCCGTGGGTAGTGGGCGGCGCCGCCCTCCTCGCCGTGAACGCCGGGGTGATCGCGTACGTGGTGTGGCCGAAGGCGGTCAGCGTGACCGCGTCGGCGCGCGATTCTCGACCTGCGACCGCCGCCGCGTCGCCTGTCGCGAGCGCTCGCCCGCCAGAGGCCAACCTCCCGGCGCGGCCGCCAGGGCCGGTGGCTGCGGTACCGCCTGCCGAGCCGCCACATGCGGCTCCGGTCGCGTCGGTGCGCGCGGCGGAGAACATCGCCCCCGCAGAGCCCGTCAAGCCTATCGAGCGGTCGCCTGTTCCGGCCGAGCCGACGAAGCGCATCGAACGATCGCCTGTCCCGACGCACCCCGACGTGCGCGGCACGCTCGCGGCCCCGCCACCCACCCGAGTGACGCCTCCGCCGGCAAGCCCGTCCTCCCAGGCTCCGACCCGTCAGCCGCCGGTGCCCCCGGCGCCGTCGAGTGCGGCATCCGGCGCGCCGCCGACGGTGGCGACGATGCCGCCGCCCGGCGCCGCGGCCTCGCCCCGTCCGCCGTCCGTGGAGCCACCGAGGGCGGAGCCGACTCGGCCCGCCGTAACGACGCCGGCTCCGGCCACGCCTGCTGGAGGCGGCGACGAAATCTCGAAGCTCAAGCTGACAGTGCACGTGTGGGCGGACAAGCCCGCGGAGCGTCTCGTCTTCATCAACGGCCGCAAGTACGTCCAGGGCGACCGCATCGAGGACAAGGTTCTTCTGGAGGAGATCACCCCGGAGGGGGCCGCGGTGAGTTACCAGGGCCGTCGCTCCCTGCTCCGTCCCTGATCCCTTGAGGACATCCGATGCATTGACGTCAGTGACGATCCCTCTGCTGGGGATCCGCATGGATCGTGCCCCTGCTCGGCTCGTCCCGCCACTGGAGGACGTTCGATGACTGCCGACGCTCCCGGCCCGCAGGACGCCACGCCCATCACCCGCGCCCGCAATCGTGCCGTGCTCGACGCGTTGCCCTTCGGCGATCGGCAGGACTTCGCGGACGCGCGGCGCGGCTTCATCGGCACGCTGCCTGAGGTCGAGATCACGAACGCCCAGGGGCGCGTGGTCTGGAGCCTCAAGGACTACGCGTTCCTCGCCGCCGAGGACGCGCCCCCCACGGTCAATCCGAGCCTCTGGCGCCAGGCCCGGCTCAACATGGAAAACGGTCTCTTCCACGTCACCGAGGGGATCTACCAGATCCGCGGCTTCGACATCTCGAACATGACCTTGATCGAAGGCGAGCGCGGCGTGATCGTCATCGATCCGCTGATCTCGACGGAGGTGGCGCGGGCGGGCCTCGAACGGTCGACGCGGGCCTCGGCAAGGTCACCTCGCGGGGCACCGTCACCCTCATCCCGCCCACCCTCACCATCAGAGAGCCGATCGAAGTGCATCGCATCGACGGCGTGGAGATCGTGTTCCACCTCGCACCGGAGACCGAGGCGCCGGCCGAGATGCACATGTTCTATCCCGGGCTCAGGGCGCTGAACCTGGCCGAGAACGCCACGCACAACCTGCACAACGTCTATCCGATCCGCGGCGCCCAGGTGCGCGACGCCAACGCCTGGGCCAAGTACCTGAACGAGGCGATCGACCGCTTTGCCCGCCAGGCGGACGTCGTCTTCGCCCAGCACCATTGGCCGACCTGGGGCCAGCAGCGGCTGCTCGATTTCCTCGGCAAGCAGCGCGACCTCTACAAGTACCTGCACGACCAGACCGTCCGCCGCATGAACCACGGCGACACGGCTGCCGACATCGCCGAGCGGCTCACCCTGCCGGCCGGCCTCCGCTCGGACGTGGCACGTGCGCGGCTACTACGGCACGCTCAGCCACAACGCGAAGGCGGTGTACCAGCGCTACATCGGCTGGTACGACGCCAACCCGGCCAACCTGAATCCCCTCCCGCCGGTGGAGCGGGGCCGGAAGTACGTGGAGTACATGGGCGGTGCCGAGGCGGCCCTCCAGCGAGCGCGGGACGACTTCGCCAGGGGTGAGTACCGCTTCGTGGCCGAGGCGATGAGCCACCTCGTGTTTGCCGACCCGTCGAACCGGGAGGCGCGCCAGCTCGCCGCCGACGCCCTGGAGCAGCTCGGCTATCAGTCAGAGTCAGCGACCTGGCGCAACGCCTATCTCCTCGGCGCCCTCGAACTGCGCCAGGGTCTTCCGGTGCTCGCCGCGCGGGCGCCCGTGAGTCCCGACATCGTCCGGGGCATGGACCTCGATCTGTTCTTCGACTACCTCGCGGTACGGCTCCACGCAGAGCGGGCCGAGGGAAAGGTCATCGTGGTGAACTGGATCGTCCCGGACGTCGGCCGGCGCTACGTGCTGAACCTCGCGAACTGCGCCTTGACGTACCTCGTCGATCGCCAGGCGGAGCGGGCGGATGCCACCGTCACGCTCGACCGCGCCGCGCTCAACGCCTGGTTCTACGCGAGCTGACGTTCGCTGACGCCGTCACGACCGGGCTGGCTCGTGTCGAAGGGGACGCGGCCACCGTCACCGAGCTGTTCGATCTGTTCGACGACTTCACGCTCATGTTCAAGGTGGTGGAACCACGACGGTACCGATAGCTCTGCGCCTTCGCCAAGAGGGCAGCACGAGCCGGGTGCCACTTCAGGAAGGGTCTTTGAAGAAGGTGCTCGCTCGACTCGGCCACATCGCCCACGTCGGAAGCCAACTCACGAGAAACCCGGGATGGCCAGAAGCTTGCATGTCGTATCTCGAGTTCCTCACGGGGGGCCTCGATGCGCTCGACGAGCCTCACCAACAACGTGGACAGAAGGAGGCCAACAATGCTCTGGACGATATTCGTCGTGCTGCTGGTCTTGTGGGCCGTGGGCATGGTGTCGTCGTACACCCTGGGCGGATTCATTCACCTCCTTCTCCTGATTGCTGTGGCGGTCGTGCTTATCAGGATCATCCAGGGCAGGCGGCCCATATAGCGGATCGGTGGCTTCAGACTGCGCGAGTTGGGAGCTTGGCCATTCGGGGCGACACCTCTGTCTCCACGTCGAACGCGATACCGTGGAGCGGACAGATCACGATAGGAAGAGCGGGCGCAAAGATGGAGTGCCCCGACGACACGAGCGCAACCACAGCCAAGTCGCCGTCGCCAGACCGATGAGTACGAGAAGACCGGGATTCATGTCACGTGCCTGTGGCGCAACGCTGGTGCCCCCGTCAGGCTTGCGCTGCGTGCGACGTGGTGCCTACGGCCCGTGCGTCGCGCGGGCGGCGCTGGGCCCTGAAGCGAAACGGCGGCCAACTCCTGATCTTGCTGGAGTTGACCGCCGGAACGATGGCGGGCTCGACGGGAATTGAACCCGCGACCTCTGGATTGACAGTCCAGTGTGCTAACCAGGCTGCACTACGAGCCCGCGTGCACAGCCCCCGACGCCCGAGCGGGCGCCAAGCCTCATCACGCTACCATGCACGCCTGTGAGGGTCAACGCGCACGGCCGCGCCCGCCGGAAGACGCCTGCACGCGACGCCTATGCGTGAGGGTGCAGCGCCTGCTGGACGGCGTCGATGAGAAGGCGTGGGGGAAACGGCTTGCGGAGAACCCGAGGCGCCTCGGCGAGCGGCGTCCATCACGTCCTCGCTGGTCGTGTAGCCCGAGACCAGGATGACCGGCGTCTTCCGGGTGCAGCGCTTGGCCGTGTAGAGCAAGCTCAGCCCGGTGGTCCCCGGCATCACCAGGTCGGCCACTGGCTTCTCCTCGCGAGCCTGGCGTACTACGTTCGTCCCACCGCCGCGATGACCACGACGCGATGGCTCGCTCCCTTCGTGGTCGTTCTGGCCCTCGCGGGCGGGATTCATCCGTATCTGGCGGTCTTGTCCCTGCTCATTGCCATTGCGGCCATCGGTCGCTGCGCCCTCGAGCGACGGTGCGGCTGGGGCCACGCGGCGCTCCTGGCCGGAGGGCTGGCCGCGGTGACCGCGGGGAGCACGGTGCTCTTCGGCTTTGCTCCCGGCTTCGACCGCGAGAGCTACGCGGCGTCCGGCTGGGGCTACTTCTCGCTCAATCTGCTCGCGCCCATCAATCCAATGCGGGAAGGCTCTCTTTTCCTTCCTGCCCCTGCCCCTGGCCACCGACGGGCAATACGAGGGATACAACTATCTCGGCTTCGGAGTCATCGCACTGCTCGTGGTGAACCTCGTGCGTGCCCCGCGATCGCTCCGCTGGCTTGGGGGCTCCCTGGCCCTGCCCCTCGTCGTGCTGTCGGTGGCCTGCACCGTGGCGCACTCTCGTCCACGATCACCCTGGGTCGCACACCCTCCTGCACATCGCGCTGCCCCGCCCGTTAGAGTTCGTGGCGGAGAGCTTCCGCGCCTCCGGGCGCCTCTTCTGGCCCGTCCACTATCTGCTCGTGCTCGCCGCGGTGGTGCTGACGTACCTCCTGTGGCGACCCCCCTGGCGCCAGGCGCTCGTGGCCATCGCGCTGGTCTTACAGATCGCCGACGAGTGGGGGCAGTCCAGGGTTTCCCGGGCCTACTTCGACCGACCCGTGACGAATCCGCTGAGAGCGGAGCGGTGGAGCACGCTCAGCACCGACCACGAGCGGCTGATGGTGATTCCTCCGGCAATGTGCCCCGATGCGCTGGGCGGCCACGACGGCTTCCTGATCTTCGGCCGCCTTGCCGGCGCCCAGCGAATGGCCACGAACACGTACGCACCGGCGCGGGCTGGTCAGGCAGCACTCCATCTCCACTGCACCGACCTGCCGGCGCGCGTGCGGCGGGGCGAGCTGGAGCCACGCGCCGCGTACGTGGTCGACGACCAGACTCGCGCCGCGCTGGATTCGGCCAGAACGTCCACCCATCGCTGCACCGCGGTGGACGGCTTCAACCTCTACACGCGGACGCCGTGAGGCAAGGTGCCTCGATGGTGCCGAGGCCGGCTGACGAGCAGTATCAGAACCGCGTCTCTGCCGTGCGCTCCTCGCGCGGCGTCTTCGCTTTCGTGCTCTTCAAGGTCACGGGCTTCTCGCGCGCCCTCAGCGGGCGGGGGCGCTATCCGGGCGGCATGGATTGTCCCCGGTGTGGTAGCAGATCGCGCGGACCTGACGGGCGACATCGACGAGGCCGAACACCCGGTACTTCCAGCCCCACGACTTCCCGCTTCGCTTGAGCTCGTCCTTGAGGCGCACGCGGCATTCGCACTCGTCCTCGTAGACGCCCAGCGCACGGACGTGATGGATCCACGTCTGCGGCTTTCCGTCGGGAAGCGGCTCGCTCAGGAGAAACTCCTGGCACAAGGTCCACGCCAGCACCAGAGCGACGGCAGCATGCAGATGTCGCGGCATGACTCAGTCCTTTCCGCCGAGAGCACCGCCGCCCCGCCGGGCCGCCGGGGGCGATTGACGGACCTCGGCCTGTGCCGGATCGTAACCGAGACCCCCCAGGAAGGATCAGGGCACTTCGCAGAGCAGCCCGAGGCGTCCCTCGAACGGCGAGAACGGCTCGGACGAGCAGCCCTTGTGGGCCGCCACGAGCCTGAGCCCGACGCTCTCGATCAGGCGGAGAAGCTCGGTTGCCGAGTAGACGCGAAGCGAGGCGGACTTCTGCCCCGAGCCTCGCGGTCCCGCCCAGTACCAGGTCGTCTCGCTGCGACCCGTCAACCCGTCGAAGCGCGGCGTCTCGACGACGAGCGTGCCATCGGGATGCCGCATGCCGGGAAGGCCCTGGGAGATCCGGCGAACGGCGAGGTCACGGTGCATGGTCTCCACGAAGACGAGCCCACCTTGGCGGACGGCGGCCCGCAGGGTGCGGAACACGGCGAGATCGTCCTCCTCCGTGCCGTAGCCGATGGAGCTGAACACGTTCATGGCGACATCGAAGCCACCCTCGGAGAGAGGCTGTCGGAGGTCATGCCGGCGGTACCGCAGCTGATCAGCAGCCAGATCGCCGCGCGTCCGCTCCGCGTGCGCGAGCAGCGTGGCCGACTGATCGACACCCAGCACCTTGGCCCCGCGGCGAGCAAGCGCCACGGAGAGTCGCCCCCAGCCACAGGGCGCGTCGAGGACCCGGCGCCCCGGCGCGAGCCGCAGGACGCTCCAGAGCCCCTCGGCGGCGCGCTCCGTCTCCTCCGGCCCGACATACTCGCTCCAGATCGCCAGGTAGTCGCCGTCGAAGAAGTCCTCCCACCACGCTCGGTCGGTGTTCACTGCCCCCATAGCTCCTCCAGCATCGCCGCGAGCCGGTAACCACCCAGGGCGACCCGCTCCAGGGCCACCATGCTCACCCGCACGCGGTACGCGCCCGGCGGGTTCTGCTCCCGCTTCAGCTCGACCGGGTAGGCGTTGGCCTGAGCCGCGGCCACGGACTCGCGGCACCACTCCTCGAACTGCCCGGGCTTGAGCCGATCGGCCACTGACGCCTTTGGGTGCGCCTTCACGGCGGCGGCGGCCGCCCGCGCCAGATGGACGCTCGTGCCCTCGTTCGTCTTCCGGGGCACGGCCTTGTCGACGGCGCCATCCCAGTACCTGTGGAGATTGTCGCGGTCGTTGCTGTTGGGGAACGTCCCGAGCTTGAACGTGTTGCCGCCCGCGTCGCCGCGAGGCTCCCTGTCGGTGACGCGCGCGCTGCAGTGCAACGGCTGGTGGATATCGCCCGCGAGGTGCAAGAGCCACGCGACGCCCACCGCCCGGTCGCGGGTCCGCGCCGGGTCCGTGGTGGCCACGACGCCTTTCCAGCGCCGGAGCTGGACGAGCAATTCACCGGGATCGGGCTTGGCATCGGGAAGATTGACGACCTGGCCGTTCTCCTGCTTCCAGGAGAAGTCGCGGTAGTGCCAGACTGGATTGTCGTACGTCGCGTCGCCCCGGATCGCGTCGGGCCAGGTGCTCGCCCGAACGAAGAACTCCCGCTGTCGGACGGCGAGCGGGCGACCGTCCGTGGAAAACATGCTGGCCAGCCGCGCTTCGTCTGGCGCCCCCCGCATCGTGGCCACGACCTTCGTGCGCGTCTGCTCGGACACGTTGCCCCACGCGATGATCGCCACGACCTGGTGGCCAGTGTCGTTCCATGCGACGGCCGAGCCCCGCCCACTCACCAAAAGCATCCAGAGCGTTGAAAGCACGGCGGCCATGGTCCGCGTAGGGCCTCCTCCTCCGGGACGTGAGACCAAGACCATAGCACCGACGGGTACCGATGGGAGTCACGCCGCGTGCTGTCCGTCAGGGTTCCTTGCGGCGATGTCGCGGCTGCCCACGGTAATCACCGTTACCTTCGATGCGGATTCAACACCGAGTTGCCGGCGTCGTCGATCACACCGGGAATGCACGAGCTGGAGATCCGGGTCGTCGTTGACAGTGGGCAGCGGTACTTTTCCGCCGCCCGATTGCGCTTTGCCACTTCTTAGACGCGGAGTCACGCGGGTTTCCCGCAGACCAAAGGGCAATCGCCATCGATGGATCCTGCACGATCTTCGATCCACGATCGCCAAACGTAACTGAGCTTTAAGTCAAGGTTGTCCTTCGCCACAACCCATCCGGCCCGCCTCGCGACTATCCGGGATCTTCCGACAGACCCTGCGGCGCGGTGGCGAGAAGCGTGGACTCTGCCGCTCTAGGATTTTCGTGGACACCTCGCTGGAGGAGATGATGCTCCTCCACGGAGGTGGACATGGGGAGACGCAAGCGAGATAGGAAGGCCCTGGCGCGCGCGGCGGCGGCGGACGCCGATGGGCTGCGCGAACCCGGCCGGTTCTCGGCCGTTTGCCGCTCCATCCTTGGCTCCCTACAGCGGCGGCCGCCGACCGTGCCAGCCGGCGAGCGACTGGTACACGTCGGCGACGCGCACGACGTCCTCTTCGCGGAAGGGACGGCCGATCAGCTGGAGGCCGACGGGAAGGTTCTCAGGCATGAATCCGCACGGCACCGAAAGCGCCGGATGGCCGGTGACGTTGAAGGGGCTCGTGAGGAGGCTCCGCCCGGCGACGGCCGTCGTCCACGCGTCCTCCGCGCTGCCGATCGCCGCAGCGCTCTGAACCGGTGTCGCCGCGCTTGGCGTGGTGGGCGCGGCCAGGACGTCGACGTGCGCCAGCGCCTCGTCGACCTGCGCCCGCAGCCGCTCGGCCAGCCCCGCCACGCGCGCCGCGAGCGACGCGGGGACAAGACTCGCGGTCAGGAGGCGGCGGCGGGGCAGCACGTCGATGTCACTCGGCCGCTCGAGGAGGTACCGGCGATAGTGAGCGGCCGCCTCCGGCTCCGCGATGGCGGTGTAGATCTCGGAGGAAAAGGCGATCAGGGGGATCGACACCCGCTCCACGTTCGCGCCCGCGCGCTCGAGCAGAACGAGCGCCGCCTCGACCGCCTCCCGCACGCGCGGCTCGACGACCGCGCTCTCCATCAGCTCCCGGACCACGCCGACGCGAACGCCCTGCACGCCCGTCCCGAGGACGGCAGCGTAGTCCGACACCGGCCGACGGCTGGTCTGGCCGTCCCGTGGGTCGTAGCCGGCGATCGCGCGAAGCGCAAGCGCACAGTCGGCCGCCGTGGCGGCGAGCGGGCCGGCCGAGTCGAAGCGCTCGCAGATCCCCATGAGGCCGAAGCGGCTCACCCGGCCCCACGTGGGCTTGAGCCCGAGGACGCCGCAGAAGGACGCCGGGAGCCGGATGGAGCCTCCGGTGTCCGCGCCCAGTGACACGGGGACGAGGCCAGCGGCGACCGCGGCGGCCGACCCGCTGCTCGAGCCGCCGGGCGTGCGCGCGAGGTCCCAGGGGTTGCGCGGCAGGCCGAACGGCGGCTCCCGCGTCGGACCGAAGCCGAGCTCCATCATGTTGAGCTTGCCGAGGAGGATCGCGCCGGCCGCCCGCATCCGCGCCACCGCCGTCGCGTCGCGGTCGGGAACGAAGCCGTCGAAGAGGCGCGAGCCGTTCGTCGTGCGGATCCCCTTCGTCCACAGCGCGTCCTTCACCGCGAACGGGATGCCGTGGAGCGGCCCGCGGACTTTGCCGCGCGCCAGCTCGGCGTCGGCCCGACGGGCGGCGGCGAGCGCGGCGTCGGCCGTCACCGTGATGAAGGCACCGAGCTTCGAGTCGAGAGCTTCGATGCGCGCGAGGAAGGCCCGGGCCACCTCCGCCGCCGAGACCTCCCGGCGCCGCAGGAGCTCGCCCAGCTCGCGAATGTCGAGGAAGTACAGCTCGCTCGCACCCACGTCAGCGCCTCACGACGGAAGCTCGTTCGCATCCGGCACGGTGCGACGTCCGCCTCGCGGCGCGGGCGCCGCAGACTCAACGCCGATGTTCTCCCGCCGGTCCAGGGCCGTCAGGCTCTCGAGCGTGGCGTTCAGGCGAACGGTCACCTCCGCGAGATCGTCGGCGGTGATGGTGAGGCCGATCGCTGCGGCCAGGCTCTCCACCTGCTCCGGGGTCAGCCCGGCGCTCACGGCGCGGTGCTCCTCCCGAGGAAGCGCCCGCCGTTGCGCTCGGCCACGAACTCCCCATCGCGCAGGAGCACCCGGCCCCGGCTCACCACGTGCGTCGGCCAGCCGGCGAGCTTCTCGCCCTCGTAGATCGAGAAGTCGGAGCGCGAGCGCAGGGCCCGCGGGTCGACCACGCGCTCGGTCCGGTCGTCCACGACGATCAGGTCGGCGTCGGCGCCAGGACGGAGCGCGCCCTTGCGCGGGAAGAGCCCGAAGATGCGCGCGGGATTCGCGGAGAAGATCCGGACGATGTCCGCCAGCGAGATCCGCCCGGCCCGCATGCCGTGGGTCATCAGCACGGGCAGGATCGTCGCCATGCCCGGAAACCCCGAGCGCCCGCTCCACGCGTCGCGCTTGTCCTCGCGCAGGAAGGCGCCATGGTCCGAGGCGATGGTGTCGACCTCGCCGGCGGCGATCCCTTGCCACAGGCGGTCGCAGTCCGCCGCCGTTCGAAACGGCGGGCTCATCTTCCCGAGGGTGCCGATGCCCGAGTCGCACGTGTGGGTGAGGAACTGCGGGCAGGTCTCGACCCACAGCGGCCCGCGCGGGCCCCGCCGGCGCTCCTCGAGCACGGCTTCGAGGGCCAGCGCGCTCGAGAGGTGGACGATGTAGAGCGGCGCCCCCGTCAGGCGCTGCCACCACAGGCCGTCCCGCACGCTGTGGGCCTCGCCGTAGTCCGGCCGGCTGTCGCACCAGGCGCGGAGGTCGGCCCGCCCCTCCCCGCGCACGCGGGCGGCGGCCGCCGCGTTCAGCTCGGCGTTTTCGGCGTGATAGAGCGTCACCGCCCCTGGCAGGGCGGCGACCCGACGCATCCCGTCGAGGACGAACGCGTCGTCGACGGGGAGCATGGGCCCCGTATGCGGCAGGGCCGTCATCACGGCGGCGTCGCTCCCCTTGATCCCCGGGAAGAACTTGAAGCCCACGATGCCGAGACGGCGATGGTATTCGCCCATCTCCTCGAGGTTCTGCGGCGCGAACATGGGAAGGTGGATGCCGAAGTCGATCGGCGAGCTTCGCTCGCCGTCGGCGATCAGATCCGGGACGAGGTCGAGGTAGTTGAACGGGTGCCGCCGGTAGAAGGTCAGCAGGGTCGTCACGCCGCCGACGACGGCCGAGCTGCCTTCCGTCCAGAACTCGCTCGCGTGGGGCGCCCCGTGCCCGATGTGGACGTGGGGGTCGATCATCCCCGGCATCACGAGGCGCCCCCCGGCGTCGATGACCTCGGCGGCGTCGAGGCCAGTGTCCGTCTCGGCGAGCACTGCGATGCGGCCGTCGCGCGCGCCGACGCAACCGGGTGTCGGCAGTGCATCCTCGGTGCAGATCAGTCCATTCCGGACCAGGAGATCGAGGTTCATCAGCGCCCGTGCACACGGTTGGCTGTTTCAGCCCTCATCGCCGTACTCCCGGCGCCCGGCCTCAGGGGTGACGTAGCCCGCCTCGAGGTCACGCTCGATCAATTCCGGGTCGCGACGGCGCGGATCGCCGTACCCGCCCCCGCCGGGGAGCAAGAGGCGCACGACATCGCCGGAGCCGAAGACGACCTCGGGCGAGCTGGTCGGCGCGATCGGCTCGCCGTTCACCTCGATGCGCCCAGCCGATCCCTGCTGGCCGCCGAAGAGTCCCTCCGGCGGGAAGCGCATCCGGCCGGCCGAGCCGGAGAGGACGATGGGCTTCCCGGGGTCGACGCCCTCCCGGTCGGCGCGGAGCACCAGCTCCTCGCCGAGCCCGCCGCGCCACTGGCCGGCGCCCCCCGAGTCTGCGATCAGCTCGCGGCGCTCGATGACGAGTGGCGTCTCCAGCTCCGACCACTCGACCGACACGTCGCGCACGTTGTAGGGGAAGCTGACCGAGGCGAGACCGTCCATCCCCGGTCGGCCCCCCATCCCGCCGAAGGCATGCTGGTGAAGCGCGAAGGACTGGCCGTCGCGCCGGACGCCGTTGACGTAGAACTGCCAGGTCGGCATCGACCCGGAGTCGGCCGGCACGCGGTCGGGCGCGATCTCGGCCAGGATCCTGGAACATCAGCTCGGAGACGAGCATGCCCGCGGCGAGCCGCCAGAAGCACGCCGCCGGGTAGGTCGGGTTCACCAGGCAACCGTCCGGCGCCACCAGGCGCAGCGGGCGGTAGGTCCCCTCGTTGTTGGGCAGGAGCGGGTCGCACACCATCTTGACGGGCACGGCGACGTAGGCCCGCGTGTAGTTGATGGGCGAGTTCACCGGCCGCCGTACTTGAGGCGCGGTGCCCGCGAAGTCGGCGGTGAGCTGGTCTCCCTCGATGGTGACCGTCGAGCGCGATGGTCTGCGGCGCCTCCAAGCCCGGCGATCTCCATGGCCAGCTCCTTCCCGTACCGGCCGTCGGGGAGCCGCCGCGATGCCCGCGCGCATGCCGGCCTCGGTGCGCTGGATGATCTGGTCGGCGACGCCGCGCAGCGAGGGAAGGTCGAATTCGCGCGCGAGCCGCTCGAGCGCCGCCCGCCCCGATCCAGCCGGCGGCGATCTGCGCGCGGACGTCGCCGATCATCTTCTCGCTGAACCGGACGTTGCGGCGAAGGAGGGCAAACAGGTCCTCGTTCGGCTGGCCGGCACGATAGAGGCGGAGCGGCGGGATGATGAGGCCCTCCTCGTAGACCTCCTCGGCCAGGCCCGAGCCCTTCCGGCCGCCGATGTCGACGTGGTGGACGCTGTTGATGGAGAACCCGATCAGACGATCGCCCAGGAAGGCGGGCGTGGTGATGAACACGTCGGCGGTCTGGCCGTTGCAGAGCCAGGGGTCGTTGCAGATGAACACGTCGCCCAGGCGGATGGTCTCGGGCGGGAAGGCCTGGAGGAGGTTCTTGCCGAACACCGGCATGACGCCCGTGTGGCCGGTGGCGCCGAGCCACGTCTGGCCGATCAGGTTGCCCTGCTCGTCGTAGAGGCCGGTCGACATGTCGCGGACCTCGATGACGTCGTGCGAGAAGGCCGTGCGGAAGAGGGTCGTCGCCATCTCGTCGGCGATGGCGATCAGCCGGGGCCAGACGACGTCGAGGTGGAGGTCGGCCGGCCCGTCGTACCCCTCCGCCCGGTTCATCGGTTCATCGCCCTCCTCACGTCCTCGCGCAGCCGGCCCGAGATCGCGCCGAACCGCGCGGGGCGGCGGCCTGGGTCATCAAATCTGTTTGCGCGTCCTCGGATCGAGCATGTCGCGCAGGCCGTCGCCGAGCATGTTGACGGCGAGCACGGTGACCGCGAGGAGGGCCCCGGGAAACAGGATGTTGTGCGGGAAGATCCGGAAGAGCGTGCGGCCCTCGGCCATGATGTTGCCCCACGTCGGCGTGGCGGGCGGAATGCCGACGCCGAGGAACGACAGGATCGCCTCGACCAGGATCGCGGAGGCGCAGATGAACGTGGCCTGCACGATCAACGGCGCCACCGTGTTCGGGATGACGTGGCGGATGAGCAGCGCCGGCGTGCGGGCGCCCAGCGCGACGGCGGCCTCGACGTAGGGCTCCTCGCGGATCGACAGCACCACCGAGCGCACGAGCCGCACGACCCGCGGCACCTCGGGGATCACGATCGCGATGATGACCGTCCTCAGGCCGGCGCGCGACAGCGAGACGAGCCCGATGGCGAGCAGGATCGCCGGGATCGACATCAAGCCGTCCATGACCCGCATCACGATGCTGTCGAGCCAGCGCACGTACCCGGCGACGACGCCGATCGCGAGTCCCATCGCCGCGCTGATCAGCGCCACCGTCACCCCCAGGATCAGCGACACGCGCGCGCCGTAGACGACCCGGCTGTAGACGTCGCGGCCGAGGCTGTCGGTGCCCATCCAGAGCGTGCGCTCGGTCTGGCTGCCGTCGTCGTTGCGCACGCTGGCCATCGCCCCCGGCCGCTTGTTCCGCAGCACCGGCTCGACCCGCGCCGGGTCCGTGGTGCCGAGCACCGGCGCCAGGACGGCGACCGCCACGATGATCGCGAGCAGGATGGCGCCGATGACGATGCTGCGGTTGCGCGTCATCCGCTGCACCACCATCGGTCGCGTGGGGGCGCTGTCGATCACGGCCAGCGGCGCCGGATCGACCCGCGTGCTCAATACCGGATCCTCGGATCGAGGAACGTGTACGTGAGGTCGACGAGCAGGTTGATGAGCACGTACACCATCGAGAACAGCAGGATCACCGCCTGCACCGTCGGGTAGTCGCGGGCCAGGACCGCGTCGACGGTGAGCCGCCCGAGTCCCGGGATCGCGTACACCGACTCGGTCACCACGACGCCGCCGATGAGCAGCGCGATGCCGAGCCCGATGACGGTCACGATGGGCACCGCCGCGTTGCGCAACACGTGGCGGAGGAGCACGGCGAGATCACCGAGCCCCTTCGCCCGCGCCGTCCGGACGTGATCGGCGTTCAGCACCTCGAGCACGCTCGCGCGCGTGATCCGGGCGATGAGGGCGACGTAGATCACCGCGAGCGTGAAGCTCGGCAGCACCAGCCGTTCGATGAAGCCGCCGAAGCCTTCCTCGAGGCGCTGGTAGCCCTGCACCGGCAGCCAGCCGACCTGGATCGCGACGAGGTAGATCAGCACGTAGCCGATCACGAAGGTGGGCACCGAGAAGCCGAGCACCGAGAAGCCCATGACGCCGCGGTCGATCCACGTCCCGCGCCGCCAGGCCGCGAGCACGCCGAGCGGAACCGCCATCGAGACGGCGAGGATCACCGTGCACACGGCCAAGGACAAGGTCGGCTGGAGGCGGTCGGCGATCAGCTCGGCGACCGGCTTCTTGAAGAAGAACGACTCGCCGAAATCGCCCCGCACGACGTTGCCGATCCAGATGCCGAACTGGAGCGTGATCGGCTGGTCGAGGCCGAGCTTCGTCCGGATGGCGGCGACGTCCTGCGAGGTGGCGTTGTCGCCGGCGATGATCGCCGCGGGATCCCCGGTGGTGAGCCGGAGCAGCATGAACACGACGACGGCGACCACGAACATGACAGGAATGGTCGCGCAGAAGCCGGCGGGCGATATAGCCGAGCATGGGGTCAGCGGCGCCGAGGCGTCAGCGCCGCGCGGGCGCGCGCCGCCCGCGGGCCGGCGGCGTCTCTCGTCTCACTTCTTCTCGAGGCTCCCAGAAGACGGTGACCGGAGCCTCGACCATACCGCTCAGGTTCTTGCGCACGGCCCACGCGCCGTACCACTGCCCGAGCGGGAGGTGGGTCGGATACTGCGTCGCGCGTACCTGCGCCTGCTCGGCGATCTGCTTCTGCTTGGCCGGGTTCGTCTCGCGGGCGAACGCGTCGCGCAGGCCCTCGATGTCCTTGTCGCACGGCCAGCCGAACATCGCCTTCTCGCAGGAGGCGTTCAGGAACCCCATCATGACCGGGTTCAGGATGTCGGCCGACACCCACGAGGTGAGGAAGGCGTGCCAGCCCCGGCCGTCGGCGGATCCTTCTTCGCGCGGCGGGCGACGAGCGTCTGCCAGTCCATCGACTGCATGTCCACCTTGAAGCCGCCCTTCTCCAGCAGCGACTTGGCGACCGGGGCCAGGTTGTTCGAGCACCGCGAGGTCGGTCGAGTGCATGAGCACGATCGGGGTGCCGTCGTAGCCGGCCTCCTTCAGGAGCTCCTGTGACTTCTTGAAGTTCGACTGGAGCAGCCCCTCCATGCCCTTCGTGGTGTAGAGCGGCGAGCCGCACGGGATAGAACGACAGGCACGGCTTGTAGTACTGCGGGTCGCCGATCACGCCCTTCAGGAAGTCTTCCTGGTTGAACGCGTAGAAGACGGCCTGCCGGACCTTCGGGTTGTCGAAGGGCTTGTGCAGCGTGTTGAAGCGGAACGTGTACTGGTTGCCCAGCGGATTCGCCACGACGAGCCGCACGTTCGCGTCCTGCTTCAGCACCGGGTAGAGGTCGTGGGGCGGCGACTCCACGAAGTCGATCTCGCCGGCGAGCAGCGCGTTGATGGCGGTCTGGTGGTCGGGAATGGAGCGCCACTCCACGCGATCGACCTTCACCACCTTGGCCCCGGCCAGCCCGGAGGGCGCGTCCCCGCGCGGCTTGTAGTTCGGATTCTTCACGTAGACGGCCTTGTCGCCGGGCTTCCACTCGTCCTTCTTGAAGATGAAGGGGCCGGAGCCGATCGAGTCGGAGATCTGCGTGTTCGCATCGGTGTCGGCCACGCGCTTGGGCATCATGAACGGCACGTTGGAGGAGGGCTTGCCGAGCGCGCCGAGGACCAGCCCGGTCGGCTCCTTCAGGAGGATCGTGAAGGTCTTCGGGTTGACGACCTGCATGTCCTTGACGAACGACATCATCTTCTGGCCCATCGAGTCCTTGGCGGCCCACCGCTTGATGGAGGCCACGCAGTCCTCGGCGGTGACGGGCTTGCCGTCGTGCCACTGGAGGCCGTCACGCAGGGTCAGGGTGTAGGTGAGCTGGTCCCGGCTCACCTCGTACCGGTCGACCATCTGCGGCTTGATCTCGCCCTTGGCGTCCATCGCGAAGAGGGTGTCGTAGATCATGTAGCCATGGTTCCTGACGATGTACGCCGTCGTCCAGATGGGGTCGATGATCTTCAGATCGGAGTGCATGACGACCTTCAGGGTCGTCTGGGCCCACGCGGCGGTCGCGCCGCCGGCCGCGACGACGAGCAGCGCCGCCCACACGGGGAGCAGTTTGCGGCCAAGACTCATGGTCTCCTCCTTCGGGCAGGGTGCAGTGAAAACACCACAGGTGGCCCACCGCCGTCAACCACCGCAGAACACGGTCGGCCCGAGGTCCTTCCGCCCGAGCGTCGCGTCGTCCCCCCGGCCCTCGACGGTCGTCACGCCGTCGCCTCTCCGATCGAGATGACGAGCGAGCCGTAGGCGTCGACCTCGAGCGCGCCGCCGACGTCGATGACCGTCGTCGCCGAGGCCTCCTCGACGACGGCGGGCCCGGACAGTGTCATCCCCGGCGCCAGGGTCGTCCGATCGTAGACGGCGAAGGGCACCATGCGGCCATGGTCTGAGGAGAACGCCGGCCGCTCGCTCTTCGGTGTCGCGGGTGCGGCGTGGACCTTCCCGACTGGAGTCAGGGTGAGAGCCCGGCCGCCAAGTCGCCCCGACAGCCGCAGGTTGACCATCTCGGCCGGCACGTCGTCGTAGAAGTAGCCGTACTTCTCCCGGTAGACGGCGGCGAACCCCTCCCAGAGCACGTCGGACCCGAGCGACGCGCGGCCGCCGTCGGCCGGCACCGTGACCTGATAGCCCTGGCCCACGTAGCCCACGTCGACGGCCCGCGCGAAGGCCGGCGTCTCGCCCGGCTCGGCCTTGGCGAGCGTGAGGGCCGACCTCCGCGGCCATCTCGTCGAAGAGCGCGTCGATCGCCGCGGGGTCAACGTGAGCGAGCGGTACCTTGCAGGTGCGGATGACGTCGTAGGCCACCGGCGCGATCACCAGCCCGAGCGCCGACAGCACGCCCGGCCGCAGCGGGACCATGAGCCGTCGCACCCCGAGCTTCGCGGCCAGGTGGTAGGCGTGGACGGGCCCGGCCCCGCCGAAGGCGAAGAGCGTCGCCCGCTCCGGGTTGCCGCCGCGCTCGGTGACGTGCATCCGCACGGCCGCCGCCATCGTCTCGTTCACCACGTCGTGGACGGTCCACGCCGCCGCGGTGAGATCGCGCCCGAGCGGGCGGGCGAGACGATCCTCGATACCGCGGGCCGCGGCGTCGGCATCCAGCCGGATGGTGCCGCCAGCGAAGTACGCCGGGTCGAGGTACCCGAGCAGCAGGTCCGCGTCGGTGACGGTCGGCGACGTCCCGCCGCGCCCGTAGCAGATGGGGCCGGGATCGGCCCCGGCGCTCTCCGGTCCCACCTGGACGAGTCCGAGCGTGTTGACGGCCGCGATGCTGCCGCCGCCCGCCCCCACCTCGATCAGGTCGACCGCGGGCACCGGCACCGGGAAGCCGCTCGACTTCGTGAACCGCCGCGAGCGCGCCACCTCCAGCTCGTCGGTGATCGGCAGCGCGCCATCGCGGACCAGGCAGGCCTTCGCGGTGGTGCCGCCCATGTCGAAGGAGAGGACATCGCCGAGACCGAGCATCGCGGCGTACTGCCGCGCCACGATGGCCCCGGCCACCGGGCCGGACTCGATGAGCCGCACCGGGAGCTCGCCGGCGGTCTCCGCCGACCCGACCCCGCCCGTCGAGAGCATGATGCGCAGCGGGACGGCGAACCCGAGGTCGCGGAGGCCGTCGTCCAGCCGGCGCAGGTAGCGGCGCGCCAGCGGCCTCACGTAGGCGTTGATGACGGTCGCGCTGGTCCGCTCGAACTCCTTGATCTGGGGCAGCACGCTCGCCGAGGTGGTGACCTCGAGCTCGGGCGCCAGCGCGCCGAGCAGCCGCGCCGCCTCGGCCTCGTTGTGCGGGTTGATGTACGAGTGAAGGAACGCGATCGCCACCGACTCGACGCCCTCGCGACGGAGGCGGTCCGCGATCGCCTCGATCTCCGCCGGGTCGATGGGAATCCGCACGCGCCCGTCGCTCCCGGTGCGCTCGCTGACGGCGATGCGCAGGGCGCGCGGCACCAGCGGCGCCGGCGGATCGGCCCACAGCTCGTAGGTCGTCACCCGCACGTGGCGGCGCAGCTCCAGCACGTCGCGGAAGCCCCGCGTGCAGAGAAGCGCCGTGCGCGCCCCCCGGCGCTCGATCACGGTGTTGGCGACGAGGGTCGTCGCGTGGGCCAGGGACCGTGTCCGCACGGCGTACCCCGGGCAGGCGCGGTCGAGCGCCCGCAGGCCCCCGAGGACGCCGGCCGAGGGATCGGCGGGGGTGGTGAGGTCCTTCTCGACGACGATCTCACCCGAGGCTTCGTCGAGGACGACGAAGTCGGTGAAGGTGCCGCCGATGTCGCACCCGACCCGGAACGCGTGCGCGGTCACCGGCTTTCCTAGCAGGCCGGGCCGCGGAGTAATGCCGGCGGACTTTTCCGGCCGCCGATGAGCCGGCCGTCGGAAAGGTCGCCGGTGAGCCGACCGTCTTCCACCACGACCTTGCCTCTCAGAATTGTCGTCACCGGCCAGCCGTGGATCTCCCACCCGTCCCACACGCTGTGGTCGGCCGCGTGGAGGTCGGCCACGGTGAGTCGCCTCCGGATCGCGGGATCGATGAGGACGATGTCGGCGTCGCTGCCCGGGGCGAGCGCGCCCTTCTTCGGGTACATGCCGCAGATCCGCGCGGCGTTGGCCGAGGTGACGTCGACGAACCGCTCGAGCGACATCCCGCGCTTGACCACGCCCTCGGTCCACGTGATGCCGACCCGCTCCTCGGTCCCGGCGTTGCCGCCGACGGTGTCCTCGATCGTGCGGCCGCCGAGCTTGACCGGCCGCGGGCAGAAGAGCACGTCGGTGGCGATGGTGGAGATCGGACCTTTGAGGAGGCCGCGCCAGAGCGCGTCGGCGTCCTCGCGCGACTTGAGCGACGGATAGGTGTGGTAGAGGGGCCCTTCGGGCGTCCGGTACACGTCGCTGGTGAAGCTCGCGTAGTGGTGGAGCGTCTCGCCGTAGACGGGCTGGCCCCGCCGCCGCGCCTCGGCGATGGCCTCCACGCCCTCCCGGGCGCTCACGTGCATCAGGTAGATCGCGCAGCCCGTCCGCTCGGCGAGGCGGATCACGCGCCGGAACGAGAGGTCCTCGGAGAGGTTCGAGTGGGCCTCGTGGAGGAACTCGGTGCCGGTCCGCCCCTCGGCGTGCAGCCGGCGGTACATGTACATGACGATGTCCTCGTCCTCGGCGTGCACGGCCAGCACGCCGCCGGCCGCCGCCACGCGCTCCATGATCGCCCACACGTGGCCGAAGTCGGTCATCTGCCGCGGACGCTGGGTGGTCGCGTTGGTCGTCCACACCTTGACCGTGTTGAAGCCGGCCTGGATCAGCTCCGGCACCTGGTCGATCAGGTCGAGCGGCAGCGGCACTCCGCGCTCGGGTGTCGAGCCCTCGGTGCCCATGCCGACGAGCACCGCGTGGAAGGTGTAGTCGGCGTGGCTGTGGCCGCGGTAGAGCTCGTCCTTGTCCTCGATGGCCTGGCGAAGGTCGCCGCCCGGCCGCCAGTTGGCGAAGTCGACGATGGTGGTCGTGCCGCCGAAGACGCAGGCGCGAGAGATCACGTCGGGTGAGGCGGCGCGAAGGCCCTGATCGCGCGCGCCGGGGTACGGAAGAGGCATGGAGGCGTGCGCATGCGGCTCGATCGCGCCCGGTACGACGACCTTGCCGGTGGCGTCGACGATCCTCGCCGACGTCGCGCATGAGCCGACCGGGTTCGGTGACGGCGACAATCGCCTCCCCTTGCACGGCAACGTCCCATGTGCCGACGCCCCACGGGGCGACCACGCGTCCCCCGCGAACGACGAGATCCAGCATGCGATCACTCCTCGCTCACGGCTCTCGATCAGCGCCTCCGTCCCCGCAGCGTGCTCGAGCCGGCCGGCGGGGACAGCGCATCGCGGCGGGACGCACTCCCCGGTTGCCGGGAAGCACGGTAGCGCCCGCAGACGATCGGGGTCAAGGCGTCCCGGCGATCGAGGCCGATCAGCGAGGCAAGTCCCCGAGCAAGTCTGTCAGCGGCAGCGTCTTCGGCGCGATCTTCCTCGCCGAGGAGCTCTATGAGACGCGCGTGGTCGCGCTCATTCTGCGCGCGGGCCAGCGCCAGGAGCGCGATGCCCGGCGCGCCGGCTGACGCGGAGCCTAGCGTATCGACGCCAGAAAGCCGGCGATGGCCGGCCAGTAGCCGGGCTCGGCGGAGATGTCGTTGTGGTCGGCGCCGGGGAACTCGACCCACTGCTTGGGGCCCGCCCAGGCGCCGTACAGTCGCGTCGCATGCACGGGCGGGATCACTCGATCGCGCCCCGCAACGAGGCACAGCATCGGCGCCCGAATGGTCGGCGCCCGTCCGAGCGCGTCGAATGGGTGGCGCAGGAGCCAGCGGACCGGCAGCCACGGGTAGTGGTGCTGCCCCACGGCCGTGAGGCTGTCGAAGGGGGTGACGAGCACGACTCCGATCAGCGGGCGCTCCGCGGCCACGTGGACGGCCACGCCGCCTCCGAGGCTCCGGCCCATGGCGGCCACCCGGCTGGGGTCGACGTCGGCCCGGGCGCGGGCCCAGTCATAGAGGCGGAGGCCGTCGGCAAAGAGCGCGCGCTCGCCCGGCCGCCCCTCCGAGCGCCCGTAGCCTCGATAGTTGACCAGGAGCCACGACCACCCGCGCAGCCGCGGCGGCTCCTCGACGAGCCACGAGACCTCCTCCGCGTTGCCCCCGAAGTAGATGAGAAGCGGGGCGCGCTCGCCCGGGGCCTTCGCGAGCCAGCCACGCAGGCGTGTTCGATCGTCGGCGATGATCTCCACCTCCTCGAGCCCGGCCCTCGGCGCGGGGCCGGAGCCGGCGACGGGCTGCGGAGAGAAGATGAGGTTGTCCTGGAACAGGAGCATCGTCATCGGCATGCCCACGACGCCAACGAGGGCCAGCGCGGCACCACGCAGCATTGTCGACGGTAGAGTCTAAGACCTTGTCATGTGAGGATTGCGAGTCAGAGTATCTAGCTCCCCGCCACCCGGCGAGTGTGTCCAACCCAGTAGGGCTCCCGGAGGTCCCGCCGCTTGATCTTGCCGACCGGGGTCTTGGGCAGCGGCTCGTCGCGCACCACCACCTTGCCCGGTTTCTTGTAGGAGCCGAGCCGGTCGATGCAGAGCTGGATCACGTCAGCCTCGTCGACCTGACCCCCTGGCTTCGGCACGACGACGGCGCAGGGCGTCTCGCCCCAGCGCGTGTCGGGGATGCCGAACACCGCCACCTCCATCACCGCCGGGTGGGCAGCGATGGCGTTCTCCAGCTCCATCGGCCAGATGTTGAAGCCGCCGGAGATGATCATGTCGTCGGCACGGTCCAAGAGGTAGAGGTAGCCGTTCGTGTCGATCGTGCCGATGTCGCCGGTCAGCACCCAGCCGTCGACCATGCGCTGCTTCGTCCCCTCCGGGTCATTCCAGAAGCCGGTCATCTGCCCGTCGGTGCGAGCGACGATCTGGCCAGGTTGGCCCAGGGGCAGCGGCTTGTTGTTCTCGTCCCAGATCTCGACATCGGCGAACGGCATGATCAGCCCGCAGGAGCGCAGCGGGGTGGAGCCTTCGACCTCGGCGAACCACTGCCGCGGCCCCATGAAGGAGAGCAACAGCACCTCGGTCTGGCCGTAGCCCTGGTAGATCCGGTCGCCGAAGATCTCGCGAGCGGTGAGCGCGGTGGCGTCCGAGATCGGCGCCGCGGCGATCAGCATACACTTGAGCTTCGACCAGTCGCGGCTCCGTACCGTCGGCTCGTGGTTCAGCACATTGACCATGGTCGGCACGGCGAACAGGTAGGCGATGGCTTCCTTCTCCATGATCTCGACCACTTCGGCCGGCTCGAACTGGTCGACCATCACGTTGCAGCCGCCCCACACCCAGATCGGCACGAACAGGTAGCCCGAGCCGTGGCTGATCGGCCCCAAGTGCAGGCATTTGTCACCGGGCTCGACGGGCGGGTAGTTGTAGAACCAGTCTCGGTTGCAGGCGAGCCACGCCTTGTGGGTGTAGGCGACGCCCTTGCTGCGGCCAGTCGTGCCGCCGGTGTGGCGGATGATGTAGTTGTCCTCCGGCCGAATGCTGAGCATCGGATCCTCCGGAGACTGCGCGGCGAGCCAGCACTCGTAGCCCTGGTCGCACACCAGGATGTGCCGGAGGTCGGGGAGCTGCTGCTTGAAATCCGCGACTTCGTGCGCGTAGTTGCCGCCCACCACCAGCGCCCTGCAGCCGGTATGTCCAACCATGTGCAGGTGCGCCTCGCGCGAATTGCGCGGATAGAGGGGCACGCGCACGAGGTTGGCGATGCCGGCGGCGAGGAAGAAGTCGGCGGCTTCCTTCGAGTTGTCCTCCAGCACGGCGACGCGCTCGCCGGGCTTGAGCCCGAGCGCGATCAGCCCGTTTGCCAAGCGGCAGCCACGCTCCCAGGCACCGGCGAAGGTCAGCCGATCCTTGCCATGCACGACCGCCTCTCGATTGGCGAAGAACGTCGCCGCGCGTCGCATCGCGCTCGTCACGTCCATGGGTTCCCCCCTTCTTCGGGTGCGGAGTCTCGCGGCACTCAAGGATTCACCGCACCAAGAGTCGCCAGCGCATAGCGCGGAAAAACGGCCTCTCCGCAGTCCACCCCGTGGGAGCCTGGTGGCCGCCCGAGCCCTCACCCCGAGGAAAGCTCCCCTCGCGCGGGGAGTACACCCGCGTCGGGCCCCTGGTGATCCGGGGGCCGGGGCTCAGCGGATCGTGCCCGCGGTGGGGCGCGCAGTCAAGGAGCGCCGGGGGCTCGGGGGTGAAGAAGGATCCGAGGGTGCCGGCTCGGCCCGGGCGGTGGAGCGCCCAGCAGCTACTCGATCGGCCATTCGCCGGCGCCGGAATGGGTGACGGCGCCGAGGTTCGCCGGCCGACGAGTTTGGCGTACTTCTCCAAGGCGCCTGCCAGTCGCTCGGCCTGGCGCGGCGTCCAGGCAGCCCGCCGCCGCGCCAACTCGGCATCAGAGAGATCCACCTCCACCGTGCGCGCCCATCCTCGATGGTGATCCTGTCGCCGTCTCCGATGAGAGCCCGCTCGGCACTTCCGGACGCGCGCGCGCACCCGCCCCCCAGTCCCTTCACGACACATAATCCCCCCCCCTCGCCCCCTGCCCCTCTCTTCCCCCCCCCCCCCTCCCCCCCCCCCCCCCCCCCCCCTTCCCCTCCCCTCCCCCTCCCCCCCCCCCCCCCCCCTCGACTTCGTCTGCCCTCCCGAGGTGCGCGCAGAGCTCGACCAGGGAACCGCATCAGGCCACTACGCGGTCGCAGTGCCTGGCTCAGCGTAATACCCCTCAAGGGCGCGCTCGACCCGCTCGCCGCGGCCACGGTCGATGCCGGCGAGGCCGCGGTTATTCAGCTCGCTCGCGAGCTGGAAATCCATCTCGTCTGCATGGACGACCCGGAAAGGTCGACGGGCCGCGCGGGCGGTGGGACTGCGGGTCACCGGATCGCTTGGCCTTCTCGCGCGTGCGAAGATCCTCGGCCTCACGCCCGCCATCCGACCGTTCGTCGAACGCGCCATGGGGGGCATTTGGTATGACAGCGGCCTGGTGCGTCGACTGCTCGCCGACCTGGGCGAGTGATGCAGGCCCACGCTCTGGCGAGTCGCGCATTCGCTAGCGCCCGGGTTGACCGAAGGGCCACAGAACGCCGGCTCCGATAGAGCCTGGATGAGACAGACGCCATGGCATTGTGACTGGACAGGTTGGACCGGCTCGCGGACGCGCTCAGCACAACGGCTCGCCCGCGGGCGCGGTCCGGCCGGCCGTGAGCGCCTCGTCGTGGGTCTCCAGGACGGCCGCGACGCGCACCACTCCGGCCCCGACGGCCGGAACACGCGGGCGCGGCCACGTCCGGGACGCCGATCGGCAGCGACGCACGCGCGACACGCAGACGAGCGCGACAGCACGGCCCGCGAGGCCGAGCGCGCGGCCTCGCGCGCTTCCCCCGCATGTTCGCAGCCGCTACAATCGCCCTGCCCCGTGCCCGGGGCGTGGCCGGGCACCCGAGCCCAGACTCGGAGCACGCCTGACCAAGGAGGAGCCGCATGGACCGCCGCACCTTCCTCGCCGGAGGCACCGCGCTCGCGACCATCGCCGCCACCGCCCCCCGGGTCCACGCGCAGAAGAAAGGCGGCATCTTGCGCTTCGTCCCCCACGCGGATCTGAAGATCCTGGACCCCATCTGGACCACCGCCTACATCACCCGCAATCACGGCTACCTGATCTACGACACGCTCTTCGCGACCGACGCCAACCTCAAGGTCCAGCCGCAGATGGTCGACAAGTACACCGTCAGCCCGAACAAGATGCGCTGGACCTTCACCCTGCGCGACGGGCTCAAGTTCCACGACGGGCAGCCCGTGACCGCCGAGGACTGCGTGGCCTCCCTCAAGCGCTGGGGCGCCCGCGACACGGTGGGACGTCTGCTGATGGCCGCCACCGGCAAGCTGGCGCCGGTCGACCGGAAGACCTTCGCCCTCGAGCTCGAGCAGCCGTTCGGCCTCGTGCTGGAAGGGATCGGCAAGCCGTCGAGCAACGTGCCCTTCATCATGCCGGCCCGGCTGGCCGCGACCGATGCCAACGAGCAGGTGAAGGAGGCGATCGGCTCGGGGCCGTACCGGTTCGTCAAGGACGAGTGGCAGCCGGGCAACCGGGTCGTCTACGTCAAGAACCCCGACTACGTGCCGCGCAGCGAGCCCCCGAGCGGCGCCGCCGGCGGCAAGCGCGTCCACGTCGACCGGCTCGAGTGGCGCTACATCCCGGACCAGGCCACCGCGAACGCCGCGCTGGAAGCCGGCGAGGTCGACTACTGGGAGAACATCCCCCTCGACTTCGTGCCCCGGCTCGAGAAGAACCCGAACGTCACCGTCTTCGTGACCGATCCGCGCGGCAGCCAGGGGTGTCTCAGACCCAACCACCTGCATCCGCCCTTCAACAACAAGAAGGCGCGCCAGGCGCTCCTCTACATGGTCGACCAGAAGACCTACCTGGACGCCGTCATCGGCAGCGCGAAGTACTTCCGGACCTGTCCGGCCGTCTTCATGTGCGGGGGCACGCCGTTCGAGACGAGCGTGGCGGCGCCCAAGCAGGACCTCGAGCGCGCGCGGCAGCTCCTCAAGGAGGGCGGCTACGACGGGCGGCCCCTGGTGGTCCTCGACCCCAGCGATTCGCCCTACGCCCACGCGCCGGCCCTGGTCACGGCGGAGCTCCTCAGGAAGATCGGCGCCAACGTCGACCTCCAGGCCATGGACTGGTCGACCATGGTCGCCCGGCGCGCCAACAAGTCCCCGGTCGGCCAGGGCGGCTGGAACGTCTTCCACACGTGGGCGACGGGGCTCGACGTGATCACCCCGGCCGTGAATGCCTGGATCGGCGGGGCGGGCGACAAGGCCTGGTTCGGCTGGCCCACCAACGAGGCGATGGAGAAGCTGCGCGCCGAGTTCACGCGCCAGCCCGACCCCGCCAAGCAGAAGCAGATCGTCGAGCAGATCCAGCAGATCACCTACGACGAGGTGCCCTACGTGCCGTGGGGGCAGTTCGTCGTGCCCAACGCGCTCCGCAAGAACGTGCAGGGCGCGCTCCAGTTCGGGGCCACGCTCCTCTGGAACATCTCCGTGTGAGGACGGTGGAACATCTCCGTCGTGAGGATAGGAGGCTTGGCATGAGTGGACTGACCCGTCGGACGTTCGTGGCCGGCTCCGGCGCGGCCGCCGCCATGGCGGTGGCGGCGCCCTTCGTCCACGCCCAGAAGCGCGGGGGGACGATGCGGTTCGTCGCCCAGGCCGACTTGAAGATCCTCGATCCGGTGTGGACGACGGCCTACATCACGCGCAACCACAGCTACCTCGTCTACGACACGCTCTTCGGCACCGACGAGAAGCTCCAAGTCAAGCCCCAGATGGTCGACAAGTACACGGTCTCGCGGGACGGGATGAAGTACTCGTTCACCCTGCGCGACGGCCTCAAGTGGCACGACGGCCAGCCCGTGGTCGCCGAGGACTGCGTGGAGTCGCTCAAGCGCTGGGGCAAGAAGGACCGGTTCGGCCGGCTCCTCGCGGCGCACACGGCGAAGCTCGCCGCCGCCGACAAGAAGACGTTCACGCTCGAGCTGTCCGAGCGCTTCGGCCCCGTGCTGGAGGCGCTCGGCAAGCCCTCGAGCAACACGCCCTTCATGATGCCGGCCCGCATCGCCGCCACCTCGGCCGACGAGCAGATCAAGGAGATCGTCGGCTCGGGGCCGTTCAAGTTCGTGAAGGACGAGTGGCAGCCCGGCAACCAGGTCGTCTACGTGCGCAACCCCGACTACGTGCCGCGCCAGGAGGCGGCCAGCGGCTCGACGGGCGGCAAGAAGGTCTACCTGGACAAGGTGATCTGGCGCTACATCCCGGATCGCGGCGACGGCGGCGGCCGCGCTGGCCGCGGGCGAGGTCGACTGGTGGGAGATCCCGCCGCTCGACTTCATCGCGAAGGTCGAGCAGAACGCCGCGCTGGCGACGTTCCTGCCGGATCCGGCCGGGACGCAGGGCTGGCTCCGTCCGAACCACCTCCACCCGCCCTTCAACAACAAGAAGGCCCGGCAGGCGCTCGTCTACATGATGGACCAGCCGACGTACCTGCAGGCCGCCATCGGCGTGGCGAAGTACTACCGCCCCTGCCACTCCGTCTTCGCCTGCAACGGCCCCTATTCCTCCAAGGTCGGGGCCGAGGCCCTCGCCAAGCAGAACCTCGAGCGCGCCCGCGCGCTCGTCAAGGAGTCCGGCTACGACGGCCGGCCGGTGACGGTCATCCACGTGACGGACATCTCGCTCCTGAACGGCGCGGCGCTCGTCACCCGCGACCTCCTCACCCAGATCGGCTTCACCGTCGACCTCAAGGCGATGGACTGGTCGAGCAACCTCGCCACGCGCGCGCGCAAGGATCCCCCGGACAAGGGCGGCTGGAACGTGCTGCACACGTGGTGGATGGCCGCCGACGTCATGCATCCGGCCGTGCACTTCGGCGTCTCCGGGGCGGGGCCGGGCGCCTGGTTCGGCTGGCCCGACATCCCGCAGCTCGAGAAGCTCATCACGGAGTGGGTCCGCGCCACCGATCAGGGCAAGCGCAAGCAGCTGGCGGACGAGATCCAGAAGGTCGCCCTCGACGAGGTGGCCTACGTCCCCTGGGGCGAGTGGATGCAGCCCACCGCCTTCCGCAAGAACGTCCAGGGCATCCAGAAGTTCATCGCCCCGCTGTTCTGGAACGTGCAGATCACCTGATTCGATGGTCGCCGAGATCCTCCGGCGGCTCGCGGCCACCATCCCCGTCATGGGGGTGGTGGCCATCGCCGTCTTTGCCCTTCTCCACCTGACCCCCGGCGACCCCGCCGTGATCATCGCCGGTGACTACGCCACCACCGACGACATCGCCCGCATCCGCACCCGGCTCGGCCTCGACAAGCCGTTCCTCACCCAGGTGGGGATCTGGCTCGGCCAGGTGCTCCGCGGCGACCTCGGCACCTCGATCTTCTCGGGGCTGCCCGTCACCCGGCTCATCGCCCAGCGCACCGAGGTGACCTTGTTCCTCACGCTGTACGCCATGCTCATCAGCATCGGCGTCGGCGTGCCCCTCGGCATCATCGCGGCCTGGAAGCAGGGATCGCTCCTGGATCGCGTCGTGATGATCCTCGCCGTCTCCGGCTTCTCGATGCCCGTCTTCTGGCTGGGCTTCCTGCTGGTGTACGTCTTCGCGATCTCGTTGGCGTGGTTGCCCGTGCAGGGCTACGTGCCCCTGACCAGCGGCCTCCCCGCCATGCTGCGCCACCTCACCTTGCCCGCGCTGACGCTCTCCGTCGTCTACATGGCGCTCATCGCCCGCATGACGCGGGCCAGCATGCTCGGCGTCCTCGGCGAGGACTACATCCGCACCGCCTTCGCCAAGGGCCTGGCCCCGCGCGGGGTCCTCGTCCGCCACGCCCTCAAGAACGCCTCGCTCCCCGTGGTCACCATCATCGGCCTCGGCTTCGCGCTGCTCATCGGCGGCGCCGTCGTCACCGAGAGCGTCTTCGCGCTCCCCGGGCTGGGCCGGCTCACCGTCGACGCCATCATCCGGCGCGACTACCCCGTGATTCAGGGCGTCATCCTGATCGTCTCCGGCGTCTACGTCCTCATCAACCTCGTCATCGACGTGCTCTATGTCGTCCTCGACCCGCGGATCAGGTACTAGTCCTCGGAGGGGGGCTCCGGCACGACCTGATGGCCATCTCGCGACCCGCCACCGCCGATCTCGCCCTCGAAGCGCTCCCCGCCGCCGAGGGGCTCGGGAGCCGGATCCGGCGAGCGCTCGTTCGCCATCCGACGCTTGATCGCCGGCGCGCTCTGTCTCCTGCTGATCCTGATCGCGGGCGTCTTCGCCCCCGCATGGTGGACCGGCGATCCGCTGGGCCTGAAGCCGGCCCAGCGCCTGCGCGCCCCGTCGGCGGAGCACTGGTTCGGGTCGGATCACTTCGGGCGGGACATCTACACGCGGACGATCTACGGGACCCGCATCTCGCTCGCGGTCGGCAGCGCCGTCTCGATCGTGAGCCTCCTGATCGGAACGACGCTCGGCCTCGTGATCGGCTTCTACCGCCGGCTCGACACGACCCTCATGCGCGTGATGGACGGGCTCATGGCCATCCCCGCCATCCTCCTCGCCCTCGCCCTGATGGCCTTGATGCGGGCCAGCGTGCGCAACGTCATCATCGCCCTCGTGATCCCCGAGATCCCGCGGGTCGTGCGTCTGGTGCGCTCGCTGGTCCTCTCGTTGCGGGAGACGGTGATGGTGGAGGGCGCCCGCGCGCTCGGCGCGCCCACCCCGCGCATCCTGGTCTTCTACATTCTCCCCGCGCTGGTCGCGCCCCTGATCGTCCAGGGGACGTACATCTGCGCCTCCGCCATGCTGCTGGAGGCGTACCTCTCGTTCCTCGGCGCCGGTACGCCGCCCATCATCCCCTCGTGGGGCAACATCATGGCGGAGGGGCGGCCCTACGTGCAGCTCGCCTTCTGGATCATCCTCTTCCCCGGCCTCTTCCTGGCCGCCACCGTGCTGGCCGTGAACCTCGTCGGCGATGGCCTCCGCGACCTGCTGAAGGTGCGCTGACGTTTGCCTCGGCCGCCGGCCGGCGACAACAATATGGACACCAGCTCAAGTTGCGGGGGGCGGGAGGGGAGGCCGTCACGGGCCACGTGATCGCGTTTGCTCCCCTCAGGGTGCTCGTCGGGGTCGATTGACACGCCGAGCGCGCGCATGGTAGCACGGCCGCGTCGGCATGGAACGCGAACGAAGCTGCGGGTGGCTCTCATCGGCTCCTGAAGGCGCGACGGCAGCGCGTCCTGATCGTGCTCTCGAGCCGGGCGGGCAGCGGTCGCGTCCTGCCCCGCACCATCCTGCGCGAGCGGGGTTTCGTCGCCGCCGACAACCTCAATCCCCAGAAGGCGCGCGTGCTCGCCAGGCTGGCTCTCAACCGCACGGACGACGGGCCGAGGTCCAGCGCATGTTCGACGAGTACTGACGGAGGGAGTCACGCATGGATAGAGATCGCTTCGGCAACCCGTTCGCTCCTGCTCTCTCGTACGCGCGTGGGCGCATCCTCGCGAGTACCGAAGACGACTTCCGCAAGCTCCGCCACGCCTGGACCATCATCCGCACGCATGGCCTCGAGTCGATCTTCGTCTTCACCGGCCTCGAGCACGGGCTGGCGATGACGGCCGAGGAGATCCAGTGGGCGGACGACGAGCTGGCCCCGGCGATCTATCTCGACCTCCTGAAAGAGCTCACCCTCCGTCACCTCGGGGGCTCAGAGGAATTTCACGACGTCGCCGTGTTCAACCGGCTGACGGGCGCCACCCTCGCCACCCACCTGACCTTGGTCCGGCCCGGCGACGTGGTCGTCGGCGCCTCGGCAAGCCACAGCCACCCCTCGGTGATCCGCGCGGCCGCCCAGGCCGGCGCCCGGTTCGTGGACACCGTCGGCGTCGACGAGTTCGCGCGCGCCCTCGAGCGCGAGCCAAAGGTCGCGCTCGTGGTCCTCACGCGCCTCGCGGTCACCTACGAGCTGATGCCGGTGGAGGCCATCCGCACGGTGGTGAAGCTCGCCCACGACAAGGGCGCGCCGGTCTACGTCGACGACGCGGGCGGCGCGCGCGTCGCCCCTGCCGCCTTCGATCACCCGCGGATGCTCGAGCTGGGCGTGGACCTGGGGGCCACCGGCCTCGACAAGTACGGCACCATCGGCCCGCGCTTCGGCCTGATGGCCGGTGACAAGGCGCTGGTGGGGCGGATCCGCGCGAAGGGCTTCGAGTGCGGCCTCGAGGCGCGCCCCATGCTCTACGCCGCCGTCGTGCGCACGCTCGAGCAGTACCGCCCGGAGCGTGTCCGCGACCTGATCGCGTCGACGAAGCGCGTGGCCGACGCGCTCCGCCCCACCCTCGGCGCCCGGCTCCACGAGACGCCGACCACAGCCCAGCTCCTCGCGGACGACCTCCTTGCGATCGCCATGGAGCGCGGGGGCGTGAAGGATCCGCCGGTCGTGCCGTACGAGGCCGCCGCCGCCTTCTGCATGATCCTGCTCCAGGACCACCGGATGCTCACGGTCCACTTCGTCGGCATGCCTCCGGGCACGGCCAACATCCTCTTCAAGTTCGTGCCGCCGGAGACGCTCGCACGCTTCGGGGGGCCGGAGAAGTTCGCGCAGGCGGTCGACTCGGCGCTGAGCCGGCTGGGGACGCTGCTTCGCGAGCCCGAACGCGTCAAGGCACTCCTGTTCGGCGACGCCTGAGGGAGACAACACCATGCTCGATCTCGTGATCCGCGGTGGACAGGTCGTCACCCCCCAGGGCGTGGGCGCCTGGGACGTCGGCGTCGAGGGCGAGCGCATCGTCGCCGTCGCCGCGCCCGGCACGCTGCCCCGCGACGCCGGCCGCGTCGTCGACGCCACCGGCAAGCTCGTCATCCCCGGCGGCATCGACCCGCACGTGCACACCCACTGGCCGATCCCGGCGCTCGGCGGCGGGCTCACGACGAGCGCGCCGCCCGAGCAGGTCAGCCGCGCCGCCATCTGCGGCGGGACCACCACGCTCGTCGACTTCGCCGTCTGGGAGCCGGGCATGACCATCGCCCGGGCGATCGACGAGAAGGAGGCGGTCTGGCGCCAGGGCTACACGGACCATGGCCTCCACGTGATGCTCCAGGGCGCCGTCCCGCCGGACGTCATCGAGCAGATCCCGGAAGCCATCCAGGCGGGCTTCGCGAGCCTGAAGATCTTCACCACCGACGTGCGGCCCATCGGCAAGGGCCGCATGATCCGCCTCGGCCACCTGTGGGCCATCATGGAGACGGCGGCCAGGCACGGCGGCATCCTGGCCATCCACGCCGAGGACGACGACCTCGTCATGTACATGTACGAGCGCCTCGAGCGCGAGGGCCGCACCGACATCCAGCACATGCCGCTCGTCCACAGCGCCATGTCCGAGGACATCTCGTTCCGCCGCGTGCTGCGGCTGGCGCGCTACGTCGAGGGCGCCGCCGTGTACTTCGTGCACGTGAGCGCGGGGGCGGGCGTGGAGGCCATCGCCGAGGCGCGCGGCGAGGGCCGCGCCATCTACGGCGAGACCCTGCACCACTACGCGACCTTCACCGCGGACGCCTACCTTCGGCCCGACGGCGTCCTCTATCACACCTATCCCTCGCTCAAGTACGAGGAGGACCGCCAGCGCCTGTGGAGCGGGCTCAAGAGCGGAACCCTGAGCACCGTGGCCACCGACGAGCTGTGCACGCCGCGCGCGGTCAAGGTGCGGAGCCGCCACGTCGCCGACGCCACCGGCGGCCACGTCGGCGTGGAGACGCGCGTGCCCATCATCTACACCGAGGGGGTGTCCAAGCGCGGGATGTCGCTCGAGCGCTTCGTCGCCGTCACCTCGACGAACGCGGCGAAGCTCCTCGGCCTCTATCCCACGCAAGGGCGTGCTCGCCCCGGGCAGCGACGCCGACGTCGTCGTCTTCGACCCGACCGTCCGGCGCACGCTCCGCGCCGAGGACCTCCACGGCTCCGACTACAGCGCCTGGGACGGCTGGGAGGTCCACGGCTGGCCGGCCGTGGTGATCCTGCGCGGCAAGGTGGTCGTCGAGAACGGCAAGCTCAGCGGTCAGGCGGGCGACGGCCGCCGCGTGCCCGGCAAGCTCGCCGCCGCCATCCAGGACGGCCCCGCCGTGTGAGGCGACGGCGGGCCCGGCCCCGTGACGCCCTCACGGGCGGATCAGCGCCGTCCGTCGAGCAGGAGGCGGCGCACGTCCGGCGCGAGCCTGTCCGCGCGCGCCGCGAGATCGGCCGGTCCCACATTGGTGATCGGATGGGGACAGACGAGGTACGGGAAGTCGGGCACGCCGAGCATGCGCACGTACGCCTCGGCGGTCCGGACGAAGACCTCGGTGATGATGGTCGCGGTCGGGCAGCCCCTGCTGCTCCAAGGTCACGCCGTCGAGCGGACTTCCCGACGAGCAGCCCCCTCAGTCGCCGACTCCGGCGATGACGACGTCGGCGTGCCGGTGCAGCGCCTCCAGCACCTCGGGCTTCGGCGGCAGCGACGCCGAGTGCTTGGTCACGTGGAAGACGTCGGCCCACGCAAACTCCTGATCGAGGATCTCGGCGATGCCGCGCAGGATGACCTCGGAGCCCGACTTGAGTCGTCCACAACCCCAGCCGCTTGCCACGAAGGTCCGGGAGCCGCGGCGCCAGCGCGACGGTGCGCGGAGCATCCGTCCCTCCCGTGGGGTCCACGAGTCGGATCGCGTCAGATGTGGTCATCCCTCACTCTCCCCGCCGGCGTTCCCTCGCCCTCGCGCACGCGAACCGACGTCGCCGGCATGCCAATGTACACCTTGAAGAGCGTGCTGTAGCCCGCTGTCGCCGCCCGCCTTCACGATCAAGATGTCCTCCGGCCGCGGCGCCGCGCGCAACCGGTCGCTCTCGTCGCCGGGCACGATCTCGCCGCGCAGCGCTCCGAGACGCTTCAGTCTCGGCGCGCGGGCGCCACGCCCGCTCCCAGACATACTCCTGGATACGCGGGCGGGTCCACCCCTGGCGCGCCAGCATCTCCGCGTGCCAGTGGCCCACGATCCAGAACCACTGCGTCTCGGTGAACGTGAAGTGCACGGCCAGACCGTGCGAGACCATGGCGTCGACCGTCGCGTCCATCAGGCTCTCGGCGGTGAGGCCATAGCGGTTGCCGAGCATCTCGGGATCCTGCACGCTGGCCACCGTGACCGTGGATGCCTCGGGCGCGAATCCGCGCGTGACGTGCAACGGCGGCCACGGGCTCCGCTCCTCGTCCTCGCCGAAGCAGACGCCTCCCTTGGACAGCGACCCCATGCATCCACGGTCCAAGACGCCCGGCCGTGATTCGAGGACGTTCATGAGGATCAGGCGCACGGCGCGGCCGATCGTCGCGTTCGCCCGGTTGGCGGAACTGAGGAGGTTGTCCGTGCAGGCCAGGCCCAGTTGCTGCCGGAGGGGGCCATTGACGGAGAGTAGGCCGAGCCCAGCGCATTTCCTGGCGGCCGAGGACCTCGCAGGAGTGGGGTCACGCGCGAGGCCTCCATGGCGGCGAGGACGACCGGGAAGTGCTCGGGCAGGCAACCGGCCATCACGGCATTGGCCGCCGCACGCTCGGCCGTGAGGACCCGCAGGCGGACCGGGACTTCGCCGATCACGTGCTCCGGCGCGAGCCCGCCGTCGCGAGCATGCCGGCGACCTTGTCCGCGGTGGGGGGGAACAACCGGGAGGCCATCCGTCCAGCCACGCCGGTAGCACTCTTCGATGGCGTCAAGGGTTGGGGCGACGTCGTACTGCGGGGCCCATCCAGTCGCGCGATCGGCACCGGAGACATATAGGTCGGCGGGCGCGCCAGGTCAAGCGATGCTGGCATTCTGGGTCATCTGACCGAGCGCGGCGTGTCGAGCCGGTGGGCGCGCCGC
>CAWKCA010000045.1:0-122423 GCA_963848005.1 uncultured Candidatus Rokubacteria bacterium
TTCCATGGTGGACCAAGTTAGTCCATCCGTGGCAAGCCGTCCAGCGCCTCCGCCGTATCCGGCCCCTCGGGCTCGATCACCGCTTCTTCCACACCGTGTGATGCCTCACTCGATACGCGTCGCGACCGATGCGGTTGATCGCCCGCCGATCGGAAGACGATCACCAGCCGCCCTTGCCGCGGGGCACCAGCGCCTGCGCGCCGAATCGCTTCACCAGCGGTGTGTCCTGCGGCCGCGCCACGGCGATCACGCGCAGTCCGTCGCTGACGCGGCAATGGTATGATAGACGGTATGACCACCACCAAGATCGCCGTCGAGTCTTCCCACCGGGCCTCGTTCAGCGAGCCCGACGCGCGGTGCGTTCCGGTCGCTCGGCTAGCGTGAGCGCGTACATTGCCTCGGCGGTCGAGGAGAAGGCCACGCTCGAGGACCTGGCCACTCTGTTGCAGGAGATGTTGGCCGAGTCGGGCGGGCCCCTGACCGCGGCCGAACGCCGTCAGGCCGATGAAGCACTGGGCGTGGCACGGCCCAAGGCGCGACGGCGGTCTTGAGCGGGCTGACCCTGGACGCGGGAGCCCTGATCGCCTTCGAAAGGAACGATCGCCGCACCGTCGCCATTCTGGTTCGGGCCCTCGAGCAGGGCGTCGAGCTTGCCACGGTCGCCGGGGCGGTCGGACAGGTATGGCGCGATGGAGCGCGACAGGCACGCCTGGCACGCCTCCTCGGTTCCGGAGCCGTCCGTGTCGAGCCGCTGGACGATGCCCGGGCGCGAGCGGCCGGGCAGCTCTGCGGCGTGGCTGGTACCCACGACGTGATCGACGCCTCGGTGGTCTTGTGCGCCCGGACGCGTGGCCACAGCGTGCTGACTTCCGACGTCGCCGACCTGCGTCGTCTCGATTCCTCTCTGCGCCTCATCCGCGCATGATCGACGACGAGGCTCCGCTGCCCGCCGCAAGTTCGCACCGGCTACGGGCCGTCCCTCACGACCGCTCGATCTGCGCCAGGTGTTCGCGGTCGGCGGTGCGCCGCCGGACCAGGGCCTGGTAGCTCGCCTGGTTCTTGGCGCACACGAGGGTGTGCGGGCTGCCCCGCCGCTCCGTGTGGAAGTCCACGTCGCAGCGGGCCCTCTTGATCCACTCCTCGATGTGCTGCCGTTGCGCCGCTACCGCCTTCAGGGTCCAGGTGGTTGCCACGGGATCGACGAGGAGGCTCCGGAGCGCGGTGCAATCGCGGCAGCTGCAGGGGAGCCTATCCCTCGGTCGCACCGCGTCGGCTGGTGGGGCGAGGTGCAACGCGATGCGGGCTCGAAGGTGCACGAGGTAGGCCTCGCGGAAGGGGGTCGGCGGCGGCCCGGTAGGCCGCCGCTGTCGCTACGCGGCAACGCCAGAACGGCAGGGACGATCACGCCATCGAAGGGCCAGCGCGCGGGGTTGGCCAGGGCCACCCTCGCAAGCTCGGCCCCGAGATCGAGGACCGCCAATGCTACCGATCGCGTGAACCAGATCGGCCAGGCCTTTCCCTCGGTCCGTCCCTTCTCTGCCCTCGCCCGACGGGACCTCGTCGACCGCTCCCATAGCGGCGAAGACCACCTGAGCGGCGGTGCTCAGGTAAGCCCCGGGTCGCGCGCTCGCGGCCTCGCGCAGCAGGCGGGTCACGGGGCGCCCACCGCGCCGTCGCCCACCGGCGCGCGACGGCGGCGATGATGTCACTCGCGTCGGACTCTCGCACTCGCCCAAGCGCGGCGACGATGGCCTCGGTCTCGGAGCTGTCGAACGCACCCGCGCCGAAGTCGCCGGGCCGCTTGATGTCGGCCAGGAGTCGCGGGAGCAGTATGGTGATGTCGCGATCGGGTTGCATGAATCCCTCCTGCTCGGGCGCCGGGAGTCGCGCTCCTCGGTGCTCGCGTCAAGGATGAGCCCAGTCGAGAACCCGCCCACCCTCATTGGCCGCCGCTTCGTGCCTATCTGCGCCTCGAGGATGAGGGACCGCGCCCCCCTTCGGGAGCGGCCGCGAGCCGCCACGGGCCTAGAGTAAGCGGGCGCGCATCGACCCGGACCCTCACCGCCGCCGACCTTCGAAGGGGCGCCGGCCTCGGGAGAGATCACCGCGCCGGTATGGGCCACCCGTACTCATGATACAGTCGAGCCATATGAAGACGACGGTAGAGATCGCGCCCGCGCTGCTGGCCCGGGCCAAGAAACTGGCCGCGCAGCGCCAGACGACCCTTCGCGCGCTGATCGAGGCAGGGCTCCGTCACGTGCTGGCCAACGAAGGCGAGAAAAGGGCGCCGTACCGACTGCCTGACGCGTCGAGTGAACGGGCAAGGGGTGCAGCCGGGCATCCGGGAAGGCGACTGGGAACAGATGCGGACCCTCATCTATGAAGGACGAGGGGCGTGATTGCCGCCGACACCAACCTCCTCGTGTACTCCCATCGGATCGATTCGCCCTGGCACGAGGCCGCCCGCGAGTGCATTCGCTCGCTGGCCGAAGGATGGGAACCATGGGCCATCGCCTGGCCCTGTCTGCACGAGTTCTACGCGGTGGTCACGCATCCACGAATCTATCGCCCCCCATCGACCCACCTCGAAGCCGTTGCACAGATCGAGGCCTGGATGACCTCGCCCCGGCTCGTCCTCCTGGCCGAGAACGACGGCTACTGGAACGAGCTTCGACGCCTCTTGGACCGTGGCCGCGTGGTCGGCCCGATCGTCCACGATGCCCGCGTTGCCGCTCTCTGTCTGCTGCACGGAGTTCGGGAGCTCTGGTCGGCCGACAGGGACTTCGGAAGGTTCCCCGGCCTTCACGTGAGGAATCCGCTTCCCTGAGCGTCACGTCAGATCCTTGACCTCGATCTCGGCGGCCAGCCTATCAGGCAGCTCGACGTGAATGGCCTTGATGAGTCGACCTCGCGCAACAGGGGACGCTTGACCGCGTCGAGCCTCTGCTGGCGCCGCTGGAGCGGGTCGAGGGCCGGCCCGGCCGCCCCGTCCACCGGCACGTCGAGGAGCGCTCCACAACTAAACTTCCGTAGGTCACTGTCTCACCCATTTGACCGAGAGGGCCGAGCGCGCCGACGCCTGTCTTGACGACCCAAGTTGCGCCGGAGCAGTATCGCGTCGGGAGGGACCCAGAGGCGGTGCCATGACTCCTCATGTGCTCGCCGCCGACCTGCTGCTCGTCAATGGACGCGTGCTCACCATGGACGCCCGTGACGCCCGGTGGCCCAGGCGGTCGTGGCGGTGAGGGACGGGAAGATCGTCGCGGTGGGCTCGACCCGCGAGATTCGAGCCGCTGGCCGGCGCCTCCACGCGGGTCATCGATCTCGACGGCCGCACGGCCATGCCGGGGCTCACCGACTGCCACGTCCACCTGGCGAGTGACAGCAGCCGCGCCGTGGAAGCGGTGGAATGCCGGGACCTGTACGACTCGGGGGTCGATTCCGTCGCCGCGATCGTGTCCCGCATCAGGCAGTGGGCGGCATCCACGCCGCCGGGACAGTGGATCGTCGCGCCAGGCGGCCCGCTGCAGAACTGGCCTCGCAAGAGCACCGGCTCCGACGAGGGCGGAGGCTGCGACACCACCGCGCCCGGGAGCCCCCGACCTCATCTCGTTCTGCGCCCACGTCGTGATCGCCCAACACCCTGGCCGCCCACGAGGCCGGGCGTCGGCCCGCGACGCTCCCCAACCCGCGGGGCGCCATGATGAAGAGGACCGAGCAACAGGTCGAACACAGAAGCGACAGCTTCAGGAGCAGGGCGCAGATTTCCTGGTTCAAGCGCCAAGAAGGCCGCGATTCGGTCCAGCGGGCCTCGCCGGGGCGGCATCGCCCTAGAGCTTGAGGAAACCTGGCATGCGCGCGGCGTCACCAGCGTCCACGACATAGTCTCTCGGCTGAGGAGTTCGCCGCCGTCGCAGGCGTAGCCAGCCCATCGGGCTGGATGCGGGTGTTCGTTCGGCATTGACCCGCATCCTGACCGTCGACGAACCCGCCCGGCCGGACGCGCTTCGCCACCGCATGCGGAAGAGGGCTCAGGAGCACGCAGGTCCTCGACAGCGTGCCACGACAGCGGCATCAGCGCCCATGCATCATCAGGGCGGGGCCAGTGTTCATCAGCCACAGCGGACCAAGGAGTTGAAGAGCCACCGCGGGGCCCGGGTAGGGCAGGGGATCATCGCGCCTGATCAGAAGGGACCGCGGAGCCAGTAATTAGCCGGCCTCGGCACCATCGTCGACACCGGGCTGGAGGTCGCGCTCGCCTGCCACTTCCAGGTCAGCGTGAAGTCGGCGCGGTTCGGCGTGTTCGCGGGAAAGCTCGGGTTGTTGCCCGGTGCGGGCGGCACCCGGCGGCTGCCACGCCTCCTCGGCGTCGAGAAGGCGCTCCAGTGGTCGTCGAGCGGCGAGACGATCGGGGCCGACGGGCGCTGCGCCACGGCCTCGTCGACGAGGTGGTCGAGGGCGACCTCCCGGCGGCGGCGGTCGGCGTTGGCCGAGAAGGTGGTGAGCGCGAGCCGGCCACCCGGCCGGACGCGCGACCTCGAGGACAAGCTCGGGCCGCGCGCGGCAAGCCCAAGGTCTTCGCCGTCTTCCCGGCATCAGTGGCGCGGCAGACGCGCGGCTTCGCGGCGCCCGAGGCCGCCATCAAAGGACGAGGGCGTCGTCACCTTGCCGTTCCATCAAGGGTTGGCGCGTCGAGGCGGAGCTGTCCCTCGAGTCCTGGACGCGCCGCGGTCGCGGGCCCAGCGCTACATCGCGGTGGCCAGCGTGCAGGCGGCGCAGATCCCCGACGTCCCCGCCGACACGCCGGCCAAGGAGATCCTGACCGCCGCCGTGATCGGCGCCGGCACCATGGGCGGCGGCATCGCCATGAGCTTCGCCAACGCCGGCATCCCGGTCACGGTGGTCGACGTGGCGAAGGACGCGCTCGACCGCGGGCTCGGCGTCGTGCGCAGGAACTACGAGAGCGCGGCGGCGAGGGGACGGTTGACGGTCCAGGAGGTCGAGACGCGCATGGGGCTCATCACCGGCACCACAGACTTCGGGGCGGTGGCCGATGCCGACATCATCATCGAGGCCGTGTCGAGGAGATGTCGGTGAAGAAGGAGGTCTTCGCCAGGCTCGACCGGATCGCGAAGGCCGACGCAGTGCTGGCCACCAACACCTCCACGCTCGACGTCAACAAGATCGCCTCGGCCACCAGCCGGCCGGAGTCGGTGATCGGCATCCACTTCTTCAGCCCCGCCAACGTCATGCGACTGCTCGAGAACGTGCGCGGCGCCGCTCGTCCACGATGACGATCGCGACGGCGATGGCGGTCGGACAGCGCATCGGGAAGGTGACGGTGCTCGTCGGGGTCTGCCACGGCTTCGTCGGCAACCGCATGCTCCACCAGCGCGGCACGGAGGCCGAGAAGCTGATCCTCGAGGGCGCGCTGCCGCAGCAGGTCGATCCGGTGCTTTACGAGTTCGGCTTCCATGGGGCCTTCGCGACGGGCGACCTCGCCGGGCTGGACCTGGCTGGCGATCGCGGGGCGGGGCGGACGTCGGCGTGGCGGATCGCCTCTGCGAGATGGGCCGCTTCGGGCAGAAGACGGGCGCCGGCTACTACGCGTACGGGGCCGATGGCAGGGCCACGCCCGACCCCGAGGTCGAGAAGATCATCGTCGACGTCTCGACCCGGCTCGGCATCACGCGCCGGCCGATCCCCGACGCGGAGATCCGGGAGCGCCTCCTCTACCCGATGGTGAACGAGGGCGCCAAGATCCTCGAGGAGAGGATCGCCATCCGGGCGAGCGACATCGACGTGATCTGGGTCCACGGCTACGGCTGGCCGATCTACCGGGGCGGCCCGATGTTCTGGGCCGACTTCGATCAGGGGCTCACGGCGCTGCGCGATCGCATCCTCGAGTACGGGATGACGCTCGGGGGCGAGCACTGGAAGCCCGCCGCGCTGCTGAGCCAGCTCGCCGACCAAGGGAAGACGTTCACCGGGTATCGCCCCACCATGACGTATGAGGGACTCTACGGCCGGCGCGGATCGGATACATCTGCCCCAGGCCAGGACTTCCAGCGGGCACCGCGTAGAAGTTCACAAGGAAGCGCGTAGATCCTCCGCTCCTGCATCCAACGCGTTGTCCCTCATCGACCCCGGGGGGCGTGGACCTTCCTCAACTCGATGACCCACTCGGTCGTGTCACGCGGCGACTACGGAGCATCGGCGAGATGTCCGATGACTCTTGAAACGACTTGACGGCATGACCGTGATCGCTGATCCACAGTGAACCGAGCAGAAGCCCGGGAGGACTGCGATGATCGAGCGACCGAGCCGCCGAGACCTACTGAAGACCGGAGTCTTCGCCGGGTAGGGGAGGGGGGCGTGCTCGCCTCACCGACCGGCGGTGCTCTCCCGGTACCCGCCTTTGCCGATGTCGTCGTCGCCGCTGCAGGCTACGCGGGCATGTCAGCGGCCTGGGAGTGCACAAGAAGCGCAAGCGCGTCATCGTCCTGAGCGGCCGACCCGCGAGCGGGGGGCGCGTCTGGTCACTCGACGAAACGCGACGATCGCTCCGAGTTCGTGAGCCTCGAGGGCCGGTGGGTGGCGCCAACCACAGGCGAGCCCGCGCTCGAGCAGACTATGCGTCGGAGCTAGGCGGCGAAGGGCAGGGTCCATATCGGCATCTCCGCTTAGGACGGCACCATTGACGTGCGTGGGACCAAGTTCTCGACGGTCACGCCGCAGATCACCGCGGCGAACATCATCACGGTCGATCCACCGGTCACCTGCCGCGGCCCCCGCCAGGCACGGAGTACCTTGGCCCCACCATATTCCCAAAGGGCAGGGGCCACACCTCGATGCCGAGGAGCGGGTCCTCCTGGATCTGTTGAACGAGATCCGCGCTGCCAACGGGAAGCCGCCATTCTGGGCCGTCTCCGCGCGATTGACGCAAGCGGCTGACTGGCACAGCCGTGACATGCTCAGGACAGGACATCTCGGCCACACGAGCAGCAATGGCTGGATACCGGCTACCGGCTCGGCTGCTTCGGCTGGAACAGTTTTCTGTTTTCGCAACCGGCCGGCGAGATCATCCACTTTGGCAGCGGTAACAAGGATACTCGCGAAAAGTGGAGTAACGCGCGGGCCACGGCGGCCTCCTTGACAGCGCGGACCGCGCCGGGGTACGAGAGGGCGCCGCAGCCATCTGCGCGGAGGAGCCATCGTCCGATGAAGATCGCAAGCGTTCGGGCCACCTGGGTCCACGTCCCCATTCCGTACGAGCGGCAGCACACGAGCGACTTCGGTCGCATCGCCTCCTTCGACTCCGTGATCGTGAAGATCGACACGGACAACGGGCTCGCGGGATGGGGCGAAGCCAAGGCCGGCGTGGGCAGCGCGGCATCGGCGTACGGCCTCGCCGCCATCATCAACCTGGACTACGCCCCGCTTCTCGTCGGGCAGGACCCGCGCGACGTCGGCCGCCTGTGGGATGTGATGTACAACACGCCACGCGAGGGCTACGCCGTCGATCGCGGCCACGTGCTGCCCCAGCTCGGGCGGCGCGGCCTCTCGATCTCGGCGATCGCGGGCGTCGACCTCGCGCTCTGGGACCTGCTCGGCAAGTCGCTCGGCGCGCCGGTGTGGCGCCTGCTCGGCGGGCGCCGCGCCGAGCGGATGCCCGCCTACGCGTCAGGGGGCTGGGCGGACGAGGCCCGCATCGGCGACCAGCTCCTCGGCTACGTCAGCAGGGTGGGTTCCGTGCCGTCAAGATGCGCGTCGGCGTCATGGACGGGGAGCCGCACCACTCCGCGGCCCGCGTGCGCGCAGCGCGCAAGGCGCTGGGGCCCGACGTGAAGCTGATGGCCGACGCGCACGGCACCTGGACGGTCTCGGAGGCCAAGGCGTTCTGCCGGATGGTCGAGGACTGCAACCTCTACTGGCTGGAGGAGCCGGTGACGGCCGACGACAAGACCGGCCTGGCCGAGGTGCGCCGGGCCTCGGCCGTGCCGATCTCCACCGGGGAGAGCGAGTTCACCCGGCACGACTTCCGCGAGATCGCCGAGCTGCGCGCTGCGGACATCCTGCAGCCCGACCTGGCCATCGCCGGCGGCATCACCGAGGGCGTGCGGATCGGTGCCGTCGCCTCCGCCTACAACCTCCGCCTGGCGCCGCACCTGTGGTCCGGCGCGCCCGCCTTCGCGGCCGGCGTGGCCCTCGCCGCGAACCAGAGCGCGGGGTTCATCCTCGAATACTCGCTGGGCGCCAACCCGCTGCTGCACGAGCTGGTCCACGAGAAGTTCACGGTGGTGGACGGGCAGCTCGAGATCCCGGAGCGGCCGGGACTCGGCATCACCGTCGACGAGGACTTCGTGCGCCGCTACGCGCGAGAGTGACGAAGCATCACAAGGGGAAGGTCACGCGCGGCGCGCCCGGCACGATCGCGAGGTGGATCGGGTTCACCCCGAGGATCTCCCCGGCCAGCGCGTGGATGGCGTCCTCGGCCTGCTCCAGCGGGAGCGACAGGGTGTGTATCTTCTCGAACGGGTAGCGCCCCGACTCGATGATCTCGACCGCCTGGAACGTCTCGTCGACCGGCATGCTGAGGACACCGCGGATGGTCAGCTCGTTGTAGTCACGTCGTCCACCGGCAGCTCGCGGGCGGGACGGATGCTCCTTGTAGACGGCTCACGACGACGCGGCCCTTCCGCACGGCGATGCGATGGCGTGTCTGCGCACGCGCGCCACCACGTCTTCCGTCTCGGCACTTCACACGTCGCGTCCGCGCTCAGCTCGCGTACGAGGGCCAGCTTCTGCGCGTCGCGGCTGAGCCCGGTGATCACGACCTGCCGGGCGCCCATGGCGCGGGCGCCGATCACGCAGCAGAGCCCTCGCTGGCCCGCGCCGAGGATGACCACCCGATCGCCAGGGCCGGTGCGGGGGAGGCCCGCCCAGGACAGCCCGGCGGCCAGCGAGTTGAACATCACGGCGACGCCGGCGGGGATCTTTGGATTCATCTTCTTGAGCACGGAGTGGGGCGAGAGATACATGTGCTCGGCGTAGCCGCCCCAGAGGTGGGGCGGCTTGCCCACGTCTGTGTAGCCATAGGTGGCCGCTGCGCTTGGGGCAGGCCCGCGGCTCCCCGCGGGCGCACGCCTCGCAGTGCCCGCACCCATAGCCGGAGCGCACGGCGACCCGGTCACCCTCGGCAACGCCCCAGCGCTGCCGTGCGTGGACGCCGATCTCTTCGATGATCCAGAGCGGCTCGTGGTCCGGGATCACCGAGTACGGCGTGTAGTCCTCGTGGACGGGCCGCGCGCCTTCGTACTGCTGTAGTCGCTGCCGCAGATGCGCAGGCCTCGATGCGCAGCAGCGCGTCGTCCGACCCGATGGCCGGCAGCGCAAACTCGCGGGCCTCCAGGGTCTTCGGTTTGACGAGCACGGCCGCGCGGACCCGGTCACGTCCAGCCATCAGTCTACAACCTCCGTGCGCCGTCGGAGCACACGCCCTGCGCGTGCTTCACGACGGAGAGCCGGCATGACGTCCCTGGGTAGTGGGTCAGTTGGAGGGCGACGGACTATCGAGAACCTGCCCGACGGCCGATGTCCGAGGTGGGCGACCGGACCGTCGAAGGACGTGAGCCCCAGTCATGTGGCTGCCGCGAGCACCTCGAGGGCGGCGCGCCAGCGGCCCGCCGCGCGCACCTCCGTAGCCGCGGGTCCCTCCGTGAGCTCCGGAAGCGGTCCCATGCCACGACGCGACTCTCATGCCCACTTCCGCATCTCTGCCTCGTCCTGCTCCAGCCAGAACTGCATGTCCATCTCGCGGTACATTGTCGTCGCGGTCGTGAGGTGTTTTTTCGCTTCCTGCGGCTGTCCCGTGCGCCGGTAGAAGCTTGCCGAGGCCGAGGTGGCAGTGGGCGATGAGCGGGCGCATGCCCCGCGGCTCGGCGAGGGCCAGCGCCTCGCGGTAGCGGGCCTTGCCGCTCTGGGATAGAACCGGTCGGGATGGATCGCGATGTCGCCGAGCAGGTGCAGCGCATGGGCGCGAACCCGGGCTGAGACTGATTGGATTCGACCGCGCGGTCGCCGAGGTTCCGCGCCTCGTCGAGCTGGCCGAGTAGCAGACAGGCACGACCCAGCGCGCGGTAGACCCCGCGGTTACCCGCAACGATATCCCTTTGTGGCGAGGCGCTCGACGAGTTGCTCGCCTTCCCGGAGCCGGTTCAGCGCCTCGCTCGACTCGCCGTGCTGCGCCAGGACCCAGGCAGAGGACGCGAGGGCACCAAGGCAGGTTGACCACGCTCCCCGTCCTGAGCACCGCGATCGCGTGCTCGATCAGCGGGTGCGCCTCCACCGAGTCGCCCTTGAGGAGGTGGAACTTAACTCGCGGCCCAGTATGCCAGAACGACGGTGTGCGCATGCTGCGTCGGCTCGGCGAGTCGGATTGCCTCGGCCGCGTACTCGGCCGCCCCGGCGAATTGGCCCAGCTGGGCGAGGCTAACGACCAGCCAGGTGCGATCGTAGACGATGCCGGTGTGGCGCTGCCCAACAAACCCTCGTAGACCCAGTCGGGAGGCAGGGCCGCGAGGTTCTCGGTGGCCAGCTCGACCGCCCGCTCGTACACACCGGGAAGTAGTACGCCTGCTCGAGAAAGCTGTGGTGACAATGCGGAGTCTCAAGTCCCCGACGCGCCCCGCGAGCTCCAGCGCGCGGCTCCCGGAGGGCGAGCGCTTCGTCGAGCTCGCCGAGTTGCGAGTGATGTAGTCATGAACGCGCAGACGCGGCCTCGCCGGCTGTCGTCGTTCCATCGTTGGGCGAGGGCCTCTGCCTGGGCAGGCGCGGGAGCACCAACTGGATTTCGCCGAGCTGAAACCAGCACCGGCCGCAGCTCGAGGCGGATGTCGAAAGCTACTCCAGCGTGGACTGGTTTAGGGGAGCGTTCCGAGAATGACGAGCGTTTCCTCGAACCAGGCCCGAGCCTCTGGAGAGCACCGATCGCGCGCGTCGGCTTCAGTCCGGCCTGGCGGAGATAGTGCACCGCCGTCTCCTTGAACTCGCCCTGAACCGTGTGATGGGCGAGTCGTTCGATCTGCTCGGCGAGCCGATCACGATAGAGCGTCTCGATCGCCTCGACGATGCGCGCGTGCATCTCTCGTCGTCGCTCCGGCAGCAAGCCACCGTACGCGACCTCGTGAGTGAGCGCATGCTTGAAGACGTACCGAGATCCGGAAACAGCCCAGTCTCGTAGGAGGAACTCGGCAGCCTGCAGGTGATCGAGCCCGCGATGAAGCGCCTCGTCCGGCAACTCGGCGATCGCCTGGAGCAGCGCAAACGGCACGTCCATGCCGATGACCGAGGCGACCTGCAAGAGACGCTTGTCCTCCGACTGGAGCACGGTCGATGCGGGCCGCCAGCATTGCCTGGACGCTGGCCGGGACCTGGATCGGTTGGAGGGGTTGCGTCAGCCGGTACCGGCCGCGCTCTCCCGCCAGCGCCTGCGTCTCGACCAGCGTCCGGATGAACTCCTCAAGGAAGAACGGGTTCCCGCGCTCGACCGAGGAGTTGCTTGAGCGGTCCCAGATGCGGGATCGTCCCGAGGAGCGCGTTCAGCATATCCCCTGCGCTCGCGGCCGGAGAGCGTGTCCAGGCGCATCTGGTGTAGGACGCCTTGCGGCCCCAGGCGTGCGGGTACTTGGCGCAATGGTTCACGCAGCAAGAACAGGGGTGCTGATCCGAGGCTTTCGACCAGGCTATCGAGCAGCGCCTGTGCCTCGCGCGTCGATCCAGCGCAGATCTTCGAACACGAGCGTCAGCGGCTGGACCTGGCTCTCCCGCAGCAGGAGGCGCTCGAGAGCGTCGAGGGTCCGCCGTCGCGCGTTGCGGCGGTTCGAGTGCCGCCCATGCTCGGTCGTCCGCGGGTAGGTCAAGCAGGGTCAGGAACGCGGGCAGGGCGACCTCGAACGCCGGGTCGAGCGCGAGGAGCTTGCCGGTGACTTTTTCGCGGATGATGCCCCGGTCATCGCGCTCGCCAATCCCGCAGTAGGCCTTGAGCAGATAGATCACGGGGAGATAGGGTGTGGTCTTGCCGTAGGGGACGGCGGCCGCTTCAAGGACGAGCCAGCCGGCGACATGCGGCGAGCGCGTGAACTCCCAGATGAGGCGCGACTTGCCCACCCGGGGCTCCCCGACGATGGCCACGAACTGGCCGTGGCCACGCTCCGCCGCGGCCAGGCGGCGTCCAAGGCTCGATCCGCCGTGACGCCGACGAACTGGGTCATCGCCACGCACAGCCCCAAGCCTCTGCGCTCCTGCCCGGTGAGGCGATAGGGCTGGTCAGTGCGACTGTCTCCGACGACGATCGGGACGAGCTCGAACCGCCGCTCCAGGAAAAGATGTGGCGTCCGCACTTGCCACCGTCTCGCCCGTCGCGATGGTCTGCAGGGGCTCGACCGAGGACCGACGACGGACGCGCTTCGCCTCCGCGTCGATGTTGATCCGAGCGTCTCCGAGCGTCCGACGAGCATTTGAGCCACGTGGACGCCGATTTCGACCCCGGCGCCCGGCTCGCGTGGTCACCGGCTCGTGGGCGACCTTGTGGATGGCAAGAGCGGCGTGAAGGGCGCGCCGCGGCGCATAGTAGAGCGGATCGATCCCGAACGAGGCCATGAGACCGCCCGGCGTCAGCTCTTCGATGCGTCGGCCGAAGGTCTCGCAACTTGTCGATCACGATGTCAAGGGCACGGCTCAGTGAACGACGAGGTGTCGATGCCTTCCGGTTCGATGAGGGTGGCGCGGAGCAGTGTGATTCCTCGTTGCTCCCAGTGCGTGTGCGTACCCGCCGGGACCGGTGTCGACGCGATATCGGGCGGCCGGGTCGACGGAGAGCGGGCTGGGGAAGGCAGCTGACCACGCACACCAAACTTCTCCAAGCGGGCGTACAGCGTATTGCGCGCGATGCCCAGCCTGGCGGCCGCGTGCGAGATGTTCCCCTCGCTCTGCTCGAGGACCGGAAGAAGGCGCTGACGCATCGCCTCCTCTGGCGTGACGGCGGGGGTGATCGCTCTCGTAGCGGGGGCCGCCGGCGGTGATTCTCGACCGGCAGGGGGTCCAGGATCGCGCCGGTGATCACGGAAGACTCGGCGAACAGCGCTGCGCGTTCGATCACGTTGGCCAGCTCGCGGATATTCCCGGGCCAGGTATAAGCGAGCAGGCGCGCCTGTGCCTGTGCGTCGAGCCGCTTCGGCGGCAGGCCATAGTCAACGCAGGCACGCGCTAGGAATCGCTTCGGCGAGGACGAGCACATCGCGTTCCTGTCCCGCAGCGCGGGGAGGTCGAGCGTGATCACCGCCAGCCGATGGTAGCGGTCTTCCCGGAAGCGCCGATCTCGGAGAGCGGCCTGGAGATCGACGTTCGTGGCGCTAATGAAGCAGGCGTCTACCGACTCGGGCCGGGTGCTGCCCAGGCGCCGGACCGACCTCGCCTCTATAGCAGTGAGGAGCTTGGCCTGGATGGATTCGGGCAGGAGGCCGACCTCGTCCAGAAAAAGCGTGCCCCCGTGCGCGGCCTGAAACAGGCCAGGCTTGGCCCGGTGGGCGTCCGTGAAGGCTCCCCGCTCGAAGCCGAACAGCTCGGCTTCCAGCAGCGTCTCCGGGATCGCCGGGCAGTTGATGTCCACGAAGGGGCCGCCCTTCCGGGGCCCCATGCGATGGACGAGCCGGGCCACGAGCCCCTTGCCGGTGCCGGTTTCGCCCTGGATGAGCATCGCCGGGAGGCGCCGACCAGCCGGCTGGCGCTCCAGCAGTTGGCGCAGCTTCTCCCGGACGAGGTTGATGGCCGGGCTCTCACCGAGCAATTGAGCCAGCTCGTCCATGCAGCGCTTAACCTACTGGTTTGCTCATGTCACTGCTCAGATTTCTGAGCAGCCTGAACAGTGACCGGCCGGTGGCTTCCCTCGGGGAGTGCCGCGCCGCGGCCGTTCGCCAGTAGTAAGTCCGCGCAATACCGAGAACCGCGCGTACCAGGCTGGCAGCCCGCCGGCTGGCACGCCCTTCGCTCTTACGGGGACGGCCATGAAGAAGTAGAGGGTCCCAGTACCCCCGACATTACCTCGGAGGACCAGGACACCCCCGGCTTCCCGCGGTATCAGAATCCACCTCGGCAACGGTTACTGCCTTTGAAGGAGGGGGCATGGAGTGACGGAGGATCCGCAAATGGTCGTTTTGAACCCATCACGCCGATCTGAGGGAGGAACAGATGCGTTCAGCCAGAAGTCTCCTCGTGGTGACCGGCACCATGTTTGCTCTCGCCGTCGCGCCATCGGTGTCGGCGGCCGCCGACCCCCAACCCTTAGTTATCAACAAGGAGTGCAGCCAATTCACCGGCGACGTCCCTAGCTTTTGCACCATCCTGAGCTCGACGCTTTCGGCAATTCCGGGGGGACCAAGGTCTACTACTACGGGCCAGAGATCAACGATCCCGACTACACGAGCAGCATGGTCGTCATCAGCGCCGGGCGCGGCAGCAGAGCGATTGGCTATTGCAGCCTCCTTGGTGCTGTCGGAACGTGCTCATTCTGGGAAGGGACGGGGACGTTGGCCGGGTTCCATGCCGCCGTGCAGGTCACGTATGACGGCGGACCGAACTTTACTTGGACCGGGACGTACCGCTTGGACCGCCGCCACTGAGCCGAGATCGGAAGCCACGAGAATCACGCGGCTCGTCTACGTGCTTCGAGGGCACGATCCACATTGAGTAGGCTTCCATAGGCGGCAAACGCGCTGGGCGGCGGTGCCCGGCCGGGTGAGGGAGGGAAAAGCGTGGACATCGCATCCTGGCTCCGGGGTCTCGACCTCGAAGGCTACGGGCTAGCGTTTCGCGAGAACCACATCGGTGGCAATGTGCTGCGGAGCCTGACGGCCGGGATCTGAAGGATCTGGGGATCGCCTCGGTCGGCCACCGCCGCCTCCTGCTCGACGCGATCAATCGGCTGCCGGTCGGTGTCCCGCCGCCTACCGTCCGAGAGGTCGAGAACCGGACGGCAGCGGGACCCGACGCCGAGCGCCGCCAACTGTCGGTGCTGTTCTGCGATCTGGTTGGGTCGACGGCGCTTTCCTCTCGCCTCGATCCGGAAGACATGCGCGAGATTCTCAGGGCGGACCACGCTGTGGTCGCCGAGGTGGTCGTCGGATTCGGCGGTTTTGTCGCCAAATACATGGGCGACAGTGTCCTCGTGTATTTCGGCTATCCGCAGGCGCATGAGCATGATGCCGAGCAGGCCGTCAGTGCCGGACTGGAACTGGTCGAACGCATCGGTCGGCTGGAGAGCGGGTCGGGCGTCCTGGCGAGCCGCGTCGGGATCGCGACCGGCCTCGTCGTTGTCGGCGATCTGATCGGGTCCGGCGAGTCCCGCGAACGCGGGGTGGTCGGCGACCCCGCTCGTCGGCCGCGACGGGGAGATCGAGCTGCTGTTGCGACAGTGGGCGCGGGCCAAGGAAGGCGAAGGGCAGATCGTCCTGATCTCGGGTGAGGCCGGCATCGGCAAGTCGCGTATCACGGCGGCGTTGCAGGAGCGGCTCGGGCGTGAGCCACATCACCGGCTGCGCTATTTCTGCTCACCGCATCACCGCGGTAGCGCGCTCTATCCGTTCATCGCCCAGCTCGAGCACGCCGCGAGCTTTACGCGTGAGGACGCCCCCGCGGCGAAGCTCGACAAACTTGCCGCGCTGCTGTCTCAGTCAGGCGACAGCGCGCCCGAGTCGGTGGCCGTGTTCGCCGACCTCTTGGCCTTGCAGACCGAAAGCTGGGTCGTGGGTCAGTTCGTGGGCGACGGACTATCGAGAACCTGCCCGACCGCCGATGTCAGTCGATGGCCTCGATATCAGAGCAGCTTCTTGCGCAGGCCCTCGAGATACGCCGTGAGTTTTGCCACCTCCACGTACTCGTCATGGGAGTTCGCGAGCGTGAGTCGGTAGCCGTGCTCACGATCGATCTTCCAGCCCGAGATGAGGCCCGATTTGTACGCGGCTGTGAGGAGGCTTCTCTCGTCGCTTGACATCTCGGGGAGTGGCGACGGTGCAGTCGGTCCCTTCGAGCGTGTTGTCTTCATCCTGTAATAATACAGGAGAAAGCCCCGGAGGGGGCGCGGCCGGGAACCATAGCGAAGTTCAACAGGTGTAGTGGTCAGCGCGGCGCCAGGCCCAGCATGAACGCCTCCGTCACGCGCTCGGCCATCTCTTCCGCCTCCGTGGCGGAATGGACATGGTCCTTGAGCTTTCCGTCCACGAGCAGGGCGGCCAGGCCGTGGACCAGGGACCACGCGGCGACCGCGAGGTCCTCCGAGTCACCGGGACGGACCTGGCCGGCGGCCTGGGCCTCGGCGATCGCCTGCACGAGCATCGCGAAGGTCCGGTCGGCCGCGTCCTTCAACGCGGGGTAGGCCGCCTTGTCGGGAACCTCCGCCCCGAACATCACGCGGAGATACGCCGGATGGGCGAGGGCGAACTTCACGTAGCCGATGCCCAGGGCGCGGAGGCGCAGGAGTGGATCGGCCACCTCTGACCAGATCTCCATCATGCTCTTCGCCATCTGTAAGAAACCCCGCTCGGCCACGGCGGCCAGGAGAGCCTCCCGGTCGGCGAAGTGCCAGTACGGCGCCGCCTCGGACACGCGGGCCCGGCGGGCGACCTCGCGGAGACTGAAGCCTTGCGGCCCTTTCCTGGCGATCAAGGTCGAGGCCGCCTCGACGAGGGTGTCGCGCAGCCCGCCCGACGGGAGGGACGAGCCCGCGACGGGATCTCGGCCGGGCGGCTCGTGGCGATCGCTTGACAGGCATGGCCTCACACTGTTAACTTCGAACTTAACAACGTTAAGCTCGAGCACGCATGATCCCAGGATCCCGAGCGCGAGGAGGTTACCATGAACCGCTCTGTCGTGGCTCTCGTCGCCGTGGCGACTGTCCTGAAGCTTCGCGTGGTCCGGGGGCGCCGGTGGGCGGTCGTGGGCCCGGGCCTGGCGGCGGTCGCCCTCGCCGCCGGGTGCGGGAGCCTGGCCGTCTGGTCCGCGCCGGCGAAGGCTCCCAGTGCCCAGCGCACGCCGGCGGCCCTGCAGGCCGACGAGCTGTTCTGGCGAACCCTCCACGCGGGAGCCTACGAGCAGATCCCCCAGTCGCTCACCGCGCTCAAGGCCGCCTACCTCGCGAACCCCAACGACGCCGTCACCGCCGCCCACATCGGCTGGATGCACATCTGGCGGCTGGCCGAGCGGGCGCGCATCACGCCCGGCGCGGGCCCCGAGATCACCGACGACGCCGTGCTCGCCCGCAAGTACTTCGAGGAGGCGGTGCGGCTGAATCCCGGCGAGGCGCGGTATCTCGGCTTCTACGCCTCCCTGCTGATGACGGAGGGCACGATCCACAAAGACGAGAAGCTCGTACGGCGGGGGTACTACACCATGCAGGACGCGGTTGCCGCCTGGCCGGAGTTCAACTACTTCACCGCGGGCTATGGCCCGGGCGCCCTGCCCTACGATTCACCGCGCTTCAAAGAGGGGCTGGAGGCCCAGTGGCTGAACCTCGACGTGTGCGTGGGCGAGAAGGTGGATCGCGCGAACCCCGACTACGCTCGCTACATGCGCCTGGAGATCAAGGAGGGGCCCAAGCGCGCGTGCTGGAACTCGTGGATCGCGCCGCACAATTTCGAGGGGTTCTTCCTCAACTTCGGCGACATGCTGGTGAAGGCGGGCGATCCCGCGACCGCCGTGAAGATGTATGGCAACGCCCGCCTGACGTCCGACTACGCGAGCTGGCCGTACCGGGAGGTGCTGGAGGACCGGATCGTCAACGCTGCGCGCAACGTGGAGGTCTTCCGGCGGCGGGCTCCCGCATCGGGTGGTCCCGCCGTGTCCGGTGGTCCCACCATGATGATCCAGTCGCGCTACGCGTGCATGGGGTGCCACCAGCAGTGAGGCGCGGGGCCTATGGAGATGGGGGGCCTAGCCCGGGCCCCCCAAGCCCCCCGCGCTCGTCGCGCCCCGGGGAACCCGTGGCGCTCCTCGGTACTCCGACAGGCTCCTACGGCGTCCGGAACATCTCGTCGACGTCGACCTGGTAGCCGTTGGCCAGGCGGTTCGTCTCGTTGGCCATACCGACCACGGCCATCAACTCGCCCAGCATCTCGTCGGTCATGCCCTGCCGGCGCGCCGAGGCCGTGTGGGAGGCGATGCAGTAGTCGCAGCCGTTGGTGGCACTGACGGCGAGGTAGACCATCTCCTTGGTGAGGGGGTCGAGCGCGCCCGACGCCATCACCGACTTGAGCGTCTCCCAGGTGCGGCGGAGCGTGGGCGGATGGCTGGCCAGGGCCTTCCAGAAGTTGTTGACGCGATCCGTCTTCCGCGTGGCCATGATGTCGTCGTAGACCGCGCGCACCTCGGCACTCGCCTCCGCGTACTCGACCAGCCTCACGCTTGCCATGGTCTCTCCTCGGGGCCGAGGGGCGCTATCGTCGTGCCGACTGGCTTATTTTGCCGCCGCTGGCCGGTTCCCCTGGAGCAACCAGTTGATGATCGCCGAGGGGTCGTCCGACTCTTCTGATCCGCTCGCGGTCGGTCGCGGCAACGCGGTGGCGACGCCGGATGGGCTGGCCGCTACCTCGGGAGTGCTGACCTTCACCGGGCTTCCCCCCGGCGCTGCGATCATTGCCCGCGCTGGCTTGACCGGCTCCACGCGCAGTTTCGAGATCGGCGTCTTCTGGACCCCTGCGATGTCCTCGCGTCGCACCCGCGGAGCGCTCATCGCACGCTGGACCTCCGGCCCTTCGGCGACCTTGTCCTTTCGGGCTTCTCCGAGAGACGGGGTGGTGACGGCCGGCTCTACCGTGGGCGGACCTATCATTGCCGAGGGCTCGCTGTTCACCACGCTTCGCACTCCCGCTGGCTTCACACCGTTCCGTTGCTGACCATCGCTGACGTTGTTGGTGGCGCTCCCTCCGTGATAGACGACCACGCCCAGCCCGATCGCGAGGGCCAGTGCCGCAGCGTACGCGATCCGCCTGACGCCTGCTCTCGCGTGGGGCCGTCGGCCGGCCCCCCCGATGGCGCTGCCCGTCGTGGTCAGGCCGAAGTCGCCGAGCGCGTCCCGGACGACATCGGCAGACACCAGGCGTTCGTTCCGCTGGGACGCGAGCAGCAGCGCGCAGTCGCAGATCCGATTGATGAGGCGGGGCACGCCACCCGAGGCGGCCCGACTTCCGCATCGCATCGGCTGAGAACAGCTCGCGATCGGCGCCCGGCGACCCGAAGCCTGAACGCGACGTAGTCGGCCACCTGCTCGGGGGCGAGGGGGGCGAGGTGGCAGCGAGTGGTGATGGGATCCTCGCGGCCATGCGGCGCGCGGCGGCGAAGCATCGCGTCGGTGTCGGTCTGGCCGACGAGCAAGATGTTGATGACGTTGACCTTGCCTCGACCCGCTTCCCGGCCCACGCGGGCCAGGTGGTCGATCTCGTCCAGGAGGGCCGGCGCCCAGATTCTGGGCCTCGTCGATGACGAGGAGGACCTTCTCTCGGCGGGCATAGGCCCCCTGGAGGAATTCGCCGAAGTGGGCGAGGAAGCCCTCGCGGCTGTCCGGCTCGACCGGCAACGCGAGCGCCTGGGCCACTTCGTTGCGAAGCTCGGCGGGGTGGAGGCCGGCGTAGGCGAGCTTCGCCACGCGCACGCCCTCGGCGCGGAGGCTGTCGGCGAGGGCGCTCGCCAGCATGGTCTTTCCTGTCCCGACCTCGCCGGTGAGGAGGAGGACGCCCGCGTTCTGGAGGACCGCGGCCCGCAGGGTGGCAAACGCGTCGCGGTAGTGCGGCCCGAGCCAGAGGAAGCTCGGATCGGTGTTCTCTCGGAACGGCTTCGTCCACAGATCGTGGTAGGGGACCCCGGAGACCTGCGCCAGGGTTGGTCGTCGCCTCGGCCCGACTCCTCCACTCCTCAGTCCCCTAAAATCTGCTTGATCGCGTCCATCACGGGATTCGCCGGGGCCTGCTCTCGCGTCGCCGTGCGGGGCGGATCGGGCTTCTTGAGGTACTTCCTCACGCAGGCGTACTGCTCCCAGCCCTTCAACGGGAAGTCGAGATCGACAGACTTCCACTTGGGATGCCCGTTCTGCACGAGCCATCCCATGTTGTCGACCACGATCTTGGCGAACTGCCCGACGGTATCGCAGTCGCGCCGCTGGAAGTCGAAGGAGATGAGCACCGCCTTGACGGCGACCGTGGGCACGGGCTTGGGCTGCCAGGCGTAGGTCGGGCCGGGATCTCCGCGCGCGGATAGAACTCGGTGATGCTCTTGTTGAGAATCTGGACCAAGGCGAGGCCATCGGCCTCCGCGACGGCTTCGGTGAAGAGCTTGACCGGGTACCCCGCCACGTAAAACATCGCGTCGACCCGCCCAGCCTTCAATTCGGCCAGGGCCGCGTCGGTATCGATGGGCACCATCTCGCGCGGCGCGACCTCGGCGACGTTGAAGAGGAGCCGCGCCGTGAGGTAGGTCCCGCTTCCCTCGCGACCGATGGCCACGCGCTTGTCGGCGAGGTCTTCGAAGTTCTCGATGCCCTGCCGGGCGAGGACATGGATCTCTTCGTTGTAGAGGGGAAAGACCATCTTCGTCTTCTTGGCGATGCGCTGCAGGACGGGATCGGACTGGACGCGAGCCACGAAGGCCAGCACGTCCGACTGGACGATCCCGAGCTGCACGCCCGGCCGCTGGTACACGGCGTAGACGTTCTCGATCGATCCCTTCGACGGGTAGACGGTGAGGGCAATGTCGCGCGGCTTGACGAGCGTCTGGAGGTTCAGGCCGAACTGGTAGTAGGTGCCCTTCTCACCGCCGGTGATGATGCCGAGATCTGCGCCGGCGGCCATGCTGGTGAGTCCGAGGATGAGCAGCAGGACGGCGGAGAGCTGGACAACTTTCCTTCCCATGGTGCGGCCTCCAATGCTCGGGCGATGTTCTGCCCGGGGGGCCGGTCTCGTCCGTTTCCCGAGTGGACGCGGTCGGCCAGGGGACCCGCCGGGAAGACGGCCAGATATTATGCACCTACGGGACGTGTCAAGCGTGAGGGGACGTGCCAACGGGGGAAAACTGTGATAGCAGTCGGGCGGGGGAGGCTTCTCGACCTGGCCATGAGAATGTCATCGAGGTCGATGGGCAGCCGAGGTCCCGAGCGGCTGGGGCCCGGGTCACTGTCGACGCAGGACCCGTGCGCGCGTGCGCGTGCGCGCGCCGTCGCGCCAGCGGTCCGGCACGATGCCGAACGCCTCGACGAAGCGCTGCCAGCCGCTCGACGAAGGTCAGCGTCATGCCGAGATCGATGAGCTCGTCTCCGGTGAAGTGCCGGCGCAGCATGTCGTGGAGCCCGGGATCGATGGTCGGGCGCTCGCTCGGCCAGGCGGTCGGCGAGACGGAGCGCCACCTTCGTTCGCTCCGGCAGGTCCGAGGCCTCGAAGTCCGCGAGCTTCGCCACCAGGTCTTCCGTCGCGCCCCGGCTCACGGCCGAGGATGACCGCGCGAGGCTTCAGTGGACGCAGCGGTTGGCCCAGGCCAGCCGCACGCGCAGCAGCTCGAACAGCTCCGGCTCGATGGTGGAGCCCCCGCCGTAGATGTAGCGGATGCAGCCCCACGTGGCCTCCAGCAGGCCGGGGCGGCGGGCCATGGTGAGGAAGAGGTTGTCGTCCTCGTAGGCGTTGCGGTACCAGCGGTCGAGGAGACGCTGCAGGGGCTCGCCAGATCTTCCCGGCGCGCCTTCGGAAGCAAGCCGCGGTCGTTGGCCATGGATTCCTCCGCGCCGTCGGCCGGCGCCTGGCGCAGTGTAGCGCGCTCTCAGGCCTCTGATTCGTCGCGCCCCGGGCTGGCCTGGCGCGGCATCCGATCTCCCCACCCTGGCGGGTCGCCTCGCGGCGCTGCCTCTGAAGAGGGAGGATCCATGAAGATCAAGGCGGCGAACGGCTTCGCGCGCATCCTCAAGGCCGAGGGCATTCCGTGGGTGAGCTGCTATCCGACCAATAACGTCAACAACGCGCTCGGCGAGGAAGGCGTACCCATCCTCATGATGGGCGAGGAGCGCTTCGCGGTGGCGGTGGCCGACGCCTTCTCGCGCGTCACCTGCGGCAAGCAGATCGGCGTCTGCACCGTCATGGCCAGCCTGAATGCCGCCGGCATCCAGATGGCGTACGGCGCCATCGCCCAGGCCTGGGAGGACTCGTCGCCGCTCCTCGTCATCGCCGAGGGCGTGGGGCAGGGGGCGAGCCGGCACACGCACTTCGACATGGCCGGGCGCTCAAGTCGGTCACCAAGTGGGTGGGGAAGATCGACCGCGCCGAGCTGGTTCCCGACTTCACTCGCCGGGCCTTCACCCACCTCCGATCGGGCCGGCCCGGCCCGGTCGCTGCTCATCATTCCGCGCGATCTCGGGGAGTACGACGAAGCCGAGCATCCCTACTCGCCGGTGAAGGGATGGCGATCCGGCCCCGATCCCGACGACGTGAGGGGCGCGGTGCGGGCGCTGCTGGCCGCGAAGGATCCCGCTCCTCTACGTGGGCGAGGGCGCCGTCTACGCGGACGCCGCGAGCGAGCTGCTCGAGTTCGCCGAGCTCGCCCAGGTGCCCGTGCTGACCACGCTGAAGGCGAAGGGGGTCTTCCCGGAGAACCACCCGCTGTCGGTGGGCGTGCGTGGCTCGCTGGCCGAGCACTTCCTCCGCAAGGCCGACGTCTTGTTCTCGATCGGCTCCAGCCTCTTCCCCAACCGGTTCAGCCACGCCGTGCCCGATGCCGACAAGAAGACGATCGTCCAGTGCACGGTCGACACGCTGGACATCAACCGGAGCTACGAGACCCGCCACGCCGTCATCGGCGACGCCAAGCTGACGCTGCAGGCGCTCGCCAACGAGCTGTCCGCGCGGGCGGCGGGCGTGCGCAAGAAGCCGGAGCTGATCGAGGAGATCCGCGCCGCCAAGCAGGACGTTCCTCGCCAAGTTCCGCCCCTGGATGGAGTCGACCGAGACCCCCATCAACCCGTACCGCGTGATCGGCGACCTCATGAAGGTGCTCGACCCGAAGAACTCCTTCGTCACCGCCGACTCCGGCAACACGCGGGACCAGACCAGCACGGTGTACGAGACGCAGATCCCGCGCGGCTTCCTCGGGTGGGGCAACGTGTCCACGCTGGGCTTCAGCCTGGCGGGGGCGGTGGGGGCCAAGCTGGCGTTTCCGCAGCGCCAGTGCGTCCACGTCACCGGCGACGCCGGCGTCTGCTACATGATGGGCAACTTCGAGGCCATCGCCCGCTACAAGATCGGCATCACGACCTTGCACATCAACAACGGTGGCTACTCCGGCTACGGGCCGGGCTTCTGGGGCGGCGGCCACGATCCGTTCACCTGGCAGGTGTCCGATCACTCGCAGGCGTGCATGGCGTCCATGGCGAGGGCGGTGGGCTTCCACGGCGAGGACGTGACCGAGCCGTCGGAGATCATTCCCGCGCTGAAGCGGGCCCTCGACGAGAACGCCAAGGGCCGGCCGGCCTTCCTGGAGTTCATCTGCTCGCACCATCCGGTCCACGGCGGCTGGGTCAGACCCGGCTAGGGCAAGGGGGTCTCGCACGGGCCCCTCACGTGATGGGATGATCGCTGGCCAACCATTTGCGGCCGGGCCGGCCCGCGGCTATGATGCGCCGGCATATGAGGTTCGTGAGCCGACACCGCGTCCTATTGGTCCTGCTGGCACTCGGCGTGGTCGTGGTGGGGCTGGTCGGCTATCGCATCAAGCAGCAGCAGGCGGCCGCCGTGCCGCGCCGCCAGATCGAGGTCGTCGTCGGGGTGGCCAAGCCCGTGCGCAAGGACCTCGACGTCAAGCTGTCCTACACGGCCGACGTGCTCCCCAATCGCCAGGTGGCGCTCTTCTCCAAGGTGAGCGGCTTCATCAAGAAGCTGTCCGCCGAGCGGGGGGACTTCGTGCGCGAGGGCCAGCTCCTCGTCGAGATCGACGCCCAGGAACTGCTGGCCGCGGTCGAGCAGGCGCGGGCGGCGGTGGCGACGGCCGAGTTCAACCTCAAGGTGGCCGAGTCCAATCTCGAATCGGCCCGAGCCAACTACGCCAACCAGGAAGCCAATCTCGTGCGGGCGCGCGCGGTGGCCGAGAACGACGCGCGCAACGCGAAGCGGTCGGCCGACCTCCACGCGCGGGAGCTGATCGCGTCCATGGACCGCGACAACTCCCAGACCACGGCCGAGGCGTCACGCGCGGGCCAGGCGGCCGCCGAGGCCCAGCTCGTGGCCGCGCGCAGCCAGATCGCCACGCAGGAGAGCCAGATCGCCCTGGCGCGCTCGAACATCGAACGCGAGCGGGCTGCCCTCAAGATCGCCCAGACCAATCTCGACAACACCCGCATCCTGGCGCCCTTCACGGGCTATCTCTCGGCGCGCACCCTCGACCTGGGCGCCGCCGTCAACTCGCAGGCCGCCGCGACCTCCAATTCCTCGGTCGGCATCATGGTCTTGCAGGATTTGGAGGTGGTGAAGGTCCTGGTCGAGATCGAGGAGCGGCACGTCTCGCTCGTGCGCGTGGGCTCGGTCGCCCGGGTGACCGTGGACGCCTACCCCGGCAAGACGTTTCAGGCCAGGGCCGTCCGCATCGTCCACGCCCTCGATCCGCGGTCGCGGACGCTCGGGGTGGAGATGGAGATCCCCAACGGCGACCACTTGCTCAAGCCCGGCATGTACGCCCGGGTCGAGCTGGTGATCGACCGACACCCCAACACGATCCTGATTCCGGGCGAGGCCGTGGTGACCGACGGCGAGAAGTCGTCGTATTCGTGGTGCGCGAGGGGATCGTCGAGCGACGCCCGGTCGTCACCGGCGTCGGCGAGGGCACCGCCATCGAGATCACCCAGCGGGCTGACCGGCGACGAGCAGGTGATCGTCGAGGGCAAGGAGCTGGTGCGCGAGAAGCAGAAGGTGCGCGTGGCCGGCCGCGGCGGCGAGGGTGGGGCCGCAGGAAGGCCGGACGGCAAAGGTCCGGGGAAAGGCGCCGGCCACCGAGGGCAAGAAATAGCGTGTGGCTGACGTTCCTCGCTCTGCGTAACTCCATCGCCATCCTGATGGCCTCGCTGGCCATCGCCATCCTCGGCTTCGTGGCACTGGGGCGGCTGCCCATCGATCTCTTTCCCAACATCAACCTGCCCATCATCAACATCGGCACCGTCTACACGGGGGCCGGCGTCCTCGACATCGAGAAGACCGTCACCTATCCCATCGAGAAGGCGGTCAGCGCGGTCAGCGACGTCAAGCACGTCGAGTCCAAGTCACGCCAGGGCCTCTCGACCGTGCGCGTGTGGATGAACTGGGGCGCCGACGTCAACAACGGCCAGACCGAGGTCATCCAGCGCATCCAGCAGATCCTCAGCTCGCTGCCCACCGGCATCAAGCAGCCCTTCATTCTGCGCTTCGATCTCTCCAACATCCCGGTGGCGCTGGTCACCGTCTCCGGGGGTGGGCTGGACGAGAAGCAGCTCTACGACCTGGCCTACAACACCATCGAGCCTCAGTTCGAGCGGCTGGGTGGGGTGGCCTCCGCCTCCGTCGACGGCGGGAAAGTTCGCCAGATCACGGTGAACCTCAACCGCGACCAGCTCTACGCCAAGAGCCTCTCGGTCCTCGACGTGGTGCGGGCGGTCAACGACTCGAACTTCTTGCTGCCCGCCGGCGACATGAAGGTGGGCAAGCTCGACTACAACATCTACACCAACAACCAGTTCAAGGTCGTGGCGCCCATGGAGGACATCGTCGTCCGCAAGATCGGCGCCAGCGGGGTGCCGATCCACGTCAAGGACGTGGGCACGGTGGTCGGACTCCAACGAGACGCAGACGGCCATCGTGCGCGTGGATGGCGAGCGCGCGGTGTTCATGCGGGTGCAGAAGCAGCCGGGCGCCAACACGGTGGGCGTGGTCGACCAGGTCAAGGAGCTGCTGCCGAAAGTCATCGGGGTGCCGCCCGGGGTGAAGCTCAACATCACCCTCGACCAGTCGATCTACATTCGCCAGGCCATCCAGAGCCTGTGGCACGAGGCCCTCCAGGGCTCCATCCTCGCGTTCCTCGTGATCCTGGTGTTCCTCCGCTCGCTCACCTCGACGATCATCATCTCCATCGCCATTCCCCTGTCGATCCTGCTCACCTTCATCTGCATGTACTTCCTGGGGCAGACCATCAACGTGTTCACCTTGGGGGGGCTGGCCCTGGCCGTGGGCCGCCTGGTCGACGATTCCATCGTGGAACTGGAGAACATCAACCGCCACCTGGCGCTCCCCGGGAACCCGCGGCGCAAGGCGGTGCTGGAGGCGGCGCGGGAAGTGGCCATGCCCATCTTCGTGGCCACCATCACCACGATCATCGTCTTCGTCCCCACCGTGTTCCTCGAGGGCCAGACCAAGCTTCTCTTCATCCCCCTGACCTTCACCATTTCGATCTCGCTCTTCGCGTCATTCCTCGTCTCTCGCACGGTCACCCCGCTGCTCTCGCTGAAGCTGCTCAAGCCCGAGCGGCCGATCGACCCCACGTCGCGAAAGCCCTGGCCGCGGGTGGCGCGGTGGTCGCAGCGGTTCTTCGACGGGATGGAGGCCTGGTACGAGCGGCTGCTCCAGTGGGCGCTCGGCCACCGGGCGACGGTCATCGTCACCGTGCTCGTCTGCTTCACGGGCAGCCTGTTCCTCGTGCTGGCGCCCCGCTTCGGGCTCAAGCCGCTGATCGGCTCGGAGTTCTTCCCGGGCTCCGACGAGGGCCAGTTCCGCGTGGCCATCAAGGCGCCCGTGGGCACCCGGATCGAGGAGACCGAGCGCATGGTGCGGGGCATGGAGGCGATCATCCGCGCCAGCGCGCAGCCCGGAGAGATCCAGAGCCTCGTCTCCAACGTGGGCATCCCGCAGGGCCGGGGGGCGGTGTTCACGCAGAACACCGGTCCCCACAGCGCGCTGATCCAGGTCTACCTGACCACGGCCGACAAGCGGAAGCGCAGCGACAAGGACATCGTCAACGACCTGCGCCCGAAGTTCGCCGGGAAGTTCCCCGGGACCAGCTATCGGTTGATCACCGGGGGCCTGGTGTCGCGCGTGATCAACTTCGGCTCGGAGACGGCCATCGAGGCCGAGATCCTCGGCTACGACCTCGCCACCGCCGAGGCGCTGGGCCGCGAGGTCGCCCGCGTCATGCAGTCCACCGAGGGCCTCGCCGACGTCAACATCAGCCGGGACGCGAACTATCCGCAGTTCGAGGTGGCCGTCGACCGGGAGAAGGCGGCCTCCGCCGGGCTGTCCCAGCGCGACGTCGCCCAGGCCGCGCTGTTCTCGCTCAACTCCAACGCGAGCGTGAACCCGTCGGTGTTCACCGACCCGCGCACGGGCAACCAGTACAACGTGGTCGTCCAGCTCGGCGAGCCGTACCGCCAGACCCCCGAGGACCTGGGGCGGATCTTCGTCACCGCCAACGACCGCCCGGTCCTCTTGTCGACGATCGCCCAGATCACTCGCTCCACCGGCCCCGTGGAGATCGAGCGCAAGTACCAGCAGCGCATCGTCCGCGTGGCCGCCAACGCCGTCGGCCGCGATCTCGGTTCGCTCTCCGATGAGCTGGAGGCGAAGCTCAAGCAGCTGCCCATGCCCCCGGGCTTCTCCGTCCGCCTGGGCGGCCAGACCGAACAGCAGCGCGAGGCCTTCAACGCCCTCTACTTCACGTCCCTGCTGGCCCTGATCCTCGTGTACATGGTTCTGGCCTCGCAGTTCCGGTCGCTGATGGACCCCTTCGTCATCATGTTCTCGGTGCCCATGGGTCTCATCGGCGTCTTCTGGGCCCTGTACCTGACGAACACCACGCTCTCGACCACCTCCTTCATGGGCATCATCATGATGGTGGGCATCGTGGTGTCGAACGGCGTATTGCTTGTGGAGTACATCAACGAGCTTCGCCGCCACGGCATGGACCTCCACACCGCCGTGCCGCGGGCCGGTCGCATCCGGCTGCGCCCCATCCTCATGACCACGCTCACCACGGTGGCCGGGCTTCTCCCCATGGCCCTCGCCTTCGGCGTGGGCACCGAGGCCAACCAGCCGCTGGCCATCGCGGTCATCGGCGGCCTGCTGGTGTCGACCTTCTTCACCTTGGTCCTGATCCCCACCCTCTACGTGATCCTCGAGGAACGCTTCCCGCGCCAGATGCGCGTCGCCGAGGCCGCCGAGCGCCAGTAGGCAGGGCAGCCCTCCCATGTGGATGACGTTGCTGGCGCTGCGCAACGCGATCGCCATCGCCATGGCGTCGTTGAGCATCGCCATCCTCGGCCTGGTGACCCTCCAGCGGCTGCCCATCGACCTCTTCCCCAACATCAACCTGCCCATCATCAACGTGGGCACGCTCTACACGGGCGCCGGGGTGGTCGACGTCGAGAAGACCGTCACCTATCCCATCGAGAAAGCGGTCAGTGCCGTCAGCGACGTGCGCTTCGTGGAGTCCAAGTCGCGCCAGGGGCTCTCCACCGTGCGCGTCTGGATGAACTGGGGCGCCGACGTCAACAACGGCCAGACCGAGGTCATTCAGCGCATCCAGCAGATCCTCAGCTCCTTGCCCACCGGCATCAAGCAGCCCTTCATCGTCCGCTTCGATCTCTCGAACATCCCGGTGGCGCTGGTCACCGTGCACGGGGGCGGTCTCGACGAGCGCCGCCTCTACGACCTCGCCTACAACGTCATCGAGCCCCAGCTCGAGCGCCTGGGCGGGGTGGCCTCCGCCTCGGTCGACGGCGGGAAAGTTCGCCAGATCACGGTGAACGTGGACCGGGCCCGGCTCTACGCGAAGGGGTTGTCGATCCTGGACGTCGTGCGGGCCGTCAACAGCGCGAACTTCCTGATGCCGGCCGGCGACATCAAGGCCGGCCGCCTCGACTACAACATCTATACGAACAACCAGTTCACCGTCGTCCCCAAGATGGAAGACATCGTGGTGCGCCGGGTGGGCGCCAGCGAGGCGATGGTGCGCGTCAGGGACGTCGGCACCGTGGCCGACTCGTCGGAGACGCAGACGTCCATCGTGCGCATCGACGGCGAGCGCGGCGTTTTCCTCAACGTCAACAAGCAGCCGGGGGCCAACACCATCGGCGTGGTGGATCAGGTGCGGGCGCTGGTGCCGAAGCTGATCGGGATTCCGGCCGGCGTCAAGGTCGGCATCACGCTCGACCAGTCCGTGTACATCCGTCAGGCCATGGAGAGCCTCTGGCACGAGGTTCTCCAGGGCGCGGTACTGAGCTTTCTCGTCATCCTGATTTTTCTTCGTTCGCTCACCTCGACCCTCATCATCTCCATCGCCATTCCGCTGTCGATCTTGCTGTCGTTCATCTGCATGTACTTCCTCGGCCAGAGCCTGAACGTGTTCACCCTGGGGGGGCTCGCCCTCGCGGTGGGCCGGCTGGTCGACGACTCGATCGTCGAGCTGGAGAACATCAATCGCCACCTCGACATGCCGGGGAAGAGCCGGCTCCAAGCCGTGCTCGACGCGGCCCGCGAGGTGGCCATGCCCATCTTCGTGGCCACCATCACGACCATCATCGTGTTCGTGCCCACGGTGTTCATGGAGGGCCAGACCAAGCTCCTCTTCATCCCGCTCACCTTCACCATCTCCGTCTCGCTCTTCGCCTCGTTCCTGGTCTCCCGCACGGTGACTCCGCTGCTGTCCCTCCGGCTGCTCAAGCCCGCGCGGACGATCGATCCCGCCTCGCGGCGCTGGCGCGACCGGGTGTCACGCCAGTCGCAGCGATTCTTCGACGGGATGGAGATCTGGTACGAACACGTTCTGCAATGGTCGCTCCGTCATCGCCGCCTCGTCGTGGTCACGGTGGCCGTCGCCTTCGTGGCCAGTCTCTTTCTGGTGGCGGCTCCCCAGTTCGGACTCAAGCCGCTCATCGGCACCGAGTTCTTCCCGGCGTCGGACGAAGGCCAGTTCCGTGTCGACCTCAAGGCGCCGATCGGCACCCGGGTCGAGGAAACGGAGCGCATCGTGCGCGACATGGAGGCGCTCATCCGGGAGACGCTGGACGGGGGCGAGCTGATCTCCGTCGTCTCCGACCTCGGCATCCCCCAGGGGCAGGCCGCCGTCTTCACCAGCAATACCGGCCCCCACAGCGCCACCATCCAGGCCTACCTGGTACCGGCCAACCGGCGGAAGCGCAGCGACCAGGAGATCGTCAACGCGCTCCGGCCCCAATTCGCCGGCCGGTTCCCGGGCACGAGCTATCGGTTCGTTCCGGGGGGTCTGGTGTCGCGGACGATCAACTTCGGCTCCGAGACCGCGCTCGAAGTGGAGATCCTCGGTTACGATCTCGACGGAGCGGAGGCCGTCTCCCGCGACGTCGCGCGGCTCATGCAGGCCACCGAGGGCGTGGTGGACGTCAACGTCAGCCGCGACGCGAACTACCCGCAGTTCGACGTCACGGTGGACCGCAAGAAGGCCGCCGCCGTCGGCCTCTCCCAGCGGGAAATCGCCCAGACCGTGCTCTTCTCGCTCAACTCGAACGCCAGCGTGAACCCGTCCGTGTACACAGATCCAACGACGGGCAATCAGTACAACGTGGTGGTCCAGCTCGACGAGCCCTACCGGCAAGTCCCCGACGACCTCGGCCGCGTGTTCGTCACCGCGGGCGACCGCCCCGTGCTCCTCTCCACCGTGGCCGACATCAAGAGGTCCACCGGGCCCGTGGAGATCGAGCGCAAGTACCAGCAGCGGATCGTGCGGGTGACGGCCAACGCCGTCGGCCGCGACCTCGGGTCGCTCTCGGCGGAGCTGGAGGCCAAGTTCAACCAGCTGACCTTGCCGCCGGGCTTCACCGTGCGACTCGGGGGCCAGACCGAGCAGCAGCGCGAGGCCTTCGGGAGCCTCTACTTCACCTCGATTCTGGCCATGATCCTGGTGTACATGGTGCTGGCCTCGCAGTTCCGGTCCCTGCTCGATCCCTTCGTCATCATGTTCTCGGTGCCCATGGGTCTCATCGGCGTCTTCTGGGCGCTCTACCTGACGAACACCACGCTGTCCACCACGTCGTTCATGGGCATCATCATGACGGTCGGCATCGTGGTGTCGAACGGGGTGCTGCTCGTGGAGTACATCAACGAGCTGCGGCGCCACGGCATGGATCTGGAGACCGCCGTGCCCCGAGCCGGGCGCATCCGGCTGCGCCCCATCCTCATGACCACGCTGACCACGGTGGTGGGCTTGCTCCCCATGGCCTTCGCGTACGGCGTGGGCACGGAAGCGAACCAGCCGCTGGCCATCGCGGTGATCGGCGGCCTGCTCGTCTCGACGTTCTTCACCCTCGTGCTGATCCCCACGCTCTACGTGATGTTCGAGGAGCGCTTCCCCCGGCGGATGCGGAGCGACGAAGAGGACGCGGGAGCGCCCGCCTAGGCTGGGTTCCACGTCCCGACGCTCGCCGTCAGCCGCTGCCCGGGTGGGGCGTGGGCGATAATGGTCACGATGCCCGTGTCGTCCGTCCTGACCGTCCCCACGACGCGGATGGTTTCCGCGCCGCCTCCGAGAACAGCTGCGCTCAACGGGTCTGGCCCCAGACGCGGCGCGTGAGGTGGCGTATAGTACGGCGCCATGACCCAGTCATCAGGCCCCAAGTTCGTGACCTTGCCCGAGATCCGTCGTTTTGCCCGTGCGCGGCTGCCCCGTGACCACTGGAACTTCGGCGACGGGGCTGCCGAGACCGAGACGACCAAGCGGCGCAACCGCCGCCACCTCGACCGGCTGGCCATCCAGCAGCACGTGCTGGTCGACGTGCGGACGATCGACCTGAGCACGAGCCTGCTCGGCGTGCCCCTGTCGTGGCCGGTGACGGTGGCGCCGATGGGCGGCCTCATCCTGTTCCATCCCGAGGGTGACGTGGAGATGGCCCGAGGCGCCGGCCGCGGCGACACGCTGCAGTGGCTGAGCGGCGCCAGCGGGTGGCCGGTGGAGGACGTCGCCAAGGCCGCGGGCGGGCCGCAGATGTTCCAGCTCTACGCCCACGGCGACCGCGGCTGGCAGAGCGAGCTGCTGGCGCGGGTGGAGGCCTCCGGCTACAAGGCGGTCGTGCTCACCGTCGACGTCCAGCACTACGGCCGGCGCGAGCGCGACATCTTCCACCGCTTCAGCCCGCGCAAGGCCATGGAGATCGCGCCCAACCCGCGCGGCCCCGACAACGACTATCAGCAGCGCCTCACCTGGGCCGACGTGGAGTGGCTGATGAAGACCACGAAGCTGCCCGTCGGCATCAAGGGGCTCATGACGGTGACCGACGCGCGACGCGCGGTGGAGACCGGCGTACGCCTCGTCTGGGTCTCCAACCACGGCGGTCGCCAGCTCGACCACACGCAGTCCACGATCGAGGCGCTGCCCCCGATCGTCGACGCCGTGGCCGGGCGCGCGGAAATCATCATCGACGGCAGCTTCAACCGCGGCACCGACGTGGTGAAGGCGCTGGCCCGCGGCGCGAAAGCGGTCGCGTGCGGGCGCACGATGCTGTGGGGCCTGGGCGCCGACGGCGCCGACGGCGTGGCCCGCGTGTGCGAGATCCTCCGCGACGAGGTCGCACACCGCCATGGGCCTGTGCGGCCGCACGAAGATCGAGCAGCTCACGCCCGACCTGATCGTCCAGAGTCGACTAGACCTCTCGGATCTCATCGCGGGGGTGAAGACGGCGTCCGCCGCCGGCGCGACCGTTGATGAGATGAAGACGAGGGTTGCCGACGAACTGTCTGGGGCAACAGGTCGTTGATGAGCGCCTCGGGTGGGACCTTCTCCTGGATGTAGAGCGGCGGGGCCTGGTCGAGGTCGCGGCGGGTGGGGTGTTCCTACGCTTCGCTTCCGTATGATGGAGGGTTTCGGCGCGCTCGCCATGGCGATTTACCTCGCCAAGGGATGCAAGACGCCGATCGCCCAGCCCACGTCCAGGCGCTCGCCCATCCAGCCTGGCATTGCCGTCCGCGCATGGAGATGAAGCCCCTCGGCGTCGTTCTGCGCGATGAGGGTCTTGACCGGATCGAGAGACACTTTGGGGGGCGGCGGAACCTCGGGCAAGAGCTGGCCATCCGGTCGGCGGAAGCGAAGCGCGCCGTCCGGCTGTCGATCGAGCTGATAGCCCTCCTCGTGGACGGCGCGATGGTGCCGGCGACAGAGCAAGGCCAGATTCGAGAGCGTGGTGGGGCCGCCGTGGGCCCAGTGACGGATGTGATGGCCGTGGCCGAACCGGACCCCGCAGCCTGGGAAGCGGCAGCCGCGGTCGCGATGGTGGAGCGCTCGCCGGATCGCCGGGGGAATCGTCCGGGTCCGGGCATCGACCTCCACGACCCGGCCATCCCGGCCGTGGCGCATCACCACCCGGCTGGCGTCGCAGGCCAGGCGCTGGGACGTTCCAGCTGGAACGCGTGCGCCGTCCTCGAGCGTCGACTGGCCTGGCGCGTCGGCGTCCGCCAGGACCTCGGCATCGACGTGGACGACCACCTGGTAGCGCTCCCCCGGGCTCCCGGGGTCGAGGCCCTGGTGGAGGGCCGTCTCCGCGAGCAGGGCGAGGGCGTCCGCCTGCTGCTGCTCCATCGTCGGTGGGTCGGCTTCCGGTTCCTTCCCCCGCCCCTGCTGGTACAGCGTCTCCCGAGCGGCTGCGAGCGCCTGCACGAGCAGGGCGCCCGACCTCCGGGGTCAACCGCCCCTTGATCCTCACCGTGCCGTCACTGTCCGGATACACGTGCAGCGCCCGGCTCGCGTGCTGCAGGGCCGCCTCGCGGGCCTCGGCGTGCCGGTCCACCCGCCGCCAGCCCCGCACGATCCGCGCCACGTGCTCGGTCGTGCCGGCCCGCCCCACCGCCAGCAGCCGCTCTTCGGTCTCCGGTGTGGCCACGCGCGTCAGCTCCCGGACCTTGGAGTACGACAGCTCCGCCGCCGGTCAGGGCCTGGGCCAGCAGGGGCAGCGTGCCCAGGGCGCGCGCCACCCGCACGTGCTCGCGGGCGGCGCCCGGGGCGAGCCCGATGCGCCAGGTCAGCCAGGCGGCGCAGGAGGGGAAGCCATTGTTCCAGCCGCCCCGGGCATCGAACTCGCGGATGAGGTCGAGCAGGCGAGCGGTGGCGGCGTCGAGGTGGGCCGACAGCTCGGCGATCTCATCGCCCAGGCGATCCAGCTCCTGGATGGTCTCGGGCGTGGGAACGATGCGTAGCGGGCCGATCTCCATGAGCGAGTCCCCCTTGTGCTGGGGCGACTCTACACCGCAGTTTTGGAGGTATCTGCGAGGCGCGCCGAGCGGCGATTGCGGCGGGATCCGCGTTTCCCCGCGCCGAACCCCGGCCCCGCGCACCCACGGCCTTCTGCGGCCCGCTGGGCATGTATCCGCGCGGCACTGGCGACCCGCGGCCGGTGCACATACAGAAAGGTGTCAAGCGGAAACTGCGGCCGGGCCGCTGGTCCGGGCGATCATCAGGTCGAAGTCGCGCTCCGCTTCGCCTTCGTCAATCCCGACGGCACCAGCATCACCATTTCGCCGGATGGTGGGCTTCTCGGCCCCCTCAGCCCGATCAGCGAGGCCGTCGCCGCTCGCCTTGCGGCATCGCTCCGGGAACCTACGTGTGCGAGGAGGCGGTCCTGATCGACGGTCAGCGCCGCTACGGCTTTGGGCACTTGGCCTCGTACTCTGGGCGAAGCGCGTGATCTCCCGCCCGCTGCTCCGCCGTCTCCGGCCACACCTCGCGCATGGTAGCCCAGAAGCCCGGCCGTCATCACCGATAGCCAGCGGGGGAGCGCAGCCCGCGGCGCTTGAGGTCGCGCAACACCGTCCGCGCCCTCGGTATGGACCGCCGCGGCGTTGTTGGCCCCCACTGGCGGCTGGTCATCGCCGGATGCCCTGGCTTCGACGCCTACCTGGCGATGCGGTGGCCCATGCTGAGGGACTGGTCGATGCACTCGATGAACGGCCGGACATTCCGCGGACGAATCTGCTCAGCGGGGCGAGCTCAGCGGGGCGCAGAAGAGGGGGAGTCCGATGGTGCCCGCACTCGTTCTCTCGTCCGATTCTCACGTCTTCGAGCCACCGGATCTGTGGACGACCCGCATCGACGCAGCCTTCCGCGATCGGGCCCCCCGCATGCAACGGATCCATGGCGTCGATCAGCTCGTGGTCGAACAGGACCAGTTCGTCTCCGGCATCGGGCTCATCTCCAACGCGGGGGCGCGGTTCGAGGCGCCGGAGACGATCTCTTCCCATGGGCGCGTTCGAAGACGTGCATCACGGAGGGTATGACCCCGACCAGCACCTCAAGGACATGCAGCTCGATGGGGTGGCCGGCGAGGTGCTCTACCCGTCGCAGGGCCTCTTCTACTTCAAGGTGGCCGACCCGGCGCTCATGTCCGCGATCTTCCGGGCGTACAACGATTGGCTCGCCGACTTCTGCAGCACGGACCCCGCGCGGCTCAAGGGCATCGCCATGATCAACCTGGACGATGTCCAGGACGGCATCCGGGAACTGGAGCGCGCGGCGCGGCAGGGCTTCGCCGGGCGCGATGATCACGGAGTATCCCCTCGAGGACCGGCGCTACGACCAGCCGATGTACGAACCCTTCTGGGCGGCGGCCCAGGCGCTGAACATGCCGCTCAGCCTGCATACGGCCACGCGGCGGCAAGGCAAGATCCGCGGGGCCGGAGAGAAGACGCTGCGCGACGCGAGCAGCCGGGCGACGAAGGCTTTCTATCCGGCGATCTCGATGTGCGACATGATCTTCTCCGGGGTCTTCGAGCGCCATCCCGGGCTCCGGCTGGCCATCGTGGAGTTCGAGCTGGCCTGGGCTCCCCATGTGCTTTCCACCATGGATTACACGTACCGCGAGCGCCACGAGGAGGCGCTGTACCGGTTCAAGGACGGCATGCGGCCGAGCGACTTCTTCCACCGCAATGTCTTCCTGAGCTTCCAGGAAGATGCCATCGGCATTCGCCTGCGCGACGCCATCGGCGTCGACAACATGATGTGGGGCTCCGACTATCCCCACAGCGAATCGACGTTCCCACAGTCCCGAAAGATCCTGGCCGACATCCTGGCTGGCGTGCCCGAGGAGGAACAGGCGAAGATCGCCGGCGGCAATGCGGCGCGCCTGTACGGCTTCGACGTCGCGCGGCTCACGCCCTCGCGGAGAACGTCTCCCTGACGGGCGCGCCTCAGGGCGTGTCGCCGGCGAGCGCGATGCAGGCGAAGGCCACCTTGGCCGTCGTGGGCACCCCGAAGCGCGCGGTGTGGCGTGCGGGCAGGCCGCGCGGGAAGTGCTTGACGTACTCCGCGTTGATCTCGTGGTAGTCGGCGGGGTCGGTGATGAGCACGGTCATCTGCACCACCCGGTCGAGCGACGACCCGGCCGCGCGCAGGATCCGCCCGACGTTCTCCAGCGCCCAGCGCGTCTCCTCGGTGGCGGTTCCCGCGAGAGGCGGGCCGCCGATGTCGTTGCCCCCGCTGGTGCCCGACACGAACACAAGCCCCGCCGCCCGGGTCGCCCGTGAGAACGCACCCGGCGCCGGCGCGTCGGGTGGATTGAAGAACTCGATCATGGATGTCTCCTCGAGACCGCGATCGCGATCGCCGTCACCCTGACCGGCACCTTCCGCGACATGAAGGAGCGGGTCTCAGCCCCGCAAGTCCGTGGTCAGCGGCGGGAACGACGCCGGCGACAGCTCGTCTGCGCTCAACTTCTGCCAGTGCCACTCGGGAACCTCGGCCCACAATCGCTCGGCCTCGCGTTGCGCGTCGGCCAGCACCTGGGCTTCGTCCACCCCGACGACGTGACCGCCCTCGACCACGGTCCGCCCGTCCACGATGACGCGGCTGACGTCGTCGCCCGTGCCGCACTGCACGAGCGCCTTGATCGGATCGCGGTAGGGGCCCATGCGGAGCGTGCGCATGTCGATCAGCACGATGTCGGCCTTGGCGCCTGGAGCCAGGCGCCCCAGATCGTCGCGCCGCAAGGCCTGGGCCCCGCCGAGCGTGGCGGCCGTGAAGACGTCGGCCGAGGTGGCGACCGTGAAGTCGTGCTCCACCACCTTGCAGAGCAATGCGGCCAGCCGCATCTCGCTGATGAGATCGCGCGGGTAGGTGTCGGTGCCGAGCCCCACGTTGATGCCGGCGGCGCGGAAGCGGTGGAATGACTCCATGGCGTTGCCGCGCCGGGCAAACACCAGGGGGCAGTGCGCCACCGAGGCGCCCGACCGCGCCAGGATCTCGAGGTCGCGCCCGCCGGGCAGCCCGGCCAGGCGATGGGCCGAGTTGATGATGCAGTGTCCGACGATGGCGTCGGGTCCGAGCAGACCGGTGTCGGCCAGATATTCGATCGGCGTCAGGCAGTGGCGCCGCAAGATCTCGTGGAACTCAAGCAAATTCTGGCCCGCGTGGATCTCGATGCCCACGCCCAGCTCGTCCGCCGCCTGGCGGGTCGCCCGCAGCAAGGCCGGGCTGCAGGTCTCCACCTGGAATGGAAACAGCATTCCCTGGATGCGCCCGGCGTGCGACCCGGCGTGCTCGCGGATGAAATCCTTCGCGCGGTCGAGCGCCCGCAGTCCGGCTTCTTCGTGCAATTCGTAGGACAGCTCGCCGTGCTCGCCGACGCGATAGTCGTAGGACTTGTAGGCCGGGCTGAGGTAGGCGCGCATCCCCAGCTCGCCGGCAATGGCCGCGTGCTCCTCGGCGGCCAGGCCGATCTCCACGACCGTCGTGCAGCCGTGGCGCAGCATCTCCACGAACGCGAAGCGACCGCCGATCCACGGATCCTGCCGGGCGGGCAGGTTCTTCACGCCCTTCGGGGCGGCGTTGTAGTTGAGGAAGCCGGCCTGAAAGAAGTCGCGCCGGCCGCAGTCGGCCACGAGCCGGCCGCCCGCCTCCACGTCGCCGTGACAGTGGATGTTGATGAGCCCGGGAATGACGAGCTGTCCCGTGGCGTCGATCCGCTGATCGACCGGACCAGGGGCGGCGCGGCCGACGAAGGCGATGCGGTCGTCCTCGAAGACCAGCGCGCCGCCGCGCAGCAGCCGGTGGCAGCCCTCGTGGTAGGCGACGATGTCGCCGCCGTGGATGAGCGTCCTCATGCGGCTTCTCCTATGGGCAGAGGCCCGTATCGACTTACCAGGAGTGCGCCTCGATCCGCCAGAAGTTTGGATCGCGCGCGATGAGCCCGCGTCTCTCTCAGCGGGCGGTTGCCGCGCGTACCCGGCGCCACAGGCGCTCACGCGTGAGCGGCATCTCGATCACCTCGATGCCCAGCGACCGAAGCGCGTCGGCCACGGCATTGGCGATGGCGGCGGGCGCGGGCAGGGTGCCACCCTCGCCGGCGCCCTTGACGCCGAGCGGGTTGAGCGGCGACGGCGTCACCACGTGGTGGACCTCGAATGGCGGAACGTCGGAGGCTCGGGGCAGCGCGTAGTCCATCAGCGTGCCCGTCACGAGCTGGCCGGCGGCGTCGTAGACGACCTCCTCGAGGAGCGCGTTGCCGATGCCGTGGGCGATGCCGCCATGGACCTGGCCCTCGACCACCATCGGGTTGATCATCGTGCCGCAATCGTCGACGGCGACGTAGCGCAGCAAGCGCACCGTGCCGGTCTCGGGGTCGACCTCGACCACGGCCGCGTGGGCGCCGCTCGAGTACGTCGACTGCAAGTACATGAACGTAGCCCGTCGCTTCCAGGCCCGGGTCCATCCCACCCGGCAGCGCGTAACCGGGGCGGGGCGCCGTCGCGATGGCCGCCACATCGCCAAGGGCAAGGCCACGCCCGGGCGCTCCGCGCACCGCGACGCGGCCGTCCTCGAGGGTCAGATCCTCGAGGCGCGGCTTCGAGGTGGTCGGCGGCAACGGCGAGCGCCTTCTTTCGTACCTCGGCGGCGGCGTGGCTGGCCGAGGCGCTCGCCAGCACGGCAACCCGGCTCGCGAAGGTGCCGACACCGTAGGGGATGCCGGCGGTGTCGCCCGGCACCACCGTCACCTGCTCGATCGGCACGGAGAGGCCATCGGCGACGATCTGGGCCATGGTCGTCTCGTGGGCCTGACCCTGACTGGAGGTGCCGGAGAAGACGAACACGTGCCCGAGGGGATCGACGCGGACGCGGATGCCCTCGTACGGGCCGAGCCCCGTGTCCTCGACGAAGAGCGCGAAGCCGATGCCGATGGCGCGCCCCTCGGCGTGCGCCCGTTCGCGCTCCGCGGCGAAGCCGTCCCAACCGACCGCTGCGGCGACGCGCCGTAAGCACTCGGGGTAGTTGCCGCTGTCGTAGCGGCGGGGGCTGTTGTCGCGTGAGATCAGGCCGACGTCGTACGGGAACTCGTGGGGCTGGATCAGGTTGCGTTCGCGAATGGCCACGCGGTCGAGGCCGAGCCGCTCGGCGGCGAGGTCCAGCATCCGCTCCATCACGAACACCGCCTGCGGCCGCCCCGCGCCGCGCACCGGCGTGACCGGCACACGGTTGGTGTAGAGGGCGGTGAACGTCACCTCGTAGTTCGGGACGCGGTAGGGGCCGGGCACGCTGACCGAGGTGATGAGCGGCACGATGATGCCCCACGAGACGAAGGCGCCGCAGTCGTGCACGAACGTATCGCGGAGCGCGACGATCTGGCCGTCGCGCGTGAGGCCCAGCTCGACGTCGTGCCACTGGTCGCGCTCCTGGGTGACGGCCAGGAGGTGCTCGCGGCGCGTCTCGACGAACCGCACGGGCCGGCCGAGCGTGCGGGCGAGCAGCGGCACCAGGATGTCCTCGGAATAGACGATGGCCTTGGGGCCGAACCCGCCGCCGATGTCCTGGGTGACCACGCGGACGGCGTGCTCGGGCAGCCCGAGATAGCGCGCGAGCATCCGGCGCAGGATCTGGGGCGCCTGCGTGGTCGACCACACGGTGACCTGGCCAAGGTCGGCGTCCCAGCGCGCGGCGATCGCGCGCGTCTCCATGGCCATGCCGGCGCCGCGATGCAGGTGGAAGCGCTCGCGCAGCACGACCTCGGCGCGGGGGAGGGCCCCCGCCGGGTCGCCCACGCGCTGGGTGAAGCGCGCGGCCACGTTGCCGTTCGGATGGACGCGCGGACCGTCGGCGCGGAGTGCGTCGTCGAGCGAGGCGACGGCGGGGAGCGGCTCGTACTCCACGCGGAGCGCGTCGACGGCATCGACAGCCTCGGCGGCGCTCTCGGCGACGACGAGCGCCACCGGTTGCCCCGCGTACGAGACGATTTCTTGAGGCAGGATCTCCGGGCAGGCCGGCGCGATCAGGCTCGCGTGCGGAACGAGCAGGGGCAGCCGACCCAGCGCCGCGACCTCGGACGGCACGAGCACGTGGACGACGCCGGGCCGGCGGCGCGCTTCGCCGGCGTCGACGCGGACGATGCGCGCGTGGGCGTGAGGGCTGCGATGCACCGCGACGTGGAGCATCCCCGGCAGCGCGACATCAGCGACGTACCGGCCCCGGCCGGTGACCAGGCGCGCATCCTCGCGCCGCCGCACAGATGCTCCGAACAGACGTTCGCTCATCGCGGGCGCCTCACCGATCCTCCTGCTCTGTTTCATGTGCGCTCCTCGTCGTCTCCGATCCCCGCCCAGGCGCCGACACGCCGCACCCGCCGAGTATCGCAAATCGATCTGTCTTCGGGCGGGCGCCAGTGACGAAAGCCGAGGCCGGCGCGGGCGCCGGACGCCAGGGAGGCTCTGTGCGCCGGTCGCGGTACCGGCGGCGACGACGAGACGTGCTATAAGGTCACACTCGCATGGATACGGAAGGGCGACGTGACAGAAGGCCAGCGCATCGCAGGCTCCGAGGGTAGGGGACCATGAGAGCGGGCGGCGCCGCGCTTCGATGAAGGATCGCGTCGACGTCCTCATCGTCGGCGCCGGCGCCTCGGGCGCCGCCGTGGCGTGGAGCCTCAGCGAAGCCGGCATCGACGTGCTGTGTCTGGAGCAGGGCGGCTGGGTGGCCCCGGAGATCTATCCCACGGCACGGTCCGACTGGGAGCTGCACCGCCAGACCGATTTCCACCCCGACCCCAACGTGCGCCGGCTCGCGGTTGACTATCCCCTGAACACCGCGGCATCCCCAATCGATCCGCTCATGTACAACGCGGTGGGTGGCAGCACGATTCACTGGAGCGCCCACTTCCCGCGCTTCCGGCCCTCCGACTTCAAGGTGCACAGCCTCGACGGCGTGGCCGACGACTGGCCGCTGACGCTACGGCGACCTCGAGCCCTTCTTCGATGTCAACGACCGCATGATGGGCGTGGCCGGCCTCACCGGTGATCCCGCCTACCCGCCGAAGTCGCCACGGCAAACCCCGCCCATCCCCATCGGGCGGCTCGGACACACCATCGTGCACGGCTTCGAGAAGCTCGGCTGGCACTGGTGGCCGTCGGACAGCGCGATTGTCACGGCCCCCTATGACGGGCGCCGCGGCTGCAACAACTGCGGGCCCTGTGACCTCGGCTGTCCCGTCGGGGCCAAGGCCAGCACGGACATCACCTACTGGCCGAAGGCGCTCGCCCGAGGGGCGGTGCTGCGCACGGGCGCGCGGGTCCGCGAGATCACGTGTGTCCCGCGATGGCCGCGCCGAGGGCGTGATCTATCACGACGGCCAGGGAAGGGTGCACGAGCAGAAGGCGAGGGTCGTCGTCCTCGCCGCCAACGGGGTGGGGACACCGCGCTTGCTCCTCAACTCGAGGTCGTCGCGCTTTCCGGACGGGCTCGCCAACGGCACGGGTCTGGTGGGCCGCAACCTCATGTTTCACCCGTATGCCCTCGCGCGTGGCCTCTTCGACGAGCGGCTGGAGGGGCACCAGGGACCCCAACGGCTGCGCCATCATCAGCCAGGAGTTCTACGAGACCGACCGTGCCCGCGGCTTCGTCCGCGGCTACTCCTTCCAGATTACGCGCGGCCTGAACGCCATCGGCACGGCCACCGGCGGTCTCAGCGCCCAGCGCCTGCCCTGGGGCGCCGGGCACCGCGCGGCGTACGATGCCCGCTTCGACCGCACCATTACGGTCGCCGTCATCGGGGATGATCTCCCGGAAGAGCACAACAGGGTCGAGCTGGACCCTCAGCTCACCGACGGCGATGGCATCGCCGCCCCCCGGATCGCCTACACGCTCAGCGAGAACAGCCGGAAGCTGCTGGACCACGGCCTCGCGCGCGCCGAGGAAGTCCTGCAGGCCGCCGGCGCGCGCGGAGTGGACATCACGCCACTCCTGCGCACCGCCGGCTGGCACCTGATGGGCACGGCACGGATGGGCGCCGACCCGCGGCGGTCGGTGGTCGACCCGTACGGCCGGTGCCACGAGGTGCCGAACCTCTACATCGTGGACGGCAGTATTTTGATAACCGGAGGCGCCGTGAACCCGACCTCGACCATCCAGGCCCTGGCCCTTCGCATCGCCGATCACATCGCGCGGCACGCGCGGAACCTGTGATGCCGGAGACCTTCACCGCGGCCGAGCGCGAGCTGCTCCGCCTCGTCCTCAACCGCCTCGTGCCGGCCGGCCGCGGCTTCCCCGCGGCGGGTGACCTGGGGATCGGCTCCTACCTGGAGCAGGTGGCCGCCGCCACGCCGGCGGCGCGCCGACTGTTCGTCGAAGGGCTCCGGCAGATCGCCATTGCCGGCGAGCGCGCTCGGCCGGCCGGCTTCGCCGCGCTGCCCGGAGACGAGCAGGACTCCGTCCTCCAGCACCTGGAGCGCGATCAGCCGGTGTTCTTCGAGGTCCTGGTGCGCCAGACCTATAGCGGCTACTACAGCCACGCGGCGGTGCTGCAGCTGCTCGAGGTGGGCGGTCCGCCGCAGCCCCACGGATATCGCATTGACCCCTTCGAACGGGGCCTCGTCGAGCGGGTCCGCCGCAGCGCGTTCACGTACCGCCAGCCCTGAGGCGCCCGGCTCTGACGAGCCGGCCCGAAGTCAAGCGGTGCACTCAGCATTGACGTGGGGGAGAAGGCCATGGCGTCGAGATTGAGATTGGCGGCTCGCGAGTGTTTGCCCCGGGACGTCCACGAGGCCCTGCTGGTCGGGCGGGCATGGGTCCCGGCGGAGGATGGACCGTCCGTCATCGGGGTGCGCGGTGACGATGCCGTGGATCTCACGCGGTCGTATCCGACAGCCAGCCACCTCCTGAACGTGGCCAAGTCGGCCGACATGCGGGCGGCGATTCAGAGCGCGCCGCCCCTCGGTCCGCTGGAGGCCATCGTCGCCAACAGCGTCGAGGGCCATCGCGACCCGTCGCGCCCGTGGCTTCTCGCGCCCGGCGATCTGCAGGCGGTCAAGGCCAGTGGCGTGACCTTCGTCGCCAGCCTGCTCGAGCGCGTCATCGAGGAGCGCGCGCGCGGCAATCCCGCCATGGCGGACGGCGTGCGGCGCGAGATCCAGGCCATCATCGGGCCCGATCTGCGCGGCGTCCGGCCCGGCTCCCCGGAGGCGGCCCGCGTCAAGGAGGTGCTCGTCGCCCGCGCCATGTGGTCGCAGTACCTCGAGGTCGGCATCGGGCCGGACGCGGAGCTGTTCACGAAGTGTCCGCCCATGGCCGCGGTGGGTCTGGGCGCTCGGGTGGGCATCCATCCCGCCTCGGTGTGGAGCAACCCCGAGCCCGAGCTGGTGCTCGTCATCAACAGCGCGGGCGCGATCGTCGCCATCACCCTCGGCAACGACGTGAACCTGCGAGACGTCGAGGGACGCAGCGCGCTGCTCCTGGGGCGTGCCAAGGACAACAACGCTTCGTGCGCGATGGGGCCGTTCTTTCGGCTGCTCGACGAGACCTTCACGCTCGATGTCGCGCGCCGCCTCAGCTTCGAGACCGTGGTGGACGGTGTCGACGATTTCCGTCTCGCCCACACCACACGGGTGGGCGAGATCAGCCGGGACCTGACCGAGCTCGCCGGTCAAGCCTGCAGCCGCTTTCATCAGTATCCCGACGGGCTCGTCCTGTTCATCGGCACCATGTTCGCGCCCGTGGACGATCGCGGGGCCGCGGGCAGTGGCTTTACCCACAAGGTCGGCGACGTGGTGAGGATCTCGGCGCCGGAGCTCGGCGCCCTCGTCAACGAGGTGGTGACCTGCGATCAGGCGGAGCCGTGGACCTTCGGCACCGGCGCCCTGATGGCCAACCTCGCGCGCCGAGGTCTCCTGCGGGCCTGAGCTAGCCGCAGCCACACCTGACGGACGATTCCGTTGCCTGACTCCCGTGCGTCTTGTGTCCGTCCCGCTTCCACCAGTCGAGGCCGCCCATCAGCTCCTTCACCCGGAAGCCCAGTTTCGTCATGGTGAGCGCGCCCTTGGTCGACCCGTTGCAGCCGATGCCGTCACAGTAGGTGACGACCAGCGCTGGTCCGGTCGAGGTGCCGGGTGCTCTCCGCCGACATCGTGCGATGCGGAATGCTCACGGCGCCGGGAATGTGCGCGCGCTGAAACGCCTCGGGCCCTCTGGTGTCGATCACGATGATGTTCTCGCCGGCGGCCTGCGCCACCTGCAAGTCCCAGGAGTCGATCTCGTAGGCAAGCTTGTCCGCGTAGTGCTTGACCTGATCGTCGTTCATCGCGTCTCCTCCCGCCGGATGCCTCCGGACCCGAATGGCCGCGTCAGGCTCACGGTACCCAAGGGGCGCCCGGCCATCCAGAGGCGTTCGAAAGTACATTGACGAAATTGCCGTCGTTTCTACAATGAGACGCGCCTATGAGCCGATCGATCGAAAGACTCCTGGACGACGTGGGCTGGCGCATCCTGTGCGTCCTCCAGGAGGACGCCCGCGTGTCCTTCAGCGAGCTGGGGCGCAAGGTCGGCCTCTCCGCGCCCGCCGTCGCCGAGCGCGTCCGGCGGCTCGAGGACGCGGGGATCATCAGTGGGTATCGCGTCGAGCTGGGCCTGGGGCGGCTCGGGCTGTCGATCGAGGCTTTGATCCGCGTGAGCGCGCGCGAGGAGGACTGTCCGGCTCTCAAGGCGCTGGCCCGGGCGCTGCCCGAGGTGCTCGAGTGCCATCACGTGACGGGAAGCGACAGCTTCGTCCTCCGCGTGGCCGTCACCTCGGTCGGTCACCTCGAAGCGGTGATCGAGAAGCTGGGGCGCCACGGCACGCCGTCCACGTCCGTCATCCTCTCGTCGCCCGTGCGGACCCGCGTGCTCGACCGCGTCCCGGTCGGTCCCGCGCGCGATCGTCGCGCCGTCAACCGGCGGCCATCCCCCAATGGCGCCCGTGTCCGCCGGCCGCGCTGATCAAGGTATTCGCCCGGTGCCCTTGACTCGGCCTGTGCACGGCGCGATCCTTGCCGCGGCTTTTCGCCAGATCTGACGACCCTCCGGGGAGGTTGCCGTGAGCGACGAGATCAGCATCCAGTTCACGCGCTTTTCTGCCTTTTACACGCCGCTGATCGCCACGATCGCCGGCGGCTTCCTCAAGGAGGAGGGGTTCGAGCCGAAGCACTCGATCGCGCCGCCCGGCAAGTCGGCGATCGAGGGCCTGGTGAACGGCACGGTCCACGTCTGCCAGTCGGCGCCCTCGCAGGGCTTCGGTCCGCTGGAAAAGGGCCAGCGGCCCCCGGCGGTTCACTTCGCCCAGATCAACGAGAAGGACGGCTTCTTCCTCACCGCTCGCGCGCCTGATCCCGCCTTCACCTGGGACAAGCTTCGCGGCAAGAAAGTCCTCGCCGATCACGGCGGGCAGCCGCTCGCCATGTTCAAGTACGCCTGCCACCGGCGCGGCCTGGACTACGCGGCCATCGACGCCGTCGACGTCCCGAGCGGGCAGATGGATCAGGCCTTCCGGAAGGGCGAAGGCGACTACATCCACCAGCAGGGGCCGGCCCCGCAGCAGCTCGAGCACGACGGCGTGGGGCACATCGTGGCCTCCGTCGGCGAGGCCATCGGCCCGTGCGCCTTCTCCAGCCTGGCCGCCACGCGCGAGTGGCTGAAAACGGACACGGCCAGGCGCTTCATGCGGGCCTACCGCACGGCGCGCGCCTGGATCGTCAACACGCCCGCCGCCAAGATCGCCGAGGCCGAGGCGACATTTTTCCCCGAGATCGACCGGGCCGTGCTGACCTCGACCATCGCCTACTACCAGAAGCTCGGCTGCTGGACGCCGCACGTCGAGATCACCCGCCCGGCCTTCGAGGTGGCCCTCGACGTCTTTCAGCATTCGGGGCTGATCACCAAGCGGCATCGATACGAGGACGTGGTCGCGCCGCCGCCCGACACGGCGTGATCAGCGCCACCGGACGCCGGAGCGACGAGACTTTACACACGAGGATCCAGCAGCACGACGTCTCGAACGAACAGGAGAGCGAGAACCATGGCTGACGTGCTCACGGTGATTGCGAAGATCCGGGCGGCCAAGGGCAAGGGCGACGCGCTGGCCGCGCTCCTCAAGGAGCAGGTGGCGGCGGTGCGCAAGGCCGAGCCGGGCTGCCTCGTCTACCGCCCGCATCGGTCCACCAAGGACCCCGACGTCTTCATCTTCTACGAGCAGTACAAGGACGACGCCGCCTTCGACGCCCACCGCAAGGCGCCGCATCTGGCCGCCTACCGCGAGCGACGCGAGAAGGAAGGCCTCACCGAGGGGCCGCCCGAGGTGGAGATCTACCGCTCGGTCACCGACTAGCCAGAGCGCGGACGCCTCGGCGTGCGGTCGCAAACCGTTACACCTGGCGGCACCGGAAGCTGATGCCGACCCCGCGCTGGACGGTATCCGGCCAGCCGGCGTGGGACTGGGCGGCGATCGAGGCATGGGCGCGCCGCACCGGGCGACTGCGCGAGGCGGACGCTCATGCCGCCCTGCTCGGCTCGAGGGCACGCGGCTGAGCTCTGACGATCGGCGGCGACGCACGTCGTGGTACGCGCCGCGTCCCGGCGGTCCGGCAGCGTCGCGCCCACGTCAGCGTGGATCGAACTGATCCGGGCCGCGGTCACCTTGCCCTGTCACGCGCCGGCATCACCTCCAACGGCGCTCGTCCGACTGCCACGTCTCGAGCCGGCGTCATGGAGCTCCTGAGCCGGGGCGGACCGGCGACTCGGTCGAAGGTTGCGAGCGAGCTACTCGCTTCGCCCCGCGAAGGTACGGGCTCGGTCGCCAACGAAGAGGCGGGGGACCTGTACCCTGCTGAGCCGTCGTGGACCGGCAGCGCTCTCGCCTGGAATACCGCTACGGATGCTGCCGCTGGTGAAGTAGGTGCGGCCGCGGCTCACGGGCAGGGGCACCGTCTCCTCGAAGCGATGGCGAGAAGTCGAAGATCCTGGGCCTGAACGCCGCGAAGCTCCTGAAGATCACCGGCCGGCTCAAGTCAATGGGGCGCCCCGCGGTCAAGGCGAGCCCGGCGAAGCGGAGTCGTCCACGCTCGTGGTCGGCGGCGGTTCGTCACAGATTCAGTTGCCCGCGTAGGTGATGCGGTAGATGCGGCCGGCCTTGTCGTCCGAGACCAGGAGGGAGCCGTCGGGCATGACCAGGACGTCTGCGGGTCGGCCGGCCGCCGTGCTGCCCTGGAGCCAGCCGCTCGCGAACGTCTCGTACGACGTTGCGCGACCGCCTTCGACCTTTACGAACGTCACCCGATAGCCGATGGGCGTCGAGCGGTTCCACGACCCGTGTTCGGCGATGAAGATGCCGCCGCGGTACTTCTCGGGGAACATGCGCCCGGTGTAGAAGCGCATGCCGAGGGCGGCCACGTGGGGGCCGAGCGGCCGGGCCGGCGCAGTGAACTGGTCGCAGGCGCGCCCGCCGTTGAAGTCCGGGTCGCGGAGGCCGTTGCCGTGGCAGTACGGGAAGCCGAAGTGCTCGCCGGGGCGCGTCAGGCGGTTCAACTCGTCCGGCGGCTGATCGTCACCGAGCCAGTCACGGCCGTTGTCCGTGAACCATAGCTCGCCCGTGTCCGGGTGAAAGTCGAAGCCGACGCTGTTCCGCACGCCGCGCGCGATCACTTCCGGCCGGCCGCCGGCCAGGTCGAGGCGGGTGATGGTGGCGTGCAGCGGGCCCGGCGGAAGACAGACATTGCACGGGGCGCCCACCGGAACGTAGAGGCGGCCGTCCGGGCCGAAGGCGATGAACTTCCAGCCGTGATGGGCGTCGGACGGATAGGCGTCGGTGACGACCTCGGGCTTGGGCGGCCGCGCCAGGTCGCGGGCGACGTCGCGGAAACGCAGGACGCGACTCACCTCGGCGACGTAGAGCGTGCCGTCGCGGACAGCGACGCCGCTCGGCTGGTTGAGGCCCTGCGCGAGCACGTGGACCTGATCGGCCCGATGGTCGCCGTCGCGGTCCACGACCGCATAGACCTTGCCCTCGGATCGCGAACCCACGAACACGACGCCCGAGGGCCCCGCGGCCATCTGCCGAGCGTTGGGCACGTCCGGTGCGTACACGGCGATGCGAAAGCCCGGCGGCAGCGCAATGTCCCCGGTGTCGGCGGCCGCACTGGGAAGGACGCCGGCCAGGTAGCCGCACCCGACCGCGATCAACGCGACGAGCCCGGCCGCGACGAGCAGGAGCATGGCGTGAGAGCGGAGCATGAGCCTCATTCCGCGGGGCACCTCGCGTGGCTTGGCCCGCGATGGGCCAAGCTCCCTCAGGAGGCGGCGGAGAGCACGGGAGCGCCGGCGAATGCCGGCAAGACCTCGCGCGCAAAGCGGCGGAGGGATTCCGGCCCACCCGCGCTGTTGAGCAGCACGTACTCCGCGCCGACGTCGCGCAGGGCCTGCAGCTTGGCGGCGATCTCGTCGGGCGTGCCGTAGAGCGCCCCCGCCGCGGCCGCCTCGAGGGTATCGGCGTAGGACATGATGCTCGCCTTGTTCTGCCCGTCCGGACGCTGGGCCAACCGCTCCATCCGCCGGCGCGCGGCCAGCCGCGTTTCGAGCGCCTTCTGGCGTTCGGCCTCGGTCATGGCCACGTAGATCGACCGGGTCACCGCGACGCTCATGGGGTCGAACACATGCCCGCGCGCCTCGACCTCCGACTTGAACAGGGCGATCCGCTCACCGATCTGGTCGACGGGGGCGAACTGGTCGAGGAGCATGTTGTAGCCGTACGCGGCGACCTTCTTGATCGACGCCGGGCGCCCGGCGCCCATCCACAACGGCGGGTGGGGCTTCTGGGCCGTGGGCGGCTCGACCACGACGTTCTCGAACTGCCAGTACTTGCCGCGGTGCGACCACGGCGCGTCGGAGGTCCACGCCTTGAGCAGGATCGCCAGGGATTCCTCGAAGCGCTCCTCCGCTTCCTCCATGGGGAGGCAGAAGCCGGCGAACTCGTTGTGGCGGTAGCCCTGGCCGATCCCGAAATCCAGCCGGCCTCCCGACAACAGATCCAGGGTCGCGGCCTGCTCGGCGAGCAGGACGGGGTTGTGCCAGGGCAAGGTCATCACGGCGGTGCCGAGCCGCAACGTGGTGGTGCGCGCCCCGACCCAGGTCAGCAAGTTGAGGGTCGCCGAGATCTGGCCGAAGCCGGTGAAATGGTGCTCGACGACGAACGAGCTCTCATAGCCGAGGCCTTCGGCCTCGACGTTGTACTCGACGAAATCCCTGAAGCCCGCGCCGCTGTCGACGTCGGGGCCACCCCGCTTCGCCTGGGCACTGCCGAAGATCCCGAATCGCACGGTGCTTCGCTCCTTTCCTGGGTCAGCGCGTGGTGCGCGAACCGATCCGTCTCGGTTGCGAGCCACCATACACCATCCGGGCCCTCACGCCCTGAGCGACCCCGCGTTCGCTGTCGGCGCGAGAGGTCCCGGAGAACGGTCAGGGGCCCGGCCACGCCTCCAGCACGCCGCGCTTGGCCTTGCGTTTGTCGCCGGTGGACAGCTTGAAGTCGTGGCCAAACGGCGCGGACTCGAAGGACCCGTAGGCCGGGTTGGCGATCATGATCCACTCGCGTCCCCAGCGATCCCTGTTCGCGTCCATCACCTTCTGGCGCTCGGCCTCGCTGCCCCGGTACTCGTCGACGAAATCGCCGAAGTTGTCGCCGATGTTGAGCAGCACGCGGTAGTCCTTGGTGATGTAGGCGCGGCGCGTCCCCTTGGCCGAACCCCAGCCCGGCTGCTTGCCCACCATCAACATGGTGTCGACGGTGCCGCCCATCGGGAAGCCGAACTTCTCGAGGTTCTTGCGGGTGGGCGGCTCCTCGGCGGCGGTGCGGTTCGAGATGTAAAACACCTTCACGCCCTTGGCCTCCGCATACCGGGCAAACTCGACCGCACCCGGGATGGCTTGCGAGGTCACCGTGTTGACGTAGGCATTCCACGTCTTGGCATCGAAGGTCGTGTCCTTGAGGACCATCCACGCCTGGTAGCCGGAGTTGTCGAGGATCGTCTCGTCCACGTCCAGAATCACGGCGGGGGGCAGGGCCTGGTACGCGCCGGTCTGCTCCTTCGGGGCGGCCGTCCAGTTCGGGTCGGCCAGCGCCTGGTCGAGGCGGATGCGGGCGAGAGCGAAGGCCGTGAGGGCCGCGGCCTTGTACTCCACCGACCGCTGCATCCAGAGGACGGCGTTGAGAAGATCCTGGGCGGGCGGATCCTGGGCCAGGACCGGCGCGGCCGATGCCAGCGCGACCACCAGGACCAGCGCGGCCAGCCATCGTCCCGACGTGCGAATGTCGATCGCAGCGATCATGCAGTGCCTCCTCCACGCGGCGAGCGCGGCGGACGTGTGCTCACAGCCTTTCCGGCGCGGAGGGGGCGCAGACTCCGCTCCAGATCCTCGTAGCGCGTCACGATCGTCCCGCCACTCTGGCGGATGAAGAACTCCACCTGCAGATTGACGACGCCCCCCTCGTTGTCGGCGCTGAGGCGGAAGTCTCCCCGATAGCCAACGATGAGCTTCCCGCGGGCGAACGCATAGCCGATTTCCGCCGCGGTGCCGCTGTCGACGTCGGGGCCATCGAGGATGGCGACCACGCCTCGCGCGCCGTCGATGGCCGCCCGGTTGTTCGCGCCGATCTCTCGGTTGAGGGTGCGCCACGCCTCCCGCCGCTTCGCGCCGTAGGGCATCCGCTCCACGGCCTCGATCTTGCGGGCATCGGTCAGGGTCCACGGGTCGAGCACGTGGTAGCCCAAACCACTCACGAAGGGCACGAGCACGGCGTGGTAGAAGTGACGCCCGGCCTCCGAGAATCCCAGGGGGCCGGCGATGTAGATGCGCGGCTTGGCCTTCATCGGGGCTCCGAGGATATCATCGGGGCGCCTGGTCGGAGCGTCGTCGTGGTCGCGACGCGATGGCAGGCCACCAGGATCGGATCGGAGCACACAGGAGCGCACACCATGGCATCACACGCGGAGATTCACCGCCGTCGCCCTCGCGCTCGCGGTGCTGATGATCGTCGCCGGCCGCGCCCCCGGCCAGGAGTTCGTCCCCGCCATCGTCTTCGACATGGGCGGGAAGTTCGACAAGTCGTTCAACGAGGCCGCCTATACCGGCGCCGAGCGCTTCAAGAAGGAGACGGGCATCGCGTATCGCGAGTTCGAGGTGACCAACGAGGCCCAGCGCGAGCAGGCGCTGCGCAACATGGCGCGGCGGGGCGCCCCCATCGTCGTGGGGGTCGGCTTCTCCCAGGCCAGCGGCATGGAGAAGGTGGCCAAGGAGTTCCCCGGCGTCAAGTTCGTCATCGTCGACGCCGTGGTGGATCTCCCGAATGTTCAGTCCATCGTCTTCAAGGAGCACGAGGGATCGTTCCTGGTGGGGATGGCGGCGGCCATGGCCTCGAAGACGGGCAAGATCGGCTTCGTCGGCGGGATGGACATTCCGCTGATCCGCAAGTTTGCCCTCGGCTACGAGGAGGGGGCCAAGTACGTCAACCCGAAGATCGAGGTCTTCCAGAACATGACGGGGACGACGCCGGCCGCCTGGAACGACCCGACGCGAGGCGGCGAGCTGGCCCGGAGCCAGTTCGATCGCGGCGCGGACGTCATCTACGCGGCCGCCGGCGCTACCGGCCTCGGCGTGCTGCAGGCGGCCAAGGACAAGGGCCGGCTGGCCATCGGCGTCGACTCGAACCAGAACCACATCCAGCCTGGCTCGGTCCTGACCTCGATGGTCAAGCGCGTCGACCTCGCCGTGTACGACGCCTTCAAGACCGCGAAGGAGGGGACGTGGAAGGCCGGCGTGCGCGTCCTGGGGGTCGCCGAGGGCGGGGTCGGCTACTCGCTGGACCAGTACAACCGCGGCCTGATCAGCGCGGAGATGGAGCGGCGGCTCGCACAGGCGCGCGCCGACATCGTGGCCGGCAGGATCAAGGTCACCGACTACATGTTCAAGTAGTTGGGGGGGCCTGGACCCCCCCAAACCCCCCGAATGCGCGAGGTGCGACACACGATATTGCGGCGGCGAAGCCGCCGCTCGGAGCGAGCGATCGAGAACGCCAGCCCGGTCATCGAGTTGCGGGGGATCGACAAGTGGTTTGGCGATGTTCACGCCAATCGCGACGTCTCGCTCGTGGTGCGAGCGGGGACGATCCACGGCATCGTCGGCGAGAACGGTGCGGGCAAATCGACCTTGATGGGCATTCTCTACGGCTACTACCAGCCCGACCGAGGCGAGATCCTCGTGCGCGGCCGGCCGGCGGCCATCCGCAGCGCCCAGGATGCGCTGGCCTCGGGGATCGGCATGGTGCACCAGCACTTCATGCTGGTGGAGTCGTTCACGGTGCTGGAAAACGTCGTGCTCGGCGTGGAGGGAGGTTTTCGGCTCCGGGCCGGGATGGCGCGGGCCCGCGCCGAGCTGGCCCGCCTGGGTCGGGAGTACCACCTCGAGGTCGATCCGACGGCTCGCGTGGCGGATCTCGGGGTCGGCGAGCGCCAGCGCGTCGAGATCCTCAAGGCGCTCTACCGCGGCGCCGACCTTTTGATCCTCGACGAGCCGACGGCCGTCCTGACGCCCCCGGAGGCCGACCACCTCTTTCGCATCTTGCGAGCGCTCCGCGGCGAGGGCAAGACCGTCGTTCTCATCACCCACAAGCTGCGCGAGATCCGCGAGGTCACCGACGTCGTCACCGTGATGCGCCAGGGGCAGGTGGTCGCGGCCTTGCCCACGGCCGAGACGACGCCGGAGCAGCTTGCCGAATTGATGGTGGGCCGCACGGTGAGCCTGCGCGTCGACAAAGCGCCGTGCCGCCCGGGTGAGCCAGTGCTCGAGGTGGACGACCTCGCGGTCGAGGACGACCTGGGGGTCGAGCGCGTCAAGGGCCTCAGCTTCGCGGTGCGACAGGGTGAGATCGTGGGCGTGGCGGGTGTCGCCGGCAACGGCCAGTCGGAGCTGCTCGAAGCTCTGGCCGGCATCGCGACCCGCGAAGTCGGGACGCATTCGATGGAAGGCCCGGGACCTCACCCGCGACGAGGCGCCCTCGTCGCGGGCCATGCGGCGGCGGGGACTCGCCCACGTCCCCGAGGACCGACAGCGCGTGGGCCTCATCATCCCCTTCGCGGCGCGGGAGAGCGCCATCCTCGGCTACCACGACGAGGCGACGTACAACGGCGCGATCGTGCTCCGCCGCGCCGCGGTCAAGGCGCGCTTCCAGCAGCAAATTGCCGAGTACGACATCCGGCCCACCAATGGAGCCCTTCCGACGTCGGCCTTCTCGGGGGGCAACCAGCAGAAGATCGTGCTGGCCCGCGAGCTGGATCGCCACCCCGATCTCCTCCTGGTCGGACAGCCCACGCGTGGCGTCGACATCGGGGCGATCGAGTTCATCCACCGCCGCCTGGTGGCGCTGCGCGACGCCGGGAAGGCCATCCTCCTCGTCTCGGTGGAGCTGGACGAGATCCTCGCCCTCGCCGATCGCATTCTCGTGATGCACGACGGGCGGATCGTCGGTGACGTGCCACAGGCCGAAGCCACCGAGCGCGCGCTCGGCCTGATGATGGCGGGCGTGCCGGAAGCGCCAGCGGGGTGAGTGTTTCGTTCCCCGGTCGAGCGGGGCTCGGCTGGGTAGCGCCGGCCTTGCTGCCGGCCCTCAACCTGTCCCTCGCGCTCGGGCTGTCGGCCGTGGTCGTCCTCATGCTGGGGGAAAACCCCGCCCGCGCCCTGCGCCTCCTCGCGGGCGGCGCGTTCGGCGACGCGGAGGCGGTCGGCTATACGCTCTACTACGCGACGAACTTCGTCTTCACCGGCCTGGCTGTTGCCGTCGCCTTCCATGGCGGGCTCTTCAACATCGGGGCCGAGGGTCAGGCGTACATCGGCGGTCTCGGCGTGACGCTCCTCTGTCTCGGCGCCGGAGGCTGGCCGACCGTTCTGGTCGTGCCGGCCGGCATGGTGATGGCCGCGGTCTTCGGGGCCGCCTGGGCGTTCGTGCCCGGGTGGCTCCAGGCACGGCGGGGCAGCCACGTCGTCATCACGACGATCATGTTCAACTTCATCGCCGCGGCGTTGATGACGCACCTGGTGGTCAACGTGCTGATCAAGCCGGGCCAGCAGTCACCGGAAACGCGTGAGTTCGACCCGAACACCTGGCTGCCTCAGCTCTACGACGTGGCCCGGGCCTTCGGCTGGGACCTCGGCCGCTCGCCACTCAACCTCTCGCTCCTCTTTGCCCTCGTCGCCGGCGCGGTGATCTGGCTCTACGTCTGGCACACCCGCTGGGGCTACGAGCTGAGGGCCTTCGGCCACAACGCGACGGCCGCGGTCTACGGAGGCATCTCGCCAACGCGGACGGTGATCGTGGCCATGTCGATCTCCGGCGCCCTGGCCGGGCTAATGAGCCTGAACGAGGTGATGGGGGTCCAGCACCGCCTGCTCCTCAACTTTCCCGGCGGGGCCGGGTACGTCGGCATCGCCGTGGCGCTGATGGGCCGCAATCACCCCGCGGGGATCGTGCTGGCCGCGGTCCTGTTCGGCGCGCTCTATCAGGGCGGCTCCGAGCTGTCGCTCGACATGCCCACGCTCACCCGCGACATGGTCGTCGTCATCCAGGGACTCATCATCCTCGTCTGCGGAGCGTTCGAGCACGCGCTCCGCCGCCCTCTCGAGGCGCTGCTCCGCCGGCCCGTCCCCGTCTCATGAGCGACGTCACCCTGATCCTGGCGCTCCTCGCCGCGGCCACGGTGCGCGGGGCCACCCCGCTTGTCCTCGCGGCCCTCGGCGGGCTCTTCGCCGAGCGATCGGGCATCGTGGACATCGGGCTCGAGGGCAAGATGCTGGCCTCCGCGTTTGCGGCGGCCGCGACGGCGGCGGTCACCGGCTCCGCTTGGGCCGGGCTCGGCGTCGGTATCGCCGCGTCGGTGCTGGTGAGCCTGGTGCACGGCTTCGCCTGCATCACGCACCACGGCAACCAGGTCGTGTCGGGCATGGCGCTCAACATCGCGCTCTCCGGACTGACGGCGGTGCTGGGGTACGCCTGGTTTCGCGAGGGGAGCCAGACGCCGCTCCTCGGCGCCGGCGCTCGGTTCGGGCCCATCGCCCTTCCCGGAGCGTCTGCGCTCTCGGGAGTGCCGGGGCTCGGCCTGATCTACGGCGAGGTCGTGAGCGGCCACAATCTGCTCGTCTATCTCGCGGCGGCGGCCATGCCCGTCGTGGCCTGGCTCGTCTACCGGACGCGTTTCGGCCTGCGACTGCGCGCCGTGGGCGAGAGCCCCGGCGCCGTCGACACCGCGGGCATCTCGGTGTCCGCGACGCGCTACCAGGCGCTCGTCATGAGCGGCCTGCTCTGCGGCCTGTCGGGCGCGTACCTGTCGATCGCCCACCACGCGTCCTTCATCCGCGACATGTCGGCCGGTAAGGGATATCTCGCCCTCGCGGCGCTGATCTTCGGGCAGTGGCGCCCGGCGCCGACGGTCGGGGCGTGCCTCCTGTTCGCCTTTGCCGACGCGATCCAGACACGCCTGCAGGGGACACCGCTACCCCTCGTCGGCGTGGTCCCGGTCCAGCTCATCCAGGCCATTCCGTACGTCCTCACGGTGTGTCTCCTGGCCGGCTTCGTCGGACGGGCGGTGGCCCCACGGGCCATCGGCATCCCGTACGTGAAGGAGCGATGAGCGAGTTGTGTGGAAGCCGCTCGAGCCCATGCTCGATCTCGCGCGCCGCGCGCTGGCGAACGCGCATGCGCCCTACTCGCGCTTCCGCGTCGGCGCCTGCCTGCGGGCCGCGAGTGGTCGGCTCTACGCGGGGTGCAACGTGGAGAATGCCGCCTACCCCGTCGGACAGTGCGCAGAGGCCACCGCCATCGGATCCATGGTCGCGGCCGGGGACCGGCAGATCGTCGAGATCATGGTACTGACCGAGGGCCCGCAGCTCTGCGCGCCCTGCGGCCGCTGTCGCCAGCAACTCGCCGAGTTCGCACGCCCCGATGCGCGCGTGCATCTCTGCGGGCCGGAGGGCGTCAGACTCACGACCACCCTGGGCGAGCTCTTCCCGCTGGCCTTCGGCCCCGACACGCTCGGGCGAGGCACCTGAGCGTTAGCGCGTGACGGCTCGCGTGACGCCGGGGGAGCTGATCCGCCGCAAGCGCGACGGCGCGATCCTGACCGAGGAGGAGATCGCGGGCCTGGTCACCGGGATCGTCGACGGCTCGATGAGCGACGGGCAGGTCGCCGCGTTCGCCATGGCCGTGTACTTCCGCGGCATGACGCGCGAGGAATGCGCCGCGCTCACCGTGGCCATGACCCGCTCGGGCACCGTCATCGACTGGTCCGACGGCCGACCTCGGCGGCCCGATCCTGGACAAGCACTCGACGGGCGGCGTCGGCGACAACGTCAGCCTCATCCTCGCCCCGGTCGTGGCCGCCTGCGGGGGCTTCGTGCCGATGATCTCGGGCCGTGGCCTCGGGCACACGGGCGGCACCCTGGACAAGCTCGGCAGCATCCCGGCTACGACACGGTTCCCGACCTGGCCCGCTTTCAGCAGGCGGTACGCGCCGCCGGCTGCGCCATCGTCGGCCAGACCGCGGAGCTGGCGCCCGCCGACGGCCGACTCTACGCGATCCGCGACGTCACGGCGACCGCCGACTCCATCCCTCTCATCACGGCGTCGATCCTCTCCAAGAAGCTGGCGGCCGGGCTCGACGCCCTGGTCATGGACGTCAAGGTTGGCTCGGGCGCCCTCACCACGTCCATCGAGACCGCGACCCTTCTCGCCGAGAGTCTCCTCGCCGTCGCCGAGATCACCGGGCTTCGCACGGTCGCGCTGCTGACCGACATGACCCGAGCCCTCGGCCACGACGTCGGCAACGCGCTGGAGACGCGAGAGGCGATCGACTTTCTGACGGGCCGGCGCCGGGACGTCCGACTCCACGCGGTGACCGCCGCTCTGGCCGCCGAGCTGCTCGTTCTCGGCGGCCTGGCCGGCGACCACGTCGAGGCCGCGGCCGCCGTGGAGCGATCCCTCGCCTCGGGCGCCGCGGCCGAGCGCTTCGCGCGCATGGTCGCGGCGCTGGGCGGGCCAGCGGATCTCATCGAGCGCCCCGACCGACACCTCGCCCAGGCGCCGGTGCGGCTGGCCGTGGTGCCGGACCGCGCCGGAGTCGTCACCCATGTGGACGCGCGAGCCATTGGTCTCCTGGTGGTCAGGCTCGGCGGAGGCCGCGAGCGCGCGGGGGACGACGTCGATCCCGCCGTGGGCCTCAGCGACGTGCGCGGGCCGGGGGATGCGGTGAGCGCGGAGCGGCCCATCGCGGTCGTTCACGCGCGGTCCGAGGCCGACGCGGAATCGGCGGCGGCGACGCTCCGGCGAGCCGTGAAGATCGGCGACGAGCCGCCGGCGGCGGCCGGTTCGCCGGTGCTCCGGCGCCTCGACGTGCCGCGCTGACGCGGTAGTGGGTCAGTTCGAGGGCTTCCCGCCCGCGATCCGCTGGGCGACTGTCCGCCGGGCCTTGTCGAGCGTCATCTCGTGGGTGGCCAGGAGATGGCAGATCATCGCCTCCGCGTCCCGCGCCGTGTACCCGCACGGCACCTTCGGCTCGCCGTCCGGACCGGTCCAGCGATGGCGAGTCGGGCCGTAGGACTGAAGCTCGGCGAGGAACGGGCCGGTGGGTCTCTCGCACAGCATCATGCGACGCTCCTGAGCGTTGCCTTCACCTGGTCTTCCTCCTTCGACGGCGCGCCGTGCAACCAAACGCGAGGCTAACAGCCAGATGCCAGAGGGCAGGACGCCCGTTGCGTCAACCAGAGGGCCCGGTGGAAGGCGCCCTGAGGCTACCACGGGACTCACCTGAGTGAGGCCGGCCAGTAGTGGCTTGGCGGAGGCCCGAGGCATAATAGCGGCCCGGCGGGCACCACGGCGTTCAAGGAGCATGTCCCATGAGAGTCGCGTTCGGTATCGGCTTCGGTTCGGGCCCGGTCCTGCTCAAGGGTCCGGACGTCCCGAAGTTCATGGATCTCGTGCGCATGGCCGAGGGCTACGGCGCCGAGGCGATCGGCACCTACGACTCCGCCTTCCTGGGCGGTGACGCCTACGTCCGCGCTACCCTGATGGCCCTGGCCTCCTCTCGCGCGGCCATCGGTCTGCGTCCGAGCAACCCGCTCACCCGCGAGCCGCAGGTGATGGCGTCGTTCCTGGCCTCGATCGACAGCATGACCGGAGGGCGGTCATTCCTTGACATGGCCAGCGGTGACAGTGCCGTGTTCAACATCGGCTACGCGGCCGCCTCGCGGGCGCGCATCGAGGACTACGTGACCTGCGTGCGCGACCTCCTGGCCAGCGGGGAGGCGACGTATCAGGGCCGGCCCCAGCGAGTCCGCTGGTCGGGGAGCGCCGTTCGCCCGCGCATCCCCATCTCGATCTGCGCCGAGGGACCGCGCATGCTCCACCTCGGCGGCCGCATCGGCGAGGGCGTCATCGCCGGGACCGGCCTCCTGCCCGAGGTGATCCAGGACACGGTCGCGCGCATTCACGCGGGCGCCCGCGAGGCCGGCCGCGATCCCGCCAAGGTCGACATCTGGTTCACCACCCGCAACGCCCTCGACGTCGATCACGACACGGCCATCGAGCGGGTCAAGGCCTCGGTCTCGTCGATCCTGAACCACTCCATGCGCTTCGGGCTCGAGGGCAAGCTGGTGCCCGATGAGCTGAGAGCGACGGTCCAGGAGTACGTGGACGGCTACGTGCTCTACGACCACGTGCTGCAGGCCGGGCAGAACCCCAAGCGCATGGACGAGCTGGGCCTCACCGACTACGCCCTCCGGCGCTTCGCCCTGGCCGGCACCCCCCGCGACTGGATCGCGCGCATCGCGGAACTGGCCGAAGCTGGCGCCACCAAGCTGTGGGTGGGCCTCGGCGGCTCGGATCTCGACCGCCAGCGCCACGATCTGCGCGTGCTCGGCGAGGAGATCATGCCGACGTTCGTCGCGTAGCGGGACTGTTCCTACGGTTTGGCCATGGCCTGCTTGGCCCGGCGCCACTCCCATGGTGGGACGGGGTGCCCATCGGTCCATAGCCCGGCTCGAGCCCCTCTCGCGTGGCGCTCCAAGTCTTCCAGCGTGCCATCCGTCGAATACGGGCGGTACCACCACGCATAGCCGGCCCGGACGAGCTCCCGGCTGAGGCTGCGCCCGTCGAGGAGGACCACATCGGCCACCGTCCGACCATAGCGATCATGGCCGGTCACCCGCACCGTGACTTCGCGACGGAACGCCAGGCTCGACGTGAACTGTTTGGCCCTCTCTCCGAACGGCTGCCCCTTCTCCGGAGCGTCGATACCGAGCAAGCGGATCTTCTCGGGGCGCCGGTCGCGAAGGACGGTGATCGTGTCGCCGTCGCTGACCCCGACGACCTTGCCCCGGAACTCCGCGGCGCCCGGCGCGGACACCCAGACCAGCACCGCAAGCAGAAGGACGCCGGCCGTGGCAGCGCCGATTCCGAGCTGTCGACGGTTGGGCACATGCATCTTGACCGGCACGGTTCCTGATCTTACACATGTCGCCGGTTAGATACAGTGCTGATGATCGGCACGTTCCCGCGACGGCAGGAGGTCTTGACGGCCGGGCCAGGAGGGCGTTGCTTGCCGGGGCTATTTTCGGCTTGGCGAGCAGCCGCTGACCGGATGCGCGAGGAGAAATCCCCAGACGAAATCCAGCTGTGCCGCGACGAGGCCGATGACCTTGGTGGACGACGAGACGTAGGGCGTATCGTTCTGGAGCGTCCAGAACCAGCCGGGATCTGGCGTTCCGTTGTCGGTGACGAAGAGATCTCCGGGTGGTGGCGTCTCGTTCTGGGCGGTGGCCGAGGTGACGCTGAGGAGCGCCCCGGTGGCGGTGGCGGCGGCGCGCGAGTGGCATGTCATGCAGGACGCCGTCTGCAGCTGCCCCTGCTCGGTGATGGTGTTGCTCATGAGCACGGGCTGCCCGGTGGGATCGGTGAAGTCGGTCTGGATTCCCACCAGGCGATAGTTCTGAAACACGGGGTCGATCCCACCCAGCTTCATCAGGGCCTTGAGCCCGGACGTCAATTCCCCGCCCGGGTAAGGGTAGTTGGGATCGGCGTGCGGCGGCACGTAGCTGGGGGTGACGCCGAAGTCGTCGCGACAGCCGATGTAGTCGCACCGGCCGAGGACGTTCTTGTTCAGCCAGGTGGCCCAGAACCAGAACGGCACCTGCTTGGTCATGATGTGCATGGCCACCAGCCCGTACTCCGCGGTGGTCTCCTGGCCGGTGCTGGGATCGACGGTGACGGCGATGTTCCGGTAGAACTGGGAGCGCTGGGCGGGCGGGATATCGGCGATGGGCACCCAGTCCGCCTTGATCTCGATGGCCTCGATGGGAAAGTCGACGACGCGCAGCACGGCGGCCATCGCCTGCGCGGTGCTGCCCGAGGTGGCGGCCACCGCCGCGTGGGCCCGTTGATAGGCGGCGGCGAGGCCTTCCGTGTAGAAGAGCTGCTTCTGGACGATGTAGTCGAAGCTCGCCATGTTCCGGCGCACTTCCCGCCGCTATTCGTCACGGCCGAGGCGCCCTTGACTCCCACCGTCCTCCTGGTCTATACGTAGCTATATTCCGATCGGAAATAGAGCCAAAGGGAAGATCATTATGCCGCCTCATCTTACCGCCCCCATCGGCATCCTCGATGAGCATCCTGAATGGTCGGCGCGACTCATCGCTGAGCTCGAAAGGCGGGGGCTTCCATGGGAGAAGATCGACCATTCCAGCCACGGCTACGATCCGCGAGAGCGCCGGCCCGGCTACTCGGTGATCGTCAACCGCACGAGCCCCTCGTCGCACACTCGCGGCCATGCGGGCGTCCTCTTCTACACCGAGGCGCTGCTCGACCACTACGGGTTCCGGAACGTGCCCGTCATCAACCCGGTGGCGGCCTACCGCTTCGAAAAGTCCAAGGCACTCCAGATCGGCCTGTTCGAGCGCCTGGGAGTGCGGTATCCGCGCACCGTCGTGGTGAACCACCGCGACCAGGTGCTCAAGGCCCTCGACCGCGTGCCCTTCCCGCTGGTGATCAAGCCCAACGTGGGTGGCTCGGGGGCGGGCATCGTTCGCTTCGATGCGCGCGAGCACCTCGAGGAGCAACTACCCGGTCTCGCCTTCGGGCCCGACGGCACCGCGCTGGTGCAGGAGTACATCGAGTCGGAGGAGGGAGCTATCGTGCGCGTGGAAGTGCTGAACGGAGGATACCTCTATGCCATCCGGATCGTGCGGCAGGCCGATGCCGGCTTCAACCTTTGCCCCGCAGATATCTGTCAGGCCCCGGCGCCCCGGGAGGCTGCCGCGGATCTGAGCGCCTGCGTCACGGCGGCGAGGCCCGGGCTCAGCGTGACCCGCTACGATGCACCCCGGGAGGCCGTGGACACCGCCATACGCCTGGCCCGCGCAGCCTCCATTGACGTGGCGGGCGTGGAGTATCTGGTGAGCCGAACGGACGGGCAGATGTACTTCTATGACATCAATGCCACGTCCAACTTCGTGGCCAACGCCCCCGACGTGCTGGGGTTCGACCCCACCTCACGGTTCGTCGATCACATCGAACTCGTGGCCGCGGGCCGGAAGACCACATAGTTGATTCGAGTACTCCGCTTCGCAATAGTCGCGGGGGATCGAGTGAGAGTGCCCTCTCGAGCCAGTCGGGACCGTCGGCGACCGCGGACACGGCTAGGGCCATCGCGACGGTAGCGGCGAGGCCTCTCAGAGTTTCGAAGGCTCGGGGCGCACGCGCTCGAGCTGGTTGCGCCGCGTGAAGCGGTCCGCGCGATACGAGGTCTTGAAGTACTCGACGGGCCGGTCGCTCACGTCGACGAAGGTCATCTCGACGATGACGAGCGGCGACCCGCGGGGGACGGCGAGGTGCACGCTCAGCGAGCGGTCGGTCACGCCAGCCGAGATCTCCTCGACGGCGGTGCCCACCGCGATGCCGAGCGTGGCCTCGATCGTCTCCAGCACCGTGTGGTGGCGCAGGGCGGCGGGATCGATCCGCCGGCCGATATCGAGCGTGGTGTACGTCTCTGAGTAGCAGAGCGGCGCGCCGTCCCGGTGCCGCACACTGCGCAACGCGTACGCCGGCTGGCCGGCCAGGCGCAGGCGGCGCTCGACGGCCGGTTCTGGACGGACGGCCTTCCACTCCAGCACCGTGACCTCGCTGTGGGATCCGGCCTCCAGCACGTCCTCGATGGAGTTGATCGTCATCACGTAGGCTCCGGGGGGGCGGGCCACGAACGACCCGCGCCCGGCGACGCGCTCCACGAGCCCGCGCTGGCGCAAGAGATCGAAGGCCTGGCGCACGGTGATTCGACTCACCCCGAACGCCTTGATCAGCTCGTCCTCGGTGGGCAGGCGGTCGCCCGGGCGCCGCCGGCCCTTGGCGATGTCGCCGAGCAGGCTCCGGGCCAGCGTGCGGTAGAGGGGAGGCTTGCGGTCGAGAGGTGCGGCGCGGCGCCGGGTCGCCATTGACATAATTGTTATAACGAATTATCACGGTAGCCGCCATGGAGACCGAGTGCCCGTGAGATTCGGCGTCCACATCCCGACCTGCATCGAGGGGATGATGTACCCCGTGCCCTTCGCCAAGCCCGAGGACATCGTGCCCACCGCCCAGCTCGCGGAGCGGGTGGGCTTCGATTCCGTGTGGGGCAACGACCACATGACCACGCAGCGCTACGTGCAGCGCGAGTGGCGGGAGCCGCCGAACTTCTACGAGCCACTCATCACCTTCACCTACGTGGCCGCCCGCACCGAGCGCGTTCGCCTGGCCACCGGTATCATCGTGCTGCCCATGCGCACCATGCCCGTGCTGGCCAAGCAGGTGGCCACTCTCGATCAGCTCTCCGGTGGCCGCGTGATCCTCGGGGTCGGCACCGGCGCCTACCGCGAGGAGTACGAGGCCCTCTACCCCGACGCGAAGAGCGCCCGCCGCGGCGACATCGTCGACGAGGGCATGCGCGCGCTCCGCCTGCTCTTCACCGAGCGCAAGGCCACCTTCCGCGGGCGACACGTGCGCTTCGAAGAGGTCGAATGCTTCCCCAAGCCGCGGCAGACGCCGTTGCCCATGTACGCCGGGGGCAATCACGCCGAGGTGCGGCGGCGCGCCGGCGAGTATGGCGAGGGGTGGATGCCGGCCGTCCTTTCGCCCGAGGAGATCAAGCGCGGCGTGGACGACGTCCACCGCGCGGCAGCCACGGCCGGGCGCGACGGCTCGGCCATCGACATCGCGCCGCAGTTTGCCTGCTCGATCGGCCGCACCCACGAGGAGGCGGTGCAGCGCTTCCACGGCTCGCAGCTCTACAAGCATCTGGAGTCGCTCAAGCGCTCCACCTTGCGCGACCAGCAGGCGGGGGGCTTCGAGCAGCGCAATCTCATCGGCAGCCCGGCCGAGATCTGCGAGCGCATCCGCGTCTACCAGCAGGCGGGGGTGACGACGTGCTCCGGCCTTCTCTTCGTCGCCAACTCCGTGCCCGAGATGCAGGAGGCCATCGAGCTCTTCGGGCGCGAGGTCATTCCGAACTTCTCGTAACTCATGGCCCGGAGTGGAGGTCCACCCGTGGCCCCAGGGAGGAACACCATGCGAGTCGTCCTCACCCTCTGTCTCGCCCTGCTCGCGGCGCTGCCCCTCGCCGGCAGTGCGCAGGCGCCGCCCGTCCGGATCGGCTTCGCCTCGGCCATGAGCGGTCCCGCCGCCATCACCGGGGAGGGCGTGCGCTGGGGCGCCACCCTCGCCGTCGAGGAGATCAACGCCAAGGGCGGCGTCGCGGGCCGGAAGATCGAGGCGTTCTTCGCCGACAACAAGGCCACGCCCGGCGAGGCGGTGAGCGCGGTGCGCAAGCTCGCGGACGTGGACAAGGTCGACGTCATCATCGGCCAGACGCACAGCGGCGCCTGCCTGGGGGCGATGCCGGTCGTCAAGGAGATCGAGGTGCCCATGGTCATCGAGGCCTGCTCGCACCCGCAGATCCGGGCGCTGTCCGGCAAGGGCGGCAACGAGTGGACGTTCCGCGTGGCCCTCGACGACGAGATCATGGCGTACACCTTCGCCCGGTACATGGCGCGCCAGGGCGTGAAGTCGTCGTCGATCCTGGCCATGAACAATGACTTCGGCCGGGGCGCCGCCAACGCCTACGACGCCGCCTTCAAGAAGTCGGGGATCAAGCTGCTGTCGACCGAGTTCTTCGACCCCGGCCAGCCCGACTACCGGCCGGTGCTCACGCGGCTGAAGCGGGCGGGCGCCGAGACGATCCTCGGCGTCATCCTGGCCAGCGACGGCGCGCCCTTCATGCGGCAGTTCCGCGAGCTGGGGCTCACGCAGAAGATCTACGCGCGCGGCAGCCTGGCCTCCGCGGAGTTCCTCTATCAGGTGCGCGACAACCCCAAGATCGGCGACGGCGTCGTGGAGGCTGGCTACTGGGTCGCCGGCCTCGATCCCGAGTGGGACCGGAAGTGGCAGGAGCGGTACAACATCCCGCCGCGCGTCCACGGGAGCCTGGCCGCCATCGCGCTCAAGTGGGCGGTGGTGCCGGCCATCGAGATCGCGCAGAAGAAGGGGGGCAAGGTGGACCGCGCCACGATCCGCGCCGCCCTCACCGAGGTCGACGTCAAGGACTCGCCGCTCGGCCCTATCAAGTTCGACGCCAACCACCAGGCGTGGATCAACATGATCCTCGTCGAGATGCAGGACGGGAAGCTGCGCATCCTCGAGAAGCTGCCCACCAGCCCGGCGCTGCTGAATTGACCGGCAACGGGGGGAGCGAACCGCCTGGCTGATTTGACAACGGCGGGAGCGAGCGCCGACTCCGCCCGTATGCCCCCACCGGTCTCACTTGGCGGCGAGGAGGAAGGATTGCGCCGGCAGAGCCGGCGCTCGAATCGTGCTCGACCTTCTCGAACAGCTTGTCCACGGCCTGACGCTCGGGTCCATGTACGCCATGGTGGCGGCGGGGCTCGCGCTCATGCTCGGCGTGGCGCGGCTCATCAACTTCGCCCACGGCGAGTTCTTCATGCTGGGGGCCTACGCCTTCTGGTACGGCTACCGGGAGCTGGAGCTGCCGTACGCGGTGGCCGGGCTGCTGGCTCCGGCGCTCATGATCGCCTTCGGGATGGCGTACGAGCACACCGTCATCCGCGTGATCCTGCCGCGCTCCTGGCACGTGCAGCTCATCGCGACCCTGGCGACGTCGATCGTGCTGACCAATCTCGCCATCATCGTCTTCGGCACCCAGCCCAAGGAGGTGCCGACCGCGCTGTCCTCCCGCATCCTGACCGTGGGTGGTTTCCGCCTGGCCGGGCAGCGGCTCCTCGTGCTGGGCGCGAGCGTCGTCATCTTCTGGGCGCTCCACCGCTTCGTGACGCGGACCCGCGCGGGCAAGGCGATGCGCGCGATGTCGCAGAACCGGGAGGCCTGCGCGGTGGTCGGCGTGGACGTTCAGCAGGTCGCCATGGTGACCTTCGCGCTCTCGGCGGGACTGGCCGCCCTCGCCGCCTCCCTCGTCTCGCCCCTCTTCAACATCTTTCCCGACATGGGCGCCGGGCTCACCCTCAAGGCGTTCGCGGCCGTCGTGGCCGGCGGCTTCGGCTACGTCAACGGGGCCATCGCGGCGAGCTTCCTGATCGGCGTGACCGAAGCCCTCGCCGGCAGCTACGTCTCGTACGCGTACAAAGACGCCATCGCATTCGTGATCATGATCGCCGTCCTGCTCTGGCGGCCCCAGGGCCTCTTCGGCCGCCGGCTGGGGATCTAGAAAGCGTGCCGGAGAATCGAGGAGCGCCCCGGTGCGCCCATCTCTCGCTTGCCTGGCTCGCGCTCGGTGTGCTCGCGGTGGCCGCCCCCTGGCTGGTGGCCAGCGCGGCTCCCGCGCAGCAGCGCTACGTCGTCCACGTCCTCATCTTCACCGCGCTCTTCGCCGCCCTCGCCCTCTCCTACGACCTCGTGGTCGGTCACGTGGGGAGCCTCTCGCTCGCGCATCCCGCGTTCTTCGGCGTCGGCGCGTACACGGCGGCCATCCTCTCCACGCGGGCGGGCTGGCCGTTCGTGGCCGACCTCCTCGCCGGCGTGCTGCTGGCGGGGGTGGTGGCGACACTGGCGGGCGTGCCGCTCTTCCGCCTCGTGGAGCATACCTTCGCCGTCGGCACCCTCGCCTTCGCGGTGGTGGCCTGGATCGTGGCCACCAACTGGGTGGAGGTCACGCGCGGGCCCGCTCTGCATCACCGGCATCCCGAAGCCGTCGCTGGGCCTTCCCGGCGGAAGCCGGCTCGCCATCACGACCTTGCCTGCCTACTACTGGCTCGCCCTCGGCGCGCTCGCCGTGGTCGCGCTGCTCTATCACGCCATGACCACGTTCCGGCTCGGGCGCGCCCTTCACGCCGTGCGCGACAACGAGCCGCTGGCCGCCGCCGCCGGCATCGATCCGCTGAAGTACCGGATGCTCGCCTTCGTCGTCGGCGGGGCGCTGGCCGGCGGCATCGGCGCCCTCTATGCCCACTACCTGTCCGTCTTCTGTCCGGAGGAGATGACCGTCGCCCTCACGGTGAACCTGCTGGTCATCGTCTTCCTGGGCGGGGTGGGGAGCTTGCGCGGCGTGCTCGTGGGCGCCCTGCTCTTCACCGCGCTGCCCGAGGTGCTGCGCCTGGCGCCCACGTGGCGCCTCGTGATCTACGGCGGCCTGCTCCTCGTCATCGTGATCCGCTCGCCGGAGGGCATCGAGAGCCTGCTGCGCCGCCCGGCCGGCGCGCGGGGGGGCCGTTGACGCCGCTGCTCGAGATCCGGGGACTGGTCAAGCGCTTCCTCGGCGTCACCGCGGTGGAGGCCGTCGACCTCACCGTCGAGCGCGGTGAGCTGGTGAGCCTCATCGGGCCCAACGGCTCGGGCAAGACGACGCTCTTCAACTGTGTCACCGGCTACCTCGCCGCCGACGGCGGGCGCGTGCTCTTCCGCGGCCGCGATGTGACGAATGCGGCGCCCCACCGCATCATGCGCCAGGGCCTGGGGCGCACGTTCCAGCAGGTGAGCGTGTTCGGGCGCCTCACCGCGCTCGAGAACCTCCTGGTCTTCCTGCAGCAGCACCAGGAGGAGAACCTGCTCGCGCGGCTGCTGCGCACGCCCCGCCTGCGCCGGCTGGAGGGCCAGGCTGTCGAGCGCGCGCGATCGCTGCTCGACCTCGTGGGGCTGGCCGCGAAGGCGGACGAGCCGGCCGGGAGCCTCTCCTACGGCCAGCGCAAGCTCCTCGCCTTTGCCGCGGCGCTGATGCCCGATCCCGATCTGCTCCTGCTCGACGAGCCCGCGGCGGCGGTGAACCCGACCATGATCAACCAGATGAAGGACCACATCCTGGCCCTGCACCGCCAGGGCAAGACCGTGCTGCTCGTGGAGCACAACATGGACGTGGTCATGGACATCTCCCGCCGCATCGTCGTGCTCGACCACGGCCAGAAGATCGCCGAGGGCCCGCCCGACGCCATCCGGCGCGACCCCAAGGTCATCGAGGCCTACTTTGGCAAGTGACGGCGCGCCGGGGAGCGACATGGCGGCGGGAGAGGGCAGCGCGTTGCTCGTGCTCGACGACGTCGTCGCCGGCTACGACGAGGTGGAAGTGCTTCGCGGCGTATCGCTGAGTGTGCGGGGCGGTGACATCGTCTCGCTCATCGGCGCCAACGGCGCGGGCAAGTCGACGCTCCTGCGCACGGTGTTCGGCATGGTGCAGCCCCGCGCGGGCCGCATCGGCTTCGCCGGCCGTGACATCGGCGGCCGCCCGTCGGTGGAAATCTTGAAGTCCGGGATTGGCTACGTTCCCCAGGGCCGCTGCAACTTCCCGGCGATGACGGTGGAGGAGAACCTCGAGATGGGCGCCTACCTGCGCCGGGATCCGGGCGTGCGCGCCGACATCGAGGCTCTCTTCGCGCGCTTCCCGGTGCTCGCGGCCAAGCGCGGGGCGCCGGCGGGCACCCTGTCCGGTGGGCAGCAGCAGATTCTCGAGATGGCCATCGCGCTGCTGCTGCGTCCCCGGCTGCTCCTCGTCGACGAGCCCTCGCTCGGCCTCGACCCGCGGATGGTCGAGGTGGTGTTCGACACCATCCTCGAGATCAACCGCGAGGGCACGACCATCCTGATGGTCGAGCAGAACGCGAAGAAGGCCCTGTCGATCTCGCACCGCGGCTTCGTGCTGGAACTTGGCCGCAACCGCTTCGAGGGCACCGGGCAGGAGCTGCTCGAGAACCCCGACGTCCGCCAACACTACCTGGGAGGCTAGATACCCGGAGGGGGCTTTGCGCCCCCTTCCGGTACCTCCCCCCAGAGCAAGGATTGCGCCGGCGAAGCCGGCGCTCGAACGGAGGTACGGCAACGATGCAGCGAGTGGCATTTCGCGGTCGATATCGGAGGCACGTTCACTGACGTCGTGCTGCTCGACGCTAGCGGCACCGCGACGGTGGTGGAGAAGGTTCTGACCACGCCCAAGGAGCCGGCGGTGGGCGTCATGGACGGCGTGCGGCGGGCGCTGGCCCGCGCCGGCGTGGCCGCGCGCGACGTCCGCTACGTCATCCACGGCACCACGCTCGTCACCAACGCCCTCATCGAGCGCAAGGGTGCGACGACGGCGCTGCTCACCACCGCCGGCCACGAGGACGCGCTGGAGATCGGGCGGGAGACGCGCTACGACGCCTATGACCTGGCCCTGGAGAAGCCCGAGCCGCTGGTGCCGCCGCCGCTGCGCCTCGGCCTGACCGCCCGCCTGATGGCCGACGGCAGCGAGCGCGTGGCGCTGCGGCTCGACGAAGTGGACGGCGCGATCGCGCAGATGCGCTCGGCCGGCGTCGAAGCGGTCGCCGTGAGCCTGCTGCACGCCTACCGCAATCCGGCGCACGAGCAGGCGGTGAAGGCTCGGCTGCGCGAGCGCGCTCCCGGCCTGCGCGTGTCGCTGTCGTCGGTCGTCTCCGGCGAGATCCGCGAGTACGAGCGCACGTCGACGACGGTGGCCAATGCCTACGTCCTCGCCGTGGTCGAGACCTACCTGCGCTCGCTCACCGAGCTCCTGCGCGCCGAGGGCTTCGCCGGTCAGCTCCTCCTCATGCTCTCGAGCGGCGGGACGTGCACGGTGGAGACCGCGTGCGAGGTGCCGATCCGGCTCGTGGAGTCCGGCCCCGCCGGCGGCGCCATGGCGGCCGCCCACCACGCCCGCGCCACCGGCGCGCGCCGCGTGCTGGCCTTCGACATGGGGGGCACCACCGCGAAGATCTGCCTCATCGACGACGGCGAGCCCCAGATCACCCGTGAGTTCGAGGTGGCCCGCGTGTGGCGATTCAAGCGCGGGAGCGGGCTGCCGCTGCTGGTGCCCGTCGTGGAGATGATCGAGATCGGCGCCGGCGGCGGGTCCATCGCCCACGTCGATCGCATGGGCCTGCCCAAGGTCGGCCCCGGGCAGCGCGGGCTCCGAGCCCGGGCCGGCGTGCTACGGCCGCGGAGGCGAGCGGCCCACCGTCACCGACGCCAACCTCGTCCTCGGCTACCTCGACGCCGCGTACTTCCTCGGCGGGGCCATGCCGCTCGACCGCCGCGCCGCCGAGGCGGCGATCGGGCGGCACGTGGCCGCGCCGCTCGGGCTCTCGCCCGACCGAGGCCGCGTGGGGCGTCCACGCCATCGTGACCGAGAACATGGCCAACGCCGCCCTCATGCACGCCGTGGAGCGCGGCAAGGAGATCGCCGCCTACGACCTCTACGCCTTCGGTGGCGCGGCGCCCATGCACGTCTGCACCCTGGCCGAGCGCCTCGGGGTGGAGACGGTCGTGGTGCCGCCCGGAGCCGGCGTGCGCTCCTGTTTCGGCTTCCTCGCCTCGCCCCTGGCGTTCGACGTCGCGCGCTCGCACGGCGTGCGTCTCGAGGAGGTCGATCTGGACGCGATCGGCGCGATCCTGGAGGGGCTCGAGGCCGAGGCGCGCGCCCCGCTGGCCCTGGCCGGCGTCACGGGCAGCGCGGTGACGGTGCGCCGCTTCGTCGAGATGCGCTACCGCGGTCAGGGCTACGAGGTCGAGGTCCCGGCGCCGGCTGGCCGGGTCGAGCGCGCGTGGCTCGCCGCGCTGGTGGCCGCCTTCGAGGACGTCTACCGCGCGTACTACCGCCACGTGCCGTCGGGGCTGCCCATGGAGGCGGTGACCTGGCGCGTGCGCGCGCAGTCGCCGGCGCCGTCGCTCCCGCCGCCGCGCGCGCCGCGCGGCGCCGCGCCCTCGCCCGAAAGGCGAGCGACCGGTGTGGATCCCGGCCGAGAGCGGGTTCCGCAGTGTGCCCGTGTGGGATCGCTACGGGCTCCCGCCCGGCTGGCGCACGCGCGGCCCCGCGGTCATCGAGGAAGTCGAATCCACCACCGTCGTCACGCCGGCCTTCGACGTGACCGTCGACGCGGGACTCAACCTCGTCGTCACGCGCGCAGGTGCGAGCGGCGCCGGCGCCCGGCAGGGGAGGCAGGCATGAAGACGCGCGCGTCCGACCCGGTCTTCGTCGAGGTGGCGTGGAGCCGTCTCATCTCCGTCGTCGAGCAGGAAGCGCAGGCGCTCCTCCGCACGGCGTTCACCAACATCGTCCGTGAATCCGGTGATCTCTCGGCCGGCGTGTTCGATCTGCAGGGACGAATGGTCGCGCAGGCCATCACGGGCACGCCCGGCCACATCAACTCCATGGCACTGGCCGTCCGTCACGTGCTGCGACGCGCTGCCCCCGGAGACGCTCGTGCCCGGCGACGTGCTGGCCACCAACGACCCGTGGCTGGCCTCCGGTCACCTCAACGACATCACCGTGGTGACGCCTGTCTTCCACCGCGAGCGGCTCGTCGGCTACACCGCCAGCACCTGCCACGCCATGGACATCGGCGGCCGCGGCATCACGGTGGACGCGCTCGACTGCTACGAGGAGGGCTTCCTGCTGCCGCCTTGTCGGCTGTACGCGGCCGATCGCCCCCAGCAAGTGCTCGAGCTGCTCGCCGCCAACGTGCGCGCCCCCGAGGCCGTGATGGGCGACCTGCATGCCCAGGTCAGCGGCAACGCCGTCGGCGCCCACCGCCTGGTCGAAATGCTCGAGGAGTTCGGCCTCGACGACATCGAGGACCTCGCCGCCGCCATCCTGGACCGCAGCGAGGCGGGCATGCGCGCGGCCATCGCCGAGATTCCCGACGGAGAGTATCGCTCCGAGCTCTGCCTCGACGGCTTCGAGGAGCCCGTCGTCATCCGCACCCGCGTGGTGGTCCGGGGCGACGGCGCTCACCGTCGACTACGCGGGCTCCTCACCGGCCTCGAAGCGCGCCATCAACGTGGTGCTGAACTACACGAAGGCCTACACCACCTATGGCGTCAAGTGCGTGGTGGCCCCGCACGTGCCCAACAACGCCGGGTCGTTCCGCCCCGTCACGATCACCGCGCCCGAGGGCTCGCTGCTCAACGCCGTGCGACCGGCGCCCGTGGCCAGTCGCCACCTGATCGGGCTGTTCCTTCCCGACGCCGTCATGGGCGCCCTCGCCCACGCCGTGCCCGACCGGGTCATCGCGGAGTCATCGTCGTGCCTCTGGACGCTCGACGTGCGCGGTCGCGATCGCACCGGCCATCAGTTCCGGGAGTTCATGGCCACCGGCGGCGGCATGGGCGCGCGGCCCGACCAAGGACGGCCTCAACGCCACCCAGTTCCCGTCCACCATCCGTGGCGTGCCGGCCGAGGTGGTCGAGACGACCTCACCCCTGGTGATCCACCGCCGCGCGCTCGCGCCCGACAGCGGCGGTCCCGGCCGTCACCGCGGTGGCCTCGGCATGGTCATCGAGTTCGGCGTCGAGACCGCCGACGACTGGCTCTTCACCGCCTCGTTCGAGCGCGCTCGCATCCCTTGCCAGGGCCTGCTGGGTGGCCGCCCGGGAGCGCCCGGCCGCGTCTTCACGGCGGACGGGCGTCCGCTCGCCTCCAAGGCGCAGCACTGGATGCGGCCGGGCGAGCGGGTGGTCCTGCACACGCCGGGCGGCGGCGGCTTCGGTGACCCGGCCGAGCGCGACCCCGCGCAGGTGGCCGCCGACGTCGCGGCGCGCCGGGTGTCGCCGGAAGCCGCCGCGACGATCTACATCGCGCCGAGTTCGGCGCGCACGCGAGACGTAGCGAACCTCGCGCCTCCAGGTCGTGGGGTCAGGTCTCAGCGGGCGCGTCGGAAATCAGCAGTCACGGGCAGCTCGAGGAGATCGTGCTGGAGGCGCGTCGAGAACGAAAGGATTTCCAGACTCTCGACGTCGCCGGTCCGGGGGTTGAGGCGGGCGATGATGTCATCCCCCAGTTCCTCGGTCTCCTGCTCCGAGGATGGCGAGCCGACTTCTGCCAGGCAGAGGATGTCCGCCTCCGTTTCTCGAGCGTACGTCATCCCCATGCTTCGCTGGAACATCGCTCGTCCCGGCGGCGGTGCTCCGTCGAGCCATGTCGGCGGTGAGGAAGACAGTGCCGGCCAGATGGTCATGCGTCTCGGACGACGACCACGATGTGGCGGCCCTGCCGGATGTCACTGTTCGACCGTCAGGAACTGACGGACGGCGGCCGACCGAACGCTCCGACGAATCGTAGGGCGAGTCCTGCGCGACATGTCACTCGGTCCTCCCACGCGAGATGGCGATCGGCTCGCTCACGGATTGTGAGTAACCCACGGGTTGGGTGCGGTCCAATGCCTCGATCCGATACAGCAGGCAAACGCTTGTCCCTGCGCAGAGGGTCTGAACGCATCGGAGCCTGACAATCGCCGTTGACGGCGCGCCCGTGTCCTGAAAGGGTTGTGGCATGCGAGCGCTCGTCAAGGCCGAGGAGGGTCGCCCCCGTGATCGTCGTCATCGGTGGCGGGGTGGTGGGGGTGTGTGCTGCCTACTACCTGGCGCGGCGCGGGCTCGGCGTCACGCTCGTGGAAAAGGGTGACATCGCCGCGGGCAGCTCGTACGGCAACGCGGGCCTGATCGTGCCGAGTCACAGCATCCCGCTGGCCGCGCCGGGCGTGTTGCGCCAGGGCCTTCGCTGGATGCTCGATCCCGGAGAGCCCGTTCTACATTCGACCGCGCCCGAGCCGCGACCTCGTTCGCTGGCTGCTCAGATTTCGGCGCGCCTGCACCGAGGATCACGTGCGGCGAAGCATTCCGGTCATCCGCGAGCTGAGCCGCGCCAGTCTCGACCTGTACCGGGAGCTGGCCGCGCTTCCCGGGCTCGACGTTCGGGTTCCGGCAGGACGGCGTGCTGGCCGTCTTTCGTACGGCGGCTGGTCTGGAGCATGGGTGTCACGAAGCCGCCGTTCTGGAGGCGGCGGGCATCGTGGCGAAGGTCGTCGACGGCGAGGGCGCGTGCGCGCTGGAGCCGGCGCTGCGCCGCGACATCGCCGGTGGCATCCACTTTCCCGACGACGCCCACGTCACGCCGGATCGCTTCGTCCGGGGGCTGGCCCGCGTGGCCGAGGGACTCGGTGCGTGCTTCCTCACCGGCACCGAGGTCCTCGGCTTCACGAAGCGAGGGGGCGGCATCAGCGTCGTCGAGACGACCCGTGGCGATCTCGCGGTGGACCAGGTGGTGCTGGCGGCGGGAGCGTGGTCGGCCGAGCTCGCCCGGGGCCTGGGGCTCGACCTGCCGCTCCAGGCGGCGAAGGGCTACAGCATCACGTGTGAGCGGCCCCCGACGGGACCGCATATCCCACTCCTCCTTGGCGAGACCCGGGCGGCCGTCACCCCGATGGGCGATACCTTACGATTCGCGGGAACGCTCGAGATGGCGGGCCTCGATCTCGCGATCAACCGGCGCCGCGTGGCGGCGATCAGGCGCGCGGTGCCGCAGTACCTGGCCGAGGAGAGCTATACGGTGCGCGAGATCTGGCGGGGTCTGCGGCCGCTGCTCGCCGGACGGGCTGCCGTACATCGGTCGCCCGGCGCGATATGACAACCTGATCGTGGCCACGGGCCACGCGATGATCGGCGTCTCGCTCGGTCCGGTCACTGGCGCGCTCGTCGCGCAGCTCGCCGCGCGCGAGACGCCGATGCTCGATCTCGCGCCGCTGCGCCCGGAGCGGTTCGGCTAGGGAGATGGGGGGCCTCGACCGGGCCCCCCCCAAGCCCCCCGCGCTCGTCGCGCCCCGGGGAACCCGGGACGCTCCTCGATACTCCGACACGCGTCTCGGCCGGCGTCACGCGCGCCAGGCACCTCACTTCTTCTTGAGCCGCACCTCTTCCAGGGGCGCCGACCAGGGGTAGGGGTTGATCAGCATCAGCGCGGGTTCTTCCACCCGCGGTCCAAGCCCGCTCGGCCAGACGTATTCCCAGATGGGCGCGAACCTCACGCGCTCGTGCAGGATCTGCTGGATCTGGTGCAGCATCGCCTCGCGCTTGCGGCGGTCGGTCTCCCGGGCCTGTTGTCGGTACAGCGCGTCCACGTCTGGATAGCCACCGTAGGCGTACGTCCCGTCCGTGGGTACGATCTCCGACATCCGCGTGGCCGCGTTGCCATAGAGCGCGTTGGCGCAGACGCACACGCCCTTGAGCTTCTTCGACCCCCACGCCGAGAAGAACGCCGCCCGCTCCATCGGCCGCATGCGCAGCTTGATCCCCACCGCGGCGAGGTAGCCCATGATCGTCTCGCCCATCGAGAAATACGGGGGGACCTGATGCAGCTCGCCGGCCTCGAAGCCGTTGGGGTAGCCCGCCTCGGCCAGGAGCTGCTTCGCCTTGGCCGGATCGTAGGGAGTCGGTTCGATGGGCAGCGTGAACTCGAAGGTGCGGGGGCTGAGGCTCCCCGTCGGCTTGGAGGCGCCCAGGGTCTCGGCCTCACTCAGGGCGCGGCGATCGATGGCGTGGCTGGCGGCCAGCCGCACCCGCCGGTCATGCCAGGGTGACTTCGGGTCCCACTGGTCGAAGAAGTCCAGGAAGAACACGCCGATCCCCCGGAGAAGACCACCTTGAGGGTGGGGTCGCGCTTCAGCTCCAGAGCTTGCGGGGCATCGAGCAGGTACGCGACGTCGACCTCGCCCCGCTTCAGCATGGCGGCGCGGGTGGTCGGCTCCGGGACGCTCTTGAAGACCAACCGTTTCACGGAGGGCATCTTCCGCCAGTAACCCTCGTAGGCCTCCATGATCAGCTCGACCCCGGGCACATGGCTGACGAACTTGTAGGGCCCGAGCCCGATGGGATGCTTCTTGAAGCCCTCGGGGCCGACCTGCTCGACGTACTTCTTGGGCGCGATCCAGCTGGCGCCGGTGGCCAGCGTTCCGTAGAAGGCCATGAAGTCGGGAAAGGGCTCGTGCAGGTGGAAGCGCACCCGGAAGGGGTCGACGATCTCCACCTCCCGGACCTTCTCCTTCAGGAGTCGCGCGCCCTTGGCTCGCTGGAAGCTGAACTTCACGTCCTCGGCGGTGAAGGGGTCGCCGTTGTGGAACTTCACCCCCTCGCGCAGCTTGAAGTCGTAGACGCGTTGATCCGCGCTCACCGTCCACGACTCCGCCAGGCTGGGGGTCATGAGGTTGCCGGGCATGGGTTTCACGACCGCGTCGTGGATGGCGTAGAGCACCCAGAAGGGCGTGATCAGGCCCAGCACCTCGCCCGGGTCGAACCACTGCGGCGACAGCGTCACGTACAGCGCCCAGCGCATCTCCCCGTCCGGCTTGGCCTGGGCCAGAACCGTGTTCGAGACACCTCCTACCAGGAGGGCGCACATCACGGCGACCACGATCACACGCGCGAGCACAATGATCCGCTTGCCGTTCATGGGTCTTGCTCTCCTCCCGTGGGCCTCTCGATCCGGATCGGTGACGTGAACGGCGTGCGCTGTCCGGCCGGCGCGAGGGACGCGAGACGATGCTGGCGAGGATGGACCCGACAGAAGGGGCCGGGCTCGCGTCGAGGAGCGGCCACGCGGGCGACGGCCATCGCCTCCGCGCCGCAGGCGAAACGGTCAGGCCGGTGGGCGACGATACGCCCGGCGGGGACTCGTCAATGGCGAAACGGCCCAGTTCCGGCAGGCCAGCCTGGGTCAGCTGGGGCGCCGTTGACGGCGCGCGCATTTCCGGTCGTGCTGCCGCGGGACCGCGCGTGGCCGGCGAAACGTCGTGGACGAGAGGAACGAGAGCATGCCAGCTCGCAGTGGACAGGAATTCGTCGACTCCCTGAAGAAGTCGGCGCCCTGCGTGTACCTGGCCGGCCGGCGCGTGGCCGACGTGACGGCCGAGCCCATCTTCCAGGAGCCGATCCGCGCCATCGCGGAGCAGTACGACATGCAGCTCGACCCCGCCTACCGCGACGTGATGACGTACCCGTCGCCCAGCACGGGTGAGCCGGTCTCCACGTCGTTCCTCGTCCCCTACACCCGCGAGAACCTGGTGAAGAAGCGCCAGCACTTCAAGCTGCGCGCCGACCACAACTTCGGCTTCATGGGCCGGGCGCCCGACTTCATGAACCAGTTCGTCACCGGCTGGCATCTCATCGCCGACCGGTTCGCCCGCGCCGGCGCCCGCTTCGGGGAGAACGCCACGCGCTACTACGAGTACGTGCGCGAGCGCGATCTGTTCCTGACCCACATGCTGATCAACCCCCAGATCGACCGGTCCAAGACCTCGGCCCAGCAGGAGGATCCCTTCCTGCATCTCGGCCGGGTGGGGGAGACGCCCGAGGGCATCGTCGTGCGCGGGGCCAAGATGCTCGGGACCATGGCGCCCATCACCGAAGAGGTCGCGGTGATTCCCTTCGGCGGCGTGCCCCCGGGCGACGACGCCTACGCGCTGGTCTTCGGGATTCCCACCAATACACCCGGCCTCAAGTTCATCTGCCGGGAGACGGTGGCCCCGCTGCCGCGGTCGCGCTTCGACCATCCGCTGTCCAGCCGCTTCGAGGAGATGGACTGCATCGCCGTGTTCGACGACGTGCTGGTCCCCTGGGACCGGGTGATCGTCGACGGGAGCGCGGGCAGCGGCGAGATCATCAATACCCTGGGCGCCGACTTCGGGGCACTCCTCAACGTGCAGACCACCGCCCGCATGCTGAGCCAGCTCGAGTTCTTCTGCGGCCTCGGCATGAAGCTGGCCGACGCCATCGGCATCACCGGCTTCCTGCACATCCAGGAGAAGCTCGGCGAGATGCTGAGCCACATGGAGGTGGCGCGCGCCGTGTTCTACGGGGCCGAGGCGATGGCCCAGCAGATGCCCAACGGCGTGTGGGTGCCGGGTGGGCATGGCCTGCGCGCATTCCATCTCCAGACCGGCAAGATCTACAGCCGCTTCGTGGAGATCGTCCAGACCCTGGCCGCCGGCGGCTTCTTCTACGCGCCCACCGAGGCCGACCTGGCCAGCCCCGAGGTGCGCCCGTACATCGACCGGTACGTGCGCGGGCGCGCCGGGGTCTCGGCCGAGGAGCGCATCGCGCTCTTCAAGCTGGCGTGGGACGTGACGGGCGAGACGTTCGCCCAGCGCATGGCGCAGTACGTGCGCTTCTACTCGGGCGATCCGATCCGGCTGACCGCTGGCTTCTACGCGCAGTACGACAAGGAGCCGCTCTTCGAGCTGGTCGAGCGGGCCCTGGGCCGCCGCGACGGCGAGCCGCTCCCCATCTCGGCGGACAAGCCCGGCGCGCCCATCCCCTACCAGCCGGGCACGCGCGGCATGGCGGGAACCTACGCGGCCACGTCGTTGCCGACCCAGCGCGCCGAGCGGGGGTGAGCGTGGAGAGAGGCCCCCTCATGGCGAGCCAGCCCGACACGACCCGGATCGGGCCAGGGGAGTCGTCCTCACCGCGGGCTCGTGAGTGGACGGCACGGCTGGCCCGCTACCGAACCGCCGACAACCTCAAGGCCGGTCGCCAACTATCGTGTACCGCGCTCTCGTTTCTCGCCCTCTGGATCCTGATGTGGTTCAGCCTCGACCATTCGTATGTGGCCACCTTGCTGCTGTCCATCCCGACCGCGGGCTTTCTGCTCCGGCTCTTCATCATTCAGCACGACTGCGGGCATTGGTCCTTCGTGACCTCCGGATCCGCCAATGACGCCCTGGGGACCATCTTGAGTGTCCTCACCCTGACGCCCTATCACCACTGGCAGAAGAATCACTTGTTGCATCACGCCAGCTCCAGTGACCTGGACCGACGAGGACATGGCGACATCCGCATGCTGACCACGCTGGAGTACCGTTCGCGCTCGCCGCGCCAGCGCTTCTGGTACCGGGTGTTTCGCAACCCGTGGGTCTTGTTCCTCGTCGCCCCCGTGTTTCACTTTGCCGTCATGCAACGCTTCCCGTACTACACCTCCTGGTCCTGGAAGAAGGCGCCCCCCGTGCGCCCGGATGAGGCGCAGGGATGGAAGAAGGAGCAGCGGAGCGTCTACCTGACGAACATCCTGGTCGGCGCAGCGCTGCTCGTGGTGGGATTCCTCGTGGGATTCCCGAGGCTGGTGGCGGTCCATCTCCCCGTGGCGGTCCTGGCCTCCGCGGCCGGCATGTGGCTCTTTCACGTGCAGCACTGCTTCCCGGGGACGTACTGGGCTCGCCACGCGGAGTGGGACTATGGCCGGGCGGGCATGCAGGGGAGCTCATACTACAAGCTCCCCAAGGCGCTCCAGTGGCTGACCCTCAGTATCGGACTGCATCACGTGCATCATCTCGACAGTCGGATCCCCAACTACCGGCTCCAGGAGTGCCTGGACGAGGTCCCCGAGCTTCAGAGGGTGACCCCCCTCACGCTGTGGGGGAGCTTGCCGTGCGCCACGCTGGGTTTGTGGCACGAGCCGGAGGGGCGCTACGTGCGATTCAAGGACGTGACGGATGATGGCGCGCGCCCGCGGGCCGGGTGACGGCGCAGTGTGGTTCGATCAATCGGCGTACGACGTTCGCGTTGAATGGGGGGGCGGGGGTCTGGCGTCGTTGTGCGATGGCGCCGAGGTCATCGTCATCGTGGACGTGCTGTCGTTCTCGACCTGTGTGGACGTCGCGGTGGGCCGGGGCGCCGCCATTCTGCCGTTCGCGAGGTCCGGCGAAGAGGCGAGGGCGTACGCGCGACAGATGGGCGCCCAGTGCGGAGCGCCCCGAGGAGAAGGACGCTTTTCATTGTCGCCGACCTCCTTCGCCGAGATCGGGGCCGGGGAGAGGGTCGTGCTTCCATCGCCCAATGGTGGTGCCCTCAGCCTGCACACGGGTGGCAAGCCGACGTTCACGGCGTGCCTGCGCAACGCGTCCGCGGTGGCCCTCGCGGCCCAAGAGGTCGGGCGCCGCATCGCCGTGATTGCCGCAGGGGAACGGTGGACGTCGGATGCCCTGCGTCCGGCGCTCGAGGATTGGCTCGGCGCGGGCGCCGTCGTCGCCGCCCTCGAGGGCTCACGGTCTCCCGAGGCGGACGGCGCGCAGGTGATGTTCGAGGCCTCCGCGCGGCGTCTCCCTGACATTCTCATCGGCTGTGCCTCGGGTCGGCAACTCGTCGACCTTGGCTTCACGGACGACGTCGTCTGGGCGTCGGCCCTGAATATGAGTGCGTGCGCACCCATCCTGCGCGCCGGGGCGTTCGTCGACGCGGGGACGGGGATGATTGGGTGACCGGCGCTGACCCTCAGCGCGCGCGAGCCGGCCGGGCGCAGCGGAGGAAGCGCCCCTGGCCCGGCTCGGCCAGCAGCTTGCCCTCCTCGATGACCACCTCGCCCCGGGAGAGGACGATCTCGGGCCAGCCCCGCACGGCCATGCCCTCGTAAGGCGTGTAGTCGCAGTGGTGGTGGAGCAGATCGTTGGTGATCACCACCTCGCGGTCGGGATTCCAGATGGCGAGGTCAGCGTCGCTGCCGACCGCAATGGTTCCCTTGCGCGGATAGAGCCCGTAGAGCTTGGCCGCATTGGTGGCGCTGAGAGCCACGAAGGCGGGGAGATCGATCCGGCCCTTGCCGACACCCTCGGAGAACAGCAGGGGCAGTCGAGTCTCCACGCCCGGCACGCCGTTCGGGATCTTGGTGAAGGGCGCGTCGGTGCCGTGACGCTTCTTGCCGACGGGGTCGTCGAACCTGAAGGCCGCGTGGTCGGAGGACACCACCTGGAAGACGCCCGTGGCCAGACCGTTCCACACGGCGCGCTGACTCGCCACATCGCGTGGCGGTGGGCTGCACACGTACTTGGCGCCCTCGAAGTCCGGCGCGTCGAGGTGCTCAGCGGTGAGCACGAGGTACTGAGGACACGTCTCCGCGTAGATCCGGAGGCCACGCCCCTGGGCCCAGCGAATCTGCTCGACGGCCTCGGCCGAGGAGACGTGGACGAGCAGGATCGGCACGTCGACGATCTCGGACATGGTGATGGCGCGATGAGTCCCCTCGCGCTCCACCGCGGCCGGTCGCGACAGGGCGTGGAAGTACGGCGCCGTCTTCCCCGACTGCTCGAGCTGCTCGGTGAGCCAGGTGATGCAGTCGGCGTTCTCGGCGTGCACCATCACCAGGGCGTTCTCGCGCCGCGCAAGGGCCAGCACCGAGACGATCTGCCGGTCGTCGAGCTTCAAGGTCTCGTAGGTCATGTAGATCTTGAACGAGCTGTAGCCCTCCTCGATCAGGGCCGGCAGCTCCCGCCGCAGCACGTCCTCCGTCGGGTCCGAGACGATGAGGTGGAACGCGTAGTCGATCACCGGCTTGCCCGCCGCCCGGCGATGGTAGTCGTCGACGGCGACCCGCACGCTTTGCCCCTGGAGCTGGCAGGCGAAGGGCACCACGGTCGTGGTTCCTCCGTATGCCGCGGAGATGGGGCCCGAGAGGAAATCGTCGGCGAGGGTGACGCCGCCCCGCATGGGCTGGTCGAAGTGGCAGTGGGTGTCGATGCCGCCCGGCAGGACGTACCGCCCGGCCGCATCGATCTCGCGCCGCGCGGGACCGAGAGTACGGCCCAGGGCGGTGATGACGCCGCCGGCGATGCCGATCTCGGCCCGGAAGACGTCGGCGGCGGTGGCGACCACGGCGTTGCGGATGACGGTGTCGAATTCGCTCATCGGAGCCTCCTCGCCCTCGAAATGTTCGCTCCCCGAGTGGGTATGGGCATATTCTGCGCCCCCGGAGTGTGACTGCCTCGAGGTGAGTCCTTGCCAGGAGCACGCCAGGCCGCCATTCTAGCCGCATGAAAGAGGGCCGCAACGAACGAGACCCAGAACGGCTGGCCCGTCTGGAACGGCGTGGAGGCGTTCGGCGAGCGACGGCGCCGCCACCGAGGGTGCTGATCATGAGACCGCTACCGAGGATGGGGGAGCCTGCAGGAGTGCTCGCCGCGCTGCTCGATGAACGCCGGGAAGGAGTGTGAAGTGTCGGCGCGTGCCGAGAAGGCGGCGCGAATCCGGAAGATCCTGGATGAGCTTTACCCAGCGCCGCCCATCCCGCTTGGCCACGACGATCCCTTCACCTTGCTGGTCGCCGTCGTGCTCTCCGCGCAGTGTACCGACGTGCGGGTCAACGAGGTCACCCCGCGCCTCTTCGCCCGCGCGCGTACCCCCGAGGGGATGGCAGGGCTCTCGGTGAAGGAGATCAATCGCATCGTCCGCCCGTGTGGGCTCGCGCCCACGAAGGCGAAGAACATCCGCGCGCTGTCGCGGCTCATCGTCGAGCGGCACGGCGGCCGCGTTCCCTCGACCTTCGAGGAGCTGGAGGCTCTGCCTGGCGTGGGGCACAAGACCGCCAGCGTGGTGATGGTGCAGGCCTTCGGGAGGCCGGCGCTCCCCGTCGACACGCACATCCACCGCCTCGCCGCGCGCTGGGGGCTGTCGTCGGGCAAGAACGTCGTCGAAACCGAGCGCGATCTGAAGCGCCTCTTCCCCGAAGAGGCCTGGGGCGCGGTCCATCTACAGATCATCTACTTCGGGCGAGAGCACTGCCCGGCGCGCGGGCACGAGCCGGCGGGCTGCCCGATCTGTGCGTGGGCTGCGCCGCGGCGGCGGGTGCCCGCGACCCGGCGAGTTCGTCCGGCAGGGCAGGGCGGGCGCAAGCGGAGTTAGCCTGCGCGGGCGCACAGCTCGCGCGCGGCGGTTGGATTCCTCGTAGACGATCGACCGGGAGGGTCAGCGTGGCCCAGCTCTATGATTCGATTGGCATCGACTACGGGAACTACCGTCGCCCGGATCCTCGCCTCGCGCACGCCATCCGACTGGCCCTGGGTGACGCGCCGTCCGTGCTGAATGTCGGGGCGGGCGCCGGGTCGTACGAGCCCGCCGACCGCCGGGTCGTGGCCGTGGAGCCCTCGCTGGCCATGATCCGCCAGCGTCCCGCGGGGAGCGCTCCGGTCGTGCAGGCGTCCGCCACGCACCTTCCGTTCCGCGATGGCGCCTTCGCGGCGGCGCTGGCCGTCCTGACCGTGCACCACTGGCCCGATCGCTTGCGCGGCCTCGCGGAGCTTGCGCGGGTCGCCCGGCAGCGGATCGCCATCGTCACCTGGGACCCCGAGAGTGCCGGCTTCTGGCTGGTGGACGACTACTTTCCCGCGCTCGTGGAAATCGATCGGCCGATTTTCCCCTCGCTCGGCGAGTTCCGGCAGGTGTTCGGCGAGATCGACGTGCATCCCCTTCTGATACCCCACGATTGTTCGGATGGATTCCTCGGCGCGTACTGGCGGCGACCGCACGCGTATCTGGACCCTGGCGTTCGCGGAGCCATCTCCACGTTCTCCAAGATCGGCGAGGTCGAGGCGGGGCTGGCGCGCCTGCGTCGCGATGTCGAGGACGGCTCGTGGGAGCGGCGCCACGGCCATCTGCTGGCCCGGTCCGAGCTGGATCTCGGCTACCGTCTCGTCGTTGCGCGCCGCGGGTAGGTCGGATTACTCTTCGGGGCGCTGCAACCAGGGAGGACACCATGAACGGACGCCGTCCAGCCGCGAGAACAGTGACCGCCGCCAAGCCCGCCGGGGCGCCAAAGGGACCGAGTGCACGCGCCGCCAGTCCCTACCGCTATGCCTTCATGGACTGGCTCGCGAAGGAAGATCCCGAGTACGTCAAGGCTCGACAACCGCTGAGCGACCTGTCGTTCGGTGACGGCAAGGAACTCGCCATCAAGTATCGCGAGATGGTCGCCATCGGCATCATCGCTTTTCGCGGCCGGCAGGACGGCGTGGTCGCCCACATGCGCCGGGCCATCCAGCATGGCGCGACCAAGCGCGAGCTGCTCGAAGCGATTCAGTCGGCGGCGGTGCCGGGCGGCGGACCGACCCTCAGCACCGGCGTGCAGGCGCTGATGGAAATCGAGGCCGCGGACGGGTTTAAGAACGGCTGACAACCAAGATGGGGGCCTCGACAGGGCCCCCATACCCCCAACGCTCGGAGCACCCCGGCGAAGCCGGGGCGCTCCTCGATTCAGCGGCCGGGGCCGCCTTCCAGCCGGAGGATCGAGACCCACATCGGCCGGGTGCCGACGGGATACGTCTTGAGCGGTGCGAGTCGCCCGGAATCATCGATGCGATAGCCGGTCAGCCGGCCCGACTCCAACCCGGCGGCGTAGAGGAACTTGCCGTCGGGGTCGAGGTTGAAGGCGCGTGGAACGGGTTCGGCCGCCGCGTGCCCCGTCGGCGTCAGCAGACCGGTGGTCGCATCGACGGCGAAACTGGCGATGCTGTTGTGGCCGCGGTTCGGCGCGTACAGGAATCGTCCCGATGGCGCCATCCGGATCTGCGCGCAGGAGTTCTGACCCCTGTAGCCATCCGGCAGGGTCGAGACGGTTTGCAGGGCGCTCAAGGTCCCCGCGGAGGTGTCGAGCCGGTACGCCGTGACGCTGCATCCCTGCTCGTTCGAGAAATAGACGATGTCCTTCGAGGGATGGAAGCAGTAGTGGCGTGGACCGACCTCGCCGGGCGGAAGCGCCTTCGGCGTGGTGTTCGGCGTGAGATGGCCCGTCTCCTGATCGAACCTGAATTGCCAGATCTCGTTCGGTCCGCGCCCCGCGATGTGGGGCACGAAGGCGAAGCGGTTGGAGGGATCGGTCTGGAAGCAGTGGGCACCGCGGGCCGTCTCGCGTCGCTCGACGGGCGGGTCGGCGACAGCCCCTTCCGGGCCGACGGGATGCACCGCGACGCCCCGCCCCTCGTAGTACGCCGACAGCACGAACCGTCCGCGGCGGTCGGTGGCGATGTAGCACGGATCGGTGGGGAGCGGCACCGTGCCGATGAGCGACAGATCGCCGGTCCGCTGATCGATCCGGTAGCTCGAGAGCTTGCACTCGCCCCGCCGGGCGACGTGCAGGACGCGCTGGGCCGGATCGATCACCATGGGCGCCGGTCCGCCGGGCACTGCGACATCACCCGCCGGTGCGAGATCGCCCGTGAGGGGATCCAGCGTGAACCGCACGATCTTGTCGTCTCCCTGCAGGGCCACGTACATGAAATCGGCCATTTCGTCAGCCTCCTGGTCTGTCGTCGCGGGCCTGGCTTCAGCGGCTGTGTGTAGATCGAGGAGCGCCCCGGGTCCCCCCGGGGCGCGACGAGCGCTGGGGGGGTTGGGGTGCCGGGAGCCTCCCAACCTGCGACCAAGATCGAGGGGCGCCTCGGCTGTGCCGGGGCGCCCCGAGCGCAGGGGGGCTTGGGGGGCGCCCGGAGCCCCCCATGTTCTTACCCGAACCGCGGGATCACGCGCTCGCCGAAGCGCCGCATCGACTCCATGATCGTGGCGTGGGGCAGGTAGCCGCAGCTCAGCTGGCACAGCACGTGGTGTGCGCCGGCGTCGCGCAGCTCGGCCACCTGCTCGGCCACGCGCTCGGCCGTGCCGTAGAGCGCGGAGGCCTCGAGCGAGTACCGCGCGCCCTCCTCGTCCGAGACCCGCGGATCGTTCCACGGATTGACGCGCGAGGCATCGACCCGGAAGTCGGCGGGGTTGTGGGTGGCGCGCGCGTGGACCATGTGGTGGCGCGTCTTCCGCGGAGGGCCGCCGCCAGCTCGTCCTCGGCCTGGGCCTGGCTCTCGGCGACGTGGACGAAGCGCCAGACGGCCGCCTGCTCGCGCAGGTCGCTGCTGCGCCGTCGCGTCGAGGCCGCTCTCGGCCAGGCCCGCCTCGTAGAGCGCGAGCCGCTCGGGAACGCGGGCCAGCGCGATGCGCGCCATCAGGAGCAGCCCCCCCAGCCGGCCATACTCGCGGACCGAGCCCGCTGACGACGCGCTGTACCAGATCGGCGGGTGCGGCCGCTGTCGCGGGCGCGGGCGAAGCTCGGGCAAGCGGAGCTGGTAGAACTTGCCGTCGTGGACGAGCGGCGCCTCCGTCCAGGCGCGCACCATCACCTCGAGCGTCTCCTCCATCCGCTCGCGGCTGTCGTCGCTCCGCAACCCGTACCCGACGAACTCGTACTCGTTGTAGTTGGTCCCGTGCCCCACGCCGACGTCGAGGCGGCCCCCCGAGAGGTTGTCGAGAAGCGCCAGCTCCGTGGCGAGACGGATGGGGTGGCGCAGGGCGAGCTGGAGCACGGCGAAGCCGATCCGGATCCGCGAGGTCCGCGCCGCCACGACGCTGGCCAGCGGAATGGGATCGCAGTACACGCTCTCGCCCGTGAAATTGTGCTCGGTCAGCCAGATGCCGTCGAAGCCGGCCGCCTCCGCGAAGCACGCCTGGGTGACCACGTCGTGGATGGCCGCGAAGTCCGCGTCGGCCGACTCCGAGAGTCCCAGGGTCAACCAGCCGAATCGCATCGTCTCGATCCTCTCCCTCAGGAGCAGTACGGCAACACGCGGTCGCCGAACAGCCTGATGGTTTGCATGATCTTCTCGTGCGCCGGCCCACCCGAGTGGGCGTGGCGCAGGCGGAGCAGACAGTAGCTCGCGCCGGTGGCCTCCTGCCAGCGGCGGAACTCGCGCACGCAGGTTTCGGGGTCGCCGAGGATGAGGCGATCGGGGGCGAGATTCTTCAGGGTGAACTCCGTGTCCGCCGGGATGTTCCGGAATTCGGCCAGGCGGTTTTGCCAGTAGTACTGGTAGGCGGCCATCACCTCGGGTCCGTACACGGCCTCGGCTTCCGCCCGCGTCGCGGCCACCCACGCGTCGCGCATGAGCACCACCTGGGGCGGCCGGCCGGCCTGACCGGCCGCCTGCGTGTAGGCGTCGGCGAGACCCCGCGTGTTCTCGAGATTCGTGCTGGGGGTGCCCACGAAGGCGTCGGCGATGCGCCCCGCCCGGCGTGCGGCCGCCGGGACGCTGCCGCCGATCCACAGCGGCGGCGATGGCCGCTGGATCGGGCGCGGGCGAATCTGCACGTCCTCCAGGGTGTAGTGCGCGCCCTTGAAGGAGAACGGTTCCCCCGTCCAGCACTGGCGGATGATCTCCACGCCCTCCTCGAAGAGCGCCACGCGATGCTCCATGGGAACGGCGAAGGCGCGAAAGTCGGCGGGCTGATAGCCGATGCCCACGCCCAGGATGACGCGGCCCTTGGAGACGATGTCGAGCGTGATCACGTCCTCGGCCACGCGCACCGGGTGATGCAGCGGCAGCAGGATGACGGACGTTCCCACGCGCAAGCGGGTCGTGCGCGCCGCCACGGCCGTGGCCACGATGAGCGGCGAGGGCAGGAACCCGTCTTTATCTTGATGGTGCTCGCCGAAGAAACAGGAATCGAAGCCGCTCGCCTCGGCGAGCTGCGCTTCGGCGATGACCTCGTCCACGCAGCGGTCCAGGTGCTCGCCCCGCGGGGGGCTGGCGATCGAGCTGTAGAGGCCGAACTTCACGAGACACCTCCTTGTCAGCGCGGAGCCACTATGGACGGCCGATCGAACCCGGTCAAGGCTATGATCGGACGCGCCGAGCGGGACACCGGCACGGAGGAGCATCGTGAAGATCGCACGCGTCGAGGCGTTTCACGTGGACTGGGGGGGCGGGCGAAGCCGCAGCGCCTGGGTGCGGATCTGGACCGACGCCGGCGTCTACGGCCTCGGCGAGGCGAGCCCGATGGTGCACGGCAACGCCTCCCTCGAGATCATCGCCAGCGCCTTCACACCGATGCTGCTCGGCGCCGACCCGCTGGAGCCCCGCGTGATCCAGGATCGGCTGTTTCACCAGCACATCAAGGTCGGGCCGGAAGGCGCCTACGCGGGCGCGCTGGCCGCCATCGACATCGCGCTTGTGGGACCTCAAGGGCAAGGTGCTCGGCCAGCCGGTGTGGAAGCTCCTCGGCGGGGCGTGGCGGCGGGAGCTGCCCTTCTACGCCTCCATTGGCGGCAATGGTCAGCGGAGCGTGGACGAGGTATGCCGCGTGGTCGAGCAGTGGCTCGCCCTCTCGCCTGTCCAGGTGAAGATCCGCTTCGACGCCGACAAGACGGCGCGCGACGTGGATCTCGCCGGCGACATCGCCAAGGCCCGGGCCGTGCGCAAGCTGGTGGGTGACGACTTCCCGCTCGCCTTCGATGCCAACAACGGCTATTCCGTCCAGGGCGCCATCCGGGTGGGCCGCGCGCTGGAGGAGCTGGGCTACGTGTGGTTCGAGGAGCCGGTGCAGCACTACCACGTGGAGAGCTTCGCCAAGGTCGCCGCCGCCCTCGACATCGCCGTCTCCGCCGGCGAGCAGGAGTACACGCTCCAGGGCATCACGCGGCTCATCGAGGCCGGCGTGGACATCGTCCAGCCCGACATCGTGAAGACCGGCGGCTTCACCGGCCTCGGCGACATGGCCGCGGTGGCCCGCGCGTATGGCGTCGACCTCGTGCCGCATCAGACGCAGCCATCGATCGGCCACACCGCGAATCTCCACTTCGTGGCGTCGCTCACCCACTCGCACCATCCGGCGGAGTACAACGGGCCGCGGGAGGTCCAGGACGTGGTGTTCCGGACGCCGGTGCGGCCGGTGCAGGGGAAGTTCGTCCTCTCCGACGCGCCCGGACTCGGGCTCGAGCTGGACGAGAACGAGCTGCGCAAGCGCATGATCCCGTGGGCGTCGTCGGCGGCGAGCGCGTGATCGTCGCTTCGCGCCTGGTGCTGCGATGTCGTCGTGCGGGCGCCAAAACGCCGCACGCGAAGAGGCTCGTCTTGAAGATCGTAGCGAAGGACGCCCGGAGTCGGGCCTCGGAAGGATCGTCCGGTCCCGCGCAACGAAACTGGCGCTCGACGCCAGGGAGGCGATCACCATGAGAGGAACCCGCGGCATCGCGACGGCAGTGGTCGTTCTGATGATCCTGACCGGTGGCGTGGGAGGGGCCGCCGCGGCGCCGGAAGGTCAGATGGTCTGGGGGATTCACATCTCCCTCGCCCCCACGTGGTTCGACCCCGCAGAAACGACGGGGATCGTGACGCCGTTCATGGTGATGTATGCGCTGCACGACGCTCTGGTGAAGCCGCTGCCGGGCAACCCGTTGGCGCCCAGTCTGGCCGAGTCGTGGACCGTCTCGGCCGACGGGCGCGCGTACGAGTTCGTCCTGCGCAAGGGAACCAGATTTCACAACGGCGATCCGGTCACCGCGGAGGACGTCAAGTTCTCGTTCGAGCGCTACCGGGGCGCCGCGAACAAGACGTTCAAGGAGCGGGTGGTGGCGGTCGAGATTCCGGGCCCGACGCGCGTCCGTTTCCGCCTCAAGGAGCCGTGGCCCGACTTCCTCACCTTTTACTCGAGCGCGACGGGCGCGGGGTGGATCGTGCCCAAGAAATACGTCGAGAAGGTCGGCGACGAGGGCTTCAAGAAGCTTCCGATCGGCGCCGGCCCCTACCGATTCGTCTCGTTCACACCGGGCGTGGAGCTCGTGCTGGAGGCCGTCGACCAGTACTGGCGGAAATCCCCGCAGGTGAAGCGGCTGGTCTTGAGAACGATTCCGGACCCGTCCACGCGATTCGCCGCGCTCAAGCGCGGCGAGATCGATGTCAGCTACTGGATGACGGCCTCGCTCGGCGAGGAGCTCCGGCGAACGCCGGGCCTCACCCTCAAGCCCGCGCTCGCGAACAATTCCTACTGGGTCTACTTCGTCGACCAGTGGGACCCGAAGTCCCCGTGGCACGACCGCCGGGTGCGGCTGGCGGCGAACTACGCGATCGACCGGCAGGCGATCAACCAGGCCGAGACGCTCGGATTTTCTCGAATGACCTACAGCATGATCCCTTCGAACTTCGAGTTCTTCTGGCCGCCACCCGCCATCCCCTACGATCCGGCCCGAGCGAAGCAGCTCCTCGCGGAAGCGGGATACCCCAACGGATTCGACGCGGGGGACTTCACCTGCGACGCCGTGCATGCGGGTATCGCTGAACCCGTGGCCAATGATCTTCGGGCTGCGGGCATTCGCGTGAAGCTCCGGCCGCTCGAAAGGGCGGCGTACAACAAGGGACAGGTCGAGAAGACATTCAAAAACCTCGTTCTGAGTGCGAGCGCGGCATTCGGCAATGCGCCGACCAGACTCGAGGCATTCGTGGCCGCGGGCGGCGCCTACGTGTACGGCAGCTACCCTGACATCGACGGGCTCTTCCGGGAGCAGGGAGCCGAGCTCGACCGCAAGCGTCGCGAGGCGATGCTCCATCGCATCCAGCAGCTCGTCCACGAAAAGGCGATGTTCGCGCCAATCTGGCAGCTCGCGGCGATGGGTGGCTTCGGGCCGCGGGTGGAGGAGTCAGGGCTCGGGCTGATCACCGGCTTTCCGTTCTCTGGCCCTTACGAGGACCTGAAGCTCAGGGCGAAGTGATGGAGATCGAACAGCGTGATTTACGCTAAAGCGTTCTTGGATCTCCAGCTTCAGTTTGCCCACAAAGTCGCGGCCCTGTCCGGCTTGCCCTTGGCCCGCGCTCTATTGGAGTACACCAACCTCTATATCCGGTTTGGCTTGGGCCGTGACTTTGATGCTGCTCATCCGACCTGGCGGGAGTACCTGGCCGGCTGGGCGGACACCAACGATAGCCGCGAGTGGACATATCGCTTCTACTTGACGCGACCCGAGGCTCTGGCGGCGCCAATTACCGTGGCGACCTTTGGCTGCTTTTCGTACGCCCGGTTGAGTGGTGACCGTATTCGTCTCCACTTCCAGAATGCCGAAAGGGATGGGCCCTCCCCATTGGCCATCGAACGCCTCAGTCAGCGATTGGCGGAGTTGGTCGCCCTCTTCGAGCATGTGAAACGAACCCGGCGCCCGCCGCCACAGGCACGATCGGTGGCGCGGTTAGTGGAGCTGGGCCACCAGCCGGTCAAGGCGTTCAACCCGTACTGGGACAAGAAGGGCAAGACGTTCGAGGACCCCGACGGGTATCGGGTTGTGCTGCAGCATGCAAGCTGGCGTGCAAGCCCCTGACCTTCAGGATATGCCGAACCGAGCGAGCGGGATCGAGGTGGCGGTGGTGAGCAGAGTTGACGACGAGATCGTCGCCGCCTTTCGCCGTCTGATACCGCAGCTGTCACGGTCCGCGGTCGCGCCGACCCCGGAGCTCCTGCGGGAGATCGTGGAGGCCGGGTCCAGCACCGTGTTGATTGCCCGCGACCTCCGGGACAGTGGCCGAATCGTCGGCACGCTCACCCTCGTGGTCTTCCGGATCCCGACCGGTGTGCGGGCGTGGATCGAGGACGTCGTCGTGGACGAGGCGATGAGAGGCCGCGGCGTGGGCGAAGCCCTGAGTGAGGAGGCGATCCGTCGAGCCCTTGGTGTGGGTGCGCGGACCGTCGAGCTCACCTCTCGGCCCTCGCGCGAGGCGGCGAACCGACTCTATCGGCGGTTGGGCTTCACCCTCCGCGACACGAATGTGTATCGGTACGCTCCCTGACCGCAGGCTGGCGAACAGGCGCCGGATTCCATGAGCGATCCGAGAGAAATCAGGCGGAGATATCAGCAGTTCGCCGAGATGGAGTGCAAGGGCTACTCCGACGCTTACTACCGACTGGCCCTCGCCGTCTCCGCGGATGACGAGGTGGTCGATTTCATCGCGGCCATGCCCGCGACTCAGCCGAACCTCTTCTTCGCCTCCGTCCAGTTCTTGACGGGATTCCACGGCATGCCGACGACCGGCCCGGAGCTACGCGCGTTCTTGGCGCGGCGCGGTGGCGAGGTTGGCGACGTGATGCGCTCGCGCCGGACACAGACGAACGAGGTCGGGCGTTGCGCCGTGTTGCTTCCGGCCTTGCCGTCGGGCCCCCTCGCGCTCCTCGAGGTTGGGGCCAGCGCTGGGCTCTGCCTGCTCCTCGACCAGTTCCACTACGAATTTGGCTCGACGCCGATTGGGGTGGCGTCGTCGCCCGTGCGCTTGCGGTGCACGGTGGCGGGACCCGTCCCCCTCCCCGCTGCGGTTCCGCAGATCGTCTGGCGACAGGGTCTGGATATCAATCCCATGAACGTCCACGACGATGAGGCGGTCCGGTGGCTGCTGGCGTGCGTGTGGCCGGATCATGATGAGCGTCGGCGCCGGCTCGAAGGTGCGATCGAGGTGGCCAGGGCCCGGCCTCCCGCCGTCCGTGCTGGCGATCTGGTCGATGACCTTCCCGCCGTGCTGGCCGAGGTACCAGACAATGCTCAGCTCGTCGTATTCCACTCTGCGGTGCTGAGCTACGTGAGCCTCGATCGTCGACAGGCCTTCGCCGAGGTCCTGGCCACGGCGTCGACGCGGAGAGACATCGTGTGGCTGTCGAACGAGGCGCCCGGAATCGTTCGCGAGGTGACCGCCCTGGCCCCCCGGCTAGGCGAGCTTCGGTTTCTGCTCGGGCGCACGCGATTCACGGGCGGACAGCGACGGGACGAGCTCCTTGCCTTGGCCCACCCCCATGGAGCAGAACTGACATGGCTGTGACCACGTGAGGCGGGGGCTGCATGGCCGGGATCAATAGCTGGCTTCCAACATTCGACGTGGGCGAGCGTCATGAGATCGACGTGGCTCTGCCTCCCGAGCAGGCGCTGCAGCGGGCCCTCGCGGCCCCGGCCGCGCCTGACCGCATCGTGCGACTCCTCTTCCGGTTGCGGGGCTTGCGGCCGGAAGGCTCCATCCAGCACTTCATGGCCGCGAACGGCTTCACGGTACTCGAGCACAGCGCGACAGCGTACGTGGTGGGGCTGGTGGCGCGCGGGCGACGCCTGCCCCTCGCCGATTCCGCCGCATGGCGGGCGGCCGCGCGACCCGGCACGGTGAAGATCGCCGCTGACTTCCGCGCCGAGGCCGCGCCGGGCGGCGCGCGACTCATCACGGAGACGCGCGTGTCGGCCGCGGACAGACCTGCCCTGCGCCGCTTCCGTCTCTACTGGCTGCTGGTGGCCCCGTTCTCGAAACTCATCCGTCGTCGCTGGCTGCGGGCAATCGCGGCCATCGGAGGAGGACCATGGACACCCTGAGCTTCTTTCTCGTCCAGCACGGGCATCTGCACTCCGTCGAGGGCGGCGCCGGGGAATCGTACTTCGATCGCGTCTTCGGGAGGTTGACCGACGACCAGATGCGGGCGCGGCCCGGAGGAGGCCTCAATTCCCTGGTCTGGCTTCTGTGGCACATGGCGCGGACCGAGGACGCCTCGGTGAATCTCGTCGTCTCGGACGGTCGCCAGGTTCTGGATGGCGACTGGGTCCGGCGCATGAACGTGCCGTGGCGCACCATCGGCACGGGGATGACCGACGGCGAAGCCGGTGACCTGACGAAAGGCGCCGATGTCGACGCGGTCCGCGCGTACCGCAACGCCGTGGGACGGCGGACGCGGGATGTGGTCCGAGCTCTCCGACCAGAGGCCTGGGACGAGATCGTCGGGTTCATCGATACGGCCCGCGCCGCCGCAGCTGGCGCCTACGCGCCGAACACGGCCTGGGTGGACGGTGTGGGATACAGACCCTGGCAGGGTCATTCCCGGGGCGCCCAACTGGCCGGCTCCGCGATCCGGCACAACGCGGTGCATCTCGGTGAGGCCGTCACCGTACGGAGCCTGGCCGGATTCGCCCTTGGCATTTGAGTGCCGGGGCCCGCGGCCCAGGCCAGACGCACGCGCGTTCCTCATCGCGGCGGCCTGGGGTATCTTCGCACCATGACCGACTGGACCGCGTTCGACCAACTGCTCACCTCTCGCCGCCGCGCCATCGTCGAGAGCTTCGTCGACTTCCTCCGCCTCAACTCGGTGAGCCAGGAGCCGGACAAGGTTCGCGTCACCGGTGAGTGGCTGGCTGCCGCCATGCGAGCGCGCGGCCTCGGCGGCCGCGTCCTCGAGACCGGCGGCAATCCCGCCGTGTTCGGCGAGCGTCGGGTGCCCGGGGCCACCCGCACCGTGCTGATCTACTGCCACTACGACACCAAGCCCATTCCCCCGAAGGGCTGGCTGCAGCCGAATCCGATCGAGCCCGTCTTCCGCCGGGGACTCGCCGAGGCGGGGGCGCCACCCGTCGAGCTCGCCGGCGTCGCCGACGACGAGCTGGCCGGGCTTCTGCTCCACGCGCGCGGCGCCTCGGACGACAAGGGGCCGATCTGGTGCCACCTCCACGCGCTGGAGCTGATGGACGCGGTGGGGTTCGCGCCCGCGGTCAACGTGAAGTTCATCTTCGACGGTGAAGAGGAGATCGGCAGCCCGTTCTTCGGCCCCTTCACCGAGGCGCATCGCGACCTGCTCGCCGCCGACGTCGTCATCGTGACGGATGGCCCCAAGCACGCGAGCGGGCGCCCTACCATCGCTGGCGGCGCGCGCGGCGTGATGAAGATCGAGCTGGTCCTCGAGTCGGCCCGGCGCGACGTGCACTCGGGCAACTTCGCCGTGCCCAACCCGGCGTGGAAGCTGAACGGCCTGCTCGCCTCCATGGCGACACCGGACGGCGAGCCGCTCATCGAGGGTTTCGAGGAGGACGTCGTCGGGCCCGACGCCGGCCGAGCGCCAGATGATGGCCGAGTTTCCTCTGGATCTTCCGGCGCTCGAGAAGGAGCTCGGTGTCCGCCTGCCCGCCGACTACCTCGATCGCGTCATGTTTCACCCCACCCTGACCATCCGCGGGCTCTCCAGCGGATTCGTCGGCGCCGAGGCCAACACGATCATTCCCCACCGCGCCACCGTCGCCATCGACATCCGCATGGTGAAGAATCAGCGCTGGGACAAGGTGTACCGGCGGCTGCTCGACCACATCCGCGCGCAGGGCTTCATCGTCCTCGAGTCGGCCGACGCGCCGCTGCCCGACGACCTGCGCGGACGCGCCGTCCGCGTCGTCGACGCGAACGGGTACGATCCGGCCAAGACGTCGCTCGACTTACCCATCAGCCACCAGATCATCGCGACCATCGAGCGGGCCCACGGCGGCGAGCGCGCGGTGCTCATGCCGACCCTCGGCGGCAGCGTGCCGATCTGGGCCTTCACCGACATCTTGAAGATCCCGACCCTGCTGGTGCCCTACGCCAACGCGAACAACCGGCAGCACAGCCCCAACGAGCACCTGAGGCTCGATCATCTCTTCCAGGGCGTGCGCACGACGGCCCAGCTCCTGACCGACCTGGCGCCGGCATCGCCGCGGGCGTAGCCGGTCCGTTTGGACCGGGACCAGGAGTCATCCGCAGCACTCCTGCGCCACCCGCCGTTCGCGTTCCTGTGGTCCTCACGGGTGCTGGCCAACGTGGGGTCTCACATGCTGGCCGTGGCGGTGGGCTGGCAGCTCTACGCGCTGACGGGCAGCGCGCTGGACCTCGGGCTGGTCGGTCTCGCGGAGTTCGTGCCGATCGTCGCCCTGACCTTGATCGTGGGGCAGGTCGCCGACCGCTACGATCGCCGCCTCGTCGCGGTCGTCTGCCAGATCGTCAAGGCAGCCGCCACGGCGGCCTTGGTCCTCGGCACGCTCGGGGGCTGGCAGAGCAAGACGAGCATTCTCGCCACCGTGGCCCTCATCGGGGCCGCCCGGGCGTTCGAAAGCCCCACGATGACCGCCATGGTGCCCGAGGTCGTCGTCCGATCGCGCGTCGCCCGGGCCATGGCGTGGCTGGTCTCGGCGAACCAGACCGCCCAGATCGTGGGCCCAGCGGTCGGAGGATTCCTGTACGCGCTCGGTCCGGCCACCGCGTACGCGACGGCGGGCGCGCTGTTCGTGCTGGCCGGGGGGTGTGCCGCGGCGATCCGGCGCCAGCGCACGGCGCGGCCGCGCGCGCCCGTCACGCTCGAGACGGTGTTCTCGGGGATCGCGTTCATCCGCAACCGGCCGGTGCTGCTCGGCACGATGTCACTCGACCTGTTCGCCGTCCTGCTGGGAGGGGCGACCGCGCTCCTGCCCATCTACGCCCGCGACATCCTGGGCGCGGGCCCCACGGGGCTCGGGCTCTTGCGTTCGGCACCGGCGGTGGGCGCCCTGATGACGTCGATCTTCCTGGCGCGTTACCCGCTCGAGCGGGGGATCGGAAGAATCCTCTTCCGCGCGGTCATCGTGTTCGGCGCGGCCACCGTCGTCTTCGGCGTCTCGACCAACTTCGCGCTCTCGCTCGCCGCGCTCTCGGTCCTGGGTGCGGCAGACGTCGTCAGCGTGGTCATTCGCGTCTCGCTCGTGCAGCTCAGGACACCCGATGAGATGCGCGGTCGGGTGAGCGCGGTGCACTCGCTCTTCACCGGCACGTCGAACCAGCTCGGCGCGTTCGAGTCGGGCCTGGTCGCCTCGCTCGTGGGCACGGTGCCCGCGGTCCTCATCGGCGGGCTCGGGACGATTGCCGTCGCCGCGCTGTGGATGGTCCTCTTCCCCGAGCTGCGTCGCCTCCGCGCATACGAGGAATGATGGCCACGATGCACTCGTCGCGACGTTCTCGATCGTGCTTCATACTGGCGGAGCAGATCATATGAGCACGCCAGGCCCCGCCACGCCCTTTCCGATCGCCCCGCCGATCGAGCCGATGCTGGCCAAGCTGGCCGACACTCTGCCGGCCGCCGGGCCCTTTCTCTTCGAGCCGAAGTGGGACGGGTTCCGCGCCATCGTCTTTCGCGGCGCGTCCGACCTGTTCATCCAGAGCCGTGACCTCCGGCCCCTCGACCGCTATTTCCCCGAGCTGCATGACGCGCTGCTGGAGAGATTGCCTCAAGACTGCGTGATCGACGGCGAGATCGTGATCCCCACCGCGCGGGGGCTCGATTTCGACGCGCTCCAGCTCCGGCTGCATCCGGCGGCCTCGCGCGTGGCCAAGCTGGCGAAGGAGACGCCCGCGGCGTTCGTGGCCTTCGACCTGCTCGCCGCCGGCGGGCAGAGCCGGATGGAGGCGCCGCAAAGCGAGCGCCGCTCACTCCTCGAGCGCCTGCTGGCCGACGCGGGGCCACCGCTCTACCTGACGCCCATGACGCGAGACCGGGCAGACCGCGACCCGGTGGCTCGGGGAGTTCGAAGGCGCCGGCCTGGACGGGGTGATCGCCAAGCCAGAGGACAGTCCTTACCAGCCGGGCAAGCGCGCCATGCTGAAGGTGAAGCACGCCCGCACGGCCGACTGCGTGGTGGCCGGGTTCCGCTGGCACAAGAGCGGAAGGGATGCGGTCGGCTCGCTGCTCCTGGGGCTCTACGACGACCGCGGCGTGCTCCAGCACGTCGGCGTCACGTCATCGTTCACGATGGCCATGCGCCGGCAGCTCGCGAAGGAGCTGGCGCCGCTCCGCCAGAACGCCTTCGAGAAGTCACCCTGGCGGGAGTGGGCGGAGGCGGAGAGCAGCGAGCTCACGCGCATGCCCGGCGCCCACAGCCGCTGGAGCGCGGGCAAGGATCTCTCCTGGGAACCGCTGCGCATCGAGCGGGTGTGCGAGGTGAAGTACGACCACCTGCAGGGAGATCGCTTTCGCCACGCGGCGACCTTTCTGCGATGGCGGCCGGACAAGGCGCCGCGCGACTGCCGCTACGACCAGCTCGAGGTCACGCCTCCCTACGAGCTGGACCGGGTGTTTTCGTCCGGATCGAGCGGCTCCTGAGCGGGCCGGAGCCCGGCCGGCACGTGCTGGAGGTTGACCCGGACGCGCGTCCAGGTGGAGGAGCGCCCGCGCATCGCGTCCACCAGCACGTCCGCCGGCTCGAGATGGGCCGCTGCTTCGGGGTGGCGCGCCTTCCAGCGCTCGAGCCCGGCCAGCGCGTCCTCCCTGCGCCGGGCGCGCCCGATCTCGATCAATGGATGCTTCGAGGCTCGGCGCCGGGATGGCTGCCACGCGCGGGGGCTCACCGCCGCTGCTTCCGGTAATGCGGCGGCCAGGGGGCGTCGCCGAGTCCGTCGCGCGCGTGCCGCGCCGAGAGCTGGAGGAGCGGCTCGAGCGATCCGGCGTGGTCGTCGATTCCCGCGTGCCGGTCGCCCATCTGCGCGAAGCGCGAGGGCATGGTGGCCAGGGTGAAATCTGCGGGATCACAGCCGTCGAGCTCGTCCCAGGTCAACGGTGCCGACACGCGCGCATCGGGTGTCGGCCGCACCGAATAGGCCGAGGCCACCGTGCGGTCCTTGGCGTTCTGGTTGTAGTCGACGAACACGCCGTGGCGCTCTTCCTTCCACCACTTGCTGGTGGCCAGGTGCGGGGCGCGCCGCTCGACTTCCCGGGCCAGGGCCAGCGCGGCGCGACGGACCTCATCGAAGCCCCAGCGCCGCTCGATGCGCACGTTGACGTGTATGCCGCGTGAGCCCGACGTCTTGGGCCAGCCGGTGAGGGCGAAGTCCCGCAGGGTCGCCTCGACCACCTGCGCCACCTGGCGTATCTGCGGCCACTCGACGCCCGGCACCGGATCGAGGTCCACCCGCAACTCGTCCGGGTGCTCCAGGTCCTCGGCACGGACCGGATGCGGGTGCAGCTCGAGGCAGGCCATGTTCGCGAGCCAGGCGAGCGCCGCGGCGTCGCGTGGCACCACTTCATCGGCGCTTCTTCCCGAAGGAAAGCGGAGGGATACCACCTCGATCCACGGCGGACGCGAGGCCGGCGCCCGCTTCTGATAGAAGAATTCGCCGCCGATCCCGTCGGGATAGCGCACCAGCACGGTGGGCCGGCCGCCGGCGCCGCGCAGCGCCCCCTCCGCCACGGCCAGGTAGTAGCGCACGAGGTCGAGCTTCGTGTAGCCCGGCTGCGCAAAGAGCACCTTGCTCGGATTCGAGATCGAGACCTCCCGGCCTTCGACCACGAGGACTTCGGCGCCATTCCTGCTTCGTCCACCCATCCCGGCAAAGGATACCGCTTCGCCCGCCCACCTCTGACGGCACCCCGCGTGAGCTCGCCGACGGCCCCGGCCCCCTGGCCGCGTGGACCTGGGCCGCCGCCCGCCACTATGATCGTCTCCGGCAATCTCGAACCCCTGGAGAAGCGCCATGGACTTCGGCATCTTTCTCGCCCCGGCTGCTGATTCCTGGAAGGTCGTCAAGCGTGCGGAGGCGCTGGGTTACCGACGCGCCTGGTTCTACGACACGCAGCTCCTCAACGCGGAGCTGTTCGTGGCGATGGCCGCCGCAGCCATGCACACGTCGACGATTCGCCTCGGCACCGGAGTGCTGATCCCGTCAAACCGCATCGCGCCGGTCGCCGCGAGCGGACTGGCCAGCCTGAACGCGCTGGCCCCGGGGCGGATCGACTTCGGGATCTCCACCGGCTTCACCGCGCGCCGGACGATGGGACTGGGCCCCGTGAAGCTGGCGGACCTGGAGGAGTACGTCCGCGTCGTGCGCGGTCTGCTCGCCGGCGAGATGCTGGAATGGACGTTCGAGGGGAAGCGGCGAAAGATTCGCTTCCTCAATCCCGAGATCGGGGCCGTGAACATCAATGATCCGATTCCCGTCCACGTGGCCGCGACGGGACCGCGGGCGCGAAGGCTCGCGGCGAAGCTCGGCGCGGGGTGGATTCATGCCACGGCCAGCGTCGCCCACGCCAGGGCCGGCATCGCCGACATGCAGGCCGCCTGGCGCGACGCTGGCCGCGATGCGGTGGGACTCCACGCGTCGGCCACCATCTCCGGCTGCGTTCTGCGGGACCACGAGGCCGCCGACAGCCCTCGAGCGAAGGCCCACGCGGGACCGACGGCCACCATCACCTTGCACAGCCTGGTCGAGCGCGAAGAGTTCGGCGATCTGGGCCGGCCTCTCGCGCCGCAGCTGGCGCCGCTCCTCGAGCGATATCGCCAGATCTATCTGGGGTACGAGCCGGCCGACGCGCGCTATCTCCAGAATCACCGCGGGCACCTGATGTTCCTGCGGCCCGAAGAGCACGAGATCTGCACCGCCGAGCTCATTCGCGCGACCACCTTCACCGGGCCCCGGGCCGAGCTACGGGAGCAGCTCCGCGAGCTGGCCCGGCCGGCTTCGACCACGTCGGCCTCACCGTCCGCCACGGTCACCCCGAGATGCTGGAGGAATGGGCCGACGTCTTCGAGGGCGTGTGATCGAGGAGCGCCCCGGGTTGCCCGGGGCGTGACGAGCGCGGGGGGGCTTGGGGGGCCCGATGCTAGGCCCCCCATCTCATTCAGGTAGAGCGCCCCGGGTTGCCCGGGGCGTGACGAGCGCGGGGGGCTGGGGGGGCCTTTCGAGGCCCCCCTATACACCAGTCCCGAAGCCTCCCGCACCGCGGACGGTGATCGCCTCGCCGATGTGGCCCTGGGGGTGGAACAGCGCGATCCCGCTCAGGAGCATCGCGCGCGGGCGGCCGGTGAACGCCTTGACGAGCGGCTCCGTGCGGGTGCCGAACGCGCCGTCCGCGCCCGCGCGCTCCAGGGCGGACGCCTGCGACTGGCCTTCCCAGTCCTCGGGCCGGAAGGCGCCCACGACTTCACGCGTGCGGCGCCCCACCGCGTCGCGATACTCGCGCAGGGCGCCGAGATCGATCCGCCCCGTCAGCTCCGACACCTCGGGGCTCGTCATGCCGATGCCGAAGTCGCGCCGCGCGATGTTGAGCCGCCGCTGCCACGAGTCGTCGAACACCTGGTCGCGGCCGGCGAGCACCGGGTTGACGATGATGTCCTCGGCCCGGGCGATGTGCCACATGAGCCAGGCCAGCGAGTTGAGGTCCTCCCGCGGGCGCACGCGCATCTGCTCATCGCTCACCGCGAAGGCGCGCTCCGCCCCCGACATCTTGTTGCCGCCCACCGCGGCCGAATGCACTCCGCTGTGCTGGTCCAGGAACAGGTCGCGAGCGTCCATGTCGATCCTCCTCAGCGAGTTTGTGTCGGCCGGTTGCGCTGGACGGCCTCGGGATTCGTGGAATCCGGCCCCATGTAGATGCCCTTCTCCCACGAGCGCTTGAGGGGATCGCGCACGGAGAGCCGCATGCGCCCGATGCCGTGGATCTCGAAGTCCACTACCTCTCCATCTTGAAGGGGGCCGAGGCCCTCGTGATTGGTCCCACACGCGATGAGGTCGCCCGAGTTGAGGGTCATGATCGCCGTGGCGAACTCGACGAGCTCGGGCACCAGGTGCTCCATGTCGTCGGTGTTGTAGTTGTGGCGGAGCTGGCCGTCGACCCAGAACTGGACGTGGACGTTGTTGGGATCCGGGATCTCGTCGATGGTGGCGATGCAGGGGCCGATGGGCGCGAAGGTGTCGAACGATTTCCCGAGCCAGCTTCCCGTCTTCCACGTGCGCCGGCCTTCACCGCGCGCCGAGACGTCGATCATGCCGGTGTAGCCGAACACGGCGCTCCGCCAGTCGTCCCGCTTCACCATCTTGGCCGGTCCCTTGATGACGAGGGCCAGCTCGGCCTCGTGCATGAAGATCCACGGCTCGGTGAACTCCGGCAGCACGATCGTGTCCCCGGGTCCGATCACCGCATCCGGGCTTTTCAGAAACATGTTCAGCGGCCGGGCTTCGAGGGCGCCGTGCTCCCAGTAGTTGGCGATGCAGGCCAGGATCTTGCCCGGCCGGGGAAGGGGAGGGCGCAGCCGCACGTCGGACAGCGGCATGGCCTTGCCGCCCTTGGCCTGCTGCTCGAGAGCCGGCCGCAGCGTCTCGAAGCCGTCGATGATGGCCTGCATGGTCAACTGGGGCGTGTGGCTCACGGGCACCGAATCGGCGATGCTGACCACGCCCCGATCGGTGATCAGCCCGGGCACGGCGTCTCGGGTCGCGGCGCTCTCGAACAGAACGAGCTTCACGGTTGTCCTCCTCGCGCCGCACGCTCGGCCCCGGCAGCGGCGGACGCGAGTATGGCACAAACCCCAGAACAGGAAAGGCAGGGCGTCGTGAGGGGGCGATGGGATCGCCTCGCCCCGACGCCGTCGCTGTTCACCCGCGGGAGGAATCGATGACGACAGCGCTGAAGATCACGAACCTCCGGGCCCGCCCGGTGCTGGTGCCGTTCAAGCGCCCGCCGATGAGCGCGAGCGGTGGCATTCCCGCGGCCGCCTTGGTCCTGATCGATTTGCAGACCGATGGCGGCGTGACGGGCCGCTCGTACGTGTTCGGGTTCGCGCCCTGGACGCTCCAGCCCATCGTGGCGTGCCTGGAGGCGATGCTGGAGATGATCAGGGGCGACGCCCCCTGACGAAGCCCCGGGGCTCTGGATCCAGCCGGTCGAGAAACTCGCGGACGAGGCCGAGGCCTTGCTGGCGGAAGGCTTCACGGCGGTGAAGCTGCGCGTCGGGCGCGACGACCTCGCCCAGGATCTCGCGGCGGTGCGGGCGGTGAAGAAGCGCATCGGTGATCGCGCCACCCTGATGTGCGATTTCAACAGCGGCTCACCGTGAACGAGGCCATTCGTCGCGGCCGCGCGCTCGATGGCGAAGGGCTGTGCTGGATCGAAGAGCCGGTGCGCCACGACGACTACGAGGGATACGCCGCGCATCGCGGCGGAGGTCGGGACCCCGATCCAGACCGGCGAGAATCTGGTGGATACCTTCGAGATGGCCCGGGCGATCGCCGCCCAGTCACTCGATTTCGTCATGCCCGACGTGCAGCGCATCGGTGGCGTCACCGGCTGGCTGCGCGCGGCGGCGCTCGCGCACGCCCACGGCATCGAGATGTCCAGCCACCTGTTTCCCGAGTTCAGCGTCCATCTGCTCGGCGTGACGCCGACGTGTCACTGGCTGGAATTCATGGACTGGGCCGAGCCCGTGATCCGGGAACCCGTCACGGTCAACGACGGCTTGGCCCAGATTCCCGACCGCCCGGGCGCCGGCATCATCTGGAACGAAGACGCGATCACACGCTACGCGGCGTGACCCCGCCCCAGTGCGTGCTGACCGGACGCCGCGTCCGGCACGGTTGGCCCGTGCTGCGGCCTCGGGGTCGGGTATGCTGGTAGCAAGGAGATCGACACGGATGACCGAGTGCAAGCACGGCTTGAAGAACGGGTGCTCCTACTGTCACGCCAGCAAGACCACGACGCAAGGACGGCTCGCTCAGGCCGGGCTCCGGCCTGAGCCGAAGAGTCGGACGCCCGCCTCCCGACTCTCCGAAAAGATGAACGACCGCATGACCGCCCTCAACCGACGGCTGCGACAGCTTCGCGGCGAGTAGACGCGCGTCGGAATATCGAGGAAGTCCTGGCATGAGGGCCAGTCGAGACGCCCCAGCTGGCGGTGAATCGAGGAGCGCCCCGGGTTGCCGGGGCGCCCTTCGAGGCCCCCCATGTTCCGAATTCAGCCCGCCCGGAGCTTCTCGAGAAGCCGAGGGTCGGGGTCCCTCCCGAGGCCGGGGCCCTGGGGCACCGCGATGCGGCCCCCTTTCGGGTCGATGGCGTCGCCCAGCGGGTTCTCCGCGAAGTCGCAGTAGAACCGTTCGACGAGCGTCTCGGTCGGCATGGCGGCGATGCAGTGGATCGACGCGAGCAGCCCCGGGCCGAAGTACGCCGAGTGCGGAACGACCTGGACCCCGAAGGCCTCGGCGACGGTCATGACCCGGCGTAGCTCGGTCACGCCGCCGATCTTGGTCACGCTCGGCTGCGCGTAGGTGATGGCCCCCACCTCGAAGGCGCGGCGAAACTCCCAGACCGTGCCGTAGTTCTCCCCGGCGGCGGTGGGAATGCCGCTGCGGCTGCGAACCTCGGCGAGCCCGGCGAGGTTCTCGGGCGGCCACACAGGCTCCTCCAGCCAGTGGAGGTCGAGCGGGGCCAGACGGCGCGCCATCTCGATGGCCTGCGGCACCGTCCACGGGCAGTTCGTGTCGACCATGATCGGCACCCCGGCACCGGCCACGTCGCGCGCGGCTTTCACCTCGGGCACGGTGATCTCGTGGAGCTTGATGTGCCGGTAGCCGCGCTGCAGCGCCTGCGTGGTGTAGTGGGCGACGGCCTGGGCCGTACCGTAGCGGAGGAGACTGGCGTAGGCGGGCAGGTCCGCGCGGGGGCTGCCGCCCAGCAGTCGGTAGAGCGGGAGACCGGCCACCTTCCCCGCGATGTCCCACAGCGCGATGTCGATACCCGACAGCGCGTAGATCGTCGGCCCGTTTCGCCCGACCCCGTGCAGCACGCGCTGGAGGTCATCGTTGAGGGCGAGGATCTGGCTCGGGTCGCGGCCGACGCACATCGGCCCGAGAAGAGTGTCGATGGCGGCCCGCGTCGCGGGGAAGATGCGGTGGCCGAACGCCTCGCCCCAGCCGGTGATTCCACCGTCGGTGTCGACGCGAACGAGCAGCATGTCGATGCTGGTCCGCGCCCGGCCCCCGAGCATCGGCGTGGCGCCGTCGATGACCATGGTCAAGTTCAGAACGATGCTCTCCACACGGGTGATCTTCATCCGCAATGCCCCTCCCTGGGCTCAGCTTCACTGTCGAGAGAAAGTAGACTGTCCCCGGAGGGATTCCCATCATGGACGAAGAGATCATCCAGACCGCCACGGGGCTTGGCTATGTCGACATCGTCGAAGGCACCGGCCAGCGACCGAAGACCGGGGACTCCGTGAGCGTGCACTATACGGGCTGGCTCAAGAGCGGCCAGAAGTTCGACTCCTCGCACGATCGCGGCCAGCCCCTGATGTTCCCGATCGGGCGCGGCCAGGTGATCAAGGGCTGGGACGAAGGGGTCAGTTCGATGCGCGTGGGCGGCAAGCGCAAGCTCGTCATTCCCGCGCACCTCGGCTATGGCGACCGCGGCGCGGGCGGCGTGATCCCCCCCGGCGCCACGCTCATCTTCGAGGTGGAGCTGGTCGGGATCAGCACGCCGTAGCGGTGTCCAGCCCACGCCGGTACCCCGAGGCTCAGCGCGGGATGACGGGCAACAGGACGTGCGACGGATAGCGAGGATCGTGAAAGACCGTCTGCCGGGCGGTCTGCCAGCGCGTGCTGGTGGCCTGATCCTCGCCCGTGTTCAGGTTGCGATCGAAGCGCGGGAAGTTGCTGGACGAGATCTCGACCCGGATGCGATGGCCGGGCAGGAAGACGTGGCTCGTCGCCCAGAGGTCGATGGTGAAGCGTGACACCTCGCCCGGCGTGAGGGGCGTGGGCGCTTCGCGCGAGTTGCGGTAGCGGGCGCGGAGGATCCCGTCCGCGAGATTCTGCGCATAGCCATCAGGCCGGACGTCGACCAGCTTCGCGGTGAAGTCGGTGTCGGGCGCGCTGCTCGCGGCGAAGAGGGCTACGGCGATCGGCCCCGTGACCTCGAGAGGCGCGGTCATGGCGGCGCTGGTGTACACGAGCACGTCGCGGCGCTCCTCGACCGGACGCTGATCCTGCACCCCCATGGCGAGGATCAGCGTGTTGCCGCCGCGGGTGGGGACGGGGTCGGCCGGGTCGTACACGAACGCGTCAGGCGGTTCGTCGCTGGGCGCTTGCGGGTTCAGCGCGCCCTCACCGCTCCCGGTGTTGGCCTGGCCGCGGCTGTGGAAGTAGTACGGCGTGTAGCGCGTCCGGGCCAGCGGCCATTCGCGCTCGTCGCGCCAGCGATTCTCGCCCATCACGAAGATCTTGACGGGTGGCTCGTCGAGGATCCCGGTGTCGATGCCCTTCAGCCAGTGATCGAACCAGCGGAGCTGGACCTCGTGGAGGTCGATGAGCGCCGCCGGCCCGAAGTCGATGTCGCCCGTCCCCGTCGAGGTCGGGCTGGTGTAGGGAAACAGGTGTGCCCACGGGCCGATCAGGAGCTTTTGCGCGGCCCGAGCGGTCTCGCTCATGGCCTGGCGGCGGAGGCCGGAGAAATTGGCCAGGCCTCCGTGCAGGAAGATGTCGTACCAGGACGTCACGTGGTACATGGGCACGGCGACCTGGCCGTGCTGGCGCTCCACGTTGATCTGCCACCAGTACGCCCCGTCCTCCGGATTCCGCAGATAGTCCGTGAGATAGTGCGCCACGGGCTCGAGTTGCTTGCCCCAGGCCATGAGGGGCAGGCGCCGGTACGCCTCGGACGAGAGCGGCGGGGCCCACGGCGTGGGCGCCGGAGCCAGCGCGCGCTCCAGGTCGGGCAGGAGGGTCTTCGTGAGGCCTCGCCGCGCGATCGTGTCGCGCGCCATGAGGATCGCGTAGGGAATCTGCCAGCCCAGCTCGAACGCTCCGCCCGAGTGGTAGACCCAGCACTGGTGGAAGTCGGCCGGGGCGGAGGCCGGGAACGACGCCTTGAGATGCGGCGGCCGCGTGGGGGCGAGCAGATACTGGGTCGCGCCGAGATACGACTGCCCCATCGTGCCGACCTGGCCGTCGGCGTACGGGAGCTGGGCCGCCCACTCGACGGCGTCATATCCATCCGGCGCTTCCCAGATCAGCGGATAGTACTCGTCGCCGTCGGAGGCGAAGCGGCCGCGCGTGTCTTGCATGATCACGACGTACCCGCGCTCGACGAAGACGTCGATGTCGCCCGGGCGCCGGCGGAGGTTCTTGTCGTAGGGCAGCCGCGAGAGCAGCACCGGGAAACGGCCGGGCGCATCGGGGCGGTAGACGTCGGCGCGCAGGGTGACGCCGTCGCGCGTGGTCATCGAGACGTTCTGGTCTACGAGCACACGGTATGACATGCCAAGCCCCCCAACGCTCGGGTCACCCCGGCGGAGCCGGCGCGCCGGCCGCATGAGCATACAATGACGCGGCCCCCGGCGCGGCGGGCACGGCACGGTGATGGAAAGGAGACCCATGCGCAGCATCGACATTCACGCCCATCTGACCCCGCAGTGCTTCTGGCGAGCGACGGAGAACGGCGGCGACTGGCATACCATCAAGCGCGAGCAGGACGCAAAGGGATCGGAGGTCGCCCTCGTCGGCGGCCACCGGCAGATGCTCCCGCCGCGCGCCCGCTGGACGCCGGAGCAACGCCTCGCCGACATGGACTCGCTCGGCGTGGACGTGCACGTCGTCTCCCCCTACGTCGGCTTCTACAACTACGAGCTGCCCGCGGAGGTCGCCCGGGCGACGGCGCAGGCTATCAATGACGAGATCGCCGACATGGCGCGCACGCGGCCCGAGCGCTTTGCCGGGCTCGGCACGCTCCCCATGCAGGACGTGAAGGCCGCGATCGCGGAGCTGGAGCGGTGCATGGTCAACCTCGGCCTCAAGGGCGCGGAGATCAACGACCACATCAACGGTCGGACTCTGGAGGAGCCGGAGTTCCGCCCCTTCTGGAAGGCCGCCGAGCAGATGGGCGCGTGCATCTTCTTCCACCAGGCCGGCCAGACCCTGGTGGCCTCGCGGAGCAAGCGCTACCACCTCCCGAACACCATCGGGAACCTGGCGGACCGGGCGGTGACCTTCGCCACCTTAGTGTTCGGGGGCGTGATGGACGCGTATCCCGACCTCAAGATCGTGCTCGGCCACGGCGGCGGCTACACGTGCTTCGGCATCGGCCGCATGGACCACGGGTGGCAGGTGCGCTCGGAGGCGCGCGCCCACATCACCCAGCCGCCCAGCGCGTACCTGCGGCGCTTCTACTACGACTGCATCGTCTACGACGAGCCCGCGCTGCGCTATCTCGTCGACAGGGTGGGCGTCGACCGCGTGGTGTTCGGGACCGACTGGCCATACGACATGGCGCTGGACTGGCCCGTCTCCTGGATCCTCGGCATGGCGAGCCTCACCCAGGAGGAGAAGGAGGCCATCCTCTGGAAGAACCTGGAGCGACTGCTGAATCTCTGACTCAGAGCCTGTGAACGAATCGCATTGTCAAGGGGCGCCACGGCAGCGCCGGGGCGTCCCGAGCGACGGGGCCTGGGGGGCGCCCGGAGCCCCCCATGTTCTCAGGCGAGGTGGCGGCCCGGAGGCTCGGTGAACAGTTCCGGGCCCCACGCCCGATGCGCGGCGGCGTCGGCGCGCAGGAAGCGGAAGCCGGCGCCGGTCGCGAAGGACTCGTCGATGTCCGTGTCGCCGATGTGGTAGTACGCCGCCGCAGCGAAACGCGCCTTGATGTCGGCCAGCCGGTGCTTGAGCACGGTGAAGTCGGCGACGATGTCGAGCCGCTCCCACAACGCCTCCTGGTAGCCGATCGGGCGATCGGAGCAGCTCCCGATGACGTACCCGAGCTGCTTGGCTCGCCGCACCAGCGCGATGGACACGATGCCGGGAGGCTCGCCGACCTCGAGCGTCCCGTCGATATCGAAGCTGACGAGCGTCAGCTGGCTCACGGGAGGCCCGCGCCCACGAGTAACCCTTCGCGCCAGCGTGGCGCCTCCGGGAACGTCAATCCGTCGATGTTCATTATCATTCCACCCGGGGACGGCCTATCGTCCTTCTCCTCGTTCACGGCGGATGATCGCAGCGTCTCCACGTAGATCGTGCGGCGTGGGCCAACGGCAACCAGCTCGATCAGCCGCCTCGGCGCGACCCGGTAGATGATCCGGAAGCGGCCAACGCGAAGACTGCGCAGCCCTGCGAGATCGTCTCGGAGCTCGTTCCCCGCGGAAGGATCTTCCCTGATGGCATCGAGCCCCGCGCGAGCCTTGCGCTTGAGGTCGGGATGGAGAGTTCGCAGAAGCTCCGCGAGAGGGTCCGGGACGCGCAGCCGATACGGACCGGCCATGCCCGATGGCCAGTCGCGTCAGCCGTCGGCCATCAGCTCCTCGAGGGTGTAGATCCGTCCGCCCTTCTTGAGGTCCCGCAGCCCCCGCCGGATCTCCGCCATGAGCTCGCGGTCCAACTGGACGGCCCGCGTCTCCTTCCATGACTCGTACTCGTCGGGGCTGATCAGGATGGCTGCGGGCCGACCGTTGCGCGTGATGAGGATCTCCTCGTCCGTCTCCGCCACGCGATCCACCAGGCGGCTGAGCTGGGCCTTGGCCTCGGCGAGCGGTAGCGTCTTCATGGGGCGTCGCTCCAGCTTGATGGTCTGAATCCTGACCAAGCCTAGCTGTCGCCCCGTCGCCGGTCAAGCGTCCCCTGCCGGCGCGCCTCGTAGATTGGCCTCCTCGCTCTCGTGCGGATTGGTCGTTTACCGGGTCGCGGCCGGACCATACACTGACGGCTCGATGAACACGCCGGCAGCGTCGCCGGGCTTCGCGTCGACTCGCGCCACGTTGATGGCCACGCTGTTCGCAGCGCAAGTCTGCGGGAGCACCGGCCACTCGATCATCCTCGCCATCGGCAGCATCATGGCGGCGAGCATCACCGGGACGAATACCTGGTCGGGACTGCCGATCGCCGTCGGGGCGCTGGGCACCGCGCTCGCGAGCTGGCCGCTGGCGAGCCTGATGAACCGCTTCGGACGTCGACCGGGACTGGCCCTGGGCTACGGGCTCGCCGTCGTGGGGGCGGTGCTCGGCATGCTGGGCGTGGTGACCGGCAGCTTCGCGCTGCTCCTCGGCGGGATGGCGCTCTTCGGGATCGCGGGCACCTCGAACCTCCTGGCCCGCTACGCCGCCGCCGACGTGAGCCCAGGCCCCCAGCGCGGCCGGGCCATGGGGCTGATCGTCTGGGGCTCGACCATCGGCTCGGTCGTCGGGCCGAATCTGATGGCCCCGGCTCTGCGCGTCGGAGCCCACCTCAGCCTCTCACCGGAGGCGAGCGCGTTCCTGATCAGCGTGGGGGGCTACGCTCTGGCGGCGCTGCTGGTCCAGGTCTTCCTGCGGCCCGACCCGCTCACGCTGGCGCGCCAGCTTCAGACGATCGCCGCGGGCGGACCAATCGGACGAGCGCGTTCGCTCGGCGCGATTCTCGGAGACCTGCGAGTCCAGATCGCGCTGGCCACCCTCACGATCAGTCAATTCGTCATGATCAGCACGACCTCGACGTCGCCGGTCTACCTGCACGACCAGGGGCATGGCGTGCAGACCATCGGCTTGGCTGTGTCCTTCCACCTCGGTGGCATGTACGTGGCCTCGCCCCTGTCGGGCTGGCTCTGCGACCGATTCGGGCGGCTGGTGATGATCGGGGTCGGGGCCCTGGTGTTGATCGCGGCGGTATTGATGGCGGGACTGGCGCCGGGCAGCGATCACGCGCTGATCATGCTCGGACTGTTTCTCAACGGCGTCGGCTGGAACTTCGCGTTTGTGGCGGGTAGCGCACTCTTGACCGACGCGCTGTCGACGGCCGAGCGGGCGTCGATCCAGGGCCTGGCCGACCTCGTGATGGGCCTGATGGGCGCCTTCGGATCGGCCGCTGGCGGCATGATCCTGGGCGTGTGGGGCTTCGCGATTCTCAACACCGTAGGCGCCGCCCTGGTGCTTGGCCCGCTGGCCATCACCTTGCTGCGCCGCCCGGCGGTCCCCTCGCTCTCGACGACAGAAAGCTAACCGCGCGGCTAGATCACGCCCTCCGCGCGCAGTGCCGCGATCTCGTTGGTCGTCAGCCCGAGCAGTCCCGACAGGATCTCGTCGGTGTGGCGACCCATCGCCGGTCCAGCGTGCGTCACGCGTCCCGGTGTGAGCGAGAGCTTGGGCACCACGCCGGGCTGCGGCAAGGTACCGAGCCCTTCGGTGGGCACGTCGATGATCATCTCGCGCGCTCGGTAGTGCGGGTCGGCGAAGATGTCGGCCATGTTCATGATGGGCGAGTGCGGGATGTCGTGGGCGCGCAGCTCCTCGACGGCCTTCTCGAAGGGCCGCGCCGCGAACCACTCCGTCACGAGGCCGAGGATGACGTCGATGTGCTTCGGCCGTTCCGTCGCGCTGGCGAACCGCGGGTCGCGCGGAAGCTCGGGCTGTCCGAGCATCGTGCAGAGCCGTTCGAAAAGGTGCTGGGCGGGCGCCGTGAAGACGACCCATCGCCCGTCGAGCGTCTGAAAGGCGCCGCCGGGCCATCCCGCGTGCTGGAGATTCCCGCGCTCGCGGACGACGCCCTGCCGGCCGTAGAGCGTGGGCGTGTACTCCATGATGCGGAAGGCCGACTCGTAGAGCGCGGCGTCGATCCACTGGCCTTCGCCGGTCGCGTCGCGATGGCGGAGCGCGGCGAGGACGCCGAACGCCGTGAACAACCCGGTCATGTAGTCGGGGTACACCGGAGTCGGGCGCGCCGGTGGCCGGTCCGCGTGACCGTTCACGTACCACGTCCCGCCGAAGGCCGATCCGATCGCCGCGTAGCCCGGTCCCTGATTGAGCGGGCCGGTCTGGCCGAAGGCCGTGATGCGGGCCATCACCAGCCGCGGGTTGATCGCGTGGAGCGCCTCCCAGCCAAGGCCCCAGCGCTCGAGGACACCGGGCCGGAAGTTCTCGAGGACGACATCGCAGTGGGGCACGAGGCGGCGGACGATGTCCTGGCCCTTCGGGGTGTGGAGGTCGAGGGTCATGAGCTTCTTGTTGCGATTGTCGGCGGCAAACCAGTAACTGCATCCGTCTTCGGACGGGCCGAGGCGCCGCAGATCGTCACCTCGGCCGGGCATCTCGGTCTTGATCACCTCGGCCCCGAACTCGGCCATGAGCACGCCGCAGAACGGGCCGGCGACCACCTGGGCCAGTTCGAGCACCCGGATTCCGTCGAGAGGGAGGCGTGCCGGCGTCATCGCGCCCCGGAGTCTAGCATCAACACCGGGTCTGGGCGGATCAGGCAGCTTGCCGGAGTCGCGACGTGCGCTACTCTACCGTGGGACCGGGCGCCGTGATCTCGCAGGCCTGTACGCCTGGCTTCAAGCCGACGGGGTGCCTCCGCGGGCGATGCTGTCGGTGCTCCCAGGGAGAGAGCGATGGACTACAAGACGATCTCGGCCGACGATCACCTGGATCTCCAGTACCTGCCGCCCGACCTATGGACCGCGCGTCTGCCGAAGTCGCTTCGCGACCGTGCCCCGCACGTGGAGGGGCGCGACGGCAGCGCGGTGTGGGTCTGCGACGGCGGGACCTGGGGCCGCTGGGCAGGAACACCGAGACCGAAGGGACCGAAAGCGGCCTTCAACGCGTTCGACCGGGGCGGCGTCGACGAGTCCGAGATGCGGCCGGCGAAGGCGGAGCTTCGTCTTGCCGACATGGACCGCGACGGCGTCGAGGCCCAGGTCATGTATGGGCCCGTCAGTTCCATGACGATCGCCGATCCGGCGCTGCGCACCGCCTGCCTCCAGGCCTATAACGACTGGCTGATCGAGTTCTGCGCGGCGGCGCCGAACCGTCTCCTCGGCGCGGCGATCCTGCCCCCGGAGGATCCGGCCGCCGCGCGCGATGAGGTGTACCGGCTCGCGAAGAAGGGCGGGCTCCGCCAGGCGAATCTCCAGATCGCCGGAGCGACCCCGCGCATCCACGACGAGGCCTGGGAGCCGCTCTGGAGGGCGTTCGAGGAGACGGGCCTCATCATGTCCTTCCACGTCGTCGTCTTCGGTGTCGGAGGCAGCCTGGTCGGCGTTCCCGCCCACGTTCAGGACAGGCCGGCCGGGGTCTTCAACACCACGAAGCTGTTCATGGGGCAGTTCCTCGATCCGTTCGTCGATCTCTTCGCCTGGGGCATCCTCGAGCGGCATCCCAAGCTCAGGCTGGTCATGGCGGAGAGCGGCGTGGGCTGGCTGCCGTGGATCGTCCAAGAGCTGGACTATCGCTTCTGGAGATTGTGGGAGGCCAAGGAGTACTGGGACCAGCGCGGGGGCATTGCCCACACGCTGAAGCCCAGCGAGCTGTTCCGCCGCCAGGTCTGGGTGTCATTCCAGGACGACCACGTGGCCATGTCGCTCTTGAAGTTCTACGGCGAGGGCCACCTGCTCTGGGCGTCGGACTATCCGCATCCCGATAGTACCTGGCCGCACTCTCGACGAGTCATCGAGAAGCAGATGGCCGACCTCTCGCCCGAGGTGCGCAAGCAACTCACCCGCGACAACGCCGCAGCGTTGTACAGTCTTTGATCCCGGAGGGGACCCGATATGGCCAAGCGACGCGTGGTGTTGACGGGGGCGGCCGGATATGTCGCCCAGCGGATGTTCACGGAGCTCAGTGCGCGGTGGGATCTCGTGCCCATCGACGTGCGCGCCACGACCCAGGGGGGCAAGGCCGTGCCCGGCATCGTCACCGCGGATCTCACGCAGCCCGACCGGAACGCGTACCGCCAGCACTTCCGCGGCGCGGACGCGGTGATCCACTGCGGCTACGTGCGCGCCCCCGGCCTCGACGCCACCACCTGGCAGGACAACAGCGACGCGAAGTTCTGGGCCGAGCACCAGAACGTGGCCCTCGCCTACAACGTGTACCGGACGGCGCTGGAGGAGGGCGTGCGCCGCGTGGTGATGGTCAGCTCCAACCACGCCGCCGACTACTACGAGCGGCTGATCTGGGCGGGCAAGATGGAGATGGTCACCCCCGAGATGCCTCACCGCTCCGACAACTGGTACGGCTGGTCCAAGGCGGCCTACGAGCTGGTCGGGTTCGTCTTCGCCAGCGGCCAGGTGGGCGACCGCAAGCTGGAGGTCGTCCAGTGGCGCATCGGCGGGCCGCGCGACGACGACATCGACCACGTGAAGCCCGGGGACATCAAGGTCATGCATCGCGCCCTCGGCGCGTACCTCTCGCGGCGCGATCAAATCCAACAGGCCATCAAGATGGTGGAGGCCGAGAACATCGCCGACGAGCACGGCGTGCCCTTCCTGATCGTCTACGGGATCAGCGGCAACACGCACCGGTTCTGGAGCATCGCCAACGCGCGCGAGAAGATCGGCTATGCCCCCGAGGACGACAGCCAGGTCAACTTCGCCGACAAGATCGCCGCGATCGCCAAGGCGGCGAAGAAGTAGCCCGATTCGGGAGTCAGGGCTGCAGCACCTCAGCGCCGGGGGCGGCCTCCAGCTCACAGGCGTTGACCGTCATGGCCAGCATCGTGTAGTAGCCGATGCTCCCGGTGAGCTCGATGAGGCCGCTCTCGCCGAACCGGCCGCGCAGCGCCTGGAAGGTGGCATCGTCCACCCGGTGGCGTTGCAGCAACTGCCGGGTGAACGCGATGATCTGGGCGTCCTCGGCGGGGACGCCGCGCGTGTGCTTCTCCCGGATGGCGGTGATCGTCGACTCCGGCACGCCCTGGCGCTGGGCGCTCCCGGCCTGCGCCCCCCACACATATACCGCGTCGAACTCGCGGGCCACGGTCATGGCGGCCAGGACTCGAACCCGCATGTCGAGGCCGCCCTCGAAGCGGACGTACGCGCCCAGGTGCGCGACGCGTCCCGCCAGCTCCGGGGCGTGGAGGAACATCGAGAACGGTCCCTGCAGCGCTCCGCGGCTCTTGGTGATGGCGTCGACGACGGGATGAGCCTCGGGCGCCACCTGGTCCTTGCTGATGATGGGGGTCAGTCTCGCCATGTCCACTCTCCTTGCGTGTCACGGGTGTTCGCTGCTCGGCCGCGCTGCTGGTCGCTCTCACGACCGTCACGCGTGTCCACACGGCGGGAGCAAGGATCACCCGCCTCGGCGACCAGAATCAAGGGGTCCTGTCTCCAGAACGTAGGTCGAAGGGAGGGCGCAGGGCATGAAATGGTGTCGCTTCCAGGTCGGGCCTCACGTGAGTCACGGCATCGTCGAAGACGACCGGGTGATCGAGGTCGCCGGGAGTCCGTTCGCGGAACACACGGTGACCAGGACCACCTATCCCCTCGGTCAGGTGAAGCTCCTGCCGCCCGTGGTCCCGTCGATCCTCTACGCCGCGGGCCCCAACTACCGCGGTCATCTGGAGGGCATGGCGAAGCGGCGAGGGGAGCCGCCGAAATACCCGGCCCGGCCTGAGCCGAAGCTTCGGTCGGTGCGGGCGATCATCGGCACGGAGGAGGACATCGTCGTGCCCAAGGACTGTTCCGGCGCGGTCCAGCCGGAGGGCCAGCTCGCCGTGGTCATCGGCAAGGCCGCGCGGAACATCTCCCGAGAAAACGCCCTGGACTACGTCTTTGGCTACAGCATCGGGAACGACGTCAGTCAGCGGGAGTGGCAGCGGACGGATCGGACGCTGTTTCGCGCCAAGAACTGCGACACGTTCAAGCCGTTCGGGCCCTGGATCGTCACCGGGCTGGACCCCACCAAGCTCCGCATCGTCGTGCGCCACAACGGGATGGTCTGGGAGGACTTCTCCTCGGCGGACCAGATCTGGGACACCGCGACCTGGCTCTACGAGATGAGCAAGACCGCGACCCTCCACCCGGGTGACGTGCTCTGGATGGGCACCCAGGGCGCCGACGGCGACATGGTCCCCGGCGATACCATCGAGGTCGAGATCAGCGGCATCGGGAGCCTGCGCAACTACGTGGTGGCCGAGAAGTAGGCCGCGCTACGCCTTCAGCCGCGGTATCAGCTTCACCGCGTTGCCGCGCTCGATGGCCTGGAGATCGCTCGCGCTGAACCCGTAGGCGGCCAGTCCCTTGACGTGGTCGGCGGCGGTGCGGTACGGGAAATCCGTCCCGAAGACGACCTGCGAGGCGGGGACGAGCTTCGTGAGCGAGGCCAGCGCCATCGGGTGGGCGGCCTGGGCGGTGTCGTAGTAGAAGCGCTTGAGCTCGTACTCCACGCCGTTCGGCACGCGCGCAGCGAGGCTCTTGTTGATCAGCGGGCAGCCGGGTGTAGCGCTCGGTCAGGAACGGCATGGTGCCGCCGCCGTGGGAGAAGATGATCTTCATGTCCGGGCAGCGCGCGGCGGTCCCGCTGAACACCACGCTGGCGATCGTGCGCGAGGTGTCGGTGCCCCACTCGATGACGGATTCCGGCACGTCGGGGATGAGGTTGCCGCAGCAGTTGGCCGTGGTCGGATGCGTGTACACCACCGCCTGGCGGCGGTTCAGCTCCTCCATCACCGGCGCGAAGGCCGCGTCGCCGAGCCACTTGTCGCCGTAGCTCGTCAGCAGGCCGATGCCGTCGGCCTTGAGCGTGTCGAGCGCGTAGGCGATCTCGTGCGAGCGTGGCATCGACGTAGGGCATCGGCATCGCGGCGAACATGCCGAAGCGGCCCTTGCTGTCGGCGACGAGCTTGGCCGAGTACTCGTTGCATTCGCGGGCGAGCTTGCGGGCGCCCGGCGTCGTCCAGGAACCTCATGGCCGGCGTGGTGATGGACGTCACCGCCGTGGCCACTCCGGCCTTGTCCATGTCGTCGAGCGACTTGGCCGGCGTCCAGTCGCGCACCGGGCCCGGGATGTTCTGCGCGGTGATGGCGGCGAGGTACGGTGGCGGCGTGTGGTGATGGTGGACGTCGATGCGGTGCGGGTGTCGTCGTTGGCATCTGGGCCTCCGATTCGCCTCGCGGAAGGAGCACGCTCGCCCCGAGGGCGGCCATCCCGGCCAGCAACTCGCGTCGGGTGACATCATCGTGTTGGTTCAGCCATGGGTCCCGCGTGTCCTTCCTGGTTCCGCCCGGCGCGAGCGCGGCCGGCATGACGTCCGCCAGCGCGCGGGCGAGCTGACCCTTCTGGTCCCACGAGGCGAATCGGAGGATCGGCGTCGTGCAGCCCGCCTCGACGTAGGCGCGGATCTTGTCGACGACCGCGGCCGGCGGACCACAGGCGAGCCAGTCGCGATGTACTCGCGGGTCATCGCCGGGCTGTAGTACGTCTGCAGGAACTTCACCGACTCCTCCAGCGCCGCGCTCCGATCGTCGTTGACGTTGACCATGAGATGCAGCGCCGACTCCATGCCCTCGGTAGGACGTCCGGCCTCGCGCGCGACCTGGCGGATGAGCTGCCAGCGCTCGCGGAACGAGGCGACCGGCGTGTTGTCGGTCATCCAGCCGTCGGCGAGGAGCCCCACGCGCCGGAGCGCGCGATCCGCCACGTGCGGCGGGGTCAGCTCCGGCTTCGGGTTCGTCGCGATCCAGATCGGCGGGCACGGCTTCTGCACGGGCCTGGGCTCGAGCGTGAAATCGCGGAACTCCTAGAACCGCCCGCGATGGCTGACGCGATCCTCGGTCCAGAGCCGCCGGAGGATCGCCATGCCTTCCTCGAGCCTGCGGCGCGCGCTCGCTCAGCTTGACCCTGAATGCCGCGAACTCGACCTCGGCATTCTCGCGCGGCAGCTCCCGCCGATGCAGGCGCCGAGCACCATGCGGCCGTGGGAGACCTGGTCGAGCGCGGCCCACTGCGCGGCCAGGAAGATCGGATCGCGCAGTGGAAACGTCGAGAGGCAACAGGTGCCCAGCCGAACGCGCCGCGTGCGCGCGGCGATCGCCGAGAGCAGCACGAGCGACTCGAGCCGCGGCTTGACGAAGAGGCTGTCGCCGACCCAGATGGAGTCGAAGGCGCCGGAGGCCTCGGCCTGCTCGGCGAGCTCCAGCAGCTCGTCGACGCTCGTGGCGCCGAACAGCACGCCCCGGTTCGGCAGGCTCAGCCCGAAGCGGGGCGCTCCCCCCATCTCAGCGAACCTGGAACGTCTTGACGTACACGCCCGGCGAGCCCGGGGCGTGATTCATGTGCGTGCGCATCTGCGCCGACGCCGGCGACGGCGTCGCGCTGGGCGGCCCAGGCGGCGCTCTCGGAGACCTTGGGGTGCTCGAACTCGTACAGGGTGAGATAGGTCGGCGTCCCGGTCACCGCGCGATAGCGGCGGCCCCGGATGACGCCGGGGACCTTTTCGTAGTTCGGGACGTAGATGGTGTTGTACCAGGTGTTGAACTCCGCATCGACCGCCGGGGGTACGTCCATGCGCCCGATCTGGAGCGCCGGCGCCATGCCGCTCTCCGCGATCGTCGGCGTGACCGTGGCCGGATGGATCACGGGTAGACGTTGCGGATGAAGGTGGTGCGATGACGTCAGGCGAACAGCGCTTGGTCCAGGGCGTGGGGTTCTTCTGGACGCGCTTGTAGGCCTCGCTCTCCAGCACGGCCGGGCTCTCCAGCTCGTAGTAGGCCAGATGCTTCGGCGTCCCCTTCACCGCTTCGTAGCGGGCGGCACTCAGGAAGCCCGGGACGGCGAGGCGCTCGGCGAGATGCTCCTCGTTGTACCAGCGGTTGAACTCCTCTTCCTTGTCAGCCGGGACGTCGGCCCAGACCATCAGCAGCCCCGTGCCCTTCTTCTTCGGCCATCGCTTGCCCCTTCCTGGGAGCCCCGCGGCAGACACGTCGTCGAGGCGCCGGAGTCGATCGGCAGTAGAATGCCCCTTCCCGGGGGCGATGTCATCAGGCAGAGGCCGGGGGAGCGCCAGCGCGCCGCTCCGCGCTCTGACACCAGGAGGTACGATCATGATCAGCCGCCGCCAGTTTCTCGCGCAGGGAGCCTCGGCCGTGGCCGCCGGTGCGGTAGCCGCCTCGGCCACGCTGAGCCCGCTATCCCGGCCGCCGCACAGGCTCCGAAGCGCGGCGGCACGCTGGCGCTGCGGCTCTGGGATCCGCCGCACTGGGATCCGTACCTCATCCTCGCCTTCAAGACGCAGATTCCCTACACCTTCACCCACAGCCGGCTGCTCAAGCACAAGGCCGGACCCGCGATTCAGCCCGGCACCTTCGCCATCGAGGGCGACCTCGCCGAGTCCTGGAGCCAGCCCGACGAGACGACGTACGTCTTCAAGCTCAGGAAAGGCGTGCGGTTCCATCCGAAGCCGCCGGTGAACGGGCGCGAGCTGACCGCCGAGGACGTCGTGTACTCGGTGGAGCGCTTCCGCACCGTGAAGGGCAATCCCCAGGCGTACATGCTGGCCGCGCTGGACAGGGTCGAGGCCCTCGACCGCTACACCGTGAAGTTCACGGTGAGAGAGCCCTTCGCCTGGTTCCTCGACATGATCGCCAACCCCATGACCTTGCCCATCATTGCCCGGGAGTGCGTGGAGAAGTTCGGCGACCTCAAGAAGGCCGAGGCCACCGTGGGCACCGGGCCGTGGATGCTGGACAGCTACCGGCCAAACGTCGGCTTCACCCTGCTGCGCCACCCCGGCTACTTCCTCCCGGGTCTGCCCGCCATCGACCGGATCGAGGTCACCATCGACGAGGACAACGCCTCGCGCATGGCGGCCTTCCTGGCCGGCAAGTACGACCTCGGCTGGGAGGGCGCGGGGGCCATCAACCGCACCGACTGGAACGCGGTCAGGGACCAGCTCAAGCGCCACCGGCCGAATCTGAGGACGGCCGAGTATCCGAGCAATGTCGGCTACAAGGTCTACATGCGCACCGACAAGCCGCCGTTCTCCGACGTGCGCGTGCGCCGGGCCGTCTCCCATGCCATCAATCGCCAGGAGCTCATCGACGCCGTGGCCGATGGCGTCGGGCGGATGAACGCGGCCGTGCCCGCGGCGCTCAAGGAGTGGGCGCTGCCCGTGGACCAGCTCGGGGAGGGAGCCCGCTTCTACACGTACGATCCCGTCGAGGCGCGGCGACTCCTGGCCGAGGCCGGCCACCCGCGCGGGTTCTCGACGGCAATGGACTTCAACAATTACGGCTCCACGTTCATGGACGACGCCATCCAGCTCATTCTCAAGGATCTGAAGGCGGTGGGCATCGACGCGAAGCTGAACCAGAAGGAATACGGCGCCTACATCGCGACCACGGTGACCGGCAACTACGACGGCATGTACTACGGGGCGACCACGCCCTTCCTCGATCCGGACAACTACCTCTTCACCAACTATTACCCGGGCCATCCGCGCAACGTGGCCAAGGTCAGCGACCCCGCGCTCACGGATCTGCTGGTTCGCCAGCGGCGGACCCAGGACCCCGCCGCGCGCCGGCGAATCATCCACGACATCCAGCGCCACATCGCCGTTCAGCAGTACATCGCCGAGATCTACTCGCCGGTTACGATCTTCGTGTGGGACGGCGTGGTCAAGAACTACGGCCCCAACCTCGGCTACGACTACGGCGGGCGTCTGGTGGCCGCCTGGCTGGACCGGTGAGTCTCACCGCGGTGGCGACACGCCGCGCGCGCGTGCCGTCTTCAGAAGAGGCAACGCCGTGATGCAGCCGGTGGGGATCGTCGGCGACTACAACCCGGACAACCACACGCACCAGGCGACGGACGCGGGCCTCACGCACGCCGGTGTCCGTTTCGAGTGGGTTCCGACGACCAACGTGCACCCTGCGCGGCCCCAGGACCGGCTCGGCGGCTACCACGGGATCTTCATCGCTCCGTCCAGCCCGTACCAGAGCATGGAGGGCGCACTGGCCGCGATCCGGCTCGCGCGCGAGCGCGGCATCCCCCTCGTCGGCACCTGAGGGGGGTTCCAGCACGCGATCGTCGAGTTCGCGCGCAACGTCCTCGGGATCGAGGACGCCGACCACGCCGAGACCAGCCCCGAGAAGCCGCGCCTGGCCATCACGCCGCTGACCTGTTCACTCGTTGGACAGTCGCACCCGGTGACGATGGTCACCGGCACGCGCGCGGCGGCGCTCTATGCGGCGCCGGAGGCCGTCGAGGAGTACTGGTGCAACTACGGCGTCAACCCAGCGTACGTGGGCGCGCTGCAGGACGCCGGCCTCATCGCGAGCGGCACCGGAGAGGACGGCACCATCCGGATGGTCGAGATCGCCGACCATCCGTTCTTCATCGCCACTCTGTTCTTGCCGCAGAAGCACTCGACGCCGGAGCGGCCGCACCCGCTGCTGATCGGCTTCGCCGCCGCGGTAGCCACGCAGGCTCAGGGGCGTGATCTCTCCTGAGGGCGTCTCAGGCGCTCGCGTGTGCTCGGCATCAATGCGCCGAGGGGAGAGATCGGGCTCACCTGGACCGATGTCGCCGTCGGAGAGCGGAGCGTAGGGAAACAGCCGGCGTGGAGGCTCGCGAGAAGCGTGGTGGGCGCCAGGGCGAGCGTGTTCATCGTTCGCCGCCGACGAAGAGAAGGCCGGCGAGCTTGAGGCGGATCGTGTCGCGCTGCTGCCGGCTCACGGCCTCGGAGTGCGCAGTCGCCAGGTCCAGCGCGCCCTGCAGGTGAGTGATGGCTTCTCGGTTCGCTCCCACCGCCACCGCCCCCTCGGCAGCGTTCAGGAGATAGGGCAGAGCCGCGACCGCACGGTCGCTCCGTGCCCAGTGGTGGGCGAGCTGGTCGCAGATCTCCTCCGTCCGCCCCCGGTAGAGCGATTCGATCGTCTCGGCGGCGCGCCGGTGGCGCGCCTGGCGGTTCGCTTGGAGAAGGGTGTCGTAGGCCACCTCGTGGGTGAGCACGTGGTGGAAGCTCAACATCGCGATGGCGCCGCCCGTCTCCCGGTCGAGAAGGCCACGGCGCTCGATCTGGGCCAGGTCCTCCTCGAACCGTTCGCCCGGAGCCAGCGCGCGAAGATGGGCGAGCGGGAAGCTCTTGCCGAGCGCCGCCGCGTCGGCGAGCAGCTCGCGGGCTGACGTGGGCAGGCGATCGATGCGTGCAGCGATCAGGGCGTGCAGGCTGGGCGGCACGCGGCCGCGGCGGCCTCGCGAAGATCGTACGCGCCTTCTCGAGCAGGAGGTCGCCGCGCTCCCGGAGGGCGCGGACCAGTTCCTCTACATAGAACGGGGTTGCCCTGCGCCCGCTCCGCCATGGTCCGCTGCAGGCGCTCGCGCGCCGGGTACGGATCCACCTGAGCGTCCACCAGCGCCTGGATGTCCTGGGGCACCGAGCGCCTTCAACACGATCTCCCGCACGCCGCCCAGCTCGAGCCGGGTCCCGGCAATCGGAAGCCGCGAGGTCATGAGGATCAGGAGCGGCAGCTGCCAGACTCGACGGGGCGAGGCGGCGGCAGAGATCTTCGGAGGACGGATCGAGCCAGTGGACGTCCTCGATCAGCGACGCAGGCGTGGCGCCCGCCGGCATTCGGCCTCACCCACGCGACCACAGCGTCTTGCACGCGGTCCCGTCGCCCATCGGCCGGCGCGTCGCTGCGCATGCGCGAGGGTCTCGCAGGACGTGCCCAGGATGGGCAGGATGTCGGGCACGAAGGCGGCGAGATCGGGGGACAGATCCCACAGTCGGCGGTGAAGGCCTTCGCGCGCCGTGGCGAGATCGGCGTCCGGCGCGATGCGCGGCCAGTTGGCGCAGCAGCGGTCGGAAGGCGAAGTAGGCAGCCCCGCGCGCGTACGCCTGCGCGGCTCCCTCGACCGCGGTCGGCAATGCCGAGGTGTCGCTGGAGCTCGTAGGCGAGCCGGGACTTGCCGATCCCCGGCTCGCCGACCAGGCAGATGGCGTCGCCGCGGTCCGCGGCGGCGCGCTCCCAGGCCTCGCCGAGCAGCCCGAGCTCCGCCTCGCGCCCCGGAAGGGTGAGACCCCGCGTCGCAGCGAGGCCTGCAGACGCGAGACGACCGTGCCTTCGCCCTCGAGGACGAAGGCTTCGACCGGCTCGGCGACGCCGCGCACGCGCAGGGCGCCCAGCGGGCCGAACGCGGAAGTAGCCCTCGACCAGCCGGTGGGTCGGCCGGCGCCATCAGGATCGAGCCCGGGTCGGCGGCCTGCTGCATCCGGGCGGCGAGGTTCGTCGTCAGGCCCTGCGCGGTGTAGTCCATGCGGAGATCGTCGCCGATGGCGCCGACGACGACAGGGCCGCTGTTGAGCCCAAGCCGGACCTGGATGCCAAAGCCCTTCTCGCGCCGCAGCCGGGCGGCGTACTCGGCGAAGCCGCGCTGGATCTCGAGCGCCGCGTGACAGGCGCGCCGGGCGTGGTCCTCGTGGGCGATCGGCGCGCCGAAGAGCGCCATGATGCCGTCGCCGGTGAACTGGTTGACCGTGCCTTCCCAGCGGTGGACGGCGTCGAGCATGATCTGGAAAGCGTCGTCCATGACCGCGTGGAACTCTTCGGGGTCGAGGGCGCCCGCGAGCTCGGTCGAGCCCTGGACGTCGACGAAGAGGACCGTGACCTCCTTGCGCTCGCCGCGGAGCGCGCGCCCCTCGGTCAGGATGCGCTCGGCGAGGTGGCGCGGCGTGTAGGAGGCGGGCGCGCGGGCAGCGGCGGGGAGTCGTGGCTGGGCCGGGGCCGCGGGCGAGCGGCGTGCCGCAGGCGTCGCAGAACCGGGCCTGCGGGCCGCTGGCCCTTGCCGCAGGCCGGGCAACGCACCTCGAGGGCGGAGCCGCAACGTCACAGAAGCGGGCGCCCGGGCGGGGTGCCGTGACCGCAGGCCGGGCAGTTCACGCCGGACTTTACGCTCACTCGTCCTGCAGCGCCGTGT
>CAWKCA010000046.1:0-169748 GCA_963848005.1 uncultured Candidatus Rokubacteria bacterium
AGCATCATCATCCCCGACACCGCCAAGGAGAAGCCGCAGGAGGCCAAGGTCATTGCCATCGGAACCGGGAAGGTCACCGAGGACGGCAAGAAGCTCCCGCTGGACGTGAAGGCTGGTGACCGCATCCTCTTCGGCAAGTACTCCGGCTCCGAGGTCACGATCGACGACAAGGAGTACCTGATCATGCGCGAGGAAGACGTCCTCGCGATCCTCGACTAGCTCACAACCACTCGCCTCAAGGAGGACACTGACCGATGCCCAAGCAGATGAAGTTCGATGAGGAAGCGCGGAGTGCGCTGCTCGCGCGGGATAAACACGATGGCGGCCGCCGTGAAGGCCACCCTCGGCCCCAAGGGCCGCAACGTCGTCATCGACAAGAAGTTCGGCAGCCCGACCATCACCAAGGACGGCGTCACCGTCGCCAAGGAGATCGAGCTCAAGGACAAGTACGAGAACATGGGCGCCCAGATGCTGAAGGAGGTCGCCTCCAAGACCTCCGACGTCGCCGGTGACGGCACCACCACCGCCACCGTGCTCGCCCAGGCCATCTATCCGCGAGGGCCTCAAGAACGTCACCGCCGGCGCCAACCCCATGGGCCTCAAGCGCGGCATCGACGCCGCCGTGGAGGCCGTGGTCGAAGAGCTGAAGAAGCTCTCGAAGTCGACGAAGGACAAGAAGGAAATCGCCCAGGTCGCCACCATCGCCTCCAACAACGACAAGACCATCGGCAACCTGATCGCCGAGGCCATGGAGAAGGTCGGCAAGGACGGCGTCATCACGGTGGAGGAGTCCAAGTCCGCCGACACCGCCCTGGACGTCGTGGAGGGCATGCAGTTCGACCGCGGGTATCTCTCGCCCTACTTCGTGACCGATGCCGAGCGCATGGAGGCGGTCCTCGAGGACGCCCTGGTCCTCATCCACGAGAAGAAGATCAGCGTGATGAAGGACATGCTGCCCCTCCTCGAGCAGGTGGCGCGCGCGGGCAAGCCCTTGCTCATCATCGCCGAGGACATCGAGGGTGAGGCGTTGGCCACCCTGGTCGTCAACAAGCTGCGTGGCACGCTGCACACCTGCGCGGTCAAGGCCCCCGGCTTCGGCGACCGCCGCAAGGCCATGCTGGAGGACATCGCCACCCTGACCGGGGGCAAGGCGCTGACCGAGGACCTTGGGATCAAGCTGGAGAACATCAAGCTCGAGGATCTCGGCAAGGTCAAGAAGGTGGTCATCGACAAGGACAACACCACCCTCGTGGAAGGGGCCGGCAAGGCTGCGACCATCGAGGGGCGGATCAAGCAGATCCGGGTGCAGATCGACGACACGACGAGCGACTACGACCGCGAGAAGCTGCAGGAGCGGCTGGCCAAGCTGGCCGGCGGCGTGGCCGTCGTCAAGGTCGGCGCCGCCACCGAGACGGCCATGAAGGAAAAGAAGGCCCGGGTCGAGGACGCACTCAACGCCACGCGGGCGGCCGTCGAGGAGGGCATCGTGCCGGGCGGCGGGGTGGCCCTGCTGCGGGCGGCCAAGGCCATCGACAAGCTGAAGCTGGAGGGTGATGAGAAAGTGGGCGCCCTGATCGTGCGCCGGGCGCTCGAGGAGCCGATTCGACAGATCGTGGAGAACGCGGGGCTGGAGGGCAGCGTGATCGTGGAGCGGGTGAAGGCCGAAACGGTCCCGACCCGCGGCTACGACGCCGACAGCATGGACTACGTGGACATGATCCAGGCCGGCATCATCGACCCCACCAAGGTCGAGCGGTGCGCGCTGCAGAACGCGGCGTCGGTGGCCGCCTTGCTGCTCACCACGGAGGCGCTCATCACCGACCTACCCGAGGAGAAGGCGGCGGCGGCGCCCCCGATGCCGCACGGGGATTTCTAGTTTCATCGGGGGGAGCGCCGCCGCTCCCCCCGATACCCCCCACCGGTCATACGCGAGGTCGAGTTAACGTCGTTGCGCGGGCGAAGCCCGCGCTCGAACGAGATCGGTCAAACGCTCCGGCCCGGGTCGCTCGCGCGACTCGGGCCGTTCTGTTTGGGGGAGCGTCGAGCCGCTCCGCTGGCGATCGAGGTGCGCTGAGAAGCTCGCGCCGTCCGGGGACGGCGCCCGACTACCAGACCGGGTCGTAGTAGCAGGGGAGGTCGCGCGATCGAAGGAGTCGGTGGGGACAACCGACACGAGCGCTGGGAGCGGAGTGGGTGCCTGGACCGCGCATCCGGCGAACGTCAAGAGGAGCAGGAGCAGCCACACCAGGCGCTTCCTGGAGCCATCCTACACGACCCGGTGGCCCAGGCGTGTGCTACTGTGGCCCCGTTCGCGCATGCCTTCTCGCGTCTTCTACGGCTGGTGGATCGTCGCCGCCGGCTTCGGCATCGAGGCGCTCATCGGCGCCCTCATGTTCCACGCATACGGCGCCTACCTCGTGCTCCTCCGTGAGGAGTTCGGCTGGAGCAAGACGCTGCTCTCGGCGGCCTTCGCCATGTCACGAGCCGAGAGCGGCATCCTCGGCCCCGTCCAGGGGTGGCTCACCGATCGGTTCGGTCCGCGCGTCCTCATCCGTACGGGGATGATCATTTTCGGTTTCGGCTTCATGCTCTTCAGTCAGATCGGCTCTCCCGTCACGTTCTTCGCCACGTTCTTCCTGATGGCGCTCGGGGCAAGCCTCGGCGGCTACCTACCCGTCACGGTGGCCATCGTGAACTGGTTCCGGCATCGGCGCGCGCTGGCCCTGAGTGTGAGCGCCACGGGCATGGCGATGGGCGGGCTCTTCGTCCAGGTGGTCGTGCTCGCCCTCTCGCGCTTCGGCTGGCGCTGGACGGCCTTCGCCTCGGGCGTCCTCGTCCTCGCGCTGGGCGTGCCCATTGCGCAGGTCATCCGCCATCGACCCGAGCCCTACGGCCAGCGGCCCGACGGGGATCCTTCCCCCCACTCGCCCTCGACGATGTCTGGCCCTCGCGGCCGCGCCGGGCGACCGGCGGCCGCGCCGGCGATCGATTTCACTGCGCAGGAGGCCATCCACACCCGCGCCTTCTGGTTCATCTCGCTCGGGCATGGAGCGGCGCTCCTCGTGGTCTCGGCGGTCATGGTGCACCTGATCGTGCACATGACCGAGCGTCTCGGCTACTCGCTCCGCCAGGGCGCAGGGGTGGTGGCGTTGATGACCGTCATGCAGGTCGCCGGTCAGCTCGCGGAGGGTGGGCGGGCGACCGCTGGAGCAAGCGCCTGATGGCGGCCGGGTGCATGCTCGCCCACGCGGCGGCGCTCGTCCTGCTCGCCTCGGCCACCGCGTTCTGGATGGTGGTGGCATTCGCCGTCCTGCACGGCCTCGCCTGGGGCGTGCGGGGGCCGCTCATGGGCGCGCTCCGCGCCGATTACTTCGGCAGCGCGGCCTTCGGAACGATCAGCGGCTTCTCCTCGATGATCCTCATGTTCGGCATGATGGGCGGGCCCGTCATCGCCGGCGCTCTCGCCGACCGCACGGGCAGTTATCGGCTCGGCTTCACACTGCTGGCGGCCCTCGCCGCTCTCGGATCGGTCTTCTTCGCTCTCGCCACGCGCCCCGCACCTCCCCCCGTCCCTTCGTCGCACGACCAAGCCGTTCGAATATCACAGGGGTGACGCCTCGGGCGGAGCGCAGGTGGCGTGTGTCGCACCTCGCAGGCGGCGCGCAGGTTGGCGTGTTCGCAGCCCCGCGCGGTGGGGAGGTGTGTTGGGAGGGGGGCCCGGCCCCCTCCCACATCAACGCCGCTGGCGTACCAGCTCGTCGAAGGGCCCTGAGATGCGGATCACCTCGTTGACCGGCCACGACCCGCGGCGGATGGCCACGACGAACAGATCGCCGGCCAGTCCGGCCTGACGGGTCCGAGGCGTCGCCGGCGCGAAGACGAGACCGCGCGCCGTATCGCCGTCGGTGAAGCGCGCGAACTCCACCTTCGCCCCCTCGGCCGTCAGCGCGAAGACCTCGGCGCCGTGGCGATCCGCCACGAAGAGATGTCCCCCCGGACTGACGCCAATCGCCTGGGGCACGGGGCCGGCCAGCACCTGGCGCGGGGCGCCTTGCGGGCCCATCTGCCAGATCTCGCCTGGGCCTGGCTGCCACGGGGCCTCTGCCTTGCCGTCGCTGCCGATCCACAGTCGGCCGGCGCCGTCGAAAGCGAGAGCTCGGGGCCGGGTGAGCGCGACGTAACGCGGATCGAGGACATGACCCGTCGGGTCGAGCTTGACGATCACACCCTGATCACGGTCCGCGACGAGGAGATTCCCCGCCGCGTCGATGGCCACGCCTTCGGGTTGCTTGAGCAGCGGCGGCGTCCCCTTCGACGGCGTGCCCCCGGCCACCATCTCGATCCGCCCGTCAGTCATGCGATACAGCACACCGATCTTGCGGTCACGATCGAACGTCGTGAGGAACAGGTCGCGCCCGTTCCCGATGGCCCCCACTTGCGGGTTGGACAACGGCGGACCGTAGAAGAAGCTCGCTTCAGTTTTGGGAGTCAACCGGGCACCCCCGACGGGAATCCGGTACACGGGCCAGATGTCCTCGACTTCCCCGCCGACGTACCGGCGCCCCGTCCGCGCTAGGTACAGCAATCCGGCCTCGTCGAAGGCCATCGTGGAGACCGCGGGCATGCCGCGAGCGCCCTGCGCTGAGCCGGCGTCGAATCCCTCCCCCGTCACGTAGACGCTCGCCGTGAACCCAGGTGGCAGCAGCAGCTCAGCGGTGGACGCGCCCGGCCAGACCACGAGCAGGAAGAGACCCAGGGAGACCCACGCGCGCATCGTCGCCCTCCTCGACCGCGCGCCAGTATACCCGGGATCAGCAAGATGAAGCCGGACCGACGGCTCGCCAGGCTCGGGCGAGGCGTCACCGCGGTGCCCCCTCCCTCGGGCATTTCGTGTAACGTCAGGAGGCACATGGCCGACGTCATCCTGGTGCTCAATGCCGGCTCCTCGAGCGTCAAGTTCTGCCTCTTCGAGGCGGCCGGCGCACTCTCCCTCGTGTACCGCGGGGAGGTCGACGGCATCGGCGTACATCCGCGCTTCGTGGTCCGTGACGCCGAGGGCGCAGTGCTCGAGGACAGACAGCCTCAGGGAGTGGGCGGTCGACCTCTCGAGCCACCAGGATCTCCTCGGCGACCTCCTGGACTGGATCGATCGTCACGCCCGGGGGCTGACCCTGGTGGCGGCCGGGCACCGGGTGGTCCACGGCGGCGTCCGCTTCTCGGCACCGGTGCTGATCGCGGATGCGGTGCTCGAGGCTCTCGATCAGCTCGTGCCGCTGGCTCCGCTGCATCAGCCGCACAACCTGAACGCCATCAGGGCTCTCTCGCGGATCAGGCCGGGGATCCCCCAGGTGGCATGCTTCGATACGGCCTTCCACGGCACGCAGCCGGCCGTGGCCCAGGCCTTCGCGCTGCCGCAAGAGCTGTCGCAGGCCGGCGTGAAGCGCTACGGCTTCCACGGCCTGTCCTACGAGTACATCGCGCGGGCCCTGCCCCGGATCGCCGGCCCCGCGGGGACGGGACGGGTCGTCGTGGCCCATCTCGGCAACGGGGCCAGCATGTGCGCGCTGCGCGGAGGCCAGAGCGTGGCCACCACCATGAGCTTTACCGCCCTGGACGGACTGCCCATGGGCACGCGACCGGGCGCCCTCGATCCCGGTGTCGTGCTCTATCTCCTCACCGAAGGCAAGATGGACGTGGCCGCGGTCACCGATCTCCTCTACCACCGGTCGGGGTTGCTCGGCATGTCGGGGATCAGCAGCGACATGCGTGAGCTCCTGGCCTCGCCCTCGGCGACCGCGCGGGCGGCCATCGAGGTGTTCGTCTATCGCATCGGCCGGGAGCTGGGTTCGCTGGCGGCGGCGCTCGGAGGTCTGGACGCGCTGGTGTTCACCGGCGGCATCGGTGAGCACGCGGTCTCCATCCGCGCCGGCGTGGTCGAGGCGGCCGCCTGGCTCGGCCTCCGCCTCGACCACGAGGCGAACACACGCGGTGGACCGCGGATCAGCGCGCAGAACAGCGGCGTCTCGGCCTGGGTGATCCCCACAAACGAAGAGCTGATGATCGCCGAGCACACGCGTACCCTTGTGAGTCCCTGAGAGGAGGGCCCGACCATGTGGTTCAGTCTCTCGAAAGCGCAGAGGCCGACGGCCGAGAACGCCCTACCCGGCCGGGCCGAGCCCATGCCTATCCCGGCCGCCCACGCCGTGACGAGCGCGCCGCTCGCTCCGCCCTTCCCCGAGGGCATGGAGCGGGTGCTCTTCGGCATGGGCTGCTTCTGGGGCGCGGAGCGCGTGTTCTGGACATGGCGGGCGTCTACTCCACGGCCGTCGGCTACGCGGGAGGCTCGACACCCAATCCGACGTACGAAGAGGTCTGCAGCGGACTCACCGGTCACACCGAGGTGGTGCAGGTGGTCTTCGATCCGGCCCGCCTTCCCTACGAGACCTTGCTGCGCACCTTCTGGGAGGGTCACGACCCGACGCAGGGCATGCGCCAGGGCAACGACGTGGGGACGCAATACCGCTCGGCCATCTACACCGATGGCGAAGCCCAGCGCGCGGCCGCGCAGGTCGCGCGGGACGCCTACGCGCGCGCCCTGCGCGCGGCCCGACGCGGGGACATCACGACGGAGATCCGCGAGGCCGGCGAGTTCTACTACGCGGAGGCGTACCACCAGCAGTACCTGGCCAAGAATCCGTGGGGCTACTGCGGCATCGGGGGAACCGGCGTGCGCTATCCAGCGGCCGCCGCGGAGACGCGCGCCCGCTGAGCGGCCACGACCGGCTGACGGCCCGCGCACGACCTCGACGACGACGAGGGCGAACCGGTCCTGCGCCTGGCCCACGCGCGCTACCCGAACGCTCGCCGGGCGCCGCCGGGGCCTGACATACCATAGGCGCGTGCGCTCCACCTTGCGAATGGCCGGGCCCCGCCTGGCACGGGTCGTCCCCGACCTGGCCGCGGGCAGCGTCTCCGCCCTCGTCACCTTGAGTTACTCTATCAGCTACGCCGCGCTGATCTTCAGCGGACCAACCCTCGAGCCCTTCGTCGCTGCTGGCCTTCACGTCGCGCTGATCGCCGCCGCGGTGGTCGCGCTCGTGATCGCTGCTCCTGAGCTCGGCCCCGTTCGCCATTGGCGGCCCTGACTCGAACGCCACCGCGATCCTTGCCGTCATGACGGCCAGCCTGACCGGAACGCTCACCGCGGCCGGTATCACGGGAGGGCATGCTGCGGCGGCGGTGATCTGGATGCTCGCGGCGAGCGCCGTCGGGACCGGGCTCCTCGTCCTGACGCTCGGCGTCCTCCGCTGGGGTCGCCTGGTGCGCCTGCTTCCCTATCCGGTGTTCGGTGGGTTCCTCGCCGGCTCGGGATTTCTGGTCCTGGCCGGCGCCTTCAAGGTGCTCACCGGCCAATCACTGACGTGGGGCCACGTGGGACTGCTCTCGGCCACCCCTTCGCTGGCGTGGTCGATCACGCTTCCCGTGGCCGCCGCTCTCCTCGTGCTGCCGAGGATCATCCGCCACGTTCTCCTGGTCCCCGGGATCATCGTGGCGGGCATCGCGCTGTTCTATGTCGGCCTGGTCCTCTCGAACGGCGACGTGGAGACCGCGAGAGCGCACGGCCTGCTGATCAGGCCGCTCGAGGGCGCCGAGTTTTCGCTGCCCTGGGCCGGTCCCCCGGCGGAATCCTGGACGGCCCTGATGGGAGAGTGGCGCGGCTTCCTGGCCATGGTCGTCGTGGTCATCGTCACGATTCTCCTCAACGCCGCCGGCCTGGAGCTGGCCACGCGGCGTGAGATGGATCTGGAGCGCGAGTTGCGCGCCAGCGGCCTCGCCAACCTCGCGTCCGGTCTGACCGGGGGCATGGTCGGCTACCTCTCGGTGAGCCGGAGTCTGCTGAACTTCCAGGCGGGGGCCGTGTCACGCGTGGCGGGGGTGTGGACGGCGATCCTGTGCGCGGTCGTGGCCTTCGTCTTCACGCCGGCCGTGTTCTACGTGCCCCGCCCGGTGCTGGCCGGCCTTCTCCTGTATCTCGGCCTCGCCCTGCTCCGGGAGTGGCTCTGGGATGCCTTCTTCAAGCTTCCCCTGCACGAGTACGCGCTGGTCGTCGGCATCCTGGTGGTGATCGCCGTGCGGGACATCATCACCGGCGTGATCGTGGGTCTGCTGGTGGCCTCGGTCTTCTTCGCGTACAGCTACAGCCGCACCGACTACATCCGTCACCACCTCTCGAGCAGCACCCATCGCTCCAACAAGGAGCGCTCCTGGGAGGAGACGACGGAGCTACAGCAGATCGGGGGAGCGGCCCGGGCTCTGTGCCTGCAGGGTTACCTGTTCTTCGCCCTGGCCAGCAGCCTGGTGGACACGTGTCGCGAGCTGATCCTCCGGGAGGGCGTGCGGTACCTGCTCCTCGATTTCCGGATGGTCCAGGGGCTCGATGCCTCGGTGGCCCTGGCCTTCGGCAAGCTCCACCAGCTCTGTGCGCGCCACGAAGTCTCGCTGATCCTGAGCGGCCTTCGGCCGGAGATGCACGCGCTGCTCTTGCAGATGCGCTTCTTGCCCCACCGCGAGATCCACGTGGTCACCGACCTCGACCGCGGCCTGGAGTGGATCGAGGACCGGCTGCTCAGGCCGACGGCGTCGATGGGGGACGTCGCGCACGAGACGGACGGGGCGCGGGCCGTGGGCGCGGACGCCGCGCTCCCGGAGGTGGAGCTGCGTCAAACCCTCGCCGCGCACTTCACGAGCGAGGCGCTCGAGGTGCTGCTCGGTCTCTGCGAGACCCTGGAGCTGCCACGCGACGCGGTACTCATGCGGCGCGGCGATCCGGGCGACGCACTCTACTTCGTCGAGCGGGGCGACATCTCCGTGTTCGTGACCCTCAGCGACGAGAAGCGCAAGCGCGTGCGCACCCTCGGCGCGGGCACCGTGGTGGGAGAGATGGCCCTCTACTCCGGTCAGCCCCGTTCAGCCGACGTGGTGACCGAGACCCCGTGCCGTGTGCGGCGGCTCAGCGCCGAGCGCTTCGCGCGGCTCGCGCGCGAGCATCCCGCGGTCGCCCTCCAGTTCCACAGCTTCGTGGTCAAACTGCTCGCCCAGCGCCTCGCCGCCGCCAACGACGAGATCCGGGCCTTATTGTAGGTCGGGGGAGCGACGCTCCGACGCCCCCACCGCTATTCGGCGACGGCGGGGGGAGCATTCGCTCCTTCCCCGCCTCGTCAACTGCTCCTCGGCGACTTCAGCCCGCATGCTCAATGCACTCACACCATCTGAGACGCCGCGGGCGCGCGCGATCGGGCGTCGGGCTGGCGCGGGGCGGTTCGAGCGCGGCTTCCCGCCGCAATCCTGAATAGACCTCGCGGGATCCCGGTGGGGGTGGGGGGGAGCGCCGACGTCCGACAGATCGAGGATGCGCGGGCCGTGGCCCGCCGCCACTTGCTCGCGTAATCGTCGTCGAAGAGGAGCTCCTCGTCGGCGGCCGCGGTCAGCCAGCCTCCCCGCTCCAGCTCCGATTCCAGCTGCCCCGGCGCCCACCCCGCGTAGCCCACCGCGAACAACCGGCGTCGTGGTCCGGCGTTCGTCGCGATGGACTCCAGGATCTTGCGATTTCCGGTGAACGCGACCCGCTCTTTGACGAGGACGGTGCCGTCCGCGTGGTAGTCGGGCGTGTGGAGCACGAAGGCCTTGGCCGCCTCGACCGGCCCGCCCCAGTGGACGAGGAGGCCTCCCTGCGCGTGCTCGCTCGCCATCCCGAAGCGCTCGAGCAACTGAGCGAGGGGGACCTGACGAAGCGGCCGGTTCACCACGAGCCCCGTGGCCCCGGTGGCATCGTGGCGCACCATGTAGATCACGGTCTCGACGAATCGCGGATCGCGCATGTCGGGTGTGGCCACGAGCAGGCGTCCGGCGAGACCGCGCGCCCCGGCCGGAGCCGGAACGGCGGCTGCCAGCTCCGCGCCGGCGAGCCACAGGGTGAGAATGGCCGCGAGCAGGAGCCGGGTGCCGCCGCTGGGTGCATTCACGTCGCCGATGGTAGCATCGGGCCGCTCGTCCGGCGACGCCGACGAGACTCTCGACCTCGAGGTCCGACATGCGTGTCGTGGTGACGGGAGCAGCGAGCGGGATCGGACGGGCAACGTGTCTCCGGCTGGCCAAGGACGCGAGGAGGGGCTTGCGGCGCGCGTGGCCGCCGTCGACGTGTCCCAGGCGCTCTTGAAATCGGTCGCCGACGAGTTGCGGGCGCTCGGGGCGGAGGTGCTCATCCTGGACGGCGACATGGGCGATCCGGACGCACCGACACGGGTGGTCGAGGAGGTTGTCGAGCGCTTCGGCGGTCTCGATGGTCTGGTCAGCAACGCCGGCATCAATCGGCCCGGCCGGCTCGCGGAGTACGCGGTCACGGACTGCGCGACGACCTGAAATCGGCTGGTGCGGGCGAGGGATGGAGAGCTGTGGTCCGCTCGGTCCGCGGCCGTCACGGGGTGACGGTGATAGCCCTCGCCTTAGTGTTATTCGTCTCCGTCAGCTCGGCCACGACGTTGGCCGCATCGCATTCCGCGATGATGTAGTAGTTCCCCGGCGCCGTTCCGGCGGGGATGGTGAGCATGGTCGACGCCGTGCTGGTCCCCCCCAGGCCAAGGGTCGGCACGGAGCGGCTGGCCAGTTCAGGATCACCGGGCGCGCGGACGTTGGTGGCCGACAGGTAGTACTTCGTCGTCGAGGCCGGCGCCGCCGAGCCCTGATTGCGGGTGGTGTCGGTCGCGATGATCGTCGCCCCGACGGCGGCCGACGACGGGACGGAGAGCGTCGAGACGATCAGGTCGGGTCCGATGGTGAGGGTCCTGACCAGCATATTGTTGGTCTCGCTGACCTCCGGGATCACTCCACCCGAATCCGTCCAGACAATGAGGGAGTAGGTGCCTCCGGGCGTCTCGGCCGGGATCGTCACCGGCGTCGTGGCGGTGCTGCTCTCGTTGAAAGCTAGCGCCGGCACCGTGCGGCTGCCCAGGAAGAGGTCGGCAGCGTCGAGGATCGCGTCGGTGGACAGGAAGAAGCTCGTCGTCGAGATCCCGGCGCCCGCGCCCTGGTTGACGCGTGGTGTCGCTCACGCTGATGGTCGTCCCCGGGAACGCCTTCGACGGCGCGCTCAGCCCGGTGAGCCGGAGGTCAGGCAGGATGTCGATGGGCTTGGCCAAGCGCGTTGTTGGTCTCGCTCGCTCTCGCCGATCGCCTGACCGGCGTCAGCGACGACGATGATGAAGTACGAGCCCGCCGGCGTCTCGGCGGGAATCGTGACAGCGTGGTGTCCGAGGAGTAGATGCCCGGGGAGAGCGGCGGGATCGCGCGGCTGCCGAGGAGCAGATCGTCGGCGTCCAGGACGGCGTCGGCCGAGAGGTAGATGCTCGTCGTCGACGCCGGCGCCGGCGCGCCGCCCCGATTCTTGGTGACGGCGCTGACGCTGATGGTCGCGCCCGCACCCGTCTTGAGTGGGCACGCGTCGTGCCGGAGATCGTCAGGTCGGGCCCGACCTCGAACGACGACGAGACGGTGACGTTGTTGGCCTCGTTGAGCTCGGCGGCGGTGTTGTCGGCGTCGACCACGGCAATGATGCGGTAGATCCCCGCGATGCCAGTCGGCAGGGTCAGGAGCGTGGACCCGGTGCTCGACGCTCCACCGGCAAGCGACGGGATGGTGCGACTCCCCAGGGGCACGTCTCCAGCGTCGAGCGTCGCGTCCGCCGAGAGATAGAACCTGCGTGGTCGTGGCGCCCGCGGCCGCGATTCCCTCGTTCTTGGTGATGTCGGTGATGGAGATGGTGGACCCGGCGGCCACCTGACTGTATGCGCCGGGAAGATCGAGATAGACATGCAGGTCAGGCCCCAGGGTGAACGGTGCCGAGGCGGCGCTGACGTTGTTGCTCTCGTTGGCCTCCACCACTGCGTTGTCCGCATCCGCCTTGGCGATGATGCGGTAGGTGCCCGGCGACCGCCGGGAACGTCAGCGTGGTCGTGCCCGTGTTGGTCGTCGAGGGGCCGAGCGCCGGAACGGCCCGGCTGCCGATCGGGATCGCGCTCGGCGTCCAACGTCGTCCCGGTCACCAGGTAGAACCGCGTCGTCGAGGCCGCCACGGGCGCCGAGTTGTCGCTCCGCGTCCAGTCACTCACGATGACCGTGCTTGCTCGTGACCGCGCGGCACATCGATCCAGACGATCAGGTCGCCCCCGATGGTGATGCTCTTCGCCGGGCTCACGTTGTTGCCCTCGTTGCTCTCCACCACCGCGTTGTCCGCGTCCGCCTTCGACGAACAGGTACCGCGCCCCCGCGTCCGCCGCCGGCAGCGTGAAGCTGATCGTCCCGGAGCTGACCTGCCCCGGCCGCCAGCGCCGGAATCGCCCGGCTCCCCACCATCACCGCGCTCGCGTCGAACGTCGCCACCGCCGAGTAGTACAGCCGCGTCGTCGTCGCCGGCGCCGCCGTCGCCGCGTCGTTCCGCGTCAAAGTCCGCCACCGAGATCGTCGCCCCCGCCGCCGGAAATGCCGACGCCGCCGGCACGTCCAGCCACGCCACCAGGTCCGGCCCCAGCGTGAACGGCGGCGAGGCGGCCGCTCACGTTGTTGGCCTCGTTCGCCTCCACCACCGCGTTGTCCGCGTCCGCCTTCGCGATGATCCGGTACGTCCCCGAGGCCGTCGCCGGCAAGCGTCAGCGTGGTCGTCCCCGTGTTCGTCGTCGACGGGCCGAGCGCCGGAACGGCCCGGCTCCCCAGCAGCACCGCGCTCGCGTCGAGGGTCGTCCCCGTCACCAGGTAGAACTTCGTCGTCGACGCCCCCACCGGCGCGGCGTTGTCACTCCGCGTCCAGTCGGTCACCGTCACCGTCGCGCCCGCCGCCGAGTTCGCCACCCCGCCCGGCACGTCGATCCACACGATCAGGTCCGGCCCCGATGGTGATCGTCTCCGCCGGGCTCACGTTGTTGCCCTCGTTGCTCTCCACCACCGCGCCGTCCGCGTCCGCCTTGACGAACAGGTACCGCGTCCCCCGCGTCCGCCGCCGGCAGCGTGAAGCTGATCGTGCCGGAGCTGACCTGCCCCGGCGCCAGCGCCGGAATCGCCCGGCTCCCCACCATGACCGCGCTGGCGTCGAACGTCGCCACCGCCGAGTAGTACAGCCGCGTCGTCGTCGCCGGCGCCGCCGTCGCCGCGTCGTTCCGCGTGAAGACCGTCACCGTGATCGTCGCCCCCGCCGCCGGAGATGCCGACGCCGCCGGCACGTCCAGCCACGCCACCAGGTCCGGCCCCAGCGTGAACGGCGCCGAGGCGGCGCTCACGTTGTTGCCCTCGTTCGCCTCCACCACCGCGTTGTCCGCGTCCGCCTTGGCGATGATCCGGTACGTCCCCGACGCCGTCGGCCGGCAGCGTCAGCGTCGTCGTCCCCGTGTTCGTCGTCGACGGCCGCAGCGCCGGAACGGCCCGGCTCCCGAGCAGCACCGCGCTCGCGTCGATGCGTCGTCCCCGTCACCAGGTAGAACTTCGTCGTCGAGGCCCCCACCGGCGCCGCGTTGTCATTCCGCGTCCAGTCGGTCACCGTCACCGTCGCGCCCGCCGCCGAGTTCGCCACCCCGCCCGGCACGTCGATCCACACGATCAGGTCCGGCCCCGATGGTGATCGTCTTCGCCGGGCTCACGTTGTTGCCCTCGTTGCTCTCCACCACCGCCCCGTCCGCATCCGCCTTCGCGAACAGGTAGCGCGCCCCCACGTCCGCCCGCGGGCAGCGTGAAGCTGATGGTCCCGAGCTCACCTGCCCCGGCGCCAGCGCCGGAATCGCCCGGCTCCCCACCATCACCGCGCTCGCGTCGAACGTCGCCACCGCCGAGTAGTACAGCCGCGTCGTCGACGCCGGCGCCGCCGTCGCCGCGTCGTTCCGCGCGAAGTCCGTCACCGAGATCGTCGCCCCCGCCGCCGGGAGTCGCCGACGCCGCCGGCACGTCCAGCCACGCCACCAGATCCGGCCCCAGCGTGAACGGCGCCGAGGCGGCGCTGACGTTGTTGCCCTCGTTCGCCTCCGCCACCGCGTTGTCCGCATCCGCCTTGGCGATGATCCGGTAGTCCCCGAGGCGGTCGCCGGCAAGGTCAGCGTCGTCGTGCCCGTGTTCGTCGTCGACGGCGCCCAGCGCGGGAACGCCCGGCTCCCCGAGCAGCACCGCGCTCCCATCGAGCGTCGTCCCCGTCATCAGGTAGAACTTCGTCGTCGAGGCCCCCACCGGCGCCGCGTTGTCACTCCGCGTCCAGTCGTTCACCGTCACCGTCGCGCCCGCCAGCGAGTTCGCCACCCCACCCGGCACGTCGATCGACACGATCAGGTCCCCCCCGATGGTGATCGCTCCCCGCGCGTGCTCACGTTGTTGCTCTCGTTGCTCTCCACCACCGCGCTGTCCGCATCCGCCCTCGACGAACAGATACCGCGCCCCCACGTCCCCCGCCGGCAGCGTGAAGCTGATGGTCCCCGAGTTCACCTCCCCGGGCCCCAGCGCCGGAATCGCCCGGCTCCCCACCACCACCGCGCTCCCGTCGAATGTCGCCCCCGCCGAGTAGTACAGCCGCGTCGTCGTCGCCGGCGCCGCCGTCGCCGCGTCGTTCCGCGTAAAGTCCGTCACCGAGATCGTCGCCCCCGCCGCCGGAAACGCCGACGCCGCCGGTACGTCCTGCCACGCCACCAGATCCGGCCCCAGCGTGAACGGCAAGGACACCGCGCTCACGTTGTTCGCCTCGTTGACCTCCAGCACCGCGTCGTCCGCGTCCGCCTTGGCGATGATCCGGTAGGTCCCCGAGGCCGTGGCCGGCAGCGTCAGCGTGCTGGGCGCCGAACTGGTGGCACCGGCAGCGAGAGCGGGAATGGCGCGGCTGCCGAGCAACGTGTCCGAGGGATCCAGCGACGGCGTCCGCCGACAGGTAGAACTTGGTCAGCGAGGGCCCCGCCGGGCTCGCGCTGTCGTTCTTGGTGACGTCGGTGACCGTGATCGTGCCGCCCGCGCCGCCGAGGAGGACGAGCCGGCCAGGTCGAGGCTGACGATCAGATCGGGTCCGATCGCGATCGAGCGCGCCCTGACGTTGTTGTCCTCGTGGATCTCGGCGACCGCGTCGTCCGCGTCGGCCTTGGCGATGACGTAGTACGTTCCCCCGGCGAGGTCCGCCGGCATGGTCACCGTCGTCGATCCGGAGTTCGTCGGGTACGGGGACCCCCCGGGGATCGACGGCACGCTCCGGCTGCCGATCACGGGGTCCGAGGCGTCGAGCGTCGCGTCGGTCGAGAAGTAGAACTTCACCGTGGACGGCCCGGCCGTGGCCGGGCTGTAGTTGACGATAGTATCGGTCAGGGTGATCGTCTGCCCCGCGCCGGCGCCCGGCGGGCGCCACCAGAGCGTCCACCACGAGGTCGGGACCGATCTTCATCGACGCCGAGGCGGTGACGTTGTTGGTCTCATCCGCCTCGGTCACCGAGTTGTCGGCGTCGGCCACGGCCAGGATGTAATACTTCCCCGTCGGCGTCGAGGCGGGGATGGTCACAGTGGTCGTGGCCATGCTGGAGTCGGCCGTCAGCGCCGGCACGCGCGGCTCCCGATCAGGACGTCACTCGCATCGAGCGTCGCCTTGGTCGACAGGTAGAACCGCGTCGTTGTGGGGCCGGCAGGCGCCGCGCTCAGATTGTTGGTGACGTCAATCACCTCCATGGCCATGCCCGCGCCTGCCTTGGACGACCCCTTGACGCTCCTGATGATCAGGTCGGCGCCGATCAGGATGGGCCTCGCCGCCGTGTTGTTGGTCTTGTCGTATTCCGGCACCGTATCCGGTGAGTCGGCCTTAGCGATGATGTAAAGGGTCCCGAACGCGTTGGCCGGAAGGGTGAGCGCCGTGGAAGCCGTGTTGGTCTCGCCCGGCGCCAGAGCCGGCACCGCGCGGCTGCCCAGGAACGTGTCGCCGGCATCGAGCACCGGATCGGTCGAAAGGTAGAAGCCGGTGGTCGACGTGCCGGCGGGGACGGTCGCGTCGTTCTTGGTGAAGTCGTTGACGGTGATGGTCGAGCCGGGCGCCGACGATATCCCGCCGCCCTCGGCCGCCACCAGAAGGTTCGCGCCCTCCACGAGGATGCTCGTCACGGCGTTACCGAGATCCGATTGCGCGATGACCTTGTAGACCCCCGTCACGCCGCTGGGAATGGCGAAGGTGGCGGACGCTGTGCTCGACCTCGCCTGGCGCCAGGGCGGGCACCGTGCGGCTCCCGAGGGGGAGGTCCCCGTTGTCGAGCGTCCCGTCGAGCGACAAGTAAAAGCTCGTGGTCGACGGCGCTGACCGGACTCGAGCCCTCGTTCTTGGTGGAGTCGGTCACGACGAGCGTGGGCGCGGGACTTCCCGGCGGCACCGGCGCGTCGAGTGCGACCTGGACCTCCGAGCCCTTGAGGATCATGCCCGTTACCGTGTGGTCGGCATCGGACTGCGCGATCACGCGGTACACCCCGCTCAGCCATGCGGGGATGGTGAACGTCGTCGTCACGGTGCTCGCCTCGCCGGGGGCGAGCGCGGGGACGGCCCGGCTGCCCAGCAGCACGTCGCTCGAATCCACCGTCCCGTCGGCAGACAGATAGAAAGTGGTTGTGGACGCCCCGGCCGGCACCGCGCCGTCGTTTCGCGTGGTGTCGGTCACGCTGAGCGGCGATCCCTCTTCGCCGGGCGAGGCGGCACCGGGGGTGTCGAGGAAGACGACCAGGTCGGCGCCGATGCGCACCGTGTGGCTGGTGACCGCGATGTTGTTCTCGCCGTTCAGCTCGGGCACCGCGCCGTCGGCGTTGGCCTTGGCGATGATGTAGTAGTCCCCGGCGATCCCGCTCGGCAGGGTGAGCGAATTGGAGACCGTGCTGGCCTCCCCGGGTCCGAGCGGCGGCACCGTCCGACTTCCCAGGAGGGCATCGGCCGCGTCGAGTGTGGTGTCGGCCGACAGGTAGAAGTTCGTCGTCGAGGCGCCGACGGCGATTCCACTCTGGTTCCGGGTCACGTCCGTCACCAGAATCGGCGACCCCGGTGCCCCGAACAGCGATGCCGCGGGGAGATCCAACCAGACGACCATGTCGGCGCCGATGAAGATCGACCGTCGCGCGGATGTTGTTGGTTTCGTCCTGCTCGGCGATCGTGTTGTCGGTGTCGGCGTGGGCGATGATGTAGTACGTGGCGCCGGCTCAGACCCGTGGGAAGCGTCAGCTCCGTCGATCCTGAGTTGCTCGCCCACGGCGGTCCCGGCGCCACGCCGGACACGGTGCGACTGCCGAGGTAGACGTCCCCGGCGTCGAGGACGTCGTCGGTAGAGAAGAAGAACTTGACCACGAAGGCGCCGGCGGCGCCGCCACCGTAGTTGACGATGGTGTCGCTCACCGAGATCGTCCCGCCCGGCGCGGCGTTGGCAGGCGCGGTCAGGGCATCCAGGACGAGGTCGGGCCCGATCTTCATCTCGGTCGGACGCCCGCGTGTTGTTGGCCTCGTCGGTTTCCGTGATGGTCCCGGCGCTGTCGGCCTGGGCGATGACGTAATAGCGCCCGGGAGGCGTCCCGGCGGGAATGGTCGAGCGTCGTGGTGGCGGTGTTCGAGGCCGCCCCCGCCAGCGCGGGCACGGCCCGGCTGCCGAGGAACACATCCGAGGCATCGAGCACCGTATCGGTGGACAGGTAGAAGCCCGTCGTGGAAGCGACCGCCGCTCCCGCGCTGGCGTTCTGCGTGGTATCGCTGACGGCCATGCTGGCGCCGGCGCCCGCGTGCGGGGGCGCGGACACCTGCGTGACCGTGAGGTCTGAGCCGATCGCGATGGCGCGCGCGTCGGTATTGTTGGTCTCGTCCATTTCGACGATCGTTCCATCCGCGTCAGCCCGGGCGATGAGGAAGTAGTTGCCCGCCGGCGTGCCGGCGGGAATGGTCAGCGAGGTCGACGTCCGTGCTCACGCCCCCGCGAGGCGGCCAGGGATGGGATGGCGCGGCTGCCGACGGCCACGTCGGCCGCGTCGAGTACGGCGTCGGTCGAGAGATAGAACCGGGTCGTCGACGCGGCGGCCGCCACCCCGCCGAGGTTCCGGGTGGTATCTGTGATCGTGATGACGGAGCCGGCTCCGGCCGTCGCCGGGACCGACGCGATCGCCACGACCAGGTCCGCGCCGATCTTGATCAGCTGAGAGTAGGCCGTGTTGTTCGTGGTGTCGGTCTCGGCGACGGCGCCATCTGCGTTCGCCTTGGCGATGATGTAGAACTGTCCACCCGCCGCGGCGGGAATGGTGAGGCTGGTCGTACCCGAGCTGTTTGCCCCCGGGCCGAGCGCAGGCACCGCCCGGCTGCCGAGCAGGACGTCGCCTCCGTCCAGAATCGTGTCGCTGGACAGGTAGAAGCGCGTCGTGGTCGCCCCCACGGACGTCGAGCTCTGGTTCAGCGTGACGTCCTGGACCGAGACCGTGGAGCCTGGGATGGCCGTCGCGGGCGCCGTCACGCTGGAAACGACGAGGTCAGTCCCGAGGGCGACGCCGCTGGAGACGGAGGTGTTGTTGTCCTCGTTGGTCTCGGCCACCGCGCCATCGGCGTCTGCCTTGGCGATCACGAAGTACGTTCCGAGGGCGGTCCCCACCGGAATGGTCAGACTTGTCGATTCCACGCTGATTGCGCCCGGGGCCAGATCCGGCACCGCACGGCTGCCCAGGAGGACGTCGCCCGGGTCGAGGGTCGAGTCGGTCGATAGATAGAACTTTGCCGTCGAGGCTCCGGCCTGGCCCGCGCCCTGGTTCTTGATCGTGTTCCCGACCACGGCAGCTGATCCCGGACCGGCCGAGCTCGGCGCGAGCAACGTCGACACGACGAGATCGGGGCCGACGGCGATCGTGGTGGACGCGGCGGTGTTGTTGCCCGCGTTGCTTTCAGCGTTCGCGCCGTCGGCGTCCGCCTTGGCGATCACGAAATACGCGCCGGCCGCGGTTCCCGCGGGGATGGTCAGGGTGGTGGAGGCTGAGCTCGCGGCGCCTGCGGCGAGCGCCGGGACCGCCCGACTGCCGAGCGCGACGTCGCCACTATCGAACGTGGCGTCGGACGAGAGGTAGAACTTCGTCGCGGACGCCACCGATGGCCTGGCGCCCTGATTGACGGTGGTGTCCGCGACCGTGATGGACGTGCCAGCGCCGCCCTGAGCCGGCGCGCTCACCGCGGAGATGACCAGGTCGGGCCCCACGGTGAAGGGGGTCGACGCCGTGTTGTTGTTCTCTTCCAGTTCCGAGATGGCATCGTCGGCGTCGGCCTTGGCGATGATGAAGTAGTTGCCGGCCACCGCTGCGGCGGGGATCGGCAGGGTGGTGGAGGTCGAGCTGGTCGCCCCGCCTTCGAGAGCGGGAACGGCGCGGGAGCCCAGCAGCACGTCGGCGGCATCGAGTGCCGTGTCGGAGGAAAGGTAGAACTTGGTGGTCGTGGTCGCGACGGCGAGGTTGCCCTCGTTCTTCGTCGTCTCGGTCACGGTCACGTTGGTCCCCGATGCGGTGACGGACAGCGAGGACACCGTCAGGTCGGCGCCCGTGGCGGGCTCGATGAGCTTCGCGACAAACGCGTCCTGGCCCCCCCCAGCGCCATGGCAAAGGCGCTCACGGTCGGGAAAGTCGCCGGACTGCGTCAGCCCGGTGATGTAGGCGTTCCCTTCGGTATCGACGGCGATACCGTAGGCCTCGTCGCTGCCGCTGCCGCCCACGTAGGTCGAGTACACGAGCGGACTGGCCCCTGGCTGGAGCTTCACCACGAAGGCGTCGCGGCCGCCCTGGTTGGTCTGAGGGCCATTGAGCGTCGGGAAGTCGGTCGAGTCCGTGTACCCGGTCACGTAGACGTCATTGCCCGGACTCGACCGCGATGCCCAGGCCCGCCTCCGCCCCGCTGCCGCCGAGGTAGGTGGAGTACAGCAGGGAGTTGCTGCCGGCCACTCCGGGGTTGAGCTTGGTCACGAAGACGTCCGTGCCGCCCTGAAGGGTACCTTGATACGGAGTCTTCTTCGGAAAGTCGGTGGAGTCGGTGTAACCGGTGACGTAGATGTTCCCGGCCGAATCGAGCGCGATGCCGAGCCCGACGTCCGTTCCGGCGCCCCCAAGGTAGGTCGAGTAGAGCAACTCGTTGCCCGCGGCTTTCAGCTTGGTCACGAAGACATCGGTGCCGGGCTTGTCCTTCGAATAGGAATTCTTCGTCGGGTACCTGGCGGATTCGGTGAAGCCGGTGATGTGCGCTTGTCCTTGGGCGTCGACGGCGATAGCGTGGCCTTCGTCGCGTCCGGTTCCCCCGAGCGCCGTCGAGTAGACGAGCGATGCCGTCCCGGAGGCGTTCGGGTTGAGCTTCGTCACGAACGCGTCGGCGACCCCGGCCGGGCGCCGGAACGCCGAGAGCCGGGGAAAGTCCGCCGACTCCGTGTACCCCGTGACGTAGATCCGTCCCGCGCCATCCACGGCGATGCCGAGCCCGGCGTCCGTTCCGCTGCCGCCCACGTAGGTCGAGTAGAGGATGGTCGACCCTGAAGGGTCGAGCTTTGTCACGAAGACGTCCGTGCCGCCCTGGTCCGTCTGATAGGCGCCGACGGTCGGAAAGTTGGTGGATTCCGTGAGGCCGGTGACGTACGCATTGCCCGCGGCGTCCACGGCGATGCCGGTGGCCGTGTCGTTGCCATCCCCGCCGAGATAGGTCGCGTAGAGGATGGCGGAGCCGGTGGGATTGAGCTTCGCGACGAACGCCTTGCGTCCGCCGCCGGTTGGCGCGGGGCCCGTCGCCGCGGGAAAGTCCGGCTGACTCCGTGTAGCCAGCCACGTAGGCGTGACCGGCCGCATCGACGGCGATAGCCATGCCGGCGTCGTTGCCGCTGCCGCCCAAGTACGTCGCGTAGTCCAGGACGGGATCAATCACCAGCGGCCGGCTCGGGTCGTACGCCGCGACGTCGATACCGACCTCGGCCCGAGCCTCCAGGCTGGACGCCGACGCCGCGCGCACAACATAGCGGGCCGCCACCGGATGGCGGATGCCGTGGATCTCCTGGTAGGCGAGCGGCCTTCGCAGGCGCAGGTCGCCGTTGGCGGCGCGAAGGACCAGATCGCCGTGGGAGTCGACGTGGGGCGCCGGGCTTCGCTCTCGCGCGCGAGACGCCGTCGAAGCCGAGCCGGATCGCGCGCGGATCGGCACCGGCCGCGACGACGAAGTCGTACTCGAACTGGCGCCCGTTGCCGTAGAAGACGAGGTCGACGCCAGGGTAGACGCCGTGGGACCGCACCCGGGCGTACGCGGGGACATTGGTGCGCCACTTCGATCGATCGTTGCCGATGAGATAGTTGACGCTCGATGTCTGCTCCTCGCCGGTCATGACCGCCGACGCATCCGCACCGAGCAAGCGCATGTGGACGACCGCACCGCGCGCTTCCTTCGAGGCCTCGATCGCCACTCGCCGCCGGTCCGCGCAAGGCCCGCAGGCGAGAGGCGAGCGCCTGCCCGGGCGGGGCAGGCGACTGTGCGACGAAGACCGTCTCGGTGGGACTGACGAAGAGCGTGTAGCCCCGGCCGTGAGCGACGAAGGCGGCCCGCGGATCCGTCTGGCCCAGGTTGGCGACGAAATTCAGCGGCAGGTGTCCGTACGCGGAGAGGGTCTGTTGGGCGGCGGGGCGGGGGCCGGATGGGGCCGCTTCGGCGGCCGACAGAAGCATCGCGAGCGCGACAAGGCCAAGCGAGATAGGAGTCCGCCCGGACCTCCCCGGCGCCCTCCTTTGCCCTGCTCTGACACTCATCGATCCGGCCCCTCAGAGGTAGGCTCTGAAGACAGCAGGAACGATGAGGTCCGACAGCTCCCCGGACGTTCCCGGACAGCGATGTTGGGAGGACGGGCAATCTCAATGCCAAATCAGCCGACTCCTCGAAGAACGTGTGAGTTCCGCAAGGAGGCGTGACGGCAAGCATTTCGAGGGGTCAGAGGCCGACGCGGTCCGGAGCGTGTCGAGCCTCGCTCTCCATAGCGGCCTGAAACCCGAGAAGTGGTAGCTCGCGTCCGCTTTTCGGCCGACGCTGGTGTCGAGGGTCCTCCAGCGTTCTGTTCCGAAACCTGCAGTCGCGACGGGCTCCTGAGAATGGCCGTGCTCGGCAATTCGATGAGCTGCCCGCAAGCGGACGGGAGGGCGCGGGACGCCTTCTCCACCGCTACGGGACGCCTCAGGGCACGACGTTCAGTGACCTCGTCTTCTGGTTGTTGGCGTCGGACAGCTCGGAGACGGCATCGTCGGCGTCGGTCCGCCGCGATCAGCAGAACGACCCGGACATCCCGGCCGGAATCGTGGCACTGATCCCGGCTCGGGCTCGATGCGCCGGCCGCCACGCCGCCATCACCTGACTGCCGACCTCGAGATCGCCCGCGTCGAAGACGTCATCGGTCGACAGATAGACCCGCACGGTGAAGGGCCCGGCGCTGCCCGCCCCCTGGTTGGCGGTCGTGGCCGTCACGGTGATCGTGCTCCCCGCCGCGGCGGAGACCGGGTGCCGCCAGGGTCGAGATCACGAGGTCGGGACCGATCTTGGTCTGCTTGAACTGCGGTTATTGTTCCCCTCGTTGACCTCCTGGAACGCTGTTCGTCCCGTCGGCCGCGGCAATGACGACGTAGGTGCCGGCCGGCGTGCCGGCGGGGATCGTCACGGTGACGGAGCCCGCGTCCGACGCTCCCGGCGCCAGCGCCCGCACGGCGATCGACTTCCGATGAACACGTGCGGGCCGTCGAGGGTGGCGTCGGCCGACAGGTAGTAGTGCGTGATCGACGCGCGGCGCGTCTCCGGCCCCGTCGTTCCGGGTGGTGTCGGTGATGGTCAAAGGGAAGGCCCGCCCCACCGGTGGCCTGCACGGTGAGGGCCGGGACCACGAGGTCGGGGCCGAGGATGATGGCACGGGCCTTGGTGTTGTTCGTCGGGTCGACCTCGGTGGCGGCACCATCGCCGTTCGCCTTGGCGATGATGAAGTACGTTGCCGGCTCGGGCGCTTGTCCGGGGAGCGTGACGGTGGATCGACACCGTCTTGGTGACGTTCGCGGCCAGGGCCGGCACGGAGGCGCTCCCGAGGAAGCGATCCCCCGCCGCTCCAGGTCGTCGTCGGACGACAGGTAGAAGTGGGTCGACGAGGGACCCGCGGCGGCCCCCTGGTTCTTGGTGGCGGCCGCGACGGTGATCTGACTGTCCGGCGCCGGACTCGGCCGGCGCGGTGACCGACGGTGACGATGAAATCGGCGCCGATGTTGATCGGGCGGGTCCGGATGTTGTTGTCCTCGAGCGCTTCGGCCACGAAGTTGGTCGCGTCGGCCTTGGCGATGATGTAGTAGACGGTGCCGGCAGATCCCGGTGGCAAGGTCACGTCGGTGCTGCCCCAGACTCGCCGCGCCGAAGGTCAGCGCCGGGACGGCGCGGCTGCCGAGAAGGATGTCGCCCGCGTCCAGCTCGTCATCCGTCGACAGGTAGAAGCGAGTCACCGAGGGCGCCTGCCGCCGCTACCCAGGTTCTTGGTCGTGTCCTTGATCGTGATGGACCGCGCCCGAGGCCTCCGCGGTGCGCGTCAGCACCGTCACCTGTAGATCCGGCCCTGTCTTGAGCGACGCGGCGCGAGGTTGTTGGCCTCGTTCGACCTCCGTGACCTGGCCGTTCGCGTCGGCCTGGGCGATGATGTAGAAGACGCCGGCCGAAGTGTCGGCGGGGACGGTGACGGGGGTGACCCCTGCGCTGCTCGCGCCGGCGGCCAGCGCGGGAACGATCCGACTGCCCAGCAAGGTATCGTCCGCATCGAGGAGTCGTTGGTGGACAGGAAGAGCTTCAGCACGGACTGGCCGGCATGCACCCCGCCGAGGTTGGTGACGATGTCGCTGACGTTGATCGTGGCGCCCGGGCCCGACGTGGGCGGAACCGACAGCGGACACCACGAGGTCGGCGCCGAAGAGGATCGGACCGGAGGCCCGGGTGTTGTTGCTCTCGCTGACCTCGCTCGACGACGCCATCCGCATCGGCCCGCGCGACGATGTAGTAGGTTCCGGCCGCCGTCGGCCGGGGGAATGACGAGATCCGTCGAGCCCGCGCTGCACGCCCCTGCCGCCAAGGGCCGACGGCGCGTCGGCTGCCGAGCAGGACGTCCGCCGGCTCCCAGGTGGTGTTGGGCGAGAGGTAGAAGTTGGTCGTCGAGGCGCGCGCCTCGAACGCCTCCCTGGTTGGTCGTCGTGTCCGTTACGGTGATAGTGGCGCCGCCTCCCGCCGCGGCCGGGGCGCCGACGGCCGACACCACGAGGTCTGAACCGATGACGATGCTGAACGACGCCTGTGTTATTCCCCTCGTCGGGCTCGTTCACCAGCCCATCGGCGTCCGCCACCGCAATGACGAAGTAGTTCCCCGATGCGGTCCCGAGCGGGATGGTCACCGACGTGTGGCCGCATGCTGGTCCTGCTCGCACCCAGGCGCCGGCACCGGTCGACTGCCGAGGACCACGTCGCCAGGGCTGACACGGCGTCGTTCGACAGATAGAACCGGGGGGTGGTGGCGCCGACGGGGGCGACCCGGTTCCTGACCGTGTCCCGGAGCGTGATGGTGCTCCCGCGCCGGCCACGGACGGGTTCGGGCCGATGAACACCTAGATCATCAAGTCGGCGCCGACGGCTGATCGTCTTGACTCGCGTGTTGTTGTCTCCTTGGACTCGACGACCAGGTCGTCGTGCGTCGATCCTCCCGAAGATGGGCAGGGTCCCCGCCAACCCCGCGGGCAGAGTCACCTGGGCCTCGAAGAGCGCGGTCTGCCGCGGTAGCGGCCAGCGGCCGGGATGCGCGAGTGTGCCAGCAGCGTGTCGGCCCCATCGAGGACATCGTCCAGCGGACAGGAAGAGCTTGAGGACCGAGGCGGCGGCCGGGACGGGGCCGTCGTTGCGTACCGTCCCGGAGACGCTGACGGCTGAGCCCGCCGCCCCCGTCGCGGGCACGTTGAAGTCCGCAAACGTCAGGTCGGGTCGGATGATGATGGGCGTGGAGGCGGTGTTGTTGTCTTCGTTGACCTCGCCGACGGTGTTGGCGTCATCAGCCCGGGCGACGAGGAAATAGTCGCCGGGTACGGTGGTGGCGGAGATCGTCACGGCCGTGGTGCCGTGCTCTGATTCCCCGCGGCCAGGCTCCCGAGCACTCCGGGGGTGCCGAGGGCCGCGTCGCCGGGACCAAGGTCGCATCCGTCGACAGGTAGAAGCGCGTCGTGGAGGCACCCGCCGTGGCCGGGCCCTCGTTCCTGGTGGTGTCGCTGACGTTGAGGGTGGCGCCGGTGCCCCATGTGGACGCTGAAGTTGGTGATGATCAGGTCGGAGCCTCGCGTGTCGAGGTTCGCGCACCGCCGGTTGTTCCCTCGTCGCTCTCCGCCACCGCGTTGTCGGCGTCTGCCCTGCCGAAGATGGTGAAGGTGCCCCGGCTGCGTCCCTGCCGGCAACGGGAACGTGCTCGTCCCGTCGCTGGTGGCCCCCGCCGCCAGGGCTCCCACGGCGCGGCTGCCGAGCAGGACATCGGTCGCCTCGTCGAAGCTGCCGTCGGTGGAGAAATAGAACCTCGTGGTCGAGGCCCCGGCGTCACCCGTGCCCTGGTTCTTGGTGGTGTCGGTGATGGTGAGGGTCGACTCCCCGCTGAGGGCCACGGTCAGGGCCGACACCACGAGATCGGCGCCGGCGACGACCACGCTGACGGCATCGGTGTTGGTGTTGTTGGTGGCGTTCGTCTCCGGGACCGGCGAGGCGGCCGCATTGGCCCTGGCGAGGAGGAAGTAGTTGCCGGCCGCCGTGCTCGGCGGGATGGTGAGCGTCACCCCGACCTGGTTGTAGTCCTGGCTCCCGTTCGTCAGCGCGGTAACCGGGCGCTGCCCGAGCTCCACATCGGCAGCGTCGTAGGTGGCGTCGCTGGAGAGATAGAATTTGGTCACCGACGCCGGCGCATCCCCGCCGCCCATGTTCTTGGTCGCGTCCTTGAAGTTGATGGCGCCGCCAGGTCCCGTGGTGATCGCCGTCGGGAAGACGAACGCGATCGTCAGGTCGGGTCCGCACCACCGTGGCCCGCGAGCGGGTGTTGTTGGTGGTCTTGGTCTCGCCGATGGGGGGGGCACCGGCGTTGGCCTTGCCGATCACGAAGTAGGACCCGGTGGCCGTCGCGGGCGGAATGTTCAACGTGATGGGCAGCGCGCCACTGTTGGTGCCCGGCTCCAGCGCTGGGATGGCCACGGTCCCGATGCTCACGGCCGTCGCCTCAAGGGTACTTGTGGTCGAGAGGAAGAATTCCGTCGTGGAGGCCGGCGACGCGATGGCCCCCTGGTTGGCCGTGGTCGAGGTGCCGCTGAGGGTCTTGCCGGCCCCCGTGGTGGCGGGAACGCTCAGCCCGAGCACGACCAGGTCCACGCCGACCGCGAACGGACTGGAGGCGGCGTTGTTGGTCTCGTTCGTCTCCGTCACGACGCCGTCGGCATCCGCGCGGGCGATGACGGTGTAGCTGCCGGCGGGGTTCCGGACGGGATCGGGAAATCGGTCGACGCCGTGCTCTCGGCGCCGGCGGCCAGCGAGGCCACGGAACGGCTTCCGAGGAGCACCTCTCCGGTCGGGCCGGAGAAGAAGAACTTCGTGGTCGAGGCCGCCGCCGCCGCGCCGCCCGCGTTCCTGGTGGTGTCGGTCACCGTCATGGTGAGACCCGAGCTGGTGACGAAGATCGACGACACGGTCAGGTCCGTCCCGATCACGATGGTCTTCTTCGTCTTGTTGTTGCTCTCAAGGGATTCGCCGATGACATCGTCGCCGTCGGCCTTGGCAAACAGGAAGTAGGTGGCCGGCGGGAGGGTCGAGGGCAGCGTGAGCGGCGTGTCGATCGTGTTCTCCTGGCCAGGGTCCAGGGCGGGAACGGCACGGCTGCCGAGGAAGGGATCGCTCGCCTCGAGCTTGTTGTCCGTCGACAGATAGAAGCTCGTGGTCGAGGCACCGGCCGCCACCGCGCCGTTGTTCCTGGTCACGTCGGTGACGGTGATGACGGCGCCCTCGCCGGCGGTGGCGGGGACGGTGAGCACCGAGACGACGAGGTCGGGCTGGCCGAGCTTGACCACGAAGGCGTCCTCGACTCCGCCGAGGGTCGCGGTCGACCCCACGACCGGAAAGTCCGCCGAGCGCGTGAGCCCGACCACGTATGCGCTCCCCGCGGCGTCGACGGCAATACCATAGGCCTCGTCGTCTCCACCACCGCCCAGGAGCGTGGAGTACCCGAGTGACGCCGAGCCGCTCTCGGCGGGATCGAGCTTCGCCACGAACGCATCCTTCGAGCCGCCGAGCGCCGCGTCGAGCGCATCGCGCGTCGGGAAGTTGCCGGACGTCGTGAAGCCGGCAACGTAGGCTTGACCCTCTTCATCGACTGCGATGGCGTGGCCCACATCGTCCCCCGAACCGCCCAGGAACGTCGAGTACATGAGCTGCGCGTTGGCGCCCGAACCGGCGGGGTTGAATTTCGAGACGAACGCATCCTGGCCGCCGCCGTGAATCAGCTGGAACGCGGTCGACTTGGTGGGCAGGTTCGCGGAGGTGGTAGAGCCCGTGACGTAGACGAGACCTGTCGAGTCGACGGCGATGCCGAAACCGGCGTCCGCCCCAGTTCCTCCGAAGTACGTGAGGAAGAGGCGCGAAGCCGCCCCGGAAGCGCCGGGGTCGAGCTTCCCGACGAAAGCCTCCTGACCGGTTGACCGCGTCCGGGTGTTCGCCGAGGTGGGGAAGTTGGTCGAGGCCGTGTGGCCCGTGACGTAAGCGAGGCCCGAGGCGTCCACGGCAATGGCGTGGCCCTCGTCAGCGCCGTCGCCGCCCAGGTAGGTCGAATAGACGAGTGCGGTGCCGGCCGCACTCAGCTTCGCCACGAACGCATCGCGGACGTCCTGGTCTCCCTGAAACGCCGAGATGGTCGTCGGGAAGTCGGAAGAGTCTGTCCACCCCGTGACGTACGCGCTGCCCCCGACGTCCACGGCGATGCCGAGCCCCGCATCGTCCGCGCCGCCACCGAGGTAGGTCGAGTACACGAGCGTGCCTGCCCCATCCAGCCTGGCCACGAACGCGTCGCGCCCACCCTGATTCGCCAAGAGCGGAGTCGCGGGAGCGGTGGGGAAGTCCGTCGAGTCGGTGAAGCCCGTGACGTACGCATCGCCGCTGGAGTCTACCGCGATACCCATCCCGGCATCGTCGGCGCTGCCGCCGAGATAGGTCGCGTAGAGAAGCGCCGAGCCGGTGGAGTTCAGCTTGGCCACGAAGGCATCCCGGCCAGGCTGGTTCGGCCCGCCCGCGGCCGGAAAATTCAGCGAGTCGGTGTATCCGGTCACGTACGCCTCGCCGTTGCGCACGGCGACGGCCATGCCGCCATCGAGTTCGGACCCCCCCAGATAGGTGGAGTAGCTCAGGACCGGATCGATCACCAGGGCGCGGCTCGGATCGTAGGCGCCGAGGACAAACCCCAGGTTCCAGGTGCTGTCGCCGGTGGCCGCCAGTGGCCCGACGATGACATACGCGACGTCGATCTGCTGCCGATTGCCCTCGTCGTCTGTCTGATAGGCGATGGGCCGCTTCAGCCGCACGTCGCCGCCCGGCGCGCGGAGCGTCAGGTCACCACTGGCGTCGAGCGAGAGCGCCGGCCAGTCCGTCGCCTCGAGGCCGCGGAGGCTCAGGCGAATCGATGCCGGATCGGCACCGGGAGCGAGGACGAAGTCGTACTCGAGCTGCCGCCCGTTGCCGTAGTAGACGAGGTCAACGCCAGGGTAGACGCCACGGGCCAACACCTTGGCGTAGGTCGGAATCGCGGTGCGCCACCGCGCTGGATCTGATCCGATGAGGTAGCTCACGGCTCCGGGGAGCTGGTCGACGCCGATGAGTCGCGCCGGGTCCGCGCCGACGAGGCTCATCCGCAGCGTGTCCGCCCCGGCTTTCCCGGGCCTTCGCAAGACGAGCACAGCGTCGCCGGCGGTCAGAAAGAGCTGATAGCCGGTGCTCCGAGCCACGAACTCGATCGACGAGTGAGTCTGGCCGTGGTTGGCCTCGAAGCTGAGGGGCAGCCTACCGTAGGCGTCGGCGAGATTCGCCTCGGAGGCGACCGTTCCGACCAGGCACACGAACAGGGCGGGCAGAATGGCGGTCGAGCAGCGGCGGGCTACACTCATCGGTGACCTCTCTCACTCATCGGCGGCGACCTCTCTCGAGGAAGGGGGAGCATGTCCTTCGTGCGGCGACGAAGCCTGATGCCCGGTCCAGTGGACTGTGCGCGCACACACCACGGCAGGAGGGGAGCAAACAACTCGCGTGCCAACCCTAATCTCGGAGCCTCACGGTGTGAGCGATTCCTCATGGCTCTCGGCGCCACAAGGCAACAATATTGAGGGCGCCCGGGCTCCAGAGTCGGACGCCGCCGCAGAACGGGCAGGCTCAACCGTCGCTGTCGAGGGTTCCCCGCCTGTATGTCAGGAGCAGTCAGATTTCGTTACTTGCTTACCCTTTGTTGGGTATGGGGGCGGTGGTGTCTGGGCGATGCTGTCTGGGAGATGAGAAGCCAGGGCGATCCACCCACCGGGCCCATCGTGAGCACGCGGAGAACATGCGTCCCTGGCATCGGTCTCGGTCTCGTCTCCTCACATCGATCGGATCACGGCGGCGTACGAGTCGACGCGCGGAAGCACCTTGTCGCGCGGCTCCGACGGCAACCCGAAGATCGCGCGGGCCACCCCGGCCGCGGCCAGCGCTTCCAGCTCGGGCTTCTTGGGGGGCGCGAAGAAGATGGACACCGGCACGGACCGGGGATCGCGACCGGCGCGCTCGAGTCGCGCGCGGAGCGCGGGAATCTTCTCCACCGGGTTCTGACCCGGTCTCAGGATCGGCATCCAGCCATCACAGAACTCGGCGACGCGATCGAACGTGGTGGGACCATCGCCGCCCATCAGGATCGGAGGATGCGGCTTCTGCGCGGGCTTCGGCAGTGACCACAGCTTGTCGAAGTTCACGAACTCCCCGTGGAACTCCGCCTCCTCCTTGGTCCAGATCTCCTTCATGGCCAGGACGCGCTCGCGCAGCACGCGCCACCGCGTCTTGAAGTTCGTCCCGTGGTGCTCCATCTCTTCGGCATTCCAGCCGCCGCCGATCCCGAAGAGCACCCGACCACCCGAGAGGCGATCGAGGGTGGCCACTTCCTTGGCCATGACGATGGGATCGCGCTCGATGACCAGGCAGATGCCCGTGCCGAGACGCAAGCGGCGGGTGGCGCCGGCCGCGGCCATCAGCGCCACGAACGGATCGTAGGCTGACCAGTATTCGCGAGGCAGCGGGCCGCCGCCCGGCCACGGGCTCCGGCGACTCGCCGGGATGTGCGTGTGCTCGGGGACCCACAGCGACTCGAAGCCTCGCTCCTCGAGGGCCCGCGCCAGCTCGTCGGGTTGAATCGCGTACTCCGTGGGAAACATCACGACGCCGTAGTCCATGCCTGCTCCCTCCTTGCTCACCGCTCCCTGTCGTGGCGGCGATGCCCCGGCACGGAAGTCGCCTGAAATCATGGGGGAGGCCCGTCACGAGGGCAAGAGCCCTGCCTAGAACGCGAGCACCTGGGACGGGCTGGCCTCGCAGCCTCCGGCGCCGATACGACGGACTTCCGCTAGACTGGGCAATCGGAGGAGACCAGAGTGCCGAAGAGAAAGACGGGTCAGTCGTCGTCCACACGCGTGCGCCTGGCCACGGATCGGAAGCTGGAGGTCGTGACCGAGGTGCCGGACCGGGCGATGGTGATTTTCGCCCACCCCGACGACGGGGAGATCGGCTCCGGAGGCGTCGTGGCCAAGTGGGGGGCGGCGGGGTGCGAGGTCACCTACGTGCTGTGCACCAATGGCGGCGCGGGCACCGAGGATCGCTCGCTGTCGGCCGAGCAGCTCGCGGAGAAGCGGGCGGCCGAGCAGCGCGCCGCCGCGGACTTCATGGGCGTGAAGAACGTGGTGATGCTCGGCTATCCCGACGGCGGGCTCGAGGACACCCGCGAGTTCCGCGGCGACGTCGTGCGCGCGATCCGCACCTACCGGCCGCATACCGTCTTCACCCACGACCCCTATCGGATCCGCGGGTTCCAGCATCGCGACCACCGGATGGTGGGCCTGGCCAGCACGGACGCGGTCTATCCCTTCGCCCGCGACCACCTGCATTTCCATGAGCACATCGCCAACGAGGGCCTCGAGCCTCACAAGGTTCGCCAGCTCTGGTACTGGGGCGCCGACGAACCCGACGTCATCGTCGACGTCACCGATGGGATCGAGAAGCAGATCGCCGCCCTGATTCGCCATGAGAGCCAGGTCGCCGGGCTCAACGTCGCGCCGGGAGAGACCATCGCGGACCGCATGAGGAGGGGAGCCGCCGGGCAGGCAAAGGGCTACGGGTTCCCGTACGGCGCGGCGTTCCGACGCCTGATCGCCCGGAGCTAGTCTCGTGAGACTAGGAACGTGTCGGAGTATCGAGGAGTGCCCAAAAGACGTCGCTCGAGGCCAACCTCAACCTGACCGAGATGGGCCAGGCCGCCCTCGACATTCGCGCGGTCTCGTCGCTGCCCCTGATCCTCGACGGAGCCTGCGGGTATGGCGACCCCATGCACATGCACCGCACCATCGGTATGAGCGAGGCCGCGGGCTTCGCAGCCATCGAGATCGAGGATCAGCTCGTCCCCAAGCGCGCGCACCATCACATCGGTATCGAGCACATGATCCCGGAGCCGCTGATGGCGGCCAAGATCAAGGAAGCGGTGGCCGCCCGGCGCAGCCCGGACTTCCTGATCATCGGGCGGACCAACGCGGTGCGCGCCAGCAGCATGGACGACGCCCTGCACCGCGGCGAGAGCTACCGGAAGGCGGGCGCCGACGTGCTCCTGCTGTCGATGGCGCGCACGCCCGAGCAGCTTCGCCTCATCGCCGAGCGCCTGGGCGGACCGCTGATGTACCTGACCGGACGCGGCGGGCTCTCGAGCCTCGGCATGACGTTGGCCGACCTCGGCGCGCTCGGCTACCGGATCGTCGCCGACCCGACGACCCCGCTGATGGCGGCCTACGCGGCGTGGAAGAAAGTCTACGCCGACCTCGCCGACGGCTTCGGCGCGAAGAGCCAGGCCAGGACCGACTGGGACCCGCTCGAGCGCGACATGCTCGTCACCATCGACATCGAGAAGCTGCTCGCCGTCGAGCGCGCCACCGTCGAGACGGGGCGCAAGACCGGGTGAGCGACACGCGAGTTGCCGGCGTGCTGCCGGCAGCCGGGAGGAGGCACTCATGAAGGTCACCGCCGCCGTCCTGTACGAGGTCAAGAAGCCCCTGGTCATCGAGGAGGTCGAGCTGCTGGAGCCGGGGCCCCACGAGGTGCAGGTCCGCTGGGTCGCCAACGGCGTCTGCCACAGCGACCTGCACGTGATGACGGGCGACTCTCCCCATCCCCTGCCCGTGGTGCTGGGGCACGAGGCCGCCGGGGTCGTGGAGAAGGTGGGGCCGAGCGTGGAGAGCGTCAAGCCTGGCGACCACGTCTGCTCGAGCTACATCCCCTCGTGCGGCAAGTGCTGGTACTGCATCAGCGGCCAGCCCACCATGTGCGCGCTGCGCGACAAGCCGCGCTGGTTCATGCTGGACGGCACCCCGCGCTTTCGGAAGAACGGCCAGGGGCTGCACCACTATCTGCAAGTTGCGGGGTACGCCACGCACTCGGTGCTGCCCGAGGAGAGCGTCATCCCCATCCGCAAGGACGCGCCGCTCGACGTCGCGTGCCTGGTGAGCTGCGGAGTCCTGGCGGGCGCCGGCCCCGTGTTCAACCGGGCCAAGGTGCCGCCCGGCGCCAGCGTGGCCGTGTTCGGCTGCGGCGGGGTGGGACTCAACACCATCCAGGCCGCGCGGATGGTGGGGGCCGGGAAGATCATCGCGGTGGACGTGATGAAGCAGAAGCTCGCGTGGGCCGAGGAATTCGGCGCCACTCACGTGGTCGACGCCTCCAAGGACGATCCCGTGGCGCGCGTGCAAGAGATCAGCGGTACCGGAGGCGTCGACTTCGCCTTCGAGGTCGTCGGGATGCAGAAGACGGTCGAGCAGGCCCTGCTCTCGACCCACCGGGGTGGCATGGCCGTGGTCGTCGGCGTCTGCCCCGCCGGCACCCGCCTGTCCATCGATCCGTCGCTGTTCCTACAGCAACGCATGCTGACGGGCACGTCGTTCGGCGGCGGCCATCAGCGCACCGACGTCCCCATGCTGATCGACCTGTTCATGACGGGCCAGTACAAGCTCCGCGAGCTGATCAGCCGGCGCGTGGGCCTCACCGACGTGAACCACGCCTACGAGCTGCTGCTCCAGGGAGAGGTGAAGCGCAGCGTCGTCGTGTACGAGTAGGCGGCGAGCGGGGGGCCGCGCGCTCAGCCGGCGAACGTCCAGCGCGGGTCGGCGGCGGGAATCTCGACCTCGGGCAGCTTCAGCTCCCGGCGGACGATGTTGGCGCCGAGATTGATCGCCACCGACTTGTAGAAGGCGATGCGCCGCGCCAGCCCCTCGCGGCCGAAGCCACAATCAGTGGAGAGCACCAGGCGCTCGGGCGGCACGTACTCCAGCGCCTTGCGGATGAGGGCCGCCACGACCTCCGGCGGCTCGACGGCCGCGGTGGAGTGGTTCACCACGCCGATGGCGATCTTCTTGTCGGTCCGGTGCTTCGCGAGGAGCGGAAGGTCCCGGCCGCCGGTGGACGCGCACTCGAGGGTGATCACGTCGGCGTTCGTCGCGAGCAGATAGGGGAGCGAGCGCTCGTACGACGGGCGCTCCCAGTGGAGCGGCTGCTGGTTGGGATTGCCCCAGCAGGTGTGGAGCCACACTTCCGTGTCGACGCCGGCGATCTCGCGATTGACGGCCTCCGTGAAGAACTCCAGGTCGCGGTCGGTGGCTCCGGTGGCCCCGGCAATGTGGTGCTGGGGCTCCTCGACCTGGATGACGCGGCAGCCCGCGGCGGCGACTTCCTTCAGCTCGGCGTTGAACACGTCGGCGAGGGCGAGGATCAGGTCGCGATCCGACGCGTAGTGGCGGTTCAGGAGCATCTTGGCCAGCGACTGGCCCGTGATGGCCCCGAACTTCACGGGGCGCGTGGTAAATCGCTGGGCCACCTTGAAGAGCGCCGCGTACTGCAGCGCGGCGTCGGTGACATCCTCGCCGACCACGGCAGGCTGATACGCTTCCATTACCTCGTACAGGATGTGGCCGGGCCGGAGCGCGCGCCAGCCACCACCGGTGGAACGATCCACGTGGCCGGTGATGCCGCGCAGGCGCTCGATCACGTAGAAGAACCATGACTTGCCGCCCACGGTGAGGTCGAAGCGGGAGTCGCCGTCAGTGACGATGTCGAGCCCGGCCATCTCCTGCTCGCGGACGAGACACGCCACCGCGTCGAGGTATTGCTCGCGAAAGCGCGAATCACCGAGCGCGTCCTTGAAACCACGCCCGCGCAACTCCTCCGTGAACCAGTGGGGCCGCGGGTAGGAGCCGGTGATCGTGGTGGGCAGGACCGCGTCGCGGGTGGCGTTGAGCATGGGGTCGACTCTGCGGCGCCGGTCCCACCCTGTCAAGCCCGCGGGCCGTGCTATCCTCCGCCCGGTGGCTTCGCCGTCGCTGGGGGCTCGGTCCACACAAGGAGAGGCAGTCCCCATGGCCGAACTCGACCTGCCGCCGCAACGCACGCCGCAAGAGCGGTGGCTCAAGTGGTATCTGAAATTTGTCGTCGTCTACTGCGCCGTGGGGTTCGTGATCTTCCAGCTCCCGACCTTCTTCCCGGCCTTCGGCTCCTTTGCGCGACACCCCGGCTACCTCACCAACACCGCCGTGAAGATGGCGGCCTTGTTCCTGCTGTCGCTCCTGGCCTCCAGCGACGTGGGGCGCTTCCGGCACCTCATCACCATCTTCGTGGTGGCCTACGGCACCTGCGTCCTCACTGCCGTGGCAGTCCTGATCTGGGTGGTCACGGCGGAGGAAACGCTCGTCCTGCTCGGATGGACGTTCCCCCTCGGCAAGGCCCTGGCCAGCGTGGCCGCCATGGAGACGGCGCTGATTGCTGGGTCTGTGGTGGTTGGCCCACGCGGCCGACCGCGCGCGGCTGGGGCTCCTGTACCTGTCGCCCGCGCAGTTCCGAGCGTTGGTCGCCGTCGCCGACGTGGTCGTTCATGGCCGCGACGAGCGGATCCCCGCCGAGGCCATCGCCCGCAATGTCGACGCGTACCTGGCCGAACTGCGGGCGCCCTCGAAGTGGCTGGCCAAGGTGGTCCTGCTGGCTTTGCAGTGGTACCCCGTGCTGCGGCTTCACCCACCGCTCTCGTTCATGGCGGCCGACGAGCGCTTGGCCTTGCTGCAGCAGCGCTTCTATCGCGATGTGGTCACCCGTGGAGTGCCGCGCTATCTGCGCATGCTCGTGCAGGCCATGATCCGCTTCGCCAAGCAGCTCTGCTACCTCGGCTACTACAACGATCCGCGCACGTACCGCTCGGTCGGCTACCGCCCCTTCAGCGAGCGGCATCCCAACACCCCCCGGCTCGCCGATCCGCCCCTGCACGTCGAGAGGCCGGACACCGTGAGGAGCGACCACCTGGACGCGGACATCGTCATCGTCGGCTCCGGCGCGGCCGCCTCGATCCTGGCTCACGAGCTGGCCCGCACGGGACGATCCATCCTCGTGCTGGAACGCGGCCCCTACGTCCCTCGCTCGAAGATGACGGAGGACGAAGTCCAGATGCTCACGCGCCTGTACTCTGACGGGGCGCTGCAGCTCACGAAGGACTTCCGCTTCCAGGTGCTGCAGGGCCGCGCCGTGGGCGGATCGACGGTGGTCAACAACGCCGTCTGCATCGATCCGCCGGATGCCGTCCTCGAGCGGTGGAACGGCGAGCTGCACGCGGGGCTCGATCTGCCTCGTCTCCGCCAATCGGTCTACTCGGTGAGGACGCTCATCGGCGCCGTCGACCAGCCGGCGCACGCAAACCCCATCGCCACGGCATTCGACCAGGGCGTCCGCGCGATGAAGCTGGCCGCGCAGGTGCGACGGGTGAGCGCCAACATGGACGGATGCGCAGGATGCGGCTACTGCAACATCGGCTGCGCCTTCGGAGCCAAGCTCGCGATGACCGAGCGCGTGCTGCCCGCCGCGCAGGCCCTGGCGCGGTCCCACGGCGGCGACCTGCGCATCGTCTCCGACTGCGAGGTCCTCTCGCTGGAGCGACACGGGAACCGTGTGACGCGCGCACGCTGCCGGCAGGGCGACCGCGAGCTCCTGGTCAAGGGCGGCACCTTCGTCGTCGCGGCGGGCGCCATCGCCTCCAGCCTGCTGCTCGGCCAGTCGCGGCTGGGTGGCCGCCGCGTGGGCAAACGGCTGTCCTTCAACGTGGGCGCACCGATCACCGCGGTGTTTCCCCACGAACTGAATGCCTACGACGGCTTGCAGATCTCGCACTACCTCGACCTGGGCGCCGAGCAAGGCTACCTGCTGGAGACGTGGTGGAATCCGCCGGCCGCGCAGTCGGTGGTCATGCCGGGCTGGTTCGACACGCACTTCGACAACATGAAGCGGTACTCGCACATGGGCGCGGTGGGCGTGCTGATGGGGAGCGAGGCGTCTGGCACACTGCGCCCGTGGGGACGCCGGGTCGGCCTGGATCTGTCCTATACGCCGAGCCCTCGCGAAATCGACCGGCTTCTCGTCGGGATGGCCCTCACGGGACAGATCCTGCTCAAGGGCGGGGCCACCGCGATCCTTCCGCCGACGTTCCGATACCTGGAGCTGAAGCCGGAGCATGACCTTCTGCAATGCCTGCGCAAGACGGTGAAGGACGGAAGCGACATTAACCTCAATAGCGGTCATCCCCAGGGAGGCAACGCGCTCAGCGGCCGCGACGACATCGGGGTGGTTCGCCCCGACTTCACCGTGCGTGGCTGCGACAACCTCTTCCTCTGCGACGCCAGCGTCTTTCCCTCAGCCCTGGGGGTGAACCCGCAGATCACCGTGATGGCCCTGGCCCACTACGCGGCCCCGCTGGTGGCGCAGCGGCATTGACGCCGGCTGCCCGCGACGGGGCAGCGCCCGGGGTAAGATGGCGTCGCGATGCGCGCGGAGCGTGACGGCGTCGACGTCGACGATCCCTGGGCGGCCATCGAGGTCTGCTACGAGCGGGGCTGGACCGACGGCCTGCCTGTCGTCCCACCGACCGAGGCGCTGGTGGAGCACACCCTGGCGGCCGGGCCGTGGACCCCCGATCACGTGCTCCTCTTCGAACCGGTCCGGGGCCGCGCGGTGACGGCCGAGAAGGCGGCGATCAACGCGGTGATGGCCGGCTGCCGGCCGGAGTACTTTCCCGTCGTCGGCGCCGCGCTCACCGCCCTCGGCGATCCCGCGTTCGAGCTGCACGGCCCGGCCACCAGCACGGGCGGCGCGGCCCTCATGGTGATCGTCAACGGCCCCGCCCGACTCCACCTCGGCGTCAACGGCACCGCCAACCTCTTCGGGCCCGGGTTCCGCGCCAACGCCACGATCGGCCGTGCTCTGCGCCTGGTCCTTCTGAACTGTCTCGACTGCCGGCCGGGCGTGCTCGACAAGTCGACTCAGGGATGGCCGGGGAAATACTCGCTCTGCTTCGCCGAGAACGAGGAGGCGAGCCCTTGGGAGCCTCTCTCGGTGGCCCGCGGTTTCCGGACCGATCAGTCGACGGTGACCGTGTACGCCGCCGAATCCGGACACAACGTCCTCTCCCACGGGACGCGGTCCCCCGAACGGCTGCTCGCGCTCTTCGCCGACGCGATGGCGGGGCTCGGAAGCCTGAGCCCGGGGCGCTCCGTCATCGTGGTGGCGCCCGAGCACGCCCAGCATCTCCGCCAGGCCGGATGGGATCGCGCCCGCACGCAGGCGTGGCTCTACGAGCATGCCTGGCGCTCGCTCGGCGATCTCAAGCGCGCGGGAAAAGTCGAGCCGGCATTCTTCACCAACCCGAAACTCCTGGAATGGATCTACCGTGACGCCGACGGCAGTACGCCCGCGGGTCCGCTCGACCCCGATCTCGCCGAGCGCGTCACCGCGGCGGACGAGGTCGTTCGGGTGCATCGCGGGCTCGGTCCTGAAGACATCCTGCTCTGCGTGGGCGGCGGCGAGGCCGGTGGCCATTCCGCCTTCTTTCCCTCGTGGAGTCGCGGTCGTTCCGTTCCCTTCGTCACCAGGGAGGTTCCGTCATGATCCGCATCCTCGATCCCACCCTGCGCACGGCACTCTCGAGCACGGCCTCACGGGCCCCGCGCGCCCGGCACCTCGCAGGGGCGACCATCGGCCTCCTCGCCAACGGGAAGTCCAACGGCAGCATGCTGCTCGACCGCATCGCAGACGTGCTGCGCGAGCGCCACGGCGTCGGCGAGGTGGTGCGCGTGGCCAAGACCAACGCGAGCGTCCCGGTAAGCGAGGACGACGCGGAGATGCTGGCCAAGCGTTGCGCGGCCGTCGTCACCGCCATCGGCGACTGAGGGTCGTGCTCGTCGGGCAGTGTGCTCGACGCCATCTCGTTCGAGAAGCGCGGCATCCCGGCGGCGGTGATCATCACCGAACCCTTCATTCCCACCGCCCTCGCCATGGCCGAGCTGTCGGGATTGCCCGGCTACCCCTGCGCGGTGATTCCGCATCCCGTCGGGAGCCTTGGCCCCGCCGAGGTGCTGGCCCGCGCCGAGGCTGTCGCCTCGCGGGTGGCGGAGCTGTTGCTGGGAAGCTGACCGTGTCGCCGACGTAAGCGCCTGGCGGAGAATCGAGGAGTGTCCCGGCCTGGCCGGGGCGCTCCGAGCGTTGGGGGTATGGGGGCCATGTCGGGGCCCCCATGTCCTATCTGTCGACCAGGCGGAGGGCGCGGCGGACGGCGCGGCGGAGCTGTTCGGGATCCAGCGGCTTGGGCACCACGATGGCCCCGATCTCGTCGGTGAAGTCCGCCCGCTCCTGCCCGACGACGTCGCCCGTGAGAAAGATGAAGCGGCGCGCGAGGCGTGGAAAGCGCCGCACGACGTCACGGTAGAGCTCGGGCCCGTCGGGGCCCGGCATCTTGATGTCGCAGATGATCAGCGCGTACTCCCCTCCCTGCTCCAGTCGCTCGAGCGCCTGCGGCGCATCGAAGGCGGCATCCGCCCGGTGCCCGTCGAGAGCCAGGATGTCGGCGAGGACAGCGGCGATACCAGGATCGTCGTCGACGACCAGGATGCGCCGGCCGCGTTCGGCGGTCGGTTCGCCAGCGGCCTCCGGCATCTCCGCCCCGGCCGGAGCCGTCCCCACCGGGATCTCGACGGTGAACACCGTCCCTTGACCGGACTCGGTCTCGAAGGTGATCGATCCGCCGTGTGCGTCCACGATGCTGCGCGAGAGCGAGAGCCCGAGTCCCGCCCCCTGCCCCGCCGCCTTGGTGGTCAAGAAGGGCCGGAAGATCCGGGGGCGAATGTCCTCCGGGATCCCGATGCCGTTGTCGCGGATATTACTCGAAGGTCACCGCGGAGCGGCCCGGGTCGACGCCGGTGTGGAGCAGGATCCAGCGCGGCCGGGAGACGCCGCGCAGGGCGTCGATGGCGTTGGCGATGAGGCTCACCGCGACCTGATGGAGCCCGTGCGCGTCGCCCCACACCTCGGGCAGCGCCTCGTCGAGCTGCCACCGGATCTCGACGTTATCTACCTGGAGCACGTAGCCGAGAAGCTCGACCGCCTCGCGCAGAACCTGGTTGATCTGGACCGGGACGGCCTCCGCCGGGCGGCGGCGCCCGAGGGCGAGGAACTGCCGCACGATGCCGGCGCAGCGCGTGGCAGCCTGGGCGAGGTGGTCGACGCGACCCGCGAGCGGGCCGGGTTGGAGCGCGCGCGCGAGGAGGTCCGCCTGCCCGAGCACGACGGAGAGTGGGTTCGCGAGCTGGTGGACGATGCCGGCCAGGAGCTGGCCCATCCCCGCGAGCCGCTCGGCCTGGTTGAGCGCATCCCGGCGGCGGGCGAGCTCCTCCTCGACCCGACGCCGCGCCGTCACGTCACGGGCCGTGACGACGAGGCCCACGACCTGCGGCTCGTGGGGCATGCTCGTCGCCACCCCCTCGAAGACGCGCCAGGATCCATCCTGGTGCCGGAGCTGGAACGTCAGGTCCTCCACGTGACCCCGCGCGTCGAGCTCCCGGGCGACCAGGGCGATCAGGTGGCCGACGTCCTCGGGGTGGAGGATCTCGACGAAGGGGCGGCCGATCAGGGCGGCGGGCGCGTACCCGAGGACGCGCCGCGCGGACGAGCTCACGTAGCGCACGACCCCGCCCGCGTCGAGGAGGAAGACCACGTCGAGCGCGCTCGCCACCATCGACCGGAAGTGCGCCTCGGTGGCCTGCAGGGCCTCCTCCGCCTGCTTGCGGCTGGTGATGTCGAGGAAGGTCGCGGCGATGGCCGGCTGTCCGCGCCAGGAAGCCACGGACACGAGCGGCTCGATCCAGAACATCTGGCCGTCGCCCCGCACGGCCTGGAACTCGTAGCGGGGAGGCGCGGGATCGCCGCGACGCCGCGCCGCCGCGTAGCGCTGAAGGCGGAGTCGCTCATGAGGTGGCAGCCAGTCCCGGAGATCACGCCCGACGATGTCGTCCCCCCGGGCGTAGCCGGCGAGACGCGCGGCGGTGGCGTTGGCAAAGCAAACCACGAAGTCCTGGTGGATGCAGACGCCCTGGATCGACTCCTCGACGAGGACGGTGTAGAGCGACGTGTCGGCGGGTGGCGCGAGGGCTGCGATCGGGCTCACGGGTTCCGCCCGCTCGAGCTCGTCGAGCCGCTCCCGGAGGCGCCTGATCTCGTCTGCGGGGCGATCGTCGGCCATGGGCGCACCTCTACCCTTCGGGACCGTATCTTAGCGGCCGCGCCCCCGCATCGCCACCTCAAGCCGCTCATCCGGTAGAGTCAGGGGCATGGCCAGCGGCAGCGTCATTCTCATCGTCGGCGGTGGGCTCATGGGACTCAGCGCGGCCTGGCACCTCCGGCGCGCCGATCCCACGATTCGAGTAAGGGTGATGGAGCGTGAGCGCGCGGGCGCCGCTGCATCGGGCGCCAGCGCCGCCGGGGTGCGCGCGATGTTCCGCGACCCGGCCGAGCGGCCCCTCGCGCTGGCCGCCCTCGCGCGCTGGCCTCACCTCGACCGCGAGCTCGAGGGTGACACGCGATACCGGCGCGGCGGTGGTCTTCGCGTTGCCCTCGATGCCGCGGCGTGGGCGCTGACGGAGGCCGCGGTTGCTGCCCAGCGCGCCGACGGCGTACCGGTGGAGCGGGTCGACGCGGCCGCCGTGCAGCGGCTGGCTCCGCGTATCGCGCCACGCGCGCTCGGCGGCATCTGGTGCCCTATCGATGGGCAGGCCGAGGCGCAAGCAACCGTCGAGGCGTTCGCCGCAGCGGCCCGCCATGCCGGCGCGCGCATCGAAGAGGGTGTCGCGGTCACGGCGCTCATCGTCGAGGGCGGCCGGGTCGTGGGCGTGCGGCGCGCGGACGGCACGGTGGACGCGGCCGACGTGGTGATCGTTGCGGCCGGGGCCTGGAGTGCGGCGCTGCTCACACCCCTCGGTGTCGCTCCGTCCCTCGAGCCGCGGGCGCTCCAGATGCTCCTGACCGACGGCGCGCCCCACACTTTGGAGCCGGTGGTGAGCGCGTTCGGCTACAGGTTGAGTCTCAAGCAACTCGCCGACGGCGCGTTCCTCATTGGCGGCGGCTGGCCGGCCGAGGTCCCCGCGGCGCACGCCAACCGCGTCGTGGTGCGCGACGACAGCGTGGCCGGGAGCCTTGCCGCCGCCCGCGAGGTATATCCGCCCCTCGCCGCGCGGACTGTCGCCCGGCGCTGGGCGGGCATCGAGGCCTTCGGCGACGGAGATCTGCCCACCCTCGGCCCGGTCCCCGGCGTCGCCGGCCTGCTCGTCGCCGTGGGCTTCTCCGGTCACGGGTTCGCGCTGGCCCCGGTGGTGGGGGACGTGCTGGCCCGTCTCGCCCTCGGCCGCGATCCCCTCTCGCCGCTGTGGGCCGGGCTCCGCTGGCGACCGACGCGCCGCGGAGGTGACCCGCTACTGGTGTCGACGCCCGGGTGAAGCGATACTCGTCCTGGTGACCATCCGACACGATCGGCCTTCCTCCCGGTTACAGGGAAACGCGGCCGGGGACATCACCTCATTCGTGGGAATCGAGGACCCAACCATGCCGAGTCGAAGTGGGGAGAGGAACCAGTACCGCTCGATCTTCACCGACGCCACGCCACGCGAGCGAGAGGAGAACTTCGAGGACTACCTCACCTTCACCCGCGCCCAGAACGGAGAGCTGCTCGAGGCGGAGAAGGATCTCGCCCGCAAGCGCCAGACCCTGCGCGCCTTTCACGCGGCGCCCGTGCGCTCACGGCACCCGCTGTCCGATCCCGAGCAGTTCTACCGCAACCACATCGTCTTCCGGGACGATCCGGCCACCGTCGACCGGAAGACCCTTCTCTTCACGTGCATCTACAAGGTCGCGCGGCACGAATGGGTGGGGATCTCGGCGGCCTGGGAGGCCAGCGGAAGCCTGGCCCAGGCGAGGACAACGACCGCGAAGATCAGCCGCTACCATCTCGCCGAGGAGTTCTGCCACATGCGGTTCTTCGACGAGATGTTTCGCACCGTGCACCTCGACCACGTGGCCTGGGTGCCCCTCAGTCCCTTCAAGCAGCGACTCTATCGCCTCTTTCCCGGTATCCCCGACGCGGTGAAGGATCCCCCCGCCTTCGTCACCGAACTCCTCGGGATCACCTTCTACCGCCACGTGGACGCGCTGCTGGATCAGCTGCTCGGCGACGAGCCGGAGGCGCGCCAGCGCATTCGCGAATTGCTCCACGAGATCATGGTCGACGAGCTCGCCCACATCGGGCAGCGTCGAAACTTCCTGGGCTGGGCGGGTACCCGGATGGCTCGGCGGATCGTGGGGCCGCTGTTCCGGGCGTTTCTCCGCGACATTCCCGAGAGCCGGTATCTCTTCGACGTCGACCGCATGGTTCAGGACGGCCTCGGCTTCGACTACAGCGGCGTGCCGGCCGCCCTCCTCGAGCGCACGTGGGTTCCCAGCTACTGCCGGCAGGCCTGACCGGGTAGACATCTCAGCCCGCTGCCGAAAGGCCTGACCGGGTAGACATCCTCAGCCCGCCCCATCGCGAACCAGGAGCCCGTCCTGAAGGCGGTGGAGGCGAGCGTAGTGCCCGTTCAGACGGAGCAGCGCCTCGTGCGACCCCTGCTCGACGAGGCGGCCCTGGTTCATGACCAGGATGCGATGGGCGGGCCGAAGCGTGCTGAGGCGGTGCGCGATGAGGAGCACCGTGCGGCCCCGGCACATCTGGGCCAGGTTGCGCTGGACAATCGACTCGGATTCGTAATCCAGGGCGCTGGTCGCTTCGTCGAAGATCAGGATCCGCGGATTGGCGATGAGAGCCCGCGCGATGGCGATGCGCTGGCGCTGACCGCCGGAGAGGGCCAGCCCATGCTCGCCGACCGGCGAGTCGTATCCATCGGGCAGCTCGCGGATGAACTCGTGCGCGCCGGCCAGCTCCGCCGCCCGCACCACCTGGTCCAGGGAAATCCCGGGATCGGCGAGGGCGATGTTCTCGCGCACGGAGCGGTTGAACAGAAAGCTCTCCTGGAGCACGACGCCGATCTGGCGCCTGAGCCAGGCGGGGTCGATGAGCGTGACGTCCAGACCGTCGACGAGCACCCGGCCATGCTCGGGCGGGTACAGGCGCTGGATCAGGCGTGCCACCGTGCTCTTGCCGGACCCGGACCGTCCGACGAGGCCAATGACCTCCCCGGGCGAAATATCGAAGGACATGCCGCGAAGAACCTCCGGGCCATCGGGGCGATAGCGGAAGATCACCTCCTCGAAGGTGACGCGGCCGAGGAGCCGAGGGGGACTCGTCCAGCTCGGTCGGTGTGGTTCGGCCGGAGCGTTGAGCACGTCGCCCAGACGCTCCACCGAGATCCCGGCCTGCTGGAATTCCTGCCATATCTGGACCAGGCGCAACACCGGACCGCTGACCCGTCCGGCGAGCATGTTGAACGCCACGAGCTGGCCGATGGTGAGACGCCCGTCCATCACGAGCTGGGCCCCCGCCCAGACGATGGCGAGCGTGGTGATCTTCTGCGTCAGGGACGCCACCTGACCCGCACTGTTGATCAGCGTGAGGGCCCGAAAGCCGGCCCGCACGTAGCCCGCCAGGTGCTCTTCCCATCGCCGTTGCATCTCCGGCTCCACGGCCAGGGCCTTGACCGTGTGGATGCCGGTCACGGACTCGACCAGGAAGGCCTGGGTATCTGCGCCGCGATTGAACTTGTCGTTGAGGCGACCGCGGATGGCCGGGGTGATGGTCACCGAGAGCACCCCGTAGACGGGCAGCGCGCCGAGCACGAGCCAGGTCAGCGGGGGACTGTAGAAGTACATCGCCCCCACGAACACGACGGCGAAGAGCAGATCGACGACGAGGGTCACGCTCGATCCGGTCAGGAACTGGCGGATCGTCTCCAGTTCCCTGACGCGCGCCACCGAGTCACCCACCCGGCGCGACTCGAAGTACGCCAGGGGCAGGGCCAGAAGATGGCGGAACAGCTGGACCCCCAGCTCCACGTCGATCCGGCTCGAGGTGTGCGAGAACAGGTACGCGCGCAGCCCGCCCAGGACCGCCTCGAAGACGGTGAGCGCCAGCATGCCGACGGCCAGCACGTGGAGGGTGGTCAGCCCCTTGTGGACGAGGACCTTGTCGATCACCACTTGAAAGAACAGCGGGCTCACGAGGGCAAATACCTGAAGCGCCAGGGAGGCGAGCAGCACCTCCGAGAAGCACCGTCGGTACTTCACGATCGCGGGGAAAAACCACGAGAAGCCGAATCGCGCGTTCCCGGACTGCGGAGAGCCGCGCCGGGTCAGGAGAATGACCTCGCCCGACCACGCCGGCTCGAAGGCTGACCGCGTCACGACGAGGGGCCGCGGCGCCGTCGGGTCTTGCACCAGCACCGTGTCCGCATCGGCTCTGGCGAGGACGGTCCACTCGCCGTCGCGCATGCGCGCCAGGGCCGGGAGGGCCAGCACTCTCAGCCGGTCCCAACGGCTCCGGATGCATCGGGCCTTGAGGCCGAGCGAGCGGGCGGCGCGCAGCAACTCCGTCGCCTCGAACCGCCGGCCAGGCTTGCCGAACTCGCGCCGGAGCCGCTCGGCGTCGGCGGCGATCCCGAGAAATCGGCTCACGATCAGCAGGCCGACGAGCCCGCCGTCGACGTTGCCGGATGCGGACACGGATTCCTCGGGCACACGTCTCCTCCGGAGGGCTGACGCCTGATGCCGCGCCCGCGATCTCGCCGCGGGGCGGTTCAGCGGTAGGTCCAGCTCAGCGAGGCGTTCTAGCTTCCCGCTGGTTGCCAGTAGGCGGCGAGAATCGTCTCGACCTCCGCCGGGCGCTGGGTGACCGCCTGCTCCCAGGCGAGCCCGCTCTGGGCGCTGTAGCTCGCCATGGCCTGAATGAGCTGATCGACCTGCGTGCTCAGCAACTGGCGGCCATCCCCCGCCCGGATCACCTCGACCCGATTCTTTGCGCCCAGGTACCAGTTCTGGACGTCGACACGATCCGACGCTCCATGAACCGCGATACGCAGGCTGTTACTGCTCCGGCTGATGATGAGATCGAGCGGGTCCACGTCCCCAGCCCAGGCGAGGACGTCACGGTTGCCGGCAGTCGGGTCAACGTCCACGATCACGTCCTGGCCCGCGCCCCGGGCAAAGAGATAGGTGTCGTCGCCCGCCCGGCCTTCGAGCAGGTTGGCGGCACTGTTGCCCTGGAGCACGTTGCCGAGCGTATTGCCCATGCCGTTGATCGCGCCGGTCCCCGTGAGCGTCAGGTTTTCGACGTTGTTCCTCAGCGTGTATGTCACCGCGCTCAGGACCGAATCGATGCCCGCGTTCGACGCTTCCTGCACGGTGTCGGTCGATCGCTCCACGACGTAGGTGTCGTCGCCGGCGCCCCCGGCCATCGTGTCGGCTCCCGATCCGCCGTCGAGACCGTTTGCCGCGCTGTTGCCGGTCAGCGTGTTGTTCAGACTGTTGCCGACGCCATTGATGACCCCGGCGCCGATCAAGGTCAGCTTCTCGACGTTGTCGGGAAGCGTGTAGCTCACCGAGCTCTGGACGGTGTCCGTCCCCCCGTTGAGCGCCTCAATGACGGCGTCGCTCAGACCATCGACCACGTAGGTGTCGTCGCCGGCGCCGCCGGCCATGGTGTCCGCGCCGGCAGCCCCATCGAGCACGTTGGCTTTGGTGTTCCCGGTCAGCGTGTTGTTCGTCGCGTTGCCGGTCCCGTTGATCGTGCCGTTCCCTGTCAAGGTCAGGCGCTCCACATTCGCGGGCAGCACCCAGGTCACGGAACTCTCGATGGAGTCGATTCCCTCGCTGGCGCCCTCGCTGACGGTGTCGCCGACGTTGTCCACGACGTAGGTGTCGTCACCGGAGCCCCCGGCCATGGCGTCAGCGCCCGCGCCCCCGTTGAGCCGATTCGCGGCGGTGTTGCCGGTGAGGGCATTGCTGGCTGTGTTGCCCGTGCCATCGATGGGCGCCGTGCCCGTCAAGGTCAGGTTCTCCACGTTCACGGGCAACGCATACGCCACCGCACTCTCGATCGTGTCGGTCCCTTGATTCGCAAGTTCCGTCACGGCGTCGGCGGCGTCGGCCACCACGTACGTGTCATTGCCCGTGCCGCCGGCCAGCGTGTCCGCACCGCTGCCGCCGTCCAGGACGTCGTCGCCGCCTCCGCCCGTGAGGGAGTTCGCTCCGCCGTTGCCCGTGAGGCGATTGTCCAGCGTGTTCCCCGTTCCGTTGATCGGGCCGGACCCCGTCAACGCGAGGTTCTCCACGTTGGATGGCAGTGTGTACGTCACCGCACTCTCGATCGCGTCCGTTCCCTCCGCCGCGAGCTCCATCACCGCGTCGATGGAATCGGCGACGACATACGTATCGTTGCCGGGCCCACCGACCAGGGTGTCCGCTCCCCCACTGCCCTCCAGGACGTCGTCACCCGCGCCCCCGCTGAGAGTGTTCGCTCCGCTGTTGCCCGTCAGGCGGTTGCTCAGGGCGTTGCCCGTCCCGCCGATCGCCCCGGCCCCCGTCAAGCTCAGGTATTCCACGTTGTCGGGGAGGGTGTAGGTCACCGAGCTTTCGACTCCGTCGGCGCCTTCGCCCTGAAGCTCTACCGCGGCGTCCGCGACATGGTCCACGACGTAGATGTCGTCGCCGGCGCCGCCGGCCATGGTGTCGGCTCCCGTGCCACCGTCGAGCCGGTTCGCCGCGGCGTTGCCGGTGAGCGTGTTGTTCAAGCCGTTGCCCGTGCCCTCGAGCGCGGCGACACCCGTCAGCGTCAGACGCTCCACGTTCGCGGGCAGCGCGTAGGTCACCGAACTCTCGATGGCGTCCGTCCCTTCGCTGGCCGCTTCCGTGACGGTGTCGCCCGCGCTATCCACGAGGTAGGTATCGTCACCGGCGCCCCCCGCCATCGCATCAACTCCCGCGCCGCCGTCGAGCCGGTTCGCGGCGCTGTTCCCGGTGAGCGTGTTGTTCAACGCGTTGCCGGTGCCGCCGATGGCCGACGTGCCGGTCAGCGTCAGGTTCTCCACGTTGTCGGGTAACGTCGCGGTCGCCCCGGTCTCGAGGGAGTCCGTCCCCTCGCCCGGCAGCTCGGTCACGATGTCGGCCGCATCGGCCATGGCGTACGTGTCGTTGCCCGGGCCGCCGACGAGCGTGTCGAGCCCTGCGCCGCCCTCGAGGGCATCGTCACCGGCGGCCCCGCTGAGCGTGTTGGCCCCGCTGTTGCCCGTGAGGCGGTTATTCAGGGCATTGCCGGTGCCGCTGATCGCGCCGGTCCCGCTCAGCGTCAGACCCTCCACGTTGGCGGGCAGCGTGTAGCTCATCAAGGCCTCGACCGTGTCGGTTCCCTCGCCGGCAGCCTCCACCACCGTGTCGGCGGCCGCGTCCACGACGTACGTGTCGTCACCGGTCCCGCCGGCCATCGCGTCGATCCCGAATCCGCCGTCGAGTCGGTCGTTCCCCGCCTCGCCTTCAAGGACGTCGTTGTCGCGATCCCCGAGGAGTACATCGTCGTCGGCACCGCCGTAGAGGATATCGTTGCCGGCATTGCCACTGAGCGAATCGATGCCCGGTCCGCCTCGCAGGGTGTCGTCGCCGTTGTCGCCGAGGAGCGAGTCGTTGCCCGCGCCGCCATCGAGAACGTCGTTCTCGCTGCCGCCATCGAGTACATCGTCCCCGCCGCCGCCCTCCAGGACGTCGGCGCCGCCGACACCGTACAACATGTCGTTCCCATCCTCGCCGGCCAGCGTGTCGTCATCGCGATCGCCGGAGAGCGTGTCGTCGCCGTCGCCGCCTCGCAGGGTGTCGTTGCCCTCGTTGCCTCGAAGCGAGTCGGTGCCGGCCCCCCCGAGCAGGGCGTCGTTCCCTTCATCGCCGGAAAGGGAGTCGTCACCCGCACCGCCGTCCAGACTGTCGTTGCCTCCACGGCCGGCCAGCGTATCGTCACCGCCCAGCCCTTGCAGGGTGTCGGCCGTCGCATAGCCCGTGAGACTGTCCGGCCCCTCCGTGGGGACGATGACGAGTTGCCGCAGCGTCTCCCGATCCCACACGGTGCCGCCGGCGAACCGGATCTCTTCCACTTCGTACCGGCGGGGCGCCGACTCGGAGAACCAGGAGGTGATGCGGAGCTGGTCCGACGTGCCGATGATCTGCAGGACAAGATCGTCCGCCTCACGCCTCGCCTGCACATCGCTGGGCGCGACCCCGACCCCAACTTCGACTACGTCCAGATTCCCGGGCGTGGAATCGCGATCGACGACTACGTCCCGCCCGCTGCCGAGTCCGAACCGGTAGGTGTCGTTCTCGATCCCCCCGTCAAGGGAGTCGTTCCCCGCGCCCCCGTCCAGGATGTCGGCCCCTGCCTCGCCAGTGAGCGTGTCGTTCCCGGCCTCGCCTTCTAGCGTGTCCGCGCCCCGATTTCCCGCCAGGCTGTCGTCACCGTCACCCCCGCGGAGCGTGTCGTCCTCTTCGCGCCCGAGGAGGGTGTCGTTGCCTGCGCCACCCAGCAGCGTGTCATTGCCCTCGCCGCCGTCCAGGGAATCGTCGCCGTCGCCGCCATCCAGAACATCGGCGCCCGCCTCGCCCAGGAGCGTGTCGTTGTCGGCCTGCCCGAACAGGCGGTCGTTACCCCGACGCCCCGCTAACGCATCGTTGCCACTGCCGCCATCCAGCACATCGTCGTCCGCGCCCCCCGTGAGCGTGTCGGCGCCCCCCTGTCCATAGAGGACGTCGTCACCTTCATCGCCCGACAAAGCGTCGTTGCCATCGCCGCCCTGAATGGCGTTGGCCGTCGAATCGCCGGTCAGCACGTCGTCGCCGGTCGTCGCGGCGATCAGCGCCTTGCCCCCTGAGTCGACGGCCCACGCGACGGCCTCGCCCTGAGCGGCAAACGTGTCGCGGAACGTCCAGTAGTCGAGCATCCCCTCGAGCCCGAAGCCCCGCACGGTGCGGGCGAACTCGGACAGAACCCCCACCCCGGCAGCGGGGTCTGTCGTCAGCAGGCTCTGCAGCGCGCTGGTCGTCGCGCTCAGGTCACCGGTAACCGTCTGCGCCTCGGCGTCCCATCGGTAAGTCGCGAGACCCCACAGGGCCTCGACGTGCGTCTGGGTCATGAGTTGGGCGTACACCAGCTCTGCCACCGTCTGGTAGGACCGGTTGAGGAGCCCTGCCACCTCGGCGTTGGGATTGCCGGTGCCCTCGATCCCGACGAACGCCTCCCCGTACGTACGCTCGAGCACCCCGAGTCTCCGCGCGTCGATGTACGGACCCCGACTGGCCGGGTCGATCGCGGCGCTGCCCATCCACGTGAAGATGATCTCCTCCAGGAGGATGGCCCGCTGCGCTGGGTCCTCCTGGGCAGCGAATTGCTGCACGAGGTCCTTCAAGGCGCCCGTGGCATCGCGCACCATGGCCTGGCGCAAGTCGTAGACCGTGCCGTACCCTCGCACGTTCGGGAGGGCGGCGATGTCGGCGGGGACCTCGAGGGTATCGCCCGCAACGCTGTAGAGCTGATCCACCTGCAACCACACGTCTGCCGTGGAACCACTTGCCCCGTCGGACCGCGTGAAGGTCCCCACGAGGCGATGCTCGTTGCCCTGCGCGTCGACGAAGGTCGACGGCGTGGACGCCGTGCCAATCGCGGTGACGCCGACATCAGGCAAGGTGCGCAACTCTTCGCCGGCGCTCACTCCATCGCCGTCGGCGTCCTGCCACACCCGGAGCTGGCTCCAGACCGGATCGCTCGCGTCCAACTTGCCGTCCGCGTTCGCATCCCATTCCGCCAGGGCCTGGTAGCCATCGGCCGCGGTGGCGCCGTTGCTGAGTGGTGTCTGATTGCCGAACAGCTCCCTCCCATCGTCGATGGTGCCGTTGCCGTTTCGATCCAGAACCAACAGCCCATCGTCCGACCCGACCCACCCCGTCTCCTCCCGAAAGCCGTCGCCGGCATGATCGAAGAACGCACCGGAGACCAGCCCCTTGGTCTCGACGCCGTCCCCATCCAGATCGAGAATGAGAGGGGATGATGTCTGAAAGACGTCGAACTCCTCACTTGCCTCTTCGAGGACGGACTCGTCCTCTTCGCCCACGACTTCCCCACTGGCGTCGTCGCGCCCCGCTCCTTCCATCAAATCGACGAGGTACTCGGGGTCGGCGTGGAAACTGACCGGCACAATCTCAGGGTCAGCCTCGGAACCCCTCCATTCGGCCGGGTCTTCCCGATACAGATACGGCGGCACACCCGTCGGGCCCGTTTCATTCCAGGGAAGCGGATCGCTGGTCGGGGCTTGGATGACCTCATAGTGCAGATGGGGGGCTGTAGATAGCCCTGTGCTGCCGCTCTCGCCGATCTCCTGACCCCTGATCACCTGCTCGCCGGCTTGTACGGTCATCCCGCCGAGATGGCCGTAGAGCGTGTACACTCGCTGCCCGTCGTCGCCGACGGCTCCGTGATCGATAATCACCACGTTGCCGTACTGGTAGTGAAACGACGCCCTTACGACGATACCATCTGCACTCGCCATTACGGATGTTCTCGCCTCAACGGGGATATCGGTACCAGCGTGACGTCCTGGAACAAAGCCCCTTGAAGGGCTTACGGTCGAATTGACCGGCCATTGAAGTCCACCTGGCATGGTGCCCTCCTACTCGCTGTCTCTTGGCATGTCGACAACAAACACGTCTGTCCGTCCGGCGAGAGGCGGAAAGCCGAGCTTAGGCACCTTTCTCTCGCTGCGGCGCTCACGCTCAAACGCCAGTCGCTTGCCGTCTGGAGAGATCCTGAATCCTGACGGCTCGGTGCCGAATACCACGCACCGGCTATTCCTCGTGCTGTCCATCCACAGCGCCAAACAGTCCGCATTCCTCTCCGAAAGGGCGATCGTGTCCCCGTCCGAAGTAATATCGAACGCCGTAATGCTGTCGGCTCTACTTATGAGCGACTCGCACAGTGTCGCCTCGTCCTGGATGCGACACCTGAACAGTTCCCTGCGGCCGGCAGGACGCTGCCCGCTCGACAAGAGATAGACCCGGTTCAACCGATCCACACGCAGGCCGAAGCTATCGACGATCGCTCCATGGAGCAGGCGAATCGGCTCTCCGGGGCCAATATGTTCAACCCACAAATGCGTTCCCGACAGCACCAGAACGTGACGGGAGTCGGCAAGCCATGCCGCTTCAAGTCCCGCGCCAGGCGACCAGTGCCTCCGCGAGTAAACCAGGGTCCACCGCGGCGGCTTGCTGTTGACCATCACCCGCGGCCTCCCATCATGAAAGAGAAGCTTGGTGCCATCTGGCGACCATTGGCCCCCGCTTCCTGCCACGGCAAACCGTTCTCGCCGACCATCCTCCAGGTTGTAACGCCAGAAGTCGCGAGCCCCCATTGTCCCGACGGCGGGGTCCCACCGATGGCTATGAGGGTCGATATCTACCATCCGGCTACTCTTGGGTTCCCAGTACACAATCCACTTTCCGTCCGGCGTACACGCAATTTGCACCCCGGTTCGGTTGATCACGGTCGTCTGCCGAGTCGAGAGGTCGACCCACCGTAGTCCTGTACGCTCACCAGACACGACGACGATATTGGGACCGCACCACACAGGCCCCGCCAGAGGCGTCACATCCTCCGCCACCAGGATTTCCGAAGGGGCAGGCCGAACACCACCGCCACGTTCGCTCACCGACCACCCACTGGCAGACACCCCGAAGAGTTCGCACGCGCACAGCGCGGCAAAGGCTGCGATCGCTGCTCTCATCCGTGCGCCTCGTGGCCCCGCCGCCACCGCGCGACGAAAGTTGAGATGGAAGGTCGCCCATCCACAACCGGAAATGCCGAGGGGCACGATGGACGAGGCCAGATGCGGAGGACGCGCGCCCCGCCCCGAACCTCATCCCCATCACTCACCACCGGTTCTCGAAACGCCGAGTTCACCGCTATGTTCTTGATCCTCGGTCCTCTAGGCACGGCATCCTCCATCACCTCCGCCCCGCTGAGCGCGCTGGCGGGCAAGCGGACGAACGTCATTACTCGGGCGAGCGCCAGGCGAATCTCGAATGGTGACCATCACATCCTGATCCAATTCCTCGCTCGCATCGTCTTAGTCCTACAAGCCACTCACCATCACGTCAACGACTCAGATTCGATACACGTGCCTGACTAGATCGGGATGCGGCGAGAAGGCAGCACTCGGTAGACGGTGCCGTTGAAGTGATTCGCACGGACAAAAGGGCCAGCGAGACGCCCTCGGTCGACCGCGAACTCCACTCCTGACTCCGATTGGAAATGCACGTGCGGCCCTCCCCGAACTGCCAGAGAAGAGTCGTGCCGCTGTCCGCGGCAAGGAAGGCCGCCGTGGCCGGGACCTAACTCATATCGGATCCGCAGAGCACGAAGCGGTTCAGGAAGAGTGGCATCCAGAAGGGTCCCCTGCCGCCGGTCGAGGCCCGTGGCCGTAACAGCGCGAAGGGGCGCCAACTGGGTGGAGTTCTTAGCCTCCCAGCGCCCCTCACAAGCGACCGCTCCGGTGTTGCACGGGCGGGAGGAGGCTCGGTGCGAGGGCCAGGGCCCCACCACGTTGATGAACAACCCGAAGGACTTCTAGAGTAGAGGGACTTCTAGAGCGGGATCAGCCCAGATTGATGGCGGTCAGGGACAGCGACATCTTGGCCGCCTCACTCCGGTCCGTCTGCGCGCCGGAGGCCACGAGGGCCCGCTCCTCTCACCCTCAGCGGGTAAGAGCTGAACAATGGGTTGCATCAGGCTGTGCCGAGTCACCCCGAAAGATCTGCATCGGGAGGCGTTATCGAGCCGACTCGCGCAGCCCCACAGCCGATACGTTGACGCAGTCCGTTTGGGACTTGGCGGTGGCCCGGCCGGCCGCCCGGCTCACCGCCTCGTCACGTTACGCCTTGCGAACGTTCGCGGCCTGCAAGCCTTTCGGGCCTCGCGTGATGTCAAACTCCACGCGCTCCCCTTCGGTCAGGCTCTTGAAGCCCGACGCCTGGATCGCGCTGAAGTGCACAAACACGTCCTCGCCACCTTCCTGGGTGATGAAGCCGAACCCCTTTGCGTCGTTGAACCACTTCACTTGTCCTGTTGCCATCTCCTACCGTCCTTTCAGGGGCTCGTGCCCCACGGGAGCTCCCGCCTTACGCAAGGAGCGTCTGCGCGAGATCGGAACTCAAACAAAAACGCCGCGCGAACTGGATCTCGCGCGGCGTTAAACTCGATCTCACACTTACTAGCTGAGCGCGTTGCCGTAACAGAAAACCAGACCTCGGACATTAACGCACGCGTCGCGCACCTTGTCAACGAGATTTGGCGTACCCATGCATCCGTGTCCCGGCAATGCTCGGCGGCCGTCGTGCGCGCTACCGGAGGCTACGAGAGCCTGACCGCGGCGCCAATCACCACGATCAGCCGCACGGTGGCGAGCATGCGAATCACCAGCCACGCGCGAATCGACGGATCCTGTCAGGGATTCCTCGCCTCCCGAGCGTAGTGGTAAACGTTCAGGAGCTGCACGCACCAGAACCAGCAGCCGTGGGCTGTGCGGACCCCCGTCCCGGTCGGTGAACGTGTGGTGCTTCGGTGGACCGGCGCCGAACCGACCCGACACGGATCGGGGCTCGCGAGCCGAGGCCCGCGGGTCACTACGCTTGCAGCGCGGCCTGCCCGGCGTAGCTCATGACGTACGAGGTCGTCAGCCCGCCGCCTTTTCGAGGGATTTTGTCCTGCTCCTCGACGAGACGAGCGGTGATGAGGGCGTTCACGGTCATGGGCGACAGCTCGACCGTACCGATCCAGCACGTTTCCTGCACGCCGGCCTCGCCCGGCTCGAGCCGCACGAAGAGCACGCCTCCGTGGGCCATCCGCTCGAGCACCTCACGCTGAGGTTGACTGAGCTTCACGAGGTCACACCCTGGCCCTGACCACGCGGTAGCGACCGTCGGGGATCCTTTCGACCCGCGCCGCCTGTTCCAACTCGTCGAGCAACTCCTCGATCCGCCTGGTCACGGGTGCCTTCATCCCCACGACGGAGCCAGCCTGGAGAAGCTCGTTGGCGAGAGTGGCGGCGGTAGCTCCGGCGGCATGCGTCGTCAGGACGGCGACCAGCTTGGTTTCCGGTGAGATGGGCGCGCCGCGCCGGAGCGGGGCGAACATCTTCCAGTCGTCGCCCCTCATCACCGCGACACCTCGACGGCGAGGGCGTGAGGGGAGATCGTCACTCGTATGTTGGGCCTCCTCGTCCTCCCTGGAGGCAAGGAGGTCTACGCGAATTGAACGCGGCTGGCAGCATTCTACGCTGCGCGCCTGGTTCGCTGTGAAGAAAGTGGGGCGTTCAGCGTGGCGCAACGCGATCGGTCTCGGGGAGTGTCGGTCAGCTGAAAAGATGGTGGGCAGGGACGGGATTGAACCGCCGACACCAGGATTTTCAGTCCTGTGCTCTACCAACTGAGCTACCTGCCCGCCAGACACGCGAGGATACCAGAGGGCTCCGCGGCTGTCACGCGGGGAGCCTTGGTGCGCCTACGTCCCGTCGAACACGCGCTCCGCCGCCATGGCGCGGAATGCCCGCTCGTAGCTGCCGATCGTTCGCTCGATGTCCTCGTCGGTGTGGACGGCGGAGATCCAGCCGTGGTTGGGCGAGCAATCCACGCCGTTGTTGAGCAACGCGCAGCGCAGCAGGTGATACAGCGCGCCTTTCTTCGGCCGATCCGGTCCGGCGAGCCCAGGGCGGCCGTCGAACGACACGTGGTAGATCGACGCCTCGCCGTATATCTCGCCGGGCGCGCTCGCCCGTCGCCGCGCGTCGTTCAGCCCCTGGCGGAGCGCATCACCCAGCTTGCCCGCGTGCGCTTGCAGCGACGGATCCGACACCAGCTCGAGCGTGGCGATCCCGGCCGCCGCCGACATCGGGTTGGCGTTGAACGTCCCGGCGTGAGCCACGCGCCGCGTGCGATCCCACTCGGCGTCGCCACGATGGGCGAGCATCGACATGATCGCTGCCTGGCCGGTCAACGCGCCGCCGGGCAGGCCGCCTGCCACGATCTTGGCGAGGGTGGTGAGGTCCGGGGTGACGTCGAAGTATTGCTGCGCGCCACCGGGCGCGTAGCGGAAGCCGGTGATGACCTCGTCGAAGATCAGCACGACACCATGCTTGCGGGTGAGCGCGCGCAATTCATGCAGATATCCGGGAATCGTCGGGGTGGTGCCGGACTGACCGCCGGCCGGCTCGAGGATGATGGCGGCCACGTCGCCCGCGTCGAAGGCCAGCTCGACGGCCTTGATGTCGTTGGCTGGGCACACCACCACGTGATCGAGGGTTCCCGCCGGCACTCCAGCCGAGATCGGCATCTCGTACGGCGGGTTGACGCCCACGGTGACGGCATCGTGCCAGCCGTGGAAGTGACCCGAGAGCTTCACCACCTTCGAGCGTCCGGTGTACGCGCGGGCCACGCGCATGGCGAGGTGCGTGGCCTCCGTGCCCGACATGGTGAAGCGCGTCAGCTCCGCGCTGGGGACGAGGCCGTTGACCAGCTCCGCCCAGCGGATCTCCAGCTCGTGGCTGCCCCCCACGTGGGTGACGCGCGCCACCTGCTCCTGGACCGCCTTCACGACGGCCGGGTGGCAGTGACCGACGAAGAGGGCGCCGTGGCCCATCCAGTAGTCGACGTACTCGTGGCCGTCCACGTCCCACTTGCGGCTGCCCAGCGACCGCGCCACGTAGGTCCCGAACGGCAGCAGGTAGCGGATGTCGTGGGTGATGCCGCCCGGAATGGCCTGGCGGGCGCGCTCGGCCAGGGCGGCCGACGTCGGATGTTTAGCCCGGTAGTCCTCGAGGATAGTCATGGTCGCGTCGCCTTCCTTCGTGAGAGTGACCGTGGGCTCGACCGCGGTGAGGTCGACGGTGACGCCGACCGCGATGCGGCGTCCATGATACCGGAACCGGTGGCGATCCCGGAGTCCGCGGCAACCTGAAGGAGGCGCACGAACGCCGCGTGGACGTCGAGGCCCAGCCCGTCCACGGTGGCTTCGCGGCGGCGCGAAAGGCCGTCGATGGCCCCGGCCGTCCACACACGCCTCGATCACGCGTCGCTCGACCTCCGGCGTGTGAAGCAGCGCTTGCCCGGCGAGTCGGCCCAGCGCCGCCACGATGCCGTACGCGCCCCAGTTCGACACGCCGGCCACCACGAGGTGATCGGTCTCGACCACGGTGGCGATACGAGTCATGAGCGGTCCGAGTCGCCGGAGTCGCACCCGCACCTTGCCCATGCCGATCTCGTTGCCACCGTCCCCCACCCCGATGGTCACCACGTGCGAGAGCGGGCGATCGGAGCCACGCGCACTTCGAACAGGCCGCCCGCGTACTGATCCGGGCTGGCGGACCCCGCTGCAAACAAACAGCTCGTCGATGGGGCGGTTCCACGCCGCCACGGAGGCACCGCGCGCATTGAGGTAGTCGCCCTCGCGGCTGCGCCCTGGGCGCTCGATGGCGATCATGTGAGTCGGGCGCTCGCGGCGCAGCAGGGCGGGCGCCACACCGTCACCCTCCGGATACACCATGATGTCGGCCCGCTGGCCCAGCGCCGTCAGGGCTGACGTCAGAATCGGCACGTTCACCGGATCGGTGACGTAGCGCACCCGCGCGCCGAGCACGCTCAGGCGCGTGTCCGAGCACGGCGGCCCCGGGGGGCCCGTCGGTCTCGGGCGCGTCGGCGGCCACGGCGAAGCCTGTGGTGATGAGCACGCGCCGCGCGCCGAGCAGCGCGCGCGCGGCATCCTGCGCCGCGCCGGGGGTGAAGAAGGCGGCGATGCCGCGCCCTCCGGGATCGAGGGCGAGCAGATGATCGATGGGGTCCCAGGGACGCGACACGCCCGAGAGTTTACTGTGACGAGCCGACCTCGAACAGGAGCGCCTGGTAGGGCCGCAACGGGGCACCGCCCGCGCCACCGAAGCGCGAGTCGGCGCTGTCGAGCAACACGCGCGCACCCGGAGCCAGCGGCGGCAGCGGCTGCGCCGTGGCGCCCAGGTTGGCCACCAAGACCACGCGCTCACCCGTCGCTGCCTCGCGCGCCAGCATGAGCACGCCGAGGGTCGTCTCCACTCGCGTGCTCCGCTTGCCGCGCGCGCCCAGTGCGGGGTGAGATCGACGCAACGCGAGCCAGGCGCGATAGTACGCGCGCAGGTCGCGGTGCCCGGACGCGTCCGCCAGCACGTGCTCCAGCCGTGCGCGCGAGAAGGTGGTCGGATCGCCGGGATCGTCGATCAGCGTTCTCCAGCCGAAGCGCTCGACCTCACGCTGGCGTCCCCGCCGCACGGCCTCGTTCAGGCCCGGCTCCAGGAATGACGTGAAGAAGGGAAACGGCGCCACCTCTCCGTATTCCTCGCCCATGAAGAGCAGCGGGATGGCCGGGGTCACAAACAGGAGCGCGGCCGCCACCTTGACGGCGTCGGCACCCAGCAAGGCACCCAGGCGATGGCTGCCCGGGCGGTTGCCGACCTGGTCGTGGTTCTGCATTGAGATCACGAAGCGGTCGCCCTCGAGATCTGCGCTGGGCGTGCCGCGCGGCCGGCCCCAGTAGGCCGAGGGCTCGCCTTGGAAGGCGAACCCATCGGCAATCGCGCGCTCGAGCCCGCGCCCCCCGGGGAAGTCCGCGTAGTAGCCCACCGGCTCGCCCGTCAGTCGCGCATGGAGGGCGTGGTGGAAGTCGTCCGACCACACGGCATCGAGCGCGAGCCCGTTCGGCGGCGAGAGCACCAGGCGCCGATCGTTGTCATGCGACTCGGCGACGAGGTGCGCGGGCCGGCCGAGCGTCATCGCTTCTTCACGCGCGGCCGCCGCCACGCTCGGTGAGAATGTGGACGGCACTCGCATCGACGATGGCATGGACGGCATCGAGGCGCAGCCCATCGAGGTGGAACTCTCGCACCCAGTACCGGGCGTTCTCGGCGAAGTGCCGGCGCACACCCGCGGCCTCGGGGCCATCGAAGTCGAGCCCCGGGCCCCAGGGCGTCCGGTGGCGCGTGGTGAAGTAGGGGCCGAACTCCGCGAGATAGTTTCCCTCGGGTCCCAGGTGGTTGTAGACCACGTCCAGGATCACCGACAGGCCGGCCGCATGACAGGCATCGACGAGGCGCCGGAGGCCATGGGGCCCTCCGTAGGTGGACTGGGGCGCGTAGAGGTGCACGCCGTCGTAGCCCCAGCCGCGCGCGCCGGGGAACTCCGCCACCGGCATCAGCTCCACGGCTGTCACGCCGAGGTCAACCAGGACCGGGAGGTGTGGAATCACCGCCTCGAAAGTCCCCGCCCGCGTGAAGGTCCCGACGTGAAGCTCGTAGATGACCAGGTCGCGCCGCGCGTGGCCGCGAAACCTCTGGTCGGTCCACGGAAAGGCCACGCCGTCGACCACCGCGGACGGGCCGTGCACTCCCTCGGGCTGGGAGCGCGACACCGGGTCGGGCCGGGCGCGGTCCCCGTCAAGGCGGTAGAGGTAGCGCGTCCCGGCCGGCGCGCCGTCAACCTGCCCTTCAAACAGGCAGCCGGGGCACGCTCGGAGAGGCACGGCACGACCGTTCACGAGGACGTCCACTGACCGGCAGTAGGGCGCCCACACCCGAAATTCGGTTCCGCCTGTCATAGCACTTGCACCTAGCGCGGTCATACGGTCCAATTGTGAAGGTTGATCGCTGCGGCTCCGTGGCGAGCCACGCAGGCTCGGCCCAACCGGACGAGGCAGGCGCCGCGCCGCGCCCTGGTTCGCGGAAAAGGTGCACACACGAATGAATCCGTTCACCCTGGTGCTCCACAACCACCTGCCAATGGTGGTCCACCATGGGCGCTGGCCCCACGGGAGCGACTGGCTTACCGAGGCGGCCTTCGAGTGCTATCTGCCTCTGCTCGACACCGCGCACCGGCTCATCGCCGACGGCATCTCGCCGAAGTGGACCGTCAACCTCTCCCCCGTGCTCGTCGAGCAACTCGCCTCCCCTGATTTCCAGAAGGAGCTGGCGTTCTACTACGAGACCTTCCGCCGCAACTGCGTCGAGACGCGCCAGTACTTCGCGCAGCACGACGTCAAGGAGGGTGTCCAGCTCACCGACTTCTGGGAGGGGGTGTACGAGCGCATGTGGGAGCTGCACCGGCGCATCGGCGGCGACATCCCGGGCACGTTCGCCGAGCTGGAGCGCGACCGGCACATCGAGATCATCACCTGCGCGGCCACCCATGGCTACCTGCCGCTCCTCTCGCGCGACGAGTCCATTCACCTCCAGCTTCGCACCGCGGTGGAGACGCACCGGCGGCATTTCGGCCGAGCCCCGCGCGGTATCTGGCTCCCCGAGTGCGCGTATCGGCCGCGCTACGAGTGGACGCCCCCCACCGGGCCCGATCGGGGCCGCGTCCGGCAGCTGCGCCCGGGCATCGAGGAGATGCTGGCTCAGCACGGGATCGAGTACTTCGTGGTCGACGCGCATCTGGTGGCGGCCGGCGCGCCGGTGTTCCCCTACCGCGACTACTTCGCGCTGCCCGGCAGCCTGGAGCAGCGCACGCCGACGGTCCAAGGAGCACACCGGTCTCCGTACCACACTTACCGTGTGGCCTCCCGGGGCGGGACCGGCTCCGCCGTCGCCTTCTTCCGCGATCCCCGGACCACGCTTCAGGTGTGGAGCCGCGATCATGGCTACCCGGGCGACTTCGCGTATCTGGAGTTCCACAAGAAGCACTGGCCGGGCGGGCTCAAGCTGTGGCGCATCACCGACGCCAAGCGCGATCTGGCCACCAAGATCTTCTACGATCCCGCCTACGCTTGGCAGAAAGTACGGCTCCACGCTCGGCACTTCGCGGAGCTGGTGCAGGACACGCTCGCGAAGGCGAGCAGTGACGGGCCGGCCGCGGTGTGCTCACCCTACGACGGCGAGCTGTTCGGTCACTGGTGGTTCGAAGGCCCCACCTGGCTCGAGCAGATGGCCCGTGAGATGCACCGGGTTGGCGTGGCGTGCATGACGATGGGGGAGACGCTCGAAGCCGTGCCGCCCGCGGCCACCCTGTCCCTTCCCGAAGGCTCGTGGGGGGAGGGCGGGGATCACCGCGTGTGGCTCAATCGCGACACCGAGTGGGCGTGGGACCGCGTGTACAGCGCGGAAGCCGAGTGGGTGCGGCTCCTCGCGCGCCTGCCCGACGCCGGGCCCGACGCGCGCCGTGTGCTCGCGCAGGTCTCGCGCGAGTTGCTCGTGCTCGAATCCTCCGACTGGCAGTTCCTCATCACGACCGGGGCCGCTCGAGACTACGCCGAGCGGCGCGTGGCCGAGCACTACGTGGAGTTCAAGCGCCTGTCCGAGCTGGCCGACATGCTGCTGCGCGGCGAGGCCATGTCGCCGGAGGCAAACGCCCTCGTACAGCGGCTCGAACGCGAGGACTTCTGCTTCCCCGACCTGGACGCCTCCTGGGGCCAGGCCCCTCCGCCGCGCGGGAGCCGCGCGAGCGCCTGAACCGATGCCGCGCGCGCCGCGCGTCCTGACGATGATCATGGCGGGAGGCAAGGGGGAGCGCCTCTTTCCGCTCACGCGCGATCGCTCGAAGCCATCCGTACCGTTCGGCGGGCGCTACCGCATCATCGACTTCGTCATCTCCAACCTCGTCAACTCCGGCTTCTTCTCCATGTACGTGCTCGTGCAGTACCGGTCGCAGAGCCTCATCGAGCATCTGCGGATGGCCTGGCGCACGACGGGCATTCTCAGCGACGCCTTCATCGCAGTGGTGCCGCCCCAGCAGCGCGCGGGCGAGGCCTGGTACCGGGGGACGGCGGACGCCGTGCTGCAGAACCTGCACCTGGTCGACGACTTCGCCCCCGACGTCGTGGCCGTCTTCGGCGCCGACCACATCTACCGGATGGATATCAGCCAGATGCTGGCCTTCCACCTGGAGTCGGGGGCCGACGCCACGGTGGCCGCGCGTCCCGTGCGCCTGGAGCAGGGGTCCGCCTTCGGGGTGCTGGGCGTGGACCGGCAGCATCGCGTGGTGGCGTGGGACGAGAAGCCCACGGCGCCCACCGCCATGCCCGACGATCCCGCGCGCGCCCTCGTCTCCATGGGCAACTACGTCTTCCGGCGCGGCGCCCTGGTCGATGCGCTGCTCGACGACGCGCGGCGCAGTACGGACCACGACTTCGGGCGCTCCATCATCCCGGAGATGGTGCCGGGCGGCCGGGTGTTCGCCTACGACTTCCAGCAGAACGAGGTGCCGGGGGTGAAGCCCTACGAGGAGCCCGCCTACTGGCGCGACGTGGGCACCATCGAGAGCTACTGGGACGCGCACATGGACATCCTCGGCGAGTCCCCGCGCTTCGACCTCGACAACCGCACGTGGCCGATCCAGGCCGGCGCGCATCCCGGCCCCCCGGCCCGCTTCATCGGGGGCGACGTGGAGAACTCGATGATCGCCGAGGGATGTCTCATCAAGCGCGCCACCATTCGCAACTCGATCCTCGGCCGCAACGTGTGGGTGAACGAGGGGGCGCGCATCGAGGATTCGATCGTCATGGACTACACCTCGGTGGGCAAGGGCGCCCACATCCGCCGCGCCATCATCGACCGCTACAACATCATCCCGGCCGACCACGAGGTCGGCCTCGATGCCGGGCGGGACCGCGTGCGCTTCCACCTTGACCCATCGGGGCTCGTCGTGGTGCCGCGGGGAGGGCGGCGCGAATATCTCCTCCGTCTCGAGGAGCTCTAGTGGCCGCCGACCCCGCTTCGTCGCCGTCCACGGGCACTTCTACCAGCCGCCCCGCGAGAACCCCTGGCTCGAAACCGTGGAGGTGCAGGACTCCGCGGCCCCCGCCCACGACTGGAACGCGCGGGTCACCGAGGAGTGCTACGCGCCCAACACCGCGGCCCGGCGACTGTCCGCGGATAACCGCGTCATCGGCATCGTCAACAACTTCGAGAAGATTTCCTTCAACGTGGGGCCGACGCTCATGGCGTGGCTGGCCCGGCACCGCCCCGATGTCCACCGGAGCATCGTCGAGGCGGACCGGGCCAGCCGGGAGGCCCGGGGGCACGGCAACGCCATCGCACAGGTCTACAACCACATGATCATGCCGCTGGCCCCGCGGCGCGACCGGATCACCCAGGTGCGCTGGGGCATGGCGGACTTCCGCGCCCGATTCGGGCGGGATCCCGAAGGGATGTGGCTGCCCGAGACGGCCGTCGACAGCGAGACGCTGGAGATACTGGCCCAGGCAGGTCTTCAGTTCACCATCCTGGCCCCGCACCAGGCCTCGCGCATACGGCCGGTCGCCGGCGGAGACTGGCAGGAGGTCGGCGAGACCATCGACCCCAGCCGCGCCCTATCGCTGGACGGGTCCCTCCGGCCACACCTTGGCGCTGTTCTTCTACGATGCGCCCATCTCCCGGGCCATCGCCTTCGAGAACGTCCTCCAGTCCGGGGAGGCCTTCGCCACTCGACTGCGCGGCGCCTTCCACGACGAGCGCCCGAGGCCACAGCTCGTCCACTGCGCCACGGACGGCGAGTCCTACGGCCACCACAGTCGCTTCGGCGAGATGGCGCTGGCCGACGCCCTCGAGCGGATCGAGACGACGGGGGCCGCCATCCTGACCAACTACGCGACGTTTCTCGCCCTGAACCCGCCCGACCACGAGGTGGAGATCCGCGAGAACACGTCGTGGAGCTGCGCCCACGGGGCGGAGCGCTGGCGCCGCGACTGCGGCTGCCGCATGGCCCCGGACACGCGGCAGGACTGGCGCGCGCCCTGCGCGGGTCCCTCGACTGGCTGGGGGCCGAGATCGACGCCTTCTACGAGGCGCGTGTCTCGGGACTTCTCAAGGATCCGTGGGAGGCGCGCGATGCTTACATCGAGGTGATCGTGGCGCGCGAGCCCGCCGTCCTCGACCGCTTCTTCGCCGCCCAGGCCTCGGCCCCGCTCGAGGCGGCGGCCCGAGTCGAGGCGCGGCGACTGCTGGAGATGCAGCGCCAGCGACTCTTGATGTTCACCTCCTGCGGCTGGTTCTTCGACGACCTCGCCGGGCTGGAGCCCGTGCAAGACCTCCGCTACGCGGCCATGGCCCTGCAGTATCTGCGGGAGCTGGGTGGCGCCGACCTCGAGCCTGCGTTCCTGGATCGCCTGCGCGCGGCAGTCAGCAACGATCCGGAAGAGGGCACGGGGGCCGACGTGTACCGCCGGCGCGTGCGGCCAGCGGCGGCGGACGTGCGCCGCCTCACCGCGCACTACGCCATCAACGGCCTCTTCGAGACACCGCCCCGCGAGGCCCGCGTCTACGCCTACCAGGTCACACGCCTCGACGAGACCAGCGCGGAGTACAGGGACACGGCGCTGCGCGTGGGCCGGGTGCGCGTCAGCTCGGAGCTGACCGGGCAGGTCCGCGACGCCCTCTACGCCGTGGCCCATTTCGGCGGACACGACATCACGTGCGGCGTACGCCTCAGCGACGATCCCGCCGCGTACGCGGCCCTCCAGCGAGACCTGCTCGATCGCTACGCCCGCCGCAGCCTCAGCGAGGTGGTGCGCGGCTTCGACGCCGCCTTCGGCCGCGAGACCTTCTCGGTGACCGATCTCTTCCTCGAAGAGCGCCGGCGCGTCCTCGCCGCCCTCCTCGCCAAGGTGGTGGCCCTCCATGAGTCCACGGTGCGTCACGTGTGGGACGAGACTCACGCCCTGCTCGACTATCTGCAGGCGGCCGACGTGCCACTCCCGGAGACCCTCGGCGTGGTCGCCCGGCGCGTCCTGGAGCAGGACGTGCTCTCGGCGCTCGAGGAGGCAGCCCGCCGACTCATCATCCCCGCGCGCGTCTTCGAGCTGCTCGCCCACGCCCGCAAGCTCCATCTCGACCTGAACCTCGTCGCCGCACGCCCGCTCATCCGCAGCGCGGTGGAGCGCGCCATCGACCGCGTCGCCCAGACGCCGACGGAGGCTGCCGTGGCCCAGGCCGTGGTGCTGGTGGAGGCTGCTCAACGACTGCGGCAGCGGCTTCGGACACTGGGCCGCGCAGAACCGCTTCTTTCGCGCTCTGGACGGAGCGGCCGGAGGCGCGCGACGTGCTGGCTCCGCTCGCTCACGTCCTGGGATTCGCGACATGACGCACAAGGGCGCCCTCCAGTCCCCACGCCGGACCGGCCTGCCTTGAAGCAGACGGTGATCATCGAGCACGTTGAGCCCACCGTCGACGGAGGTCGCTATCCGGCCAAGCGCGAGGTCGGCGACCTCCTCGAGGTGACCGCCGACATCCTTCGCGAGGGGCACGACGTGCTGGTGGCCTTTCTCCACTACCGTGGGCCCGGCGCGACCCGGTGGCAAGAGACGCCGATGCGCCTCGTGGACAACGACCGCTGGGCCGGCGAGTTCCCGCTGGAAGAGAACGGTCGCTATCGCTTCTTCATCGAGGCCCTGGCCGACCCCTTCCTCTCCTGGCTGGCCGACCTCGCCAAGCGCACGGAGGCCGGGCAGGACGTGGCCAGCGAGCTCTCCGAAGGCCGCGCCCTCATCGACGCCGCCGCACGTCGCGCCCGCGGCGTCGATGCCCGCGAACTGCGCGCCATGGGCGAGCGCCTGGCGGCCTCGCCCAGCCAGGCCGACGCTGTCGCCGTGGCCCAGGAAGCGGCGCTGGCCGAGCTCATGGCCCGTCATCTCGACCGGGGCAGGCCACCCGCACCGAGCGCGACTACGAGATCGTGGTCGACCGCGTGCGCGCGCGCTTTGCCGCCTGGTACGAGATGTTCCCGCGCTCGGCGCGCGGCGACGGCCAGCACGCGACCTTCAAGGACGCCGAGCGGGAGCTGGAGCGGATCGCCGCGATGGGGTTCGACGTCGTCTACCTGCCACCGATCCACCCCATCGGACGCGCCTTCCGCAAGGGGCGCAACAATGCGCTAACTCCCGCCCCCGGCGATCCCGGCAGCCCCTGGGCCATCGGGGGCGAAGAGGGCGGCCACACCGCCGTGCACCCCCAGCTCGGCACCCTGGACGACTTCGATCACTTCGTGGAGGCCGCGTCGGGGTTGGGACTCGAGGTGGCCCTCGACTTCGCCATCCAGTGTTCGCCCGACCACCCCTACGTTCGCGAGCACCCCGAGTGGTTCTTCCACCGGCCCGACGGCACCATCAAGTACGCGGAGAATCCGCCCAAGAAGTACCAGGACGTCTACCCGCTGAACTTCTACAGTGCCGATCCCGGACCGCTGTGGGAGGAGATGCGCCGCATCGTCGAGTTCTGGGTGGCCCACGGGGTGCGGACCTTCCGCGTGGACAACCCCCACACCAAGCCGGTGAAGTTCTGGGAATGGCTGATCGAGAGCGTGCAGACCTCGCGGCCGGACGTCATCTTCCTCGCCGAGGCCTTCACCCGGCCCAAGGTGATGAAGGTCCTGGCCAAGGCGGGCTTCACCCAGTCCTACACCTACTTCACCTGGCGCAACGAGAAGCGGGAGCTGACCGAGTACTTCGAGGAGATCACGGAGCCCCCGGTGGCCGAGTACTTCCGCGGCCACCTGTGGCCGAACACGCCCGACATCCTGCACGAGACCTTGCAGAAGGGCGGGCGGGCCGCCTTCACGATGCGGCTGGTGCTCGCCGCCACGCTCTCGTCCCTCTACGGGATGTATAGCGGCTACGAGCTGTGCGAGAACGTGCCCGTCGGCGAGGGCTCGGAGGAGTATCTGAACTCCGAGAAGTACGAGATCAAGGCGCGCGACTGGGATGCGCCCGGCAACCTCGTCGACTTCGTCACCACCATCAACCGGATCCGCCGCGAGAATCGCGCCCTGCACCTCTACCGGAATCTGGCGTTCTACGGCGCCGATGACCCCAACATCGTCTGGTACGGCAAGATGACGCCAGACCGCGACAACGTGGTCTTCGTGGCGGTGAATCTCGACCTCGACGGCCCGCACGCCTCGCCGGTGGACATGCCGCTCGCCGAGCTGGGGCTCGGCCCCGGCGAGCCGTACGTGATGCACGAGCTGCTGAGTGATCGCCGCTACGAGTGGCGCGGGCCCCGCGGCTCCGTGGTGCTCGATCCCGCCGTCGACTCCGCCCAGATCTTCGCCTTCCAGCCGCGCGTGATGTCACTGCTCTACCGTCGGCCGCCGCCCTCGCCGCCTGGCTCCCGTCTCAGCGTTGGTTCGCCGGCAAGGCCCGGCGCATCGAGGGGGTGGCCGTGGAGGCCGTCGTCCCCCTCGGGCGCCAGCCGCGCTGGTCGTGGCGCGCGTGCGGCTCGACGACGGCGTGGAGGATCGCTACGCGCTGTCCCTGGCCACGACCGCGACGCCCGTCGACGTTCTGGCCGAGCCCGCCGTCGCGCGCGATCTTCTCCGCGTGATGACCACCGGCGCCCGCGTCGGCGGCGAGGCGGGGTCCATCCAGAGGACGCCCGACCTCGGCGGGCGGGCTACTCGTCCCCGACGATGTGACGGTTCGCGGACTCGGAGGCGAACAGAGCAACACCTCCATCGCCTTCGGTGACCGGCTCGTCCTCAAGCAGTTCCGCCGGTTGCTCCCGGAATCAACCCGGAGGAAGAGATCACCCGGTTCCTGACCGAGCGGACGTCGTTCCGTCACGCGCCGCGGCTCCTCGGCTCTCTCGCCTTTGAACCGTCCATGGGTCAGGCGGGCACCCTGGCCGTGGCGCACGAGTTCGTGGGCGGCGCCGAGGACGGCTGGCGCTGGATGCTCGGCCAGCTCCGCACCGTGGCCGCGCGGTTCGAGGACGCGCCGTGCGACGTCGAGGAGGTGCGCCGGCGGGCCGCGATGAGTCTCGGCGCTCTGCGACGGCTGGGCGAGCGCACGGGTCAGCTCCACGCGGCGCTCGCCTCCGATCCCGGCGACCCCGAGTTCGCGCCGGAGCCCATCACCGGCGATGACGTCCGGGCTGGGCCGATGGAGTCTCCCGACAGCTCGAGGCGGCGCGCGCGGCTCTGGGCCGGCGCTCCCCGCGACGATTCCGGACGTCGCCTCCGCGCTCGCCGGCTTGGTGGGCGTGCTCAAGATCCGCCACCACGGCGACTTTCACCTGGGCCAGACTCTCTACCGGACCGCCGAGGCGGACTTCGTGATCGTCGACTTCGAGGGTGAGCCCCTGCGTCCGCTCGCTGAACGGCGGCGCAAGCACGCGGCCATGCGCGACGTCGCCGGCCTCCTGCGCTCGATCAGCTACGCGGCGGCCGCCGAGCACGACGGCCGGCCCGCGAGGTGGCGCGAGATCTGGGAGGTGGAGGGGCGGCGCGCCTTCGTCGACGGCTATCGGTCCGCCGTCCACGGCAGCCGCTTCGTCCCGGCGACGGCGGCGGCATTCACGCGGCCGTGGCGGTTCGAGCTGGAGAAGGCGGCCTACGAGATCGTCTACGAGGCTGGCCACCGGCCCGCGTGGGTGGCCATCCCCCTGAGGGGCCTGGTCAGCGCGGCGGCGCAGGTTCGGGCGGCGGGATCTTCTGCCTCGGCGTGAAGAGCATCGGTCCTCACGTCCCACCCGTCCTGGTCGAAGGAGACGAAGAGGCCCTCCTCGTACATGAAGGCCGGAGACCCGCTCTGCTCCCCGACGCCGGTGGGCTGCCCCAGCCCTGGATGACGAGGGCGCGATTGAAGGTGCCCGGCCGGGGATGGAGCAGGAAGCTGCGGACGATCTGCGGCCGGTAACCCTCGGGGGTGAGAAGTCCGAAGTCCACGACCATCCGCTCCATCCCCACCGGCGCCTGCGTCCCCTCGTACACCCACTGGGTGGAGTCGTAGCCGTCAATCTTCTGCGTGGAGCTGCGCGTGGCATCGCCATAGCGCCCGCGCACGCGCCTCCATGGTGGTCTGGCCCGGATCGATCAATCCCCAGTCGAGCGCGTGGGCGCGCGAGGGACGTTCCGGCCACCCCGCGATCAGGAGCACGAGGAGGGCGACGCTCCCGCCCGCCGCGCCGACCCACGGCCTGCTCAGAAGCCCAGGGCCGCGCCGTCGCCACGCGGATCCGCGCCACCCCACAGCGTCCCGTCGCGCCACACGATGGCGTGCGCGTGGCCGACCCGATGGAGGAAGTCCGACTCCACCAGCAGGTGGTGTCCACGGCGCCGGAGGGCGGCGAGCACGCGCCGCGACACGCGGCCCTCGATGCGCGTGATGTCCGGCGGGTCGTCGGGCAGGAACGCGCCGATGAGAAAGCGCGGGCGCTCGATGGCCTCCTGAGGATCCATGCCGTAGTCGAGAAGGTTCGTGAGGACTTGCAGATGGAACATGGCCTGGCCGTTGCCGCCCATGGTGGCGAATCCCGCCACGGGCTGGTCGTCCCGCGTCACGATGGAGGCCATCAGCGTGTGGAAGGGGCGCTTGCCCGGCGCCAGGGCGCTGGGATGCGCGGGATCCGTGCGAAAGTGGCGCCCGCGGTTGTGGAGCACGATGCCCGTGCCCGGCGGGACCACGCCCGAGCCGAAGGAGTGGAACAGGCTCTGGATCACGCTGATCACGTTGCCCTGGCCGTCGGCGACCACGAAGCCGGTGGTGTCTCCCTCCGGATCGCCGGCTTCATAGCTCTGGGCCTTCTTGCGGTCCAGGGCGCGCCGGCGATGCTCCGCGTACGTCTTGGCCAGGAGCCCCTCCACCGGCACGGAGGCGTGGGCGGGATCGCCGATCCAGCGATCGCGATCGGCGTAGGCAAGCTTGGCCGTCTCGATCAGCAGGTGCAGGTGCTCGACGGAGTGCACGCGATGCCGCGCGAGGGACAGGCCCTCGAGGATGTTCAGGCCGATGAGCGCGGCCAGCCCCTGCGTGGGAGGCGGCGTCTCGTAGACCGTCAGCCCTCGATATGTCGTGGAGAGCGGCTCGCCCCACTCACCCTGGTGCGCGGCGAGATCGCCGGCGGTCACGAAGCCGTCGGCGTCCAGCCGACGCGCGATCGCCTCCGCGACGCGTCCCCGGTAGAACAGGTCCGGCCCCTCCGCGGCGAGGTCGCGAAGGGTCCGGGCGAGATCCGCCTGCACGAGCACCTCGCCCTGCGCCGGCGGCCGGCCGCCCGGGACGAAGATGCGATGCCACTCGGCATCATCGAGGCGCGGCGCCATCTCCTCCGCGGCCTGGCTGACCAGCCGCGTGCACGGAAAGCCGTGCTCCGCGTAGTGAATGGCCGGCGCGAGGAGCTCGCCCAGGGTCCGGGTGCCGAAGCGCTCGAGAAGCATGGCCCACGCCCGGACGCAGCCGGGGACGCTCACGGTGGCCGGGCCTGCCATGGGCAGGTCGGCCAGTCCGCGGCGGTGGAGCTCGTCGAGGCTCGCGCGACTGCCCGAGCGTCCGGCGCCGTTCAAGAAGTGCACCCGACGGGTGGCCGCCTCGTAGTAGAGGCAGAAGAAATCACCGCCCACGCCGCAGCAGTACGGCTGCGTCACCGCGAGCACCGCGTTGACGGCGACGGCGGCGTCGGCGACGGTCCCACCGGACTTCAGCAGCTCGACCCCGGCCAAAGTGGCCAGGGATGGCCCGAGGCCACCATCCCCTCGCGTCCAAGGGCCACGGGCGGATGAGCTATAGCCGATCTGCGGCACGGCTAGGCCCGCCGCGAAGATCTTGGTGATCTCGTCCTGCTCGAAGATGGGGAGTGGCTCCTGGCGAGTGCCGTCGACGAGGAGCAGCCCCTGCTCCCGGGGCACGACCTGGCCGATGTAGTGACTGTCGATCCCCTCGCGGGCGAGCGCGTGGATCACGATGCCGGCCTCGGCGGGAGCCAAGGTCATGAGCAGCGCGCCCGAGGCGATGGTGCCGAGGGGGTCGAGCCCGAAGGCCCGGCACAGCGCGGCCCCTTCGGGAATCACGGTGATCCGGCTCCGGTCGATCCGAAGTCCCACACCCGCGGCGTCGGCCAGCTCGCGCAAGGCGGTGGCGACCCCGCCTTCCGTCGGGTCGTGCATGGCGTGCACGGTGGCCAGCTCGCACGCGATCTCGGCCTCGGGCAGCACGCTGAGGCCGGGCTGGCGCAGGAGCTTCTTGGCCCGCGCCACCACGGGAGCCGGCACGCCGCGCGCGAGCAGCTCCGCGCTCCTTCTCGCGCGCGATGATGGCCGCGCCCTCCAGGGGCACGCCCTTGGTGAGGACGATGGCATCGCCGATCCGAGCGCCGCCCGTGGTCACCAGCTTGTCCTTCGCGACCTCGCCCAGCATGGTGCCCATCGCGATCGGGCGATCGAGCCCGTACGTCACCTCGGTATGGCCGCCGACGAGAGCCACGTCCAGCTCGTCGCACGCCGCGCCGAGCTGCGCGAAGAGCGTGGTCACCGCGGCTTCATCCGTGCGCCCCTCGGGCAGCAGCAGGGTGGCGAGGAACCAGCGCGGTCTGGCCCCCCGCACGGCGATGTCGTTCGCGTTCACCTGCAGCGCGTACCACGCCAGCTCGTCGGTGGCGAAGGTGACGGGGTCGCTGGTGGCCACCAGGTAGCGGTCACCCATGTCGATCACCGCCGCGTCCTCGCCGAGGCGCGGGCCCCACGACGACGCGCGGGTCTTTGGGCGCGTGCCGCTCGAGCAGACTCCCGAGCAGCGCGGGGCGGAGCTTTCCGACGGGCAGGGGGCCGATCGGCCGTTCAGCGGGCATGCGCTCGACCGCGCCCGGTCTCACGTATACACGCGCGCTGCCGGTGCGACGGCGAGCTTCAGCAGGTCGGTGGTCAGATCGAAGAGCTGCGCGCAGCCGGTCGCGCCGCCCAGGAGCGACTGCACGCGCTTGGACAGCCCCGCGTCAAGGATCTCGCCCAACAGCGCCTGGATCTTGCCCTGCGGCTCCGAGCAGATGCCCGGGTACGGGAGCCGCGAGATCGTCGAGTCGCGCGCGCACGATGCGGCCGGAGGCGAGGTCGACCTCGTACAGGATCTCGAAGCCGTGCACGTTGTCGTGCATGGAGTGGGCGAGGCGCAGACGCTCGCCATCGCGCTCCAGGCGCGACACCTTGCGGCGCTCGAAGACGCGGCGCCTGTCCGGGGCGCGGACTGTAGAGGTCGGCGGTGGCCGCGGCCGCCACGCCGGCCATGCCCGAGCCGAGCGCCGTCCGGCCGTCGCTGTACGTGAAGCAGGAGTCGGGAAGGTCGATCCATCCCTCCCGGTCCAGCGCCCAGAGCCCCGCCGGCCCGCGGGCCGCCGCGCGCTCCACGCGCTCCCGGGGAAGGCAGGCGACCTGACGGGCGAGCCGGGCCACCTCGATCACCGCGTCGAGGAGCGCGTCGGCGCCGGCGCCGCCTCCCGGTCGCCTCGCGCACGCGGCGGCCAAGGCCCGCCACCATGGCGGTACCCACCAGCGCGGCCGCCCCGTCGAGGGCGCGGGGATCGACGGCACCGGCCACGGCGCGGGCGTGAACGGAGCGGATGGCGTAGCTCGGCGAGGGCACGACCTCGGCGCTCAGCTCGATCCGCGGTCGGGATCGGTGATGCGAGACGGTGTGCACGAAGGCGTCGCCCGTCGCGGCACAATCCGACCAGCCGTGCAGCGACCCGCTCGTAGCGCGGCCGGCCCTCGAGCAGCGGAGGGATGTTCACGCGCGGATGGGAGGCCGCCAGCGCCGGAGGCGGAGACTGTTCGTCACCACCGAGACCGACGAGAACGCCATGGCCAGCCCGGCCAGGATCGGGTGAGAGGAGGATGCCCCACAGCGGATAGAGCAGGCCCGCCGCCACGGGAATCAGGACCACGTTGTAGCCGAAGGCCCAGACGCAGATTCTCCTTGACGATGCGGATGGTCCGCCGCGAGAGGTCGATGGCGGCCAGCACGCCGCGCAGGTCGCTGCGCATGAGGGTGACGTCGGCGGCGTCCATGGCCACGTCGGTGCCCGATCCCATGGCGATGCCCACGTCGGCCTGGACGAGGGCCGGGGCATCGTTGATGCCGTCGCCGACCATGGCCACCCGGCGGCCCTCCGCCTGGAGGGCCTGCACCTCGCGCGCCTTGTCCTCCGGCAGCACCTCGGCCAGCACGCGATCGACGCCAGCCTGGTGGGCGATGGCCGCGGCCGTGGCGCGGTGGTCGCCGGTGAGCATGACCGCGGCGAGCCCGAGCGCACGCAAGCCCTCGACCGTGGCGCGCGCCTCGGGCGGAGGCACGTCGGCGACGGCGAGCGATCCCGACGAGCCGCCCGGCCAGCGCGACGTGGACGACCGTCTTGCCCGTCGCCGGCCAGCGCGGCGGCGCGGGCGGCGAGCGGCGTGACGTCGATCCCTCTGCGCGTCCATGAGTCGCCGGTTGCCGAGCAGCACAGGCCCCTCGGCGAGGCGTGGCCACGATGCCCTGCCCGGGCAGGCGCCTGGAACCCGCTCACCGGCGGGAGCGCCAGCCCCAGCGCCTTGGCCCGGCCGACGACGGCCTCGCCGATGGGATGCTCGGAGCCCTGCTCGACCGCGGCGGCCAGGGCGAGCAGCGTCTCCGGCGTCTCGCCGGGGGCGGGCACGACGTCGCTCACCGCGGGGCGGCCCACGGTGAGCGTGCCGGTCTTGTCGAAGACCACGGTGTCCACGCGGTGGAGCGTCTCCAGCGCCGTCGCGCTGCGGATGAGCACCCCAGCCTCGGCCCCGCGCCCGGTCGCCACCATGATGGCCGTCGGCGTGGCGAGCCCCATGGCGCACGGACAGGCGATGACGAGGACGGCCACCGAGTTCGTCAGAGCCAGGAGGATGCTGGGGGCGGGTCCGAACAGCCACCAGGCGGCGAAGGTCAGCGCCGCGATGATGAGGACGGCCGGCACGAACACCGCCGCCACGCGGTCGGCCAGACGCTGGATCGGCGCTCGCGAGCCCTGGGCTTCTTCCACCAGCTTGATGACCCGGGCGAGCGCGGTCTCCGCGCCGACCCGGGTGGCGCGGAACACGAAGGTGCCCGTGCGGTTCACGGTGCCCGCCGAAGACCGAGGACTCGGGTCCCTTGTCCACGGGAAGGCTCTCGCCGGTGAGCATCGACTCGTCGATGCTGGAGGCGCCCTCCACCACCACGCCATCCACCGGCACCCGGTCGCCGGGACGGATGCGCACGAGATCGCCCACGCGCACATCGGCGGCGGCCATGTCCGTTTCCGCGCCGCCCCGAATCACGCGCGCCGTGGGCGGGGCCAGGCTCATCAGCCGGCGGATGGCCTCGGAGGTGCGCCCGCGCGCGCGTGCCTCGAGCCAGCGCCCGAGGACCACCAAGGTGATGACCACCGCCGCCGTCTCGTAGTACGTCATGGCCCCGAGGGGCATGAACGCGTGCGGCCACAGGGTCACGGCGAGGCTGAAGAGATAGGCCGCGCCCGTGCCGATCGACACCAGGCTCGACATGCTGGCGGACCGATAGCGAAGATCGTGCAGGAGCCCGCGGTGGAACTGGGCGCCCACCCAGAACATCACCGGCGTCGTGAGGGCGAGCAGGATCCAGGGCTCCCGCAGCCAGGCCGGCGCCCAGGGAAACACCTCGGGCATGCTGCCCACCACGACGGGCGCGGAGAGGAGCGCGCCCACCGTGACCTTGGCGCGCAACCGGCGCTGTTCTCGCTCGCGCTCTGCCGACTCGTCGGGCCGCGCGGGCCCGGCGGCGGGGGCGAAGCGCCAGCTCGTAGCCGGCGCGCGCCACGGCGGCTTGGAGGCCCGCGAGGTCCACGCGTCCGGCATCGAAGCTGACGGTGGCGCGCTCGGTGGCGAGATTCACCGACGCCTCGGCGACCCCCTCCACCTGGCGCAGGGCGCGCTCGACCTTGCCCACGCAGCCCGCGCAGTGCATGCCGCGCACCGGAGCGATGACCTGAGCCATCAGCGGCTTCCCGAAGCGCGCGAAGATCTCGAGCAGCTCGTCGATCTTTCGCTGGCGATCACCCCGAGAGCCGGAGCGGAGGGCGTCCGCCACGCACGTCTCGATGTGGCGGCCGAGGAGGATCTTCTGGACCTGGGCCAGGGCGCCCTGCACCGCGGAGATCTGCAGGAGGATGTCCGCGCAGGAGGCGTCGGCGGCGATCATGCGCTGGAGCCCCTGCACCTGCCCCTCGATGCGCCGCAGGCGCCCCCGGGCCTTGCTCCGGACCTGGTCGTCGAGCATGCCTCATTACCCCTGGGGGGTACTATGGCCGTCCCCGCGAAACCTGTCAATCCAGGGGGGCTGGCGGCGCCCACCCCAGGTCATCGGAGGTCGAAGAGCGTCGGCTGGCCCTCGTCGCCCCGAGGCGTCGCGCGAGGGCGGCGACGCGCGGGGGCGCGGGCTTCTCCCCGCGAGCGGGCACGGCCCGGGCGGGGCGCGGGGGCTTCCAGCCCTTCTGATGCGCGATGCGCTCGCCCTGCTTGATGACCAGCAGGTCCACCAGGCGCGCCAGCGGATTGCGCAGCAGGAGGAGATAGCGCTCCCAGTAGCGCGGCGAGAGGGCCAGGGTCTTCATCTGGTCGACGGCCACGGTCAGGGCCGATCGGTCGCCCTTGCGGGATGCCGTGCGGAGGTCGGCCACGATGCGGGCGGCGCTGACGCGCGAAGCGGGGGCGCGCGCCATCAGCGCAGGAGGACCTCGAACTCATCGCGATGGACGTGGCCGGTCACCGCCTGCACGGTGATCTTGCGGTCCAGGGTGGCCGCGAGCTTCTCCAGACCGTCCCGCGTCTCGGTCTCCAGGAAGGCGGCGAGGTCCGGGTGCACGCGGACCACCAGCTCCCGGCGGACGTCGGCGGCGGCCTTGGCCCGCAGGGCGCGGAAGACCTCGGCCGCCAGGGTGGCGTCGGTCTTGGTGACCCCGGAGCCCTGGCAGGCCGGACACGCCATGGTGAGGAGCGAGCGGAGATCCTGGCGCACGCGCTTGCGCGTCATCTCCACCAGGCCCAGCTCCGAGATCTGCAGCACGTTGGTGCGCGCCTTGTCCTCGGCCATGGCGCGCTTGAGGGCCCGGTACACCTGCTCGCGGTGCTCCTCCCGCTCCATGTCGATGAAGTCGATGATGATGATGCCGCCGAGGTCGCGCAGGCGGATCTGCCGGACGATCTCGCCCACCGACTCGAGATTGACCTTGAGGACGGTCTGCTCGAAGTCCCGCTTGCCCACGTACTTGCCGGTGTTGACGTCGATGGAGACCAGGGCCTCCGTCTGGTCGATCACGATGTAGCCCCCCGAGCGCAGCCACACGCGACGGCGCAGGGCCTTCTCCATGTCTTTCTCGATGCCGAGCGACTCGAAGAGGGGCACCGCGCCTTCGTCGAGGCGCACGCGGTCGACCAGGGCGGGCACCAGGGAGCGCGCGTAATTCACGCACCGCTCGAAGACGTCCCGGGTGTCGACCACGAACTCCTCCACGTCCGGGGAGAAGAGGTCGCGCACCACCCGGAAGGCGAGATCCATCTCCTCGTGGAGCGCGGCGGGCGCCGCCGCCTGCTCGAAGCGGCTCTGGATCTGATCCCACAGGCGACCCAGGAAGGCGATGTCAGCGGCGAACTCCTCCTCGCCTTTGCCCTCGGCGTTGGTGCGCACGATGAAGCCGCCGGGCGGGCGGAGTGAGGCCGCGCACCACCGCGCGCAGCCGGTCCCGCTCGTGCTCGTCGTGGATGCGGCGGGAGACGCCGACGTGACGGGCCTGCGGCATGTACACCAGATAGCGACCGGGGATGGAGATGAACGAGGTGACCCGGGCGCCCTTGCTCCCCAGCGGCTCCTTCGACACCTGGACGAGAATCGTCTGGCCCTTGCGGAGCAGGTCCTCGATGGGGGCCGTGGCTTCCCGGCGGGGCGGCTCGTCCACGTCGGTCTCGGCCTCCGGATCCGCGTCGTCCTGCTCCAGCGACGGCGCACTCAGGCTCCCGGTGTTGGCCGTGTAGTCCCCGCCGTAGAGGAAGGCGTCCTTGACCAGTCCGATGTCGACGAAGGCCGCCTGCATCCCCGGCAGCACGTTGGTGACCACGCCCTTGTACACGCTGCCCACGATCGAACGCCGGTCGTGCCGTTCGATGAACAGCTCGGTGAGGAGGTTACCCTCCTGCACCGCGATGCGGGTTTCCGTGAGTTCCGCGTTGACGACGATCCGTTTGCCCACGGCAGCACCTCGCTGACGCCGGACCGCCCATCCACCTCGGGCAATCCGCGCGTCTCATTGGAACTGCCGCATCCGAACCGAGAGCAGGAGCCCGAGCGTCATGAGCGTGACGAGCATCGACGAGCCACCATAGCTCATGAGCGGCAAGGGAACGCCCACTACCGGGAGAAGCCCGGTGACCATCCCCACGTTGATCAGGATCTGCGTGGCGAGGAGGGCGGTCGCCCCCAGCGCCACCAGACGTCCCACGGGTTCGCGAGCCGAAGCCGCGATGTCGAAGCCCCGTGAGAGGAGGACAGCATAGCAGGCGAGGAGCAAGAAACAGCCGACGAATCCCCACATCTCGGCGAATACGGCGAAGATGAAATCCGTGTGACGCTCCGGGAGAAAGGACAGGCGGCTCTGCGTGGCGCCCGCCACCCCCTTGCCCAGGAGCTGTCCCGAGCCGATAGCGATCTTCGCCTGGATCACGTTGTACGCGCTCCCCAGGGGGTCGCGCACGGGATCCAGGTACACCATGATGCGTTCCCGCTGATAGTCCTTCATGACGAACCACGCCACGGGCATCACCGCGAGCCCGCCCGCGAGCAGCCCTCCCACCAGCCGCAGGGACAATCCCGCGCCCAGCAGCAGGGCGAGGAGGACGGGCAGGAGGACGAGCGCGGTGCCCAGGTCCGGCTGCTTCACGATCAGGGCGAACGGAACGGCCAGCGCCACCAGGCTCAGGCCCAGGGTCAGGAGACCGTTCGTCCGCGCCACCCGCGAGGTGAGGACCCAGACCGCCATGAGGACAAAAGCCACCTTGAACATTTCCGAGGGCTGGATGGCGAACGGCCCCACGCCGATCCATCGGCGAGCCCCGGATACGGTCCGTCCCAAAACGAGCACAGCGACGAGGGCCACCAATCCGGCCGCGTAGAGGGCGGGGGCCGCCCGGACGATCCGGCGGTAATCGAAGCTCGCCACCACGAGCAGGGCGACGCCGCCGAGGCCGAACCACGCCAGCTGACGCCCGAGCACCCCGCCACCCGCGCGATCGACGTGCAGGCTCTTGAGGGTGAGCGCGCTGAGGGCGAGGAGGACGACGGCGGTGGCCAGGAGCGCCCAGTCCACGTTCTGGAGAAGCCGACGATCGACACGAATCACGTACCCTACCCCGCCCACTCTACCGCGGCCACCTTCTCGTGGAAGATGGCCTTCAGAATCTTGCGCGCGATGGGCGCGGCCACTTGGCCTCCCTTGCCCCCGCGCTCGACGAGGACCACCACGACGACCTCGGGGGCGCGCACCGGCGCGAAGCTGGCGAACCACGCATGGTCCTCGCCCTTGTCGGCGCGCGACTTCGCGATGATCTGCGCGGTACCGGTCTTGCCCGCGACGTCCAGGCCCGGGAATGCGCGCGGCGGCCCCGGTGCCGCCCTGGTTCACCACCGACCACAGGCTTTGGCGGAGGAACGCCCAGACCATGGGCGACAACTCCACATGGCCGGCCACCTCGCCGCCGTCGCTCCACACCACGGCCTGCCCGCGCACCACGCGTTGGACCAGGCGCGGACGCCACAGGACGCCGCCGTTGGCCACGGCGGCCATGACGCCAGCGACCTGCATGGGCGTAACCAGGAGCGCGCCCTGCCCGATCGACATGTTGACCGTTTCTCCGGCGGGCCATCCCGCGCTCCGTCGGCCACGCGGACGCCGAGGCTGGGGGATCAGGCCCGCCTTCTCACCGCTGAACGCGATTCCCGTGGGACGCCCGAGCCCGAACGCCGCAGCGTAGCGGGCGATGGCGGCGCCCCCGATCTTGAGTCCGTACTGATAGAAGTAGACGTTGCACGACTGATTCATGGCCCGGAGCAAGTCGACGGAGCCGTGCCCGCCCTCCTTCCAGTCCTTGAAGGTCACGCCGCCGATGTGAAATGCCCCGGTGCAGTGCACGCGATCCATGGGCGTGAGCGTGCCTTCCTGCAGCCCGGCGGCGGTGACGATGATCTTGAAGAGGGAGCCCGGCGCGTACTGGCTCTGGATGGTGCGATTCAGCAGCGGGTACGCCGGGTCCTTCACCACGGCCAGCCACGCCGCCCGATCGATGGTACCGGTGAAGCGGTCGATGTCGAACGCTGGCGTGGACACCATGGCCAGCACGTCGCCATTGCGCGGATCCATGACGACCACGGCGCCCGCGAGGCCATCCATGGCGCGTTCCGCCGCTTCCTGGATGCGGCGATCGATGGTGGTGACGACCTCCGCCCCCGGCGTCGGTTCCGTGCGCTGGAGGACGCCGAGCTGCCGACCCGCGGCGTCGACCTCGGTGCTCTCGCCGCCGTCCTGGCCTCGCAGATGGTCGTCGAGCACGCGCTCGAGCCCCGTCTGTCCCACCATGTCGCCTCGGCGGTAGCGGCCCTGGCGGACCTGCTCCTCGCTCACCTCCCGCACGTACCCGAGGAGGTGGGCGGCGAAGCGGCTGGTGGGATAGACGCGCTGGGGCTCGACCTCGACGATGACCCCCGGCAGCTCGAGCTTCCACTCCTCGATCTTGGCCACATCCTCCAGGGTCAGGCCCCGCCGCACGCGCACCGGCGCGATGGAGTCGCCGGGAACGCGCGCGATCGCGTCGATCAATTCCTTGTAGGGAATGCCGAGGAGCGCCGAGACGCGGCCGAGCACGGCGGCCCGTCGGTCCTCTTCCTCGTCCAGCTCGCGGGGAATCAGCGAGAGCGTGAAGGCCGGGCGGTTGTCGACGAGGGGAACGTGATGGCGGTCATACAGGATGCCACGCGGGGCGGCCACCGGCCGCACGCGCATCCGATTCTTGTCGGACGCTTCCCGGAAGTGGCCCCCGGAGATGACTTGCAGATACCAGAGCTGGACGACGATGACGAGGAAGGCGAGGCCGACCGTCGCCGCCATGACCAGCACTCGGCGCTGGGCCCCGTCGCGACGATCGAGCGTCACGACGCGCGGCCCGGACGCAGATAGTCAGCCGTGGCCAGCGCCACGACCACGACGGCACCGAGAAAACCGTTGTAGAGAGCCTGCGGCAGCACCTGGTAGGCCATCAGCTCGCCAAAGGGCGCCGGGAACCGGAACATCTGGAGCAGGCCGAACCGCACGACCCCTTCGGCCACGGTGAGCAGGACGAGCCCCGGCACCTGGACGAGGGGCGACGTCACGCTGAGTCGCGCCCCCGAGGCCCCGATCGCGAAGCCCACCAGCGCCTTGGTGAGCGCCTGCACGCCGAGGAGGCCCCCGGTGGTGACATCCTGGAGCAGTCCCGCGACCAGGCCAGCCAGGCAGCCGAACTCCGGACCGCGCCGCAGCGCCAGCATCACCACCACGACCAGAGGGATGTCGGGGACGACGTCTCCCACGCGCAGCAGGGAGGCAAGCGACCCGTGGGCGACCCCGCCGCCGAACACGGCTAGGACGGCCAGCACGCGCACCCTACTTGTCTCCCGGTCGGAAGAACGCCGTCAGGTCCGGCGCCCCACCCTGGTTCATGACGACCAGCACGTCCTCCAGACGCGAGAGGTCGACCACGGGGGTCAACGCGGCGAAGTGGAAGAGCGCGGAGCCCCGATCGTCGATGGACTGGATCCGCCCGATGGGAAGCCCACGCGGGATGAGACCCCCCACCCCCGAGGTGACGACGAGGTCGCCAACCTTGAGGCCGGCGCCGTCCCGCGCCATGAATTTGAACCGCATGGTGCCACGCGCCTGCCCCTCCACGATGCCGGCCGTGCGCGTGCCGACCACGTGCGCGCCGACGGTGGAGGCCGGATCGGTCAGCAGCTGCACGATCGCCGTGGCGTGACGAACCTCGACCACACGCCCCACCAGCCCTGCGGGCGTGATCACGGCCATCAGCCGCGTGACGCCGTCCTGGCGGCCCCGGCCGATGGTGAGCGAGCGGACCCAGCCACCCCACTCACGGGCAATGATCTCGCTGGCCAGGGTGGCGAGAGGCAAGCGCTCCTGCAGGGAGAGCAGGAGGCGCAGGCGACGGTTCTCATCGACGGTCTCGTCCACCTGGAGCGTGGCGGTGCGCAGGCGCTGGATCTCATCGCGGAGCCGAACGTTCTCCGCACGCACGTTCCTCCACTCGCGATAGGTCGACCACGCGCCGACGGCGAAGTGCCCAGTGCGGGCCACGGCAGTCTGGATGGGCGCGGTGAGGGCGGCGAGCGCGTCGGCGGGGGCCGAGGACTGACTGCGCGCCTGCACGGTCAGCAGGACCAGGCAGAGGAGCACCGTTCCCCCCAGGAGCACCAGCCCTCGTGTCTTCACGCTCGAGTTCCGCGGCGAACGCTCAGGCCGGGATCGCGACCTTCTTCAGGAGATCCAGCTCGTCGAGCACCTTGCCCGTCCCCAGGGCCACGCACGAGAGAGGATCGTCGGCCGCAGTGACGGGAAGGCTGGTCTCCTGGCGCAACAGCTGATCGAGGCCGCGCAGCAGACCCCCTCCCCCGGTGATGACGATGCCCTTGTCGACGATGTCGGCCGCCAGCTCGGGCGGCGTGCGCTCCAGGCAGGTGCGCACGGTCTCCACGATGGTCATGACGGTCTCGCGCAGCGCCTCGCGGATCTCCTCATCGGTGACGGTGATGGTCTTGGGGATCCCGTCGATCAGGTCCCGCCCCTTGACGTCCATCGTGCGCCGCTCGACGCCCGTGGGATAGGCGCCCCCGAGGTTGATCTTGATCTCTTCCGCCCGTCGCTCGCCCACCAACAGGTTGTAGTGCTTCTTGATGTACTGCACGATGGCCTCGTCCATCTCGTCCCCAGCGATGCGCACCGACTTGCTGTAGACGATCCCGGAGAGGGAGATCACCGCCACCTCGGTGGTCCCGCCGCCGATATCCACGATCATGTTGCCGCCTGGCTCCTCGATGGGCAGCCCCGCCCCGATGGCGGCGGCCATGGGCTCCTCGATGAGGTACACCTCCCGTGCGCCTGCCTGCATGGCGGAGTCGCGCACCGCGCGCTTCTCGACCTGGGTGATCCCGGAGGGGACACCGATCACGATGCGGGGGCGCACCAGGGTTCGCCGGCGATGCACCGTGTTGATGAAGTAGTGCAGCATCTTCTCCGTCACGTCGAAGTCGGCGATGACGCCGTCCTTGAGGGGACGGATGGCCACGATGCTGCCCGGGGTGCGCCCCAGCATGGCCTTGGCCTGTCGCCCCACCGCGAGCACGGAATGATCCTTCTGGTGGATGGCCACGATCGACGGTTCGTTGAGCACGATGCCTTCGCCGCGAACGTAGACGAGCGTATTGGCCGTGCCCAGATCCACGGCCAGATCGTTCGAGAACATGCCGGCCAGCAGGTTGTAGAACATCACGACTCCATGGTCACCGAGGTCCGATTCGACAGGCAACGGCTATCGTAGCAAAGCTCGGGCATCGGACAAAGGCGAAAGATCAATGTTGACAGGGACTTAGATGGACAGGATGGCCGACCCGAAACCGTAGGGTTTTCCAGCGGTTGTCGGGCAACGCCCTGGACACCCGGATTGTCCGAGCGCCCCGTTCCGGTATGGTATCTCGGGGCGGTCGTCATGGAGGACGAGTTCGAACTGTTCTTCGCGAGAGGCGTCACGGACGGCCTGCCCGTGGTGCCGCCCATCCGCGAGCGCGTGGAGCGTGGCGGGCGGAACCGCTGGCCGGTTTTCGGTGGCGATCCCGGGCTGGCTGGGCACCAGGAACGGGTCCCGCCCATCACCCGGCGCATAAGATTTCGATTGACTTTCCCTCGCTTGTATGTCACCCTGCTGGCCGTTCTGAGTCCACTGGGAGTTCGAGAATCAAACGGGTCAGGAATCAAACGGGAAAGTCGAAGAGCACGCCGCGCGGTTGCCGTCCGCGCGGCGTTTTTCTTTGCCCTCCAATGCCGGAGGGCAACCCCGCCTGAACGGCGGGAGAACACAGGGGCTTGAAGACCCCCTAAAGAGAGGTCGCAGGATGCCACAGGGACAAGTGAAGTGGTTCAACGACGCAAAGGGGTACGGCTTCATCACTCAGGAGGGCGGGGAGGACGTGTTCGTCCACTACAGTGCCATCCAGGCCAACGGTTTCAAGAGTCTCTCCGAGGGTGATCGGGTCGAGTTCGAGGTCACGCGCGGCCCGAAGGGTCTTCAGGCCAGCAACGTCAGGAAGGCCTAGCGCCCCGCTCGTGGTGCCCCGGGCCAGTACCGGCCCGGGGCGCCAGCCGCCGCTGCCGCATCGTTCGCCTCGCACGAAAGCAAAAGCCCCGACGATCGCTGCGACGCGCTGTCGATCTCGGTCCTGCGCGCGCGCCGCCCCGCTGGTGTCGGCGGGATCGTCGGGGCCGGTGGTGCCTGGGAACCCCAGGCGTTCCACCTCGAGCTAGCGTGGAGCCTGCCTAGGAGGCAACCACCTCACAGATCACCGTAGGTTTACACATCGGCTGGATCACCTCCTATTCTCGGCAAGGGCGCCACGCGGGCCCAGTTCCCACTCACCCAGAACCGGATGCCGACTCCCGGCCCGGGGCTCGGTCACGTTCAGCCGCCGACCCTAATGCCGACGGGGACGCTGGGGGAGCGCTGTGACGCTCCGACCGACTTGTGATTTATCTTACATAACCCTCGCCCGGGACCAAGGAAAATTTGCGCCTCAGCGAGTGACGATTCGGGCGCGGTTCTTCTCCCAGAGCCCCTCGCCCATACCGTCCACCTTCCTGACGTCGTCCGGCTTCTTGAAGGGTCCGTGGGCCTCGCGATAGGCGACGATGCGCTGGGCGACCTTGCGCCCGACGCCGGGCAGGGTCATCAGTTCCTTGACGTCGGCGGTGTTGACGTTCACGCGCGCCTCGCTCGGTGCCGCGACCACGCGCGCGGGGCGCGCGGCTTTCGACGCCGGCTGGGCGCCGCTGGCCGGCTCCTCGGTGCGCCGTGAGCTCTGCGCATACGCCGGCCAGGACATCAGGGACGTTCCGAGGACCACGAGAACGGGTAGGGCTTGAAGGATCGTCATGGCGTCCTCCTGCGGGGTGTGGGGTGAACAGCACGCTCGACGGATCGAGCGTGGCCATTCAACCGGCTCCCGCGGAGGCCAATCAATGTCCAGTCTTGTGGACACTCAGGAGAGATACGGGTATGTCGCGGTACGCGACAGCATCGGATACATGGGCTCCTGGTGAGGGTGACGAGGAGGAGCGGGATCGTTCCCCCTACCCTGAATCAGTCGTCGCGGGCGAGCCGATCCAGATACTCCTGCCACTCCACCGGGAGCATCCACTTCTTGCGGGCATTGCAGTCCTGGCAGGCGGGGGCGACGTTGCCGCGCACGCTCCGTCCCCCGCGGCCGAGGGGGACGACGTGGTCCATCGTCAGGGCCCGGCCGCCTACACGCCGACGGCAATAGACGCAGACGCCGTCGGCGATCCGGCGCTTCCACCACGGGCTCGCGCGCAACTCGCGGGCCCGCCCCCGCTCACGCTTGAGCGCGTCGGGATCGATCGGGGTCCACGCCTCACTCATGGGCGACCAGGCGGGAGGACAGCGCCTCCCACTCGCGCATGAGCCCGGCCACCTGCCTCTCGGCGTCGCGGCGCTCCTGGGTGAACGCGCGCACCCGGTCGCCGTCCACATAGAGCTGCGGATCACTGAACGCGGCGGCCAAATCTTGAAGTCGGGCCTCCAGGGCGTGGATCTGCGCCTCTACGTCGTCCAGGCGGCGCCGGAGCTCGCGGACTTCGGCCGACGGGCGAGCCCGGGGCGATGCCGAGGCCGTGCGGCCGCCGCGCGAGGGCTCGGCGGCCGGCCCGGTCGGGGCTGGACGTCACCGCCCTCGCCTTGGCCTCCCGATAGTCGTCGTAGCCGCCCAGGTACGGGGTGAGGATGCCCGCGTCCACCTCGACGATCCTCGTGGCCACCCGGTTGATAAAGTACCGATCGTGCGAGATGAACACGATGGTTCCGGCAAAGGCGGCGAGCGCATCCTCCAGCACCTCGCGCGAGACGAGATCCAGGTGGTTGGTGGGCTCGTCGAGGGCGAGCAGCGCGGCGGGACGCACCAGCATCCTCGCCAGGGCCACCCGGGCTTTCTCGCCTCCGGACAGGACAGCCACCTTCTTGTCGACGGCGTCGCCCGAGAGCAGAAAGGTGCCCAGGATGGTGCGCAGCCGCGTCTGGGTGAGAGCGGGGGCCACTGTCTCCAGCTCCTCGAGCGCGCTCCGGGCGGGATCGAGGGCGTCGAGCTGGTGCTGGGCGTAGTAGTGCACGCTGACGTGACTGCCCAGAACACGCTCACCGCTCTCGAAGGGCAGGACGCCGGCCACGATGCGCAGCAGTGTCGACTTCCCGGCGCCGTTGGGCCCGACGAGCGCCAATTTGTCGCCCCGCTCCACGTCGAAATCCACCCCGGCGTACACGACCTTCCCTCCATAGGCCTTGTGCACGCCCCGCAAGGTGATCACGCGCCGGCCGGTGCGGGGCGGCTCGGGAAAGCTGAAGCGGATCTGGCGCGCCCGCTCGGGCGATTCCACCCGCTCCAGGCGCTCGAGCATCTTGATCCGGCTCTGCACCTGCCGCGCCTTGGTGGCCTTGTAGCGGAAGCGCTCGATGAAGCGCTCGATCTCCGCCACCTGTTTGGCCTGGTTGCGGGCGCGCGCCTCGAGCAGCTGGCGGCGCGCCTCCCGCTCGACGAGAAAGTCGTCGTAGTCGCCCGGGTAGAGGGAGAGCCCGGCCGGCCCCAGCTCGGCGATGGAGGTGACCATCCGGTTCAAGAAGTAGCGGTCGTGCGAGACGACGACAACGGCCCCTTCATAGGTGGCGAGAAACGCCTCCAGCCAGGCCAGCGACTCGAGGTCGAGGTGATTGGTGGGCTCGTCCAGCAAGAGCAGGAACGGCCGCAGGAGGAGGAGTCGAGCCAGGGCGGCCCGCATCCGCCAGCCTCCTGAGAACTCGACGAGCGGACGCACCGCGTCCGCGTCGGCAAAACCCAAACCACCCAGGATGGCCCGGGCCTCGCTCTCGAGACGATAGCCGCCCAGCGCCTCGAAGCGGTGCTGGAGATCGCCGTACCGTGCGGTGAGCGCATCGTCGGCGGCCGTGGCCAGCGCCCGCGCCACCTCGTTCATCTCGTGCTCGATGGCCCACACGTCGGCGAATCCGCTCAGCGCTTCGGCGAGGACCGATCCGACTGCCGCGCCCGCGGCCTCCTGCGGCAGATACCCGATGGTGGCGTCACGGGCCCGGGTCACCTGCCCGTCATCCAGCTCCTCCAGGCCAGCCAGCGCGCGACAGAGGGTCGTCTTGCCGGCGCCGTTCGGCCCCACCAGGCCCACGCGCTCGCCCGCCGTGATCCGCCATGAGAGATCGCGAAAGAGCGGCCGGCCGCCGTAGCTCTTCGCGGCGCCCTCGATCTGGATCACCCGTTACCCCATGGTCTGGACGCGCTCGGGGGTGATCTTCACCACCATCCGCACCTCGCCGGGACGGCGGAAGGGATACGTGTCCTGGCCGAGGTACTTCTTGGCGAGCGCATCGATGTGGGCGTCGGCGCCCTGCTCGGTCATCTCCGCCACGCGCCCGCGGACCTGGATGTACCGGTAGGGGTTCTCCGGGTCCAGAATGGACAGGGCCACCCGGGGATTCGCCGTCAAGTTCTTGTCCTTGATCCGACCGCGGGCGGTGTTGAAGCGCACGTAGGTTCCGTCGAAATCCACCCACACCGGCGTCGACTGCGGCGCGCCCGCCGCCGACACGGTGGCGAGGTGCGCGAAGGCCTTCTTCTCGAAGAGATCGCGATAGTTCTCGGGAATACCAGCCACACGGGTCTCCTTTCTAGCTCTCGACCCCCGGGGGGGAGCCGGCGGTATCGCTCCGGGGCGGAAGCAGCTCGGCGGCGCGCGCCTCCGCCATCGTGCGGAGCGCGAGCAGCGCGCGCACCACGCATTGCTGAACCAGCATCAGGTCCTGGCTGAACGGATCGGCCAGCCACTCCCGCGCCCAGTCCCCCTGCTCCGACGCGAATCCCAAGGTCGGCGAGAGCGCTTGCAGGCGCAAGAGCAGGTCGTCGGGAGGCAACCCGGAGGCCCGCAGCTTGGCCACCACTGCCGAGCGGACCGCCGCATTCCAGATGCCGGTCAGCCCCTCGAGCAGCGCGGCGTAACAGGTCAAGTCACCCTTGTTCTGGAATTGCTGGAGCACGGCGGGGACCAGCGCGTTCACGACGGGATCACCGTCGTCATCGACACCGAACAAGGGGCCGAGGAGCGGATCTTGATGTGGCGCGGGCAGGCTCTCGATCAGGGCCAGCGCGGACGTCGCGGGGACCGGGGAGAGGTGGGCCAGTCGGTCGAGCAGGGGCGCGTCGTTCGCCACGGCTAGCCCTCCGCGCGGCTCGGCTCGCCGCGCATGTCGGCGCGCGCGAGGTCCTGGGCGCGGCCGGCGGGAACCAAGAACGCGGACAGGAGCGCGAGCACGCAGATGCCCGTTCCCACCACGAACACTCCGTGCAGAGCCGCCCCGACGGTCGAGCCCGCGTACAGTCGGTGCGCCATCACTGCTCCCATCACCGAGAGCCCGAGGGCTCCACCGATCGTGCGAAAGAACTGGGTGACTGACGTGGCGAGCCCCAGCTCGTGCCGCGGCACCGCGCTCTGCACGGCGATGAGCATGGGAACGAAGACCAGCCCCATCCCGACGCCAGCCAGCGTGACGTGGACCACGGCCATCACTCCCCGTGAGGTCCTCGGCCCAGGTCGAGAAGAACAGAAACGCCACGGTCAGGAACATCATGCCGCACATGACCGGGACCCGGTAGCCGGTGCGCAGGACGAGGCGGGCACTGGTGACCGACATGGTCGACCCAGCCGAGCACGAATGGCGTGAGCACGAAGCCGGCGACCATGGCCGACCTTCCGAGCACCGCCTGCATGAAGAGCGGGACGAACGAGATGGCTCCGAACATGGCCATTCCCGACAGGAATCCGGTGGCGAGGGCCGCGAGGACCATCCGATTGCCGAACAGCCCGAGCGGCACGATCGGCTCCCGAGCCCGCCGCTCGACCCTGACGAACGCCACCGCCGCGAGCGCCGCCGCCGCGAGAGGAACGAGGACGCCGGGTCTCGCCCACGGGCCTGGACGGCTGGCCTCCAGCACCCCGAGCAGCAGGGCGGTGACGGCGCAGGCAAAGAGCCCGAGGCCCGCGTAGTCGATGACCGGCCGGCGAGCAGGCGCTCGTTCCCCGGCCAGCCCGGTGCCGATCATCGCCATGGCGAGCACGCCGAAGGGGAGGTTGATGTAGAACACCCACCGCCATGACGCGTGATCGGTGAGCACACCGCCGAGGAGCGGCCCCACGAGCGACGCCACGCCCCAGACCCCGGAGATGTACCCTTGCTTCTTGGCCCGCTCCTCCAGCCCGTAGAGATCGCCCACGATCGTCATGCCGAGGGTGATGAGCGAGCCCGCCCCTGCTCCCTGCACCATGCGAAAGACAATGAGCTGGACCATGTCCTGAGCGAGCCCCGAGAGCGCCGAACCGACGAGGAACGTGCACATGCCGACCATGTACATGGCGCGACGACCGAAGAGGTCGGAGAGCCGGCCCCAGAGCGGCATGGTCACCGTCGACGTCAGGAGGAAGCCCGAGAAGACCCAGGAATAGATCTCCATCCCGCCGAGCGCCGCCACGACCGTGGGCATGGCGGTGGCCACCACCGTGGACTCCATGGCGCCCAGGAAGATCGAGAGCATCACCCCGAAGAGGACCCGGCCCCGCGTCCGCGACGCGTCCGCCTGAGCATGGTGCAGCACGGGGGAGAGGCCGGCCGGCATCGCTCAGTGCCCGCCCGTGCAACCCGCGCACTGGCAGAGGGCGCGAAGATCCGCGTAGGGCCAGAGGCTCTCGTGAGCGTCCGCCCACAGCACCCGGAGGCCCGCCGGCGTCCGGGTGATCTCCTGGGGCCAGGCGCGCGCAGCGGGTGTCAGGTCGAGGGTCTGGCACACTCCACACGCGCAGGCGCGACGCAGACGATCGAAGGGGAAGATGCTGCCGTGATCATCGCTCCACGTCACCCCGACCGCGTAGCGTCCCACCAGGTGGACGTCCTTGGGCACGTTGGGATCGGGCTGGCCGAGGAGCGGGAGCAAGACCTTCTTGTTCATGTCCCTCCGCCGGCGCGGGGCCGGGCGAGCCGCAGTCCCGCCAGCAGGTAGTGCACGGCCACTGTCTGATGGGGTCCCCAGGCGCTCGCTCGGCGGCGGATGGCCCGCTCGCTGAGTGCGCGCCGGCGGCCATACCGTTGAACGAATGCCTTGCGCACGGCCAGGTCCCCGGCCGGGCACACGTCGCCGCGGCCCAGACAGCGGGCGAGGAACCAGTCGGCCGTCCACCGGCCCAACCCGCGCTGGGCGGTGAGGAGGTCGATGATCGCCCCGCTCGGCGTCTCCGCCAGGCCGTCGAGGTCCAGGGCACCCGCGGCCACGGCGCGCGCGAGGTCGCGAACGTACTCTGCCTTGCGCGTGGAGAACTTCATGGCGCGCAACTCGGCGATGCGGCCGCGCGCCAAGCGTCGGCGCGTCGGGGAAGGCGTAGACCGTCTCGCCGTCGATGGTGACCGGCTCACCGTAGCGCCGGACCAAGCTCGCGCGCAGGGCAAAGGCGAAGGCGAGATTCACCTGCTGCGCCGTGATCGAGCCGACCAGCATCTCGAGCCCGCCCGGCGTGAGACTCGGGCGGAGCCCATAGAGCGGGTCGATGAGGGATCCGAGCACGGCATCGGCCTTGGCCATGCGATAGAAGCTCGCGAGGTCGAAGTCGAGACCGAAAATCCGCCGGACGTCAGCCGTCACCGCCTCGGCCACGCGCGCGCGGGCCCTCGGCATGTCCACCTCGAGTCGCGCCGCGTCGGTGGGGCCTGTCCACCGGACGGCGAACGGCCACAGCCGGCCTTCGGAGCGCCGGACGCGCAGGAAGGTATCGCCGACGAGCCGGTTGGCGGGGTCCTCACCCCACAGCCGGTAGCGCGCCAGCGTCGCGGGCACATCGAGCGGACCCTCGGGAGTGAGTGCGATCTTCATGGGGGCGAGCGTCTGAAGTCTACCAGAGTCGATCCGGTCGTCCGGCCCTGCCGGCGTTGGACTCAGTGCTTCAGATGGTAGGGAACATCAGCCACGATCACGTTTCTACGGAAGAGCATGGCGCCCTTGACGAGCAGCGCGGTCTGATTGTGGAGCAGATGGTGCCACCACACGCGAGGCACGAACTCGGGAAGGATGATGGTGATCATGTGGTTCTCGTCGTGGCCCTGCAGGTGGTCGATGTACTCGCGCAGCGGTCCCAGGAGCGAACGGTACGGCGAGGCCAGCACGATGAGGGGGACGCCCATACCCCACTTCCCCCATTTCTCCTCCAGCCGCCGCGTGCGCTCCGGATCGACCTCGATGAAGACGGCTTTGGCGTTGGGCGAGAGCGACTGGGCGTACTGCAGGGCGCGCACCACGCCGCGGTGCAGGTCGCCGACCAGCACCAGCACGGTGTTGGTGACCGGCGGCGGCGCCTCCATGGCTTCCGTGGAGAGCTGCCGAGCCACCTCCTCGTAGTGGCGGTGGATCAGCAGGAAGACCGCGACCAAGGTCGGGAGGAGGACGACGACGATCCACGCGCCCAGGGCGAACTTGGTCACGGCGATGGTGAGCATCACGACGCCGGTCACCAGGGCCCCCAGGCCGTTGAACCACACTCGCCACTGCCATCCCTCTTCCTTGCGCGTGAGCCACCGGCGAACCATGCCGCTCTGCGAGAGCGTGAACGACAGGAAGACGCCGACCGCGTACAGCGGGATCAGGGCGTGGGTGTCACCGCCGAAGACGATCAGGAGCACGACGGCGAGCCCGCTCAGGATGATGATGCCGTTGGAGAAGACCAGGCGATCTCCCTGGGTCCCGAACTGGCGGGGGATGAACCGGTCGCGGGCCAGGAAGAAGCACAGCCGCGGAAAGTCGGCGAACGCGGTATTGGCGGCCAGGAGCAGGATCAGCATGGTCACCGCCTGGATGGCGTAGTACACGGGGCCGGTGCCGAACAGGTGGCGGCCAAGCTGCGAGAGCACCGTCTGGTCGGGCTGGGGTTGAATGCCGAAGTCGTACGCCAGGAAGGTGATGCCCATGAACAGGACGATGAGGATGCCTCCGAGCCACGTGAGCACGACCCTAGCGTTCTGAGCCTCGGGCGGCTTGAAGGCGGTCACGCCGTCCGACACGGCCTCCACCCCGGTCAGCGCTGCGCAGCCCGACGAGAAGGCTCTCAGGATGAGGAAGAGACCCACGCCCTCAAACCGGGGCAAATGGGACTGGTACGGTGCCTCGGGCAGGAAGTTGAAGATCGCGCCGAGGCCGCCATAGATGACCGTGATGCCGAGGCTCCCGACGAAGAGGTACGTCGGCGCCGCGAAGAGCTTGCCCGATTCCCGGATCCCTCTCAGATTGGCCAGGGAGATCAGCACCACCGCGGCCACGCACAGCGGCACCCGGAACGGGAAGAGGGCGGGTACGGCCGAGGTGGCCGCGGCCACGCCGGCCGCCACGCTCACGGCCACGGTGAGGACGTAGTCGGTCATGAGGGCTGCGCCAGCCACGAGGCCGGGCATGGTACCGAGGTTGTCCTTGCTGACGAGGTAGGCACCTCCCCCCTTGGGGTAGGCGCGGATGGTCTGACGGTAGGAGCTGACCACGATGGCGATCAGACCGCAGATGGCCAGACCAATGGGGAGCGAGTAGCTGAGAGCGGCCTGCCCGGCCAGCACGAGGACGAGCAGGATCTCCTCGGTGGCGTACGCCACCGAGGAGAGGGCATCGGAGGCGAAGACGGCCAAGGCGGTGCGCTTGTCGAGGCGCTCGTGACGCGACTGCGCGGTGGGAAGAGGGGTGCCGACGAAGAGTCGCTTGAGCCGTGACCGTGGCAAAGGCACGGAACCCAATCTTACGCCTGGGGCCAGGCTCCGGCGAACACACCTCCTCTCCGGCCCCGGGCGACCAAAGGGCACGCCCCGGGCCGGGCGACCGTGCGCGCTTACTCCGCAAGGTCATACGGCACGTCCGCGTCCGCCACGATCACGTTGGGCAGGAAGTGATGCCACAGCGCGCGAACGGGGAGGGTGGAGAGGGTGACCGTGTCGCGCCTCGCGCGAACGGGGAGGTGTGGAGGGGGCCGCGCGCCCCCTCCAACTACAACGGACGGCGGAACTGATCGGCGATGTTCTCGAAGCGGGCGAACTGGGGCAGGAATACCAGCTTGACCGTCTCGATGGGGCCGTTGCGCTGCTTGCCGATGATCACCTCGGCGATGTTCTCCTCGTCCGGCGGCAGATCGTCCTTGTACATCCGCGGCCGGTAGAGGAACAGGATCACGTCGGCGTCCTGCTCGAGGGCGCCCGACTCGCGCAGATCCGAGAGCTGAGGCTTGAATTCCCGCTGCGCCCGGCTCTCCACCGCTCGCGACAGCTGCGACAGCGCCACCACCGGCACGCTCAGTTCCTTGGCCAGGGCCTTGAGCGAGCGCGAGATCTCCGAGATCTCCTGCTGGCGATTCTCCACCCCGGACCGACCCCGCATGAGCTGAAGGTAGTCGATGACCACGAGGTCCAGGCCGTGCTCGGCCTTCATCCGGCGGGCTTTGGCCCGAGCTTCGAGCACGGTGAGGGCTCCACTGTCGTCGATGAAGATGGGCGCCTCGGCCAGGCGGCCGGCGGCGGCGGTGAGACGATGCCAGTCCCCCGAGTTGAGGCGACCCGTGCGGACCGACTGCGAATCGACCTTGGCCTCCGCACACAGGAGCCGCTGCACGAGGGCGCTGGCCGACATCTCCAAACTGAGGACCAGGACCTTGCCGTGACGGGAGACGCCCACGTGCTGGGCGATGTTGAGGGCGAAGGCCGTCTTGCCCATGCTGGGCCGGCCCGCGATGATGATGAAGTCGGCCGCCTGCAGCCCGGCCGTGGCCTGATCGAGCTTCTCGAAGCCGGTGGCGATCCCGGTGATGTGCTCCTGGCGCTCGTAGAGTCGCTCGATGTACTCGAAGGTGCCTTTGAGGATGCGCGACACCGGCACCGCGCTTCCCTGCATCCTCCGCTCGGCCAACGCCAAAAATGCGGCGCTCCGCCTCGTCGACGAGCGTCTTCACGTCCTCCTTGGCGTCGAAGGCCTGCGTGATGATCTGGGTGGACGCCTGGATCAGCTCGCGCAGGACCGCCATGTCCCGCACGATGCTCGTGTAGGACATGAGATGGGCGGCGATGGAGGCCTGCTCGACGAGCAGGGCGAGAGCCGCGGGGCCTCCCACGAACTGGAGTTGGTCCTCACGCCGCAGCTCCTCAGTGAGCGTGATGAGGTCGACGGGCTCGCCCCGCTCGAACAGGCGCAGCATGGTGGCGTAGACCACGCGATGCGCCTCGGTGTAAAAGTCGCTCGGAGTCAGAACCTCGACCACCCGCGGTAGGGCCTCGCGCCCTTCCAGGAGCACGGCGCCCAGCGCGGCGCGCTCCGCGTCCAGGTTGTGCGGGGGGATCCTGGACGGAAGCTCCACCGTGGTGATGGTGAGGGAAAGGAGCCTAGGCGTCCCGCAGAACGCTGATGCGAAGCTGGGCCGTCACCTCGGGATGCAGGCGAATGGGCACCGCGGCCTCACCGAGCGCCTTGATGGGTTCATCGAGCAGCACGCGCCGTCGCTCGACCTTCACCCCCCGCCCGTCGAGGTAGTCCACGATGTCCTGCGCCGTCACCGAGCCGAAGAGCTTGCCTTCTTCCGAGGCCTGCCGGCGCTCCTCGTAGAGCAGGGTCTCGATCCTCGCCCGCACGCCTTCGGCCTGGCTGCGGATGCGGTCGGCCTTGGCGTCCTGCTGTTTCCTGATGTGATCGAGGTTCTTCAAGTTGCCGGAGGAGGCCGGCATGGCCAGCCGCTTGGGGAGGAGGAAATTGCGGGCATACCCGTCGGACACGTCGCGCACCTCGCCGCGCCGGCCCACGGCGGCGACATCGTCCAGGAAGATCACCTTCATGGCTTACTCCGTCGCCACGTAGGGCACGAGGGCCACCGTCCGTGCCCGCTTGATGGCATGGGTGAGCTGGCGCTGATGACGCGCGCAGCTCCCGGAGATGCGGCGAGGAATGATCTTGCCCCGCTCCGTGACGAAGCTCCTCAGACGACGGACGTCCTTGTAGTCCACGAGGCTCACGCGGTCCACGCAGAACTTACAGACCTTGCGCCGGCCGAACCGGCGCCGCTTCATCGGTTTCTGTGGTGTCGGAATGGTCCTTCCTCCCTCTGGTGCGCTCAGAGCCTGTGAGCGAATCGAGGAGCGCCCCGGGTCCCCGGGGCGCGACGAGCGTCCGGGGAGCTTGGGGGCGCCCGGAGCCCCCCATGTCATCAGAAGGGTACGTCGTCGTCCGCGGGCGCTTCCTCCGCGAAAGCCGCGGGTGTCGTGGCCGCCGTCGGCGGCGGTGGCTTTCGCCCGGCTCATGAACTGCACCCGTTCGGCGACGACCTCGGTCGCCGTGCGCTTCTGGCCGTCCTTGCCTTCCCAGTCGCGCGTTTGCAGCCGGCCTTCCACGAAGATCTGGCTGCCCTTGTCGAGATACTCGCCACAGCTCTCCGCCTGCTTGCCCCACACGACCACGGTGAGGAAGCACACTTCATCGCGCTTCTCTCCCCCCTGGGTCGTGTAGTTGCGATTCACCGCCAGTCGCACGTCGGCGACCGCCGTGCCGCTCGGGGTATAGCGGAGCTCGGGGGGACGAGTCAAATTGCCGATCAGAAGCACCTTGTTCAGGCTTGCCATCAACCGACCTCCTCAAGGACTGTATCCCCCGTCGTCGTGGGGGGCTCTTGAGTTTTGGCCGGCCGAGCCTTCTTCCGGATCGGAACCCGAGTGCTGAGAAAGCGCAGGACGTTGTCGTTCAGCCGAAGCTGGCGCTCGAACTCCTTCACCATCGACGGCTCGGCCAGCACCTCGAAAACCGCGTAAGTACCCTCGCGCTGCTTCCTGGTGTCGTATGCCAGCCGGCGCTTCCCCCAGTTCTCGACTTTGGTGACGTCGGCGCCGAGCCCCTTGAGGGTCTCTCCGAGCTGCGTCAGCAGCGCGGCAACTTCCTCGTCGGTCGGACGCGGATCAATGATTACGAGAATTTCATAAGGCCGCAGAATGACTCACCCCCTTGGGCCTTCGGGACATCGTGAAGCGCCTCAGCTTACCAAGCATGTTCCGTACGGGCAAGGCAATCAATGTCCAGAAACGGAGACGGCCCTTGATTGCCCCCCCGGGCCATCGGGAACTCCCAGCGATGCTGGAGAAGTGTGGCGGGACTCTCTTTCCCTCACTGCGCTACGAACCCGATCGGAGCCGGGGAGGGTGAGGGGGGTCCCTCCCCCTCACCCTGACAGTGCGAAACGTATCTCCCCAGCGCCTTGAAGCGAGATCGCGCCTAGTACATGTCTCCGTGAGGCATGGGCGGTGCCGCCGGCTTGTCCTCGGGCAGGTCGGTGACCAGCGCCTCCGTGGTAAGCATCAGCGAAGCGATGGAGGCGGCATTTTCCAGAGCGACTCGCTCGACCTTGGTGGGGTCGATGATGCCGGCCTGGATCATGTCCACGTAGTCCATGCTGTCGGCGTCGTAGCCGCGGGTCGGGACCGTTTCGGTCTTCACCCGCTCCACGATCACGCTGCCCTCCAGCCCCGCGTTCTCCACGATCTGTCGAATCGGCTCCTCGAGCGCCCGGCGCACAATCGCGGCGCCCACTTTCTCATCACCCTCCAGCTTCAGCTTGTCGATGGCCTTGGCCGCCCGCAGCAGGGCCACCCCGCCGCCCGGCACGATGCCCTCCTCGACCGCCGCCCGCGTGGCGTTGAGCGCGTCCTCCACCCGGGCCTTCTTTTCCTTCATCTCCGTCTCGGTGGCGGCGCCGACCTTGACGACGGCCACGCCGCCGGCCAGCTTGGCCAGCCGCTCCTGCAGCTTCTCGCGGTCGTAGTCGCTCGTCGTGTCGTCGATCTGCACCCGGATCTGCTTGATCCGCCCCTCGATGGTCGCGGCCTTGCCGGCCCCTTCCACGAGGGTGGTGTTGTCCTTGTCGATGACCACCTTCTTGACCTTGCCGAGATCCTCGAGCTTGATGTTCTCCAGCTTGATGCCGAGGTCCTCGGTCAGCGCCTTGCCCCCGGTCAGGATGGCGATGTCCTCCAGCATGGCCTTGCGGCGGTCGCCGAAGCCGGGGGCCTTGACCGCGCAGGTGTGCAGCGTGCCACGCAGCTTGTTGACGACCAGGGTGGCCAGCGCCTCGCCCTCGACTTCCTCAGCGATGATGAGCAGGGGCTTGCCGGCTCGCGCCACCTGCTCGAGGAGGGGCAGCATGTCCTTCATCACGCTGATCTTCTTCTCGTGGATGAGAACCAGGGCATCCTCGAGCACCGCCTCCATGCGCTCCTGGTCGGTCACGAAGTAGGGCGACAGATACCCGCGGTCGAACTGCATGCCCTCCACGACGTCCAGGACGGTGTCGGCGGACTTGGACTCCTCCACCGTGATGACGCCGTCCTTGCCGACCTTCTCCATGGCCTCGGCGATCAGGTTGCCGATGGTCTTGTCGTTGTTGGAGGCGATGGTGGCGACCTGGGCGATCTCCTTCTTGTCCTTCGTCGACTTCGAGAGCTTCTTCAGCTCCTCCGTCACCGCCGTCACCGCGCTCTCGATGCCGCGCTTGAGGCCCATCGGATTGGCCCCGGCCGTGACGTTTCTCAGCCCCTCGCGGAAGATCGCCTGGGCGAGCACGGTGGCCGTGGTGGTCCCGTCACCGGCGATGTCGGAGGTCTTGGAGGCGACCTCCTTCAGCATCTGGGCCCCCATGTCCTCGTAGGGATCCTTCAGCTCGATTTCCTTGGCGACGGTGACGCCGTCCTTGGTGATGGTCGGGCTGCCGAACTTCTTGTCGATGACGACATTGCGGCCCTTGGGCCCCAGGGTGGCCTTCACCGCGGCCGCCATGGTGTTGACGCCCCTGAGCAGGCTGGCGCGCGCATCTTCGTCGAACTTGAGCTGCTTCGGCATGCTTGATTGCGTTCCTCCTTTTGATCGTCGCAGAGCTATTCGAGAATTGCGAGGACGTCTTCCTCGCGCAGGATCAGATACTCGTCCCCGTCGATCTTGACCTCGGAGCCGGAATACTTCCCGAACAGGATGCGATCGCCGCTCTTGACGTCCAAGGCGACGCGCTTGCCCTCGTCACTGACCTTGCCAAGACCGACGGCAACGACCTTGCCCTTCTGAGGCTTCTCCTTCGCGGTGTCGGGGATGATAATGCTTCCAGCGCGAGCTTCCTCTTCTTCTTCGCGCTTCACGAGGATCCGGTCATGCAGTGGGCGGACGTTCATGGCATGTGGCCTCCGTGGTTGGGTGAATGGTGGTGTGCGCTGGTGCCGGCGCCGGGTCGACCGGCCGCCGTTCGGCGCTTTGTCGAGGCTCCAGCATGTCGAACCGACTCCGCCTCGCCGTTAGCACTCAATAGTTTCGAGTGCTAATATAGCGCGCCGGCCTCCCTTGTCAAGGCTATCGAGAGGAGATCAATGACCACGAAAATCTTGTTTCACGGGGATTACCGACGGCGGCGCGGGATCTCATCCCGCGGACATCGACGTCGACTATAACGGCTTCGAGCACGCCCTTGCAAAACAGGAACTGGTCTCGCGCCTCAAGGGCCGGCAAGGCCTGATCTGCCAGATCGTCGACACCGTCGACGACGACGTGCTCTCCTGCACGGGACTCCGGATCGTCGCGAACGTCGCGGTCGGCTACAACAACATCGACATTGCCGCCGCCAGGCGCCGTGGAATCGTGATCACCAACACGCCGGACGTCCTCACGGAGACCACGGCCGACTTCGCCTGGGCTCTCCTGATGGCCGCGGCCAGGCGTGTGGTGGAGGCCGACAGCTTCGTCCGGTCCGGCCAGTGGAAGACCTGGGACTACAACCTGCTCGTGGGCGCCGACGTCTACGGCAAGACGCTCGGCGTCCTCGGCTTCGGTCGGATCGGCCGCGCCGTCGCCCGACGCGCCCGGGGTTCGACATGCGCATCCTCTACCATGACGCGGTCCGGGTGGAACCCGCGTGGAGAGCGAACTGGGCGCCGTCTTCACACCGATGACCGACGTGCTGGCCCAGTCCGACTTCGTCAGCCTGCACACGCCCCTCCTGCCCGAGACTCGCCACCTCATCAACGAGCAGGCGCTGCGCACCATGAAGAAATCCGCCATCCTGATCAACGCCGCGCGAGGCCCGATCGTGGATGAGGGCGCACTGGTCCGGGCCCTGACCGAGGGAACGATCGCGGGCGCTGGGCTCGACGTCTTCGAGCGGGAGCCCGAGATTCACGCCGGTCTGCTGCCCCTCAAGAACGTCGTGGTCGCTCCGCACATCGCGAGCGCTTCAGCGCAGACGCGCGTGGCCATGGCCACCCTCGCCGTGCGCAACTGCCTGGCCGTGCTGAACGGCGAGCCGCCGCTGACGCCGGTGACAGACTGAGCGATGTCGCTCCTCACCCTGTCCCGCGTCACCAAGCGCTACGCGCCGCGATGGCCCTCCCGCCGTCGACGGCTCTCGTTCAGCGTGGAGAGCGGCCGCATCCTCGGGTTGCTCGGTCCGTCGGGGTGCGGCAAGACCACCACCCTGCGCCTCATTGCCGGATTCGAAGCGCCCGACGCAGGGCTGATCACCATCGCGGGACGGACGGTGGCGGACGGCCTCGGGGCCGGAGTGCCCCCGGAGGAGCGGGGCGTCGGGCTCGTCTTTCAGGACTACGCCCTCTTCCCTCACCTCACCGTCGGCGGCAATGTGGGATTCGGTCTGCGCGGGCTGGGCAAGCGCGCCCGGCGCGACCGAGTCGGCGAGGTTCTTGGTCTCGTCGGCCTGGCCGACTTCGGCCCCCGCTATCCTCACGAGCTGTCCGGCGGCCAGCAGCAGCGGGTCGCCGTCGCCCGCGCCCTCGCGCCCGCGCCCGCCCTGCTCCTTCTCGATGAGCCGTTCTCCAACCTCGATGCGGATCTCCGCGCCCAGATGCGCGACGAGGTCGAGAAGATCCTGCGCGCCACGGGCACCACGGCGGTCTTCGTGACCCACGATCAGGAGGAGGCCTTCACCATCGCGGACGCGGTCGGCGTGCTGAACCACGGCCGGCTCGAGCAGATCGGATCCCCCGAAGGCATCTATCACCGTCCGGCCACTCCGTTCGTGGCCGAGTTCGTCGGCGCCGCAGACTTCATCCCCGGCGTGGTCGCCGCGGAGGGTATCGTCACGGAACTGGGTGTCTTCGAGAACGTCGAGGCCTGGGCGATCGGGAAGAGGATCCGGGTCATGATCCGCCCCGACGACGTCACCTTCACACCGAGGGGCGACGGGGAGGCTGTGATTCTACGGCGCTACTTCCGAGGCTCGGAGAATCTCTACTGCCTGGGCCTGCCCTCGGGCCATCGGGTCCACTCCTCCCAGCCCTCGTCCGCGGCTTTTGCGCCGGGTACGCGTGTGTGCCCGGAAACCCACGTGCTCCACGTCGTCACGTTCCCCGCTGACGAGCCCGCCCGACCCCACGTGTCGTCTGGGTAGCAATTCCGCGGACGAGCTCCGTCGAGCGCCGGCCTGCCGGCGCTGCGACCCTCGAGGGAGCCTACGTGCCCCGGTCGAGGCGGCGCTGGAGGCGAGCCAACCGGTAGACGAACGCATCGACGACCCGCGCGGAAGCCCGGGCGTTCCGGGCCAGATCCAGGGCGGCGCGGACCAGGTCGCGGGCCGCGGCCGCGTCGCGCCGTCGGTGCTCGTGGAACTTGGCCAGTTCCTCCCAGGGCCGTGGATCGAACGCCTCGGCCCGGGTGGCAGCCTCCCACAGGGCGCGGGCGATCTCCCAGCGAGCGCGACGCTTCTCCCACCAGGCGAGCCTCAAGCGCACCCAGTGCGCGCCGGAGCCGCCGAGGCCGCCGTCGAGCGCCGCATGATAGTAGGCGGCGCTCCGTTCGGCATCCACGCGCTCCCAGAGTCGCCCGAGACCCGCCAGCTCGTCCGGGCCGAGCCGCGGTGGCTCGGCGGCGAGGGCCTGCGCGAACCATCCGAGCAGTGCGACGAGGGACAGGACGTCGTCGCGGTTGTGAGCGAAGATCGGCTGCAGCCGTCCCGCCTGGCGATCGCGCAGGTAGGCGAAGAAGCGCGAGGGAATCTCCCAGCCCGGCACGTCGTCCTCGCGCAGGACGCCGAGGACATCGCGTTCAAGCGTGGGCAAGCGGCAATCGCCGAGGGCCCCCGACCACACCCGCCGCGCCGGCGCCAGGAGATCGACGTGGACGAGGTCGGGCCAGCGGCGTCGCCCGAGCACGAAGCGCGTCTCCAGCAGCGGCAGGTCGAAGCCCGTTCCGTTGAAGGTGACGACCGCCGAGGCCGCGGTCAGGTGGGGCGCGAGCGCGGCGAGGAGGGCCGGCTCTTCATCGAAATCGCGCATGAAGTACTGCTCGACCACGATCGCGTCCCGCTCCACCAGACCCACCCCGACGAGGAAGGCGTAGGTGCCCGTGCCGCCTGCGAGTCCGGTGGTCTCGGTGTCGAGGAAGAGGAGAGGGCCTCCCTGCGGGATACGGGCCTCACGCGGCGAGAGGAGCGCCAGCACGTCTGGCGACAGACCGGTGCCGCCCGCGAGAGGACACCGTCCGTGTCGATGCGACCATGGGAAGGCTTGGCGCACGCGCACGATCGGGCCTTCTGCCGTCTCCAGCACCTCGCCGCCGACGACCCGCGCCACCGGCTCCGGAGCGGGTCGGCGCGGGCGAGCGCGCTCGATACGCCGGATGACCCCGCGAAGCTCCGCGAGCGTGTCCATGTGGCGCGAGGGTCAGCCAATGAGAAGGTGGAGGAGACGGGCCGCCGTCCCCTTGGCGCGCCGCCCCACCTCGTTCACCGGGCCCACACAGGACGGACAGCCTGCCTGGCAGGGGCACGCCTTCAGGGTGGCCAGTCCCTGCTGCAAGAGATCGGGCAGCACCTCGAAAAGCCGCTCGGCGAGACCGATGCCTCCCGCGTGGGAGTCGTACAGATACACGGTCGGCTTGAACTCCTCGGCCTCGAGGAGACGGCGCCGGGCGGACTCCCGCGTGGCGACCGAGTCCGGCGTGGCCGGGGTCGTGTCGCCGAGCCACGAGCCGAGATCCCGCACGTCGCAGAGCAGGAAGATGGGCGCGAGGTGATGGAGCAGGTAGCTCACCGCCCGCAGGCCGTCGATCAGCTCTTCGCGCGACCGGCTTACCTGGGCCAGTGCCTCGGGCGGTACCGTCAGCCATGCGCTCGTCGTCTGCATCTCCTGCTGGGGCAGCTCCACCTCGCCGGAGCCGACGTTTTCCAATGTCCCCAGCTTGATCTTCTTGAATCCCACGACCTTCTCGGCCACCAGCACCTCGCCCTGCTCGGCGAGAAAGGCCGGGTGCTGCCGCCCGGCCAGCCGTTGCAGGATCCAGACGCCCTTGGCGCTCACGGCGTCGGTGAAGTAGTCGACGTGCACCCGCTTGACGTAGGCGACCTTCTCCTCGTCCTCCCGGAAGTGCAGCTCCTGGACCTCGAAGGGCTCGCTTTCCACGAGGTAGATCGCCTTGGGATAGATCGTCGCGAAGGCACTGCCCCAGTCCACCTCGGCGATGACCTGCCTCCGCTTGGTCTGCTTCGCATCGCGCGCGGTGGTGTCGATCACCACGAAGTTGTCGCTCGTCACCGTGCGCAGCGAGACGTGGTCGGCCGGATACGTCTCGGAGGCCCAGTGCCAGCGCGGCCCCGCGCGGTGGAGCACGCCTTCGTCCTCGAGCGCGGCGAGGTAGCGCCGCACGTCGACGTCGCCGAACGACTCCATCTCCTGGCCGGCCGGGCCCGGGCCGAACGGCAGCTCGAACGCCGCGCACTTCAGGTGGTTCACCAGGATGAAGGGGTTGTCCGGGTTCACCCGGGCGTGCTCGGGCGGCGTGCCAAACAGGTACTCCGGGTGGGTGACCATGAACTGGTCGAGGGGGGCGCTGGTGGCCACGAAGAGTGCCGCCGACGGCCCGCTGCGGCGCCCCGCGCGTCCCGCCTGCTGCCAGAGCGACGCGATCGTCCCCGGATACCCGGCGAGCACCGCAACGTCGAGGTGGCCGATGTCCACGCCCAGCTCGAGGGCGTTGGTCGAGACCACCCCGACCACCTCCCCCGCCCGCAGCCCCTGCTCGACCGCGCGACGCCGGGTCGGCAGGTAGCCGCCACGGTAGCCGCGCACCAGACCGGAGTCACCGGTGCGGTCGGCAATGGCGTCCTTGATGGACGTCAGGAGAACCTCGGTGGCCAGCCGGCTCTGGGCGAACACGATGGTGGGGATCTTCTCGCGGAGAAATCGCTGGGCCAGCTTCGAGGCCTCCCCGAGGTACGGCGCGCGAATCCCCAGCTCGGGGTTGACGACGGGCGGGTTGTAGCACAGGACGGTCTTCTCTCCGGTGGGCGCGCCACTCTCGGCGATCTCCTCCACCACCTCGCCGGTGAGCCGCTCGGCCAGCTCCCGGGGATTCCCGATGGTCGCCGAGGCCATGACGTACTGCGGAGCCGATCCGTAGTGGCGGCAGATCCGGCGAAGCCGGCGCAGGACGTTGGCCAGGTGGCTCCCGAACACACCCCGATAGGCGTGGAGCTCGTCGATCACCACGTAGCGCAGATTCTGGAAGAGCGTGGCCCACTTGGTATGGTGCGGCAGGATGCCGGAATGGAGCATGTCCGGATTGGTCAGCACGAGGTTGGCGCGGGCGCGCACCGCCCGCCGGGCGTCCTGTGGGGTGTCACCGTCGTAGGTGAACATCCGTAGGTTCGGGAGCGCCTTGGCGATCTCCTCCAGCTCGGCGAGCTGATCCTGGGCGAGGGCCTTGGTGGGAAAGAGGTAGAGCACGCGCGCGTCGGGCTGGGCCAGCAGCGCCTGCAGGGCGGGAATGTTGTAGCACAGGGTCTTGCCCGACGCGGTCGGTGTGACTACGACCACGTGATGCCCCTTGTCGACCAGCTCCCAGGTCCGCGCCTGATGGGAGTAGAGCTGGTCGATGCCGCGCACGCGCAGCGCCTCGACGAGACGCGGATCCAAGGTGGCCGGACACGAGGCGTAGGTGGGTGGGCGCGAGGGAAAGTGGCGGCTCGCCACGATGCACGGCCCGGTCACGTTCGAGATCAACAAATCATCGAGGATCTCGCCGAGCATCGCGGCCACTGTATCATGAGACATCGATGCGTCCCTCGTCCTGGATACCGCCACTCGTCTGGATGGCGGTCATCATGGTCCTGTCGTCGGGGTCCTTCAGCAGCCAACGCACGGGCGGTGTTCTCCTGGGCCTGGTCGCGGGCCTCGCGCCCTGGCTCACGCCCGCGGACGTCGCGGCCCTCCATCGCGCCCTCCGCAAGGCGACTCACTTCGTCGAGTACGCGATCCTCGCCGTGCTCTGGTTTCGAACGCTGATCCACGCCCGCGCGCTCCCCACCTGGGCGGCCGCCGGGGGCGCCTTTGCCATCTGCGTGCTGTGGGCGGCCCTCGACGAAACGCATCAGCGGTTCGTGCCGAGCCGGACGGGCAGCGTGGAGGACGTGGCCATCGACGCAGCGGGAAGTCTGGCCGCCCTCGCGATCGCGCGGCGGACCTGGCTCCGCACGGCCAGCGCTCTGACCGCGCTGCTCCTCTGGCTGGCTGCCGTCGGGGGCGCGGTTGTGCTGGCGATCAATCAGGTGACGGGAGTTCCCGCGGGCCACTTGTGGGTGACGGTGCCCGCGGCGGCCGGAGTGCTGGCCGGGCGATGGTGGTGGGCGCGCTCTAGGTCGTGAGATTGCTCGCCTCGGACGACGGGGCCCAACCCCGCGGCGTCCTGCGGCCCTCTAGGGAGCCTGTCGGGTATCGAGGAGTGCCCCGGGTTCCCCCGGGGCGCGACGAGCGCGGCGGGGCTCGAGGGGCTCCGTTCGAGGCCCCCCATCTCACTAGACGTTGAGTCGCGGGTCGAGGGTGTCGCGGAGACCGTCGCCGAAGAGATTGATACCCAGGACGGTGACGAGGATGGCCAGCCCGGGAAACGTGGCCAGCCACCACGCCGTGGAGATGTAGACACGCCCGTCGGCGAGCATGCCGCCCCACGTCGGCGTCGGAGGCTGGACACCCAGCCCGAGGAACGACAAGGCCGACTCGATGACGATGACCCGGGCCATGTCGAGGGTGGCCACCACCAGCCAGGGCGTGAAAGCGTTCGGCAGGATGTGGTGAAGCACTGACGCGCCGGTCTCCGCTGCCCAGGGCCAGCGCAGCCTGGACGAATTCCCGCTCGGTGAGGGAGAGGACGGTCCCTCGGACCACCCGCGCGTAGACGACCCAGCTGGAGACCCCGATCACCGCGATGATGGTCGGCAAGCTCGGACCGAGGACGCCGATGACCGCGATGGCGAGCAGGATGAAGGGAAAGGCGAGCTGGATGTCCGCCAGCCGCATGAGGACGTCGTCCACCCGGCCGCCGAAGTACCCAGCGATGAGGCCGGCGGCCATGCCCAGCACGCCCGAGATCAGCACGGCCGCAAAGCCGACCATGAGGGCCGGGCGCGCCCCGTACAGGATGCGAGCCAGCAGGTCCCGCCCGAGGTGATCGCTGCCCAGGACGTGGAGGCGTCCCGCGATGTCGCGAGAGCCCGGCGCCTTCAGGCGCTCGCTGATGTTCTGCTCGATCGGGTCGAAGGGCGAGACGAGCGGGGCCGCGAGGGCCGTCACGAGCACCAGCGCCACCACGCAGAGGCCGAAGAGCGCCGTCCGCCGGCGCGCCAGCCGCCGCAGGAAGAGCTGCCACTCGCGCGCCGCGGGGCGTTCCGCGTCGGCGCAGGGTGACGTCGCGTTCGGCGAGAACGGTGGCGCGGCTCACCGCAGGCGGATGCGGGGATCGAGGTAGGTGTAGATGACGTCGACGATGAGGTTGACCAGGACGAACGTCGTGGCGAGCAGGAAGACGGCGGCCTGGACGACGGGGTAATCGCGGTTGTAGATGGCCTGCACCGACAGCCGCCCCACTCCGGGCCAGGCGAAGATGGTCTCCGTGATCACCGAACCGCCCAGCAGGGTGCCCAGCTCGATCCCCACGATGGTCACGATGGGGATGGCGGCATTCTTGAGGGCGTGCTTCCAGACGATGGGTGGATTGCTGACCCCCTTGGCGCGCGCGGTGCGGATGTAGTCCTGGTTCAGCACCTCGAGCATCCCCGACCGGGTCAGCCGGGTGATGCGCGCGGTGGTGAAGAGTCCCAGCGTGATCGCGGGCAAGACCAAGTGTGTGAGGCCGCCTCGGCCCGAGGAAGGAAGCAGGTTGAACTGTACGGAGAAGACCAAGATCAACATGATGCCCAGCCAGAACGTGGGCATCGACTGGCCGAGGAGGGCCACGATGGTCGAGATGTAGTCCGCGATGGTGTTGCGGCGCACGGCGGAGATGATGCCGGCGGGGATGGCCAGGCAGAGGGCGATCAGCAGCCCCGCCCCGGCCAGTTCGAAGGTGGCGGGCATCCGCTCGATCACGAGGTGAAAGGCGGGCTCCCCATGCCGGATGGACTGGCCGAAGTCACCCCGCAGCGCCCCGGCGAGGAAGCGTCCGTACTGGACCACGAAGGGATCGTTGAAGCCCATGGCCTCGCGAAAGCGGCGGATGTCCTCGGCCGAGGCCTCGGGAGGGAGCAGCACCAGGGCCGGATCGCCGGTCAGATACAGGATGAAGAAGACCACGAAGGAGACGCCGAACAGGACGAGGATGGACTGTGACAATCTCCGGAGGAGGTAGACCCTCACGAGTTCTTACAGAGACGCGCAACGGCCTCGATGTGAGGGGTATGCGGGAACATGTCCACGGGCTGAACCCACTCCAGCCGGTAGCCGTGGTGCGCGAGATCCCCGACGTCGCGCGCCAGGGTCGCGGGGTTGCACGACACGTACACGATGCGCGCAGGGGCCAGGGTCGCCAGGGACTTCAGGGCCTTGGGGTGAAACCCTGCCCGCGGGGGATCGGCCACCACCACGTCGGCCCGCACGCCCTCGGCGAGCAGCGCAGGCAGGACGTGTCGCACCTCGCCGGAGAGGAAGGTGCAGTTCGTGATGCCATTCGCCGCCGCGTTGCGCACGGCGTCCGCCACCGCGGCAGCGGCCACCTCGATGCCGTAGACGTGGCGACAACGCCGGGCCAGGAGCAGGCTGATGGCCCCCGTCCCAGAGTAGAGGTCCATGAGGATCTCGCTCCCCACCAGGGCCGCCGCCTCCGCCACGATCTCGAACAACCGTTCGGCCTGCCGCGTGTTGGTCTGGAAGAAGGAGTTGGCCGACACCTGGAACGTCACGTCGTCGAGCCGCTCCGTGATGTGGTCTCGCCCGTGGAGCACGTGCTCCTCGGTGCCCACGGCCACGCTCGCCTTCTTGCCGTTGACGTTGAGGACGACGCTGGTCGTGGCGGGAACGCGGGCGCGCAGGGCTTCCGCGACCGGGGCGAGCGCCTCCACGTCGGGGGCGACGGCCACGATGTTCGCCATAACCTCACCGGTGCGTCGCCCTTCGCGCAGGGTGACGAAGCGGAGCAGTCCCTCCCCGGACTGCTGGTCGTACACGGAGAGGCGGCGCTCCCGGGCCTGCTGGCGCATCTCGTCGAGGAGGGTGTTCATCGTCTCGGACTGGAGCAGGCAGCGCTCGATGTCCAGCACGACGTCGTAGCGCTCGGCCTCGTGGAGGCCGATGCGCGCATCGCCCGCCGCGCCGGCCACGGTGAATTCCATCTTGTTGCGATACCCGAAGATCTCCGGCGCGCGGACGATCGGGCGAAGATCGAACTCGGCGAGGCCTCCGAGGCGCTGCAGGCAGTCGCGGACCTGCTTTTCCTTGAACGCGAGCTGGGCGTCGTAGGTCATGTGCTGGAGGCGACACCCGCCGCAGCGGCCGAAGTAGACGCACGGCGCGGCCACCCGGTGCGGCGACGCCTCCTCGATGGCCTCGATCTCGGCACGCCCGAAGCGGGCGCGGGCGTCGACGATCTTGACCGTGAGCCGGTCGCCGGGCAGGCCGCCGCGGACGAACACCACGTAACCTCCCGCGCGGCCCACGCCCTCTCCCCCGAAGGCGAGGTCGTCGATCGCAATGGTGATACGATCACCACGTCGGGGTTTGGCCACGATGCCGCCACTATAAAGAGCGGTCCAGAACGAGTCAATTGAGCGCCCCACCGGGTTCTCCTGACAAACGCTGGCTCTCGGCACGGTGACGGCGTAGCATCTTCCAATATCTTCTGGAGAGGAGCCGAGAACCGTTGAAGCCTTCAGCGATGCCTCGGGCCGTTGGCGATCTCTTGCCCGATGCCGTGCCTCAGCTCGTCGATCGGCTCGCTGAAGTCCGCGTGTACCAAGCCTGGGAGGCGATCGTGGGAGCCGAGCTTGCACCCCGGACGCGCCCGGCTCATCTCGTCGAGGGTTGCCTGACCGTGGTGGTCGACAACTCGCCGTGGCTGCACGAGCTGAGCCTGCGCCAGGCAGAGGTGCTCAGCATGATCCAGCGTCACTGTCCATCGGTGAGGGCTCTCCGTTTGACCGTCGGTCAGCTCCTGCGCCCGTCGCCCGATCACGCTGCCGCCGCGGCACGGCCGGCCCCTCCTCTCAGCGAACAGGATCGGCACGAGATCGAGGAGGCGACTGCCATCATTGCTGATGCCGCGCTGGCGACGGCCGCCCGTCGCCTGCTCACGCGGGCCCGGCGGGCGACCGGCGCATCGAAACTCGCACCATGATCGCGCCACTCCGGCTCTCCCTGGTCCTGGTCGCCTGCTTCGCGCTCGCGAGCGGATGCGCGACCGCGGAACGGGGATCGGGCGGTCAGTCCGAGGGAGCCCTCCGGGCCAGCGCCCCCGACGTACGCGCCGATGCGTATTACCACTACTCGGTGGCGCAGACGTTCGCGCAGAACGGCGAGTTCAAGGACGCCATCGCCGCGATGCAGGACGCGATCAAGCGCGATCCGAACTCCGCCTTCCTCTGGACCACCCTGGCCCAGTGGTACGGACGGGTCGACGCTCCGGCCGAGGCGGTCGCCGCGGCCCGCCGGGCCGTGGAGATCGCGCCCGGCCAGGTCGCGACCCACATGACCTTGGCCGACTTGCTGCGCGCCCAGCGCATGTACCCGGAAGCCGAGAAGGAACTGGAGAAGGTCATCGCCCTGAATCCCGATGCCGAGGACGGGTACCTCTCCCTCGCCCGATATCAGGTGGAGCAGCGGGCGTACGACCGGGCCCGCCTGACCCTCACCCGGCTTGCTGAGCGCAAGCCCGATCTCGCCCAGGCCCAGTTCCTCCTGGGACGCCTGGCCATCGAGACCGAAGCGTGGGACGAGGCGATCACCCGCCTGAAGCGCGCGGTAGAGCTCGACCCCGACCACGACGGCGCCTGGACGGCTCTCGGCTACGTCTACGAGACGCGCGGCAATACCGAGCAGGCGGTGGCGGTGTACGAGGAGGCGCTCCGCAACAACCCGGACAATCCAGCCTTCGTGGAACGGCTCGGCGACCTCCTCCTCCGTCTGGGTCGTTTCGCGGAAGCGCAGGCGCGGATCGAGCAGCTCGCGGAGGCGGCGCCCCGGAACGCGGGGATCTGGCTGAAGCTCGGCGTCGTGTACTACGAGCAGAAGATGTGGGACCGCGCCAGTGATGCCTTTCGTCGGTCCATCGCGCTGGACCCTACCAACATGCGGGCGCGCTACTTCCTCGCGACCACGTATATGGACGGGGGCAAGGACGCGGAGGCTCGGGCCGAGCTCGAGCGCATCCTGCGGGCCGACCCGCGCTCCGTCGACGCGCGCGTTCAGCTGGGCTTTCTCCACGGTCGCGCCAAGCGCTACGACGAGGCCATCGCGTCCCTGCGCGAGGCCGTCAACCTCGACCCCAAGCGCCCTGAACTGTTTCTCTACCTCGGCACCGCCTACTTCCGAGCCAAGCAATACGATCAGGCCGCCGACACGCTGAAAGAGGGCCTCGGACTCGACGCGAGTAATAAGGACCTGCACTTCCAGCTCGGCGTGGTCTACGAGAAGCAGACGAAGTTCGACGACGCCGTGCAACAGTTCCGCAAGGTCATCGCGGCCGATCCGCGGCACGCGGAAGCTTACAACTACGTCGGCTACATGTACGCCGAGCGGGGCCAGAACCTCGACGAGGCCGTTCAGCTCATCTCGAAGGCCCTCGAGATCGAACCGGAGAATGGGTACTTCATCGACAGTCTCGGCTGGGCCTACTACCAGCAGGGACGCTACCCCGAGGCCTTGCGCGAGCTCAAACGGGCCACCGAACGGGCTAAGGACGATCCGGTGATCTACGAGCACCTGGGCGATGCCTACGCCAAGAACGGCCTCAGCGAGGACGCCCTGGCCGCCTGGGAGAAGTCGCTCCAGCTCGATCCCAACTCCGACGGCGTCAAGAACAAGGTCGAAGACATGAAGGCCAACCTTCGCCGGCTGAAGGGTGAGCGGTCGAAGGCTTCTCAGTAGTCTCGCCCTCGTCGTGGCGGTGGCGAGCGGTTGTGCGACGGCGTTGCCGCCGCCTCGCCAATCCATCCCCGCGGACGCGCGGCGCGCCGTCGACCTCCTCGCGACCAACTGGAGGGCGTTCAGCGACCTCCGCACCCTGGCCGCGCTGAGCGTCGACCGCCGCGGTACGCGCCAGCAGATCTCCGGAGTGCTCCTGGCACGCCGGCCCAGCGCCCTTCGGTTCGAGGCGCTGTCGCCCTTCGGCACCCCGTTCCTGCTGCTGGCTGTGGCCGACGGGCAGCTCCGGGGTTACAACGCCGCCACCAACGAGGCCGTGGTCGGGCCGGCAACCCCCGAGGTCACGGCCAAGCTCCTGAGTCTGCCGTTCGACCCCGACGACCTGGTGAGCGTCCTGGCCGGCCTGGCGGCGCCCCCGGACGATCTGCGCGCCGCCGAGCTGCTACCCGCCGAGGCTGACGGCCCGTCGGTCATGCTCTATGGCGCGGTGAATCGCAAGCGCGTGTGGATGGACCTGACCACCGGCCTGGTCCGCCAGCAGGAAATCGTGGGAGGCCGCTACGCCGTGCGGGTGATCTACACGCGGGGCGCCGACGGCCAGCTTGGTGGGTTCTCGTTCGATGCGGCGGCCTCCCAAGTCAGTGGGAGCGTACGGTACCAGGAGCCCGTCTTCGGGCAAGGCATCGACCCGGCGCGCTTCGCCCTCACGATTCCCCGTGGAGCCCGGATCAAGGAGATCGAATAAACATGGGGGCCTCGACATGGCCCCCGACATTCCCCCTGCGCTCGGGGCGCCCCGGCGAAGCCGGGACGCCCCTCGATATCCTCACAGCCTCTGAGTCCTGCCATCGTCGCGTTGACGGTGGTGGGTCTGCATGCTAGGGTTTGGTGCTTTGTCGACGGGGTCGGGACGCGCCCGTCGCCTCGCGCTCAGCGCCGCGGCCAAAGTCAATCTCACGCTCGAGGTGCTGGGGCGGCGCGCCGACGGTTACCACGAGATCACAACGGTGATGCAGACGGTCGACCTCGCCGACCGGCTCGTGCTCGAGGAGGCGGACGGCTTCGAGTTGCGGACGGCCGGCCCCGGTGTCCCCACGGATGGCACCAACCTGGCGCTGAGGGCAGCGATCGCGCTGCGAGATGCCGCAGGCGTCGACCAGGGGGTTCGCATCCGACTCGACAAGCGGATTCCGGTCGCGGCTGGACTCGGTGGGGGCTCGACGGATGCGGCGGCTGTGCTCGTCGGACTGAACCGGCTATGGCGCCTGCGGTGGCCCCTGGCGCGGCTCGACACGGTTGCCGTCACGCTGGGAATGGACGTGCCGTTCTTCCTGCGCGGGGGGACAGCGCTCGGGACGGGTCGCGGCGAGCGGTTGCAGCCCGTGGACGGCCCGGGGTTGGCGCTCGTGCTCATCAATCCAGGTGTCGGCGCCAGTACCGCGGAGACCTACGGGCGAGTGACCTCGGTCATGTATACGGGGGGCGAGCACTCGCGCGCGGTGCTGGCGGCGCTCAGGAGTCGCCGGACCGGCCGCATCGCCGATCACCTGTACAACGGGTTGGAAGCCGCCCTCGGCCCCGTCCAGCGGCAGGTCGTGAAAATCAAAGCGGCTCTCATGGCCGCGGGCGCGTTGGGCGCGGCCATGTCGGGCAGCGGGCCAACGGTGTTCGGTCTCGCCCGTTCCTGGGAACATGCGCGTCAGCTTCGGGCGCGGCTGGCGAGGGTATCATGGTCGTGCTGGGCGGTCCGGACCATCCGCGGACCGGCAATTCGGCTCAAGGCGCAGTGATGGCAGGGACGATGGGGCGTGGCCAAGCGGTAAGGCGCGGGACTTTGGATCCCGTATTCGGGGGTTCGAATCCCTCCGCCCCAACCACCTCCGGGTGAGGTTCAGGTAAGGCGGGGCCATGGCCTACGATCTCAAGCTGTTCACGGGCAACGCGAATCGGCCCCTGGCGGAGGAGATCGCCCAGTACCTCCGGGTGCCGCTGGCCTCCGCGGAGGTCTCGCGCTTCTCCGACGGCGAGGTGTTCGTCCAGATCACCGAGAACGTGCGGGGGGCCGACGTGTTCATCATCCAGCCCACGTGTCCCCCCGTGAACGATTCGCTGATGGAACTGCTGGTCATGACCGACGCGCTCAAGCGCTCGTCGGCGCGTCGGATCACCGCCGTGCTCCCCTACTACGGCTACGCGCGCCAGGATCGCAAGGTCCAGCCGCGCGTGCCGATCTCGGCCAAGCTGGTGGCCGACCTCATGGAAGCGGCAGGGGTGGCCCGCCTGCTCACCCTCGACCTGCATGCCGGCCAGATCCAGGGGTTCTTCAACATTCCGGTGGACCACCTGTTCGCGGCGCCCGTCATCATCGACTATCTGGGCAAGAAGGACCTTCGCGATGCGGTGATCGTCGCCCCGGATGCGGGCGGAGTGGAGCGGGCCCGGGCCATCGCCAAGCGTCTCAACGCCGGGCTGGCCATCATCGACAAGCGTCGCGATGGACCGAGCGTGGCCGTCTTCATGCACCTCATCGGCGAGGTGGAGGGCAAGGACGCGGTGGTCATCGACGACATGATCGACACGGCCGGCACGCTCGTGCAGGCGGTGAGCGCGCTCGAGCGCGAGGGCGCCCGGCGCATCCTGGCCTGTGGCGTCCACCCTGTCCTGTCCGGACCGGCGATCGAGCGCATCAAGGCCTCCGCGCTCGAGGAAGTGGTCGTGACCAACACCGTTCCGGTGGCCGAGGCCAAGCGTGAGGCGCGGGTCACCGTGCTCAGTGTGGCGCCGTTGCTGGGCGAGGCCATCCGCCGCATCCACGACGAGGAATCCGTCTCGACGCTGTTCGTCTGACACAATGGGGGGCTCCGGGCGCCCCCAAGCCCCCCGGCGTTCGGGCCGCCCGGCGCCGCCGTGGCGGCCCTCGATATGGGCCAGTTGAAAGGAGATCGGACGTATGGAGATGCAGGAGTTGGTGATTCATCATCGCGAGGGGACGGGCAAGAAGGTGGCCAAGCGACTTCGCCGCGCCGGGGTCGTGCCCGCCGTGCTCTATGGAAGCGTCGCGTCCGAGGCGATCAGCGTGGATCCTCGGGCCGTCCTCCGGATCATCCACGGGCACGAAGGCTCCACCCAGCTCGTCAGCTTGAAGCCGCCGGAGGGAGCCAGCGCCCAGCGGATGGCCGTCATCCGAGACCTCCAGTTCGATCCCGTGACCGAGCAACTGCTCCACGTCGATCTCCAGGAAGTGGCGGCCGACCGTCCCATCACCGTGGTGGTGGCCATCCACACCGTCGGGGACGCGGCGGGCGTGCGAGAGCAAAAGGGCATCCTCAGCCTGATCCTGCACGAGATCGAAGTCTCGTGCCTCCCCTCGTTGATCCCCGATGGGGTCGACGCCGATGTCTCCGCCCTGATGATCGGCGACGTGTTGACCGTGCGGAACCTACAGGTCCCCGAGGGCGTGCGCGTCGTGAACGACCCGGACCAGGCGGTGGCCATCATCTCGCCGCCGATGGCCGAGGAGACGCCGGCAGCAGTCGCTCCGACCGCTGTCGTTGCCGCGGAGCCCGAGGTCCTCACCGAGCGCAAGCCGAAGGAAGAGGCGCCCGCCGACGAGGGCAAGAGAGCTCGGAAGTAGCGGAACTGCCGTTCGTTGGCCCAGGTCGTGGTGGGGCTCGGGAACCCGGGTCCGGAGTACCGGGAGACACGGCACAACGTGGGCCAGCGCGTGGTGGACGCGCTGGCCCACAGCCTCCACCGCCCGTGGCGCCGCGAGGGTCAGGCCGTGGTGGCCCGGGCGCAATGGCGAGGCGAGCCCATCTACCTCGTGAAGCCTCTGAGCTTCATGAACGTCTCCGGCCCGGCGCTCGCCACGGTACTTCGCACGCTCCACGCCGACCCCGCAGATCTGATTCTCGTCTACGATGATCTCGACCTCCCCCTCGGCACGGTGCGCGTCCGCATGAAAGGCAGCGCCGGCGGTCACAACGGCGTGCGGTCGGTCATCGAGGCGCTGGGAACCTCGGACATCCGCCGGGTCAAGGTCGGGATCGGCCGCCCGGACACCAAGGCCGACGTCCCCGACCACGTGCTGTCGACCTTCGAACCCGAGGAGCTTCCCTTGGTGGAGGCCGCCGTCTCCACGGCGGGCGACCGTGTGCTCACGCTTCTGCACTCACCCCAGAGGGGCACGGCCTGACCGCGATGGCCGTTTCGCCCGCGCTGGGCCGCTCGGCCATCCCATGGCATTCGCGATGTACTGCAACGTGGTGCCGAGGACGCCCACAAGGCCGCCGTCGTGGGCGTGGCGCCTCGCCCCTTCCAGTTGGGCCGGGCTCAATTGCCGGGGTAGGGGGCGCGTGGTATATAGTTGGCGTTTATCCAGTGGGACAGCGTCCTCGCGGAGGGGGGGAGCAGCGTGACCAAAGTCATCGTCGAACCCGACGAGTCCTTCGAGAGCGCGCTGAAGCGGTTCAAGAAGCAGTGTGAGAAGGCCGGGCTCCTGTCCGAATTCAAAAAGCGCCAACACTACGAGAAGCCGAGCGTGCGCCGAAAGCGCAAGGCCCTGGCCGCGCGCAAGAAGGCCAAGCGCCGCGAGCGCGTCTCCGATTAGTCGCGACACTCCTGACCGCACCGCCGGCTCCCGCGCTGCGGAGCGGGAGCGAATGAGGCCGAGGTTGGAGGCAGGTCGAATCTGGGGGCGGGGCATCGAGTGGGACACCGCCCTCGATGTTCTTTCCCAGGAGGCACGAACCGTCATGGGTCGCGAGCGGGCCCAGGCGGCCGAGCCTCTCACCAACCCTGAGGGCGTCCGGTCAGCGCTCGCCACGACGCGCGAGGCCCGGCAGGCGCTGGCGGTCGCTGGGCCACCCCCCTTCGACGTCATTCCCGACATCCGACCGATCCTCGAGCGCGCCGGCACGCCTGGCTCCGTGCTCGATGGTGTCGAGTTGGTCCAGATCGCCCCCGTCCTCGAGGCGAGCCCGCGCCTCGCCGCCTACGGGCGTGCCGTGCACGAGGGCGCCCCCGCCGTCGGCCTCCTGACCGACGCCCTCCCCCGCGCCCCCGAGCTCCGGGATGCACTGCGTCGAGCCCTCGACGACGAAGGCGGCGTCACTGATCAGGCCAGTGCCCGGATCGGCCAGCTGCGCCGTGCCATTCGCGATCGCCGACGTCGGATCGTCGCCGAGCTGGAGCGCCTGCTCCAGGCGTCCGACGCCGTCGCGGATCGCTTCGTCACCGTGCGGCACGGCCGATACGTCATCCCCGTGCGCGCCGACGCGCGCGCCCGCATGCGCGGCATCGTGCACGACCGCTCCCAGAGCGGGCAGACGATCTTCGTCGAGCCGGACGCCGTGATCGAGGCCAACAACGAACTGGTGGAAATGGGTCGCGCCGAGGAGCAGGAGGTTCAGCGGATCCTCGCCGAGCTGACGGATCGCGTGCGGGGCCGGATCGATGACCTGGGCGCGCTGGTCGAAGCCATCGGCGAGCTGGACTGGATCTTCTGCCGGGCGCACGTCGCCGAGCGCATGAGGGCCACCCTTCCGGCCATCGATCCCGACGGGACCGTCTCCCTCCGGGGCGCTCGCCACCCGCTCCTCCTCGCCCAGAGCTGGAAGGACGCCTCGCGCCCCGTCGTAGCCGTGGATCTCGAGCTGTCTCGCCAGCGGCCGTTGCTCCTGGTGACGGGCCCGAACGCCGGCGGCAAGACCGTCGCCCTCAAGACGCTCGCGCTGTGCGCCCTCTTGGCCCAGGTGGGCTGTCACGTGCCGGCGGCGGAGGGCTCACGGCTTCCCGTCTTCGACGGGGTGTTCGCCATCGTCGGCGACGACCAGAGTGTCGCCACCCACCTCTCGACGTTCTCGGCCTTCGTCACGCAGGTGCGCGAAATCCTCGACGCCGTCGACGAGAGGTCCCTCGTGCTGCTCGACGAGCTCGGGGCAGGGACGGATCCCGACGAGGGCGCCGCGCTCGCCCAGGCCATTCTGGAAGGGCTGGAGGCGCGGGGGACTCTCGTGATGGCCACCACGCACCTCGAGCCGCTCAAAGCGTTCGCGAGCACCCATCCCGGCGCCCGCAACGCGTCCGTGGAGTTCGACAGCGCCACCCTCGCCCCGACGTTCCGGCTGCTCTACGACCGGCCCGGCCAGAGCTACGCGCTGTCCATTGCCGCGCGCTTCGGACTGGCCCCCGAGCTGGTGGCGCGCGCGCACGCGCACCGCTCGGCCCAGGGCGCGCGCATGTCCGAGCTGCTCGAACGCCTCGATGCCCAGGCCCGGTCAGAGGCCGAGCGCAGCATCGCCCTCGAGCGACGCGAGCGGGAAGCGGCCGTACGGCTCGAGGCGGCGCGGCAAGCGGAAGTGAGCGCGGAGGCGCGCGCGCGGACCATCGTGGAGCGCGCCACGCGTGACGCCGGGACGCTCGTCGCCGATATCCGGCGTGCCCTTGCCGCCGAGTGGGAGCGGCTCAAGACGGGCGAGCGCAGCCGCAAGTCCCTCGAGCAGAGCCGCCGGCGCGTGACCCAGGCCGCCGAGCGACTCACCCCGGTGGCGCCGCCGGATGGCGACCGTCCTCCCGCCGACCTCGTTCCCGGCGCCACCGTGGTCGCCGACCACCTCGGAGTCCGTGGCGAGCTGGTGACCTTGACCGGCGCCACGGCGACCGTACAGTCGGGGCACATCACGCTCCGCGTTCCCGTGCAGGCCCTGCGCGCGGTGTCGGGTCCGGCCAGGGCCGCCTCGACGGTCCGTGGAGGGACGAGCGTGCCCGAGAAGAGTGGCGTCGCTCCGGAACTTCATCTGATCGGACGCACGACGGACGAAGCCCGCGACCTGGTCGAGCACTACCTCGACGACGCGTTCGTGGCTGGTCTGCCGTCGGTGCGCCTGGTCCACGGCAAGGGCACCGGTGCCCTCCGCAAGATGGTGCGCGATCTCCTGGCCGCTCACCCCCTCGTGGAGTCGTTCCGCGAGGGTCAACCGTCCGAAGGGGGCGCCGGGGCCACCGTGGCGGCGCTCCAGGTGAGCTAGCGGCCATGGCGCTCGACTACCGGGGCGTGTGCGACCAGATCCGCGCCAGTCTCGACATCGTGGAGCTGATCGGGCGCTTCGTCCGATTGAGATCAGCCGGCGAAAACTGGAAAGGCCTCTGTCCCTTCCACGGCGAGAAGACCCCGTCCTTCAACGTCAATCCGCGCAAGGGCATCTTCAAGTGCTTCGGCTGCGGCGTGGGCGGTGACGCCTTCGCCTTCGTCATGCGCCAGGACAAGCTCACCTTCCCCGAGGCGGTCCGTGAGCTGGCGCGCATCGCCGGGGTGGCTATGCCCGACGAGGGCGGAGGAGCCGACGGCAGCTTCGGCCGTGAGGAGCTGTTCCGGGCCATGGCCCTCGCCGCCCGGGTCTACGCCGAGGCCTTGTGGAAGCCGGGCGCGGAGCGGCGCCCGCGCGTACCTCGATCGCCGCGAGATCGACCCTGAGCTGGCGCGGCGCTTCGGTCTGGGCCTCGCCCCCGAGGGGTGGGAGTTCTTGCGTGAGGCCATGCGCAGCGAGCAGGTCAGCGAGGATGTGCTGGTCTCGGCGGGGCTGGCCGTGGCGCGCCCGAGCGGCGGCGGTGTCTACGATCGCTTCCGCGGGCGGCTGATCTTCCCCATTCACGATCTGCAGGGACGGGTGGTGGCCTTCGGCGGGCGCGCCTTCGGCGACGAGCAGCCCAAGTACCTCAACTCGCCGGAGACGCCCATCTATTCGAAGGGCAACCTCCTGTACGGGGTGAACGTGGCGCGCGAGGCCATACGCGACCGAGGGCGGGCCGTCCTCGTCGAGGGCTATGTCGACTGTCTCATGGCTCACCAGTACGGATTCACCGAGACCGTCGCCGCCCTCGGGACCTCGTTCACCGCCGCCCAGCTCGCCCTTCTGCGCCGCTTCTGCGGAGAGGTCATCACCTTTTTCGACGCCGACGCGGCCGGGCAGAAGGCCGCCGAGCGCGCGGAGGAGTTGCTCGAGCCGACGGCGGCGGGTGCCCTGTGGGGGATCAACCGCTCGGGCTCGTTCGACCGCGCGGAGTCGTTCCGGGTGCGCGTGGCGCTCCTCGCGGCCGGGCACGATCCCGACACGTTCTTGCGCGCGGAGGGAGCCGAGGCCTTCGCCGAGCGCCTGGCCGTGGCGCGCAGCATTCTCTCCTACGCCCTGGATCGCGCCGTGGCGGATCCCGATGGCGCCACCGGCCCGCGGGCCCGCGCCAACGTCTTCGCCCGTGTCGCCCTCCTGCTGGCCAAGGTCGGCAACGCCGACGAGGCAGCGGCCCTGTCGCGCGAGGCGGCCGTGAAGCTCGGCGTGGACCCCACCCAGCTCTGGATCGAGTCACAGCGACTGCAGTCGGCCCTGAGCCGCCCCACGACGGTGACCGCCGCTCGAACGGGCGCGCCCTCGCGGGCGACCACGCGCGAGCGCGACCTGGTCGCCCTCCTGCTGCACTCGGCGGAGGCGCGACGCGAGCTGCTCCCCGTCCTCGACGACGCGGACATGAGCGACGAGGTGCTGCGCGAGCTGGTGCGCCTGCTGCGCCGCGAACCGGACGCCGAAGCGGCGAGTCGTATGGGTGAGCTGCCTGACGAGGCGCGCGACCTGCTCGCCACCATGCTGATGGAGGAGCGGAAGCTGGACGATCTCGCCGCCGCCATCCGTCAGTTCAGAACCCACCTCACCCGCATTCAGAGCCTCAAGGAGATGCGCGAGGTGGGACGCCGCCTGGCGGAAGCGCAGGAGAAGGCCGGGGTCGACGTCCCTGTGTCCGAGGCGTATCGTTCTCTCAACGAGAGAAGCCGGTTGGTGTACGAGCTGTCGGGCGGGACCCCCCAGTCGCTCGATCACGGAACATCGGATCCTCAAGGAGCCCAGACGAATGAGTGAAGAGCCACGGCTAGAAGAGCTGGACCGGTTGGTCACGATCGGGAAGCAGAAAGGCTTCCTGACCTACGACGAGGTCAACGACGCCCTCCCGTCGGACATCGTGTCGCTGGATCAGCTCGACGACATCATGATGATGTTCGGAGCCATGGACATCGAGCTCGTCGATTCCGCCAAGGCCGCGCCGCCTACCCTCCGAGGTCGTCGAGCGGCCCGCCCCGGTGGAGGAGGACGACGACGGCCCGGGGGACGCCATCGACCTCACCCCCGGTCCCGTGGGGCGGACCGAGGATCCCGTGCGGCTCTACCTGCGCGAGATGGGTCGCGTCTCGCTCCTCACCCGTGAGGGGGAGATCGCGCTGGCCAAGCGCATCGAGGAGGGCAAGGAGCAGGTCACCCGTGCCATCCTCTCCACCAACCTCGCCCTCGAGCGGTTCCGCGAGCTGCGCGACCAGCTCCGTCGCAGCGAGATCTCCGTGAAAGACGTCGTCGATATCAACGAAGAGGAGTTCAGCGAGGAGAAGGCGGCGGTGCTGGCCCGGTCGGTCATTGCCGGCTTCGCCAAGGTCGACCGCCTGCTGCGGGAGCGCGACAAGCTGCGCGAGCAGGCTCGCACGCTCCGCCAGAAGAGCGCCGGCAAGAAGAAGGTCAAGGGCAAGGAGCCGGCGTGGAAGCGGCTGGACGGACAGGCCCAGCAGCGTCAGGCCAAAGTGCTCGAGACCCTGCGCAAGCTCAACATCGGCGGACAGATCATCGACCGCGAGGACGGGGACCTGCGCAGGCGCGGGCTGGTGCAGCGGCTGCGCGACCTGGTGGAGGACATCGAGCGGGCCGAGCGCATCGTCGCCCTCTGGACCAACGGGCGCCGGCCGTCTCCCGAGGAGGTCCAGAACCTCATCTACGTGAACTTCCGCGACCCCGGCGCCGCCGGCACCAACGGCGCCGCCGCCAACGGCGATCTCCACCTCAAGGCGGCCAAGAAGTTCCAGAGCCCCAAGCAGCAGCAGGTGTGGGTGGCTCAGCAGGAGATCAAGGCGGCCGAGGTCCGGGCGCGGGCCCGCGCCGACGAGATCAAGCGCGTGATGACCATCATCAAGGCCGGCCAGCAGAAGGCCGCCCAGGCCAAGAAGGAGATGGTGGAGGCCAACCTCCGCCTCGTCATCTCCATCGCCAAGAAGTACACGAACCGCGGGCTCCAGTTCCTGGATCTCATCCAGGAGGGCAACATCGGCCTCATGAAGGCCGTCGACAAGTTCGAGTACCGCCGCGGCTACAAGTTCTCGACCTACGCCACCTGGTGGATCCGTCAGGCCATCACCCGGGCCATCGCCGACCAGGCGCGCACCATCCGCATCCCCGTGCACATGATCGAGACCATCAACAAGCTCATCCGGACCTCGCGCCAGCTCGTCCAGGAGCTGGGTCGAGAGCCCACCCCGGAGGAGATTGCCACCAAGATGGAAGTGCCGGTGGACAAGGTGCGCAAGGTGCTGAAGATCGCCCAGGAGCCCATCTCGCTGGAGACGCCCATCGGCGAGGAGGAAGACAGCCACCTCGGCGACTTCATCGAGGACAAGCAGGTGGTCTCCCCCGTGGAGTCCATCATCGGGCTCAGCCTGCGCGAGCAGACCAACAAGGTCCTCAACACCCTGACCCCGCGCGAGGAGAAGGTCCTGCGCCTGCGCTTCGGCCTCTCCGACGGCTGCGAGCACACCCTGGAGGAGGTCGGCCAGGACTTCGCGGTGACCCGCGAGCGCATCCGTCAGATCGAAGCCAAGGCCCTCCGCAAGCTTCGCCACCCCTCGCGCTCGAAGAAGCTCCGAAGCTTTCTCGAGACGTGAGCTACTATGCGCCTCGGGCCCATAGCTCAATGGCAGAGCAGCCGGCTCATAACCGGTCAGGTCCTGGTTCGACCCCGGGTGGGCCCACCAACGTTCCCGGAGTGAGCTGACCGTGGATGCGAACCTCCAGATCCTGAGCGACCTGCAGCAGCAGGACAGCCGCCTCGCCGCCCTCGAGGCAGAGGCGGCACGCCTCCCCCGCGAGGTGGCGGCCATCGAGACGGCCCTCGCCGAGGCCAAAAAGTCCCTGGACGTCCTCCGCGCGCGCCAGGACAAGGCCCGCAAGGACCTGCGCGCCAAGGAGCAGGATCTCGAGGTCGCCTCCACCAAGCGGGCCAAGTCGGAGAGCCGGCTCTACGAGGTGAAGACCAACAAGGAGTACTCGGCCGTCCTCATCGAGATCGAGGAGATCAAGCAGGAAAAGGCGGAGGTCGAGGAGCAGATCCTCGCCCTCATGGAGCTGGGCGAGCGTGTGGCCGCCGAGATCCGCGAGGCCGAGCAGCTTCACGCGCGCCGCGAGGAGCAGGCCACGCGCGACGTGGTCGAGGTCCAGAAGCGGCTGGCCGCGGTGGAGGCGGAGCTGGAGACGGCCCGGGCCGCCCGCGCCGCCTGCGCGACGGGGCTGCCCCCGGCGCTCCTGAGCGACTACGACCGGATTCGCCGAGCGCGCGGTGGCGTGGCCGTGGCCACCGTGGGCACCACCGCGGTGTGCAGCGCGTGTCGCGTGACCATCCGCCCTCAGGCCATCCAGGAGCTGCGGACGGCGCGGCCTCTCATGCTCTGCGAGAGCTGCGGCCGCTTTCTCTTCTGGCAGGAATAGCGACATGGGGGGCCCCGAGATGGCCCCCATACCCCCAACGCGCTGTAACGCTCCTCGACTCTCGGACGTGCGCCTAGCCTCGCTGCCTGACATCACCGTGTACTGCGATGGAGCCTGCTCGGGTAATCCAGGACCCGGCGGCTGGGCGGCCCTCATCCTCGAAGGCGACACCGAGCGCGTCGTCTCGGGAGCCGAGCCTCGGACCACCAACCAGCGCATGGAGATCAGAGCCGCCCTGGAAGGCCTGGCCGCCATCCCCGAATGCCGGCGCGTCCACGTGCACAGCGACAGCGCCTACGTCGTCAACTGCTTCCGCGATCGCTGGTGGGAGCGCTGGGAACGGACGGGCTGGATCGGGACGAACAAGCAGCCGGTGGCCAACCGCGACCTCTGGGAGCGGCTGCTCGTCGAGATGCGCCGACACGACGTGCAGTGGCACAAGGTGCGCGGACACAGCGGCGATCCCCTGAACGAGCGCGTGGACACCCTAGCGCGACGAGCCGATCGCGTTGTTGAACAAGGTTGGGGGGAGCGAGCACGCCTGAGGACATGGGGGGCTCCGGGCGCCCCCCAGCCTCCCTGGCGTTCGGGGCGCCTCGGCTGCGCCGGGGCGCCCCTCGACAATGCGAATCGTCTCACGGGCCCACCCGGACCACTGCTTCGTTTCGGCGAATTCCCGGGATCAGCTCCGCCTGGCCAGATCGCTCCACGCAGCGGTGAGGCGCTCCAGGGCGGCATGCGGGAGCGGGCCGCGGGCGACGGCGGAAGCAGCGTACTCGAGGTGCTCCAGGGTCGAGTAGCCCAGCAGGACGGTCGAAACCGCCTCCGATCCTAGCGGGAAGCGGAGGGCGGCCTCGACGAGGCTCTCCGCGTATCCGTCCTGGACGATCCCCTCCAGCTGCCGGGCACGCGCGACGTCACTCGCGTAGTCGGGACCGGAGGCGATGGGCTCGACCGACGGCATGGCCACCGGGTGCCGCGCGAGCTGGCCGCTCAGGGCGCCCGCCGCCAGGACGCGGATGACGATGACTCCGACGCCGTGCTCACGCGCCGGTTCGAGGAAGCCGCGGAAGTCCTGGGCAGGAAAGCCAGAGGGCACGGCGACGCCGGCGCTCGGGTTGAGCAGGTTGTAGCAGACCTGGGCCGTGTCGAGGGCCCCCGCCGTCAGCACGCGATGAAGGGCATCCGTCTCACCGAGCGCCGTGATGCCGAAGAACCGGATCTTCCCCTGCTCGCGCAAACGCTGGAGGGCCGCCACCACGTCGTCGAGAACCGTCGCGGCGCCGAGGGCGCGTCCCTCGGAGGTCTGGTCGATGCGGTTGTGGAGCTGGAGGAGATCGACGCGCTCGAGGCGCAAGCGCCCGAGGCTGGCCTCCAGCGCGCGGGCGACGGCTCCCGGGACGTCGGAGAGATCCGATGGCTCGAGGCGAAACTTTGTGCCGACGTAGACGTCCGGCTTGAGGCGACGGAGAACCTCGCCGAGATTCTCCTCGGATCGTCCGTTTCCATAGGCCGCCGCCGTGTCGAAGTAGTTGATGCCTAGCTCCACCGCGCGGGCCACGGCCCGCTCGCGCTCGGCCAGCGTTCCGCGCACGATAAGCCCGCCCACGTCGCCACAGCCAAAACCCAGAGCCGACACGCGCAATCCGGTTCGTCCCAGTCGTCGATAGTCCATATCTCAGTCCATCGTCCTGATGTGAGGGTGCGAGGGCACGAGCGGCGTCATCCCAGACCGATCTCCGAGAGGTACGCGCGCACCCCCGGGTGAATCAGATCACGGCTGGCCACCGCGGTCACGGTGTTGCTCACGGTGGTCTCCCGGGCCTGGGCCAGCCGCGCGGCCAGCGCCGACTCGCCGCGATGGAGCGCGCGCGCCAGCCGACGAGCCACGTCGTCGGGCAGTGTCGGCCGCGTCATGATGAAGCTCCATGAGCCCACCGACGCGATCGGCGAGGTCTGGCCGGGATACGATCCGGGAGCCACCGTCAGCGCTTTGAGGAACGGATGCTTCGCCTGGATGCGCCGGATACCGTCGACATCCGGTGTGATGAAGCGCGCCCCGGCCGGGCTCTCGGCCACCGCCACGAACCCCGGCCACCCCACGCCCCCACCCCAGAGCGCTGCCACACGCCCATCGAGCACCATGGCCGGGCCGTCACCCGCGCGGTCGAGGAAGACCGCCTCGAAGTCGCGCTGCTGATCGAGTTCGAGCCCCTCCAGGACGTAGCGGGCCAGGATCACCAGCCCGGAGCCGCGCGCGCCGAAGGCCACGGGCCGACCTTTCAGGTCCTCGATGACCCGCGCCGGCGAGTCGCCCCGGACGACGAACATGCCAGCCGTGGAGTACATCGCGCTGAGCACGTGGAGCTTGGCCGGGGGCCGGCCGACGCCATTCAGCGCCTCGTGGACCACCTCGCCCTGCACGAGGGCGAGATCCAGCTCGCCGCCCTCCAGCAGGGGCACGTTCTCGGTGCTGCCCTTGGTGTTGCGCGTCTCCACATCAAGGGAGTCGTCGACCTCGTTGATCACCGCGGCCACCGCGTCGCCATACACGGGGAAGCCACCGCCCGGCGTGGCCGTCCCCAGGACGATGCGCGCGCTCATCGGGACGCGGACGTCCCCCGCTGCTGATACTTCGCGGGAGGCTGGCGCACGGCGAAGAAGAGCGGCCGGGGCATGCGCCCCACCGGCACCTCGATCAGCACCGGGCGGTCGAGCTTCAGGGCCTCGCCCACCAGGTTGCCGACGTCGGTGGGCTTGCTGGCGCGCAAGCCGGCCACCCCGAAGGCATCCGCCAGCTTCATGAAGTCGGGGTTGCGCAGCTCGGCGCCGTACGTCCCGCCCCAGCCCTCGTCGAGGTCGCGCGCCACGTTGCCGTAGGCCCCATCGTTGAAGACAATGGCGACGACGTTGATCCCGTACTGGGCGGCGGTGGCCAGCTCCTGCACGTTGTACATGAAGCCGCCGTCGCCGGAGATGGAGATGACTGGCCGATCTGGACACGCCATCTTGGCGCCGAGGGCCACGGGGTACGCGTAGCCGAGGTTGCCGGAGTATGACGACGTCAGATACGTCCGTGGTCGGTACACGGGCCAGAAGGGGCGCGAGTAGTACCCGATCTGGGTCATGCCCGCCACCACGATAGCCTCTTCGGGCGTCGCGGCGCGCAGGGACTTGCAGAATGGACGCTTGCGGCTCCTGGACGGCCGAGTCGGCGATCGCCGCGCGCAACGCCTCGCGCTCGGCCTTGCGCGGCTGGCGCGGGGCGCTCGCCGCGCGCAAGCGCTCGAGCATGGCCTCGAGAGTGGCGCGAGCATCACCCACCAGGCCGAAGGTCTTCGTGTGGTTGCGGCCGATCTCCTCGGGGTCGATGTCGATCTGGATCACCTGCTGCTCGCGCAGGAAGCCGGCGGCCGCACAGCGGCTGCCCACGGCGAGCACCGTGTCGGCGCCCTCCAGGTACTGCTTGAGGCGGCTCTTCGGCCAGAGGGCCGCGCCCAGCGAGAGGTCGCTGTCGTCGTTCACCGCGCCCTTGCCCTCGGCGGACTGGATGACGCCGCTCTGGAGATATTCCGCCACCGCGGCGAGAGCCTCGTGCGCGCCTGACAGATTCACGCCGCCCCCGGCATAGATCACGGGGGTCTGGGCGGCGAGCAGCATCTGCACGGCCCGGTCGATGTCCGAGCCGTTGGCGGCGGGACGCACGTGCTGGACGGGCCCCAGCAACTCGACCTCGGCCTCCTCTTCCATCGTCTCGGGCGGCAGCTCGATCTCCACGGGCCTCGGCCGCCCGGTCTTGAGCTGGCGCACCGCCTCGCGCACGGCCGCCGGGATCTCGGGGATGTCGAGGACGCGCCGGCGCCACTTGGTGACGGGGGCCACGGAGTCGAGCTGGTCGTTGACCTCGTGGAGAAGCCCGATGTTCTTGCCGATGCTCCCGCGCGGGATCTGACCGGAGATCATCAGGACGGGTGACGAGGCCGCGTAGGCGGTGCTCAGCCCGCCCAGCGTGTTGAGGAGACCGGGACCGGGGACGACGAGCGCCACGCCGATGTCGCCGCCGGCCCGCGCGTAGCCGTCGGCCATGTAGCCGGTGGCCTGCTCGTGTCGGGTGGTGATCATGCGGATGCCCGGCTCGTCGCGCAGGGCCGCCAGGGTACCGTAGATCTGCACGCCGGGTAGCCCGAACACCACGCGGACGCCTTCACGAGAGAGCGATTTCACGAGAGCTTCGCCGCCGGTCATCCGCGCCATGGTGCTCGCTCCTTGCCGTCGATCTTGGATTCGCTGCTCGGGAAGCCGCAGCGGGCTGAGGGTAGCCTCTCGAACGGGCGCCGTCAATTTGGCGGCGGGCCGGCGGGCCGGTGCGTGGCCGCGTCGCGAGGGCATGCCGGCCGCACACCGATACGCGCGCGGCCGCGCAACGGCGGCTATACTTGACGCGGCGCCAGAGAAGGACGGGCGGTCGCTGGTCACGGGAACGTGACGAGAGGAAAGTCCGGGCTCCACAGGGCAGGGTGCTGGGTAACACCCAGGGGGGGCGACCCCACGGACAGTGCCACAGAAAGCAAACCGCCGTTCTTCATTGAGGAGCGGTAAGGGTGAAACGGTGAGGTAAGAGCTCACCAGCGGCGCGGGTGACCGCGTCGGCTCGGAAAACCCCACCTGGAGCAAGGCCGAATAGGAGAGCTATCGGGTGGCCCGCCCGCGCTCTCGGGTAAGGCCGCTTGAGGCGCCGGGTAACCGGCGCCCTAGAGAGATGACCGTCGCCCCTCACGGGGCACAGGACCCGGCTTACAGTCCTTCTCTGGCGCCCTCCTGCACAGTGTCTGGTGGTCTTGGCGTGCCGAGGTGCTACAGCTGATTCAATCAGTATTGATTGATGGTCGTCAGGCGCGCGGAGGGACGCATGACACCACGTCCCCCGCCGCCATCTCCGCCGCCCGTCACCGTCGTGGTCACCGGCTGCACCGCCTGCAGGATCGGGGACCTGGCGGAGATGCATTTGCACTTCGTGAACCCGGGCCCTGCTCGGGTCGTGCCGTAGCGGCGCTCGTCAGAGCCCCAGGAACGCCTCGGCGTTCGCGGTCAGGATGCGGGCACGGGTCGGCGTATCGAGGCCGGCCTCGTCGAGCGCCCCGACGGGATCGTCGTAGCCCATCCGGAACGGATAGTCGCTGCCCAGCACCACGCGGTCGGCGCCATGGGTGTCGAGGACGAAGCGCAGAGCCGACGCGGAGTGGGTGATGGAGTCGACCCAGAAGCGGCCCGCGTACGTGCTGGGCGGGTTCGCCACCGCCGCCTTGCCCTCCGCCATCACATGCCAGCCGCGATCGACCCGTCCCGCCACGAAGGCGAAGGCGCCCCCCGCGTGGGCAAAGCACCAGCGCAGGCGCGGCCAGCGATCGAGGAGCCCCCCGTAGATGACGCGCGTGATGGTGAGCGCGGTCTCCAGGGGGTTTCCGAGCACGAGCGGGAGATTGTAGCGGCGGAATCGCTCGGCGCCGAGGACAGGGGCCGCGGGGTGCACGAACAGCGCGACGTCGAGCGCTTCCGCGGCCTCCCACACGGGATGCAGGGGCTCGTCGTCGAGGTCGCGCCCGTCCACGCTGGACCCGATCTCCACGCAGCGAAACCCGAGGCGCGCGGTCCGCTCCAGCTCCTTGACGGCGAGGGCGGGCGCCTGCAGCGGAATGATCGCCGCGCCGAGGAAGCGGGCGGGGTGCTTGGCCACCACGGCGGCGATGGCGTCGTTGTGGAAGCGGCAGAACTCCGCGGCGGCCCCGGATTCCGCCCAGTAGCAGAACATGAGGGGCGGCGGGGACAGGACCTGGCGCTCGATCCGGAGGCGATCCAGATCGGCCACCCGCACGGTGGGATCGAAGATCTGCTCGGTCAGCCCGCGGTCGCGCTCGGCTCCGCGGTAGAGCGCGCAGCCTCCGCCCTCCTCGCGGACCACCCGCGGCCAGCGCGGGTCAGCGTGACGGGCCAGGAAGTCGTCCCAGCCACGCGGCAAGATATGCGTGTGGACGTCAATGACGCCCATGGGCGGACTACTCGTCGTCGCTTCGGGTGCGGCGCGCCGCGCGGCGACGCTTCTTCCGGGCCAGCGCCTGCTTGCGCTTGCGCTTCACGGAGGGCTTCTCGTAGTACGCGCGCCGCTTCATCTCCTGAAAGACACCGTCCTTGAGCATCTGCTTCTTGAGCTGCTTGAGGGCGGCCTCGATCTGGTTCTCGAAAACCTCGATCTTCACCGACAGGTCACCCGCCCGGCGGGGACTTCCCTACCATCGGTCCCGACCTCCCCCGCCGCCGCGGCGAGGCGGCGGGCCGCCCTTGGCTCCGCGGGGCGCCGACAGCTCCACCCGGATCTGCCGCCCGTCGAGGTCCGTCCCGTTGAGCTTGGCGATGGCGGCGTTGGCCTCTTCCGTGGTGGCCATCTCGACGAAGCCGAACCCGCGCGAGCGACCGGTGTCGCGGTCGGTGGCCACGGTGACGGATTCGACGGTGCCGCAACCGGCGAAGGCCTGGCGCAGACGGTCAGTAGAGGTCGAAAACGAGAGACCACCTATGAAGAGCTTGACGGCCATGGACGGCTCCTTCGGTGAACCTCCGACAGTTATCGCGACCAGAGCCGGAAGGGACTCGGGGCGCGGCCCGGTTGAGAGTCGGGTTCCCGGTGAACCCGACGTCCAGGCGCCTACCGAGTGTACACGAGACGCCTCCGCCCCCTCCCCGGAGAATTCCTGGGCAGTCCCATGGATCGAGGAGTGCCCCGGGTCCCCCGGGGCACGACGAGCGCGGGCGGCTGGGGTGGTGCCCGGTTGGGGGGCGACGCCGGGCTGGTCGAGGCCCCCCATGTTCAACAGACTGGACGCTGGAGGACGGCGGGCTCGATCTTGCGCGTGAGTTGGCGGCCGGCGCTCAGGCTGCCGAGGAGCTTGCCGCGCTCCACGACCAACGAGCCCCGGAGCATGGTCATGACGGGCCAGCCCGCGACCTCCCAGCCCTCCCAGGGGCTATAGTCGGTCACGTGGAAGTCGTCGCGGCTGAGCGTCTTCCGGACGGCGGGATCGATGAAGGCCAGGTCGGCATCACTCCCCGGCGCGATGGCGCCTTTGCGCGGATAGAGCCCGAAGATCCGCGCCGCATTCGTGGACGTCACCTCCGCGAAGCGCGCCAGGGACATCCCGCGCCGCACCACGCCCTCGCTGTAGGCGATTCCCATGCGCGCCTCGGCGCCCACGTTGCCGCCCGTGACGTCCTCGATGGTGCGCCCCCGCAGCTTCAGCTCCAGGCTGGTCGGGTACTCGTCGGTGGCCAGGCACGAGAGGCCATCCCGCACGAGACCGTTCCACAGGGCCGCCTGGTCCTCGGGAAACTTCAATGACGGGTAGGTGTGCGAGCAGAAGCCGCGGGGCGTCTTGTAGTACTCGGCGTTGAAGCAGGCGTACTGGTGCAGGGTCTCCCCGTACACGGGCAGGCCGAGCGACCGCGCCTCGGCAATGGCGTCCACGCCCTCGCGGGCGGAGGTGTGCACGAAGTAGACGGCGGCTCCCGTGTGCCGGGCGAGGGCGGTCGTCCGCCGGAAGGCGAGCAGCTCCGAAATCTTGGAGTGGACGAGGTGCATGTTGGCCCCGTCCATCCGCCCCTCGGCCCGGAAGCGCTCGTAGTTGAACTGGACGACGTCCTCGTCCTCCCCGTGCACCACCATGAGGCCGCCGTGGGCCGCCACCTTCTCCATGGCGTAGGCGATGCGGCCGAAGTCGAGCCGGTTGCCCGCGCGCCTGGGGTGCGGCGGCAGCACGTTGGTGGTGAAGACCTTGAAGCTCGGATGGCCCTCGTGGATGGCGTCGCGCATCTCCTCGAAGACCGGCAGGTCGAGCGCCCCGCACAGGGTGATGTGGAAGGCGTAGTCCACGTACGAGTTGCCCTTCCAGCGAGCGGCGCGGCTCTCCAGCGCCTGCGGGATGGTCGTGCCGGGGCGCACGTAGCAGAAGTCGATGTGGGTGGTGGTCCCGCCGTAGGCCATGCCCCGCGTGTCGTCCTCGGGGCCCATGGTGATCGACGGTTGCTCGGGGTGGCTCATGATCGGATGCGCCAGGTGCGTGTGCGGATCGATGCCCCCCGGCACCACGATCAGCCCGGAGGCGTCGAGCACCCGCGCGGAGGCCACGGGCAAGGTGCCCGGGTGCGCCACCGCGGCGATGCGCTCGCCCTCGATGCCGATGTCCCACGCGCCTACGCCCTGCGGAGTCACCACCTGTCCACCGCGCACGATCAGATCAAGCATGCGCCGAGGCTAGCACATGGGGGGCCCCGACATGGCCCCCCAACGCCCCGGGTTCCCCGGGGCGTTCCTCGATTGTCCGATGGTCGCGTCCGATGGGCCGCGTGCTGGTTCGAGGCGGGGAGAGACGGTACCATGGGCGCGGAACCTGACGCCGGCCCCATCCGCACCGCGCGCGGCGTCGTGGCTCCCGTATCCCCCGTCGGAAGGAGGCTCGATTGCGACTGATCACTGCCGGCGCCGCTCTGGTGCTCTTGTTCCTGACCGCGGGGCCCTCCGCGCCCCAGCCCAAGATCACGACGTCGTACGCGATGTCGATGTTCGGCGACCTCAAGTACGGCCCGGGATTCAAGCACTTCGAGTACGTCAATCCCGAGGCCCCCAAGGGCGGCGACGTCAAGCTGGCCGCCATCGGCACCTATGACAGCCTGAACCCCTTCATCCTCAAGGGTGTTCCGGCCGCGGGCTCGGGATTGACATTCGAGACGCTGATGGTCGGATCACAGGACGAGCCCTTCTCGGAATACGGCCTCATCGCGGAGAACATCGAAGTCCCCGCCGACCGCTCGTGGGTCGCCTTCACGCTCCGCCCGGAGGCGCGATTCCACGACGGCAGCGCCCTCACCGTCGAGGACGTGATCTGGACGTTCGAGACGCTCAAGGTCAAGGGGCAGCCCTTCTTCCGCAGTTACTACGCCCAGGTCATGAAGGCGGAGAAGGTCGGCGATCGAAAGGTCAAGTTCAGCTTCGGCCCGGGTGAAAATCGGGAACTCCCGCTCATCGTGGGCCAGCTTCCCGTCCTCTCGAGGGCCTACTGGAGCAAGCGGGACTTCGAGAAGACGACCCTGGAGGCGCCCCTGGGCAGCGGCCCTTATCGGGTGGACGCCGTCGAACCGGGGCGCTCCATCACCTACCGGCGGGTCAAGGATTACTGGGGTGCGAAGCTCCCCGTCCGCGTGGGCCACAACAACTTCGACACCATGCGCTACGACTACTACCGCGACATCACGGTCGCGGTGGAGGCCTTCAAGGGCGGCGAGTACGACTTCCGCCAGGAGAACGTCGCCAAGAACTGGGCGACCTCGTACAACACCCCGGCCGTCACCCAGGGACTCATCAAGAAGGAAGGCATCAAGAACGAGGTCCCCACCGGGATGCAGTCCTTCGTCTACAACGCGCGGCGGCCCGTCTTCCAGGATGCGCGCGTGCGGCAGGCCCTGGCCCATGCCTTCGATTTCGAGTGGATGAACAAGACCCTGTTCTATGGCGCCTATACGCGCACCAAGAGCTACTTCTCCAACTCGGAGCTGGCCTCGCGCGGGCTGCCGGGCCCGGACGAACTGAAGATCCTGGAGCCGTTCCGGGGGAAGATCCCCGACGAGGTCTTCACCAAGGAGTACGCTCCCCCGGATGGCAGCAATCCGCGCGAGGCGGCGCGTGAGGCCCTGCGCTTGCTCCAGGACGCGGGCTGGGTGGTGAAGGGGCAGCAGCTCGTCAACGCCAAGACCGGCGAGCCCATGAGCTTCGAGATCCTCATCTCCGACCCCACCTGGGAGCGGATCGCCCTGCCCTTCGCCAAGAGCCTGGAGCGCCTGGGCGTCACCGCCCGCGTGCGCACGGTGGACACCGCCCAGTACCAGAACCGGACCGACAACTTCGACTTCGACATGATCGTCTGGGTGTGGGGCCAGTCGCTCTCGCCGGGCAACGAGCAGCGGGACGACTGGGGTTCGGCCGCGGCCGCGACGCCGGGCAGCCGGAACGTGGCCGGTATCAAGGACCCCGTGGTCGACAAGCTCATCGACCTGGTCATCACCGCACCCGACCGCAAGAGCCTGGTGACGCGAACGCAGGCCCTCGACCGGGTGCTGCTCTGTGGAGCAACTACGTCATCCCCCAGTGGCACATCAACATGTTCCGGGTGGTGTACTGGGACAAGTTCGGCCGTCCGGCCATCAATCCCAAGTACGCGCTGGGGTTCAACACCTGGTGGGTCGATGCTCAGAAGGAGGCGGCACTCGCCAAGCGCCGGGGGGAGGTGCTGAAGAAGTAAGTGCTGGCCTACGTCGCCCGGCGCCTCCTCCTCATGATCCCGACCTTGTTCGGGATCATGGTCATCAACTTCGTGATCGTCCAGGCCGCACCCGGTGGCCCCGTCGAGCTGATGATCGCGCGCATCAAGGGCACCGCGGTGGAGGCCACGGCGCGCCTGGGGGGCAGCACGAGCGGGGAGACGATGACGGGGCGGCCGACCCAGGAGGCGCGCGGCCTCCTCGGAGGTACAGCAAGTATCGCGGCGCGCGCGGCATCGACCCCGAGCTGATCCGCGCGCTCGAGCGCCAGTTCGGATTCGACCAGCCCGCCCACGTGCGGTTCGTCCGCATGCTGCGCAGCTACCTCACCCTCGACTTCGGCACCAGTTTCTTCCGCGATCAGCGCGTGGTGGACCTCATCGTGCAGAAGATGCCGGTGTCCATCTCGCTCGGGCTCTGGACGACGCTCCTCATCTACCTGATTTCCATTCCCCTCGGCGTGGCCAAGGCCGTGCGCGACGGCTCCGCCTTCGACGTGTGGACGAGTGGCGTCGTCATCGTGGGCTACGCCATTCCCGGCTTCCTCTTCGCCATCCTGCTCATCGTGCTCTTCGCCGGAGGGAGCTTCTTCGCGTGGTTTCCTTTGCGCGGACTGGTCTCCGAGGGATGGGGGGACATGAGCTGGCCGCGGCGCATCCTCGACTACTTCTGGCACATCGCGCTGCCCGTGACGGCGCTGGTGGTGGGGGGATTTGCCGGGCTCACCATGCTGACCAAGAACTCCTTCCTGGAGGAAATTCACAAGCAATACGTGGTGACCGCCCGCTCGAAGGGGCTCACGCGGCGCAGAGTCCTCTACGGGCACATCTTCCGCAACGCCATGCTCATCGTGGTGGCCGGCTTCCCCGCCGCCTTCGTGGGCATCCTGTTCACGGGCGCCCTGCTCATCGAGGTGATCTTCTCGCTCGACGGGCTCGGCTTGCTGGGCTTCGAGGCGGCCATCAACCGCGACTACCCGATCATGTTCGGGACGCTCTACATCTACACGCTGGTGGGGCTCGTGCTGAACCTCGTGAGCGATCTCATGTACGTGGCCATCGACCCGCGCATCGACTTCGCGACTCGAGAAGCGTGACCGCTCCCCGCGCCGGCGGCCCGCCACCGTGACCCCCCTCTTCCGGCGCCGGCTGCGCAACTTCCGGGCGAACCGGCGCGGCTTCTGGTCGCTCTGGATCTTCTTGGTCATGTTCGGGGTCAGCCTCGGCTCGGAGCTGGTCGCCAACGACCGCCCCATCCTTCTGCGCTACGACGGGCGCCTCTACGTTCCGATCTTGAGGGCCTATCCCGAGACGACCTTCGGCGGCGTCTTCCCGACGGAGACGGTGTACCGCGACCCCGCCGTCATGAAGCTCATCAGCGAGAAGGGGTGGATGATCTGGCCGCCCATTCGCTTCAGCTACGACACCATCAACTACCAGCTGCCGGTGCCCGCGCCGGCCCCTCCCTCTCCGGTGAACTGGCTGGGCACCGACGATCAGGGGCGTGACCTCTTGGCTCGGCTGCTCTACGGCTTCCGGATCTCCGTGCTCTTCGGGCTCACCCTCACCGCGCTCAGCTCCGTCATCGGGATCCTGGCGGGCGCCGTGCAGGGCTACTTCGGCGGGTGGACCGATCTGTTCTTTCAGCGCTTCATCGAGGTGTGGTCCGGGCTCCCCGTGCTCTACCTGCTCATCATCCTGGCCAGCCTGGTGGAGCCGACCTTTTGGTGGCTGCTGGGCCTGATGCTGCTCTTCAGCTGGATGTCCCTGGTGGGGGTGGTCCGCGCGGAGTTCCTCCGCGCCCGCAACTTCGACTACGTGCGGGCGGCCCGCGCCCTCGGGGTGCGCAACCGCGTCATCATGGTGCGCCACGTGCTGCCCAACGCCATGGTGGCCGCCCTGACGTTCCTGCCGTTCGTCCTGAACGGCTCCATCACCACCTTGACGTCCCTCGACTTCCTGGGCTTCGGGCTCCCGCCCGGGCTCGCCGTCTCTCGGCGAGATCCTCGCCCAGGGCAAGGCGAATCTCCAGGCGCCGTGGATCGGCCTCACCGGGTTCCTCGTCCTCGCCACGATGCTGAGCCTGCTCGTGTTCGTCGGCGAGGCGGTGCGCGACGCCTTCGATCCTCGAAAGACGGTGGCGTGACCGACGGCGCGGAGCCGCTCCTGCGCGTCCGCGATCTCTCGGTGTCCTTCTCCACGCCGGGCGGGGAGCTGGCCGCCGTGCGCAAGGTGTCCTTCGACCTGGATCGCGGCGAGACGCTCGGCCTCGTGGGAGAGAGCGGCTCCGGCAAGTCGGTGACCGCGCTCTCGATCCTCCAGCTCCTGCCCTATCCCACGGCGCGGCATCCGAGCGGCAGCATCCACTTCCGCGGCCACGAGCTGCTGGGCGCCAAGGAGACCGTGCTGCGCGCCGTGCGGGGCAACCGGATCGCCATGATCTTCCAGGAGCCCATGACCTCGCTGAACCCCCTGCACACCCTGGAGAAACAGGTGAGCGAGGTCCTGCTCGTGCACAAGCACCTGAGCCGGAGCGCCGCCCGCGCGCGCGCCCTGGAGCTGCTGCGCCTGGTGGGGCTGGCGGAGGCGGAGCAGCGGCTGGGCGCCTATCCCCACCAGCTCTCCGGAGGCCAGCGCCAGCGCGTCATGATCGCCATGGCCCTGGCCAACGAGCCCGATCTCCTGATCGCCGACGAGCCGACCACCGCTCTCGACGTGACCATCCAGGCGCAAATTCTAGAGTTGCTCCGCCGGCTGCAGGCCTCGCTGGGGATGGCGCTGCTCCTCATCACCCACGATCTGGGCGTCGTCCGGACGATGGCGGGGCGAGTCTGCGTGATGACGGAGGGCGAGATCGTGGAGGCCGGGCCGACGGCGGAGGTCTTCGCGCGGCCCCAGCATCCGTACACCCGCCGCCTGGTCGAGGCCGAGCCGCGGGGCGCGGCCAACGTCATCGCTCCCGGCGCGCCGGTGATCATGGCCGCCCAGAACGTCCAGGTGTGGTTTCCGATCAAGCGCGGCGTGCTTCGCCGGACGGTGGGCCACGTGAAGGCCGTCGACGGCGTCTCGCTCGCCGTCCGCGAAGGCCAGACGGTGGGCGTGGTGGGCGAGAGCGGCTCCGGAAAAACCACGCTGGGCCTGGCCGTGCTGCGTCTCACGCGCAGCCGGGGCACCGTCCAGTTCGGCAGCCGGGAGATCCAGGGGCTGCGCGGTCGCCCGCTGCGTCCGCTTCGCCGGGAGATGCAGATCGTCTTCCAGGACCCCTACGGCGCCCTCTCACCCCGCATGACCATCGCCCAGATCGTGGGGGAAGGGCTGCAGGTACACCGGGTGGGGGCCACCGGCGCCGAGCGGCGCGACCTCATCGACGAGGCCCTCCGCGAGGTCGGCCTCGACCCCACCATGCGCGACCGCTACCCGCACGAGTTCTCCGGGGGCCAGCGCCAGCGCATCGCCATCGCCCGAGCCATGGTGCTCAAGCCACGCTTCGTCGTGCTCGACGAGCCGACCTCCGCGCTCGATATGTCGGTCCAGGCCCAGATCGTGGACCTCCTGCGCGAGCTGCAGCGCCGGCACCATCTGGCCTACCTGTTCATCAGCCACGACCTGAAGGTGATCCGGGCCCTCAGCGACGAGATCATCGTGATGCGCGACGGCCGGGTGGTCGAGCACGGCCCCGCCGCCCAGATCCTCGACGCCCCCCGCGAGCCCTACACCAGGGCCCTCATGGCCGCCGCCTTCGAGATGCGCGCGGTCGATGGCGGCGTGGTCCGGGAGTGAGGAGCGCGGCGGGCTCCTTTCCGAGCGGTCCGCGACGCGGGCGGAGGCAGCTCCTCGTCGATCGTCAGCGCAGCATTCCGACCAGGCGGTCGATCGATTGCTGGAGGCAGGCGTGGATCTCATCGCGGCAGGCGCGATACTTCGCCTCGCCCTGGAGGACGGGGTCCTCGATGTCGCCGGCGCCGCCCGCGAACTCGCGCAGGGTGAAGACGGGGCGGCCGTCGGTCTCGGCGAGCACACCCACCGCGACTTTCTGCGACTCCGTCATGGTCAGGACAAGATCGGCATCCGCGAGCAGATACCGGTGGCGACGCAGGTCAGTGGACGTGATGGTGTCCTCGTCGAGGGCGATGCCGATCTCGCGCAGCACGAGGCGGGCGTCGAGCGAGGACAGCATGCCGTCGCGGGCGACGTTGCCGACCCCGGCCGAGCGCACGCGCACCGACCCGTCCACGCCCTGCTCGCGCAGCATCCGCTCGAGCAGGGCGTGGGCCATCACGCTGCGGCACGTGTTGGCGTGACAGACGAACAGCACGGTTCTCACGCGAGGCTCTCCGGCGGTCACCCGGCGCCGCCTGCTCTCCGCGCGCTCACCGCTCCTCTCGCGGCCACTGCCAGAAGCGCACCCCACCGGGCAGCTCCGACCATTCGCTGGCCGGCCGCTCGTTGAGGGTCCGGCCGAAGCCGACGGCGGGCGCCGGCTTCAGATCGGCGCCGATCGTCTTGGGGAAGACCTTGGCCAGCTCGTCGGGATCGAGCCGGCGGCCGGCGTCGATGCGGCGCACGGCCTGGGGCTGGGCGAGTAGCGTGTAGCCGTAGCCGAACGAGTGGAAGACCTGGCCGTTGACGTGGGCCGCCGCCTCGCTGGCCAGGTAGACGACGAGCGGCGCCACGTTGTCGGGATCGCGCTCGGTCCCCACCGCCTGCTCGCTCGGCCACTTGCCCGTCTGCTCGAAGACCTCGCGGCCGCGCGGGGTGGAGTCGATCATGCGCGTGGCCCCGCTCGGCATGATGGAGTTGCTGGTGACGTTGTACTTGGCCATGGCGTTGGCCGTGGACCACGTCAGGCCGATGATGCCGGCCTTGCCCGCCGCGTAGTTGGGCTGCCCCGGGGCGCCCAGCGCGGAGACCGAGGACATGTTGATGAAGCGCCCGTACTGCTGCTGGCGCATGGACACCGACGCCGCGCGCATCGTGTTGTACGTGCCCTTGAGGTGGACGGCGAGGACGGCGTCCCATTCCTCCTCGGCCATGTTGAAGATCATGCGGTCGCGCAGGATGCCGGCCACGTTCACCACGATGTCGATGCGGCCCCAGCGATCGATCGCCTGCTGGACCATGGCCGCGGCCTGACGCGCATCGGTCACCGAGCCCTGGTTGGCCTCGGCCGTGCCGCCGGCCTTGCGAATCTCGGCCACCACCTGCTCGGCCGGACTCGCGTCCACCCCTTCGCCGCTCAGGCTGGCGCCCAGGTCGTTGACGACCACGCGCGCCCCCGCCTTGGCCATGGCGATGGCGATGCCGCGGCCGATTCCTCGCCCCGCTCCGGTGACCAGCGCGTTCCTCCCGTCGAGTAGACCCATGGCGATCTCCTTACCCTCCTGTCTGCGGATTCTCGCGCTCGGCCGTCGCCGACGCGCCTTTGGATCCAGTGCGGTGATCGCGAGCGGGCGCGTCGCGATCGCTCGGCGCCCGTGTCATTCCGTGCTTCACGGCAACGAGTCCAGGAACGCTCGCAGCACCCGGTTGAAGGCCTCCGGCTGATCGAGGTTCGACGAGTGCCCGGCGTCCTTGATGATCTCCAGGCGCGCTCCCGGGATCTTCTTCGCCATGTACTCGCAGGGCGCGAGGAACGGCGCGTCCTGATCGCCGACGATGACGAGCGTGGGGACGCGGACGTCCGGCAGCGAATCGATGATGCTGGAGTCGCGCTGGGCCAGCATGCCGCGCGCGGCATGGGCCAGCCCCTGCGCGGAGCGATGGCGGCGAACGGCCTCCCGCATGTCGCGGCTACCGCCGCTCAGGGCCTCGAGACCCCGCGCTTCGAGGTCGGCGGCCCGGGCCTGCGCCCGGCGGTTCCACTCCGCCCGGGCCTCCGCGTTGCGGTAGCCCGGTCCGGAGTCGCAGATGACCAGGGCCCGCACCATCTCCGGATGCCGATGGTAGAAGGCCAGCGACATGGTGCCACCCAGCGAGAGGCCGCCGACCACGGCGCGCTCCACGCCGAGATGGCGCAGCAGGCCGTGCATGTCTCCCACGGTGAGGTCGTGCGAGTAGAGCGCGGGATCCGCCGGGCTGTCCGTCTCGCCATGGCCCCGCATGTCCCAGGAGATCACGCGGTGGCGATCGTCCAGGGCGCGGTGTTGCCCGTCCCAGGCGCGTCCCGTCGACGAGTAGCCGTGGGTCAGGAGGAGCGCGGGTCCGCTCCCGCTGACGTCGTATCGAATGGTGATGCCGTTGATCAGGGCCGTCGTCATCGTCTGCCCTCGGTTCGCGACGAGCGCGCGCTCAGGTCTCCAGGGGTCGGTAGTACCGGTGTCCCGCCTGCGTCCACTCGCCCAGCATGGCGCGGAACTCGGGACCCATCGGATCGACGCCGCGCATCGGCATGGTGCCGCGGCGGATGGTGAAATCGTGCGGGGCCAGCTCGCCGGCCCGCACGAAGTGCCGCGCCGCTGCGTCGATCCGGCCGCGCGCGAACAGCCACTGTCCGAGCCCGAACTCCGCGCGGGCCTGCTGGTCCGCCTCCGCGGGCAAGGTCAGCCGCGCGCGCGTCTCGGCGTCGCCGAGCGCCGCGAGCTCCCCGCGCACCCAGGCGCGCAGGAGGCCCAGGTGGCGCGCCGCCTCGATCCCCGTGATGTGCCGGAAGGTGTCGGTCCCGAAGGCCACGTCGTTGGGACGCGCCAGCCGCCCGCGCTCGTCGATCCACACCACGGTGGGGACGTTGACCATGTTGTAGAGGTCGGGGACCACGTGCCGCGTGTCGATGAGCGCCGGGTGCGTCGGACGCGCCGCCTCGATCCAGGGTCGGGCATCGTCGGGGTTCTGGTCGATCGCCACGGTGATGATCACGAGACCGCGATCCCTCAGTTCCTCGTAGAGCGCCTGCCACACGGGCAGGTCGAGCCGGCACCCTCACCATGAGCCATACGCGACGAGAAAGACCTTCTGGCCCCGATAAGAGGCAAGCGTGTGGGGCCGACCTTCGAGGTCCGGCAAGGTGAAGTCGGGCGCCTCCAGCGAACGGAGCCGGTCGGCCCGCGCGCGCGCGGAGACGCCGAGAAAGGCCGCGCGTTCCTCGAGATCGACGGCGAGCGGGCGATCCAGGTTCCTCGCCAGCTCCGCCAGGTCGGTCTCGGCACTCGCGGGCGCCCCCAGCGCAGCCCAGGCTGCGCCGGGCGAGAGCAGCACGCGCCCCTCGCGCACCACGGCTGGCCCGTCGGCGGCGCGGTCGTCGAGGAGTACGGTGAACGGCGTCACGCTCCGCCTGCCGGGCGCCCGAATTCCCGCGCGACCGCGAGATCGCGGCTCATGTCGCGGATGCGCGTGGGACTGATCACCATTTCCTCGATGACGGTGCGCGGAGGCAAGGTCACCGCGAGCAACACGGCCCGCGCGACGTCCTCCGGCTGCATCATCGTCGCGCGCGCCTCGGGGCCGGGGGGAAGAGGGCGCCCATCCAGGATGGGCGTGTCGACCTCGGCGGGCATGATCACCGTGGCCCGGATGCCCTGGTGGCGATAGACGTTGTTGACGTAGGCCATGAGGTTGTTGGCGGCGGCCTTGGCGGCGCCATAGGGCGCCCCGCTGATGAGCCCCGGATGCAGCGCGGCCACCGACGAGACGGTGACGATCGTGCCTTCGCCACGCTGGACCATGCCGGGAAGCACGGCCTGGGTGAGGGCGAAGATCCCGATCAGATTGATGCCGACGACCTCCTCGACCTGCGCCTTCGGCGTCCACTGGAGATTGCGGACGGGCCCGGCCACTCCGGCATTGTTGACGAGCACGTCGACGCGCCCGAAGGTCTCGAGCGTCCAGCGCCCCAGAGCGAGCGCATCGTCGAATTTCGACAGATCGGCGGGGCGCACCGCGCAGTGCCCTCCCGCTCCCGCCTGGGCAATCTCCTTGGCCACCGCCTCCAGTGGCTCGGCGCGCCGGCCCGCGATGACGACCTGGGCGCCCTCGGCGGCCAGCATCATCGCCGTGCACCGGCCGATGCCGGTGCCGCCGCCGGTCACGATCGCGACCTTCCCGCGCAGTACGCTCATCGAGTCGATCCTCCTCCAGCGCCGCGCGACCGCGCGCGACCATCGATCCGGCCACAGAGCATAGCCGAAAGCCGACCGCGCGGCCCGGCCGTCAGCGCCACACCCATCGACTCCGAGCGGCTCGAGGTCAGCCGATGCGCTCCGCGCCGGTCCTAACGCCAGGCCATGCTCGAGGTCTCAGCGCCACGCCCACACCGGCTGCTCCAGATCGTGGACGCGAGTGGAGCGGCCGTGCACGACGACCTCGCGCATCTGGTAGACCACGGCCGCGGTAGGAGCGTGGACCAGCGCCCCGAGGATCGGGACCTGGATCACCGGCCGGTCGCTCTCCGGGATGCTGATCAGCCGCGGCACGTCAGGGTGGTCGAGATCCTCGAGCGGGACGCGGTACACGCTCGCCACCTCGGCAGGATCCGGAATCAGCGTCACCGGCCCTGGCGCCCACACCACCACGGGCGTCATGATGAACCCGGAACGCGTGCCGTAGTCGTCGAGAAGCCCGAGCACCGCGCTCTCATCGGCCACCAGCCCGACCTCCTCGGACAACTCCCGCAAGGCGGCGACCTCCACGCGCTCACCGGGCTCGATCCTGCCTCCGGGGAGGGCCCACTGGCGGGTATGCGTCTTCAGCGTGGCCGCACGCCGGGTGATCAGAAAGCAGGCGCGCCCCTCCTCGTCGGGGAGCAGCACCACCGCCACCGCCGCCGGCCGCCGCCCATCGACGGCCATGGGCCGGCGGTCGAAGCGAGCGAGGTTGGCGCGCGCGCGAGTCAGCAGCGCGTCGTCGAACCGGTGGGTCGGCACCCGCCAAGCATCGCTCATTCGGGCGCCCTCGGCTAGAGCCTCGCCGTGGTCGAACGTTCCCGTCACATCACGTGTGCTATCCTCCCGCGACAGCATGGACCTGGCACCTCCGGAAGATCAGCGGCTCCCGTGCAGTGCGGCGGCGACCCGGCTGGGCCATCGCCGTCTCCGGCCAAAGTCCTCCCTGCGCCAGGGTGCTCCCGGCACAGGCAGGATTGGTGTCAAGGATGACATTCGCCCTCCTCGTGGCCGTGCTCAGCGGTGGCGCCCGCTGCCGTGGCCGCGCCCCACGTGGCGGTGCTGCCCAGCTCCACGATCTTCTACGGGGGCGAGGCGGGCGGCCCCATCGGGTTCGAGCTCATCAATCCTCCTGATGGCGTCACCGCGGAATTCTATTTCGGCTTCATTCATCCCGATGGAGCGAGCGTCTTCACATTCTCGCCCGTCGCGGAGCTTCTCGGCCCCGTGGGGCCGTTGAGCTAGGCGGTCGCTACTCGCCTGGCTCCGCCGGGATTTTCGGAGTCGACACCTACCCTCGTCGGGGTGACGGTGCCCCTTTTGCCCACCCCCGGCATCCCCGTCGGGACGTATCTCTACTACGCGCTCCTCGTGCGGGCGGGACCCCTCCAGGACAACACGCTCGACGAGGCCGACATCTTGGCCGTCGATCTGAAGCCGATCCTCTACACACCGATCCTCAGGTCTCCGAATCCGACCGACCCGTTCTTGCTCGCCACCGCCAGCGCCGCCGGGACGACCATCGAGCTCTTCGGGGAGAAGGATCCCGCCGGCCCGCCGACAAGCCTCCGTGAATTGCGCACGACCGACGTCCACGGCGCCATCGGGATCCACCAGTTCGACGCGGCGGCGCGTCTGGTCAGGCTGCTGAGTCAAAGCGGCCTGCTGGAACTCGCCTGGCAGTCCGCGACACACGCCCAGGCGCATCTGACATCGCTCGACGGAACGGAAGCCGTGACCGTGCCCGTCGAGGTCCCCGCGGCTGCCGCTGCGCCCGCGGGCTCGCGGGGACTCGGTCAGGCCGAGGCCCTCCCCGCGGGAGCGGGCCCGACCGTGGTTCTCACCCGGGACGCGGCGAGGTGCGGAACGCCAGTGCCGGTGGGCGACGCGCAGCTCGTCCTCGTTCTCTACGACACGGGGGCCCGAAGCCGCTGGTACGTGTCGGGTGCGCCCAGCGGCAACCTCTATCCGACGCCATTGCCCGCACCGTCGCAGGTGGGCGCCGCGGTCGCCGACACCTGTGACAACACCCTCGCCCTCACCTCGACGGCGTGCCCGGCGGCGCTGGCAGCGGCCGTGGCGGCGTGCAATGCCGCTGGGCCTCTGACCGCCCGGCCACGGTTGCAGGAGTTCTGCGCGGCGGTGGCCCGAAACGACCCCGGGGTGTGCGACGCCCTCACCGCGGCGCTGGCGCCGAATGACGGCGGCACCTCAGGTGCGAGGCGGCCAGCCAGGTGGACGACATCGCCAGCGAGGCGGCGAAGGCGACCGTCACCCTCACGCCGGTGGCGGTCGTCGATGGCGCGCTCCTGATCGGCTCGCCCACCGGCGGGGTGAATCCGGCGGGGCCGCTGCCCGATCTTCCCCTCGGCGTCACGACGAATCGGGCGTGCCCGGCGCCCGGTCCCGGTGACACGACGCCGCCCGACACGATGATCCTGAGCGGCCCATCGGGACCTCGCCGACCGGCAACGTCACCTTCACGTGGACCGGGAACGACGACGTGACGCCGAGCAGTGAGCTCGTCTATTCGTATCAACTCGTGGGATTCGACCCGAGTCCGACGGCCTTCGGCCCCGCAACGACCAAGAGCCATCCCGACCTGACCAACGGGGCCATCTACACCTTCAATGTCCAGGCCCGTGATGCGGCGGGCAACGTCGATCCGAGCGCGGCCACGCGCACCTTCACGGGTGAACATACCGGCACCCGACCAGCACTACATCGACGGCGACGTCACCTTCGACGTCACGAGCACCGATGGCTGCCAGAGAGTCCAGGGGCAGCAAGGATCCGTCGACTTCGTCTTCCCGGGCGGGAAGAACGCCGGCGCGACGGCGCAGCATCACCCAGACCTTGGTGCTGAGCACGGCGCCAGGCGCGTCGTGTACAGACGCGCGCAACCTGACAGTGTCGGGCAGCCGGTCCGCGGCGCTGAACGTGAGCGGCGACACGGTGAGTACTACCGCGGGCCCCGTCGCGTTCAGTGGGACGAAGACAGCCACCGCAATCACCGGCAACGCGACGATCAACGTCGCGCTCGATCACCGGACGTACCCGACCGCGAGCATCGGCATCACCGCGCCGCTGCAGTAGTCACGAGCCGACGGCGCGTCGAATGACGCGGGCCAGGAGCGCGTCGCAGTATCGAGCGTCCCGGGTTCCCCGGGGCGCGACGAGCGTCGGGGATCGAGGAGCACCACGGCTTGGCCGGGGTGCTCCGAGCGTCGGGGGGCTTGGGGGGCCCTGTCGAGGCCCCCCATCTGACTAATATGCCGGGAGCTTGCCGCCCTTCGCCGACTTCTTGACGGCGCCGGCCTCCTCGGCCGCCTTCGCCGCCATGAAGCGGCTGTCGCTGGCCAGGGTCAGGAACTGGTAGCCCGCCTCGATCATCTTCAGCGCGTAGCCCGACGTCGCGTTGTGGATGCCGGCCACCACGCCGTGGCGCTTGCACGCCGCCACGATCTTCTCCTGGGCCTCCACGACCGGCGGGTCCGTCTGGTCCAGCCGCGGCTTGCAGCCCAGCGCGAGACTGAGGTCGGCGGGACCGACGTAGACCGCATCCACGCCGGGTGTACTGAGGATCTCGTCGAGGTTCTTCAACGCCTCCGCGGTCTCGATCATCGGCATGACGATGAGCTGATCGTTGGCGTGCTCCGCATAGTCGGCGCCGGCGTAGATCGAGGCGCGCACCGGGCCGAAGCTGCGATAGCCCTTCGGGGGGTACTTGGCGGCACGCACCAGGGCCTCGGCCTCCGCCCGGTTGTTGATCATCGGGCAGATGATCCCGTAGGCGCCGGCATCGAGGATCTTCATCACGTAGGCGGGATCGTTCCAGGGGATGCGCGCCAGCGGCACCACGGGAGTGGTCGAGATCGCCGCGAGCATGTTGGCCGCCGCCTGGTAGTCGACCACGCCGTGCTGCATGTCGATGACCAGAGAGTCAAATCCCTGGTGCGCCATCACCTCGGCGGAAAAGGCGCTGGGGATGGACAGCCAGCCGTTGACCGCGGCCCCTCCCTGGGCCCAGAGCTTCTTCAGTGCGTTCTCTCTCACGGCGCGCTCCTTTCAGTTGGAGGGGGGCGAGACGCCCCCTCCAAACCCTCCCCGTTCGCGTGGTGCCCGACACTGCGCTCATCCAACTCGGTGTTACCGAGGCCGGGCAGGATCGGACCGGCTGATTCTACGTCAGGACCGATGACCCCGCGGTGGACTCAGCGGGCGGCCGGGGCGTGAGATTGGCCGCCGCGCTCCAGGACGCGTAGCCGCCGATCAGATCGATCACGCCGTCGAAGCCCGCGCCTTCGAGCAGGCTCGCCGCCGTCGACGACCGCATGCCGGACTGGCAGTAGACGGCGACCCGGCCACCGCGCGGGATCTCGCCCAGGCGCTCTTCGAGCTGATCCAGGGGAATGTTGACCGCACCCGGAATCGCGCCCTGCGCCCACTCACCGGGGAAGCGGACGTCGACCAGCGTCAGAGTCCCCTGGCGCATCGCGCCGGCCAGCTCAGCGCCGGTCACCCGGCGGCCACGACGGACCACCTCCGGACGGCTCGCGGGCGGCGTCGACGCCACCCGCGAGATAGCCCAGCACGTTGTCGAACCCGATGCGGCCCAGCCGCACGGCCGCCTCGGGCTCGCTCCCCGGAGCGGCCACGATCACGATGGGTCGCGCCGGTGTCAGCAGCGCGCCTGCCCACGACGCGAAGCGGCTCTTCAGGCTGATGTTCGTGCTCCCGGCGAGGTGAGACGCCGCGTAGTCGTCGGGATCGCGCACGTCGAGAACCTGCGCCCCGTCCCGCTGCGCGCGCAGCACGGCGTCGAGCGTGAGCGCGGTCTGCTCGCGGCTGAGTGCGGCCTCCAAGGTGGAGCGCTCGCGCCGATTGAGCTGGGCGTCGTAGCCGAAGTACGAAGGCGCCTTCGGCTGGTCGGTGGTGACCAGCTTCACGAAGGACTCCTTGCTCATCGGCTGCAGCGAGCAGTTGTCCCGCCGCTGGGCCCCGATTGTCGACACGGTCTCCGAGCTGAGATTCTTGCCGCACGCCGACCCCGCCCCGTGCCCGGGGTAGACGAGCGTGTCGTCGGGAAGCTGGAGCAGTCGATGGACCGAGTCGTAGAGCTGACCCGCCAGATCCTGCGCGGAGGCGCCGACGGACGCCATCAGGTCGGGACGGCCCACGTCCCCGATGAACAGCGTGTCGCCCGTCAGCACGGCCTGGGGGTGCTCTCGATCCTTGGCGAGGTCGAACACGAGCACGGAGATGGCTTCGGGCGTGTGCCCCGGCGTCGCGAGGATCTTCAACCGCACCTGGCCGAACTCGAGGACGTCACCGTCGGCGAGTGGCGAGAACTCGTACTCGGCGGTGGCGCGCGCCCCCAGGTGGATGCGGGCGCCCGTGCACTCCCGCAATTCGAGGTGGCCGGCCACGAAGTCGGCGTGGAAGTGCGTGAGGATGACGTGCTCGATCCGCAGTCCGGCCTCCGCGGCGTCTTCCAGGTACTCCTCGACGTCACGCCGCGGGTCGACGACGACCGCGGTCCTCGTCGCCTCGTCCCCGATCAGATAGGACGCCTGCGAGAGACAGCCCAGGTAGTACTGCTTGAGGATCATGCCAGCACCTCTCCTCGTGATCCCGCGGAACGCCACGAGTCTACCAAGCGCATGCCCCCACGACCACCGTCATCGCCCCGAGGGCACGGGACATCGAAGAGCCCGCGCGGGGAACCTGGAGGGATTGCAAAGCGTTGAGCTGTCCGAATATAGTTTCGCCACTGAGATCGGGGACGCGCCGTTGGGCACGCCTCGACTGCCCTGGCAAGGAGGCCACGTATGCACCGACGCGCGTTCCTAGCGACGACGGCTCTCGGCACCGCCGCCCTGGGGTTCCCCGCAGTTCTGCGAGCCCAGGGCACCGGGCCCATCAAGATCGGCTTCCCCCTCCCCCTCACCGGGCCCTTCGGCGCCATCGCCACTGACCAGCAGCGTGGCGCGATCCTCGCCATGGAGCAGGTCAACGCGCGGGGCGGCTTGCTGGGCCGCCAGCTCGAGGTGCTCTTCCGCGACGACCAGCTCAAGCCGGCGGTCGGGGCGCAGCGGACGAAGGAGCTGATCGAGAACGAGAAGGTCGACTTCATCGTGGGCGGGCTGGCCGCGCAGCTCAGGCTCGACCCGCCCCCGGCCCTGGCGGGAGGGACGGACCTCGGCTTCATGGTGTTCCCCACGTACCGGCTGTTCATCCTCGCCGTGACCGCCGTCGCGCTGATCGGTCTCTGGCTCTTCCTCGAGCGGACCAACGTCGGGCTCATCGTCCGCGCGGGAACCCGCGATCCTTTGATGGTGCGGGCCCTCGGGCTTCGACCTGGGCCGCATCTGGTTCCTCATCTTCGGGCTCGGCGTCGGCATGGCCGGCCTGGCCGGCGTCCTGGCCGGGCCGTTGCGCGGGGTCTACGCGGAGATGGGCTTCGAGATGATCATCGAGTGCTTGTGGTCGTGGTCGTGGGAGGCATGGGAAGCCTGCTGGGGGCGATCGTGGCGGGCCTCCTGATCGGCGAGGTCGTCAGCCTCACCACCTTCTTCGCCCCCAAGGCCTCCGAGCTGGTCATCTTCATCGTGATGGCGCTGGTGCTGCTCGTGCGCCCCAGCGGCCTCTTCGGCGAGCCCGGACTGGCCGAGTGATGAAGCGCGCCGTGGGCGAGGTGGCGCGGGTGATCGCCGCGCACCCCGTCCTCTCCATCGTGGTCTTCTTCGCCGATCTTTCCCTTCATCGTCCCCTATCGGTCCCTGGCCACGCAGGTGCTCGTCTACGGCCTCTTCGCGCTGGGCTTCAACCTGCTCTATGGCTACACGGGCATCCTCTCTTTCGGCCACGCCGCCTACTGGGGGCTCGGGGCCTACGGCACGGGCATCGCGCTCGCCAAGCTCGGCGTGAAATCGCTGTGGCTCGCCATGCTCATGGGCCTCCTCTGCGCCGCGATCGCCGGAGCCATCGTGGGGACGTTCTGCCTGCGCCGTCGGGGGATCTACTTCGCCATGCTCACGTTGGCGTTCGCGCAGGTCTTCTACTTCGCGGCCTTCCACCTTGCGGACCTGACGGGTGGCGATGACGGCCTGCGCGGCGTCCCCCGGCTGCCCCTGGGCTTCTTCGGGCTGGAGATCCCTCTCAACCGGCCGATTGCCTTCCACTACTTCGCCCTCGCGTGGGCCGCGCTGGCCGTGGCCGGGCTGCGGCGCATCCTCGACTCGCCGTTCGGCGCCGTGCTCACCGCCATTCGCGAGAACAGCGATCGCGCCACCGCGTGCGGCTACGACGTCGCGCGCATCAAGCTCCTGTCTTTCGTGTTCTCGGCGCTCATCACGGGCCTGGCCGGCTCGCTGGACGCGCTGCGACTGACCATCGTGCCGGTGGAGTCGCTCTACTGGTCGACCTCAGGCCAGGCCGTCATCATGACCTTGCTCGGCGGCGGCGGGACGTTCTTCGGACCCTTCGTCGGTGCGGCGACGTTTCTCGTGCTCGAAGACCGCCTCAGCCTCGTTCTCGAGTCCTGGCCCCTCGTCATCGGCCTGATCTTATGGCCTTCGTGCTCTTCCTGCCCAGGGGGATCTGGGGGACGCTGTTGACGCGCCTCCCTCGCGGGTAGCTTCGGCCTCGACAGTCGTCCCGACCGCGCGTCTCTGCGCCGTATCAGTCAGGGAACACCTTGCCCCGATTCCTCGACCGCACTATGCTGGCGCCACCGATGGCGGGTGGGCCGTTCCCATCAGATATCCGTTCGCGCCGGACGCAGCGTTTGTGGCGCGAGAGACCAGTCCGCCCGCGTCCGGGCCTCGCCCACCACGCCTGCTCGACCGGGTGCGCGAGGCCGTCCGCACCCGCCATTACAGTCGCCGGACCGAGAAGGCCTACGTCGCATGGATTCGCCGCTACATTCTCTTCCACGGCAAACGACATCCGTCAGAGATGGGCGCGGCCGAGGTCACGCAGTATCTCAGCTCACTGGCGGTCCAGGGGAACGTCGCGGCGTCCACCCAGAACCAGGCCCTCAGTGCCTTGCTCTTCCTCTACCGTGCGGTCCTCGAGCAGGATCTGCCCTGGCTCGACGACGTGGTGCGAGCCAAACGGCCGGCGAGGCTACCCGTCGTGCTCACCCGCGACGAGGTGCGCGCCGTCATCCGCCAGCTCCGCGGCACCTGCCAGCTCATGGCGATCCTGCTCTATGGAGCGGGTCTCCGTCTCCTCGAATGTGCGCGCCTCCGGGTGAAGGACGTCGATTTCGGACGCAATCAACTCATCGTCCGCGGGGGCAAGGGCGACAAGGACCGCATCACACCGCTTCCAGGCATCGCGAGCGCAGACCTGGCCCGGCAGCTCGAAATCGCCAAGAAGCAGCACGATCTCGATCTCCAGAAGGGGGGGCTGGCTCGTCAAGGCAGCCGTCCGGTGTGCCGGGATCCCGAAGCGCGTCACCTGCCACACCTTCGCCACCCACCTTCTGGAGGACGACCACGACATCCGGACGGTCCAGGAGCTTCTCGGTCATCGTGACGTCCGCACGACCATGATCTACACCCATGTCGTGAACCGTGGACCCGGCGGGGTCCGAAACCCCGCCGACCGGATCGGCCTGTGACGGTACCCGACTCCCACCACGACGCCGACCGCCCTGGATATCCTCGGTCTGCGTATCGCGGCTTCCGCCCAATCGCCCACGACCAGCAAGTGCCTTTCGCACAGGACATCGCCGTCCCTGCCGGGAGGTGCCGACGCCGCGCTACGTTGTCAGGCCTTGCTCGGTCCGCCGTGCTACGCGGTTTCAAGATACTTGTAGTTCTGCGGGCGATGACATGGGAGCGCACACCGATCGGCGGCCTATCGCCGCTTGACCTTGAGGACGAACATGAACGAGCAGGGTTGGCGTGGTTTCCTCGCCGCCGAGGGTGTTGATGACTGGGTCGTGTTGCACGGCGGCGCGACCGCTGTCTTTCGCGTCGGGTCGCTGAGCGAGGCGGCGCGCTTGGCCGAGGCGGTTGCGAAGGCACCAGGGATTGCGGGTGCGGGGGTGCTGCTAACCCTCGCGGATACTCGCGTGACCGTCCGGCTGAGTCGCGACATCTGGAATCTCGAACCACGGCACGTCCAGCTCGCGCGGGCCGTTTCGGCAGTTGCGCGGGAACACGGTGCGGTCCCCGATCGTGCGGCCGTCCAGGAAGTGCAGGTCGCCATCGCGGCGAAACGCGATGCAGATTGACGTCGGTTTTTGGCGCGCCGTCCTGGGCTACACCCCGATGGCCGACGACAATGCGGTCGACCCCCTTGGACACGGATCGACGGTCTGGATGCAGGAGCTCGACCAGGCCAAGCCATTGCGCCACGCGATGCACATCGACGTGTCGGTCGCGCGCGAGCAGGTCAAGGCGCGGCTCGAGGCAGCGGTCGCTGCGGGCGGCCGTATCGTCGACGAGTCGCATGCACAATCGAACTGGACGCTCGCCGACCGCGCGGGCAACCGCGTTTGTATCTGCGCGTGGCCAGATGGGGCCACCCATCGACCGTTAGACGGCCCTGTGTAGCCGACCATCCCTTGGTTTGCGACGCCCTTACTCGGGGCGAAAGCCGCCGTGTCGACGAGGTGACAACTCCGTTGGCGAGCGGCCGCAGAACAACCGGTTGCAGCGGACGGTCCGCTGCGCGGCCCACCGCTGAACCGGAGCGTTCGGCTGTGCGGAGGCCGGGAATAGGTTCCAGTTGAAGGTTGACGGGAAAGTCCGGTTCGCATTCGACGGCGCCGCAGGCCGCAAGCTCATCTCGGCGGGGTCGACGGGCTCCTTCAACGCCAGGTCGAGAGGCTGAATCTCCAGGGCGGCGAGGTGCTCGACGTGGTGGACGCGACGGGGAGGGCTGGGCGTTTCATGGGAACCTGATGATCGTGTCCCCACTCACCCTCAAGAAGAGGTGGACCAAGGCCGCCGTTATCCGGCCTTTCAATGAGAGCGAGAACGCGCGGCGGCTCGGAGCCGCGTACCCGGAGACCTCCCTGTCAGGCCTCCCCCGCGCCTAGCGGCGATCCTCCGCCGCGTCGAGGGGCTCCCAGCCGAGCACCGTGCGGGCGTGCTCGAGGTCGCGGTAGCCCCGGCGGTTGCGGGAGGTCGCGAAGACGATGTCGAAGCGCAGGCTCGGCGGCGCGGTGATGCAGGCCTCCAGCATCCGGACGATGTCCCGCTGGCTACACCACACGGAGAACTGGCGGGGCTCCGTCGGCCGATCCTGGGCGTTGACGTGGCCGATGCGGACACACAGCACGGACAGGCCGTGCGCGTCGGCAAAGTGACGAGCGAGGGCCTCGCCCCACACCTTGGTGCAACCGTAGAGGCCGGCCGGGCGGACGAGGCTCTCGTGCGTCAGCGTCGTCCACGAGCTGACGGTGAGCGGGCCGTCCGCGGTCAGCGCGCGGTACGGCTCGTCGCGCTCGTAACTGCTCACGGTGGCCCCGCTGCTCGCGAAGACCACCCGCTTCACGCCGGCTCGGCGGGCCGCTTCGAAGACGTTGTAGGTCCCCACGATGTTGGGCCCCAGCAGCTCGTCGAGAGTGGCCGGCGAACCTGCGAGGGCAGCCAGATGCACCACCACGTCGATGCCGGCGAACGCCGGCTGGATCGCCTCGAGGTCGGCGATGTCAGCCTGGTGGCAGGGCACACCCGCCACGCGCGTGCGATTCAGGGCCCGCAGCGCGTAGCGCCCGTCGAGATGCTTCCGGAGCGCGCCGCCGATGAGCCCGCTCATGCCGGTGACGAGAATCGCGGTCATGTCGCGCTCCGATTCATCGACGGCAGGGGAGCGGCGGTCACTCCCCCGCCCGCCAGCTCAGAGGTTGTGAGTATATCGAGGAGCGTCCCGGCTTCGCTGGGACTCTCCGAGCGTCGGGGGCTTGGGGGCCATGTGGGGGCCCCCATGTAACTCAGTCGATTGATGAGTGCACGAGGTTGCTGATGGTGTCCATGCGCTCGCTGTGCCAGGGATCGGGCACGCGGCTGTTGCTCAGGTAGGCGAACGACACGCCTGAATCCGGGTCGGCCCAGCAATACGACGAGCCGACGCCGCCGTGGCCGAACGTGCGCGGGGAGGCCAGCGAGCCCAGGCCGCGGATGGTGTCGGTCAATCCGCGCAGGTGCGGTCCGATGCCCCGGTGCATGGGCATGCCCATGTAGCCGTCCACGCGATCGCCGGTGACGTTGCGCGTCACGTACTGGACGAGCCGCGGAGAGAACAGCCGCACGCCGTTGAGCTTTCCGCCGGCCACGAGCATCTGGTAGAAGGCCGCCATCGCCCGCGCCGTCGCGAAGCCTCCGCCTCCGGGGACGCCGGCGCGCCGGAACGCGTCGGTGTTCTCGTCGGCCCGCTTCACCTGGCGCGTGCCGTCGGCGCTCGGCTCGTGCATGTCGATGCAGCGGCCGTGCACCGCGTCGGGGGCGCCCACGTACAGCTCATCGCCGAGCCCCAGGGGCTCGATGACGGTTTCGCGAATGAAAGTGCGGTAGTCGGTCTTGGTCAGCGCCTCGATGAGGGCGGCCGCCGTCCAGTGGGCCGTCAGGCCGTGGTAGTGCACGCGCGAGCCCGGCGTCCACTCGAGGGTGAAGTTGCACACCGTCCGGCGCAGCAGCTCGTGGTCCTCCCATGCCGCGGGCGGCATGGTCGAGTTGGGGAATCCCGCCTGGTGCGTGAGGAGCTGGAGGACGGTGATGTCCCCCTTGCCGTTGGCCTCGAAGCCCGGCAGGTGGGCGGCGATGCGGTCGGTGAAGGCGAGGGCGCCGCGCTCCACGAGGGCCCACACCGCGGACGCCGTCACGACCTTCGTATTCGAGTAGAGCAGCCACAGGGTGTCCGCGCGGGCCGGCTCCCGCCGCGGATCGAGGCGCGCGTCGCCGACGGTGGCGAAGAGGGCGAGCTTCCCGTGGCGCGCCACCGCGAACTGGGCGGCGGGATAGCGCCCGGCGGCGATGTGGCGGGTGACGGTCTCGTGCAGCCGGTCGAGGGCGCGCTCGTCGAGGCCGAGTGATGCGGGCGTGGCCGTGGTCAGCGGAAAGCTCATGTCAGTTCTCCAGTTCGCGGTTGAGGCCGAAGGCGTCGCTGGTCGGGAACTTCGAGCGCGTAGTGCAGCAGCGCCTTGACCGCCATGTCACACCTCTCTGTGCGGATGCAGCGTGGGGCGAGTGTACGCAATTTCCCTCGACAGGCCAAGGCGCGGGCCGCGCGTGATTGACACCTCGTGGAGTGGCTCCTAAGATTCGGCCAACGACACGCAGATGTGGAGGATCGCATGGCCATCGAGGTGCTCGAGCTTCATCATCACGGCATTCGCATCGGCCCCAACCCGGACGCGGTGAAGAAGGCGCACGACTTCTATCACACGGTCCTCGGCCTCAACCCGGACCCGGCCGTCCCACCATCCCGACCATCGACGGCTACTGGATGGACGTGGGCGGCACCGCGCAGATCCACCTGATGGGCGTCGACGGGCAGTCCAAGTTCGCCAAGGGCCCCGGCCGGGACCCGTCCTCACCGCACGTGGCGCTGGCGGTGGCGGACATCCAGGCCGCGCGCAAGGAGCTGGAGCGTCTGGGCGTCGACTACTGGGTCGCCGAGGGAGTGGTCGGGCCCCAGTCGCAGCAGATCTTCATGCACGATCCGTTCGGCAACATGATCGAGCTGCATCAGCTCGACACCTGCCGCTGCGTGACGTCGAGACGGTCCGCGGTCGCTGCTCGCTCGTCCATGAGCTGAGCGGTGGCCGGTTCCCGCCCGCAGGCCGAGCCGGAGGTCGTCGAGCGCGCGGCGCGCATCACGCGCGAGCGGATCGCGCCGCGCGCCGCCCAGTACGACCAGCAGGGCGTCAATCCGGTGGACAGCTGGCGCGACCTCTGGGGCGAGGGCTTCCTCGCCGCCGCCGTGCCCACCGCGCACGGGGGCCGGGCCTCGACATGCCCACCTACGTCGGGGTGATCCGCACCATCGCCCAGGGCTGCGCCAACACCGCCATGACCTTGCACATGCACTCGACGGTCATGCGCTTCATCGACGCGCTGGGGACCGAGGCGCAGAAGCGGCGGTACTTCCGGAAGTCGTCGCCCACGGCAAGCTCTTCGGGAGCTGGGGCAGCGAGCCCGCCGTGAGCCAGTCGTTCACCTTCCTGGTCGAGACGGCCATCCGCAAGGACGCCGAGGGGCCACGTCATCGACGGGGTGAAGCACTTCTGCACCATGGCCCAGGGCGCGTCGTACTACATGGTCTGGTGCGCGCGCGACGGCGACAGCGACATCGCCAAGGCGCCTCCAGCTCGCGCTGGTGCCCGTCGGACGGGCCGGCGTGGAGACCGACGGCAAGTGGAACACCCTCGGCATGCGCGCGACCTTCAGCCCCACCGTGACGCTTCGCGGACGTCCACGTTCGGCGACGACGAGGTGCTCGGTCCTCCCGGCGGGCCCATGGGGATCGGCGTCATCGAGAGTCTTCGCCCTGGGCTACGCGGCCATCTACCTCGGCATCGCCGACGGCGCCCTCGCCTTCGCCGCGGACTACGCCACGAAGCGCGTGGTGCGCCCGGAGAACATCGCGGTGGCGCAGGACCCTGCCGTGCAGCGCCACGTGGGCGAGCTGGTGGCCCGCCTGGAGGCCGCCCAGCACGTGCTGGAGCGCTGCGCCGAGCAGTGGGACGCTGCGGACCCGCCTCGCAGCGCGGTCCTGTCGAGCAAGGCGAAGTACCTCGCCACGGAGGCCGCGCCTTCACGTCACCTCGCGCGTCATCCAGCTCGTGGGAGGCCGAGGCGCCTACAAGGACTACCCGGCCGAGCGCGCCCTCCGCGACGTCCGCACGGCCACGCTCATGTCGCCGACCGTCGATCGCATGATGGAGACCATCGGCAAGCACGTCCTGGGCCTCGGCGCCGGCATGTTCAACGTCGGCCGCTAGATCACTATTGACAGATCAAGAGAGCTTGATATGATCTCTCTGCGATGGCGCTTTCACTCAGCAAGGATCTCGAGCAGGCGCAGCGCTGGTTCCACGCGCTGAGCGACGAGACGCGGCTCCAGCTCCTGGAGCTGCTCCGCGACGGCGAGCAATGCGTGTGCGACCTCACCGACGCGCTCGACGCCGCCCAGTCCCGACTCTCCTTCCACCTGAAGACGCTCAAGGACGCCGGTCTCGTGACCGACCGAAAACAGGGGCGGTGGGTGTACTACGCGTTGAACCCCGAGGCGCTCGACGGCCTCGCGGACTTGGTGTCCGAGCTGCGCCCGAAGCAGCCTGGCCTCCGGATCACGTCACGCCGATGCGACTGACCCCTTTTTTTGGCCTGAGATATCAAGAACCGTTGATGAACGAGGAGATCGCGGCGTGAAGGCGCGCGTCCTCTTCCTCTGCACGCACAACTCGGCCCGGAGCCAGATGGCCGAAGGGCTCTTGCGTCACCTCGCCGGCGATCGCTTCGAGGTCGCCAGCGCGGGCACGGAGGCGCGAGGGGTGAACCCGCTGGCCGTGCGCGCGATGGCGGAGCATGGTGTCGACATCAGCGGTCAGAGGTCGAAGACGCTGGAGCGATTTCTCGACGACGGTTGGGACTACGTCGTGACGGTCTGCGACAGCGCGAACGAGGCCTGCCCGGTCTTCCCGCGGGCGGCCACGCGCGTGCACTGGAGCTTCGACGATCCGTCCCGCGCGCGCGGGAGCGACGAGGAGCGAGTGGTGGTGTTCCGCCGCGTGCGCGATGAGATCGAGACCCGCATCACGGCGTGGCTCCGGCAGTTCCCTGCTCCGGTCGGGGCCACGTCATGACGTCGGGCGCCTCCGATCCGCGGAGGCTGAGCCGCCGCCTCGTGGCGGAAGGCCTCGGCACCGCATTGTTGCTGGCCGCCGTGGTGGGATCGGGGATCATGGGTGAGCGGCTCGCCGGCGGCAACGTCGCCGTCGCCCTGCTGGCCAACACGCTGGCCACCGGGGCCGCGCTGGTGGCCCTCATCCTGACGTTCGGACCGATCTCCGGCGCGCACTTCAACCCCGCGGTGACCCTGGCCGACGCCTCCCAGGGCGGCCTGCCCTGGCGCGAGGTTCCGGCCTATCTCGCCGCCCAGGTGCTCGGCGCGTTCGGCGGCGTGGCCGCGGCGCACGCCATGTTCGGCGAGCCGCTGTTCTTCGCGTCTCGCCACGCGCGCGCGGGCGCCGCCCAGGCCTTCAGCGAGTTCGTGGCGACGTTCGGGCTGCTGGCCGTGATCTGGGGCTGCGCGCGATCACGGTCCTCCGTGGTGCCGTTCGCGGTGGCCGCGTACATCACGGCGGCGTACTGGTTCACCGCGTCCACGTCGTTCGCGAACCCGGCGGTCACGCTGGCCCGTTCCGCGAGCGACACCTTCGCGGGGATCCGGCCGGCGGATGTGCCGCTGTTCATCGTCGCGCAGCTCGCGGGCGCGGCCGCGGCCACCGCCTTGTTCCGTTGGCTGGTGCCGGCATTGCCGACGGTCGCGTCAGCGGTGATCGTGCCGGCGGCCCCGGTCGAGGACGGGGGCGCGCAGTCGTCTCGGGTCAGCCGGCGTACTCGGTAAGGCGATCACGCCGCATCGGATGAAGAGATACAAATCGGATCGACTGAGGAGGTCAAGGCGATGAGTGCTCGAGAGAACAGTTCACGGATCCCGGAGTTGCCGGTGGTCATCATCGGTGCCGGGCCGATCGGACTGGCCGCCGCGGCGCACCTTGCGTCCCGGGGCCAGCCCTTCGTGATCCTCGAGGCCGGCGACGCCGTGGGGGCGAGTGTCAGCGCGTGGAGCCACGTGCAAATCTTCTCGCCGTGGCGGTACGACGTCGACCCCGTGGCCGGCTCCATGCTCATGGCCGCCGGGTGGAAGGAGCCCGACCCCGACGTGCTGCCGACCGGCGGCGAGCTTGTCGCCGAGTACCTTCGCCCCCTCGGCGCACTCCCGCAGATCGCGCCGTATCTACGGCTCGGGCACGCGCGTCCTCGCGGTCGCCCGGGCCGGCTACGACAAGATGAAGACGGCGGGCCGGGACGAGGCGCCGTTCGAGGTGCGCATCCGCTCGAGGGCCGGCGAGGAAACACTGCTCGCGCGTGCCGTCATCGATGCGTCCGGGACGTATGCGATGCCGAACCCGCTGGGTGCCAACGGCCTGCCCGCGATCGGCGAGACAGAGTGCGCCCAGCACGTCTTCTACGGCATCCCCGACGTCGGCGGCGTTCACCGCGGCCGCTACGCGGGGCGGGCCGTGCTGGTCGTGGGCAGCGGACACTCCGCCTTCAACACCCTCCTCGACCTGGTCGACCTTGCCTCCGTTGAGCCGGGAACGGCGATCACCTGGGCGGTGCGCCGGAGCGACGTGGGCGTGATGTACGGCGGCGGCGCCGACGACGTGCTCCCGGCCCGGGGTGACCTGGGCGCCCGGCTCCGCTCCCTCGTCGATTCGGGGCGGGTGCGGTTGGTGATGGGTTTCCTGACTCGAGAGCTCCGGCGTGAGGGAGGGCACGTGACCGTCCTCGAGGCGCAGGGTCGGGCGCTCGGCCCCTTCGACGAGATCATCGCCGTGACGGGGTTCCGGCCGGATTTGACGATGCTCGGCGAGCTGCGTCTGGACCTCGACCCCGTGGTGGAAAGCCCGCGGGCGCTCGCGCCGCTCATCGACCCGAACGTGCACAGCTGCGGCACGGTGCCGCCGCACGGCGTCGAGGTGCTGCGTCAGCCCGAGGCGAACTTCTTCGTGGTCGGGATGAAGAGCTATGGCCGGGCGCCGACGTTTCTCATGCTCACCGGGTACGAGCAGGTGCGCTCGGTCGTGGCCGCGCTCGCCGGCGATCAGGAGGCGGCGCGACGCGTGGAGCTGACCCTGCCGCCCACGGGCGTGTGCTCATCGGCGCCGCTCGCCGACACCGCGGCCACCGCCTGCTGTGACACCACGAAGGTGGAGGCGGTCGCGGCGGCCGCGGCGACGACCGGCTGCTGCACACCCACGCCGGCAACCGAGGCGGCAGGCGCGTGCTGTGCGCCGGCGCCCGCCGGGAGTGCGAGCGCGTGCTGTGCCCCCACACCAACGCTCGTCACGAGCTTGGCCCAACCAAAAGACAAGGAGACCGTCGTGGAAGACACAATCAAGGACACCGTGAAGGCGAAGTACGGCGCGGCCGCCCTGCGCGTGACGAGCGGGAGTACATCGTGTTGTGGTGGCACGACCTCGCGCAGCACCTCGGATCCGATCACCTCGAACCTCTATGGCGCGGAGACAGCGGAGTTGCCCGCCGAAGCCCTGGCCGCCTCGCTTGGGTGCGGCAATCCGACCGCGCTCGCCGAGCTGCGGGCCGGCGAAGTGGTCCTGGACCTTGGCTCGGGTGGTGGCATCGACGTGCTCCTCTCCGCCCGCCGGGTCGGGCCCGGGGGCAAGGCGTACGGTCTCGACATGACCGACGAGATGCTCGCCCTGGCCCGGGAGAATCAGCGCAAGGCCGGCGTCACGAACGTCGAGTTCCTCAAGGGGGAGATCGAGCACATGCCGCTGCCGGACGGCGCGGTGGACGTGATCATCTCGAACTGTGTGATCAACCTCTCGCCGGACAAGGACGCCGTCCTGGCCGAGGCCTTTCGGGTCTTGAAGCCCGGTGGGCGGGTGGCCGTCTCCGACGTGGTGGTGCGCGGCGAGGTGCCCGCCGCCGTGCGCAAGAGCGTCGAGCTCTGGATTGGATGCATCGCTGGCGCCCTGGAGGAGTCGGAGTACCGCGCCAAGCTGCAGAAGGCGGGCTTCGAGGCGATCGACGTGGAGCCGACGCGCGTCTACGGCGGCGAGAGCGCCCGCGAGCGCCTGGCCGGCGCGGGGCTGGACGCCGAGGACATCGCGGCCGTGGAGGGCAAGTTCATCAGCGCGTTCATCCGTGCGCGCAAGCCGTCGGCATGACGATGACCCGCCGCGCGTTGACCACCCGGTTGGCGACGGCGGCGGATGCGGCGGCCATCGCCGCCATCTACAACGAGGGCATCGCCGACCGGATCGCGACGTTCGAGACGGCGCCGCGGACGGCGGACCAGATCGCGGCCCAGCTGGCGGACAAGGGTGATCGGTATCCCACGGTGGTCGCCGAGCGAGACGGACAGATCGTGGCCTGGGCCAGCGCCGGACCGTATCGGAGCCGCCCCGCGTATGCCGGCGTGGCCGAGCACTCGGTGTACGTGGCTCGCGGCGCGCGCGGCACCGGCGCCGGCCGTGCCGCCCTGGAGGCCCTCTGCCGCGCGTACGTCGAGCGCGGCTTCTGGAAGATCGTCTCGCGCATCTTCCCCGAGAACACCGCGAGCCTGGCGCTCCATGAGCGCTGCGGCTTCCGTGTGGTCGGCGTCTATCGCCGTCACGGCAAGCTGGAGGGCGAATGGCGCGACTGCGTCATCGTCGAAAAGCTGCTCGACGATGTCCTCCCCGCGCAGGCCTGACCGCGCGCGGCTCGCATCCAAACTCTGTCGAGAGGGTCGCCGAAGCGGCGTGGTGACGACGTCGACACCATGATCTTGAACCGGGGCGTGATCGCGATGTGCGCGGCGCAAGCCTGCGCCCAGATCGGCGCGTTCAGCGTCGCCGCGCTCATCCCGACGCTCATCCCCGCCTGGTCGCTCACCAACACCGAGGCCGGCTGGATCAGTGGCATCTACTACGCGGCCTACACGCTGGTCGTGCCGCTGCTCTCGTCGCTCACCGATCGGGTGGATCCGAAGCGCATCTACCTCGGCTCGGTCGCGCTCACGGCCGTTGCGTTCATTGGATTCGCGTGGGTCGCGACCGGCTTCTGGTCGGCGCTGGCGTTCCGGGCCTTGATGGGCGCCGGCTGGGCCGGCAGCTACATGCCGGGGCTCAAGGCGCTGAGCGATGTCGCCGAAGGCCCGCAGCTGTCGCGTGCCGTCGCCGCGCACGCCGCGGCGGTCGGGGTCAGCGGCGCGCTCTCGTTCGGCGTCGCCGGCGCGGTCAACGCGTGGCTCGGCTGGCAGTGGGCCCTGGTGCCGGGCGCGCTCGGGGCCGCGCTGGCCTTCGTGCTCGTGCTGATCGGACTGCCCGCCCACGCTCCGCGCGCCTCGACGGAGCATCGCGGCGGCGCTGCTCGACTTCCGACCGATCCTCCGCAACCGGTCGGCGCTCGCCTACTCGGTCGCCTACTGCGTGCACACGTGGGAGATGTCGGCGCTCAGGGCGTGGGTCGTCACCTTCCTCACGTTCGCCGCCGCGCAGAACGTCGGCCCGTGGACACCGATGGCGCCGGCCACCGTCGCGAGCGCGATGGGGCTGCTCGGCGTGTGGGCCAGCGTATGGGGCAACGAACTGGCCATCCGGCTCGGACGCCGCCGGTTCATCCTCGGCACCATGCTGGCGTCGGCCGCGCTGGCCGCCGTGATCGGCTTCAGCGCGGCACTCCCGTACGCCGGCGCGGTAGCACTCGTGCTGATCTACGCGATCCTGATCTGGTCGGACTCCTCGTCGCTGACCGCGGGCAGCGCCGGCAGCGCCGAGCCCGGCCGGCGCGGGGCAACCTTGGCCGTCCACTCGACCCTCGGGTACGCCGGCGGCTTTTTCGGGCCGCTGGCGCTCGGCGCGACACTCGATCTCGTCGGCGGCGCGAGCGTGATCGGCTGGGGCCTCGCGTTCGGCCACGTCACCGTCGCGCTGCTCGCGGGTGCGCTCGCGTTCGTGTGGCTGCGTCCGGCCGACCTCGCCGGCGACCGTCCGGCGGCCGCGGCGCCGCGTGCAGCCGGCAGCACCCCGCGCGCGTAGAGCGCGCGGCGTCCGGCTCCCGCGCCAACATCGGGCACCCGGCCGGGTATACGATGGGTCGCGCGAGGCTGCGGGGTCTGCGCGGGGAGGGCTCATGTTTCAGCCGAACCAGCGGGTGACGGTAGACCTGTCGGGCCTCGTCATCCAGGGCGTCTCGTTCAGCCAGAACGTGCAGAAGGTCCTCGGGACGATCCTGCACCAGACGTCCACCGACCCGTCCGTCTACAAGGTGGAGCTCCTGTTCAGCTTCAAGGGAGTCAAGCGGGTGGATGTGCCGGAAGAGCGGATCCATGGGAGCTGACGGTGGCTGAGCACGATCGGATCGCCGAGTTCAAGGAGGTGGCCGAGCTGATGCCGGACGATCCGGTCGTCCGGTTCGGTCTGGCCGGCGCCTACCTCGAGGCCGGGCAGGCCGAGAGCGCCGTCATCGAATATGAGGAAACGATCCGGCTCAAGCCCGACTACTCTGCCGCCCATCGCGGGCTCGGGCGGGCGCTGGAGCGAGCAGGACGACGCGAGGAGGCCCAGGCGGCGTACAGGAAGGGAATCGAGGTGGCGGCGCGGACTGGCGACCTCCAGACGAAGAAAGAGATCGAGGTCTTCCTCCGTCGTCTGGACACAGCCGGCAGTTGACCGGCCGGGGCGCGCGCGGCGCCCGCAGCGTCAGCCGCAGCCGACTCGGGGCGCGCCAGGGGCGCGGCGGGGCACGAGGGTGCAGGCGAACGTCGCGGGCTGCTGGCGGTACTGGTCGAGCGTGGCCTGAAGCCGCGCCAGGGTCCGGTCACGCTTCGCCAGGCCGATCGCGTAGATCGCCAGGTCGTTCACGAGACGGGTGTAGAACACGTGCTGGGCATCGCCGCCGCTGCCCATGCACGGTGACGGCTTCTGGGCCACGCGCAGGAGCGTGCCGAACGCCTTCACGTACTCCGTCAGGATGGGTTCGTCACGGAGGTCACGAGGCACCTCGGGGAAGAGGGCCAGGAGCTCGTCCACGGTCATCGGCGTGCGCGCCGCCCGGGTGCTCTCCTCGAGATCTCGCGACAAGCGAATCTGGACCATCGCTCGGCTAGTATAGCCCTTTCGTCGCCAAGACCCCGTCCCGTTCTCCGAAGCGGAGGGCACCTCGCGGCCCTGGCTGGGCGGGCGTGCCGATCCCGCCGCCACTTCCATGTAGTCCGCCGCGGAGCGCGCGCGCTGGGCCCGGGCGCGCGCGCCTTCATCCGCTGCTGGCGGTGCCGCCGCGCTGGAGCCCGGCCGAAATCGAAGGCGGCTCCGGGCGAGCGTCCTGGCCACCCTCGCGCACCGCGTAGCGCTGGTGCCTGCGGGCAAGAGCTCGGGGAAGGAACGAGGTCACCCCGCGAGCGGGTGCCGCGGGATCGAGGACGACCGCCGGCGGATCTGGCGTGCCGATGTCCAGCCGGAGCCGCCGCTGGTCCTCCGCCTACCCATCCTCGTAGCCGAGGAACTCCACGCGCTCGACACCCAGCGCCCGCGCGGCGGCCGAATGGGAGGCGACGGGGTGTACTTGGGCGCTGACTACGCCCTCACCCCCATCCCCCAGGCTGGACGCGTGCCAGAGGGCGAGCCCAGCCAGATAGCCGGCACTTGACGCCCTCGACGATGAACGCGAGGCCGAGGCCGAGGATGAGTCCCTGCACGATGGGCCGGCTCGTGAGCCGAGCGACCACGGTCACCGCGCCCGTCAGGCCCATGACGAGCCAGAGCACCCCCGTGAAGAGCCCCGACGCCCAGATCGCGCCCGGAGAGATGGCTCCAGGGTGGCTGATCGCGGCGGTCCCGATGGCCTTCATGGGCTGGATCGGCAGGGGCGTCTTGAAGTAGAGACCCACGACGATCTTGAAGAGCCCGAACGCCACGAGCACGCCGACCGGATCCATCCGAGCGATGGTGAGATAGCCGACCAGGAACGGGATGAGCGTCCCGAGGTCACCGAACGCCCCGGCCGCCTCCCGGAGGTTGTAGTCGTTGCCGCCGATTCTCAACGCCAGGCCGCCATGTGAGTGCTTGTTTATGCTTGCCGAAGCATAAAGTCCAGCACGATTCTTTGGCGGCCTTCGGATCTGCACTCCCCTGCCCTGTGGCCCGACGCCCGGCGCTCTGCCTTGCACGGAGCCGCGGCCTGCGATCATAGTCGGCGGCGGAGCACGATGGTGAGATCGCGGCCCCCGGTGAGTGATGCGAAGCTCCTCGCCCGCGTGAGGTACTTTCGCTCCCTGCCGGCCGCTGAACTCCGTCACCTGGCTTCCCGATGCGCCACGCGCATGCTCCGCCCGGTCAGCTCCTGTTCGAGGAGGGCGCGCCGTGCCACGGGCTCTTCATCATCGCCGACGGCGCGATCGAGGTCCGCCAGATCTCGCTCCGCGGCCGAGAGCAGGTCTTCCACAGCGAGGGGCCGGGAGCGACGCTGGGCGAGGCGCCGCTGTTCGATCGAGGCGGGTACATCGCCTCGGCCATCGCCATCGCTCCCACGCGGGCCCTCTTCTTGCCACGCGCGGACGTCCTCGATCTCTGTCGGCGCCGACCGGGCGTCGCCCTGGCGATCCTCGAGGTGATGGCGCAACGCGTTCGCCGCTTCGCCAGCCTGGTGAGCGACCTCGCGTTCCGGCCCATCCCCGAGCGACTCGCCCGCTACATCGGCGACGCCGCCATCAGCCATCCCGTCGCCGCCGGGACAGAACTGGACCTCAGGCTGACCCAGGCCCAGCTCGCGGCGAGGCTGGGGACGGTGCGCGAGCTGGTGGCCCGGGCGCTCTCCCAGCTCGAGGAGAGCGGTGTCATCGCGCGAAAGCGGGGGCGCATCGTGATTCGCGATCCGACCCGCCTGGCGGCCCTGGCCCGGGGCGATGTGACGTAAGTCATAGATTCGGCGACTTCCTGCTCCCCATACTGGCTGGTGATCGGTTCCAAGGGGAGGGAATCATGTGGAAACCAGCCGTAGCCATCGTGCTCGGCGTCGCCCTTGTGGGGGCGGTGCTCGCGCACACAGTCCTTGCTCAGAGTGCGCCCGGCTCCGGGTCGAATCAGCCGTCCAACCACGGCTCGATGCCGTCGCACGGGTCCGACATGCATGCCCAGCACATGCAGGCGATGCATGGAATGGCCGCGGGAGCACCCACGCTGCCCGGTCAGGACGCCTTTGGCGCGATTGCGGAAGTCGTGAAGATCCTCGAGGCCGATCCGAAAACCGACTGGAGCAAGGTCGATCTCGAGCGCCTTCGGCAGCACCTGATCGACATGAACGAGGTCGTGCTGCATGCGCAGGTGAAGCAGAGCCCTGTGCTGGGTGGTGTCGTGATGGACATCACCGGCGCGGGGCGAACCGAGCAGGCGATCCGGGCAATGGTCGTGCCCCATGCGGTCGAGCTTGACCGGATGCCCTCGTACGCGGCGCGGACCGAACTCATCCCCGGTGGCGTGCGGCTCACGGTGACCGCGGAGGCGCCCGACGATCCCAGGGCCGTCGCGCGCCTCCACGGCCTCGGCTTCATCGGACTCCTCACCAAGGGCGCACACCACGGGCCGCACCACCTCGCCATGGCGAAGGGCGAGGCCCTGCCAGGCCATGCCCACTGAAGAGGAATCCGCGGCAGAACCAGTTCTCCGCAAGGAGACGCGGATGTCCCGGTGAAGCCGGGCCGAGTTCGCCCCTGCATGAGCCCAGGCGCAACCACGCGGGGCGAGAGCGCCTCGCACCGGCCCACCCCGGCCCGCGCTCTACCGCTGCCACGCCCTTGGGTACAGCTCCAGGAGCTGTCGGAGCGCTGACTGCACGTCCGCGCGCTCTCGCGCTTCGAGGTAGCGGCGCCTGAGTTCCGGATCGCGCAGGACGGCGCCGCCCTGGCGGCAACACATGACGGATGCCACGTCGTCCGAGTGGGCGAGCCCCAGCGCATGGCCCAGCTCGTGGGCCGCTATGCTCGCGCCAGGGGCCGAGACCAGCTCAGCGCTTTCGGCCGGCAGTTCCGGCAGCTCGATGAGCACGGGAAGCTTGATCGTCCCGAACTCGTCCGCCGTCACGAGCGTGCGAGGCCCAGGGCTGGAGAGGGTGGCGGGGACGAACCGCACGATCACGTCTGCACCCTCCTCGCGGTCATGCCACCGGAAGGCTGTGACACCGGTGGCCGTCTCGAAGAGGGCGTTCCAGTCGCGCACGACGGTGCGAAGCCGGTCGATCGCACGCGGATCGCGCGGCGGCCCAACGAAGAGCGTCAAGGGAAAGCGTGCCCTCGGATGGACGGACAGCCGGGCGTCTGGAGTCACCTCGGTCGCGGAACCCAGGACGGGAAAGGCCATCACCAGCAGCCAGCCGACCACCGCGCAGAGGCAGGCCGCCGCGTAGAAGACTGTCCGGCTCATGAGACCGATCATGCCACGCGGCGGCTGGTCATCAGCAAATGGCTGGCGACTCAGTGCCATGCCGATGATGCGCGTTCGAAAAGTGAGGATGCCGCTGGAAGAGGACGGCATGTCCATACAGGTGGGAGTGCGACTCTCGGTCCGGCCGGCTTCGGTACCGACATCGTCGTTCTGGTGATGCTCGTCGCGAACGTGACGGGCTCTGGAAATGGGTGGCGATACCCCTGTGTCAGTACTGCCCCCTCAGTCCCAATAGGCTGGCCAGATGATAATGACCCAGGCCATCAGCGCCAACAGGGCCGCGATCACCGCCACGGCCAAGGTCGTGTACCGGCGCCGCAGAACGAGGAAGACGGCCGCCCAAGTCACGAGGACTAGCAGAATGCCGACGACGCCAAGAGCGATAAGACTGCGCGTCGGCATTGCTTCGCTCTCCCAAGGTCAGTGGTGGCTTTCCCTGCGTCACGGCAAGTCCCGTCGGCAAGCTTGGGGCTCCGGCCTCAGAGGGCATGCGCCACCGGTGTCGAGCATACCGCCTGGCCCCCGGATGGCGGAGAGCGACTCGGAGGTCTAGCCGCTCGACGGGCCACAAGACCGGGAGCGTGTACCGGCGCTACGCGAGCGTGGCGGAGAGTAACCTCAGGGAGGTAGGGCGAAGCTGAACGCGCTCAGTGACAATTTCGGTGACAGCGCGCGAGCGGCCCGGCTCACCCTCTGAGAATCGGGCCCCCTATCGCGCGTGAGGCCGTGATCGGCGCACCCACCTCTTCCCGGCCAGCAAGCCGACCGGGGCGACGTCCTGCTAGGCGCCCGGCGTCACCCGTTCGACCAGTCGAAGCTGTAGTAGATCCAGTTCGTCTTCTCAGACGCCACCGACAGCCCGGCCGCCACCGCGCGGAACGATTCCCTGCCCGCATTCGCCCTTCTTCCAGATGAACCCGCTCGGAAGGTTGACGTCCGCGAGATGGTCTTCGCCAGTCACGGGATTCTTGAACGTGTCACCCCGGCCTTCGCCAACGCCTTCAACCCGAAAGGTGCTCTTCCTCCCGCTGCCCTCGATCGTGATCTTCGCCTTCACCAGGCCACGACTTCCGCCGTCGGTCCGAGGACCTCCCACGGCATACCACCGAGCTTTCCGGTGAAGATCTGCGCCAGCGCGTCAACCTGCTTGTCCGTGGTGGCCGGGTCGACGACAAAGGCCACCTTGCCGTTTCCCTCGTGGATCGCCTTCGGCCAGATGTAGATTCCGGCGCACTTCACGCCGGAAAGATCCACATCAGCGCAGGCGCCCTGGCCAATGTTGAGGCCGACGAGGGCTCGGCAACTGCCGTCCTTCGAGTTAGGAAACCCTCCGAAGTTGCAGCCGCAGCCGAAGTCGCAGTTGCAGAACTCGTAGCCCTGACCCTTGAGCTGCCAGCGAGCCGTCGTAGCTGTCGCCATGGCTCAGACCTCCATGAGGAAGGAGTACGCCGATAATCCTCGGGCCCCGATATCGGCGGACTCTATGCCGATGCTCGTAGGTTGTCAACAAGGGCTTCCTGTCAAGCGGATCGGACTCGGAATCACGGGGCCACCCGCCGGATGGCGCCGAGGGATCGAGCGCCTCCTCGGCAAGCCGCCGTATCGGGCCGTGGTCTCGGTGGTGGTCCCATTCTGAGTGAGGTGGCGTCGGGGCGGCTTGCCGGCCCGGCCCGACGCCGCGGTTCTACACCCGGCCCAGTTGGCCCGATTGGATGGCCTCGACTAGGACGTTCCACTCGGCCTTCTGAAGGACGACCGTGTTCTCGGCCTCCCCGATGCGGATCTGGTCACCCTCGATGACGACCTCCGGACAGGCCGTGCAGGCCGGGCAGAGGGAGACGGTGCGCTTCTCCATGGTGTGTCACCTCCTTTCCCTTCGATATGAGGACAGATAGCGCCCAGGCGCCCGTGTCGGCACGCCAGGAGCTGAGGGTGTGGCGCAATTCGCCGAGCATGCCTTCCAGGTCGGCGACTTTCTGCTCGAGGAGCTGGCGGACGTGGATGCACGGGGTCGCTCCGGCCCGCCGCAATGCCACGACATGGCGATCTCTCCGAGGGTCAGGCCAAGTCGGCGTGCGCGAACCACGAAGGTCAGCAGGCCGAGGACGTCAGCGGGGTAGGAAACGATAGCCGGAGGCCGTGCGGCGGGGCGCCGGGAGGATGACTCGCGCTTCGTACAGCCGAAGCGCCTTCGGCTCAGTCCACTCCGGGTCGCGACCTCGCCAATGAATAGCCCGTGCTCCATGAGGGCAGGATAGGGCCTGCCCAAGGGGCAAGGTCAAGAGCGAAACGAGCCGGGCAATCTCAGCCAGCGACCACACACGAGCGCGCGAACATCCCGGCCTCGGCCCCCGGCCACGGCTGGCCAGCCTCCGAATGTGGTCGGTGGCCTTACAGCGCCACGCGCCGCAGCCGCAGCGCGTTGGCGATGACCGAGACCGAGCTGAGGCTCATGGCGGCGCTCGCGATCGATCGGGCTGAGGAGGAGCCCGAAGCACGGGTACAGCACGCCCGCCGCGACCGGCACGCCCAGCGCGTTGTAGACGAAGGCGAAGAACAGGTTCTGGCGGATGTTCCGCATGGTGGCCCGGCTGAGGCGGCGGGCCCGCGCGATGCCGCGCAGGTCGCCCTTGACGAGCGTGACGCCGGCGCTCTCCATGGCCACGTCGGTGCCCGTGCCCATGGCGATGCCCGACGTGCGGCCTGGGCCAGGGCCGGCGCGTCGTTGACGCCGTCGCCGGCCATGGCCACCACGCGCCCCTCGGCCTGCAGCCGCTTGACGACTCGCGCTCTTCTGCTCGGGCAGCACCTCGGCCTCGCACGTCGTCGATGCCGAGCTTGCGCGGCGACGGCCTCGGCGGTGGGCCGGCTGTCGCCGGTGAGCATGACGATGCGCAGCCCCGTCCGCGCGCAGGAGGCGCAGCGCCTCGGGCGTCGACGCCTTGATCGGGTCGGCCACGCCGACCAGGCCCGCGAGGCGGCCGTCGACGGCCACGAACATCACCGTCTGCCCGTCGCCGCGCAGGGCCTCCGCCGCGCTCGCCGAGACCCGTCGACCGGCGACGCCCAGCTCTCGAGGAGGCGCCGGTTGCCGAGGGCCACGCTCCGGCCGTCCACCGTGCCCGTCACGCCCTTGCCCGTGACCGAGCGGAAGTCCTCGGCCGGCGAGAGCGTGAGGCCGCGCTCCTCGGCCCCGGCGACGATGGCCGCCGCCAGCGGGTGCTCGCTGCCGCGCTCGAGGCTCGCGGCGAGGCGCAGCACCTCGGCCTCGTCGTGCGCCCGCCGCCGCCGTCACCGACGGTCAGCCGCGGCTTGCCCTCGGTGAGGGTGCCGGTCTTGTCCACGACCAGCGTGTCGACCTTCTCCAGCGTCTCCAGCGCCTCCGCGTTCTTGATGAGCACGCCGGCTGCGGCCCCGCGGCCGGTGCCGACCATGATCGACATCGGCGTGGCCAGGCCGAGCGCGCACGGGCAGGCGATGATGAGCACGGCCACGGCGTTGACCAGGGCGTAGGCCAGCCGCGGCTCGGGACCGAGCGAGGCCCCACACGACGAGCGTCAGCGACGGCGACGGCGACCACGGCCGGCACGAACCAGGCGGACACGCGGTCGGCCAGCCGCTGGATCGGCGCGCGGCTGCGCTGCGCCTCGCCGACCATGCGGACGATCTGGGCGAGCAGCGTGTCGCCGCCCACGCGCTCGGCCCGCATCACGAAGCTGCCGGTGCCGTTGACGGTGCCGCCGATGACGCGGCTGCCCGGCCCTTCTCGACCGGGAATCGGCTCGCCCGTGACCATCGACTCGTCGACCGCGCTCGCTGCCCTCGACACGCCGGCCGTCGACCGGCACCTTCTCGCCGGGCCGGACGCGCAGGCGGTCGCCCGGCCTGCACGTGCTCCAGCGGCACGTCCTCCTCGCGCGCCGTCGGGCCGACGCGGCGCGCGGTCCGCGGCGCCAGGCCGAGGAGCGCGCTTGATGGCGCCGCTCGTCTGGCTCCGCGCGCGCAGCTCCAGCACCTGGCCGAGCAGCACCAGCACGGTGATGACCGCCGCCGCCTCGAAGTAGAGGCCGACCTGCCGCCGTGCGCGCGGAAGGACGCCGGGGAACAGCCCGGGCGCGACGGTCGCGACCACGCTGTAGGCGTAGGCCGCGCCGGTGCCGAGCGCGATCAGCGTGAACATGTTCAGGCTGCGGTGCACGATCGAGAGCCCAGGCGCGCTCGAAGAACGGCCAGCCGCCCCAGAGCACGACGGGCGTGGCGAGCACGAGCTGGACCCACGCCAGGAGCGCGGGGACACGAGATGGCGCAGCGGCTCGCCGGGCACCATGTCGCCCATGGCGAACACGAGCAGCGGGAGTCGTCAGAACGGGGCCGACCCAGAACCGCCGCGTCATGTCGACGAGCTCGGGGTCCGGCCCCTCGTCCACGGCCACGTGCGCGGCTCCAGGGCCATCCCGCAGATCGGGCACGTGCCCGGCCCGCGCGCACGATCTGCGGGATGCATGGGGCAGGTCCACTCCTCGCCGCGTCAGGGCGGCGCGCGGCCGACGACCGGCTCCAGGGCCATGCCGCACTTCGGGCATGAGCCGGGTCCCGGCTGGCGGATCTCCGGATGCATCGGACAGGTGTATTCGACCGGCCCGCTCGGCGTCGAAGGCGGTTGATGCTGAGTGGGGATCTGGCCATGGGCAGTCGGGGCATGGCCGTGGTGGTGTTCCAGATCGATGATCCGGCGTCATCGCTCAGACACCTTACCGCGCCCGCCAGCGCACGTGCTCTCCAGGTGAACCTGAGCCGCGCCGGGATGACGCTGCTGGCGGAGACCTGGATGGCAGGCTCGCCCACCGCCTCAGTCGGAGATCCGCCTGTCATGATGGACACCCATGCCGCCAGATGGAGTCCCGATGCCCCCGTGGCCGCCACATCGTCTATCCTCCGTGTCACTCACCGCACCCGAGCCAGAAGATCTCAGCGCTCGAGGACGATGCGAACCGCTTCCGCCACCTCGCGTTCTCCCTCGTGGGCCGTGACCACCTGGCCATCCAGCCGGGCTTGAGATCCGCCAGGGTGGCCGCCTGCTCGACGAACCCGCCCCGCCCTTGGTCGGAGCGCACGAACCGAACCACGCGCAAAGTTGGTCTCGCGTGGATCGTCACCTGGCGGGTCGTCCTTTCGCCGTGGCCTCGACGATGAACGTCTGCGTCCCCACGTCAACGGATTTCACCACGCCGGCAATTGGCGCCTCGTCAGCGCGGGCGCTGGCGGCGGTCATGACGAGCAGGGCGATGACGAGCAGGCAGGTGGGCGGAGCGAGCGCGCGCATCAGCCTTCCGCGAGTACGCATGAGTCCCTCCTGTTCAGTGCTTATGAGCCCCACCCGGGGCAGGTGCGCCAACGGCAGGTGCTCCCGTCGCCGGCGGTCGCCCGCAGGTGCACCGTTTGGAGCAGCTCCAGCGGGCGCGGCCGGTGCGCCGTGTGTGACCCGTGCGCCGGGCTGACCATCTGGGGGTGTTCGGAGGTGACGTGCGGCCCTCGGTGGCCCGAGAACGTGTGCTGGTAGGCGATCACCGCACCAGCGGTCCTCGAATCGACAGCTCGTCCTTCCAGGCCGGCATGATGGAACCTTGCGACCGGAACAGCTCGACGAGCCCTCCCTCGCTGATTCTCCAGAACCAGTAGTTGCCCGCCGTCTCCCCGACCATCCCGGATCGCGCAGATCGGGGGCTTGACAGGGCAGCGCCGTGACCGCCGGGCCGTCGCCGCGGCCCTCCTCGCCATGGCATACGGCACAACGAGCTCATGTAGATCTCGCGCCCGCGCGCGATCATGCGAGGATCGGTCACGCGCGGACAGGGACGTGCGCGCTGCGGTACTCGGACGGGACGGCGGCGTGGACATGTCCGGTGCCGCCCTGTGGCTCCTCCTTGTGATCATGATCCTTGTGGTCGTGCTCCTTCGGGCCATCACCGCGCGCCACCTGCGCAACGGGCCAGGCGGCGAGAAGAGGACGGTCATCGCGATCGCGTTCACCGCGCCCGGGCGCCTCAATGCTGGTGCCCCCGCGCCGGCGGAGCCGCTAGCTTGGGCTTCGGCGGAGCGCTCCTCGCCTCCGTCCCCGTCGTCGTATCTCCTCGTAGCGATCGGGCAAGGTAGGCGCGACCAGCGTCAGTCATCCCTGCGTGGCGCCCGTCCAATTCTTCGCTACCCGTGCGTCTCGGG
>CAWKCA010000047.1:0-77201 GCA_963848005.1 uncultured Candidatus Rokubacteria bacterium
TGTTATGTCTGGCTTGAGCTTCAGTACGTATTGTTCCGTCGCCCGGAGCCGGTCGATGAAGACGTGGACGACGCCCCGAAGAACTCGGCCGCCGCCCGCGGGTTCATCTCGATAAGCCGTTCCAGGTGCTGGCGATCGAGGGTGAGAAGATGACGTCCGTATCGGCCTGCAAGGTCGCCGAGCGGGGCAAGCGGTCGAAGAGGCTCTTCTCTCCGAAGAATCCGCCGGGCCGAACCGTGCCAGGATCTGGTCGACGCGCCCGGTGACCGCCTTGGAGACGATCATCGTCCCATCGCGCACCAGGTACATCGCGTCACCCCGGTCGCCCTCTCTGAAGAGCACCTGACCCTTGCGGAGCGTGTGCTCGCGCAAATTCCCGGCCAACGCCGCGAGATCCGGTACGGGAATATCACGGAACAGCCGGACTTCTTGGAGGAAGGCGACGATGTCAGCGGCGTTCGCCACCTGACACCCTCGTGCTCAGGTGGAGACGCGGCGGAGCAGGGCGGTCCTCAGCTCGTCGATCTGCTGCGGCGATGGGCTCCTACCGAGGCGCTCCAGGGCCCGCCTGACCAACCTCGCCTCGTCCTCCGTCAGCTCGAACTCGGCCAGCACGACGTCCGTGGATCGGGGGACTTCCGTCAGGAACTCGGGTGGATCATGGCCCGGCCGACGAGATCGGGAAGCCGCAGGGACATGGCTGCGACGGATGATATCAGAATGCGCCAAAGGCGCGAAACCCCCTGGCCCGCCGTCGTACCTCGGCGGGCTGCACGTCATGATCTGGCCCAGGGCCTCTGGGCGGCCATGGGGTGCTACTTGGCGCTCGATCGCCACGCGGAGGCAGTCGCTCTCTATGAGCGCTGTTGCCGCGTCCTCGCTGCGCCGCTCGGCGTGCGCGCGGCCACCCGCGACGCAGGCCGCGGTGGCCCCGCTCCAGCGGCGCCTCGTCGCTTCGCACGCGGGTGCCGCTGCGCCGCGCCTGGGGCCTTCTAGACCGGCGCGTCGAGAAGGCTCCCGCTGGAACCGGTCGCGCGCCAGCGTGAACCTAGCGCGCGCCCGCCTTCCGCTGCTTCTCGTCCTCGGCGGCCCGCCGGAGAATCTCCTCTTCGGAGAGATCCTCGACGCGCGTCGAAAAGTCCACCGGTAGCCGAAGGGGTCGGTGATCTCGCCGTTGCGGTGGCCGTAGAAACGGTTCTCGACGGGCCGGGTGATTGTGCCGCCTGCGGCGACCGCCCGGCCGACCATGGCGTCCACGTCGGGGACGCTGACCATGAACGACACGGGAGAGCCCCCGAGGGTCGGGGGACCACGACGCCGATCTCGGGATGCTCGTCGGCGAGCATGATCGTGGAGCCGCCGATCTGGATCTCGGCGTGGCCGACGCGCCCTGTCGAGTCGGTGATCCGCGCGAACGTTCCTCGGCGCCAAAGGCCTGTTGTAGAAGTCGATGGCCTGGGCCGCGCCCTTGATGCAGAGATACGGGATGACTCGGGGCGAGATCGCCTGCTCGCTCATCGCTGGTCTCCTCCTGCCTGCGCGCGCACGCGACGCGATTGCACGTGGCGCCTCACGGCGGTCAATTTTGCGCCCCACCACCGGCCCCTCATGAGGATGAAGTCGTGGCCGGTGAGCCCGTGCCGCGCCGCGTGGCGGGCGGGCGGGGGGGGGGGGGGGGGGGGGGGGGGGGGGGGGGGGGGGGGGGGGGGGGGGGGGGGGGGGGGGGGGGGGGGGGGGGGGGGGGGGGGGGGGGGGGGGGGGGGGGGGGGGGGGGGGGGGGGGGGGGGGGGGGGGGGGGGGGGGGGGGGGGGGGGGGGGGGGGGGGGGGACGTTGAGGATCTCGCGATCTCCTCGTCGGCCGCCTACTCCGGCGTTGCTTACGGTGTGGTCACGTGGCCGGAGACGGAGATTGCACAAGTCGTCGTCCCGGTGTTGGCCGTCGGGAACACTGCCACCTTCACACCCGCCAAAGGATTGGCGTAGATACGCGCGAGCTGCGTGATGACTGCGAAGCTTGTCCCGGCCGCCCCTGGAAAGACCGTTGGTGTGAAGAAGTGGTCGACCGATCCCGAGATCCTCAAGGTCTGGAACGGGGACATTCTGGCTCGTCGTGCAAAACCCCGACACGAACTCGATGACCAGGCGCTTGTTCGAGGGAACCGTGGAGAGGGTGACGTCAACAGCGTTTGTGACGGAGACCGAGTTCTGGAAGGGTTCCCACCCCGGTGGCGGTTCCACGTTGCGCACGAGCGCCGGACTTTGGGCAGTGTTCACCACGGTGACTCCCTCCGGCGCGCTGGCGCAGGCGGCCGTGGAGGCCGTGAGGGCGACGGCCGCGACGAGGGAGAGCCTCTTCCGATGCGCCATCTGCCACCTCCATGTGAGGGCGAGCAATTTGTCGATCATATGGTAGCCGAGGGTCAGGCATAGGCGCACGGGAAGGTTCCCTCACACGATCCCCAGCGCTGCGTGAGGCCCTACCGTCCACCATCAGTTCCCCAACCGCCGCGCCGTCCACGCAGGAGCGTCCGGCTTGGGTCATCCTCGGGCAAGGTGCCGCGGGGGCGGGTCATGTCACTCTCCGGCAACGCGAACGTGATTTGACGAGCCGCCGGCAGACGCGCACCATCGCGAGCGTCTGGTCGGCACTGAACGCCGCCGCCAGTTGACATATGAGGGAGGCGATGAGCCTCTCGCCGGCGCCGGGGGGGTGGTTGGCTCGCCCGCCGACTGCTCCTCCGCTCCGGTCGCGAGGGCTGCGCGCTACGGGAAGTGAGAGACCTGAGATGCCACTGCTCTGGCGAGTCGCAGTCCTCACCGCCCTCTGGGTAGTCGCCATCCTTGCGGTGCTGATCGTCATCGTGAAATTCGCGCGGTAGCACCGCGTCATCGCCCTGCCAGCATCAGCTCGACCTCGGCGGCGCCTGAGCAGTTCCCCGACGAGGATGAGGGCGGTGTAGGTCTTCCCCACGCCGCGCTTCGCCAGGATGGCGAAGGTTTAAGTCACGGCCTCGGGGGGTAGAGAGAGGCTTGCCGCGAGATCACGTTTCACGTTGAAAGCCCCTATCGGTGGCAGTACATTTCGGGCGCTGATGCCAGCCTCGCCTCCGTGCCCTCGTTGCGTACCACCCCGACGGAAGATTCGAAAGCGGCGACCTACTCGTCGAACTGGCACCGCTGTACGTCTGACATGTACACGCCGCCCAGATCCTCGCAGGCCTTCTGGCCCGAGACCGTTGTGGCGGCGGCGAACCGACATTGTTTCGTCTCGTGGCTGTACTGCCCGCCGTGGGCCGAGCGCGGCTCGTTGGAGTCCCTCGCGATCACCGTCTTCGCATCCCGCCAGGGCAAGCACGAGGGGGGTGACCGAGAGCCGTCGTCAAGAGCATGTTCCCGAATCGCCGATTCATTACGCGCGGTCTCCCTTTCTGGCTGGCCGCCTTCCTGATTCCGACTGGCCAACCTCGAGGAAGTTGTACTGCCGCCACTCCTGGCGCCTGAAGACAGGGTACTGCTCATCGGCGAGGTCGACGTGCTTCTCGATCCGCGTCTTCATCAGTTCACCAGCCGCCGCGCCGTCCACGGCGTCGGGACCGTCAGGGCACTAGCAGGAGTCAGAGGTCAGGCGATCGCGCGTTGCCGGCGCGCTTTGTGCTCCAGGATTCTTCTTCGTGCCTTCCGGGCCCCGCGCTTGGCGGCCACTTCCACTTCCAGGAGAAGATACTCACATCATAGGTGGCGGCCCCGGCAGGTACGGTCACGTCGAGTACACGCGATCTCCGGGCGCGATCTCGTTGGGACCCCAGGCGATGGCCTGGCCCGTCTGCGTACCTGAGGAATCGTAGCCGTTTACGAGCACGCGCACCTCTCGGGCGGCGAACCCCCAGGTATTGGTAATGTAGCCCTCGATGAGGGCGTCGCCATCCTGAAGAGTCACGCCCCACAGAATCTCGAAGTATTGTTGCCAGCCGATGATGAGGGGCTGTACATTCCCGGGCTGCCAGGTGGTCGGCGTCGTGACGGTGACGCAGCCGACCAAGGTTGCCCACAGCACCGCAGTACACGTCCTCTGCCACCATTCGTGCATACCTAGCTGGAAAGCCTCCTCCTCGATCCGCGTGACCCTTAGGGCCGGGGCCGGTCGGCAGACTGGCGCGCGAGACACGCTCGTGGTGCGCAGTGATCCATCACCGCCGCCGCATCTCTGCCCCGAGGATCTCCGTCACCACCAACTTGGCCGCTAGGATGGTAGCGCACTCGGCCAGCGACGGCCCAGCGTCCGCAATCTGACGGCCGGCCTGACCCTTTTCCCTCGGGGTTCTCGTACCAAACGATAACCGCGCGCTCATGACCTCTCCATCGCATTCCAGCTCGCCTGGTCCCGACATGAGGATCGTCAACGGCCCTCTCGGTAGGAGCCCTGTTGGCGAGCGCCGACCGATGGAACGGCGGCGCAATGGCTGTGCACCCAGTCACCCCCTAAGGGGGTTCCCATGCGTGCCCGAATTGGTTTCTGTGTTCGATCGCCCTGGCCGCGTGCTCCTCCCCCTTGGCCTCGCTACCCCAGCCCATTCGGTCACCACGCTCCGTCTGAAGCGCTCGGGAAACTCGAACGGACAGACCTCTCCGCGCTCGGCCTTTCCGCAGAGCCTTTCGCCGCCTCGAAGACAGTCTCTGACGGCACGGTGAGGTGGGCCGTTGCCAACGCTCGCGGGCGCGTCTATCTTCGCCAGGCATGGGGGATCCCGTCGCCGTCTGACACCGACAGTCCGGGCCGTCAGCCGACGGCCAGGCCCAGCTCAATCACCTGGCTCGGAGCGGGAGATGAGCACACGAACACTCATGTCGTGACCGCCTTCATCCTCGTGATCTCCACGCTCCTGCCGCCGGCCGCCCCCGCCGCGGATCCCCCGCTCGCCAGACCACGCGCGCTGGGTTTCTCAGGCGGCTTCATCGAGGTGATCCACGGCGGGGTACGGCCGATGCCGCGGGCACCACCGCGCTGGTCTTCTCCGGCTCCACCACCCTCGGCTCCACTCCGATCTTTACTGCCAGCCGGCCCCCGCAGCGCCGCATCCTGCTCGCCAACGTGCCGCTCGCCGTGAAGGTCCTGTCGATCGCCTACATGAACGGCTCGACGCTGATCGGGTTGTTCGAGGGCATCGTAGACGTCCAATCCTTCACGGTCCTGCGCAACCCGCCGTGGGTCACCCAGCCGCCCTGCACCGCGGCATCACCCGACGAGGAGGGGCTGTTCGGGGCCGACCTCGACGCCTTCGGCAAGTTCCCGAACCCGTTGGCGCTCTCGCCCCGCGCGCTCGCTCGTCCCGTGCCCGCCCCGCTTCCGGACAAGGTCACGCTCGGCGCGCTGCCACCCGTCGGCATGCAGGGCACGCTCAGCAAGCTCGGCTCGCCGGGGAGCTGCATCTCATGGTCCTTCGGTTACGGCCTCGGTTCCTACACCGCCTCCCGCCGCCCCGACGGCACGATCAAGTGGAACCTCCAGGATCCCCGCAACCAGATCAGCTCGACATTCCTGTACGCGTTGATCCACTCCGCGGAGGGCAAGCTGTGCCCCACCGGCTCGGGCGAGGGCTATCTCCCCCAGCTCGTCGCGGGCGGCGCGCCCAGCATGAAGCAGGTCCCGTACGCGCCGGATTGCTGCTACATCAACGCCATCAACGTCGCCCAGCAATTCCCGCGTGAAGACCGGTTCCGTATCGGCAGCTTCGCGGCGATCCTGCTGCCCGGCCCCAACGCCGATTTCGCCGCCACCCTTCAGCTGATCAAGGAGTATCTCGCCGCCGGCTACCCCGTGGCCTTCGCGGGCCGCGTCTTCCACAACTTCGCCACCGAGCTGCCGCTCGCGGGAGGCGTGTACTACGCTCCGTTCGGCTGGTGCGAGCCCGAGGCGGGCAAACCGTGCGGGCACGGCATGATGCTCGTGGGGTATGACGACACGCTGGGGGATCCGAGCCGCGGACTCGGCGCGTTCCTGGTCCAGAACAGCTTCGGGACGAATTGGCCGCCGGCCGGTGCCGCTCCCGCCCCGCCCGGGATGTTCTACCTGTCGTACGAGGTCTTCTTCGCTTCACAGGGCACCGCCCAGGTAGCGTACCCACTCGACCGGAGTTTCCCGGCGGCGCTACCGCTACCGTCCTTCCCCACGGGCGGGCCGAAAGCGTACATCACCTTCGCCTACCAGTGGGTGGACGGCGACGTGTCCGGCAGCCCGCTGCCGGCGTACCTGATCCTCCAGCACCGGTTCAGTGAGCCCGTCGAGCTGGTCTCGGTCGCGCTCATGGAGCCGGCGCCCTCCAGTGCCACTGCCACCCAGACCAACGGGTATCCGCTCAGCAACGGCTACACCTACCTCGCGCGCACCGACGGCAAGAGCTTCCTCCGCGGACGGTACGGCGTCACGATCGTGGCGAAGAACGCGGCCGGCCAGCCATTCACCTACGCGGGAGCGGTGTGGGTGCTCACCACCAAGGCCGGCAGTCCCAAGCTCCCCGCCGCGACCATGCCGGATCAGGTCACGGGCACCAACGGCATCACGATCGACGTTCAGCGCTGAGCGTTCGGAGGGCGCTTCCGCCCCTTGCGTTTGTGCGATATCTCGACGTCGATAGGATGCGTCCCGCCCGGAGGGACCGCCGTCGGGGCGTGGGTGCAGGGAGGGCTGGTCGCGGGCGTCTTTGGTCTCGCCAGCCTGGTCGAGGTCGTGGTTGGGCGAAGCCTTCGCCGAGCGCGCCTGCGGCTGCGGCTCCTCGGTCTACTGACGTGCAGCCATGGCAAGCCCACTGCAGAGGGAAGATGGCCTTCTCGTCGGGCATGAACTGGCTCGGTACGAACCGGTCCTTCAGGAGGCCGGAGAGCTTGGCGTGCATCTCCTTCTCGTCCTCCCACTCCGGCTTGAAGTGCGTCAGTGCGTTCCGGAGGCTCAGCAGGGCATCGATATCCTGCGTGGGGCGCACGCCGCGGTCCAAGGCGGGGCGATTCCTGAGCAGGAGCGGCCAAGTCGAGCTGTCTCCAAGTCGGCTTCGCTTCGAAAGTTCACCTGGCCGGTCCGCGACCTCGGGTCGAAGGTCGGGGAAGTTGACCTGCCGGTCCATGTAAACGCATATAAGCGCGCTTCGTCGGGCGCGACGCCGAGGTCGCGGATTTCGCGGCGCGCATCGGATCTTCCCCCAGAGTTGAAGGGAGCGTCGAGTGACGCGCTCTCAGATACCGGCTTCGACCCCCTCGGCCAGCTCGCGCAGGGCCTGGCTGCGGGCCCGGTGAGCGATCTCGTGTCCCACCGCGATGACGAGGGCCAGCGGCCAGTCGATGATCTCGAGGGCGGCCATGAGCGCGAGCCCCGCGTACCAGGCGAGGCGCTGATCGGCCTGGGGGCCGCGGGACGCTGAGGTGGACCTCGATGCCGCGCGCGTTCTGGGCGTCAGCCTTCGCGCCCGGCCGACACTGGCCACCTTACTCCTGGCTGCCGTGCTCATGATGCGGAAGTGGGCATGAGAGTCGCATCGTAGCATTGGATCGCAGATCACCGCCACCATCGACGACAACGGCAAGGGCCTAGTCCTGGTGGCGACGCTGTGCCGGTCAGACCCGGCGACGGCGGCGTCGTCAGCCTGCCGACGCCCGCGGCCGTCCTCGAAAGTAGCAGCAAGGAAAGGAGGTCTCGCTCCGCGGCCCTGTCCTGCCGTGATGACCCTCGCCTTGGTGTTGTTCGTTTCCGTCAGCTCGGCCACGACGTTGGCGGCGTCGCATTCGGCGATGAGTAGTAGGCCGCGCCAGCGTCGCCAGGCGCCCCCAGGGCGCGACTTCTCAGCCGGGAGCAAGAAGAGTCGACCGCCGGCGAGCGCCATAGGGCGAGCGCGGTACCGTAGCGCGCGCCGCGAGCCGGGCTAGGTTCAAGGCGAGCGGTCGATGTCCTGTGAGCCCCGCCGGCGGCAAGTCTGCGTCACTTCACGCGGATGGCAACCGCGCCGATGAAGATGATACCTTGGCCCCCACCGGGCGGGTCAAAGGGGTTGAAGTTCAGCCGAAGCGCAAGGTTCACGGCGCCCGCCGGCGCATAATTCGCCACCGGAGAGACGTAGCAGGTATCCTCCAAGCTCGTCAGATCGGTGGGATCCAAGTGCTTGATCGTGCTGCTCGCCGGGAAGAGTACTTCCGTGAGACCGATCTCAGTAATGAACGGCGGTCGATCACCAGAGACAAAGGCAAAGGTGCGGTAGCAGATCGCGACTGCATCGATGACATCGCCTTCGACGACAGGAATGCTCTGATGGAGGTAGAGCTGTTCGCTGTTCGTGCCGGACATGATCTGCAACGAGGATAACGTCTTTATCAGGTCGAGGTCGCCGGTCAGATCAACGAACCCGGTGGTGGGGACCACTCGCCAGCCGGCCACCCCTGCACTGGGCACAAGGACGAGCATCTGCACTGCGAGTAACGAGGCCAGCCCCCAGCGCAACAGTTTATTCATGGCTTCTCCTCCTGTGTGGTGCGGTTCCGACAGTCGGCGGATAGATGACGCCTCTTCCCGCCTTCACCTAAGGCCGTCGCCGGCCGCCGGCGACCAGAATCCCTCTCCATACGCGCATTACTTCCTCCTGGGACTGGGGGTAGGGCAGGGATGGCGCAGGCTCCGCTCCGACTTCCCCCGCCCCTGGCCGACCCGCTTCGGCGCGTCGGCGGACACGGTCGACGTCGTGGTGTGCCGGGTGGACGTGGGGTCGGCCGAGGTCCGCGCGCTGGCCCGGCTCCTGACCGCGGGCGAACGGGCGCGGGCACGCCGGCTCCGGTCGCCAACCACCCCCTCCGCGCAAACGCCCAAGCTGCTCCAACCCGACTGGCGGGATTCTACTCGATCAGCCCATCCGGGCGGGTTGCCGCTTGGGTTGCCATTCGCGGGGGTATTCCAGGATCTAGGACAACGCGCGGGAAGCCCAGCACAATCGTTGATAGACTGACACAATCCCTCAGGAGTAGGCGGGCCGATAGGAGGAGATCCGACACCGGAACCTGGGAGCACCGGCCAAGGAGAGCCATGCCGACCACGAACGCCGAGTCCGGAACGAACGTCGAGGAGATCGCCGACGGGATCTACCGCATCAATACTCCACTGTCCGAGCAGGTGGTGCCCGGTGGATTCTCCTTCAATCAGTATCTGATCCTGGACGAGGAGCCCCTGCTCTTCCACACGGGGCCGCGGAAGCTCTTCCCGCTGGTGCGCGAAGCGGTCGCGGCCGTGATCCCGGTGGGTCGTCTCCGCTACGTCGGACTGTCCCACGTGGAGGCCGACGAGTGCGGCTCGATCAATGAATGGCTAGCGGCGGCGCCTCGCGCGGAGCCCCTCTGCGGCCAGGTGGCGGCGATGGTGTCAATGGGCGATCTGGCCGACCGGCCGCCGCGCGCCGTGGCCGACGGCGAGACGATCTCTTTGGGCACGCACCGGGTCCGCTGGTTCGACACCCCCCATCTGCCTCACGCGTGGGAGTGCGGCTTCCTGCTCGAGGAGTCCACGCGCACGCTGCTGTGCGGCGATCTCTTCACGCAGCCTGGGTCCGGACGTCAGCCGCTGACGGAGACAGACATTCTCGGACCAAGTGAAGACTTTCGGCAGCAGATGGACTACTTCTCCCACTCGAAGAACGCACCGGCCCTCATCGAACGGTTGGCGGCCACCCATCCCCGCACGCTCGGCTGCATGCACGGCAGCGCGTGGCGGGGCGACGGCGCAGCGCTGCTGCGTGCGCTCGCGGTGTCGATCGTGCGGTAAGCCCCCCCTTATCTCAACCGGACACCTGGGATAAGGAACGCATCGCCGGCTCTCAACCACGCTGCCCCGTGGCCGTCCCGAGGGACATGGCGGCGAGCAGCGCGTCCCAGTAATGAGTTCATAGCTCTGCAGGAGGCGGGCGGCGTCGCGGATCGCCGCCGGCTCGACCCCGCGATCGAGTCGGCCTGGGTGACCTGTCGATGGACTTCGGAAAAGGCGGGAATCTGATTTGCGTCGAAGACCTGGCCTGCCGCTTGCCGGGTGTACAGCCCCGGGCGACTGCGGGCCGGCCCTCGCGGAGCTGCCAAGACCGCGGTCCAGAACGCCTGAAGGGGCGGCCACGGCGTGGAGTCTACACCAGCGGCGTGGCCGGGCTCTTGGGCCCCGGCCGTCCTCGGGTTTAAATTTGCACTCGATTTTGTTCAGAATTCTGCGCTTTTCGAGGTTCAGCAACACGCCCAGGCCGGACGGAGCCGGATGCGATTCGTGGCCCCCTGCACCCTGGACGAGGTGTCGATTGGCGTGGGGACGGGTGTGCCGCATCAACTGGTGACCCCGGCGGGATTCGAACCCGCGGTCTCAACCTTGAAAGGGTTGCGTCCTGGGCCAGGCTAGACGACGGGGTCAGCCAGCCAAGTATAACCGACTCGACCGTCCACGCTCCGCCCAGCGTTCATCTCGATCGCTCTTCGGGCTCGCGCCGGGCGCTGATGGAGAAGAGGCGGATCGCGCCCGACAGTGCGCCCGGCACATGGCGCTGGAGGAAGATCGCGACCTTCCCGTGACGCGTCACGCCGATCTCCGCGCGCCGGCGCCCCACCGCGCGGGCGATCTGACGCGCGGCCCGAGGGGCGGGCATGCGCAGCCACGACGGGGCCGGGCTCTTCGCGTCGGCATGGCGCCCTCCGCGGTTGTCGATCTGGTGGATCTCCGACTCCACGAAACCGGGATTGACGAGGGTGACGCTCACGCCGTCGCGGACCAGCTCGTGACGGAGGGAGTCGGCGAGGGCGCGGAGGGCGAACTTGCTCATGCTGTAGGGCGAGCTGCCGGCCAGAGCCAGATACGCGTTCACGCTGCCGATCAGGACGAGCCGGCCGCGGGTCCGCTTGAGATCGTCGAGGCCGGCGTAGATCGTCCGGAGGACGCCGAAGACGTTGGTCTCGAGCTGGCGCCGGTAGTCCTCGAGCGTCAGGCGGTCGAGGCGTCCGAGCACGCCGAATCCCGCGTTGGCCACGAGGACGTCGATCGGCCCGAGCCTCTTCGCGTCTGCGCCACCGCCGTCTCGAGGTCGCCCTCGCGCGTGACGTCGCAGGACACGACGAGGGCGCGGCGGCCCCCGGTCTGGATCTCCGCGGCGAGCGCCTCCAGCCGGTCCGTGCGGCGGGCGGCGAGGGCGACGTCGGCGCCCCGGCGGGCGAACTCGCGCGCGAGGGCGGCGCCGATGCCCGACGATGCGCCAGTGATGAACGCGACGTGTCTCTCGAAGCCCGGCACGGCCGGACCGCGCGCTACGGCGCCTGGGTCCCGGCGCCCGCGCGGTACGCGCTGACGGCGGCTCGATAGCGGACGGCCGCGGCCACCGCCGGGACCTTGCAGACGAACGGAGCGTTGCCCTGGCCGGGAATGCGCGCGCTCACGAAGCTGATCCCGCGGGCGACAACCTTGCCCCGCGCGTCGAGGGCCTCGGCGGTGACGGTGACGTCAAAGACGTCCTGCATGAAGTCGTTGAAGACCGTCCCCGTGATCTGGATCTGCTCCGGATTGCTCCGGTCGAGGTTGTAGGTGACCCGGAAGGACTCCTGCGCCGCGACGGCGAGGGCCGCGGCGATGGCGGCGAGCACCGCGACGATCGTTGTCAGCCGAGCTCCCGCACCTCTCATGCTGTGCGATCCAGCCTAGCCGCTCGCCTCCGGAGCGTCAACGTTGCGAATCGACTCACGACCTCGGTACCCGAAGCAAGGTCGTCGATCAGGGGTCACGGACACGATGTCTCGGCGGGAGAAGCCGGTGACCCTCAGACGGACGCGAGGTCGGAGCGTCGCGCTCGGCATCCCTCGCGAGGCGGCTCAGCGACCCCGGTAAACCGCGCGGTGACCGATGGTCACGCCATCGCCCACGATGCACGGGAATTCCAGGCGTGACGTGGAGGATCGCGCCGTCCTGGACGTACGAACGGCTGCACGATCTGTGTGACGAGCTCGATCGCGAGGCAGGGCAGGGCCGCTAGAACCCCCGCCGAGGGGCTCGCCCCGACCACTGATTTCTGATACACGTGGACTGTTGCGCAATGCGGCAGAACGGCGGGCCGTAGCCCGCTCGGCGGGGAGGGCGAGATCGCACAGGCGGCAGTGTTGTTCGACTTCGGCGGCACCTTGGACGCCGACGGAGTCACCTGGAAGGAGCGATTCTACCGGCTTTTTCTGGCGCGTGGCGTAGAGGTCTCCCGCGAGCGATTCGACTCCGTCTTTTACGCAGCGGACGACGCCCTGGTCGGCTCGATCCCGCCGTCACTCCCCTTCCGCGAGACCGTGTGTTCAGTGGCGACCGGCGTTGCGCACGGGCTCGGAATCGCCGCCGCCGACCTGGCCGGCGATGTCGCCGAGGCCTTTATCGACGAGGCCTTGGCGGTGGCGCGCCGCAACGTGCCGATCCTGGAGCGCCTGGCGAGACGCTACCGGCTGGGGATCGTGTCCAACTTCTACGGGAACCTCTCGGCGGTATGCGATGATGTCGGGGTTCGCCCGTTCTTCGGGGTCATCGTCGACTCCGTGTGGGCGGGATGCGCCAAGCCCGATCCGCTCATCTTTCGACGGGCGGTCGACGGCCTGCGGGTGGCGCCCGCGGAGGCGACGTTCGTCGGAGATTCCCTGTCGCGCGACATGGCCGGTGCCCGCGCTGTCGGGATGCCGCACATCTGGCTGGCGGGCGAGGCTGGCGGAGCGCCTTGCTGCGCCGGGGACCGCGTGATCCGCACACTGGGAGACCTGGAGGGCGTGCTGTGACGTTGGAGCGGCCGCTGACGGGCGGCATCATCGCCGCGGGCGATGGTCGCCGCCTTCGCGACGACGGCTGGACGATGCCCAAGCCGCTGGTGCCGGTGGCCGGGATGCCGCTCCTCGGGGTCGTCGTCGGGAACTTCCTGGCCGCCGGGATCACGTCCGTCACGATCATCGTCAACGAGCGCGAGGGCGAGTGTGTCGAGTGGGGGCGGGCACGCTTCCCAGGCGTCGATCTTCGCTTCATCGTGCAGACCACGGCGTCATCGCTGGAGAGCTTCGCCAAGGTCGCTGCCGCCGACCTCCCGGGCTCGATGCTGATCTCCACCGTCGATGCCTGGTGCCGGCCCGGCGATTTCGCGCGTTTCGTGGCGTCGGCGCGACGGCGGCCGCCCGCGGCGATGGTCCTGGCAATCACCCCGCTCGTGGCCGACGAGAAGCCCTTGTGGGTCACCGTGGGCGCAGGCGGGCGCGTGGTGAGGCTGGGCGGACCATCGGGCGACGCGGTCACCGCGGGCCTCTATCTGATCCCGGAGTCGCTGCGCCGTCGGCGCCCTCCCGAGGGGTTGGGTCGCCTGCGCGAGTACCTCGCGTGGCTCGTGGACCAGGGTGAGCCGGTGTACGCGGAAACCATCGAAACGGTGGTCGACGTCGACCGGTCGAGCGACGTGGTGCTCGCCGAGTCGCTGGCCCACGTGGCGCGGAGCGCATGATCGTGTCGGAGGTGTCATAGTGAACGAGTCTCGATTCTGGGGGGTGTTTCGCGAGCGGGCGCACTCGCCCGGACGCGAGTGTGATGACGCGGAGATTCTGGGGCTCACCGGCAAGGAGCTCGAGGCCAAGGGCTTCGAGGTCGCCCTCAAGAGCCCGGATGAGCTGGCCAGCCCTCTCGAGCATCACCCGGACGGCGTGTTTCTCATGTGCGAGCGGGTCGGGGCCCTCGACCTGCTCACGGCCTGGGAGGCCCGCGGCATCCCGCACGTCAACAGCCCACGCGCCGTGCTCAACACCTATCGCAACCGCATGGTCGAGCAGTTCCGCGAGGCGAACGTGCCCTTCATCGAGAGCCGCCTGGTGAGCACGGAGATCGTGCCGAGCGCGGTGACGACGCCGGTGTGGGTGAAGCGGGCGGACGTGCACAACACGCAGGACGGGGACGTCGTCTTCGCCGACTCGCCGCGCGGGGTGGCCAGTGCGCTGGCGGCGCTGGGCGCGCGGGGCATCACGCGCGCCGTCATCCAGCCGCACGTCGACGGCGACCTCGTGAAGTTCTATGGCATCGGCCGCGCCGCGCGGCGCGCCGAGCCCGGATGGTTCCGCTGGTTCTATCACAAGGATCAGACCGTGGCCGGGACATCCTCTCGACCCCGACCGGCTGGCCGCCCTCGCCCACGCCGCGGCCGCGGCGCTCGGGCTCGAAGTCTACGGGGGCGACGCCATCGCCACACCGGGCGGCGGTCTCACCTTGCTCGACCTCAATGCGTGGCCGAGCTTCGCCCTCTACCGCGACGAAGCCGCGCCAGCCATCGCCTCGTATTTGATGCTCCGCTTCGCGCGGGGGCGCTCGTGAGCGATCGGCGCGAGGTCGGGCCGCGCTCGAAGGCGATCGTCGCGCGCGAGCAGCGCGTCCTCGCCCCCGGCTCGCAGGGCTTCTCGCAGTACGCGGGACTGGCCATGGCGCGCGGCGAGGGCTGCACCCTCTTTGACGAGGACGGCAACCGCTACATCGACTTCATCGCGGGCGTCGCGGTGGGCAGCATCGGACACTGCCACCCTCATTACGTCGAGGCGCTCAAGCGCCAGGTGGAGCGGCTCACCTTCGGCAGCTTCACCACGGAAACGCGCACGAAGTTCCTGGAGCTCCTGGCCACGGTCACCCCCGAGGGGCTCACGCGCATCCAGATGTTCTCGGGCGGCGCCGAGTCCGTCGAGGCGGCGCTGCGCCTGGCCAAGGCGGCCACGGGGCGGCACGAGGTCATCGGCTTCTGGGGCGGATTCCACGGCAAGACGAGCGGGGTGCTGCCTCTGCTCGGAAGCGACTTCAAGCACCGGCTCGGGCCGTTCCTGCCGGGGAACCATCTGACGCCGTACGCAGACTGCTATCGCTGTCCGCTCCGCCTCCGCTACCCGGACTGTGGAATTGCCTGCGCCGACTACGTCCGCGATGTCATCCGACACCAGACGTCGGGCGAGATCGCCGCCATCATCGTCGAGCCGGTCCAGGGCACGGCCGGCAACATCGTGCCGCCGGAGGGCTTCCTGCGCGCCGTGCAGACCATCGCCCACGAACACGGCGCCCTCCTCATTGCGGACGAGATGATCACCGGCTTCGGACGGACTGGCCTCATGTGGGGCTCGGCGCACGACGGCGTGGTCCCCGACATCATGACCGTCGGCAAGGGCGTCGGCGGGGGATTTCCCTTGAGTGGGGTGATCTCCACCGACGCGATCACGGCCGCCAAGCCCTGGTCGAACCCCAGCCACAGCTCGTCGAGCTACGGCGGCAACCCCCTGGCGTCGGCGGCCGGGCTCGCGGCCCTGGAGATCATCCTCAAGGAGGATCTCGTCAAGAACGCCGAGCGGGTGGGACGCGCGATGCTGGCGCGCCTCGAGCAGATGAAGGAGAAGTACGCCTGTGTGGGCGAGGTCCGCGGCAAGGGGCTCCTGCTCGGCATGGAGCTGGTGCGGGATCGCAAGACCAAGGAGCCGGTGCCCAAGGCGGTGACCCAGGCGCTGTACCAGGCGTGCCTGCGGCGCGGCCTGGCCGCCATGTCGTACACCACGCCGATCCGCATCAATCCTCCCCTCATCATCACGGAGGAGACCGCCCTCGAGGGTCTCGCCATCCTCGACGAGGCCCTGGACGTCGTCCTCCGGGACCACGGACTGCAGTAGCAATGCGGCGCGGCGGCCTGATCGGCTTCGGGAACGTCGCCGTGCGCGGCCACCTGCCCGGCTGGCAGCGCAGGAGAGACGTGGAGCTGGTAGCCGTGGCGGAGGTTCAGGCGCGCCACCGCGAGGACGCCGCCACGCATCTGCCCCGAGCGTCCCGGCACGATTCGGCCGAAGCCCTCCTCGCCCATGCGGCGCTCGACTTCGTGGACATCTGCACGCCGCCCTCCACTCACGCGGGGCTCATCGAGGCCGCGCTGCAGCGTTGCGTCCACGTGCTGTGTGAGAAGCCTCTCGTGGGGGGCCTCGCCGACCTCCGGCGACTCGCCGACCTCGCCGCGGCCCGGCGTCTCGCCCTCCAGACCGTGCACAACTGGCATCACGCGCCCATCGTGCGCCGGACACACGAACTGATCGCCGATGGAGCGGTGGGGGCGATCACCGGCGTCGCCTGGCACACCTTGCGCACGCGCCCCGCCGCCGCGGCGAGTGACGAGGGGAACTGGCGTGTCAATCCGGCCGTCGCCGGGGGTGGGGTCCTCACCGATCACGGCTGGCACGTGTCGTACATCGTGCAGCGATGGATCGGACAGGCGCCACTCGCGGTCAGCGCCTGCCTGGAAACGCGCCGCCACCATGCGTTCGCGGTGGAGGACACCGCGAGCGTCCAGGTGACGTTTCCGGCGGCCAAGGCCGACATTTTCCTGACCTGGGCCGCCGACACAAGGCGCAACTGGGCGGAGGTCAGCGGTACCGCGGGCGTGCTCCAGCTCCACGACGACACCATCGTCTGGCAGTCGCGCCGCACCGGCGAGGAGCAGCACTGGGTGTGCCCGCCGCCCCTGTCGGACGGCTCGCAGCATCCCGACTGGTTCGATGCCGTGGCCGCCGAGTTCGTGGGAGGCATGGAAGCGCCGCCCGCGTCGCCGACGAACCTGGCCGAAGCGTGGTGGTGCGCCGCGCTGGAGGCCGCCGCGCGCGCCTCCAGCCGCGAGGGCGGGCGCGTGACCCCGGTGGAGCCCTGGGCGTGACGACGACCTCGCGCAGCCCCCGTCACCAGCGCGCCGAGCGTGCTGGTCGTGCTCCCGCCGGGGGCGGCTGCCGGCGAGCCCGTGTCCGGCGACACCGTGATGCTGGGGGTGCCGCTGCACCGGCGCATCGCCGTGGCCGCGGAGCGTGCCGGATTTGGACGGGCGGTGGCCGCCGCCGAGCTGAACGGCTCCGCCCCGGCGCGCAGCCGCATCGTGCTGCTGCCCGGCAACGTCGTGCCACAAGCCGCGTGGCTCCGCGAGCTGCGCGAGATGCCGGTCGAGCCGGACACGATCTACCTGGATCCCTCGGGCACCGCGGTCGTGGAGACGGACGAGGCCCGGCGTATCTTGAAGTCCGCGGCCCAGGGAGCGCCGGCCGACGAGCTGGTGGCGGAGCTCCGGGGAACGTTCGCGGTGATCGAGCGCGCGGTGAGCCCCACCGACCGCTTTGCCATCCGCACGCGAGCCGAGGTGGCAGCGGCCGAGGCGTGGCTGCTGCGCAGCCTCATCAAGGCCAACGAAGGCTTCATGTCGCGTCACGTGGAGCGACGCATCTCGCTCGCCATCACGCGCCGGCTGGTGCGAACACGAGTCACCCCCAACATGATCACCCTGGTGAGCGTGGGCATCGGGCTCCTCGGCGCGCCCTTCTTCCTGTCCGTGGAGCCTCTGATGCAGGTCACCGGCGCCCTGCTCTTCCTCGCCCACTCGATCCTCGACGGGTGCGACGGCGAGATCGCCCGGTTGAAGTTTCTCGAGTCGCGCGATGGCGCCGTCCTCGACTTCTGGGGCGACAACCTCGTGCACCAGAGCATCTTCACCTGCATGGCCATCGGCTGGAGCCTGGCCAGCCACGCGTCGTGGCCCCTCCTGCTCGGCGTGCTGGCCGTGGCGGGGACCCTGGGCGCCGCGGCCATTGCCGCGCGGCGCTTCATCAATGGCGAGGCACTCGTCGGCGCCGATCGCGCGCTGGCGCGCCTGGTCGACGCCTTCTCGCACCGCGACTTCATCTACCTGATCCTCGCCCTGGCCGTCTTCGGCCAGGCGCAGTGGTTCATCGCGCTGGCCGCCGCGGGAACGCCGCTGTTCCTGCTGCTCCTGCTCTGGGTACGCCGGAACCACCGGACGCGCTGAGCCGTGGCCGGCTTCGTCGACGTTCTCCTCCGGGGGCTCATCCTGTGCGCGATGGCCGTGACCCTGGGTGGCGCGGCCTTCGCGCTGATCGTGATCCGGCCCGCTGCGCGCGTGCGCCCGGAGCTGGCGCGAGTCCACACGCGGACGCTCACGCTCGTGGCCATCGGCGCCGCCGTGGTGGGGCTCGCCCAGCTCGGGGCGTTGCTCCTCCAGCTCAGCACGCTGGCCGACGGGGGTGCCTGGCCGGTGGCGGAGGTGAGCGAGACCCTCTACTTTCAGGTGAGTCTGGCTCGCATGGCCATCGCGCTCGGCGTGATCGTCGCGGCCGTGCTGCAGCGCCGCGCAGCCCGGCCGGACCGGATCGCTGGCGCTTCTCCCGGTCCTCGCGCTCACCCTGGGCTTGCTCGCGGCGGGCACCAGCCACGCCGCCGCCCGGGTCGAGGGGCGCATCCCGCTGTTCCTCATGGACGCCCTGCACCAGATGGCGGCCTTCGTGTGGATCGGCGGCCTCTTCCACCTGATCGTCAGCGCGCTCTCGCCGCGGGTGACGGCGTGGCCGGGGCTCCTGCTGCCGCGCTTCTCCGCCCTCGCCTTCACCGCGGTCGCCGCCCTCGTGGTGAGCGGCGCCGGTCTCAGCCTGACCTACATCGACGGGCTGACGGCCGTGACGGGGACGGCGTACGGCCTGATGGTAGGCACCAAGGTTCTGCTCTTCGGCGGTCTCCTCGTGCTGGGGGCCATGAACTTCTTCGAGGTGCGCACGCTCCGCGGCGAGGCCAGCATTCCCACGGCGCGCCTGCGACGCTACGTGGAGGTCGAGTTCGGCCTCGGCGTGACGGTCCTGCTCGCCGCGGCCTCCCTCACCTCCTTGCCCCCGGCCGTCGACGTGGTCGCGGATCGCGCAACGTTCAGCGAGGTGGCGAAGGTGTTCACCCCGAAGGCCCCGCGCTTCTCGTCGCCGTCGATCGAGGAGCTGCCCGTGGAGGACCGCTTCGCCCCGCGCACGGATGCCGACCGGGCGTGGTCGGAGTACAACCACCACACGTCGGGCCTGTTCGTGCTCACCATGGGCCTGCTCGCCATCGTGTCCCGGACGCGCTGGGGAGGATGGGCCCGGCACTGGCCCCTCATCTTTCTCGGCCTGGCCGCGTTTCTCTTCGTGCGCAGTGACCCGGGGTCCTGGCCGCAAGGCCCCATCGGCTTCTGGGAGAGCTTCAAGTATCCCGAGGTCCTGCAGCATCGGCTGGCCGTGCTCCTGGTCGTGATCTTCGCCATCTTCGAGTGGGGGGTGCGGACGGGACGCATCCGCTCGCCACGGGCCGCCCTGGTGTTTCCGCTCCTGTGCGTGGCCGGCGGCGCCCTGCTCCTCACCCACTCGCACGCCAGCTTCAACCTCAAGTGGGAGTTCCTCGTGGAGGTCACGCACGCGCCCCTGGGCGTCCTGGCCCTTCTCGTGGGATGGACGCGCTGGCTCGAGCTCCGCCTGCAGTCCCCCGAGAATCGCCTGCCCGGGCGTCTGTGGCCGGTGGCCTTCGCGATGATCGGAGTGCTGCTGATCTTCTATCGCGAAGTCTGAGCGCGGACGGTCGTCGGTGCGCTATCTTCGCGGCGCCCTCTGCCTGGCCGGGGTGATCCTCCTCGGCGTCCTGATCGCCGAGAACGACCCGGCCGTCATCTTCGCGTCCATCCGGGACCTCTCCTGGCGCCTCGGCATCATCGTCGTCTTTCCTGAGGTCATCGTCGTCCTCTGCGACACCGTCGGCTGGCGCTACGCTTTCGCGCGCGATCGCGTGGCCGTGGGTCGTCTCTTCTGGGTCCGCGCCGCCGGCGAAGCCTTCAACATGGTCACGCCCACGGCGAGCATGGGAGGCGAGGCCATCAAGATCTGGCTGTTGCGCGGACGCGCGCCGGTCCACGAGTCGCTCCCCGCCGTCATCGTCGCCAAGACCACCATCACGATCGGGCAGGGCGTGCTCCTCCTCGTCGGGGTGGTCCTCGCCGGACGCCTGGCCAGCGCCGACTCGCGGCTCCTCGTGGCCATGCAGTGGCTCCTCGTTCTCGAGGTGCTCGCGCTGGCCGCCTTCGTCCTCGTTCAGACGCGGGGGATGCTCGGCTGGGGAGGCCGCGTGCTGGGACGATTTGGATTCTCGCTCGGACGACACGCGGTGCTCGGCCGCGCCGACGACGGTCTCGCGCGCTTCTACCGCGACCATCCCGCGCGCTTCGTGCTCTCGGTCGCCTTCCACTTCGTCGGCTGGCTGCTCGGTGCCGCCGAGACGTACCTGATCCTGTGGCTCCTCGGCGAGCCGGTGTCCTGGCTCACCGCCGTGGTGATCGAGGCGTTCGGCACCGGCATCCGCTTCGCGACGTTCTTCATCCCGGCCAGCCTTGGCACCTTCGAAGGGGGCAACGTCGCCATCTTCGTGGCCCTCGGCCTCAGCGCAACGCTCGGCGTCTCCTTCAGCCTGGTCCGGCGCATCCGCGAGTGCGCCTGGGTGGGGCTCGGGCTGCTCGCCTTCGCGGTGATGCGGCCACGTGACGTCGCCGCCGAGGCGGCGTCAGGTGACGGGACCGTGGTCGCGCCACGAGGCTCGCCGGGCTGAGGACAGCGTCGCGCGGACAGGCAGGCTCTAGGCGGCGCGCGATCGCGTGAAGACGAAGACGTCGATGGGGTCGGCCACGCGGCTGCCCGCGATCCTCGCGCGCGCAATGGCGGCGAAACTCGGCCACGCCCTGGGCGAACTCCTCGTCGGGAACGAGCTGCAGGGTCGAGATGGTCCGGGAGGCGATGCGGTCGGCGTAGGCCCCGAGGCTGCGGGCCACCGGATTCATGACCGTTCGGCGGCGGAGCAAGGTCAGCCCCGCCTCCCGGGCTGCCTGGGTCACCCCGGGGCGATCGGGTAGGCGCGCGAGGTCGACCGCCCTCGCCGAGGGAAAGAATGGCAGCCAGATGTATGAATCGAGCAGCTCGACGGTGGAATTGACGAGCACGAGCACGGCCATCGCCGGCCAGCACCCGCGCGCATTCGCGCAGGACGGCGAGGCGATCCGGCAGATGGTGGTAGACGAGGAAGAGGAACACGAGCTCGGCGCTCGCGTTGCGCAGCGGCAGCGCCTCGGCCGTGGCGCGCACCCACGGAATTCCGCGCAGCGCCGGGTTGGCCGCGGCGACCGCGAGCATCCGCTCCGAGCGGTCCACGCCCACCACCTGCGCCGCGAAGACGTCGCGCAGCAGGCCTGAGAAGCGCCCCACCCCGCACCCCAGATCGACCACCCGCCGCACCGCGACCGTCCCGAGCTCCGCCGGCAGGAGCGCCGTCCAAAGCGCGATCTGCTCTTGTGTGAGGGCGCGTCCGGCCGCATAGGTCCGGTGGAGATCCCCCTGGTCGTAGTCACAGCCTGACCCGGCCGCGTCCATGCGCGCCGATGGTAGCAATACGCGGCGTGGCAGATCGACGGCGTCGCGTTCCGGAGGGAGCGGCGGCGTTGTCGGGAGCAGGCGGGCCGCCGGCGTTTGACGCTCCGACGGCGAGCGGCTACGCTCGCCCCACATCGCGAGCAAGGGAGCGAGACGTGGACTTCCATCTCTTCATGTACGTCACCATCGGCCGGCGCCACGAGCTGGAGGCCGGCCAGGCTGGCCTCCGGCCCGAACTCTACCAGCGCATGCTCGACGAGATCGCCGAGTACGTCCGCTTCGCCGACCAGGCCGGCTTCGCGGGCTTCGGCCATCCCGAGCATCACCTTCAAGTCGAGGGCTTCGAGATCTCCAACGAGCCCGGCCTCATGGCGATGTGGATCGGGCAGCACAGCCGATCGCTGCGCGTGAACACCGTGGGCTGGGTGGCGCCCACCCACAATCCCGTGCGCACCGCAGAGTACGTGGCCACCCTCGACCACATGCTGCAGGGGCGCCTGGGCGTGGGCTTCGTGCGCGGCTACCAGGCCCGCTGGGTGCACACCTTGCGCATCCGGCCGGACATTCCAGCCGTCGGCCCCTGGAACCAGCGCACGGCCGAGGACGACCTCAACCGCGACTACTTCAAGGAGTTCGTGGACATCGTCCTGCTCGCGTGGGCCAAGGACACCTTCAGCTATCGGGGGCGCTTCTGGACGATCCCCGACCCGGACTTCGTCAACCCGCACGTGCACACGACCTACACGCGCTACGGGCGCGGTGTGGGCGAAGACATGCGCATCCACGAGGTGGGCATCGCCCCCAAGTGCTACCAGCGCCCCCACCCTCCGCTCTACGGTGGCTTCACCCACAGCCTGCGCACGGCGCTGTTCTGGGCTCGCTACGGCGGGCGGCCCATCGTGCTCTCCTCGGATCTCGACTTCTGCGAGAGGCTCTGGAGCGCCTACCGGGAGGAGGCGGGGCGCCATGGGCACGCCGTCAAGCCCGGCGACGAGGCCGGGTGGGGCGGCCTCCTCGTGCTCAACGAGTCCGCCGCCGTCGCGCGCGAGTGGGCGCAGGACATGCTCTGGTTCTGGGACAACTGGTCGAAGCCGTTCGGCCAGGACTACCCGGAGCTGCTCATCGGCGATCCCGACATGGTCAGCCGGCGCATCGAGGAAGCCCAGCGCCGCGTGCCCATCAACGAGTGCTTCCTCCTGATTCCCCAAGGCATCCACGACCGCGACAAGATCCTGACGTCGCTCGAGCTATTCGCCACGCGCGTCATGCCGCGCTTTTAGACATGGGGGCCCCGAGATGGCCCCATACCCCCCTACGCTCAGGCCGGTTACTTCGGGACCAGCGCCTTGAAGCGGGGCATGACCTCGCGCGCCAGAAGCTCCATGGAGTGGCGCCACGCTTTGGGGTTCTCCGTGTAGTCGAAGCAGAAGAGGAGCAAGGTGCCGAAGCCGCCGACCTCGTCGTAGATCTGCTGGAGCCGCTCCGTCACTGTGGCCGGCGAACCCACCAGCCAGTTGTGCCGGGCGCAGTACTCAGGGGTGACGTCGGAATCGGGCACGTCCGGCCGGTGCTTCAGGAACTCGGTGAACTGGAAGGACGCGAGGAGCGGCAGGAAATACTCTCGCATCTGCCGGCCCATCATGCCGCCGGCGGAGAGTCGCATCGCTTCGGCGTCGGTGTCAGCCACGAAGATCTCGCGCACCAGCCGCCAGTCCGCGCGCTTCGGCGTCCGGCCGCTTCGCGCCGCGCCCTGCTCCACGGACTCCCAGTGGCTGCCCACGTAGGTGGGGTTCAGGTTGAGGCTCATCGGCCAGAAGCCCCGCTCGCCGGCGAGCTTCAGCGTGTCGGAGCCCTTGCTCACTCCGGCCACGCCGATCGGCGGATGCGGCTTCTGGAACGGCATGATGTGCGGCCGGAGCGTGTCGAGCATCGTACCCGTCTTGGTGACGTGCCAGTACTTGCCCTTGAAGTCGAACTCGGGCTCGTCGCTCCACAGGCGCAGCACGATGTCGAGGGCCTCGCGCGTCATCTCGCGGTGCTGGCCCGCGTTGCCGTCGACGTTGAACATCGCCCAGTCGCTGGGCAGCCCGCTCGCCGCCACGCCGAAGTTGAGCCGTCCCTGCGCGAGGTGGTCGAGCATGGCCACGCGGTTGGCCAGCTCGGCGGGATGATGGTACGGCATGAGGAAGCCGCCCGGGCCGATGCGCATCGCTCGGTCTGCATCAGCGCCTGGGCCACGAGGAGATCGGGTGACGGATGGGGCTCCCACGGCGCGGTGTGGTGCTCGCCGATCCACGCCTCGCTGAATCCCAGCTCATCCGCCCAGCGCAGCTGCTGGAGATCCCACTGATGGCCGTCGTAGAGGCTGCGCTCCGGCGGATGCGACGGCATCGTGAACAGTCCGTAGTCCATGCCTGCCTCCTGACGTATTCCGTGACGCCCTGAGTCTATCGCACGTGGCAGCCGGTCCAACGCCCGCTGCCAGCACAACTGTGTCGCACCTCGCGCAAACGGGGAGGTTTGGAGGGGGTCCAGACCCCTTCCAACTCAACAGACGGTCCAGGCCCCTTCCAACTCAACAGACGGTCCAGGCCCCTCCAACTCCACCGTCACGACGAGAGGCGCTGCAGGAACTCAGCGTTCGTCAGCGTGACCTTGAGGCGCTCCAGCAGGGCCTCCATGGCCTCGGTGGGCTTCAGGCTCGGAGAGGGCGCGGCGCAGCCGCCGCACGCGCGGCATCTCCTCGGCGGTGTAGAGCAGCTCCTCGTGGCGCGTGCCCGAGCGCACCACGTCGAATGCCGGGAACACCCGCCGGTCAGCGAGCTCACGCGTGAGATAGAGATCCATGTTCCCGGTGCCCTTGAACTCCTCGAAGATGACGTCGTCCATGCGGGAGCCGGTCTCGACGAGGATCGTGCCCACGATGGTGAGGGAGCCTCCGCCTTCGAGGGCGCGCGCCGCGCCGAAGAAGGTGCGCGGCATCTGGAAGGCCTGGGCGTCGAGCCCGCCGGACATCGTGCGGCCGCGGGAGGAGAGCTGCCGGTTGTATGCCCGCGTCATGCGGGTCAGGGAGTCGAGGAGCAGGATGATGTCGCGCCGCTGTTCCACCGCCCGCTTGGCCCGGTCGAGCACCTGCTCGGTGAGTCGCACGTGCTCCTGGGGAGGGTTGTCGCTACTCGAGGCAAAGACCTCCGCCGACTTGCCCAGGGCCATGCGAAAGTCCGTCACCTCCTCGGGGCGCTCGTCGACGAGGAGGATCATCACCGCGACCTCGGGGTGATTGACGAGGACGGCCTGGGCGATCTGCTGGAGAAGCATGGTCTTGCCCGCCCGGGGGTGGGGCCACGATGAGACCGCGCTGCCCCTTGCCCAGCGGGCGCGATGAGATCCATGACTCGCATCGACCGTTCGTCGGACGTCGTCTCCAGCCGCAGGCGCTCGTGCGGCTGGACCGCGGTCAGCGATTCGAAGAGAGACGGAGCGGGCTCTGGGCGGCGAGGGCCACGCGGGGACTGCGGCCGATGCCTTGGATACCGACGAGACACGTTAACGCAGCATCATGGGGGGAGTCTCTGACACCGGTCCCATATTAGGCCAGTTCCCGGCGCGCTGGCCACTCCGACCTGCTCATGATGCCACGAAACGACCGGGCCGCCACGTCCCGAAAACAGGTCCTGAATGGTGCTGAAGATGAACCGGCGGAACGACTCGACCTCGCGGCTCATGCGAGCACGACCCGGCGGGTCGGCGAGGTAGGCCTCGAACGCGATGCCGGTCAGCCGCTCGAAGGCTTCGACGTAGCGCGCGCGTGTGCCCGCGACGACCGCGGGCGGAAGCTCGGGACCGGGATGTGTCTTGTTCCAGCCCGTCTGCTCACAGAAGTCGCGCACGAACTGCTTGTCGAAGGACGGCTGCGGGCCGCCCGGCGCGTACTCGTCGGCCGGCCAGAAGCGCGACGAGTCCGGCGTCAGGGCCTCGTCGCCGAGCACGAGCCGCCCGTCGCCGTCGAGCCCGAACTCGAACTTCGTGTCGGCGATGATGATCCCGCGCCCGCGCGCGTGCTCGGCCGCGAAGCGGTAGAGGGCGAGCGAGAGGCGCTCGACCTCGGCCAACCGCTCGGCCCCGACGAGGGCGCCGGCCTGCGCGCGCGTGATGTTCTCGTCGTGGCCGCTCTGCGCCTTCGTGGCCGGGGTGAAGATCGGCTCCGGCAGCCGCTCGGACTCGCGCAGCCCGTCCGGCAGCCGGTGCCCGCAGACCTCACCGGTGGCCCGGTAGTCTCTCCAGCCCGAGCCGGCAGAGGTAGCCGCGCACGACGCACTCGATGGGCAGCATCGGGAGGCGTCGGCACTCGGTCGAGCGTCCATCCGGCCGCACCGCGAGCAGATGATTGGCGCAGAGCCCGCGCGTGCGCGCGAACCAGAAGGCCGAGAGGCCGGTGAGCACCCGCCCCTTGTCGGGGATCTCGGTCGGGTGCACGACGTCGAAGGTCGAGATCCGATCCGTGGCGACGAGCAGCAGGTGCTCGTCGTCGAGCGCGTACAGCTCCCGCACCTTGCCGCTTCCCATGTGCGCCATCCCGGCCATCAATGCGTTCCTCCGTGAGTCGCCTACTTCCCGCCGATGCTGCCACAGCCAGGCCGGCATTGGATGGTCGATTCGAGAGCGCTCTGTATCGCGCGGTTGTCGCAGTGTCCTGACACCTCGACTGCGCGGAGGCTCTTGACAGACCATGACCATTGCCGCAGCGTCGTGGCCATCGAAGGAGGGCGGGCGAGGTGAGTACAGGGTCGAGATCTCGAAGGAGGAGCCATGATCGGCGAGCAGAAGCCGACCCAGACCTCGGGTTCGACCCGTCCCGTCGCCCAGGTGGGACACGACCCGGAGCTCCTCGCCTTCAGCGAGGAGGCGCACAGCCACGCCCTGATGCCGGGCTGGGAGTTCCAGAGCGCTATGCCCAACGAGCCGATTCCGCTCGAGCAGGCGTACCGCTGGAGCTGGACCGAGGCCCTTCGTCCGATGATGGTGAAGGCCTACGACGTCGTGGACCCGATCAAGGCCGAGCGGCGCAACCTGATCCTGGCCAACCCCGGCCTCAAGCGCGCCGCCACCACCCAGACCTTGGTCGCCGCCATTCAAGGCGTCCTGCCCGGGCGAGATCGCCCCGGCCCATCGCCACACGGCCGGGGCGCTCCGCTTCATGATCGAGGGCCACGGCTCGTTCACGAACGTCAACGGTGAGCCGTGCTACATGGACCCGGCGAGCCTGATCCTCACGCCCCAGTGGAGCTGGCACGATCACGCCAACGAGACCGATCACCCGGTGATCTGGCTCGACGTCCTCGACGTGCCGTTCATCATGGCGATCAACCAGTGGTTCTGGGAGCCGTTCCCGGACGAGATCCAGCCGCGATCGCGGCCCCGGGGCGAGAACCTCAGGCGATTCGGGGCCGGGATCGTCCGGCCGCTCGGCCCGCGCGTCCACGACGGCCCCTCGCCGCTCCTCGTCTACGCATGGGACCGGACGGAGACGACGCTCTCCGAGCTGGCCGAGCTGGATGATCGCGACGGCGAGGTGACGGTCGAATACAACAACCCCCTCACCGGCGGTCCCGTGCTTCCCACCATCGGTTGCTACGCGCACATGCTTAGGCCGGGAGCGCTGACCCGTCCGCGTCGGACGAACGCCAGCGCGGTCCTTCACGTCGTCCGCGGCCGCGGCTGCACCACGGTGGGCGACCAGAAGCTCGAATGGGAGGCCGGGGACTGCCTGGCCATCCCGCACTGGACGTGGGTGCACCACGAGAACCGCTCGGCCACCGAGCCCGCCTTCCTCTTCAGCTCCACGGACGCGCCGATCCTCGAGGCCTTCGGCATTCATCGCGAGGAGGTGTCCGGAGGGCCTGGGCGATGAGATTCGGCCTCAACTTCTTCCCGGCCTTCCGCCCGTCGGATACCACGACCGCGGCGTACTTCGACCAGTGCCTCCGCCTGAGCGAGCGGGCCGATGCGCTCGGCTTCGACTCGGTGAAGACCGTCGAGCACCAGTTCTTCGACTACGGCGGCCACAGTCCCAACCCCATCGTCTTCCTCGCGGCCATCGCCGCTCGGACCCGTCGGATCCGGCCGATCACCGGCGCCGTGATCCCGGCCTTCAATCACCCGGTCAAGGCCGCCGGGGAACTGGCCATGCTCGACAACCTCAGCAACGGCCGGCTGGACGCCGGCTTCGGCCGCGCGTTCATCCCCAAGGAGTTCGAGGTCTTCGGCGTCAGCATGGACGAGAGCCGCGCCCGGTTCGAGGAGTGCATCGAGATCATCACCCGCCTCTGGACCGAGGATCGCGTCAGCTACGAAGGGCGCTTCTTCAAGCTCGAGGACGTCCACCTCATGCCGCGACCCGTCCAGAAACCGCATCCCCCGATCTGGATCGCCGCCATCGCCTCCCTCGAGTCGTTCGTCTGGGCGGGAACGCGGGGCTATTACCTGATGATCGTGCCGTTCGCCAACCAGATGGACCGCACGCGCGAGTTCGTGGCGGCGTATCGGAAGGCCTGGCGCGACGCCGGCTTCCCGCCGGGCGCCGAACGGGTTCAGCTCGCGCTCTTCTCCTATCTGGCCGAGACGCGCGAGGAAGCGGTGCGCGGCTTCGACAAGCCCGCCCGGCGCTACATCGAGCTGCTCGGCGAGGCGGTCAGCTCGTGGTCGACGACGCGATCGGCCGACTACCCCGGCTACGACAAGATGGTGGCGGCCATCAGCGCCCTGACCCCGCAGGCGATCATGGACGGCCACCTCGCCTACGTGGGGACCCCCGAGGAGGCCATCGAGCAGGTGCAGTGGCACCGGGACTTCTTCGGGGAGATCGAGCCCTCGATGCAGATCAGCTTCGGGGGGATCCGCGACGAGGAGGCCTTCCGCACCCTCGAGCTGTTCGCCAGCCGCGTCATGCCGCAGTATCCGAGGAGGAGCTGAACATGGACCGTCGAGACGCTCACGCGAGACCGACCCTGCTCCCGCAATTGCCACTGCGGCTGCACCACTACGCGTTCGTCGTGCGCGACCAGGAGGCGAATCGAGCGTTCTTCGAGGACGTGCTCGGACTGCCTCTCGTCGCCACGTGGTGCGAGCGCGTCTTCAACCCCGACCTCCAGCGCGAGGTCGCGTACTGCCACACGTTCTTCGGGCTGGCCGACGGCGGCGCGCTGGCCTTCTTCCAGTTCGCCGACGACGAGATGTACGAGCGATCCAAGGCGGTGTATCCGGAGGTCGCCCGCTTCCAGCACATCGCCCTCAAGGTGGATCGCAAGACGTTCGACGAGATCGATCAGCGCCTGGACGCCGCCGACATCCCCCGGCGTCAGACCGATCACGGCTATTGCCTGTCGCTCTACGTGATGAGCCCGGACGGGCTCCGGGTCGAATTCACCGTGGATCCCGACAACGTGGCCGAGATCAATGCCATGCGGCACGCGGACGCCCACGCCGAGCTCTCTCGCTGGCTGGCCGGCGACCACGCACCCAACAATCTCGATCGCGCGCACGCGACGGCGGCGCGAGGCTGACGAGGAGCGCACCCGTGGCCATCATTCCCAAAGTTCTTCACGAGCACATCAATACGGCCTTTCCCGCCAACGTGTGCCTGGTCGGCACCGTCCTGCCCAACGGGTTCGCCCAGGTGAGCCCGCGCGGCAGCACCATGGTCTACGACGACGAGCACCTGGCGCTCTGGGAGCGGGGCAAGGGCTCGACGAATGCCACCCTCAAGAGCGGGACCAAGGTCACGGTCTTCTTCAGGAAGCCCGCGCTCCGGGAAGCCGGCATCCTGCCCAAGGGGGGCATCGCCCGCTTCTACGGGACCGCGGAGATTCACAAGTCCGGCGCGGCGTACGAGGAGATCTGGCGACGGCTCGTCCAGCCGGAGAAGGAGCGCGACCCGGACAAGAAGGGATTCGGCGTGCTGATCAAGGTCGAGCGGGCCGAGGACCTGGACGGGCAGCCGCTGCCGTGACGGAGATGCAGTTCGGGCTGATGCTGCGGGCCCAGTTCCCGCAAGGGGACGACATGCCGGCCCGATTCCAGGAGCTCCTGGAACAGGCGCGCCTGGCCAACGCGCTCGGCTATTCCTCGATCACCAAGGGCATGCACTACAGCGCCGCGCCCTGGCAGGATTTTCAACAGTTCCCCTTCCTCTGTCGGGTGATGGCAGAAGCGCCCGCCCTGCGCCTGAACTTCGGGCTCGTGCTGCTGTCGCTCCACAAGCCCCTCGACATCGCCGAGCAGATCGCCACCGCCGACGTCATGAGCGGGGGCAAGGTCATCTTCGGCGTGGCCCTGGGCTATCGCGACGTGGAGTTCCTCGCCTTCGGCACGACCCAGAAGGAGCGCGTGCAGCGCTTCGAGGAGAACCTGGACGCGGTCAAGCGACTGTGGACCGAGGACGTGGTGGACATGGTCGGCTCTCACTTCACCCTGCAGGGAGCGTCGGTGGGCACCAAGCCGGTGCAGAAGCCGCATCCACCCATCTGGATCGGTGCCAATGCCGACCCCGCGATTCGCCGCGCCGCGCGCCTCGGCGATTGCTGGTACGTCAACCCACACAGCCGTCTCGACACGATCGCGCGCCAGGTCGAGGTCTACCGGCGTGCCCTCGACGAGTACGGCAAGCCCTTCCCCGCAGAATTCCCGGCGCGTCGTGAAGTGTTCGTGGCCCGATCGCGGGCGGAGGCCATCCGGCTGTGCGCGCCCTTCCTGGGGGCGAAGTACCAGGCCTATCACCAGTGGGGGCAGAGCCGGGCCATGCCCGAGGGCGACAACGATCTGGGCGCGGATTTCGACGACCTGATCCGCGACCGCTTTCTGCTCGGCTCCCCCGACGAGGTGGCCGAGCAGATGCTCGCGCTGCACCGGAGCACCGGCATCAATCACCTGATCATGAGCGTGCAATGGCCGGGGATGCCGCAGAGCCTGGCCCTCGAGGAGCTGCACATGCTCGCGGAAGAGGTGTTCCCCCGCGTGCGGAAAGGCTGAGCGCGTCCACCAAGCGTGGCAACGGCGCTTGACGCGCGCGGACGTTCCACGCTGAGGGTAAGTGAAGAGTCTACCGGTCGGCGCGGTCGGGCCGAGGAAAGGGAGGAGCCATGGGACATTCATCGCCGACAAGAATGGCGCTCGCCGCAGTCGCCATCGTGACCGTGCTCGGCGGATGCACGGCGATGCGCCGCGACCGAGCTGCCGAGACCACGAGCTTGCTGACGCAGGCGGGGTTCAAGGTTCTCAAGGCCGACACGCCGGCGCGGGTGGCGAAACTGAATACGCTCACCCCGTACAAGGTCGTCCCGTGGAAGCGAAAGAGCGGCGGCACCGTCTACGCGTATGCCGAGCCCGATTCCTGCAAGTGCGTCTATGTCGGAAGCCCCAAGCAGTACGCCACGTTCCAGCAACTGCTGAGCGCCGAGCAAAAGGCCGAGATAGCAGCCCAAGAGGCGGCCTGGAGCGCAGAGCCGGAGGAGTTCTCGGACTCGACCATCGAAGAATGAAGAAGGCGGCGGGTAGACCTGCGCCGAAGCTGGAGGAGCATGGCGAGCATCCCGTGAGCCCGTCACCCCGGTCGCGATGCGCCGGACGTCAGGGGCGTGACGCGCCGGCCGCCATCCCTCCGTACAGGCGACGAGCGTTGTCACCGAGGATCTTCCGCCGGCTCTCCGAGCTCAGATCCTCGCGCGACGCCATCTCGTGGAGGTTCTCCGGATAGTCGTGGTCCCAGTGAGGGACGTCGGTGGCATAGAAGACGATGTCGTCCCCGAGCCGGCGGACCACCTCGGGAACCGAGCCCTCGTCCCCCTCGGCGGCGAAGTAGAGCCGGCCGCTTCTCAGGTAGTCGCTCGGCTTCTTCGTGCACAGCGGTGCTTCCACCTCGCCTCGCTTCTTCCACTCCTCGTCCATGCGGTCCATCCAGAAGGGCAGCCAGGAGCAGCCGCCCTCCATGAAGCCAATCCGCAGGCGCGGATACTTCTCGGGCACCCCCTCGAAGATCATGCCGGTGAGCTGGATCATCTGGGCCACGGGATGCGAGAGGGTATGCACCTCGATGAACTTGTCGAATCCGTCCGCCCCGAAGGCGTGGGGACCCCGCACGGTGGCATGGCTGGCCACCATCGATCCCAGCCGCTCCGCCTCCGCGTAGATCGGATGGAACTCCGGGTGTCCGAGCGGGAGCCGCAGGCCCACCGCGGGGGCGAAGGCGCCCACCATCCCGAGCTCGGTGACCGCGCGCCGCAGCTCCTTCACCGCCTCCGGCACGTCCTGGAACGGCAGCAGGGCCACGGCCTGCAGGCGCGGGCTCACGGTGAGGAATTCCTGGTGGACGAAGTTGTTGTAGGCGCGGCAGAGGGCGACGGCGAAGTCGACCTCGCGCACCCATCCGATGGCCAGACCCCCGGTGGGATAGAGGATGGTCGCCTCCAGCCCGCCCTCGTCCATGATGCGAAGCCACGACTTGGCATCGCTCACGTTGCTCCCCAGCCGCCCGCCGAGGGAGCGGTCCCAGCCGTCTTGCGGATAGTGCGAGGGGCGACGGGCCCAGAGTTCCCGCTCGCGCGGTGAACCTTCGAAGTAGGCGCGAACCTGCTCGGTGGACTCGGTGATGTGGCCATCGGCATCGATCACGGGGAATTCGGCCATCGCTACCTCCTTCACTTGGACGACGCCCCTTGACAGGGTCGGCGCGTCCTGTGTAACAGCTACGCCCGTGGGTTGCTGGTGAAGGATTCTGGCCGACTTGGAGCGCCACGACAAGCGGCGCCGAAGACACCCGACCCGAAGGAGTGTGTGCGATGAGCGAGGCCAAGGTGTTCATCTTCGCCCCCGTGAACGAAGCGCCCGAGACGCACCGGACCCTGGAGGCGAACGGGTGTGAGCTGATCCTGGGCAAGGCCTCCTGGGACACGCCCCAGGGGAACAGCGAACCCGAGATGGTGGGCATGGCCAAGGGATGCGACGCCCTCATGGGCACCTCCATCCGAAACGCGCCTATCAGCCGGACGATCATGGAGAGCTCGGACCGGCTCCGCATCGTGGCCAAGTACACCATCGGCACCGACGACGTCGACGTCGAGGCGGCCACGGAGCTGGGCATCTTGGTGACGCACGGCCCGACCGAATCGAACTGGGGCGGGGTGGCGGAGGGCACGATCACGGCCATGCTCACCATGCTCAAGAAGGTCCGGGAGCGCGACCGGCACCTCAAGCAGCGCGGCGAGTGGCGAGACCCCACCCTGCAGGGCACGTATCTCGGGTCCCGCGCCGACGGCTACGCCGGCATCACGCTCGGCCTGATCGGTCTGGGCCGGATCGGTCGCCGCATCGCCACGCTCATGCGGCCGTGGAACATGCGGATCCTCGCCGCGGATCCCTACGTGCCCGACACGACGTTCGCGGAGCACGGGGTGACGCGCGTGGACCTCGACACCTTGCTCCGCGAGTCCGACGTGGTCAGCCTGCACGTCGTGCTCACCCGGGAGACCCGGCCCCTCATCGACACGGCGCAGCTCGCCCTCATGAAGCCAGGCGCGATCCTCATCAACACCTCCCGGGGACCCTGCGTGCGCGAGCCCGCCCTCATCGAGGCCCTGCAGCGCGGACAGATCGCGGGGGCCGCCCTGGATGTCTTCGAGCACGAGCCGCTCTCCGCGGACAGCCCGCTGCGGAACCTCGGGGACCGGGTACTCCTCTCGCCCCACATGGTCTCGTCCAACGTGGGCAGCGGCCTCGGCCCCGGCATCCGCTGGGCGACGGAGTCGGTGCTCCGCGCGCTGCGCGGGGAGGTCCCGGACAACGTCTACAACACGGAGGTGATTCCGCGCTGGGAGCGGCGCTTCGGCGGCACCAGCGTGTGGGCCGAGGGGACTCGATGAGGTCGGGGCGGGATCGTTCTACGACGCCAGGGCCCTGAACAGGGCCAGGCGCCTGACTCGCGGGGACTTCAGGAGGCCCTCGGGGATGCACAGGGCCACGGCCAGCAGGGTGATCCCGAAGAAGAGCATGGAGGGAATGGGCAGGCGCAAGTAGTGGAAGAAGACGGTTTCGATGATCCGGACGATCGCGGTGCCGAAGACGGGACCCAGAACGGTGCCGGCGCCTCCCAGGATGGCCATCAGCGGAGGCAAGAGGCTCCGCTCCACCCCGAGGGCGATGGTCGGATCGATGAACCCGGAGTTCAGGGCGAAGAGCACGCCGGCGGCGGCCGTGGGCAGGCTGCTGATGACGAGGGCCATGGTCTGGTACTTCAGGAGATTGAGCCCGATGCTGCCGGCCGCCGCGTCGTCCGCCTTGATGCAGCGGAAGGCCAAGCCGAGCGCGCTCCGGGACAGATAGAAATTCAGGGCCACCGACACGATGGCCAGCCCCAGGGCCAGGTAGTAGCCGACGAAGGTGCTCATGAAAAAGACGGGCGGCACATAGAGGCCATAGGAGCCACCGGTGAGCGGGCCGAGGTTCAGGGCCAGCACCTGGAGCAGAAAGATCAGAATGAGCGTCCCGATGGCGAAGTAGAGGCCCTTGAGGCGAAACAGGGGAACCGCCATCACCGCGGCGAAGAGCGCGGCCACGAGGAGCGCGGACAGCGCGGTGACGATCAGGGTGAGGCGGCCCAATTTCTGAATGGCCGGAACGTTCACTAGTATCGTGGCCACATACGCGCCGAGACCGAAGAAGGCGCCCTGGCCCAGGTTGATGTACCCCAGGAAGCCGTCCAGCACGTCATAGTTGGCCGTCATGACCAGCCACACGAAGCTCAAGAACATGATCAGGAGCCAGCTCGACGACAAGAAGGGCGGGAGCACGCACAGCCCCGCGATGACTCCCACCGTGATGGCCATGGCGCGTCGGCCAGGCCAGATCAATAGACACCCTTTCCAAAGAAGCCCGTGGGCTTGACGACGAGAACCAGGAACAGGATGGCCAGACTCACGGCGGGCGCCCAGATCGAGCCGAGGAACTGGCTGGTGGCCACCTCGGCCAGCCCCAGCACCGCCCCCGCCACCAGGGTGGCCGGCAGATTGCCCACCCCGGCCAGGATCACCACCGTGAATCCCTTGAGGGTCAGCGGCAACCCCTCGTACGGATTCAGGGGCACCGCCAGCACGTAGAACGCGCCCGAGATGGCGGTGGCCATGATGGCCAAGGTGAACAGGATCCGCGAGAGCCGGTAGGGGTTGAGCCCGATCACGAGAAACCCGTCGAAATTCTGAGCCATGGCCCGCGCCCCTTTGCCCAGAAACGTCTTCTGGAGAAAGAGGTGGAAGCCCGTGACCATCACGAGCACGAATCCGAGGATGACGAGCCGGCTGCCCGACAGGGCCACGCCGCCCAGGGCCACGGGAAACATGGCGAGGGACGAGGTGAACACCGGGTACGGATCCACGTACGTCACCCAGGCATAGCCGAGCGCGCTCTCCATCGACAGGCCCAACCCAAAGGTTGCCATGATACTGCCGATGAGCAGCAGGTGCACGCTCCGCCCGAGCAGCGGGCGTACGATCCCCCACTGAAACACGAGGGCGAAGGCGAAAAAGCACGCGGTCAGGATCAGGATGGCCAGAGCGGGATGAAGCTTCAGGTGCTGGGAGAAGAGGACGAAGAAGGCCCCGCCCCACACGAAGAACACCCCGTGGGCCACGTTCAGGATTCGCGTGGTGCTGATGGTCAGCGAGAGGGCGAAGGCGAGCAGGGCGTAGATGCCCCCCAGGGCCAACCCGCTGATCACCAGCTCGAGCGCGCGGGCCACTCCGGCTACGACCGAGGACGGTACCGGCTGGTGGCCAGGTCGGCCGGCCAGATGACCTCGATCTTTCCGTTCTGCCACTGGGCGGGAAAGACCATCTTGTTGCCGACGCCATCCACCTTCTTCCCCGCGACCTCCACGCCGAAGCTGAAGGCGAGCTCGCCGTGGAGCGTTTCATAGCGCAGGGCGCGGAGGGCGGCCATGACCTTGGCTCGCTCCAGGCTGCCCGCTTGCTCGATGGCCCTGGCCAGAGCCTCGAGGGCGATGAAGCGCAGCGAGGTCCAGCCCGCTTCGAAACCGGACAGGCCGACCTTCTGTCGCAGCGCAAAATAGGCGTCGCGATCCCCCTTCTTGAAGAGCGCCTCGTGGGTGATCCCGGTGATCCCCTCCCCGATGTTGGCCCCGACCATCCCGTAGTACTTTTCGGTGATGGTGCTGTGGGGGATGTGAAGCTCCTTCTGCTTCAGCCCCAGCTCGTAGCCCTGCTTGGCGAAGGCGGCGGCGGTCCCCGCCCAGGTCGCCACGTAGACGATGTCGGGCGACGCCCCTTTCAGCTTTCCGATGATGGCGGCGAAGTCGGTGGCGCCCGGGGGCATCGTCTCGGTGGCCACCACGGTCAACCCGGCGAGGCCGGCCTGGTTGATGGCCCCCCAGCCCACATCCATGGTGTGGGGCGTGTTCTCCTGGATCACCGCCACCGTCTTGAGGCGGGGCAGCGTGCCGCGGTCCATGAGGGCCTTGAGCATCCGGTAGTAGTCCTCCGCCCACTGGGGCGCCGGCCGGTCCGCGCCCACCAGCCACTTGAACCCGCGGGCGAAGACGGCGGGACTGTTGGCCTCGGCGGTGACCATGGGGATCCCGTACTTCTCGGCCACGGTGGAGGCCTTGATCGTGATGGGGCTGGAGGCGGGCCCCGTGAAGAAGTCCACCTTGTCAGTGGTGGCCAACCGCTCGTACAGCTCCACCGCCCTATCGGCGCTGGATCCGTCGTCGTACACGATCAGCTTGATGGGGAGCTTGGCGTTCGCCTCCTTGACGAAGACTCCGCCCCGCTCGTTCATCATCTTGGCCCACTCTTCCATGAACTGTCGCGCCTTGGGGCCCCACTCCACGGAGAAGGTGCCGGTGATGGCCATGGTCCCCCCGATCTTGATCTCCCGGGCCTGAGCCTGGGCGCGGGGGGCGACGGCATGAAAGGCACCGAGGAAACCGTTGATCAGGACGAGGACCACACTCACGGCCCACCATCTCATCCGCATGGCCGGTCCCTCCTTGTGCGTCGAATCAGATCCCCAGATACGACTGCCTGATGGTGTCGGAGCTCCGCAGCTCCGCGCCGGAACCCTGCATGACGATCTTCCCCAGCTCCAGCACATAGGCCCGGTGGGAGATCCTCAGCGCCTGGACGACATTCTGCTCCACGAGCAGGATGCTCATGCCCTGCGCGTTGAGCGTGCTCAGGACCCGGAATAGCTCCTGGACCAGGAGGGGGGACAGGCCCAGGGACGGCTCGTCCAGGATCAGCAACCGGGGTCGCGCCATCAGCGCCCGGCCGATGGCCAGCATCTGCTGCTCGCCCCCGCTGAGCGTCCCCGCGGGTTGGCCGCGTCGGGTGTGCAAGCGGGGGAAGAGCCCGTAGACCTCGTCTCGCGCCTCGCGCTTCCGAGCGCGGGCGCGGGGAGGAACCGCGCCCAGCTCCAGGTTCTCCTCCACCGACATGTCGGGGAAGAGGAGCCGGCCTTCCGGAGCCAGGCTGACTCCCAGCCCGACCGTGCGGTGCGGGGGGAATCCGGTGATGTCCGTCTCGTTCAACCAGATCTGCCCGGCCCGGGGCTTCAGCAGTCCGATAATGCTCTTCACCGTGGTGGTCTTGCCGGCCCCGTTCGGACCCAGGAGGCAGACCGTTTCCCCCGCCTGGACCTCGAGACATACCCCGTGGAGGGCCGGGACCAGGCCATAGAAGACGTCGAGGTCGTGGACCCTAAGCACTCTCGACGCCCAGATAGGCATCGATCACCGCCCGATCGCGCGCCACCGCCTCCGGCGCGCCCTCGGCCAGTTTGCTCCCGTAGTTGAGCACGACGATCCGGTCGCACATGGTCATCACCACTTTCATCACGTGCTCGATGACCAGCACGGTGAGACCCAGCTCTCGCCGGAGACGGCCCACGATGTCGATCATGTCCTGGGCCTCGGCAAGGGTGAGCCCGGCCATGACCTCGTCGAGGAGCAGCAATTCCGGGCCGGTGGCCAGGGCGCGCGCCAGTTCCAGCCGGCGCCGCTCGGAGAACAGCAGGTCCTGGGCCGGGGTGTCCCCGCGCTGATCGAGCTTGACCCAACGCAGGACGAGATCCGCCTCGGTGCGGGCCTCGCGCAGCCGAGAAACCTTTCGGTGGGTTCGACCGAACAGGACGGCTGCGGCCACGTTGTCGCGCACGGAGAGCTCGACGAAGGGTCGCGTGAGCTGAAAGGTGCGGGCGATGCCTCGCCGGCAGAGTTGGTGCGGCGCGCGGCCGGTGATGTCCTCGCCCTCGAACAGGATTCGTCCGCGGGTGGGCTTGAGGCCGCAGATCACGTTGAACAGCGTGGTCTTGCCGGCCCCGTTGGGACCGATCAGCCCCACCACGTCGCCGCGGTTGACGGACAGGTCGATGCCATCGAGGGCCTGGACCCCCCCGAAATTCTTGCTGATTCCCTGCCCTTCCAGCAGTGGTCTCACTCGTTCCTCGATGTCCGACAGGGTCGTAGATCCCGCGATACTGCTCCGAGGCGAGCGGCGCCGTCAAGGACCCGATCGCGCCGACTGCCGTTCGACGGGCCGCGCGGCGTGGGGTAGGCTGGGGCGATCCGAGCAGCGCTGGGGCGATCCGAGCAGCGCCGCCGCATCCCCCGCTGGAGGTGACGAGGCCATGGCCATGTACTGGAAGGAGCTCAGCGTCAACTGGGGTGAATCGGACCCCTTCGGCCTCGTCTACTATCCGCGGATCGTCGCCTGGTTCAACGACACCGAGCACGAGCTGTTCCGGATCATCGGCTATCCGATCGAGCAGATGATCAAGAACGACCGGACCACGTTCGTGATGGGCGAGATCCATTTTCGCTTCATCGGGCCGGCGGCCTACGGCGACCGCATCGTGACCACCATCACCCTGGCCGAGCTGGGCGAGCGCACGCTGCACTGGAACTGCAAGGCCAAGAATGCGGTCACCGGCGCGCCGGTCAGCGAGGGCAAGGCCACCCGGGTCTATGCGCGGATCAACGAGGACGGGACGCTCAGCTCGCAGCCGATCCCGGCCCACATGGTGAGCGCCCTCCGCGAGCTCGGCGATCTGAAGCACCTGCGGACGGACAGCGGCACCCCCAGGCTCGGCGCCCCGCGGAGGAGGCCGAGAGTCCCGTCATAGGGGCGCGGCCGTCCTGTCGATCCGCTTGCGCGCCCACACCGCGTACAGCGGATCGCCGTCGTCACCAGGCGACCGGTCCTCCTCCTTGAGGTCCATCCATCCGCCGGCCGCTCCGAAGTACGTGCGCACGAGGGACCGGTGCTGGTGGTCGGTGCTGCCGAGCCACACGGCCACGGCCTTGGTGGGAAAGCACCGGTTGGAGAAGGACACCACGAAGGGCGCTCCCGGTCTCAGCACGCGCCAGACCTCTCGGAGGATCCGGAGGGGGTGGGTCACGTACTGGATCGACACGGCGCACATCGCCCCGTCGAACGCGTCGTCGCCGAAGGGCAGCCGGGTTCGCTGGTTGAGGTCGTGGACGACGTAGCTCGTCAGCTGTGGGTTGTCGGCCATCTCCTCGGCGTTGAGCCCCAGTCCCACCACCTCGCCGGCGCGGAATCCTTCGGGAAGGTGGCTGCGCCAACTGCTCATCACGTCGAGCAGACGCCCGCCCGCGGGCAGGACCTCGGCGTACAGGCGGCCCAGGGCGGCAATCGCCCCGTCGTCGATGTGGACCACCTTTCGCGGGAAGGCGTAGAACCCCGCGTCCGATGCCTCGTCGTCCCGCTCATAGGCCGCGGCCGGGCGCACCCCGTCACCCCGTACCGGTTCAGCGCTCGGATCGTCGCGTTCTTCGAGATCGTCGATCATGAATCCAGTATGGGCCACGCCGAGCCCCTCGGGCGCGCCGGCCCGGGGGCTTCGTCAGTATAGGTGGCAGGCGGTGAAGCGCCCGGGCCGGACCTCTCGCCACTCCGGCTCGACCGTTCGGCACTGCGGCATGACGCTCGGGCAGCGCGGGTGAAAGCGGCATCCCGCCGGGGGACTCATGGGATTGGGCACCTCACCCCCCAGGACGATGCGCGAGCGCCGCGCGGAGGGATGGAGCGGGAGGGCGGCCGAGAGAAGCGCCTGCGTGTAGGGATGCAGCGGCTCGGTGTACACGGCGTCGCACTCGCCCGTTTCCACGAGCTTCCCCGCATACATCACGGCCAGACGCGTGCTGAGGTAGCGGGCCGCGGCCAGATCGTGCGAGATCACCACGTAGGCCAGCCCCAGCTGCTCTTGCAGGCGCCGCAGGAGGTTGAGGATCTGCGCTCGGATGGAGACGTCCAGGGCCGACACCGGCTCGTCCAGGATGATGAACTTCGGATACGTCACCAGGGCGCGCGCGATGGCGATGCGTTGCCGCTGCCCTCCGCTGAACTCGTGCGGGTAGAGGGCCGTGCTCTCCCGCGGGAGCCCCACCAGCTGCAACACGTCCCTCACGCGCTCGCGCACCACGGCGCGGCTCTCGCCGCTCTCGGCAGGGAGCGGTTCGGCCACGATGTGCTCCACGCGCATCCGGGGATTCAGCGAGCTGTAGGGATCCTGAAACACCGCCTGGACCGCGCGGCGATAGCGCGCGAGGTCGTCGCGACCGAAGGCCTGCAGATCCTTGCCATCGAAGCGCAGGAAGCCGGCCGTGGGCCTCTGCAAGAGGAGGAACAGCTTGGCCAAGGTGGTCTTGCCGGACCCCGACTCGCCCACGATGCCCAGGGTCTCGCCCTCGGCCACCTGCACGCTCACGCCGTCCAGCGCCTTGATCGACGCGCGTCCACCGGCGATCGAGAAGCCTCCCGTCACCGGAAAGTGCTTCTTGAGGTCGATGGCCTCCAGCCGCACGTCAGTTTCGTGCCGCGACGGCGGGAGCCAGCCAGCAGTGCGCCGCGTGGCCATCGCCCACGGGCACCATCGGGGGAAAAGCCTCCTCGCAAATCGGTTGCCGCCGGGGACAGCGCGGCGCGAACGAGCAGCCGGTCGGGAGGTTGGCCAGATCGGGAGGCTGCCCCCCGATCTCGACGAGCTGGTGGCGCTTCAGATCGACGTCGGGCAGGCAACTCAGGAGGGCCTGGGTGTAGGGATGCGCGGGAGCGTTGAACACCTGAAGGGTGCTCCCCATCTCCACGATCTTCCCGGCATACATCACGGCCACCCGGTCGGCGTTGGCGGCCACGATGCCGAAATCGTGAGTGACCAGGATGACGGCGACCCCAGCGGACGCCTGCACCTCCTTGAGAAGGTCGAGATACTGGGCCTGGATGGTCACGTCCAGGGCCGTGGTGGGCTCGTCCGCGATGAGCAGACGGGGCGCACACGCGAGCGCGATGGCGCTGCTCACGCGCTGCCGCATCCCCCCGCTGAACTGGTGCGCGTACTGGTGGAGCCGGGTGCTCGCGGCCGGGATGCGCAGACGCGACAGTGCGTCCAGCACCCGCTCCCGCAATGCGGTGCCGTGGAGTCTCTGATGCAGCCGCACGACCTCTCCCACCTGCGTCCCGATGGTCAGGGCCGGGTTGAGAGAGGTCATGGGATCCTGCAGCACCATGGCGATCTGCTTGCCGCGCACGCGCCGCATCTCCGCCGAGGTCTTCTCCAGTAAGTCTTCCCCCTCGAAGAGCACCTTGCCGCCGACGATCCGGCCGGCCGGTTCGGGGACCAGACGCACCAGGGAGAGACACGTCACGGACTTTCCCGACCCCGATTCCCCCACGAGGGCCAAGGTTTCGCCGGCGGCGAGCGTGAAGCTGACCCCGTCCACTGCCTTGGTGACCCCGCGGCGGGTGTAGAAGTACGTCTTGAGATCGTCCACCACGAGCAGGGGCGAGGGCTCGCTCATCACGGCTCCCCGAGGGTCACGTCTCGGCGTGGGCTCATTTGAAGCTGGGCATCACGTGCTGGGTCATGATCTCGAGACTTCGCATCTCCTGCGGGAAGGGCAGGAGCCCGCCGGGGTTCAGCTCGGCGGCGACGCCGGTCAGACCCAGTTGTTCCTTGAGCTGGCCGAGGCGGTCGACCAGGCCCGAGGCGGTACCAAAGGCGACCTTGGTCCCGAGGATGTCGTCGTACGAGAGGTCGGACAGTCGCCGGGCCTGAGACTCTCGTCGCTCGGCCGGGCCGGTCCCCGCACGACCGATCGGCACCCGGGTGAGATCGGCCTGGCGATGGAAGTAGTAGGTGATCGTCTCGTGCGGCTCCTCCCGGGCGGCCTTCTCCGTGGGAGCGGCGTACACCGGAATTCGAAGGCAGACATCCCCGTCGCCGGCGTGCCCCCCTTCTCTCCACGCCTGCCGATACAGCCGCAGATGCTCGGCCAGCTCGGGGATGCTCATGCCGCGGAGTCCGACGAAGATGGGCAACCCCATCCGGCCCACCCGGGGAAAGGTCTCCGGGGTGGTGGCGGCCATCCGGACGGGCGGATGCGGACGCTGATGCGGGCGCGGAGAGACCGCGACATCCGTGAAGCGGTAGAACTGACCCGCGTAGCTGAACGGCTCGCCCTTCCAGGCCTGCAGAATGATCTCCAGCGCCTCGAAGAAGCGGGCCTGACTCTCCTCGTACGGCACGCCGAGCGCGTCGTAGGCCCGCGTGCCGCCGCTGCGCCCGATGCCGAAATCAAAGCGCCCCTGGCTCAGGTGATCGAGGGTCGCCACCTCACCGGCGAGGCGCAGCGGGTGGTTCAGGGGAAGGAGCTGGACCGCCGTCCCCGTGCGCAGGCGCTTGGTCCGGGCCGAGATCCAGCTCGCCATCATCAGCGGGGAGGAGAGCACCGAGCGGGCGGGATTGACGAGCATCTCGGCCAGCCAGACCACGTCGAGTCCCCACCGCTCCGAGGCGTCCACCACGTCCAACATTTCGCGGAATGCGCCGTCCTGATCCACTCCACGCCGCGTCTGCTCCAGGAACACGCCGAAGTCCATCGAGTCCCTCTCTCTGAGATCGGTTCACTTCGCCTTGAGCTTCAGGTCCTCGTAAGGGGCCGAAAAGGCATACCCGGCAATGAGCCCGAGCCCCGACTCCTCCACCCTCGGCCCGACGCCATTCAGGCCGGCACTCAGCCAGATCGGCGCCACCAGTACCTTGTCGTGCATGAGCTGCTGGATGTTCTTCAAGATGGCCTCGCGCTTCTTCTGGTCCAGCTCGCTCTCCTGCTCCCGAAAGAGCCCGTCGATGTCGGGATAGCTCCCGTAGACGTAGGTGCCACCCGCCGCGACGAACGCCTCGATCCGGGTGGCCGCGTTGCCGAAGGCGCCGCTGGCCCCCTGGATGAGCCCTTTATACTTCTTTTCGGCGTACCCCCTGAAGAAAGCCGCTCGCTCGAGTGGCCGGAGCTTCGCCTTGATCCCGACCGCCCTCAGATAGTTGAGGGCCGGCTCGGCGATGTTGGTGAACGCGGCGTCACAGGAATAGTCTCCCGCGTCGAAGCCGTTGGGGTAACCGGCCTCGGTCAGGAGCTGCTTGGCCCGGGCCGGATCGTAGGCAGAGCCGGGCGGCTGCCAGTAGAACTCGAAATTCCGGGGGATGATACTCCATATGATCCTGGCAAACCCCAGCAGCTCGGCCTGGTTCATCGCCGGCCGGTCGAGGGCGACGTTGGCGGCCAGGCGCACGCGCCGGTCCTGCCACGGGGACTTCGGCTCCCACTGGTCAGTGAAGTAGATCCAGAACGTGGCCTGACCCACGACCGGCTTGAGGGTGAGCCCCGGGGCTCGCCGGAGCTCCTCGGCCAGTTCGCCCCGAACCGCGTAGGCGATGTCCACTTCCCCGCGCTTCAGCGCGGCCAGCCGCGTGGACTCGTCCGGGATCGCCTTGAAGACGAGCCGCTTCACGCTCGGGGGCTTCCGCCAGTACTGATCGAAGGCTTCTAGAACGAGCTCGACGCCCGGGGTGAACGAGACGAACCGGTAGGGGCCGGCGCCCACCGGGGCTTTCTTGAAGCCCTCGTCGCCGACTTTCTCGACGTATTTCTTGGGCACGATCCAGCCGGCCCCGGTGGCGTCCGTGTAGAAGGTCATGAAGTCGGGCCACGGCCGCTTGAGGCGGATGCGAACGCGCGAGGGATCCGGGGTCTCCACCGCGGCGACCCGGTCTTTGAGTGTCTTGTTGGCCGCGCCCCGGTATCGCTCGAGCGAGAACTTGACGTCCTCGGCGGTCACCGGGTCGCCGTTGTGAAACTTCGCCCCCCGACGAAGGACGAACTCATAGACCAGCCCATCGGGCGAGGCGCTCCAGGACTCGGCCAGACTGGGCGCCGTGGGGTTGCCGGGCATCGGCTTCACCAGCGCGTCGTGCAGCGCGTACAGGATCATGTACGGCGTGATGATCCCGGCAGTCTCCGCCGGGATCGAACCAGGTAGGCGCGAGCGAGACGTGGACGGCCCAGGTGATCTGTCCTTCCGGTGCCGCGGCGCCCGGCGAGGCCCCGACGGCGAGGATGCCGAGCACGAGCACCGCAGCGAAGAGGCGCTCGGATCGTTCTCATGCTGGAAGTCTCCTTCCTCACTTCGCCTTCAACCTCACGTCCTCGTAGGGTGCGGAGAAGGCCCAGCCGGGAATCAGCCCGAGAGCCGATTCTGCCACCCGGGGCCCCTGGGCGTGGATGAAGCCGAGCTCCCAGATCGGAGCGTAAATCGCCTTCTCATAGATGAGCTGCTGGATCCGGTTGAGCATCGCCTCGCGCCGCTTCCGGTCGAGCTCACCGGCCTGCTCCCGGAAGAGCCCGTCGATATCGGGATAGCTCCCGTAGACGTAGGGCCCGCCCGAGGCGACGAAGACCTCGAGGCGGGTGGCCGCGTTCCCGAAGGCGCCGCTGATGCTGTAGACGAGGTTCTTCAGCGTCTTCTCCTGGTAGCCCTTGAAGAAGCCCGCCCGCTCGAGCGGCCGGACCCTGGCGCGGATGCCCGCCGCCTGGAGGAAGCCGGCCGCCGCCTCGCTCATGGTGGCGGTGGCGGCATCGCACCAGAGGTCCCCGGCGTCGAACCCCTTGGGGTAGCCGGCCTCGGCGAGGAGCTGCTTGGCCTTGGCGGGATCGTAGGCGTAGGCGGGCGGCTGCCAGTAGAAGTCGAAGGTCTGGGGAATGATGCTCCAGGTGATCCGCGAGAATCCGAGCGTGATCGCCTCGTTGATGGCCTGGCGGTTGATCGCATGGTTGGCGGCCAGGCGGACGCGCCGGTCCGCCCACGGCGACTTCGCATCCCACTGATCGACGAAGACGAGCCAGTGGGTCGACACGATGGGGGTGGGGCGCAAGGTGAGCCCCGGCGTGCGCCGCACGTCTTCGGCCAGCTCGCCCTGGAGGAGGTAGACGACGTCGGCCTCGCCGCGCTTGAGCATGGCCAGGCGCGTGGTCTCGTCCGTCACCGACTTGAAGACGAGGCGCTTCACGCTCGGGACCTTCCGCCAGTAGTGCTCGTGGGCCTCCAGCACCAGCTCGACCCCAGGATTGAACGAGACGAACCGGTAGGGGCCCGCCCCCACCGGAGCCTTCTTGAAGCCGTCGTCGCCGACCTTTTCGAGGTACTTCCGGGGCACGATCCAGCCGGCGCCGGTGGCCAGGCTTCCGTAGTAGGTCATGAAGTCGGGCCAGGGCTCCTTGAGCCGGAAGCGCACCCGGCTGGGATCCGCGACCTCGACCACCGCGACGCGCTCCTTCAAGAGCTTCGCCGCGGCGCCCCGATAGCGCTCGAACGAGAACTTCACGTCGTCGACGGTCACGGGGTCGCCGTTGTGGAACCGGGCGCCCTGGCGCAGGACGAACTCGTAGACGAGCCCGTCCTTCGACACGCTCCAGGATTCGGCCAGGCTCGGCGCCATGGCATTGCCGGGCATGGGCTTCACCAGGGCGTCGTGCAGCGCATAGAGCACCATGAACGGCGTGCCGATCCCCGGCGTTTCCGCGGGATCGAACCAGGTGGGGGCGAGCGAGATGTGAAGGGCCCAGGTCATCTGACCCTCGGGCGCCGCCGCCCCCGGCGCGGCGGCGACGAGCATCGTGAAGAACGCGAGGAGCACAGCGAGGAGCTTCATCGGTCCTCCTCCTCTGACAGCCGATGCTGACGTCGTGCCTACTTCCCGCTAGACCGGCTCCGTGCGGCCCCAGACGACGGCCAGCACCGTGGCGCCATTCTTCGTGGTCACGGTGTGCACGCACCCGTTCGGCCGGTAGTTCATGTTGCCCGTGGCCACGACGCCCGATTCGTCGGCGTTCGCCCCCTCGACGATGAAGATCAGCTCGTCGCCCACGTGGCGATGAGGCGGGAGCGTCGCGCCGGGCTCGAAGCGGGCCAGGATGGCCCGGCGCTCGCTCGCGGGATCCTCCCAGATCCGCTTCTGGCGGACGCCCGGGCGCGTCTCGACCCACGGCAGGTCGCTCAGGGCGAAGACGCGCGAGGGCGGCCCGCCGCCTCGCTCGGTGGCCGGCTCGACACCGCCGGTGAGGATCGCCAGCACCGTCGCTCCGTTCTTGGTCGAGACGGTGTGGACACAGCCGTTCGGGCGGTAGCCCATGTTCCCGGCCGTCACGGTCCCGAACTCGTCCTCGATCGCGCCCTCGATGACGAAGACCAGCTCGTCGCCGGCGTGCCGATGCAGCGGGAGCTTGGCGTCAGGCTCGAGGCGCGTGAGGACCGCCCGTCGCTTGCTCTCGGGATGTTCCCAGATGCTCTTCATCCGAACCCCGGGCTGGCGCTCGTGCCAGGGGAGGTCGCTGATCGAGATGATTTCAGATAGCGGGGTCTTCGTCGTCGTCATGTGGTGTTCCTTTCCGTGGGCGTTGAGTGAAGGTCGACGCGATCATTCTCATACCACGTCCCTCGCTTCCGCCTCCGCCTGGTCGAGCCAGTGCTGCATGCCCATCTCGCGGTACATCGTCGTGGCGGTGGTGAGGTGCTCCTGCGCCTGCTCGCGCTTGCCCGTGCGCCGGTAGAGCTTGCCGAGGCCGAGGTGGCAGTGGGCGATCAGCGGGCGCATGCCGAGCTCGTGAGCCAGGGCCATCGCGCTCCGGTAGTGCTCCTCGGCTGCTTCCACATCGGGGGGATCGCGCTGCGCGGCCACCTCGCCGAGGAGGCGGAGGGCGTAGACCTCGTGGCCGCGTTGCTTGTGCTGCCGAGCCAGGTCGAGCGCGTGCCCCCCGCGCTGCGCCGCCTCCTCGATCTGCCCTGTCGCGAGCGCGACCTCCCCGAGCGGAATGGCGCCGAGCAGGTGGTCGGAGACCAGCTTCATCGAGGCGGCCTGGTCCGCCACCTTGCGCAGCAGGGGGATGGCCTCCGCGGTCCGATTCGCCAGCGCGTACGCCGCCCCGAGCGATGCCGCGATCCCGTGGAATACGAGCGCCGTGAACCCGAAGGTGTGGCAGACCTGCAGGCCTTGCTCCAGCGGAGGCATGGCGGCGGCGGCATTCCCCTGCCGGACGTAGACCATGCCCACGCCCATGCACGCCATGATCAGACCGAAGGGGTTGTCCAGGGCTTGGGTGAGGCGCAGCGACGCCTCGGCCCGGCGCGTTGCCTCCCCGAACTCGCCGAGCTCGGCGAGCGACCACGCCAGGTAGGTCGTGCTCTGCACCACCAGCGGCATGCGCGACGTGCCACGGGGCCGAGCGATGGAGGAGACTCCACTGACGGCGCCGACATCGTGTCCTAGCCGGGAGGCTTCGAGAGCGCTCAGGACCTCGCGGAGCGTGGCGGCGGCCTGCCGATAGTCACCGCGGTCGTGGTGGATTCGACCCAGCTGGGCTCTCGCTTGGAGCCTGAGCAGGCCGTTGTCAGTCGACTCCGCGATGGCGAGGCCGCGGCCCATCGATTCCTGCGCCCGGTCGGAGTGGCCCATCATCCAGAAGCCAACGCTGAGAAGGAGGGAGATCATCCCCGCCCGCCCGTCGTCGCCGAGCCGCTCGGCGAGCGACTCCGCCTCGCGCAGGTGCTCCATCCCTCGCTCGACCTCGCCGAGCGGGTGGATGGCGTTCCGGAGCTCGAGGCGGACGTCGATCGCCTGCTCGATGGCCTCGCGGGTCTCGGGGAGATGCCTGGTCGCGGTGAGGGCGCGCTCGAGATGGGTGCCGGCATCACGCAGCGCAAAGCGCGCCGTGGCCCTGGCCCCCGCCTGGCGGCAGAAGACGAGCGCCTTGTCCCACAGCTCGGCGCGCAGGGCGTGGTGGGCGAGTCGGTCGACGTGCTCCCCCAGTCGGTCGCCGTGGAGTCGCTCGATCTCCTCGACGATCCGCGCGTGGACGGCGCGCCGGCGGTCGGTGAGAAGACTGCCGTACGCCACCTCCTGGGTCAGCGCGTGCTTGAACGTGTACTCCGACTCCGGAAAGAGGCGCGTCTCGTAGAGAAATTCCGCGGATTGCAGATGCGCGAGCTGTCGGCGCAGGTCCTCCTCGGCCTCGCCGGCGATGGCGTGGAGCAGGTTGAACGGGACGTCCTTTCCGATGACCGCCGCCGATTGCAGCAACTGCTTCTCCGCGGGTGGGAGCCGGTCGATCCGCGAGGCCAGGATGGCCTGAACCGTGGCCGGCACCTGAACCGTGTCGAGGGCCTGGGCGAGGCGATACGCCCCGCGCTCGCCCACCAGGGCCCTGGTCTCCACGAGGGTCCGCACGCTCTCTTCCAGAAAGAACGGGTTGCCCTCCGTCCGTTCGATGAGGAGCTCCCGCAGCGAGGCCAGCTCGGGGTCGGCGCCCAGGAGCGCCTGCAGGAGATCCTCGGCACCCTTGCGTGGCAGCGGGTCGACGCGGAGCTGCGTGTAGTTGGTCCGGCTTCCCCAGGCGTGCTGGTACTCGGGGCGGTAGGTGACGAGGAGCAGGAGGCGAGCGGCGGGGAGCGCGTCGACGAGGCCGTCGAGCCACGCCTGGGTCTCCGCGTCGATCCAGTGCAGGTCCTCGAGAATGAGCAGCAGCGGCTGGATCTGGCTCTCGCGGAGGATCAGGCGCCTGGCGACGTCCAGCGTGTACTGCCGGCGCTGGCGAGGGTCGAGCCCGTCCCATTGCGCGTTCTCGACGGGCACACCAAGGAGCGCCGCGAGCGCTGGCACGGCGGGCCACGGGCTCTCGCCGAGCGCGGAGAGCCGCGCGCTGATTCTCGCGCCGATGTCCTCGTAGGTGTCGTGCTCCCCGAGCTTGAAGTAGCTCCGCAGCAACATGCTGACGGGGAGGTAGCTCGTCGCCCTGCCGTAGGATGACGCGCCGGCCTCAAGGATGAGCCATTCCGCCGGCAGGTGACGGTGCGTCAGCTCCCAGACGAGGCGCGACTTGCCCACGCCCGGCTCTCCGACGATCGCCGCGACCTGACCGCGCCCTTCGCGGGCATGCTCCAGGGCGAGACGAAGCTGCGCGATCTCGGCGTCGCGCCCGACGAAGCGCGTCAGACCGCGCGCGGCCGCCGCCTCAAGCCGCGTTCGAACGGGCGCCGCGCCCGTGACCTCGTGGACCTCGACCGGCTCGGCGAGCCCCTTCACGGGAACGAGGCCGAGCGACTTGACCTGCACGTACCCCTCGGCGAGTCGCAAGGTCGCCGGGGTCATGAGGATCGACCCCGGCATCGCCATCTGCTCCATGCGGGCGGCCAGGTGCGTCGTCTGCCCGATCGCGGTGTAGTCCATGCGAAGGTCGCTGCCGATGGAGCGAACGACGACCTCTCCCGAATTCAGGCCGACGCGGATGTGAATGGGAACACCGAGCGTGCGCTGGATCTCTTCCGCGTAGTGCTTCACCGAATCCTGCATCCGCAGCGCGGCGTGGCAGGCGCGGACCGCGTGATCCTCGTGGGCGAGCGGCGCGCCGAAGAGGGCCATGATCCCGTCGCCCATGACCTGGTTCACCGTGCCCTCGTAGCGGTGGACGGCCTCCATCATCCGCTCGAGCACGGGATCGAGGAGCCGGCGCGCGTCCTCCGGATCGCGCTCGGCGAGCAGCTCCATCGAGCCCTTCATATCGGCGAAGAGGACGGTCACCTGCTTGCGCTCGCCCTCGAGGGCGCTCTTGGAGGTGAGGATCTTCTCGGCGAGGTGCTTGGGGGTATAGACGTCTCGGCGCGCCGAACTTCGACGCCGGCGAGGGCGCAGACACCAGGGGCTGCCCGCACCCTCCGCAGAATTTCCTCCCAGGAGGGACGGCAGCGCCGCAGGCCGGGCAGCTCTGCTCCAGGCTCCCGCCGCACTCCTCGCAGAAGCGCACGCGGTCACGGTTCTCGAAGCGGCAGTGCGGACAACGCATCAGCGGCACGCCGCCATCTCTCTCCCCGCCTGCTCCAGCCAGAATGTCATGTCCATCTCGCGGTACATCGTCGTCGCGGTGGCGAGGTGCTCGCGCACACTGACTCCCCTCGCCGCCTGCCGCTCAACGAGTTGCTCGCCTTCTCGGAGTCGACTCAGCGCCTCGCCCGCTTCGCCGAGTTGCGCCAGTGCCCAGGCGGAGGAAGCGTACTCAGACGTCTTCAGCTGGCTTCTCGGCGCGGATCCTCCGATGGAGGTGGCGAGCGCGTCGATGATGGCGTCGACGGAGGGGGCCCCGGCAGGGAAGATCGCGGGTGGAATGGCACACTGGGGCGGCCCGTAGGTTACACCTTTGGTGACAGTCGCAGGGGCGCCTCTGTGGGCTTCCATTCCTACTGGGGCGACGCCGCTGAGCGGGTCCGGCGCGTCGGCGGACGGGCGCTGAGGGCGCGGCGGGCGGCGGCCAGCGGGACCGGGCGGCCCTGCCGCGCGCGCCGGATCATGGCCCAGAATTTCGGTGAGCGCTCGAGAAGGAGGTCCTCGAGATCATCGTCGCCGATCGCCTGGATAGCCGCGACCGGGCGTCCGTTACGGGTCACCACCACCACGTCCCGCTCGGCGGCTTTGAGGGTCTGCGAGAAGTTGTTGCGCGCCTCGAACACCGTCATCGTCTTCATGCGTCCTCCTCCCGGTAGAAGGCCGCGCTGTCACGCTTGTGGAGCACGGCGACCACGGTCACCACACTCTTACCGACGTCGTAGAACACTCGGTACTTGCCGACACGCAAGCGGTAGGTCGCGTCTTGCTGGCCGCGTAGCCGCTTGATCCGGCTTCGGTTCGGTCTGTCCGGCTCCTGTCGCAGGTAGCGGTCGAGCCCATCCAGGATGGCCACGGCGTCAACTCGCCGCAGGCGGCGAAGCTGCTTGAGCGCCGCCGGCTGGACGGCGATCTCGAACATGGCAGAATTCTACCATTGCCGTCGGCGTGCGCTGCGGGTACTCCCTGCCGATGGTCAGCTCAGCACTTGAGGCAGAACGTGGCGGAGGGTGGCAATTCACTGCCGCACTGCGGGCATGTCACGGCAAGGCGCGCCCCGCACTCCAGGCGGAACTTCGCCTGGCTGGGGTTGTCGTGTGGCACCGAGGGCAGTGCATCGTGCCTGATACCCTCCGTCGCGGCTGGTGGGGCACGGTAACGCTCGCCGGTGACATGGGTCAAGGAGGGACGAAGCATGACTCCCTGACGTTGACTTGTCCCGAACTTGCCCCGAACTATCGGCTGACGAGAGGGACTTTCGGACGAAAGTAGCCCCGACTCCACGGCGCCCGGACCGATGATTCCCGATATACTGCCACGGTGAAGCCGATCCGGCTCACGCGCCACGCCCGTAACCGGATGCGATGGCATGAGATCAGTGAAGAGCTGTATCGAACAGACCTTGCGGTCGCCGGAGTGGGAGGAGCCATCGGTTGCCGGCCGGGTCAATCGATGGAAGCGCGTTGTCGATCGATTCCTCCGCGTGACGTGCCGGGTTGAACCAGGACGCATCGTCGTGATTTCCGCCGTCTTCAAACGAAAGGCTCCGAAGAGGAGGGACGTCCCGTGAAGATCGAATACGACCCCGAGGCTGACGCTTTGTACATCCAGATCAGGGAGGTCCGCGCCGACGACAACATCGACATCGAGGATGGGGTCACGGTGGATGTTGACGAACACAAGCACATTGTCGGTGTTGAGATTCTCGATGCCAGTAAGCGGCTGAGCGCGTCCGACCTCTCAAGCATCATCATCCAGAAGCTTCCGCTCGAAATGACCACTCCGTAGCCGTCTGCTGCCTGCTCGGGCCAGCCGTCGCCCTCAGCCTCCCCGCGTGAGCTCCTCCTCCGCTTTCGTCAGCCAGAAGGGCATGTCCATGTCGCGATACATCGTCGTCGCGGTGGTGAGGTGCTCGCGGGCCTGCTCGCGCTTGCCTGTTCGTCGGTGAGAGCTTGCCGAGGCCGAGGTGGCAGTGGGCGACGAGGGGGCGCATGCCGAGCTCCTCGGCGAGCGCGAGCGCGTCGCGGTAGTGCCGCTCCGGCGGCCTCGGCGTCCGAGGGATCGCGATGCGAGCGGCGATCTCGCCGAGGAGCGTGGAGGGCACGGGCCTCGACTCCGCGCTCGCCCGCGCTCGCGCGCACAGGCTCGAGCGCTCGCTCGGCGAGTGATCTGCGCCTCGTCGAGCCGGCCGGCGAGGACGATACGCCTCGCCGAGATAGGCCATGAGCGAGGGCCTCGAAGATCCGGTCTCCATCGCGTCCGGACTCGCTCCGCCGCTTGCTCCAGGAGCGGCAAGCGCCTCGCGCCAGCCGCCCGGACAGCGCATAGGCATGGCCCAGGCCGAGGCCTGCCTCGGGAACGAGGAACGCGAAGGCTCCGGTACTCGCAGCAGGCGCCAGGCCCCGTTCGAGCACGCGGGATGGCGTCGGCAGAACTCGCCCCGGCGGATCGGGACCGCCGACCGCGCTGCACGCGGCTACGAGCAAGCTCGCAGGGGTGATCGAGCGTCCTCGGCGAGCCGGAGGCCTTCCTCGGCCACAGGCGATCGCCTGCCTCGAACTCCCCGAGCTCGGCGAGAGACCAGGCCAGCCAGGACGCGGGCTAGTCACAGGCGGGTACTGAGCCCGGCCGAAGCGGTCGCGCGGCGACGTCACCGTCAAGGATCCGCGACGTTCTGCTCGAGGAAGACGACCGCGCCTGCGATAGTCGCCCAGGCTGAAGCAGGCTCCGTCCCAGGTCGAGGTTCGCGTACGACCTGCGGCCGAAGTGTCCCCAAGCGCCACGGCCATCCTCGGAGGCGCCGCCGGCCGAACTCGAGCGCCCGCATCGTGTCTGCGCCAGAGAACCACAGAGCGTTGTGGCAAAGATAGCTGGTGGTCAGCGCCAGCCGGCGCTGGTCGTCGAGCCGCTCGGCGAGGCGTCAGCGCTTCCCGGAGATCCGTCAAGCAACCGCTCTCACTGGCCGGTCGAGAACAGCCGCGCATAACGGCCGCGGTCGAGTCCGAAGATCGATGGCCTGCTCCAGAGTCTGGCGACTCTCGGGGAGGCGGGCGAGGGCCTCGAGGGCCTGCTCGAAGTAGCGCGACCGCCTCGTCGATAGGCTGAGCGCGCCAGTCGCCTTGGCGCCGGCCTGACGCGAGGTAGTCGACCGCCTTGTCCCACACCTCGCCTCGCAAGGCATGGTGGGCCAGCCGCTCGACGTGCTCGACCAGCCGGTCCGGATAGCAGCGTTCGATGGCGCCGACGATGCGAGCGTGCAGGGCCTTGCGCCGGTCCTGGAGAAGCGTGCCATAGGTGACTTCATGGGTGAGCGCATGCTTGAAGGTGTACTCGGGATCCGGAAAGAGCCGCGTCTCGTACAGAAACTCGGCCGCCTGCAGGTGCGTGAGCCCCCGCTGCACCGCATCCTCCGCCGCCTCGGCCACGGCGTGGAGCAGCACGAAGGGCACGTCCTTGCCGATGACCGAGGCCGTCTGGAGCAGCTGCTTGTCTTCCGCCGGGAGCCGGTCGATCCGGGCCGCCAGGATCACCTGCACGGTCGCCGGGACCTCGATCGCCTGGATCGGCCGGGTCAGACGAAAGGCCCCGCGCTCCCCGGTGAGCGCACCCGTCTCCACCAGCGTCCGGATGCTCTCCTCGATGAAGAAGGGGTTCCCGCGTCTGACCAGCAGTCGCTTGAGGGGCTCCAGCGCCGGGTCGTCGCCCAGGAGGGCGCTCAGGAGCTCGCCCGCACTCTCGGGCGGCAGCGCGTCGAGCCGCAGCTGGCTGTAGTAGGTCTTGCTCACCCAGCCATGCTGGTACTCGGGCCGGTAGTTGACCAGCAGGAGGAGCCGGGCCGTGGGCAGACTCTCGACCAGGCCGTCGAGCAGGGCCTGCGTCTCGGCATCGATCCAGTGCAGGTCCTCGAAGACCACGAGGACCGGTTGCGCCTGGCTCTCCCGAAGCAGGAGGTGCTTGACGGCGTCGAGCGTGCGCTGCCGGCGCTGGGCGGGATCGAGCGCCTGCCAGTGGGCGTCCTCGACGGGCACATCGAGCAGGGCCAGCAAGGCGGGCAGGATCGGCTCGAGGGTGCGATCCAGCGTGAGGAGCTTGCCGGTCACCTTCTCGCGGATCTCGCGGTGGGTTTCGCGATCGTGCACCTTGAAGTAGGCCTTGAGGAGGTCGATGACCGGCAGGTAGCTGGTCGCCTTGCCGTAGGACACGGAGCCCGCTTCCAGGATGAGCCAGTCCTGGGTGCGGTGGGAGTGGGTGAACTCGTAGACGAGGCGGGACTTCCCCACGCCGGGTTCCCCCACGAGGGCGACGAGCTGGCCGTGGCCATCGTGCGCGAGGGCCAGCGCCCGGCGGAGCTGCTCGATCTCGGCGTCGCGGCCGACGAACCGCGTCAGTCCCCGCGCGGCGGCCGCGTGGAGCCGGGTCCGCGAGCGCACTCGCTCCGGTGAGCGCGTAGACTTCCACGGGGTCCGGCAAGCCCTTGACCGCGACCGGCCCCCGGGCCGCGACCTGCACGTAGCCTTCGGCGAGCTGGAGGGTCGCGGGGGCGAGCAGGATCGTGCCGGGCGTCGCCATCTGCTCCATGCGGGCGGCCAGGTGCGTCGTCTGACCGACCGCCGTGTAGTCCATGTGCAGATCGGATCCGATGGCGCGGACGACCACCTCGCCGGAGTTGAGGCCCACACGGATCTGGAGGGGCACCCCGTGCGAGCGGAAGACACCCTCCGCGTACTGCGTGACCGACTCCTGCATCCGCAGCGCCGCGTAGCACGCCCGCACGGCGTGGTCCTCGTGGGCGAGCGGCGCGCCGAACAGCGCCATGATCCCATCGCCCATCACCTGGTTGACGGTGCCTTCGTAGCGGTGGACGGCTTCCATCATCCGCTCGAGCACGGGATCGAGCAGCTTGCGCGCTTCCTCGGGGTCGCGATCAGCGAGCAGCTCCATCGAGCCCTTCAGGTCGGCGAAGAGCACGGTGACCTGCTTGCGCTCGCCCTCGAGGGCGGCCTTGGAGGTGAGGATCTTCTCGGCGAGGTGCCTGGGGGTATAGCTCTCAGGAACGCCGAATCTGGTCGCGGGAGGCTGGGTTGTCGGACCACTCTGGGCCAGCCGGTGGCCGCACTTCTTGCAGAACTTCACGCCCAGTTGATTCGCCGTCCCGCAACCCGAGCAAGGCTCCTCCAGGCGCGAACCGCATTCCTGGCAAAAGACAGCATCACCGGGGTTCTGGTGCCGGCACCGTGGACAGGTCATCACACCCTCGCTACCCCCATCGCGGGTGGGACGGCTCAGGCTAGTGCGTCATCACGACGCGCCCGCGGACCTTGCCCCCGGTCTTCAGATCGGCGAGGGATTCGGTGGCGCGCTCGGCGCTCCGGGTCTCGATCGGAATCGGCGCGATCTTGCCGGCCTTTCCGAGCTCGAGCAGCTCCTTCAGGTCCTGGAGGGTGCCGACGTAGGAGCCCTCGATCGACATCATCTTGAACGGGAACAACACGGTGGAGACCGAGGCCGCGCCGCCGTACAGGCCCACCATCACCAGCTTGCCTCCCTTGCGGAGCGCGTTGATCCCGAACTCCATGGTCTTCGGTGAGCCGACGAAGTCGATCGCCCCGGCCACACCGCCGCCGGATTGCTGCACCACCTGTTGCAGGGCATCGGCCGCGCTGTTGTCGACCGTGCCGGCGGCCCCCATCTCGCGAGCGTGCGCGCGCTTGCTCGCCGTCGATGTCGGCCACCAGCATCTGGCCTCCGAGATAGGCCGGAGCGATGCGCACCGCCTGGCCGCCGACGCCACCGGCGCCGATGATCAGGAAATGGTCGCCGACACCCACATGGTCCCGGATCTTCTTCAGGGCGCTGTAGGCCGTGATTCCGGAGCAGGTGTAGGTCGCGGCCAGCGCCTGGGGTACCGTTCCATAGTCGACCAGGTAGCGCGCCTGCGGGACCACGACATGGCTGCCATAGCCGCCGGAGGTCCGGGTGCCGAGCGTGCGCGGCGTCAGACAGAGCAACTCGTCGCCCTTCTTGCAGACCGCGCAGGTGCCGCAGCCGATCCACGGGTAGACGGCGTAGCGTTTGCCGATCTCGACACCCTTCGCCTCCGGCCCCCGCGCCACCACCTCGCCGGCAATCTCGTGGCCCATGGTGAAGGGTAACTTCACGCCGCGCTGCTCCAGGGTCACCTTGTTGCCCCCGCCGAGGTCGAAGTAGCCGTCCCAGATGTGCACGTCGCTGTGACAGACGCCGGCAGATTCGACGCGCACGAGCACCTGCTCGCCGGTGGGCTCTGGCGTCGGGTAGTCACGGAACTCCAGCGGCTTGCCCCACTCGATGATCTGCATGGCGCGCATCGGCTCTTCTCCTCATCCTCGCGCAAATATCCCTTGCGCAGGTTGTCCCGGATCCTATGCCGCGCGGCGCTACGCCGCCAAATTGCGCGCGATGAAGGCCTTGACCATCTCGCGGGCGCGGTCGGTTTGCGGCCCCGGCTTGGCGACCCACTCGTGTTCGCTGCCCTCGAACACGTGGAGCTGGCAATCGCCGCCGGCCGCCTTGTACGTCGCCGCGAATTTCTCCTGCAGGGCCGGGAGCACGTTGTCGTCGAGCGCGCCTTGCATGATCAGCAGCGGCGGGAGGGTCACCGCCTCGCGGCGCTCGAGGATCTGCTGCGGATTGCCTTCGTAAATCGTCTCCCACGGATTGAAGAAGATCTTGTTGTTCTGAATCATCCCCGCGCGCTGCATCTTCTCCGCTTGCTGGAAGCGCGCGTACGGGTCGCTGATCGGTGAGCGCGTCGCCACGTAGGCCACCGTCGCATCGACGTGCGGGGCCGCGGGCATGGGAATCGCGTTGTAGCGCGCATCGCGCGGGCGCAGGCCCAGCAGTTGGGCGACGTGGCCGCCGCTGGAGCTGCCGTACACGCCGACCTTCGACGGGTCGCCATTCCACCCGGGCGCTTTCGATTTGAGCCAGCGCACGCCGTAGTTCGCGTCCTGCACACACGCCGGGTACGGCGCTTCCGGGGCCAGCGTCATGTCGATGGCCACCACCAGCACGCCGCTCGCCGCCACCGCGCGGTCCATCGGCTCCTCGGCGAAACGGTCTTTGCGGTTCCAGGCGCCGCCATGCAGGTCCAGCAGCGTCGGGAACGGTCCCGCGCCCTGCGGTTGATAGATGCGGGCCATCAGCATCCGCCCGCCCGGCGTGCGCCGGAACTCCACCTCGCTGACCTTGAGCTCGAATGTGGCCGCGGGATCGTACGCCGTCTTCATTCTGGATCCTCCTGTCGCATCAGCCGAATGGACGGGGCCGGGCCTCAAGGCCGCCGCGATCGGTACGCCGGCTGCGCCCAGCGCGATCATCTTCTTCAAAAAGGTCCGGCGCCCGGGGGAATGCTTGTCCATGCTGACCTCCTTTGCAAACGACTTCCGGCGGCGGTCGCCTCTCCCTTGGCCCCCGTCACCGTGACGTAGCTCAATAGCCATCTGCCCAATCGACGACGTTGGTCAGGGGCCGCCCGTCCAGATAGGCGCGCAGATTGTCGCAGAAGAGGTTGATCCCCCGATGCTGACGCATGTCACTGCCGCCAGAGACATGCGGGGTGATGAGGACGCGCTCATCGTCCCAGAGGCGACGATCGGGTTCATGTTCAAACTCGCCCACATAGACGTCCAGGGCCACCCCCCGCAGCTTTCCCGCCGCGAGGGCGGCGATCAACGCCTCCTCGTCGATGATTTCACCCCGCGCGACGTTCACCAGGATGGCGCCGGGCTTCATGGCGGCAAAGGCCTCCCGACCGATCAGCTTGGTCGTCTCCGGTGTCCACTGACAGCAGACCACCACGCCGTCGCTCTCCTCGAGGAGAGCATGGAGACGCTCGGCGCTTTCCAGGCGGCTGAATCCGGCGGGCAGTACGGTATCGGGCGCCACCCGGCGCCGCGTGCCGATCACCCGCATGCCGGCACTGGCGCACAACCGCCCCACTTCCTGGCCGATGCCCCCGGCGCCTACGACGCACACCGTCTTCCCCTGCAGCAGCAGGGGACGGTAGGTGCCATGGTCGAAACGATGCCGCTGCCGATCGCGAGATGCATGGTGGAGCCCCCTGGCGAAGTGGAGGAGGCTGGCCAGCACATACTCGGCCATGGGGCGGGTATTCCCATGGCCGCGCGAGGTGGTGACGATGACATCGCTGCCCCAGAGATCCCCGCGCAACAGGTTGCTCGCCCCGGCCGGGAGCTGGTGGAACCAGCGCAGGCGCGGCGCCCGCGCCCGGAGATCCAGCGGGAACGGAAAGCCACCGAGGATGATCTCGGCGCTGGCCAGCAGCTGGTCGCGCTCCTGGCGCGAACTGATTGGTCCTGCACGCTGGCCGAGGTAGCGTTGGACCGTCCACGGCGGCCAGGTCTCGCGGAGTTCGACGTCAAACCAGCCCCGAGCATCGACCACATGCAGGCACTGATCGACCGCCGCTATACGACTCAGCGCGTCGTCGGGTACCGGCACGATCACCAGGACTTCTCTGGTCAGCATCCGGGAACAGGCGGCCACTCTCAGTTCAGGAGCTTGAGCAGCTCCGGGGAGTTGTAGCTGAGCACCAGGGGGAACCGTGAGGGGAATTCGCGCGGCCTGGGCGTGCCTCTTTCTCGAGAAGGCGAGGGTGACGGCGCCGCCATCCTCATCACGGGTCCGGCGTGACGGTTCGATCGACCACGCTCATGCCTTCCAGGGCGAGGCCGTAGCCCAGGTAGTCGAGCACCTGTCGCTTGAGGGGCTGGGTGAAGAGCACGCGGGTGTAGCGGAGGAGGAGCGAGGGTTGCTGCGCGAGCTGCTCGGCCAGCGCCCAGGCGCGCGGGAGGAGATCGGGGCGAGGGAGCAGCTCGTTGACCAGGCCCAGCTCCAGCGCCTTTGCCGCGTCGAGGACCTGACCGGTCAGCAAGAAGTAGCGGCCGCGGTTCCAGCCCAGCAACAGCGGGTAGATGATGTGCATGCCGTCGCCCGGCACCATCCCGTTCGAGAAGTGGGCCGAATCCTGAAACTGGACGTCATCGGCGGCCAGCACGATATCGCACAGGAGCGGGATCTCGGAGTGCCTCCAGGCCGGGCCGTTGATGGCGCTGATCATCGGCACCTCGATGTCGAGCAGGCTCATCAGCAGGTGCTTGCCCTCCCAGTAGACGCGATCCCACTGCGCCGGCGTGCTGCGCATGCCGGTGCCCCCGGCCGCGCGGGGACCAGAATAGGTGTCGCCGGTGCCCGTGATGATGACGACCTTGTTCTCGGGATCGCTGCCCACGTCGCGGAAGGCCTGGGGAAACTCGCCGTGGGGCAAGAGGCCCCACTGCAGGGGCCCGCCGCCGGTGTGAAACGTCATCTGGAGGATGCCGTCGCGCCGTTCCATGCGGATGGTCTGGTACTTCGTCGCGTAGTCGCCAAAGCGCGTCATCAGACTCGGCCCCTCCCTCGGCCGCCATCCTCCGCTCGCCGCGAAACCGTGGTCAAGAGATCGATGCAGCCGGGGGGCGGTGGAGAGTTCGGCGCGCGGGGCGAGTGAGGAGGACCCGCCCCGCGCGGCGATGACGCCGTTACGCTCCAGAGGAACCGGCAGCGGGCGTTGCTGCAACCGGTTGGTCCTCCAGCACGCCGCGCTGGTCGGCCTGGGCCAGCACGGCCTCGATGGTCTTCACGAGCTGTCGTGCCGCGTCCACGCTCAGCTCCACGGCCACGCGGGCGCCCGGGCCGAGGGCCTCGTTGACGAAATCGATGTTGAGCGCGTGCTCGAGCGGCAGATCGTACGGATGGTCGTAGGAAACGTTGGCCTCGCGGACCTCGAACCACTCCGGGCCGTTCTTTCCGCGGCCCTCGAGCTTCACCTGGTGGGCGATCATCGTGCACATGGCTGGGCTCCTCGTGTCCGGTTAGCGCAGGGTTTTCTCGCAGAACGCAAAGACCTTCTTCCAGCCGTCCACGGCCTGCTCCTGACGGTAGGCCGGGCGGTCGTAGTAGAAGAAGCCGTGGCCCGCGCCGTCGTAGCGGTGGAATTCGTACTGCTTGCCGTGCTTCTTGAGCTCTGCCTCGTGCGCGTCGACCTGTTCGGGGGTGGGTGACTTGTCCTCGTTGCCGAAGATTCCGAGGATCGGGCACGAGAGGTCCTTGGTGTAGTCGATGGGCGCCACCGGCTGGTTGGGGGTCAGCTCTTCCTTGGACTGGACCACACGTCCGCCCCAGCACTCGATCACGGCGTCGAAGCCCTTCAGCCGGCAGCCGGCGAGGAACGCCTGCCGGCCTCCCGAGCACGTGCCGAAGATGCCGACCTTGCGGCTCACGTAGGGCAGCGAGCGAAGGTAGGCGTTCGCGCCGTCGAGATCGCCGAGCACCCGAGCGTCCGGGGCGCCGCCCGCCGCGCGCACCTTGGCCCCGACGTCCTCGGGCGTTCCGTGGCCGTCGCGGAAGTAGAGGTTCGGGGAGATCGCCACGAAGCCGTGGTGGGCGAAGCGGCGGGTGCACTCGCGGTACCACTCGTCCCAGCCCGGCGCGTGGTGGATGACGACCATGCCGGGAAAGGGGCCGGCCCCGAGTGGCCGCGCCACGTACGCGTTGATGGCGTCCCCGTTGTGTCCCTTCATCGACACCGTCTCGGCGATCATGCCTTCGTACTGGTCGGTCTGGTACATGTGCGCCTTCCCTCCGTGTGAGGTGTTGGAGGAGCTCCGCCGGGGAGCGGAGGTGAGGATCGGAATCGGGTCCGCCCGCTGCCCCGAGCCATGCTGCCCCGCCGCGGGCTCGTGGTCAAGGCGCGTCTCTCGCTCACGAACAGGGCGAGGATGTGGTAGGGATTCTCCTGAGGAGGCGTCGAAAGCCATGCGGGACAAGACACACTGGGTCGGCACCTGGACGGCGGCGCCTGCGCCCGCCGAAGGCGCTGCCTTCAGCAACCATACGCTGCGGATGATCCCGCGGGTCAGTCTCGGTGGCAGCCGGCTGCGCGTGCGCATCTCGAACGCCTATGGCACTCGCCCGCTGGCGATCGGCGCGGCGTGCGTCGGCCTGCGCAGCACGCGGGCCGGCGCTGGTGCCGGGCTCAAACCGCCGGCTCACCTTCGGCGGCGAAACCAGCGCAACGATCGCAGCCGGCGCGCTTGTCGTCAGCGATCCTGTCGAGCTGGAGTTCGCGCCGTTGTCGGACCTTGCCGTCAGCGTGCACCTGCCGGACGATCTGCCGGCGAGCTTCGGGATCACCGGGCGCTATGCGCGGCAGACCAACTACATATCGCCGCCGGGCGATTTCGCTGCCGAAGAGGTCATGCCGGTCGGCCGCCTCACCGACGACTGGTACTTCGTCTGCGGCATCGACGTCGTCGCGCCGCGAGAGACAGGCGCCATCGTCGCGGTCGGCGACTCGCTGACCGACGCCAATATCTCGACCCATGACGGCCATCACAGCTGGCCCTCGCAGCTCGCGCGGCGGCTCATGGCGCGGCAGAGCGGGCGGCCGATGGCGGTGATGAACCAGGGGCTCGGCGGAAACCGCATCCTGCACGACATCCGGGGCGATAGCGGCCTGCGCCGCTTCGACCGCGACGTGCTGGCCCAGCCCGGCGTCACCCATACCGTCATCATGCTGGGCACCAACGATCTGCGGAACCGGCCCGGCAAGCCCGAGGAGGAGGTCACCGCCCCGCAGATGATCGCCGGGCTGAAGCAGTTCGCCGTGCGCGGCCAGGCCTGCGGGATCACGGTCATCGGCGGCACGCTGACCCCGTTCGAGAACGAGACCTTCCTTCCCGGCGCCTGGAACCCGAAGCGCGAGGCGATACGTCAGGCGGTCAACGAGTGGCTGCGCCAGACCGACGCCTTCGACGCGATCGTCGATTTCGACCGGGCGTTGCGCGATCCCGACCATCCCACCCGGATGCTGCCGATCTACGATTGCGGCGACCACCTTCACCCGAGCGACCTGGGCTACCGCGCGATGGGAGACGCGATCGATCTGTCGCTGTTCGACTAAGCCTTGCGGCTCGGAGTCCATGAGCCCGGTCAGCAGGGTGAACGCCCACGCATCCGTCCCACGGCGGCTGCCAAAGAGAGGCCAGACATGCGAGCGGTGACCTTTTCCCGATTCGGTGGACCCGAGGTGCTCGAAATGTCGGAACTGCCTGAGCCGCAGCCCGGCCCCGGCGAGGTGCGCATTCGCGTGGCGGCGGCGACGGTCAACCCGACCGACATCAGCTTCCGTACCGGACGGCAGGCAACCGAGTTGACACAGCTGGGTGTGCTGCCGCCCTACATCCCCGGCATGGAGCTGGCCGGGGTGGTGGACGCCGTCGGCGAGGGCGCGGACTGGCACACCGGTGACCGCGTGATGGCGATCGTCACTCCGCGCCGTCCAGGCGGCGGCGCCCAGGCGGAGCTGGTGGTCGTTCCGGCCGTGTCTGTCGCCCGCGTGCCCGAGGGAACCAGCCTGGAGGCCGCCGCCACTCTCCCGATGAACGGGCTGACGGTGCGCCTGGCACTGGACCGGCTCGCGCTCTACCCGGGGCAGACCCTGGGCGTCACCGGCGCGGCCGGCGCGGTCGGCGGCTATGCGGTTCAACTCGGCGTCAGCGACGGACTGCGCGTGATCGCCGTGGCGCGATCTCTAAGATCAAGCGCTGGTGAAGGGATTCGGCGCGGAGACGCTGGTGCTCAGCGGCGACGCGGCGGTCCGCGGCCTCCACGACGCAGCTCCCGGGGGCGTTGATGGGCTGATCGACGCGGCCGTGCTCGACGCGGCGGTCCTGCCCGCCATCCGGGATGGCGGCAAGCTGGCCACCGTGCGGGGTTTCGCCGGCCCATCTGAACGAGCCATCACGATCGAGCCGGTGCGGGTGACCTCGTACCTGCACAACCATGAAGCGCTCGATCGGCTGGGCTCATCTGGTCGCCCAAGGCAGGCTCACCCTGCGGGTGGCGGAGACCTTTCCGCCCGAGCGGGCGGCGGACGCGCAGCGCAAGCTGGCCGCTGGCGGAGTCCGAGGGCGGTTGGTGATCGTCTTCTGATCGGCGGGCGGCCGACGGAAAAGGCCTTGACGATGTAACGTCTCATCATGTCTTCCGATGACCGCATTGGGCATCCGTGGCTGCAGCCCGGCGGCTCGCGCGAAGAGGGAGGAGTCCCGACCATGACCAATGATGCGCTGCGTACGATCTTGCCGGTCGCCGGCTGGGGCGAAGAGCGCGCCCGCGCGGTCGAGATCACCGGCGGCGCCGATCCGATCTTGCCGACGCCGTTCCGGATCGGCGAGACCAGCGCCGCCGCGCTCGCGGCGGTCGGCCTCGCCGTCTCCGATCTGTGGGCATTGCGCACCGGGCGTCGCCAGGAGGTCGCGGTCGACACGCGCCAGGCGACCGCCTCGCTCCGCAGCGGGCACTACATGCAGATGGACGGGGCGCACGTGTCGACCGAGCGCAACACGGTGATGGGCGTCTATCCGGCCAAGAACGGCCGCTGGAGCTATCTCCACTGCAATTTCCCGAACCATCGCGCCGCCGCCCTCAGCGTGCTCGGCGTGCCGGAAGATCGCGAGGCGGTGCGCCAGGCGGTGGCGAAGTGGGACGCGCTCGAGCTCGAGGAGGCGATCATCGCCGCGAAGGGCGCCGGGGGCATGGTGCGCACCATGGACGAATGGGCCCAGCACCCGCAGGCCGCCGCGATCGCCTCGCTGCCGCTGATGGAGATCGTCAAGATCGGCGAGAGCCCGCCGGAAAAGCTCCCCGACGGCGATCGGCCGTTGTCGGGCGTCCGGGTGCTCGACCTGACGCGGGTCCTCGCCGGGCCGACCTGCGCCCGCACGCTGGCCGAGCACGGCGCCGACGTCCTGAAGATCACCGGGGCGCACCTGCCGAATATCGGCTACCAGGAATACGACACCGGCCACGGCAAGCTCTCCGCCCATCTCGATCTGCGCGAGCCGAAGGATCTCGAGACCCTGCGCGGGCTGGTCCGCGAGGCCGACGTGTTCTCGCAAGGCTACCGGCCGGGCACCCTCGGCAATCGCGGGTTCTCGCCCGAGGCGCTCGCGCAATTGCGGCCCGGCATCGTGTTCGTCTCGCTGTGCGCCTTCAGCCACGTCGGGCCGTGGGCGTCGCGCCGCGGCTTCGACACGGTGGTGCAGACGGTCAGCGGCATCACCAGCCGCCAGGGTGAGCTGTTCCCCGGCGCGGCGCCGGGGCCGCAGTTCTATCCGGTGTCGGCGATCGACTATCTGACCGGCTATCTGATGGCGTTCGGCGCGCTGGTGGCCCTCGCCCGCCGCGCGCGCGAGGGCGGTAGCTGGCTCGTGCGGATCTCGCTGGCGCAGACCGGGCGCTGGCTCGTCGGACGCGGCCAGGTGCCGGAGGCCGAGCTCAAGGACGTGCCGAAGGAATTCACCCCCGCGGAGCTGGAGCGCTGGTCGATGACGAGCGACACGCCGGTCGGTCGCCTGCACCATCTCGGGCCGGTGGTGCGCCTCTCCGAGACGCCGCCGCGCTGGGCCCGGCCCTCGGTGCCGCTCGGCCACCACGAGCCGGTGTGGCCGGCGCGAGCCACGTAGCCTCTGTGGCGACCTTTGTCCCGCCTCAGGGCGGGAGCCGTCGCCTCACTTCCCCGCGCTGGCGGCCTGGCGCATCGTCTGGAGGTAGGCGTTGCTGCCGTGCTGGAGCAGGCGGCTCACGGTACTGTGGAAATATTGCACGCCGAGGCCCAGGAACTTGGGGACGAGGATTGTCGGGGCAGCTGCATCCGGCAATGCGTCCGGCGCCGGTGATGATCTTGACGCCGCGTTCCATCATCTCCTGCACTTCCGGATGGGCCTGCTGGCCGGTGTAGCCCATGGATTGCGACAGGTCGCCGGACCCGATGAAATACACGTCCACCCCCGGCACCGTGACCAGCTCCGCCAGGTTCTCGATGGCCGCCACCTCTTCCAGCATCAGGCACACGAGGGTGTTGCGGTTGGCTTCCTTGGCGTAGTCCCCGGTGGTGCCTTTGAATCCATAGTTGGCAGGCCGGCCGCCGCTGAAGATGCCCCGGTGGCCTTCCGGGGAGTACTTCACCGCGTCCACGGCGGCGCGAGCTTCTTCCGCCGTGTTGACGTGGGGAACCTGCACGCCCCACGCGCCCGATCCAGGAACGGCGCGATGATCTCCGGCTTATTCGCGACCGGGCGCACGATGGGCGGCATTCCGGAGAGCTCGGCGGCGGCGATGCAGGCCTCGGCGGTATCCACCGTGATGGACCCGTGCTCGTTGTCAAGCAGGATCCAGTCGAACCCGAGGTGGCCGAGCATCTCCACCACCGGCGGCGAGGGAAAGGTGCACATGACACCGAAGGCCGCTTTCCCGGCGTAGAGCTGTTGCTTGAGGGCATTCTCGCGCATGATCGCCGAGTATACCCGCAGTGCAGATTGAGCGCGCTCGGACCAACCAACGCCTCGCCGGTGACATGTGGCCGCTCTTCGACTCTCGATGCTCTGGGCAGGGATGTCAGGTGCCGCAGAAGGTGCGATAGACGCGCTGCTCGGGGCCGGGCGGCTCGGCGTAGCCGGCACAAGCCGGCTGGTCCTCGTAGGGCCTCGACAGCACGAGGAGCAGTTCCTCGAACGGTCCGTAATCATTGTGCTCGATGGCGGCGGCCAGCGCCGCCTCGACCCGGTGGTTGCGCGGGATGAAGGCGGGGTTGGCCTGCCGCATCAACGCCGCATGCGCCTGAGGCGTCTGCGGTTCCTCGGCGAGGCGTGCGCGCCAGCGCTGCGCCCATTCGTCCCACGCCTCGGGCTTGTCGAACAGCTCGCGCACCTCCGCGTCGCCGTCGGCCGTCTCTGCCGCAACGCACATGTGCCGGAAGGTCAGAGTGAAGTCGGCGTGGTTGGCCGCCATGGCGTCGAGCAGGGCCTGAGCCAGTGCGGCATCGGTCTCCTGTTCGGTGAACAGGCCGAGCTTTGGCCGCAGGCCGGCGACGAATGCGCGGGAGAACAGGGCCGAGTACTGGCCGATCACCTCGTTGCCAATGGCCACGGCGTGCTCGCTGTCGTCGGCCAGCAGCGGCAGGATCGCTTCCGCCAGCCGCGCGAGGTTCCAGGCCGCGATGCGCGGCTGATTGGCATAGGCGTAGCGACCGCCATGGTCGATGGAGCTGAACACCGTCGCCGGATCGTAGGTGTCCATGAAGGCGCAGGGCCCGTAGTCGATGGTCTCGCCGGCGACCGTGGTGTTGTCGGTGTTCATCACGCCGTGAATGAAACCCACCAGCAGCCACTGCGCCACCAGGCTCGCCTGGCGCGCGACCACCCCCTCGAGGAAGGAGCGGTAGGGCTCGGCGGCGGCGGCCGCACCGGGGTCGTGACGTGCGATCGCGTGGTCGGCCAGCAGCCGCAGGGCCTCGAGATCGCCTCGCGCGGCGAAGAACTGGAACGTACCGACACGGATGTGGCTGGAGGCGATGCGGGTCAGCACCGCACCAGGCAGCGCTGTCTCGCGATACACCTTCTCGCCGGTGGTGACGGCCGCGAGCGTGCGCGTGGTGGGAATTCCCAGGGCGGCCATCGCCTCGCTCACGATGTATTCCCGCAGCACCGGTCCGAGTGCCGCACGTCCATCGCCGTTGCGTGAGAACGGCGTGATGCCAGAGCCCTTGAGCTGGATATCGCGGCGCCGGCCTGTGCGATCCACCACCTCGCCCAGCAGGATGGCGCGGCCATCGCCGAGTTGCGGCACGAAATGGCCGAACTGGTGGCCGGCATAGGCCAGTGCGATCGGCTCGGAGCCCGGCGCGATGTGGTTGCCGGCGAGGATCTCCACACCGTCGGGCGAGGCGAGCGCGTCCGGGTCGAGTCCGAGTTCCGTGGCCAGCGCGCGGTTGATCTTCACCAGCTGCGGCTCGGCAACCGGCGTCGGCGCGAGGCGCGCATAGAAGCGCTCCGGGAGCCGGGCATAGGAGTTGTCGAACGCGAAGCCAGGTGCCTGAGGATCGCAACGAGTCGCTTGCGCCACCTGGGTCGCCGTCATCAGCGCTGCTGGCCCTGAGTTCTCGCGAGTCGGACTATCGAGGCCGCCTGCCATCACATCGCCTTCGCATCGGTGCACTCAGGGATCGTAACAGTCCGGCAGCACCGAAGCCAGACCGCTACCCACGGAGCATGAGAATCCCGGTGTCGGTCATCGTCAGCCAGATCACCCACGGCGCCACGTTCGAGGAGGTGCTCCAGGGATCCGGATCTGGCGCGGGAGGACGTTGTCCAGGCGCTCGATTGAGTCGCATGGCTCACCCGGGAGGAGATCAGAACGTTTGAGAGACAGAGCATGCGCGCGATGGTGATCGCGCGGTTCCGACTGCGAGCGGCGGGAGAAAGACGGGGTGCGGGCTCCCCGGCGGCGGCGATGAGGTTCTCGATCACGAACCCCTCCCAGCTCAGATCGTGGCTTTGCGCTGTCGGTAGCACCGGTGTTGAGGCACCTCCCCGAGTTCGGTGACAGGGTTTTGGGGGCGATCGATGTGTTGATCTGAGTCGAAGGCGGCGCTACCCTCTCGGCACGAGCCCACCCTCCGCCACGGAGGTGCCGTCATGCGGTTCTGGCCATCCGCGCCCCGCAATGTGCTCGCGGTTCCCCTGCTCATAGCAGCAACGCCAACCGTGGAAGGCGCCCAGGAAGGTACCGCCCAACGGGCCCGCGCAGGCCGATCGGGATCGCGCCGCGAGTGGCCGACCACTCGATCCGCCGGGTTCTAACCGTGTCGCACCCCCACGTCCGGCGCAAAGGACAACAAGGAGGCTTCCATGATGAGACAGGTTCGAGGCCTCTCCGCTTCGTTGCTCGTCATCACGGTCGTGACTCTGGGTCCGTCGCTGTGCGCAGCGGCCCCCGAAGGTCAGATGATCTGGGGGGCTCACATCTCGCTCGCGCCCACCTGGTTCGACCCGGCCGAGACCTCGGGGATCATCACGCCGTTCATGGTGATCTACGCCTTGCACGACGCCGTGCTGAAGCCGATGCCGGGCCAGCCCCTGGCGCCAAGCCTCGCCGAGTCGTGGAGCATGTCCCCCGATGGTCTCGCGTACGACTTCGTCCTCCGCAAAGGGGTCAAGTTCCACAACGGTGAGACGGTCACCGCCGAGGACGTGAAGTTCTCCCTCGAGCGCTACCGGGGCGCCTCCGCCAAGGCTCTCCGGGAGAATGTCGCGGCGGTGGAGACCCCGGACCCCGGGCGCGTCCGCATCCGCCTCAAGCGACCGTGGCCCGACTTCATGACCTTCTATATCGGCGCCACCGGTGCCGCCTGGATCGTCCCGAAGAAGTACGTCGAGAAGGTGGGCGACGAAGGCTTCAAGAAGGCGCCGGTCGGGGCCGGCCCGTACCGATTTGTCTCGTACACCCCGGGGGTGGAGCTGGTCCTGGAGGCCTTCGATCAGTACTGGAGGAAGGTGCCGAACGTAAAGCGGGTGATCCTGAGATCGATCCCCGACGAGACCACGCGCCTGGCCGCGCTGAAGCGAGGTGAGATCGACATCGCCTATAACCTTCGGGGCGAGCTGGCCCAGGAGATCCGGCGGACGCCGGGGCTCACGCTCAAGCCCAACGTCGGCCAGGCCACGCACTGGGTCTACTTCGCCGACCAGTGGGATCCGAAATCGCCATGGCACGACCGGCGCGTGCGCCTGGCGGCGAACTACGCCATCGATCGGCCCGCGATGAACGAGGCGGACGCTCTCGGATTCGCCAAGATCACCTGGAGCATCATTCCCTCGAGCTTCGAGTTCTACTGGCAGCCGCCCGGCTATTCGTACGATCGGGCCCGCGCCAAGCAACTCCTCGCCGAGGCCGGGTACCCCAACGGCTTCGACGCCGGCGACTACTTTTGCGACGCCGCGATCACCAACATCGGCGAGCCCGCCGTCAACTATCTGAACGCGGCGGGCATCCGGGTGAAGCTCCGTCCGGTCGAGCGCGCCGCCTACTTCAAGGGATGGTCCGAGAAGAAATACAAGGGGCTCATCCACGGCGCCAGCGGTGCCTTCGGCAACGCCGCCACCAGACTCGAGGCCTTCATCGTCGGGGGCGGCACCTACGCCTACGGCGGCTACGCCGACATCGATGGCCTCTTCCAGGAGCAGGCGAGGGAGCTCGACCCGAAGCGGCGCGAGGCGACCCTGCACCGCATCCAGCAGCTCGTCCACGAGAAGGTGATGATCGCGCCGATCTGGCTGAACGCCGGCCTGTCCGGTCTGGGGCCACGCGTTGAGGAGTCGGGCATCGGGCTCATCGCCGGGTTCGCCTGGTCCGGGCCGTACGAGGACGTGAAGCTCAAGGGCAAGTAGCCGCTCGGCGGGAAGTTTTCGGGCGCCCGCGCTCGTGGCGGGCGCCCACCTTCACCTCGTTGCCCTCGGGTCGCGCCGCTCGAGTACGCCGCGCGGCTTCGAGAATCAAAGCTCCACCAGGTATCCGGGGATCGTCACGAGCAGGTCCGCGTCGTCGGTCGGCGAGTTCCGGAACACCCGGACGCGGATCAGCCGGTCAGACCGCGCCTTCGCTCTTCAGCGTGGCCACGGCCTGGGGGCTCAGACCGAGCCATTCGTTCAACACTCGGTCCGTGTGCTCGCCCAGCACGGGCGACGCTTTGACGCGCGTGGGCTTACCATCGACACGCACGGGCCAGCCCGGCATCTTGAAGGGCCGGTGCACGGGATGGACCATGGTCTGCATGATCCCGCGCTGCTCGAACGTGATGTCCTTGTTGAGCTCATCCGTGTCGAGCACCGCGCCGGCCGGAATACCGGCGTCGCCGATCAGCTTCATGGCGTCGAGCTTGGTGTGCGTGCGGGTCCAGGTGGAGATGACCTCGTCCACCTCGGCTTCCCGCGCGACGCGGTCGGCTGGGGTGAGGTAGCGCTCGTCGCCGGTCAGATCCTCGCGTCCCATGAGCTTCAGCAGGCGGTCCCAGTGGTCGGGGTTCGCTCGGCTGGTCATGATGTAGACATAGTCGTTCGGCCCGCCGGGCGCGCAGGGATAGAGCCCCATCGGCGCGTTGGTTATGCCCGGCACCTTGCTGCCCCCGCGCTCGGCCGCCTTGCCCGTCAGGCCCTGGGTCGCGAAGTTGATCCGCATGTAGTGCAGCATGGCGTCCTGCATGGCCACTTGCAGGCGATGGCCCTCGCCCGTCTCGCGGCGCTTGTACAGGGCGCCCAGGATGGTGATGGCCATCAGCATGCCGGTCCCGGTATCTCCCAGGGAGATGCCGGGGCGGATGGGTGGGCCGTTCTTGTCTCCGGTGACGCTGAACGTGCCGCCGCAGGCCTGGGCAATCATGTCGAAGGCCAGGTTCTGCTCGAACGGGCTGCCCTCGCCGAAGCCCTTGACCTGCGCGTAGATGATCCCCGGATTGAGGGCCTTCACGACGTCGTACGACAGGCCCAGCCGCTCGATGGCGCCGGGAGCGAAGTTCTCGATCATCACGTCGGCCTTCTGGATCATGCCCTTGACCAGCTCGAGCCCCTTGGGGGACTTGAGATTGACCGTGATGGACTTCTTGTTGGCGTTGAAGGCGTGGAAGTAGTAGGGGTCGTCGTCCGGCTGGCCGGCGCGGAGACGGCGGCCGGGGTCGCCCATTTTGGGGTTTTCGATCTTCACGACATCGGCACCCATCCAGGCGAGGGCCTCGGTGCAGGACGGACCAGCCTCGAACTGAGTGAAATCGACGATCTTCACGCCCTGCAGGAAAGTGAAGTCGGACACGTTCGCAGACATGGAGGCCTCCCCGAGGTGCGGCATTGGCTCTGAGGTTCCCCACCCAGGCGCCGGGCGATGATTACCGGGAGTGCGCAGCGAAGGCCAGCTCGTGCGCCTCTCGTGCGATCTTTCGATTGATCTGGGTGGTGACGTCGAACATCCCCTGGATCAGCCCCCAGCTCGCCATCCAGTCCCACGCCCAGCGCGCCTCGTCCTCCGGGATCGGGGTCGGTTCTCTGAGTTGGATGCGGCCGAGGTTGAAGTCGTCGGGCGTCAGCGCCTCGACCGCGGGATCACCGGCCGCCCAACCTTCCTTAAAGTACGACACGTACCGTCGCTTGTCGGCGTTGATCCGACGGACGGCCCGGGCGACGCCCCGGAGAAATGCGGCATAGAGCTCGGGATCGAGGTCAGGGCCTGCGACCCACGTCCCGTGGAAGAACGTCGTCGAGACGAGGCGGCATCCCGCCTTCTCCGCCACGGTGATCCATGGCTCCTGCAACACGGTCGCGTCGAACTCGCCGCGCATCATGGCCGCGTACCGGTCGCCGGGATAGGTGACGGCGGCGCACGTCGTCACCGCGTCTCGGGGAACGGCGCCTTCGAGCATCTGGAGTCCGGCGTAGGCGGTGCCGTTGCCGTAATCCAGTCCCACCCTCCGGTGGGCCAATTCTTGAGGCACGTAGACACTCGAGTCCGGAGGAACGACAAGGGCCGCACAGACGATCATCGACCGGCGTCCGATCTGAAGCGCACCCACTCGGCTTTCCGCCACCCGGCGGTTGTTGCCGCACTCTCACCCCTGGAACATCGTGGCTTCGCCGCGTTCCTGAAGCCGTCCCTGATTGGTCACCGGACTCGACAAGGTCCCTTCCGTGGTGGAGCGGATGTCGCGAGACTCTCGCGATGCCATCCGGAGATCGAGTCCCTCCCCGCTGAACAGGCCTTCGTCCATGGCGACCAGCACGTCGAGACTGCTGAACGCGGACACCGGCTCGATCGTCATCTTCATCGCGGTTCTCCTCCACGCATGAGTTCCAGCGTTCCGCTGCTGCCATACCCGGACGGGGTCAGCTCACGACGGGCGTGCGATCCCGGACTGCCCCGTCGAGATCATAATACGCTCCGTCCGACTCTGCTCTGTCAGGCGCCGCGTGCAAGACTTCGGCAGGGTCAGGCCTGATGTCGAACGAGGCCCTGGAGATCGGCAGCCAGATCATCGAGCCTGGGACGCTCGATCGGCGACCGAGCGTTGCCGTGCCGTCTATGATGCGTCGGCCGGCACTTCAGCGAGCAGATGGCCGAAGGCCGGCAGGCGGTCGGGGCTGTTGAACGCGCGTAGCATCGCCCAGACCGACGCCTGATTCGTGGTCACCACCGGCTTCTTGAATTCCCGCTCCCAGGAGGCCACGGACGACATCGTCGGGAAATTGCCCCCGGGCACCACGAAGACCTCGATCTCCGGCCGATCGATCCGGGCGAAAGCATCGCGCGCGTGCTGCGGGCCGAGCTGCCCGATCGCATAGGCGTCGGTCGCGCGAAATCCCTCGAGAGCGATCGTGTCGAGCCCATGCTTCGTCTCGAAATAGCGGGCGGCCCGTTCGTTGACCGCCTCCGAATAGGGAGACACGATGGCCACGCGCCGCGCGCCGAGGGCCCGAACGGCGCGGCCGACCGCCTGCGCCGACGTGATCGCCGGAACGCCGGCCCCGACGCTCATCCGCTTCGTGACGACGTCGTCGTAGTCCTCGGCAAAGAGACTTGCCGACGTCTGAGCCAGGATCACCATCTCGACCTTGGCCGTCCCGAGCAAGCGCGACTGATAGTCGATGTCCTCATCGCGGCTCGGCGAGAAACTCCCGACGCCACTCGACAGGAGGCGCCCGACGTGCGCCTGGTAGGTCGCCGGCAAGAGCCGGCACTCCATCTCGACCGTCGTGTTCGTGGAAGGGATCAGAACGCCGAAGTGTCGGGTCATGCCCACACGCCTTTCTTCCGCCGTGGTGGCCGAGTATACCCCGCGGCGTCCAGGAGGTGACGGGTGGTAGACTCCGCCTTCAGGCGCGATGGAGAGCCCGGGGCGCGACGTCATCGTGGTGGGAGCCGGCAACGCCGCGCTCTGTGCCGCCCTGTCCGCGCGCGAGCACGGCGCCCGCGTGGCCGTCCTCGAGTGCGCCCCGGAAGCGGAGGCGGGCGGCAACAGCCGGTTCGCGGGCGGCGTGATGCGCTTCGCCTTCGACGGGGTCGACGACCTCCGGAAGGTCGCCGATCTCACCGAGGAGGAGATCGCCGGCGCCGACTTCGGGACCTATACGCGCGCGCAGTACTACGACGACCTCTTCCGCCTCACCCAGTACCGCACCGACCCCACCCTCGTCGAGCTGCTCGTCACGCGGAGCCTCGACACCATGATCTGGCTCCGGGGCCAGGGGGCGCGCTTCGTGCCGATCTACGGCCGCCAGGCCGGCAAGGTCGGGGGACGATGGAAATTCTTCGGCGGCCTTCCCCTCGAGGCCTCCGGCGGCGGCGCCGGGCTCGTCCAGTTCCTGACGGCGGCGGCCCGCCGACGTGAGGTCGAGATCCTCTACGAGACTCGGGCCCTGTCGCTCCTGTGGGACGGGGTGCGCGTGAACGGCGTGCGGGTACGCCGCGGTGGAAAGGTTCGTGATCTCACCGCGCGGGCGGTCGTGCTCGCCTGCGGCGGCTTCGAGGCCAACGCCGAGTGGCGGACGCGCTATCTCGGTCCGGGCTGGGAGCTGGCCAAGGTGCGCGGCACGCGCTTCAACACCGGCGACGGCCTCCGCATGGCCCTCGAGATCGGCGCCAGCCCCTTCGGCAACTGGTCGGGCTGCCACGCCTGCGGCTGGGACCGCAACGCGCCCGAGTTCGGCGAGCTCGCCATCGGCGACCAGTTCGAGAAGCACAGCTATCCCCTCGGCATCCTCGTCAACGCCGACGGCCGGCGCTTCGTCGACGAGGGCGCCGACTTCCACAGCTTCACCTACGCGAAGTACGGTCGCGCCGTCCTCGAGCAGCCCGGACAGTTCGCCTGGCAGGTCTTCGACGCCAAGGTGCTCCATCTGCTGCGCCCCGAGTACGGCATCGCGCGCGTGACCAAGGTGCGGGCCCAGACGCTCGAGGAGCTGGCCGCGAAGCTCGAAGACGTGAACCCCGAGGGCTTCCTCCGCACCGTGCGCGCCTTCAACGCGGCCGTGCGCGCGGAGGTGCCCTTCGACCCGTACACGCGGGACGGCCGCGGCACCGTCAGCCTCGAGCCCGCGAAGTCGAACTGGGCCAACGCGATCGACCAGCCGCCCTTCGAGGCCTACGCGACGACGTGCGGAATCACCTTCACCTTCGGCGGCCTGCGCGTCGACGCCGACGCCCAGGTGCTCGATCACGACGCGGCGAAGATCGCCGGGCTCTACGCCGCCGGCGAGATGGTCGGCGGGATCTTCTACTTCAACTATCCCAGCGGCGCCGGGCTCGTCTCGGGCGCCGTCTTCGGCCGCCTGGCCGGCGCGTCAGCGGCGCGGAGGCCGGACGGGATTGAACCAGAGCCCTTCGGGTTACGAGTTGCCCCAGCCCGTAAAGAATCCGCATGAGCACGCGTCACGCGCGTTGGACACAGCCGTAACGTTTTTGCTGCGGCAGGTTCCCATCCAAGGCGGGATATCGCGATGGCCGCGTATGTGATCGCCTATCTCGCCGCCGCGCGCTTGACGAGCGGGGCGCCTCAGCCGCGACAGCTTCTTCGGGCGCCTCGGGGGTCGGCGACGCTCGGGTGGACACGTTCGGGGGAAATTCCGGCGACCTGGGGAGTCAATCGACGAGGTTCAGCGGTCGTAGACGGTGAACTCGACGAGGTTGTCATCGGGATCGCGGAAGTACACGCTGGTCGACACACCGCGCGCGCACGTGCGTGGTCCAGGTCCGGCCTCTGGCACCACGCCGTTACGCTTCAGCAGGGCGAGGATCTCGTCGACGGTCCCCTCCCATTCGAGACAAAAGTCGGCGCCCCCCGTCGTCGGCCGCCGGGCGCCGAGGTAGCCCGGGCGCGCCGGCGCCTCCGGTCCGTGGACGTTGATCTTCTGCGCGTCGTTGATCCGGATCGTCGCCATGTCCGGACGGCCCGACCGTTTTTCCCAGGCGATCGTGAAGCCGAGCCCCTGGTAGAAGTCCAGCGTACGCTGGAGGTCGCCCGCGACAATGACCCAGTGGTCGATGCCCTTGATGCCCATCGCTCGCTCCCTGCGCTCTGCCTTCGCCTTCGCCCCGACCCTATCATGACGATCATCCCGAGGTCATGCCTACACGGGCGCGAGCCGTTGCTTCAGGGCGTTCGCGCGCCGGAGCGCGCAGGGATGGAGCCTGAACAGGACAGATGAACCATGAAACGAGTGCTGATGCTGACCGGCGACGTCAACCTCATGAACGTCACCGATCCCGAGGTGCCGTTCGCTCTTGTCAGGGACACGCTGCGGCAGGCCGACGTGCTGTTCGGAAATCTGGAATCCTGCTTCTACGAGCCCGCCGCCGGGCATTCTCCGGAGCGCGAGGGTTTCTATGCCCCGCTCGCCTCCGCTCAGGCCCTCGTCATCGGCGGGTATCACGCGGTCGGCAACGCCAACAACGTGAACTACGGCGAGGAGGCGATCCGGTCGTCGCTGAGGCGACTCGACACCGTCGGCATTCCGTCCACGGGAGCGGGAGTGAATCGAGAGGCCGCGCGCGCTCCCGCCATCGTCGCCCACGCGGGGTCTGCGTTTCGGCTTCCTGCAGCGGACCTCCGTTTACTGGGCCACCGGCCACGAGGCCACCGACAATTCACCCGGGGTTGCCGTCCTCACGGGACACACCGCGTACGAGCCGATGTTCCAGACGCGGCGCGCCGGTGTCCCGCCCGCGAACCGTCCCGGCGTTCCCCCCGCGATCCTCACCTGGGCGGACGCCAAGTCGCTCGCCGAGTTCACCGGCGATCTGCGCGCGCTGCGCACCCGAGCCGACATCGTGATCGCCTCCCATCACTGGGGACTGTTCGAGGATGTGCTCGACTACCAGGTCGAGATCGCTCGCGCGGCGATCGATGCCGGCGCCGACGTGGTCATGGGACACGGCCCGCACTACGCATGCGCGGTCGAGATGTATCGGGACAAGCCGATCTTCTACGGCCTCGGCAGCTTCTCGTTCCACACCGGGCATGGCGGCCGGGCCCACGGCGACTGGGTCGGCATGCTCGCCCGCCTCACCTTCGACGACGCGGCGCTCGTGGAGGTCGCGTTCTCGATCGTGCGCCATAACGAACGCAACGAAACCTATGTCTGCGACCCAGGCCAGGACAAGGAGGCGGTCGAGCAGATCATGCGCCGGTGCGACAAGCTCGGCACGACGCTCACGATCAGCGGCAGCGAGATAATCGTGTGCAAGAAGCCGTGACCGAGGCGGGCGAGCCGCGTAGTCTCCGGGGAGGAGAAGGGACATTCTGCGGGCAGAAGGCCCCGGCCTTCTCGGCATACCAATTTCGAGAGGTTAGGACGCCATGAACAAGATTGTTGCATCGCCCGAGCAGGCGGTCGCGGACATCGCCGACGGAGCGACGGTGGCCATCGCCGGGTTCGGTGTCGCGCATCGCTTTGCCACGAGCCTGATCTGCGCCCTGCGCGATCAGCACACGAAGGAACTCACCCTCGTCTGCAACTCCCTCGGTGACGCTGGGGCGACCCGCGGCCAGATCCTCGCGGAGAACAACCAGGTGAAGAAGCTGATCGCGGCGTTCTCCGTGCGGCCGGGCACTCCCACGGCAAGCGAGGAGCAGATCGCCGCCGGCACGATGGAGGTGGAGCTCGTCCCTCAGGGGATCCTGGTCGAACGCTGCCGCGCGGGCGGCGCCGGGATACCGGCGTTCTATTCGCCGACCGGCGTCGACACCGACCTCGCGACGGGCCGCGAGATCCGGAACTTCGACGGCAAGCCCCACGTCCTCGAGCATGCGATACGAGTGGACTACGCCCTGCTGAGGGGTTATCGCGCGGACCGTCTCGGCAACGTCCAGTTTCGCGGCGGCAGCCAGAATTTCAATCCCAGCTTCGCCAAGGCCGCGCGGGTCGCCATCGTCGAGGTGGACGAGATCGTGGAGCCCGGCGCCATCGCCCCCGAGCTGATCGATCTGCCCGGGATCTTCGTGTCGCGGGTCGTCAAGACGACGCAGGTCGTCGACGGCAAGGCGTGGCGCCGGCCCGCACGACGGCCCTCGGACCAGCCGCGCCTCTACAACGGCAAACCGGCGCTGACGCGCGAGGGGATCGCGAGGAACGCGGCCAAGCTCGTCAAGGACGGCACGTACGTGAATCTCGGCGTCGGCATCCCCACGATGGTGTCGAACTATCTCGAGGGCCGCGACGTGATCCTCCACGCCGAGAACGGCGTCCTCGGCTACGGCCGGATGGTGTCGGAAGAGAGCGAGATCGATCCGGACATCTACAACGCCGCCGGCCAGTTCGTGGCGTTGAATCCGGGCGCGTCGTTCTTCGACAGCGTCACCTCCTTCGAGATGGCGCGCGGAGGCCGGATCGATACGGTGATCCTCGGCGCCTACGAGGTCGATCAGCACGGCAGCGTCGCCAACTGGAGCACAGCCGACGCGAAGCGCGGCGGCATCGGCGGCGCGATGGACCTGCTGTCCGGCAAAGGCGACCTGATCATCGTGATGGAGCACGTGGACAGCAAGGGCCGCCCGAAGCTGCGGCGGGAGTGCACCTATCCCCTGACCGGCAAAGATTGCGTCAGCTACGTGGTGACCGACCTGGCGCTGCTGCGCTGGGAGGGGAACCGCTTCGTCCTCGAGGAAGTGGCGCCGGGGTTCACTCATCAGGAAGTGATGGCACTGACGGAGATGGACGTCGCGGTCGCGCCGA
>CAWKCA010000048.1:0-92779 GCA_963848005.1 uncultured Candidatus Rokubacteria bacterium
AGGGTTGCCACGACCGTCCAGTCGGGCCGACCGTCGATCCGCACGCCGACCCCAGCCTCGATGCCCGACGTAGCGCGGCCGGAAGAAGCGTTCGGGATCTGTGAAGATCATGGCCTCCTGCTGCCCGAGCGGCGCGGGCAGCCACACCGCGAGGTGGTGGGCGCCGTGGTGGTGATCGTCGAGCTGGGCGAAGAGCCGTCCTCGTATTCTCCACGTGGGCTCGCCCCACGCGAGCTTCTCGGTGGCCTCGGGCAGGGCCAGGCAGATCGCGCGCAACCGTTCGACGGGCGTGCGCCCGGACCGCCGCCCGGCGCCGCGGGGCGGCGCCGATCGCGCGCTGGACCGTCGTGGCGATGCCATCTCCCATGATTCTAGTCGAGAGGGCAGGCCGGCGGCTCCTTGGAGAGCGGGCACGTTCGATAACCCCGCGGCTCACGAAGACGCGACGATCTTCCGTCGCGCGCGAGCAAGCGGTGCTATCGTGGCGCGGCGGCCGCGATCACCACCGACGGGAGGAAGACCATGCCGGTATTCACACGTCCTGATGCCGAGATCCACTACGAAGTCCATGGCTCGGGCCATCCCCTGTTGCTCTTCGCCCCGGGCGGCCTGCGCTCGGAACTGGCGTTCTGGCGTCACAGCCCGAGCAATCCTGCCGCCCCGCCGCCCTGGATGAATCCGATGGTCGATCTGGCCGGTCGGTTCACCGTGATCGGCATGGATCAGCGCAATGCCGGCAACTCGCGCGGCGCGGTGACGGCGACCCACGGCTGGCACACCTAGCCGGCGATCACCTGGCGCTGATGGACCACCTCGGCCATCGCCGCTTCCACGTCATGGGCGGCTGCATCGGGGCCACCTACTGCCTGACCCTGTGTGAGCTGGCGCCGGAGCGGGTCACCGCGGCCGTGCTGCAGAACCCGATCGGCCTGCACGAGAATCGGGCGACCTGGGACGACGCGGTGAGCGGCTTCGCCAAGACCATGCTCGCTCGCGACTCCACCTGACCGAGGACGATCATCCAGAAGTTCGGTCACAACATGTTCGGCGGCGACTTCGTCTTCTCGGTGTGCCGTGAGTTCGTGCTTCGCTGCCGCACGCCGCTCTTGCTGCAACCCGGCAGCGATAAGCCGCACCCGGCCGAGACCAGCGCCGAGATCGCCCGCCTCGCCCCCAACCTCGAAATCCAGAAGGACTGGCGCGGCCCCACGCATCTGGCCGAGTCGATCCGGAGGGTCACCGAGTTCCTGACCCGCCACACGCCCCTAACTCTCAAGCCGGGCCCCCGCCCCTCCCCCCCCCGGCGCCCTCACCCACCCCCCTCACCCCCCCTCTCTCTCCATCCCTGACCCCCCCCCCGCCACCCCCTTCCACCCCCACCCCCCCCCCCCCCCAATCCCCCCCCCCCCTCCGCCATGAACGACGGGTTGACCGGCCAGACCGTCGAGATGCTGCAACAGCTCATCCGCAACCAGTGCGTGAACGACGGTACCGTCGCCTCCGGCCAGGAGGTGCGCACCAGCGACGTGCTGCGCGCCTATCTGCGAAGGCAGCGGCCTCGATCTCGAGGTCTACGAGCCCGACGGGGCGCCGAGCCACACCCGCCTGGTCGCCCGCATCGAGGGGACCGACCCGGCCGCACCGACGCTGTGCCTGATGGGCCACACCGACGTGGTGCCGGTGACCCCCGAGCCTGGACGCGCGATCCGTTCGGGGGCGAGTTGGTGAACGGCGAGGTGTCGGGGCCGCGGCGCGCTCGACATGCTGAACCTCACCGCCTCGCAGGCCGTGGCCCTCAAGGCGCTGGCCCGGGGCCGGGCGGGTGGCGGCCGCGCGGCAGCCTGGTCTACTTGGCCTGCGCCGACGAGGAGGCCGGCGGCGCGCTGGGCGCCGGTCACGTCTGCAAGCGGCACTGGGACTCGCTGGGGGCCGACTACCTCTTGACCGAGAACGGGGGACCGTCACCGCACACGGCGACGAGCTGAACGTCACCGTGCACGTCGGCGAGAAGGGCGTCGCCTGGCGCCGGCTGCGGGTCCAGGGCACGCCCGGGCACGGGTCGATGCCGTAGGCGCGGACAACGCGCTGGTCAAGGCCGCGCAGGTGGTCAGTCGCCTCGCGGACTACCGGCCGGCGCCCTACGTGAACGATCTCTGGGGCGCCTTCGTCGGCTCGCTCGAGCGTCAACCGGGCCGTGAAGGGCCCTCGTCGATCCCGCGCGCGTCGACGAACGATCGCCCAGCTGGCCCCGGGGCTGGCCAAGGTTCGCGTGGTCGGCCACCCACACCACCTTCTCGCCGAACATGTGCGGCGGGGCGTCAAGACCAACGTCATTCCCGACGTCGTCGACCTCGAGGTGGACATCCGCACCATCCCCGGGGACAACGAGGACGAGGTACGCCGGCATCTCGACAAGGCCCTTGGCGATCTGTCGGAGGAAGTGGCCGTCGAGAAGCTCTTCTCCAAGCCGGCGTCGATGTCGCCCACGGGGACACCGCTCTGGGACGTGCTGGGCCGGGTCGTCGACGGGCACTACCCGGGCGCGAGGCTGCTGCCGCGCCTGATGGTCGGGCTACACCGACGCGCCGTACTTCCGCGAGCGCGGCGCCGTCGCCTACGGCTTCGGGCTGTTCTCGCGGGCCTTGACCGCCGAGGCGATGAGCGGGCGCTTCCACGGCAACGACGAGCGCATCGACGTGGCCTCGCTGGCCCTCACCGCCGGCCTGGCTCGACGCCTGCGAGCTGTTCCTCGGATAGCCGAGCCGCCGCGCCTCGGCGGGCCGAAAAGGCAGACTCTTACGTCTCGTAGACTTCTTCTGCTCGCTCTCCGCCCACTTCACGGCCTCCGCCGGCGACGTCCCCTGGGCAGCCTTGGCGTACATGTCCAGTGATGACGTATTTCGTGTAGGCCTCGGTGGCCTTGGCGGTCGGGGGGCCCGCGTAGCCGAGCATGCGGGTGCCGCGCGGCGAGGTGCGGAACGGCTTGAGCGCCTCATCGAGGCGCTCCCACATCGGGTTGTTCTCCCAGGACGTGGCGGCGCCGAGGGCGTAGCCGTTCTCGATGTCGAACCACTTCCCGAACTGCTCCTTGCCGTGGAGCCACTTCAGGAACTCCTTGGCCGCCTTCTGGTTCTTCGAATACTTCATGAGGCCGTGGGAGAAGGCCACCGCGTACGGTGGTGTGCGCCCGCTGGGGCCGTCGGGGATAGCGAAGTCGCGAGATGTCGGGCCACATCGGCTCGCCCTTCTCGGTCTTGATCTTGTCGGGATTGCGCCTGGCGAAGATGTAGATCGAGGCGCCATTCAGGGTGGCGCTGATCTCGCCCGCGTGGAAGGCGCGGTTGTTGTTGGTGTCGTCCCAGGCCAGCGCGCTCTCGTCGCAGGCCTGCTTCCAGAAGTCGGTCATCCACGTCACGGCCTCGAGGGTGCCTTTGGAGTTGAGCACGACCTTCTTCCCACTCTGGTCCGTCTCGGCGCCGCCGAACGTCCACGTGAACGGATACGTCCAGACGGGCGCGTCGCCGAAGGTGTGGCCGAGGGTCTGGCCGACCGGTTTGCCCTTCTTCTTGAGCGCGGCGCCAATCTTCTTGTACTCCTCGAGGGTCTTGGGCGGCTGGGTGGCGCCGACCTCGGCGAACCACGACTTGCGATAGCGATCAGGGGCGCCCCCGTGAAGTACGGCAGCCCCAGCCAGCGATTGCCGACGCGCGCGGCTGCCGCGGAGTGCGGGTAGTAGCCGCCCTGGTCAGCGGCCTTCCAGTCGGCGAGGTCACTGACGTCGGCGAGGCCGTTCGCATACAGGTGGGGCCAGTTGTGCAGCATCATGATGATGTCTGCTCCGGCCCCGGACTGGATGGCCGCCGTGATGCGCGCCTGGAGGTCGTTGGCGTTGATGGTCTCGAAGGTGACCTCGACCTTCATTTGCTTGCTGTACTCGGCGACCTGGCGCTTCACCTCCACGTCGCCCTCGGGGATGAAGTCCACCCACTGGAGGAGGTGGATCTTGGTGGCCTGAGCGAAGGCCGGCGCTCGCCGGGCCGCCAGGATCCCCTCGAGCCCGGCGGTGGCGCTCACCGCGCCCGCGGCCTTGAGGAATGTCCGGCGGTGCATCTCGGCGAGTTGTCGTGACCGATCGGGAGTATTCATGGTTTCCTCCTCGCGTCCACGGGAATGGGTGCCGGCCAGGATCCCCAAGTGGTACGACGTGAGTGACTCAGCCGTCAAGGGGCGGGTATCGGCGGGGAGGTATCCTGGGACACCGATGATCCCGAGGTCAGAAAGTGCGCGGCGTGTCGAGCAGGCGCGAACGCGGTTTGCTCGGGTCGCATTTGCCGGATGCCTGGGGGTGACCATCGGTGACCTGGCGCCTGACCGTGCCGTTCTTGTGCTGCCCTATCGTGCCGAGAACATGAACGCAGGAGGCGTCTTGAGTGGCGGGGCGAGCGCCTCGCTATTGACGATGGCCGGGACTCTGGCGGCCTGGACCGGGCTAGATCTCGAAACGGAATCCCATCCGGGCTGCGTCGATCTCGCGGTGCAGTATCTCGCTCCGGCAGGGGAAGAGGATGTGGTGGCGGAGGCGCGGGTCCTGCGGCGCGGGCGCGACCTGGTCTTCCTCGACGTGGCGCTGCGCTCCCGCACCGGCAATCCGATCGGCCAGGGTCTGCTGAGCTACCGAGCGCCCGACTACGCCGGGCAGACACCGCGCCTGCGGGCTCAGCACGTCCTGCTGCCAGTCCCCATGCCACCGATACCTCCCGCCGAACGTCGCCTGTTCCACGGCTACGTGGAGAAGCTCGATATCACCCCGCTCCACCAGAGCCCGGGGCGTGTGCGCCTGCACATGCCGTACGCGGTCTCGCACTTGGACGAGCGCGGGCACCTGCACGCGGGGGCTCTCGCATCGATCGTGGACATTGCGGCCGTCGCCGCCTCGTGGTCGCTGGTGCCACGCCGACAAGGCGCGCGCGGTTCGACCATCGGCATGCAGGTGAGCTATCCCAGCGCGGCCGCGGCGGCCGTGGTGGCCGATGCCCACGTCCAGCAACGGTCTGAGGAGCTGCTCTTCAGCACCATCCACGTCACCACCGCCGTTTCGGGGCAGCTCGTCGCCATGGGCCAGGTGAGCTATCGCCTTCTCGAGCCCTGGCCGGAGGCCGTGGCCATGCTATAAGACCGCATCCCCCTCGCCCGGACATCTTCTTCGGTCAGGCGCTGACCGCCGTGCGCGGCGACGCATTCCTCACCGGCTTCGCGATGGCATTGATGGGCCGGTACCGGGGCGGGTCCGCGAAGATGGCCGTCGTGTCGTCGAGCCTCTACGGCACCGTGTCGGGTAGCGCGGTGGCCAACGTCGTCGTCGACGGCGCGGTGACGATCCCGATGATGAAGCGCTCGGGCTATCCGCCGCATCTGGCGGCCGCGATCGAGGCGGTGTCCTCGAACGGCGGCCAGATCATGCCGCCCGTCATGGGCGCGGCGGCCTTCCTCATCGCGGAATACCTGTCGATCCCCTACGGCCAGGTCGCCCTCGCCGCCGCGCTGCCCGCCGCCCTGCTACTACCTGGCGCTGTTCGTCCAGATCGATCTCGAGGCGGCGAAGGTGGGGCTCACCGGTCTGCCACGCGCGGAGCTCCCGAGGCTGCGTGACGTCATGCGCAACGGCTGGGTGTTCCTCTTCCCCTTCGGCGTGCTGCTCTACACGCTCATGATCGGCAACTGGGAAGCCGGGAAGGCGGGCATGCTCGCGGTGGGCGTGACCTTGCTCGTGGGCTACCTCCAGAAGGCGACGCGTCCGAGCTGGCGCGAGGTCATGGACGCGGTCGAGGGCACGGGGCGGACGATGCTGGACCTCATCGCGATCACCGCGCTGGCCGGGATCGTGATCGGCGCCTTCCAGCTCTCCGGGCTGACCTCGAAGCTCCCCATCGTGCTCACGAGCGCCGCGGGCGGCAACGCTTCCTCCTCCTCGTCCTCACCGCGGTGGTCTCCATCATTCTCGGCATGTCGCTGCCCACCACGGTGGTCTACGTCACGCTCGCGGTGCTGATCGGGCCGGCGCTCGCGCAGCTCGGCATCGTGCCGCTGGCCGCGCACCTCTTCCTGTTCTACTTCGGGATGCTCTCGCTGATCACCCCGCCGGACTGCTTGGCCACGTACACCGCCGCCGCCATCGCCAAGGCCGATTTCTGGAAGACGGGCTGGACGGGGATGCGGCTGGGCGTGGTGGCCTACGTGGTGCCGTTCGTCTTCGTGTTCCATCCGGCGCTGATCGGGTTTGGCACGCTCGGGGAGATCCTGCTCACGATGCTCACCGCGTCGATCGGCGTGGTGCTGCTCGGCATCGGGTGCGCGGGCTACCTCTTCCGGCCGCTCTCATGGTCGAAGCGCGCGTGGGCGTGGGCGGCGGCCGCGTTGCTGATGATGCCGCCGGTCGTCTGGCTGCCGCAGGCCGTGGCCGACGTGGCGGGGCTCGCGATCGGTCTCGCGTTGGTCGTGTGGGAGCGTCGCGGGCGCGCGCTCAGCCCTGCGGCCTCCGACGTCGCGGCCTCGCCGACCGCGCACCGCTGACGCGCGGCGCGCCCCAGAAACTCCTACGGGGACCCAAGGGGATCGCCCTGGCCCGGGGAGGCCGGCCGTCATAAGATCGGGCCGGCGTCATGGCGCTGGCAAAGACGACCGCCCCCACGCTGGCGGGCACGGTGCCGCGGGCCCGGCTCTTCCGCCGGCTCGATCAAGCCCGGCGACGGCCGGTCACCTGGGTCTGGGCGCCTCCGGGCGCCGGCAAGACGACCCTCGTGGCCAGCTATCTGGCGACGCGGCGGCTCCGCGGGCTCTGGTATCAGCTCGACGAGGGCGACGCCGACGTGGCGACGTTCTTCTACTATCTGGCTCTGGCCGCGCCCCGCCGCCGCCGTGCGCTGCCGCTCCTGACTGCCGAGTACCGTGCGGGCCTGCCCGTGTTCGCGCGGCGCTTCTTCCGCGAGCTTTACAGCCGGCTGAAGCTGCCCTTCACCGTCGTCTTCGACAACTACCAGGACGTGCCGCCCGACGCCGCCCTCCACGACGTCATGGCGGAGGCGGTCGCCGAGATCCCGAACGGCGGGCGGGTCGTCTTCATCAGCCGCAGCGATCCGCCGCCGGCCTTCGCCCGTCACCGCGTCCACCAGCACCTCGAGATCCTCGATGGGGCCCAGCTCCGCTTCACGCCGACGGAGGCGGCGGGGCTGGCCCGGAAGCTCGCGCCGGGCCGCTGGTCGCGTGAGACGATCCGCTCGCTGTACGACACCGCCGACGGCTGGTGCGCCGGGCTCGTCCTGCTGCTCGAGCAGCTCCGCTCGGAAGGCCGGGCGTCACCGGCCCCACGCGAGCCATCGTCGGAGGTCCTGTTCGACTACTTCGCGGGCGAGATCTTCAAGAAGGCCGATCCCACCGTCCAGGCCGTGTTGCTTCACACCGCGTTCCTGCCGCGGGTGACGGCCGCCATGGCCGTGGCGCTCACGGGCCAGCCGGCCGCCGGCGAGATCCTCACCGCGCTGCACGAGCAGAACTACTTCACCAACAAGCAGGCGAGCGACGGCGAGCCCGCGTACGAGTACCACCCGCTCTTCCGCGACTTCCTCCTGTCACAGGCGCTGTCGGGTCTACTCGCCCGCGGATCGCGCCAGGATCCGCCGGACGGCGGCGGGCCTCCTCGACGCCGCAGGCCAGATCGAGGCGGCGGCCCGGCTGCTGCGCGACGCCGAGGACTGGGACACGCTCGCGCAGTTGATCCATCGCTACGCCCAGAGCCTGATGGCTCAGGGCCGGGCCCAGACCCTGGAGGAGTGGCTGGACGGCGTTCCCGCGGCAATCCTCGCCGAGCAGCCATGGCTGCTCTTCTGGCGAGGGTGGATAGCGTCGCGGCACGCCGACCGCCAGCGCAGCCTCGAGCAGGCGTTCACCGCCTTCCGCCGCCAGGGGGACACGACCGGGATGTTCCTGGCCTGGGCGGGCATGATCTTCGCGTACCTGAGCGAGGGCGTCTTGATCCCCATGGACCGCTGGATCGCGCTGCTCGACGACATCATGCAGGACGCTCCAGCGTTTCCTTCGAAAGGGGTCGAGGCGCGCGTCGCCACGGCGATGCTCGTCGCGACCACGATGCGGCAGCCGTCCCATCCCCAGGCGGCGCGCTGGGCCGAGCGAGCCATCGAGCTGGCGCGGCGGCACCCGGACCCATTCACGCGGGCGATCGCTGCCGTCGCCTGGTTTCACCATCAGCTCCAGGCCGGTGATCTTGCCAAGGTGGCGGCGGTGGTCGATGAGATGCGGACGGTGATGCGTGCCCGCGACGTCTCCCCGATCGCGGCCGTGGACGCCAGCATGGTGGTGGCCTGGTACGAAGCGGCCACGGCGCTGCCGTCGTACCGGCGCACGGTGGCCCAGATGCTCGAGCTGGTGCAGACGACGGGCGCGTTCTACTCGGCGAGACACGTCGTGCTCTGTGGCGGCCTCATGGGGGCCCTGAGCGACGGCGATCTCGAGACGTCGGCGTCGTGGCTGCAAGAGCTCGAACGAGACGTCCACCGTCTCGGGCCGATGTTTCGCTTCTGGCATCACTGGTTCATCGTGTGGGACGCCCTGATCCGCCGCGACGTCGCGCGCGCGGCCACCTATCAGCCCGAGATGCTGCGGCTGGCCCTCCTGGAGGGGCGTGCCCTGGACGAGGCGGTCGCCCATCTGCTGTCGGCCCAGGTGCTGCACGCGCGGGGCGCGGAGAGAGATGCGCGAGGACATCTCGACCGTGGATTCGAGATCGGGCGCGTCATGAGCAGCGCCTACGTCGAGTTCATGGCTCGTCTGACCGAGGCGCAGCTTTGTCTGGACCGTGGCCAGGAGGCCGACGGCCTGCAGGCACTCGCCATCGCGATGGCGCTCGGCCGCGAGCGGGGTTACGTGAACTCGCACGTCTGGATTCCCGCGGTCATGGCCGGGCTCTGCGCCCGCGCGCTGGAGGCGGGCATCGAGGAGGACTACGTGCGCGGCCTCGTCCAGAAGCGCGGGCTCGTGCCGGAGAGCCCGCCGGTGGAGGTGGAGGCGTGGCCCTGGCCGATCAAGATCTTCACGCTCGGGCGGTTCGAGCTGATGCGGGACGGCGAGCCGGTCCGGTTCGCCCGCAAGGTACAGCGCAAGCCGCTGGCCCTGCTGAAAGCCCTGATCGCCTTCGGTGGCCGTACCGTGCGCGAGGATCTGGTGATGGACGCGCTCTGGCCCGAGGCCGAAGGCGACGCGGCACGCGTGGCGCTGGCCAGCGCGCTGCACCGGCTGCGTGGCCTCCTGGGCCGTGAGCAGGCCGTCCTCCGGCAGGAGGGGCAGCTGAGCCTGGACGCCCGGCTCTGCTGGGTGGACGTCTGGGCGGTGGAGCGCCTGCTGGGACGCGCGGAGACCGCGGCCAATCCCCGGGAGCTCACACGGAAAGCCGCCGGCCTCTACCGGGGCGCGTTCCTCGACGAGCGGGAGGTCGAGCTGCCCCAGGCCACGGCGCTGGCCGAGAGCCTCCGTCGTCGCTTGCTCCGGCAGCTCGTGCGCGTCGGGCGGCAGTGCGAGCAGGCGAATCGGCAGGAGGCCGTGGACTGGTACGAAGAAGCGCTCCGCGTGGACCCGTGTGCCGAGGACGTTTGCAGGAGCCTCATGACTGCCTACCAGCGGCTCGAGCGCTCCGCCGATGTCGTGGCTGCCTATCGGCGCTGCCGAACCGCACTCGCCGCCCTCCGGGGCCTCGCCCCCTCCGCGGAGACTCAGGGGCTCTTCAAGACTCTTTCAGCCCGCTAAGTCACCGAATTTCCTTGCGGGGCGGCGTCACGCCCGCGATGTGCGCCGCGCGGACGGGAAGGCTCGGCCCACCGGCTCCACTGTTCTCGAATCCGAACACGATCGGTCATCGCGTGGCGCTAGCGTGACCCCGTGAGACGACAGACACCCGCCACGACCACGAACGTCCGGGCCGACACGCTGACGTCGCGACGACGCGCGGCCGCCTCCGGTACCTCGCGTGGGAGAGCGGCGGTGATCCTCGGCGCGGCCATGCTCAGTCAGAGGAAGGCATACGATGATCACCAGTCATTCGGGTCAGATCAGTCGGCGGACGTTCCTCCGTGCAATCGGCACCGCGACGGCAGCGGCCAGCACTTCGAGCCTTCTGCCGGCCCGTCACGCTCAGGCGCAGATCCGCCCTCGCCGCTTCGTCATCCGCGAAGACCGATTCGGTCGCATCTTCCCGGAGCTCCCTCCCTTTGCGAACGCCGGCCCTGCGCTCGAGGAGGCTTTGCGGGACATCGGCAAACCTGGGGGCATGCTCGACGCCAAGGACAATCTGGCGGCCGGCCCCGTGGCCCTCATCGTCGATCCCGCGCTCAGCGAGAACAACCCGAACAGCTCCACGCAGACGGCCGGGGCGACCTTCATGGGCCAGTTCATGGATCACGACATGACGTTCGACCTGACGTCCCGGCTCGGCGTGCCGACGGACCCGAAGGACTCGCCCAACTCCCGCACGCCGGGCCTCGACCTCGACTCCGTGTATGGTGGAGGGCCGCTCGCTGATCCGGAGCTCTACGTGCGGCCGAGAGGACGCCGCTTCCACCATCACCCCACCCGGTTCAAGATCGAGAGCGGCGGCCTCTTCGAGGACGTGCCTCGGGACCGCCATGGCACAGCGATCATCGCCGACCCGCGGAACGATGAGAATCTCATCATCAGCGGCCTCCAGGCCGCCTTCCTCAGCTTCCACAACCACGCCGTGGACCTCGTGGCCAGGCACGACCGTCACGAAACGGGGCACGAGGTGTTCCGCCAGGCGCGCCGGCTCACCACATGGCATTACCAGTGGATGATTGTTCATGAATTCCTGCCGCTCTTCATCGGCGAGGCGATGGTCGAGGACATCCTCCGCCACGGACGGAGATTCTACCGGCCACGCGTGGCGCAGATCCCCGTCGAGTTCCAGGGCGCCGCGTACCGCTTCGGCCATACGCTGGTGCGGCCGTCCTACCGGGCGAACTTGGCGGGCGACAGCGGACAGCCGTTCTTCGGAATGATCTTCGACCCGGCGGGGGAAGGCGCCAGCGACCCCGTCGATCTGCGGGGTGGCGCGCGGGCGCCCCGACGCTTCATCGGCTGGCAGACCTTCTTCAATTTCGGCGGAATTCCTCGACCGGGCGGCCAGCCAGGCACCCTCGGGGAAGACGTGAGGCCTAACAAGTTGATCGACACGAGGATTTCCACGCCGCTGTTCAACCTTCCGCTTGGCGCGATCGCGTCCGGCGACCCTCCCACCGCGCTCCCTCAGCGCAACCTGCTCCGTCACATCACCTGGCAGCTCCCGTCAGGCCAGAGCATCGCGCAGGCCATGGGCGTACCGGTGCTCTCCAAAGCGGACCTGAGTGAGCTGAGCGGCTATGGCCTGGGTCTCGATGAGTCCACGCCACTCTGGCTGTACATCCTCAAGGAAGGCCACCTCATGGGAGGTGGCCAGCATCTCGGACCGGTCGGTGGCCGCATCGTCGGCGAGGTCATCATCGGGCTCCTGCAGCTCGACCGCGATTCCTATGTGTGGGCTCATCCGCGCTGGCGACCGCAGCTGCCGACGACGAGCGGCCGTGTGACCGGAGACTTCCGGATGATCGACTTCCTCACCTTTGCCGGCGTCGATCCCACAAGGCGTGGGCAGTGAACAGCAGTGAACAGGAGATGCATCCGGATTGGCGCGGTCCTGATCACGGCCTACGCGCTCGCGCTGGGCGTCCTGGTGGGCATGGCGATGGAACGCTTCCGCTTCGATCGCAATCGGGCCGTCGTCCTCCGGGAGTACGAGGAAAAGACAGCCCGGGTGCGCAGGTGGCTCATGGAGCTGGAGGCCGACACCGCGCGTGGTGACGCGCTTCCGGCGGCCTCGCTCCTTGAGCAAGGGGCTCGGCGCTGATGGTACGACCCACGTGTCCGGCGTCGGGCCCGAGCCCTCGTTGGCCCTGCGTACGTTCGATGCGCGCCCCAGAAACTCCTACATCAGCTCGTGGATGAGCGCTTGGGCGACCTCCGGGGCGACGCCCAGCGGGCGGTGGGCCAGCGGGCCGCCTTCGTCGAGGACCGGTTCGAGCTGGTCCAGCGCCGGCAGATCCTCGCGCTTCCAGAAGAGGCCAATCGGGATGACCTCGCCCCACAGAAAGCCCTTCTCCATGGCGCCGTGAAAGTCGGTCGGCTGATGGCCCATCTCGTCCAGCTTGCGGGTCCGCTGCTTGAAAAATTCATACGAGTTGTCGTGGTTGTATGTCACGCAGGGACTGAAGATGTCGATGAGGGCAAAGCCCTTGTGCTGCATGCCCCCTTTGATCAGCTCGACGAGGTGCTTTTGCTGGCCGGTGAATCCGCGGGCGACGTAGGTGGCCCCGGCGGCCAGGGCCAGAGGGATCGGATTGATGGGGTTCTCGACGCTGCCAAACGGTGTGCTCTTGGTGTGCATGCCCTTGACGCTGGTGGGTGACAGCTGCCCGGTGGTCAGTCCATAGACCTGGTTGTTCATGACGACATAGGTCAGATCGACGTTGCGGCGCATGGAGTGAACAAAGTGATTGCCCCCGATGCCGTACCCGTCGCCGTCTCCCCCCGTGACGACAATCTTGAGGTCGTGATTGGCCAGGTGCGCTCCCGTGGCCACGGCCAGGGCGCGGCCGTGCAAAGTGTGCATGCCGTAGCTGTTGAGGTAGCCGGGCAGGTTCGACGAGCAGCCGATGCCGCTGATGGTCATGACCTCATGCGGCTGGAGGCCCAGCTCGACGATCGCTTGTTTCAGGGCCGCGAGCACGCCAAAGTCGCCACACCCCGGGCACCAATCGGGATCCACCTTGCCCTTGAAGTCCTTGACCGTCAGCGTGGCGCGTTCGCTCTTGCCCGCCGTCTGACCGCGTGGGGTGGCTTTGCTTTCAACGGTGGTGGCCATGACTGTCTCCTTCACACCTGGATCTCGTGCACGGGCACGTACGGTTTGGTCGAGCCGGCCAGGATGGCGGTGACACCATCCACGATGTGGTGCGGCATGAACGGCTCGCCATCGTATTTTCGGATGTGACCATCAGCGACGATGCCCGTCTCCGATCTCAGGTAGCGCGCGAACTGGCCGCTGTAGTTGTTCTCGACCATGATGACCTTCTTGCTGGTGGAGAGGATGGCCAGGATCGCCTCGGCCTGAAGGGGGACCAGCCATTTGATCTGGAGATTGTTGGCCGCGATGCCGGCGGCGGCCAACTGCTGGATGGCCTCGCGGATGACGCCTTCGGTCGAACCCCAGCCCACCAGCGTGACCTGCGCGTCCGCGGCCCCCTGAACGTCGGGGGGCTCCAAGAGCGGAAGGACCCCGTCCATCTTGCGCATCCGTTTCTCGTGGATGGCCTGCCGTTTGTGGGGGTCCGTGAACTCATCACTGATCAACACGCCCTCCTCGTCGTGTTCATCGGTGGCCACGACGTGGACGTAGCCGGGGGTTCCCGGCAATGCCCGGGGCGAGATGCCGCTCTCGGTGATGCGGTAGCGCTGGAAGACGCCGTTCACCGGCGGCCCGTCACCGTTGAGGCCGATGACGTCGCCGCGCTCGATGGGCACGTTGAAATCGAGCTCGGTGGGGTCGATGCTGGACCGGCCTTCGGACAGGAGCAAATCGGAGAGGATGATCCCGGGGCACTGAAATCGGTCGACCAGGTTGAAGAGCCGCGGGACGATCGTGAAGCAGTCGGCGATGTTCGTGGGGGCGACGATGAGGCGAGGATAGTCTCCCTGTCCGGCGCCCAGCACTTGCCAGAGATCGCCCTGTTCCGTCTTGGTGGGCACCCCCGTGGCGGGTCCCGCCCGCTGGACGTTGATGCAGACGACGGGGATCTCCATCATGGCCGCCGCGCCGAGGGCTTCGCTCATCAGGGCAAAGCCGCCTCCGGATGTCGCGCACATGGCGCGGCAGCCCGCATGCGCCGCCCCGATGGCCATGTTGATCACGCCGATTTCGTCTTCGACCTGTCGCACCATGATGCCGAGTTGACGCGCGTGCCGCGCCATCCAGTGAAGCACTCCGGAGGAAGGGCTCATGGGATAGGCGCAGTAGAAGCGCACTCCGGCGGCGGCGCCGCCCATGGCGAGGGCCTGGTTGCCCTCGAAGAACGCCAGTGGCTTGCCCGTATCGGGCAGCGAGAAGGGGAACGCCGTGAAGTGAGCCCCCGCGTACTCGTAACCCGCCCGAGCCACGCCCACGTTCTCGGCCACGGCGGCCTGGCCTTTCCGTTTGAACTGGAGCGCCAGGATCTCCTCGAGAATCCCGAACTCCACGCCGATCAACCGCAAGACCGCGGCCAACGCGATGGTGTTCTGCACGAGATCGCCCCTGATCGTGGGGGCCAGCGCTTTGACGGAGAACGGACAGAGCTGCACACCATCGGACACGGCACCGGGCTTGATCGTGTCGCTGTTGAAGAGCACGACCGAGCCGGCGCGCATCAGCTTCAGGTGCCGATCCATCGTGTCTTGATTCAACGGCATGAGCACGTCGAGCGTGTCGCCGTGACTCAGAACAGGTTGGTCACTCGTGCGGAGGGTCAGGAAAATGTGACCACCGCGAATGATGGACTGGTAGGCGTTGTAGGCGTTTACGTGGAGCCCGCGGCGGACAAAGATCCGCGCCAGAATGTCGCCGGGAGTGGCGATTCCCTGGCCCGCCGCGCCGCCAATGCCGATGGCAAGGTCGATTCTGCTCAATCTCATCTCCTGTCAGAGCGCACAGGTAACTCTAACGCCGATCCCCGCGGCGATCCCGCGCTGGCCCAGGCAATCCTGCGCCGCCCCGGGGCCGCGGTCAAGGAGCCGCGCAGGCGGGGCCCAGGGGACTCCACTCGCCGCCCTCGAGGGCGAAGATGCCCGAGGTGTTGACGAGCTCGATCACAACACCACCACGCTGCGCAAAACCTCGCCGCGCTCCATCCGATGGAACGCTTCTTCGACGTCGCCCAGGCCGATGGTCTCGGTGACGAAGTCCTGAAGCGGCAGCCGACCCTGCAGGTGGAGATCCACCAGCATCGGGAAGTCGCGGCTGGGCAGGCAGTCGCCGTACCAGCTCGGCTTCAGCGCGCCGCCCCGTCCGAAGAACTCGATCATCGGGATGTCGGGGAACTTCATGCTCGGCGTGGGCACGCCCACCTGCACGACCGTGCCGGCGAGATCACGCGCGAAGAAGGCCTGACGGAGAACCTCGGGGTGGCCGACGGCTTCGATGCAGACGTCGGCGCCGTAGCCGTTGGTGGCGGCGCGGATCGCCGCCACGGGGTCGGTCTTCTTGGCGTTCACCGTGTGGGTGGCGCCGAACCGCTTCGCCCACTCCAGCTTGCGGTCGTCGAGATCGACGGCCACGATCGTCGTGGCGCCCGCCAGCCGTGCCCCCGCGATGGCTCCGTTGCCGACGCCGCCGCAGCCGAACACGGCCACGCGGTATCCACGCTGCACCTCCCCGGTGAGCATCGCCGCACCGATGCCGGCCATCACCCCGCAGCCGAGCAGACCGGCCACTTCCGGCTTGACTGCCGGATTCACGGGCGTGCACTGCCCGGCCGCCACGAGGGTCTTCTCGGCGAACGCTCCAATGCCCAGCGCGGCCGACAGCGGAGTGCCATCGGGCAAGGTCATCTTCTGGGTCGCATTGAACGTGCTGAAGCAGAGGTTGGGCTTGCCCCGCAGACACGAACGGCAGGTGCCGCACACGGCTCGCCAGTTGAGCACCACGAAGTCGCCCGGCTTCACGCCGGTCACCTCCGGCCCGACCGCTTCCACGATCCCCGCCGCCTCGTGACCGAGCAGGAACGGGAAGTCGTCGTTGATGCCGCCCTCGCGGTAGTGGAGATCGGTGTGACACACCCCGCAGGCCTGCACCCGCACCAGCGCCTCTCCCGGGCCCGGATCGGGCACCTGGATCGATGTCAGCTCGACCGGCTGACCCTTGCCCTTCGCGACGACGCCCCGAACGGAATGTGCCATCGAAGCCCCTCCCGGAACGCGAGAGAGAGTTGCTCACGTGGGGGCTCAAGTCAAGCGACCTCAGCTCGTTCTATCATTGCCTGCGCAGAACGCCGCGGAGCCGAGGGCCCGCTGTTCGAGGGAAGCCTGTGAAGAGAGGAGCCGAGCATGACCCGTGTCGCGATCCTGGACGACTATCAAGGCGTGGCCCGTCGCATGGCCGACTGGGCGAGTCTCCCCGCGGGGACCGAGGTGGTGGTCTTCGCCGACCACCTGAGCGACGCCGCCGCGGTGGCCGCCCGACTGGCCGACTTCGACGCGGTGGTGGCCATGCGCGAGCGAACCCCGTTTGGGCGGGCACTCCTCGGGCAACTGCCGCGGCTCAAGCTCCTGGTGACGACGGGAATGCGCAACGCGTCCATCGACGTGGGGGCAGCCGTGGAGCGCGGCATCGCCGTCTGCGGGACGGCGGGGCTGCCCTATCCGACAGCCGAGCTGACGTGGGGACTCATCCTCGCCCTCGTGCGCCGCATCCCGGTCGAGGATCGCGCGACCCGTGAGGGCCGGTGGCAGGTGAGCTGCGGGCTCGGCCTGAACGGCAAGACCCTCGGCGTCGTCGGACTCGGCGGGCTGGGCTCACGCGTGGCCAAGATCGGCCGGGCGTTCGAGATGGACGTGATCGCCTGGAGCCAGAACCTCACGGCCGCACGCGCCGCCGAGGTGGGGGCCACCCTCGTGGCCAAGGACGAGCTGCTGGCGCGCGCGGACGTGGTGAGCATTCATCTCGTGCTCAGCGACCGCACGCGGGGGCTCCTGGGCGCCCGCGAGCTGTCCCAGATGAAGCGCACGGCCTACCTGGTCAACACCTCGCGCGGCCCCATCGTCGACGAGGCCGCGCTCGTGGCCGCGGTCCGTCAGGGAACGATCGCGGGCGCGGGCCTCGACGTGTACGACGAGGAGCCCCTCCCCCTCGACCACCCCTTGCGCAATCTCCCGAACACGGTGATCACGCCGCACCTCGGCTACGTGACCGAGGAGGGATACCGGATCTTCTACGGACAGGCGCTGGAGGACGTGAAGGCCTGGCTGGCCGGCCAGCCCGTCCGGGTGCTGCGCCCGTAGCGCGCAACCCCTTCTGACGGTCTCAGCGCCCGTCCGGGGGAGCTGTTCCCTGCCTCAGGCCACCGGCTTCGGCACGAAGCCGTAGCGGAGATTGGTCCGCCCGGGCCCTTCGCGCTCGTAGTCCGCCTGCGCGAGCGCGATGCGGTCGGTCTTCAGCTCCGCGCGGCGCTTGGGGTCGTACTTGTAGAGCCGCGCCGAGTTCTCGCCGAAGATGGCGCGCTTGGTCGGACCGTCGGCGGGCCCCAGCGCCGGGAACCCGTATTTCCGCTGCATGTCCTCGGGGATCTCCAGCCGGCGCAGCGCTTCGATCTGCCACTGCGGTGCGCCCGTCCAGATCGCGTCGGTACCCCAGACCACGTGGTCGGCGCCGAGGCCCTTGACGAGCATGCCCATCATGGCCGCGCACAGGCGCGGCTCGGCCACCGTGCTCTGGGCGAAGATCTGGCCGAGGTCGCCGTAGACGTTGGTGACCCCGTACTTCGCGGGAATCTCGGAGAGATCGGTCACCCAGTCCACGCGCCCCGTCTGCTCGAACTGCGCCCAGCCGTTGTTCCACTCGCCGCCGGTGAAGCGGAAGGCCGAGTGGTAGATGACGAAGTTCAGCTGGGGCCAGTCCTTGGCGGCCTTGCCCACGTCGCGCACGTCGGCGTGGTCGACGAGCTGCGGGAAGTTCTTGGTCGTCGAATACGGGTACAGCCCCTTGTGCACGCAGATGTTGACGAGCCCCGCCTTCGCCATCTTCTCGTAGAACGGGTAGAGGAGCTTCTCGTCGTCCATGCGCCAGGGGTGCTTGGAGAGCTGCTTGTTGGTGTTGTCGCCCACCGTGTAGCCCTTGAACGAGTCGGGCTTGAGCTGCGCGATGGCCTGGTCCACCGCCTCCATCCAGCCCGGCATGCCGGGCATGAAGATGGCGTGCGACATCAGGCGCTTCGAGCCGGTGAGCTGGTTCACCTTGGCCCGCGCCTCGGCCTTCATCTCGTTGGTGAGGAACCAATCGCGCGGCTCTTCCGAGCCGGAGCCGGAGATGAGGGCCACCTTGGTGTCGCTGTCGAAGTAGATTTCCTTGAAGTAGTTGGCGAACTTCAGATCGTCGATGGTCTGGGGCTTGCCCGCGAGGGCCGGGTTCCAGCCCGCCTTGCCCACGGCCTCGCGCGAGCGCACGAAGTTCTCGAGCCGCGTGTCGTCGCGCAGGAAGTGCGTGTGCATGTCCATGATGAACTGGCCGGCCAGGCCCTTGGCGCGCTCGTTGGCCATGTCGGGGCTGGCGGCTTCCGCCGGGCTGACGCCGAAGATCGGGCCGTAGACGTCGTTCATCGCCACGAAGGCGGCGGCCATGCCGGCGGCGGTCTTGAAGAACGCGCGGCGGCTCAGGCCCTGGTGCTTGGCCAACCGGGTGCCGAGCTCCTTGATGCGCGCCTCCACCTGCTTCTGCTTCTCGGTCTGGGGCGGGGGCGTGAACTCGTCGCTGGAGACGAACTGCGTGGGGATGGGCGAGGGGAAGGACGACGTCTCCGCGGGCAGCAGGTCCTCGAGCTGGTTCGGGGCGAGTAGCGACATGGCGATCTCCTCCTTGTCGGCCACGGTGCCGAGGCCGCGGGTCCCGCGCCGCGACGGCGCGGGACCCGCGGGTCACAGTGAGCGTCACTTCATCGGCGAGAAGGCGGTGGGGCGCAGGATGGTGTTGGCCACCTGCTGCACGATGGGGCCGTTCTTCTCGCTCTCGGCGAACGCGCGGGCCCGCTCGGGATCCTTGGCGAACGTGTCGAACTTGGCCACGCGCTCGTCCAGGCTCTCCCAGGCCAGCAGGTAGATGAGCTGGTGGTCGTTGCCGCCCATGCGGTTCAGCCAGTAGCCCACCTGGCGGAAGCCGAGCTTCTTGAAGGCCTCGCAGGTGAAGCCGCCGAACCGGTCGGTGATGTTGGTGATCTTCCCGGGCATGGCCTGGTACTCGCGCAGCTCGAAGAGGTACGGACTGCGGGTCGCCGCGTCCGGCCCGTAGGGCTCGCCCCGGTCGATCTGCGAATACGAGGTCGGCTCCATGAGCTGGTTGTACACGCGGTTCACCAGCGGCCCGTCCTTTTCGGTCTCCGCCCACTTCTTGGCGCGCTCGGGATCGGCGCGCCAGGCCGCGTTCTTCTTGGTGCGCTCCTCGTAGCTCTCCCAGCCCCAGATGTACACCACCTGGTTGCTCTTCTCGCTCACGATGGGCGTCCAGAAGCCGATCAAGCGGAAGCCGTACTCCTTCCACTTGTGGACGGTGAAGCTGCCGAAGCGATCGAGCAGCGCGGGGAGCTTGCTGGCGGCCACATCGTAGCGACGCAGTTCGTAGAGCATTGACACACCTCACGAGGGGTATTGGACGGCGCTAGGATACCATCGCCGCTTGGCGGCCCGCCGCCTCACGCGAGCATGGCCAGGGCCTGTTCCAGGGTGCGGATGCGCGCGTACATCCTCATCGATGTGTCGAGGCTGTAGGCGTGGGCCGCGGCGTCACCGCCCCAGCAGCACTCGCGGACGACCACGGTGTCGAGGTCCATGCTGAAGGCCTCGCGGACGCTGGTCTCGACGCCGCGATTGGTCGCGCCGCCGCCGATCACCAGCGCGGTGCGGCGGAGCAATCGCAGCAACTCGGCCACCCCGGTGCCGTAAAACGCGCTGGGGCGGCGCTTGAGGTACACGTAGTCCTGGGGCCGAGGGGCAATCTCCTCCGGGAAGCCGGCCTCCGGCGTGTCCTCGATGCAGTTGGTGAGCGACGGCACTCCCGTCGCGACGCTGAGGTCGGTGGGCAGCAGCACAACGTCGGCGCCATCCGCCCGGCTGACCGGGGTCGTGTAGATGATGGGCAGGGCGCGCGCGCGGCACGCGCCGATCAGGGCGACCCAGGCCTCGAGGACGGGCCGCATCGCCGCGCGCCGCGCGGGATCGGCGGGGGTCAGGGCACGGCGGCAGGCGTCGTAGACGATCAGGGCGGCGCGCGAGGCGTCGATGCGGTCGGGCGTGGCGCTGGTGCTCATGGCTCGGATTCTAATCCGGACGCGGCCCTTGTCCTTGACGCGTCATCGCCAGGGACCCAAGATGTCGCCACGCGAGGTGATCTGATGACAGAGACGAACTCCGGCCGCGCGCACCTCATTGCCGGTGGTTTTCCGCCCGGATCGAGCGCCGGGCACGACCACGACTATGCCCGCCTGCGCCTGCTCGGGCTCCTGGCGGAGCAAGACGTTCCCGCCTCGGTCGCCAACGACTTCGCAGACGTCGAGAAGTGGCTGCCCGTGAGCCGGTTGCTCATCACCTACGTGGCCGGCCCGTACCCCGACGTCGCACAGTGCCGCGCCATCCAGCGCTGGCTGGAAGCGGGCGGCCGCTGGCTGGGCTTGCACGGCACCAGCGGCGGTCGCGCCGAGCGGGTGGAAGGCGTGCGGCAGCGCCGCACCGTCAAGCTCGAGCACCACGCACTCCTGGGGAGCTATTTCCTGACCCATCCCCCTATCTGCAAGATTCGCGTCGACGTGGGTGCCGGCGACGCCCGCCTGACGCGAGGGCTCGTCGCATCCTTCGACGTCGAGGACGAGCCGTACTTCATCGAGCTCCAGGACCCTGGTTCGACCCGAATATTGCTGACCGCGGACTACGGCCCGGACGCCATCTCGCCCACGATCGGCCCCCTCTACCCCTCGGACACGTCGTTGCGGCCCGACGGCAAGACCCGCGTGCTCGGCTACACCCGCGAGGTGGGCCACGGCGGCGTCACGTACTTCGCTCTCGGTCACTGCCACAACCCGGCCATTCGAGCCTCCCGCGCCGTCGACCCCACGGACACGACGCCGCTCACCTTTCGAGGCTCGTGGGAGACCGACGCGTTCATCACGTTGCTGCGCAACGCCATCGCCTGGGGTAGGGGAGCCTGACGGCGAGCCGGTATCCTCGGCGCAGGTCGGCGCGTTGTCGGTCTGCGCGGAGATGGCGCTATAGAGCCCGTTCTCAGCGTGTCTCCGGAGAGCTCCGCAGCCTCATGCCGGACGCCTTGTCGAACAGATGATATTGCTTGAAGGCCAGCCAGACCTGACCACCGGTCAGGCGGTTCTCATCGCCTGAGCTTTGGGCGTGGACCTCGTGCTCCCCCACGCGGATGGTGAGCAGCGTGGTGTTGTTCGGGGGGAGACTCAGGGTGCTGGCGATGATCCCCCCGAGCGTGTCGTCTCGTCGCTCTCTGGATATCTCGACGTGCTCAGGACGCACCCCCACCCAGACATTCCCGAGCCGCTGCCCTTGAGGCATGTCTCGTGCGTCAATGAGGCTGATGGGGGGCGAGCCAGTGTGCAGGTTCAAGAACCCGGCGACAAACACGTTCTTCGGCGTGTCGTAGATCTCCTGGAATGTTCCAACTTGCTCAATCCTTCCGCGATCCATGACGGCCACCAGATCGGCCAGGACCAGTGCCTCATGATGATCGTGGGTCACGTACACCGTGGTGATGTTGAATTGCCTCAAGAGGACTTTCAGATTGACGCGATATTTCTCCCGCAGCGCTTGATCCAGATTGGCGAAGGGCTCGTCCACCAGGAAGAGGGCCGCGTCCCGGGTGATGCAGCGGCCGAGGGCGACGCGCTGCTTCTCACCACCGGACAGCGTGGTGGGCTTGCGATCCAGGAGATAGGCAAGCTCCACCCCCATGAGCTCACTGGTCCTCTGAAATTTGGCCTTGGCCAGCGCGTCCAGTTCTGGGGTCTTCTTCCTGAACAGGAAGTACGACAGGACGTTCGTTCTCGAGCTGAGGTGAGGATAGAGTGCGTAGTTCTGAAAGACCATGCCGATGCGCCGGCCGCCGGGGGGAACATCCTTCACGTCCACATCGTCGTAGCGCACGTCGCCCGAATCTGGCGGGATCAGTCCGGCAATGATCTTGAGGAGCGTGGTCTTGCCGCACCCGCTGGGACCCAAGACGACCATGGTCTGGCCATGGGGAATCCGCAGATTCAGCTCGTGAATGGAAAAGGTCGATCCTCGGCCGCCATCGCCCGGCGCCGGGACCCCGTCCGGGGCGGCCGCGCTCGTGATGGCCCTCGACCCTGCTCTGGCCCGATCCCTGAGCGTCTTGCTGACGTCGATCAGATCAATTCGCGCCATGGCGTCGCTCCAGATGTTGGCATCGAGGATCATAGGCGACGTTGGTGAGGGGCGCCACCATGGACCCGGCGGGCGATGCTACCATCCGGTCCGTCAAGGAGGTGTCGAGATGCCAGAGGACACCGCGGTCGAGACCCAGGCCACCGAGCTGCTCCGCACGCTGATCCGCAACGGCTGCGTCAACACGGGCGAGGCCGCGTCCGGCCACGAGGACCGCAGCGTCGACGCGCTGGAGGACTTCTTCGCCGGCTCCGGCCTCTCCTGCGAGCGCTACACCTCGCAGCCGGGCCGGATGAGCCTCATCACGCGCATCGAGGGCCGCGATCCCAAGGCGCCGACTCTCCTGCTCATGGGCCACACCGACGTGGTGCCGGTGACCGCCTCCGGCTGGCAGCGCGACCCCTTCGCCGGCGACTGGTGGACGGCATCGTGTGGGGCCGCGGCGCCATCGACATGCTGAACCTGACCTCGACGATGGCCGTCGCCACGCGGCGGCTGGCGGCGAGCGGCTGGCGCCCGCGCGGCACGCTGATCTACCTGGCCGTGGCCGACGAGGAGGCGGGCGGGTTCCTGGGCGCCGGCCATCTCGTCGAGCACCACGCGGACGCCGTGAAGTGCGACTACGTCATCACCGAGAGCGGCGGCGTGCCGATCCCCACGAAGTCCGGCCACACGCTGAAAGTCACGGTCGGCGAGAAGGGCGGCAACTGGCGGCGGCTCGTCGTGCACGGCACCCCCGGCCATGGGTCGCGGCCGTTCCGCACCGACAACGCGCTGGTCACCGCCGCCAAGGTCGTCCAGCGTCTCGCCGAGTACCGGCCCAAGGCCCGCATCCTGGACGCCTGGCGCGGCTACGTGGAAGCGCTCGAGCTCCCGCCCGGCCTCACCGAGGCCCTCACCGATCCCGACCGGGTGTGGGAGACGGCGCGCGACCTGGACAATCTCGCCCTGGCCCGCGAGGCCCACGCCTGCACGCACACGACGTTCTCCCCCAACATCGCCCACGGCGGCACCAAGGTGAACGTGATCCCCGACCGCGTGGAGATCGACGTGGACATCCGCTCGCTGCCGGGCATCGAGCAGCACGAGGTGGAGGCGATGATCGTGGAGGCGCTGGGCAACCTCGCCGACCGCGTGACCATCGAGACGCCGCCCGACCGCAAGCGCGGCGGCACCGTGTCGCCCACCGACACGCCGCTGATGGCGGCGATCTCGCGCGTGGCCACCCGGCTCATGCCCGACAGCAAGGTGGTGCCCACCATCACCACCGGCGGGACCGACGCCAAGTTCTTCCGCTGGAAGGGCATCCCGGCCTACGGCTTCGGCCTGCACTCCACGCGCATCCCGTACACCGAGTACCCGCTGATGTTCCACGGCCACAACGAGCGCGTGGACACCGAGAGCCTGAAGCTCTCCGCGATCATGTGGGAGACGCTCTGCCGCGACTTCCTGGGCTGATCACGCCGTCCGCGGCGGCATTTTCGGGATCGAAGGCGGGGTCGTCCGATAGGCTGGACGGGTGCCGCTGCCCACCGGCCTTCGCGCGCTGGCCAACCGCGACTTCCGCGTCTACTACGCCGGCAATATGGTCGCCCAGGTCGGCAGCTGGATGCAGACGGTCAGCCAGTCCTGGCTCGTCCTCCAGCTCACGGACTCCCCGTTTCTCCTGGGGCTCATCGCCACCCTCCAGTCCGGCCCCATCCTGCTCCTCGCCGTGTTCACCGGTGTGCTGGCCGACCGCGTCAGCAAGCGCCATATTTTGCAGACGACCCAGACCGTGCAGGGCGCCTTGGCCCTCGCGCTCGGTCTCCTGGTGTGGAGCGGCCACATCCGCTACAGCTACGTGGCCGTGATGGCGGTGACGTGGGGCGTGATGAGCGCTCTCGATCAGCCGGCGCGGCAGTCGTTCATCATGGAGCTGGTCGGGCGCGAGCACGTCGTCAGCGCGGTCGGCATGAATTCCGCGTCGTTCAACACGGCGCGCGATCATCGGGCCAGCCGTGGCCGGCGTGCTCATCGCGCGTGTCGGTCTCTTCGCGGGTTTCCTGCTCAATGCCTTGGCGTTCGTCGTCTCCATCGCCGCCCTCACCCGCGTCCCCGCCCGGGGTCCTTCGCCCCGCGCGAGCACCACGATCCTCGAAGAGATCGTCGAGGGCCTCAGCTACGCCGGGCGCACGCCCGCCGTCCGGTTCGTCCTCGGCATTCAGGTCGTCGTGAGCTTCTGTGTCTTCAACTTCTCGGTCTACGTCCCCCTGCTCGCCCGGAATGTTCTCGGGCTGGGCTCGGAGGGCTTCGGCATGTTGATGGCCTCGTTGGGCGTGGGCGCGGTGGCCGCCGGCCTATCACTCGGCGCCATCGGATCGCGACGGCCCGCGCCCAACCTCATCGCCGCCGCGGCCGCCGCCGCGTGCGCCGGGCTCCTCGGGCTCTCGGCAACGCGTAGCTTCTGGCCGGCGGCGGTCCTCCTTGCCTGGGTCGGCTTCACGGGAACCATCGCCGTCGCCGGCTGCAACACGTCGCTCCAGCTCATGGCGCCCGACGCGCTGCGCGGCCGCATGATGAGCGTCTACATCCTGCTGTCGAGCGGCATCTTCCCGATCGGTGCCTTCGTCGTCGGATCGCTCTCCCAGACCTGGGGGGTATCGACCGCCTTCGCGGTGAACGGCGTCGTCGGCCTGGCCGCCCTGGGGGCGAGCGCGTGGCTGACCCCACCTCGCGTCAGGCGCTCACGGGACCGGCCTCACTTCTTCTTGAGACGCACCTCTTCGAGCGGCGCCGACCAGGGGTAGGGATTGATCAGCATCATAGTTCATGCGCTCTCCCTCCGTCCGGTCGTCCTGTCCATCCCGTCACACGCTCGGTCGCCGCTGCGCGGTGAGCCACTCCGCGGCCGATGGCACGTTCGGATCGCGCGGGCGCAGGTTGTAGTACGCAACCAGCGGGAAGTAGGCGTCGGCCAGCCGGCGGAGCTCGGCCACGGGCTCGGGATGCAGATCGACGCGCAAATCGACCATGGCGAACGGCTCACGGTCCACGACGAAGAGTCCGCTGGATACTTCGCCGTTGGGTTGGCCGCCGGACGCTTTCCCCGCCTCGAGGGATCTCAGAAGGCGCTCCCAGAGCGCGAGGTCAGCGCCCCGCTGGAACGCGCCGAACATCGCGTCGGCGACCGCCGCGCTCACCACCGCGTTGGCCGTGACGACCACGTTCCGGTCGACGCGATGGCCCGCCCACGGCTTGTTCCCGGAGCCCGTGCGCGCGGCGGCGAGACCGCTCACGTCCAGACACCCGAGCTGCCGGCGCTCGACGAACTGGTCATTCGCCGCGATCTCCTCCAGAACGCGCGGCGCCGAGTACCCGGCGCTCAGAAGATTCAGGCCGAGATGACCGAGACGCGGATTGGTGCTGGCCTGGGTGACGACGGCGCCCACCCCCGGGGCGACGTGGATGCAGCGCGAGCCGACGGCCATTTCGCTGGTCGCGATGGCGATCCCGAACATGCCGGTGCGCTCACACCGGCCGATGAGCGAAAATGTCGTGAACTCGATGCCGATCAACGCCGCATCCTCAGCACATTCGATCACCTCGCCGCGCATGATACATCCGCGGCTGGGGATCTCATCTCTCGACCTCTATCGCATTCTTGCCACCCGTCTCGACCGACGTGTCGTCGGTCCGCCCGCGTGACCCAGGGCGGGGCTCCACGCTTCCGAGGTCTCCGTCCGGCTTGCCATCAGCGCCCGACCCGCGGCCCGGGCTGCCGTCCTCGTCGCCCCCGCCCGCTCCCGGCAGTTCGCCGACGCCGTCGGCGCCGCCACCACCACCGCCGCTACCCATCCCGCGGATCGACCCGAGTCCCAGTCCGCGGGCGGGCCAGCCCATCACGCCGTCGACGGTCGATCCCCGCACGGGGCTCCCGCGCTGACGCGATGGCGAGTTCCGCCGGCGGGCGCTGGCAGACGTCGAGGGCGGTCACCGCCAGCACGCGCGTGACCTTCACCATCTCGCTCACCAGGACGCAGGCGTCGTCCTCGTCCGCGCTGCCGCGGATGACCCCGGGGCCGTACAGCAGACAGGGGATGCCGGCCTTCCAGAGATGGCACGTGTCATCGGCGCTGTACGAGTGCGGGAGCACCGTGCCGATGGCGTGCGGCTCCTCTCCGGTCACGGTCCGATAGCTCCTGGCCACCGCCTGCACGATCGGCGCGTCGAGGGGAACGTCGAGCGGATCCATCACCAGGCGCCGCCGGCCCTTGAAGTGGCCCGGCGGCGGGATCTCGATCTCGTAGCGCAGGTCCGGATCGCGCGCGGCGAGCGGGTCCAGAGCGCGACGGATGTCGGCGACGATCGCCGTCGACCGTCTGCCCCGGCACGAAGTGGACGTCGACCAGGATCGTGCAGAGGTCGGGCACGTACGGCGGCTCCACCAGCACGTAGTCCCGGCCCCGCCCGCCGATGATGCTGCCCACGTTGAGCCGCGGGAACGCGGGCAGGTCGGGCCGCGGCGCGTGGCGGAACTGCACGTGCTCCAGCGCGTCGATGACCGCCGTCATCTTCTGGACCGCGTTCACCGTGCCCTCGAGGCGTCCGATGTGCCCCGTCACCCCGTACGTGTGGATCGCCATGTGCACGATGCCCGAGTGCACCGTCACCAGGTGGTCGGCGCCGAAGGGCTCCGCGACCACCGCGGCATCGGTGCGGAAACCGCGTTCCATCAGGTAGTGCGTGCCCTCGCCGCCTTGCGTCTCGCCGGCGACGCAGGCGACGACGAGATCACCGGCCAGCCGCACGCCGGATCGGCGAATGGCCTCCGCGGTCATGATGATGCTGGCCAGGCCCCCTTTCATGTTCTGGACGCCGTGGCCGTACAGCCGATCGCCCTCGAGGGCGGGCGTCCAGGGATCGCGCGTCCAGCGCATGGTGAGGGCGTTGATGTCGGTGTGGCCGTTCAGCATGAGGCTGGCCCCGCCGCCCGTGCCGCGCAAGGTGGCGATCGTCTGGAACCGTCCGGGCTCGATCTCCTGAAGCTCGACGTCGTACCCGCGCGGGCGGAAGAACTCCTCGAGGAAGAGCGCGACGGGTGTCTCCTCCGTCTTGAAGCTCGGGATGCGGATGAGCGCGCTGGCCAGGTCGACCAGATCTATTGCGTCGACGTGCCCTAGCACCGCCCGCGTCAGGTCATCCATCGGCGATGCTGGCCGCGCATGTCGCGAAGCCTAGCACGGCGTCGCGGCCCGCCGAGCCCTGTTGTTAGCAAGTGATTTGTCCGCTCCGGTTTGACAAGTGATCTGACCGCTCGCCTCCCAAGGGTTAGGCCGCTTTCTCGCGGACCGGCTGGCCGTGCACCGTGAAGCGGCCGAGACAGCGCGGGCCCCACCAGATGGAATGCTGGCCGCTGAGATGGCGCCGAACGAGCACGCGCAGGCCGGCACAGGTCCGGCGGCCGCGCTGCTTGTCGATCTGCAGGACCACGCCGTCGAGGTGGACGGTGTTGTCGCGGGCCACCACCCGCTCTTCCTCGTGGCAGAGGATCTGGTCCAGGTCGTGCGCGCCGACGGGGACGAAGGCGCTGGTGGGATCGGCCGGAGGTCGACCGAAGGTGGCGTTGAAGTCGGGGATGAAGCGCTCGCGCAGATAGCGGTTGGCCGCGGCCGGCGTGCGAAGGCCGGCCACGCGGAGTGCGTTGACCAGGCGGCCCGGCAGAGTCCCGTTGGCCCGCTCGCTGCGCCCCCGGGCCTGGGGCGAGAAGCCGAGGATGTGCTCGATGCCCAGCCGGACCAGCGCGCGACCCACCTGAGTGAGCTTGGTGCGGTCGGGGGCGCTGCCGGAGGTCGGCGTGGACACCGCCCAGCCGGCGCGGTCGGTGTAGAGGGCCCCCGGCAGGCCGAAGGTCGTGAGCACCTCGCGCAGCGCCGTCAGGCTGGCCGCCGTGCTCTCGCCGCCCTCCACGAGCTGGGCATAGAGCACCTGCTTGGTGGCGTCGTCCACGATGACGAGCATGGTCTGCATCACGCCGGGCACCAGGGCCAACCAGGCATGCCGGCTGCCGTCGAGGTGCACCAGCTCGCCGTAGCACGGCCGCGGCTCCCGGCGCCGGCGGTGGCGCCCCGCGGGCGGCGTTTGGCCACGAGTCCCGCCCCCTGCAGCGCCATCTTCACCAGGGTGTAGGAGAAGGTGAGGCCGTGCTCGCGCCGAGCGATCTGGCAGAAGTGACGCACATTGAACCCGGCGTAGCGCTCGCGATACAGACGCAGGATGCGTTGCAGCTCCTGGACGGGGACGCGGCGCGGGGATGGGATCCGGCGCCGGCGATCGAGCAGGCCGGCATAGCCGTGGTGCTCATAGCGCCAGCGCAGACGACGAACGGTGCGGGCGCTCAGCCCCAGGATGTCCGCGACCTGGATCCACTAGTTCTCCGCTCAACGCCCGCAAGATGACGTCCTGTACTTTCATGGCCCACTCCACGGCGGCTTGGGTGTAGCAACTCATGGCTCCCTCCTGAGGAGCCATCCAACACCCACCGCCCGCAAGGAGCGGTCAAATCACTTGCTCTCGGGAGCGGTCAGATCATGTGCTCCCGACAGCGGCCCGCCGAGCCCTTGACACGGCGAGCGGGGCGCACGATCCTGGCCCGCGCTCTGGAGCGCTGAGCGCTGTTGAGTGTGGGCCTGATGGGGAGAGACGAGACCATGGCAATGAGCGACTGGAGCAAGGTGACCAGGCCCATTCCCGTCCCGAACGAATGGACGAAGCCCTTCTGGGACGCGGCCAAGCAGGGAGTGCTGGCGCTGCAGCGCTGTCAGGCGTGCGGGCACTTCCAGCATCCTCCGTATGCGACCTGTGTGAACTGCATGGCCATCGATCTCAAGTTCGAACCGGTGAGCGGCAAGGGCACCATCTACGCCTACACCGTCATGTACCACGCCGGTGACCGGCGATTTGCCGCGGCCATACCCTACGCGAGCATCATCGTGGAGCTCGACGACGCACCGGGGGCCCTTCTGCCTGGCAATCTGCTGGAGGCTCCGTACACGGAGGCGAAGGTGGGGCGTCGCGTGGAGGTGATCTTCCAGCCGCTGAACGACGACATCACGTTGCCGCAGTTCCGGCTGGCGCACGACGCGCCGTAGCCGCCAAGGAGATCGGCCGTATGTGGGAGCACCGGTGCAAGGTCGCGGTGAGCGGCGTGGGATTTTCCAAGGTCACCCGGTCGGCGGAGATCCCCCTGGCCGCGCATGCGCTGCAGGCGGTCAAAGGCGCCGTGGAAGATTCCGGGCTGGCCCTGTCCGACATCGACGGGCTGGCGACCTACCCGGAGTTGCCGGCGACGGGGCACGCGGTGGTGGACGGCATCACCATCGTGTCGGTCAACTGCATGATGGCGATGCTGAAGCTCCCGAACCTGAGCTGGCAGGTCCAGGTGGACACGGTCAATATCGGCGGCGCGGTCCAGCAGGCCGTCAACGCCCTTCTGGCCGGGGTGTGCACGTATGCGGTGGTCTGGCGGGCGATGCACAACCCCCGCGGCACCTACCAGAACCTGCCGGGCACCCACGCCCAGGGGCCGGCGCAGTTCACCGCTCCCTACGGGTTCGGTGGTCCGGGACAGGGCATGGCGGTCGCGTACACCCGCTGGCTGGAACGGCACAACCAGAACCGCGAGAAGATGGCCACCCTCGCCGTGACCCAGCGCCAACACGCGCAGAAGAACCCCCATGCCTACTTCCACGGGACGCCGCTGACGAGGGAGGACTATCTGACCTCCAGAATGGTCGCGTACCCGTTCTGCCTGTACGACTGCGACATCCCCGTGCAGGGGGCCGTGGCCATCGTCCTGACCACCGCCGACCGTGCGCGCGACTTGCGGCCGCGCCCCGCGTATCTCGCGGGATACGGTCAGCGGCTCGCCTTCGAGGTGGCCGGGCGCATCGGGAGCCTGAGCAACTACATGGAGGGCGGCCGCAGCTCGTCGCGCCTCACCTGGGAGCGGTCAGGGTTCAGCCCGAGCGACGTCGATGTGGCCCAGATCTACGACGGCTTCTCCGCCTCGGTGATCTACGGCCTGGAGTCCTACGGGTTCTGCAAGGAGGGCGAAGCCCTCGATTTCATCCAGGACGGGCGCATGGAGCTGGACGGCGAGCTACCCCTGAACACCTTCGGCGGGAGCCTGGGCACCGGGCGCATTCACGGTCTGTGGCACATCATCGAGGGAGCGCTGCAGGCCTCCGGACGCGCCGGGGAACGCCAGGTCAAAGACGTCAATGTCTCCTTCGTCGGCGCGAGCGCTCCCGTCGTGCAGGGAACCACCTTCATCTTCGTCAAGGAACCCTACTGACGTGCGAGGAGGGGGCTGATCAGGGCCGACGAGCGCTCCGATCAGGGACCACACGGAACCGCCTCCGTCCGTCGATCCGATACGTTTCAAAGTCGTCATGGTCGATCGTGAAGATCTCGGTCAAGGACTCCCGATGCGCGAGATGGACGAGCGTGGCGTCGGCGAAGTCCATGGGCCGGTCGCGATAGCGGCCCATCAAGGCATGCATGGAATCCAGGTCATCATCGGCGATGGAGGCCACCGTGATGGCCGACCGGATCAGGGTCCACGCCTCTTCCAGGACTCGCGGCCCATCGGGAATCAGGTGAAAGACCTCGGCCAAGACGGCCGCGGAGGTCATCAAGGGCAGACGAAGCCGCGAGATCGTCTCGACGCACGGCCCGTGCCACGGGTCGTTCCGATCGAGAAGCGCGAGGATCGGACCGGTGTCGATCAACCCCTTAGCTGGCACGGGGCCGTCTCAATCGCTGGCGGATCACCTCTCGCGTGCGCGCCGCGCTGTAGGGATGCCGGCCCGCGATGCGGCCGAAGGATTTTGCCGCGGCCGCGTGGAGCCGGGCCTGTTCCGCCGAATCGTCGTCGGGCCCCTCCCGACGGCGTCGCCACTCCTGCACGATCCGGTCGAGCACGCCGGCGAGGGACGTGTGTTGCCGGCGCGCCTCGTCCTCGAGGATCGCCTTGGTTTCCCGCGACAGTCTCCAGCTGTAGACCTCGCTCTTGCTCATGCACTACAGCGTAGTGCATTGGCCACACGTCGTCAACGCAAGGGCCGACTCGCCGGCCTGGGAGAGGGCTGCCCCACTCCATGTCGCCGGTCAGGCCAGGGGGTTGTGCCAGCGAAGACCCGGGAATCGGGCGAAATCGGCGTCGTTGGAGTGAAGCTCGCACTGGTGCTCGATCGCGAGTGCGGCCAGGTGTGTATCGGTCGTCAGGCTCCCCGCCACCCCGGTGCTCTCGAACAGCTGTTCGAGGATCACGAGGTGCCGCGGACCCGGATCCAGACTCTGGACGTGCTCGCGCGTGAACCACCGACGCACCCGCGTCGATGGCGGCCCTGGGTGGCAAGGGCTGCTCCAGCACGGAGGCATGTGTGACCAGACGGACAAAGCCGACAACGACGGCCCACGGGACCCCGACTCGCTCCCGACCCATCATCAGCGCTTCCCACCAAGCGCGTGCGGCGTGGTGTCGAGGAGCCGCCTCGTTGTGGGCGAACACGAGCAGGTTGATGTCAGGAACAACCACGGCTACGAGCGAGGCGGCCCCACCTCGGCGAATCGCCGCGCCTCCAGGTCGTCGCTGAGCTGGTTGAGCTTGAAGGGATCGACGCCGGGCCGAAAGTCGCTCCGGAAGACGTCGACCTGATAGGGGCGACCGCGCTCGGCGCGACTCTCCTGGGCAGCGAGGCCGCGCCGGAGGACCGAGTTCACGACTTCCTTGAACGACAGCCGGCGCCGGTGCGCGAGCTCACGCAGCTTGGCGGCCACATCATCGTCGAGGGTCAGCGTCGTCCGCATCGATGACATCATGATGTCTCAATACTCTATGTCAAGATGCTCCGGCGACGGCGGCGTGGAGCTCAGATCACGCCCTCGGCGGCCAGGGCGTCGATCTCCTGCGACGACATCCCCAGCAGCTCGCCGTACACGTAGTGGTTGTCCTCGCCGTAACAGGGAGCGCCCCGGTCGAGGCGTCCGCCGATGTAGGCCGGGCTCTCGCTCATCTTGACGGGCACCTCGGCGATCGGCCACCGGCCGATCTTCGTGCCCGTCACCTCGGTCAACCAGGCGAGCGCCGCCAGTTGCGGGTCGTGGTCGCAGCGGTCCTCCGCCGTCTGACAGACCCCGGCCGGCACGCCGGCCTGCTGCAGGCTGAGCATCGCCTCGTAGGCATCCTGCGATTTCGTCCACTCACCGACCAGGGCATCGAGGGCATCCTGGTGCAGGAGCCGCCCGGCGAGATCTCCGAACCGGCCGTCCTCACCCCACTCCGGATGGCCCGCGACCTTGACCAGCGCGCGCCACTCCGCCTCCGTGAAGCAGGCGATGGCGAGCCACCGATCCTCCCCGGCGCAGGGATAGACGCCATGGGGCGCCGCCGGCTTGTACGGGGACCGGTTGCCGTAGCGTGACCAGATACGCCCGTTGGCCGACCAGTCGAGGATGGTGGTGCCGCTGATGAAGAGCCCGACCTCGGACTGCGAGGCATCGATCCACTGCCCTTCGCCCGTGCGGGCCCGATGGAAGAGGCCGCTGAGCATGGCCAGGGCGAAGCTGTACGCCCCCATCCAGTCGAGGTAGGAGTAGCCCCACCCCGCCGGCATCGCCGGCTCGGGAAGTCCCGACATCTCCGACAGGCCGGCAAAGGAGTTCGCGATCGGGCCCACGGTGCGAAAGCGGCCGTACGTGCCCTTCGCCCCCATGCCCGACTGCTGGACGTAGATGATGTCCGGCTTGATGGCGCGCAGCGCCTCGTATCCGAGGCCCCAGCTGTCGAGCACGCCCGGCGAGAAACCCTCCGCGACGACGTCCGAGAGGGCCACCAGACGCCGGGCGATCTCCAGGCCCTTCGGATGCCTGACGTTCAGCGAGATACCCGCGCTTGCCCGGGTTCTTGTTGTTGAATTGCCCACCCATGTCGGGGTCGGTCACGCCGGGCAGGGGCGCCGTGGCCCGCTCGCGGGCGGCACGACCTCCGACGGGCGCCATGGCGGCCATCCGGGTGTCCGGGTGGCTCTTCAGCTCGACCTTGATGCTCTCGGCGCCAAAGGCACTCAGGAACCGCGTGCCGCCGGCCGAGGCCAGGAACCACGTGAAGTCCAGGATGCGGATGCCATGCAGGGGAAACGGCTTGCCGTGGGGCGAGAGGGCCTCGGCAACCGGCACCCGCGCGGAGACATCGATCACCGGCAGGTCGCGCTCCCGCGGGAGGACGACCGCCTCGGCATCCTCGTTCAACAGCGGCGCCCGCCGGCCGACCGACCAGGAGGTGGCGGTGCCGAGCCACTTGCTCGTGGCGTAGCGGAAGGCGCGACCCAGCTCGGGGTGTTCGACGTCGGTGCAGCTCCCGCGCGCGAGCCAGTGCGGATCGAGGGCGTTCTCGTGCGGCTTGCGCAGCGGAGCCCAGAGCATCCCCGCCTCCTGGGCTTCGCGCCATGGCACGTTCTCGTACGTGAAGGCCCGCACGAAGCGCTGAACGGCCTCCATGGCGTGATCGCGCTGTCCCTTGTCAGGCGCGGTGCCCGGGACGAACCGTCCGCCCTGGGGCGCGGCGGTCTGCTCCGCGTCGAGGCCAGCTGCCATGCCGTAGCGCTCGAGAAACGCGACCAGCCGTGCTCCTTCACCGGGGCGCGTCCCCAGATTGGCCATCACCCAGCGCCCATCCTTCGTGTGCACGATGGACGGATGCGGCGAGACGGTTTCACGCGCATGACGGCAGGTCTGGCGAAGCACGAGGACGCGCCGCATCACCCACGACATGAGGTCGACCTCGGTGGATTTCGCCACCGCCTCGTGGATGGCGCAGGACAGGCGCTGTCCCTTCCCCGTCCGCCAGCGATAGAGCAGCGCGGCGATGATGGCCACGGCGAGCTGCTCACCGGCGATGTGGTAGGCGTGCCACATCTGGGGGGCGATCGGGGGCAGATCGTACTTGCCGCCGGGGGCCGGATCGTAGCCGCAATTCATCATGACGCCCCCCAGCGCGAGGTGCACCAGGTCCGAGGCCTTGAAGTCGGCCCAGGGACCATGGTCACCGAAGGGGGACGTCCGCGCGACGATGAGGGTAGGGACACTGCTGCATGAGCGCATCCGCGCCCAGACCCAGCCCGTCGAGCTCTCCCCTGGGCGTGGACTCCAGCAGCACGTCGGCGGTGGCGACGAGCGCGCGGAACCGGTCTCGGTCTTCCCGCTGGCGCAGATCGAGCACGATCGAGCGCTTCCCGCGGTTGTACTGCCAGAAGAACAGGGAGCGCTCGGGGTCTTCACGGTCCTGGTAGAAGGGACCGATGCGGCGCGTGGGGCTGCCGCCGGGTGGCTCCACCTTGACGACATCGGCGCCCAGACCCGCCAACGTCAGCCCGCAGTACTCCGCCTGCTCGTCGGCCAGTTCGATGACGCGGATGCCGGTGAGAAGACCCCGGCTGGGTGTAGAGGTGCCGCGAACGGAACGCTCGTCCTGTGCGTCCATGGCGTCAGCGGCCTACTTCGCCAGCGCTTCGCGCATGCGGGCCAGGGCCGAGCCGTACACATGGTCGGGCCGCACGCATCATGGCGACGCGCTTGTCGGCCTCAGTGATCCGGTCGTACTCGTCCCAGTCGGCGCTGCGTCGTCTCGTGGTGGCGCTGAAAATGTAGCGGCGCGCCCGGCGCAGCGCTTCGGGGTCGGTGTTGCCCGAGTGGGTGAGCTCCGCTTTGCCCTCGAAGACCAGGAAGCCCGACCACCAGTCGGCGTGCGAGATCAGCACCGAGCAGCGAGGGTCTCGCAGCAGGTTCTTGAACTTCATCCGGTTCTCCGTGATGGAGATCCCCACGCCGCCATCGCGCGGGTACACGGTGACGATGCTGAGCTGGGGCATGCCGTTCCGCCTGAACGAGGTCAGAACGCCCTGCGGATTGTCATGGATGAACTGCTCGATCTGGGGGGCCAACTGCGCGTCGCTGGGCATTGGTGCGCTCCTTCAGGAGGTGGCGTGCGGTTCAGGTCCTTCCGGGTGGCGGCATTGTCGTGCGACCACGCCCTGCGGGTCAAGATTGCGCCCGCTCCTTGACTCCCCACCGTCGCCCGAGCACCATCGGGCCGGAGGGATCTGATGGAGACACGAGTCGACGAGATCGCCGAGCGGATCTACCGACTATCCACCTTTCTGCCTCAGGTGGGTCCGAGCGGATTCACGTTCAATCAGTTCCTGGTGGACGCGGAGGAGCCGCTGCTCTTCCACTGCGGCCAGCGGGCGTTGTTCCCGGCCGTCTCCCAGGCCGCGGCGCGGATCATGGACCCGCGCCGGCTGCGCTGGATCGCCTTCAGCCACATCGAGGCCGACGAGTGCGGCGCGCTCGGTGAGTGGCTCGACGCCGCCCCGGCCGCCACCGTCACCCACGGCGCCATCGGCTGCGCGATCTGGCTCAACGATCAAGCGCCGCGTCCCCCGCGCGCGCTGGCCGACGGCGAGGTCCTCGACCTGGGCGGCCGCCGGGTGCGGCGCCTCGACACGCCGCACGTGCCGCACTGCTGGGATGCGGGGCTTCTCTACGAGGAGACGACCGCCACGCTCTTCACCAGCGATCTCTTCACCCACGTGGGAGATCCGCCCGCCCTCACCGACGGCGACATCATGGCCCCGGCCGTGGCGGCCGAGAAGCAGTTCGGCTTCACCGCCGTCACGCCGGCGACCGGCGCCACGATCCGCCGCCTGGCCAAGCTTCAGCCCCGCACCCTGGCCGTGATGCACGGCTCGTCGTTCTCGGGCGACGCGGCGGCGGTGCTGGAATCTCTGGCGGGCTTCTACGACGACCTGCTGCGGAAGGGCGCGGCACCTATCTGGAGATGACCAGGCTCTCGAACAGCCCGTCCAGCGTCGCCGCATTCTCCAGGCCCCAGACCTCCGCCAGCACTCGATCGCATCCCTTCGGGCCCAGCGCGCCTCTGGCCAGGCCACGAAACTTCGCCTCGACCTCTCCGTCGGTTAACGGGTTCCGGTGATGCCCTTTCGGGTGGCTCGTCTCGGCGACCATCCGCCGCCCGTCCGTGGTCGTCACCTCGATCCGCGTGCATGCCTCCCCGGGGTAGCGGCGGGTGAACTCCGGCTCCTCCACCACGGTCAGCTTCTTGATCAGTGGCCGCAGCGCCGGATCCTGGATCCGAGACGATGCGAAGGTCGCCGGCGTCACATCGCCGTCCTGAAACGCGGCGGCCACCAGGTACGGGATGCTGTGGTCCGCGGTCTCTCGCGTCTGGGGATCCCACTTCTCCGCCTCCGTCGCCGTCCGCCGCACCGCCTCCCCGTACGTCGCCACGCGCACCGACTCGATGTCCGCCGCGGCGACCTGCTGCCGGAGCTCCAGCACGAGGCCGATGGGCCCCTGCGTGTGGATGACTGATGGGTACGCCTTGAAGCTGGTGCGGGTGATCCGGAACGGCTCGGCTCCGCCCCCGAAGCGTGGCCACTTCGGGGCGTCGATCCCCAGGTGTTGCCACAGCCCGTCCCGTCCTTCGAAGGCGTGGCCGGGCCCCGTCATGCCCTCGGCCGCCAGCTCCGCCGCGAACACTCCCGTTCGGACGGCGGCCGCCGTCGCGCAGCCCTTCCACATCGAGAGCTCCCCGATCCGCGTGACTCCCAGTGGTACGCCGGTCGTGATGGCGATGGAGATGGCGTTCCCCATGGCCGTGCGGTCCAGCCCCAGGATCTTGCCGGCGCCGCAGGCCGCCCCGATGGCGGCGAACATGCCCTGGTCCCAGCCCTTCAAGGGCACCTCATCCGCCAGCCGGCAAAAGACCTCGTAGGCGGCGGCGATCGCGGTGATCACCGACCGTCCGTTCGCCCGGTGGCCGTCGGCCACCGCGAGCACGCCGGGGATCATGTCGCTCGGATGCCCCGTCCCCCGTGCCGCGTAGGTGTCGTTGCAGTCCAGGTAGCGGACGGCCACCGTATTCGCGAAGGCCGCCAGATCGATGGACGTCTGCTGCCTGGTGCCCAGGATGCGCGCCGGCGGGGTTCCCCGCACGCGAGACGCGGCGCGCCGCGCGATCGACGCCGGCTCGCCGTCGAATGCGCCCGCCGCCGCACCCCATGGTGTCGATCAGCGTCCGCTTCACCTGGTGTACCGCCTCGGGGGACAGGTCTTCGTAGACCAGCCGGCACGCGTAGTCGCTCAGGTATTCGGTGGTGGGGTCCATGAAGCCCTCCCGTCGTGCGGTGTCGAGCCATTGTACGGACCCGGCGGCGTTGACGGTGCCTGAAGGCCCTGCTAGCCTCCGGCCATTCGCAATCGAGCCAAGGGGGAGGGCACACCATGCTCGCGGCTCCGGGCTTCCATCATCTCCATCTGAATTCCGTCGACCCCGACGCGGCGATCGATTTCTACATCCGTCAGTTCCCGACCTCTGCGAAGGCGAGCTGGGGCGGGCTGCCCGCGCTCACGGCGCCGAACAACGTTCTGGTCCTGTTCACCGAGGTCGCCACCCCGCCCGCCACGTCGCCGCAGACCGCCATCTGGCACTTCGGCTGGCACGTCCCGGACACGCGCGCGAGCCTCGAGACCTACCAAGGCCGGAGGGACGTCACGCTCTTGCCTCTCTACACCACGGATGAAGGCGGCTCGGTCTTCATCAGCAGCGACACCTGGCCGAGCACGGGCCGCACGCCCGGTCTGACGAAGGCGCAGATCGCCGAGGCCAAGGCCAAAGGCGTGCAGCCCACCCGCACGGGCGGCTTCGGATACATGAAGGGTCCCGACAATGCCCTCGTGGAATACGCGGGCAACCATCCGGCCGAGCGCTTCAACCACGTGCATTTCTACCAGGACGATCCGTTCTGTGCGCAGCTCTGGTACCAGACGCACCTCAACGCGCCCGTGTTCGCCGGGCGCACCAGCGCCGCGCCGCTGACCGAGGCCACCTGCCAGGTGCCGCGCGGGCCCGATCGCAGCTGGCCGGCGCTCGAACGGGATGGGATGTTCCGGGCGCCGTCGGCCGCGGTGGTGTTCGGCGACGTGGCGTTCCCCTGGTACATGCGTCAGGGCGACCGGCCGCTCGCGAGCACGCGCGGGCAGCTCTACGATCACATCGCGCTCAAGGTCGCCGATCTCGACGCCTGGGTGGCCAAGCTGCGCAGCGAGGGCGTCACGTTCCTCGAAGAGCCCTACAAGCTCGGCGACACGCGCGCGGTGATGATCGAGGGCCCGAGCCGCGAAGCGCTGGAGCTGGTCGAGATCGCGTAAGCCACCCCAGGCTCGGCATTGACCAGCCCTTTCGTCCCCGGCTCGTCGCTGCGGATCGCCGGTGCACCAGGCGGTCCGCTCGCCGGCCTGACGTTCGCCGCCAAGGATCTCTTCGACGTGGCCGGGCATCCGACCGGCGGGGGCAACCCGGACTGGGCGCGGCAGAATCCCGTCCCGACGCGCCACGCCTGGGCCGTGCAGCGCTTGCTCGATGCCGGCGCGACCTTGATCGGCAAGACCATCACCGACGAGGTCTCGCTCGGCATCCTCGGCGAGAACCCCTTCGACGGCACGCCGCTCAATCCGAAGGCGCCCGAGCGCGTGCCCGGCGGATCCTCGTCGGGCTCGGCCTCGGCCGTGGCCCAGGCGCTGTGCGATACCGCGCTCGGCACCGACACCGGCGGCTCGGTGCGCGTGCCCGCGAGCTTCTGCGGCCTCTACGGCATCCGGCCGACCCACGGCCGGCTCGACCTCACCGGCATGCTGCCGCAGGCGCCGAGCTCCGACACGACGGGGTGGTTCGCGCGCGACGCCCACACCTTCGCCCGCGTTTCGGAGGTGCTGCTCGGCGAGCCGATCCCGGCCAGCCTGCCGAGCAGGCTCATCGTGGCGGTCGACGCCTTCGGCTTCGCGGATGCCGAGACGGCCGCGGCGCTGCAGCCGATGGTGCGGAAGCTGTCGGCGCTGGTGCGGGGAGGTGCGCGAGGATCTCCTGGCGCCGCCCGGGCTGTCGGTCTGGGCACGAGCGCAGCGCACTCTGCAGCCGTACGAGGGGTGGCTCACGTTCAAGGATTGGCTCGATCGCGACAACCCGCGCCTGCAGTTCAACGTGGCCCGCGGCCTGGCCCTCGCCGGCACGATCCCCGAGAGCGAGCGGCAATGGGCGGCGTTGATGCGCGCCGAGGCGCGCGCGCGCCTCGCCTGGCTGCTCCCGCCCGGGACCATCCTGTGCCTGCCGACCACACCGTTCCCCGCGCCTCGCAAGGGACTCCCGCTCGCGACACTCGACCCGCTGCGCGCGCGGATCAGCTGTCTGACTTCCCATGGCGGCCTGACCGGGGTGCCGCAGGTGAGTCTCCCGGGCGCGACCGTCGACGGGCTGCCAGTGGGTCTCTCCATCGTCGGCCCCCGCGGTAGCGACGCCACGCTGGTGGCGGTGGCCAAGGCGATGGAGGGCTGATGCTCGATCTCCCCGAGGTGGTGGCTAGGGAATGCCATGCTCGGCTTTGTATTCTTCCCAGTGCTCCTTCAGCCACATGAAATCCTGGAAATTCGTGCGCTGCAGGAAGGGATTGTGGGCCCGTTCATGACCAATCGTGGAGAAGGGGGTCGGACCGTAGTGATGCCCGGGATACACTTCGACGGCATCGTCGAGCGCCAGGATCACCTGGAATAGACTGTGAAACTGCTTCTCGGCGCTGCTGCCCCGAAAGCCCGAGCCGCCGATACAGCCGATAAACAAGGTATCGCCCGTGATCAGTTTCTGGCCGTTGACCAGCAGGCAAATGGAATCCAGGTAGTGGCCAGGGGTGAACAGGACCTCGATACGCTGTTTGCCCACCTCGATGACACTGCCGTGTTCGAGAGGGATGTCCGGGTTGACTTGCGCTTCCCGATACGCGGCAAGCTTCACCTCGCCCTTGTGGAAGACACCGTTGCCCGCCACGTGGTCATGATGGGTATGGGTATTGAGAACGTAGGCGACGCGCAGTCCCAGGGCCTGCACGCGGGCTTCCACCTTGCTGGTATCGTAGCCGGGATCGACGACGGCACACGCTCGACTCTCTTCGTCGCCGATCAGGTAGCTGAAATTGCGGTCTCCACCGGCGTCTATCTGTTCAAAAATCATGTTTCCTTCCTCTCTTCTTCCCCAGAGACCGGGCGGACAACCCCGGGCTGGGACGCCCGGTCCCCCTTGCCCCGGTCCTGCTTGTACAACGCGGTCGAATCGGCCGTCAAGCGGGAAGCTTCGCGCACGAGAGCGACAAAGGAGATGCCATGACCACGCTGACGGTCGAGGACGTACGCGTGCTGGCGCGGGCCGCCGGACTCACCATCGAGGACGACGAGATCGGTCCGCTGACCGAGCGCCTCAACGCGACGCGCGCCCAGCTCGCCTCGGTCCCTGACGAATTGCTCGCCGAGAGCGAACCGGCGTTCGTGCTGCCGCTGCCCGGGGGGACGTCATGAGCGCCGCCGACCTTCTCGATCTGTCCATCGCCGAGCTGGCGCCGCTGCTGCGCGACCGGAAGGCGTCTCCCGTCGAGGTCACGCAGGCCGCGCTCGATCGCATCGCCAAGGTCGACGGACGTCTCAACTCCTTCATCACGGTCACCGCCGATCAGGCCCTGGCCGCGGCGCGCCGGGCCGAGGCCGAGATCGCGGCCGGACGCTGGCGGGGCGCGCTCCACGGCGTGCCCATCGGGTTGAAGGATCTCTTCAACACCGCGGGCGTGGTGACGACCAATGGCTCGCGCATCTTCAAGGACGCGGTCCCCGCGGCCGATGCCGTCGTCACCGCGAAGCTGAAAGAGGCCGGCGCCGTGGTCGTCGGCAAGAACAACATGCACGAGTTCGCCTTCGGCTCGACGACCAACAACCCGCACTTCGGCACCTGCCGCAACGCGTGGAACCAGGAGCACATTCCCGGAGGCTCGAGCGGCGGCTCCGGAGCCGCGGTGGCCGCGCGTCTCTGCTTCATGTCGATGGGCTCGGACACCGGCGGCTCGATCCGCTCGCCCGCGTGCCTGAACGGCATCGTCGGCCACAAGCCGACGTACGGCCTGGTGAGCCGGCGCGGCGTGTTTCCCCTCTCGTGGTCGCTCGATCACGCCGGCCCGCTCGCCCGCACCGTGCGCGATGCGGCGCTGATACTACAAGTGATTGCCGGCCACGATCCCGCCGACCCGTCGTCGGCGTCGTCACCGATCCCCGACTACGGCGCCGCCCTCGACGGCAACGTGCGCGGGCTCCGCGTCGGCGTCCCGCGGGAGTACTTCTTCGCGCGCGCCTCCGAGGAGGTCGAGGCGCTGGTGCGGACGGCCATCCGGACGCTCGAAGGCCTCGGCGCCACGATCGTGGAGGTGTCGCTCCCGCACGTCGATCTGGCGCCGACGGCGGGGATGACGATCATCTCCGTCGAGGCCGCCGAGGTGCACATGCCGTGGCTCCGCACGCGGCCCGCCGACTACGGCGCCGACGTGCGTCCGCGCCTGCAGACCGGGCGCCCTCTTCTCGGGCGGGGAGTACACGCGCGCGCAGCGCATCCGCGCGCTGATGCAGAAGGAGTTCCGCGAGGCCATGACGCGCGCCGACGTGCTCGCGATGCCGAACAATGCGAGTCCCCGCGCCGCGCATCGATCAGGCGATGATCCCCGTCCGGGGCAAAGAGGTCTGGGTGATGGCGCTCATGCCGAGCCTCACCATCCCGCACAACCTGACGGGCGCGCCGGCGCTGACGGTGCCGTGCGGGTTCGCGGCGTCGGGGCTGCCCGTCGGGCTCCAGATCGTCGGCCGCCCGTTCGAAGACGCCACGGTGCTGCGCGTGGGCCATGCCTACGAGCAGGCCACCGACTGGCACCGCCGCCGCCCGGGTTGAGTTACATGGGCCCACATGCCCCAGCCCGCGCTCGAGGCCCGGCGAACCGGGACGCTTAAACTCACACCTCTGGGGAGGAGCTATGGAAATCGATCGCGCGCCCGACTCGACGAGAGCCTAGCCTCATGCCCATCCCCAAACAGCCGTTCGAGCCGGACCGCGAGGGGCCGCTGCGCGGAGTCCGCGTGCTCGATTTCTCCCGGCTGGTGGCCGGCAACATGCTGAGCCTCCAGCTCGCCGACTTCGGCGCCGAAGTGGTGAAGGTCGAATCCCCCGGCCGGGGCGACACCCTGCGCGACTGGCGCGAGGCCGGGGTGAGCGTCCACTGGAAGGTGTACGCCCGGAACAAGAAGAGCATCACCCTGGATCTGAAAAAGCCGGAGGCGCCCGGCATCATTCTCGATCTCGCCGCGCACTTCGACGTCATGATCGAGAGCTTCCGGTTCCGCTATCTGGAGCGCCTGGGCGTGGGCCCCGACACGCTGCTCGCGCGCAATCCGAAGCTGGTCCTCGTGCGGGTGTCGGGATTCGGCCAGACCGGGCCGTACGCCAAGCGCCCGGGCTTCGGCACCCTCGTCGAGGCCATGTCGGGCTTCGCCTCGCGCAACGGATTCGACGATCGCGAGCCCGTGCTCCCGCCGCTCGCCATGGCCGACATGATCGCGGGGCTGTCCGGCGCCATGGCCACCGTGATCGCCGTGCGCAACGTCGAGGTCAACGGCGGCCGCGGCCAGGTCATCGACGTCAGCTTGCTCGAGTCGATCTTCTCGATCCTCGGCCCCGAGTCCGCCATCTACAAGCTCACGGGCAAGGTCCGCAAGCGCGTGGGCAGCGCCTCGGAGGGCACCTCGCCCCGCAACGTGTACGCCACGATGCGACGGCGGCTGGGTGGCCATCTCCGCGTCGACCCAGGCCATGACGGAGCGGCTGTTCCGCGCCATCGGCCGGGACGATCTGAACCAGAATCCCGCCTTCAAGACCAATGCCGAGCGCGTGAAGCGCCGGGCGGAGGTCGACGCCATCGTCGGCGGGTTCATCGAGCAACGCACCTTGGCCGAGGCCATCCGGTTCTTCGAGGAGGCCGAGGTCACGGCGGCGCCCGTCTATGACATCGGCCAGTTCCTCGAAGACCCGCACGTCCAGGAGCGCGGCATCGTCGTCGAGGCGCCCGACGACGACATGGGCGCGGTGCCCATGCACGCCATCGTGCCGCGTCTCAGCGACACCCCCGGCCGGCTGCGCAGCGCGGCGCCGGCGATTGGCCAGCACAACCGCGAGATCTTCTCCCGGATCGGCTACTCCGACGAGCGCATCGCCGCGCTCGCGCAGAAAGGGGTCATCTGACGATGGCCGTCCCGCAAGCCCGTCGCTCGTCACTGATTCTTCCCGTCAACGTGAGGCACTTCGTGGAGAAGGCGTATACCCGCGGTGCGGATGCCATCGTCCTCGACCTCGAGGACTCGGTGCCCCCGCAGGAGAAGGCGAGCGCCCGGATGCTCGTCCGGGATTCGCTCGCCCTCGCCGGCCGGGGCGGCGCCGAAGTGCTGGTCCGGGTGAACAACGACCCGGCCCTGCTCGCCGACGACATCGACGCCGTGGTGCACCCCGGGCTCGATGGCCTGTCGATCCCCAAGGCGGAATCGGCCGCTCAGATCCGCGACATCGTCGCGCGCATCGATCGCCTGGAACGCGCGCGGGGCCTCACCCCGGGGCACCTGCGCCTGTCCCTCGCCATCGAGACGCCGCGCGGGCTCCTGGTCGCCGAAGAGATCGCCCGATCCAGCGATCGCATCGCCACCATGAGCATCGGCGTCGAGGACTACTGCCTGGAGCTGGGCGTGGAGCCCTCGGCCGACGGCCTCGAGCTCCTCTACCCCGTCGCCCATCTGGTGAGCATCTGCAAGGCCGTCGGCGTGCAGCCCACGGGTCTCGTCGGCAGCATCGCGGGATTCCGCGACCTCGCCACCTTCGAGCAGGCCGCCCTGCGCGCGCGTCAGCTCGGCTGCGAAGGCGCGGGCTGCATCCATCCCGACCAGGTGACCGTGCTGAACCGCGTGTTCACCCCTGATCCCGCGAAGGTGGAGGACGCGCGGAGGGTGGTCGAGGCGTTCGAGGAGGGCGTGCGCCGCGGCACGGCGTCCGTCAGCCTCGACGGCAAGATGGTCGACGTTCCCGTGTACAAGCGGGCCCAGGTCGTCCTGGCGCGGGCCCGCGCCGTGGCGGACACCGAGCGCCGCAAGGCCGAGGCCCTCAGGCGGAGCGCGTGACGGCGCGCCCATAGTGCAGCCGCTCGCTGACACGCGATACGCCTCGGCCGCGCGCCGGCCGCGCCTGCGCTGTCGGCGCGCCGGGTCGAAGGGGCATGCTAGAGTTCACCAGCCGCTGAACCGTCACGCCCCGCGGCAGCCGAGGAGGACGTCATGGCGTTGCTCGTCCGTTTCGTCGTCGCCGTCGTCGCGTTCGCGCTGGTCACCGTCCCGTCGCTGGCGGCCGCCCAGGAGATCACCCTAAAGGTCGTGAGCGCGTTCCCCGAGAACACCCTCTACGTCAAGCGACTGGAGAGCTGGATCGAGCGCGCCAATCAGGACGGTCGGGGCACCCTGCGCCTGAATTTCATCGGCGGCCCGAAGGCCATCCCGACGTTCGAGGTGGGCAACGCCGTGCGCACAGGCGTGGTGGACATCGCCATGTCGACGGGCGCGTTCTACACCAACGTCTTCCCCGAGTCGGATGCGCTCAAGCTGACCCAGATCCCCATCGCCGAGCAGCGCAAGAACGGCGCCTACGAGTACATCAACAAGATCTGGAACCAGAAGGGCAACATGTACTACCTGGCCCGGATCGTCCAGTGGCAGCCGTTCCACCTGTACCTGAACAAGAAGATCGACCGGCCCGACCTCGCGGGGCTGAAGATCCGGGTGACGCCGGTGTACCGCGATTTCTTCACCGCGCTCGGCGCCACCGTCATGCAGACCGCCCCGGGCGAGCTCTACACCGCGCTCGAACGCGGCGTGGTCGACGGCTACGGCTGGCCCATCGGCGGGATCTTCGACCTCGGCTGGCAGGAGAAGACGAAGTTCCGCGTCGACCCCGGGTTCTACGACGCCGAAGTATCGCTCATCGTCAACCTCGACACCTGGAAGAAGCTCTCCCCCACCCAGCGCGAAGTCCTGACACGCCAGGCCCTCGCCTTCGAGGGTCAGAACGACTTCTGGAAGACGTACGCGGAGGACGAGATCAAGCGGCAGGCGCAGACGGGCATCCAGGTCATCCGGTTCGAGGGCGCGCAGGGGCAGCAGTACGTCGACCGCGCCTACGAGACAGCGTGGGCCGCCCTCATCAAGGCCAGCCCGGAGCACGGACCGAAGCTGCGCGAGCTGTTCTCCAAGCGCTGATCCGCGTGGTCGGGCGCGCGTATCGGCGGCTGCTCGACCTCGGCGCCGGCGCGGCCGCGGTGCTGCTGGGGGCCATGGTGTTGCTCGTCACCGCCGACGTCGTGGCGCGCAATCTCGGCCTCGGTACCTTGCCGTGGATCATCGACGTCACGGAGTACAGCCTGCCGCTGGCCACGTTCCTGGTGGCGCCGTGGCTGCTCCACCGCGGTGAGCACGTCCGGCTCGACATCGCTCCTGACCGCGTTGCCCCCGACCGCCGCCCGCCTCCTCGACCGCGCCGCCGACGTCCTGGGCCTGGCTATCTGCGCGGTGTTCATCGTCTACGGGGCGAAGGCCATCGGGAGCTCCGCGCGACAGGGCTCGATGGTGATCAAGGCGCTCGTCTTCCCCGAGTGGTGGCTGTACGCGCCCGTCCCCGTGTGCTTCGCCTTCCTGGCCATCGAGTTCGCGCGGCGCCTGGCCGGCCGCCGCATGCTCGCCCACGCGGACCCGCGGCCCTAGCGCATGGCGTGGTGGCTCGCCGCGAGCGTGCTGTTCGGCGTCTTCACCGCGCTCTTCGCCATCGGGTTGCCGGCGGCCTTCGCCTTCCTCGGCATCAACGTCGTGGGCGCGTGGGTGTGGCTCGGCGGGGAGGCGGGGCTGGTCCAGATGATCCGGAACGGCGTCGCCTCCATCGCCAGCTTCTCGCTCACCCCCATCCCGTTCTTCATCCTGATGGGCGAGGTCCTCTTCCACACGGGGGTCGCGCAGAAGGCCATCGACGCGATCGACCGCGTCATCGCGGGCGTGCCGGGCCGGCTATCGGTGGTCGCCGTCGTGGCCGGGACGGTGTTCTCGGCGATCTCGGGGTCGACGATCGCCACCACCGCACTGCTCGGCAGCCTCTTGCTGCCCGAGATGCTGCGGCGCGGCTACCATCCCCGGCTGGCCATGGGCCCGATCATGGCCATCGGCGGGGTCGACATGCTGATCCCGCCCTCCGCGCTCACGGTGCTTCTGGGCAGCCTCAGCGGGATCTCGATCTCGCAGCTCCTCGTGGCGGGGATCGTGCCCGGCGTCGTGCTCTCGGCCGCGTTCGTGGCCTATATCGTGGCGCGGGCCCTGCTCGATCCGCGACTCGCCCCCGTCTTCGCCCACGAGCGGGTGGCCGGCTGGACACGTTGGCGGCCACTGGTGGTGTACGTCACCCCGCTCGTCCTCATCTTCGTCGCCGTGATCGTCGCCATGTCCGCGGGGTGGGCGACACCCACGGAGTCGGCGGCGGTGGGCGCGAGCGCCACCGTGCTGGTGACCTGGCTCTACCGGTCGCTCACGTGGGTCGGCCTGATGAAGGCCCTGCGCGGGACGGCGGGGATCTCGGGAGTGATCCTCTTCATCATCGTGGGGGCGACGACGTTCGCCCAGATCCTGGCCTTCTCGGGCGCCACCAACGGCCTGGTGGCCGCGATCCGCGACGCCGAGCTGACGCGGCCCGTCGTGCTCGGAGCCATGATGCTGATCCTCCTCGTGCTCGGGTGCTTCATCGACCAGGTGAGCATGATGCTGATCACCCTGCCGTTCTTCATGCCCCTCGTCGCGCTCTACGGCTTCGACCCTGTGTGGTTCGGCGTGATGTTCCTGATCTGCATGCAGCTCGGCCTGCTCACCCCGCCCTTCGGCCTGCTGCTCTTCACCATGAAGAGCGTGGCCCCGCCCGCCATCACCATGGGCGAGGTCTACCGGGCGGCCACGCCCTATGTGGTGCTGGGGCTGCTCATGCTCGGCGCGGTGATGGTGTTCCCGCCGCTCGCCACGTGGTTGCCGGCGGTGCTGTTCGGCCAGTGACACTCGACGTTCCGTTTCTGCGATCCGACACGCCCGGCGTCGCCAACGTCCTGCACTTCAACAACGCCGGATCGGCCCTGCCGCCGCGCCCCGTCGTCGACGCGGTGACCGGCCACCTCCAGCGCGAGGCCGCCGTCGGCGGATACGAGGCCGCGGCAGAGGCGGCGGACCAGATGGCCGACGTCTACGACGCCGTGGCCAGCCTGATCGGCGCGCGCCGTGACGAGATCGCCTTCGTGGAGAACGCCACGCGGGCCTGGGACATGGCGTTCTATGCCATCCCCTTTCGTCCCGGGGACCGGGTCGTCACCGCGCGGGCCGAGTACGCCTCGAACTATCTCGCCTTCCTCCAGATGAAGCGCCGTGTGGACATCGAGATCGACGTGGTGGACAACGACGCCTCCGGACAGGTCGACGTGAATGCGCTCGACCGGGCGATCCGGCCGCGGACCAAGCTGATCGCGATCACCCACGTTCCCACCCAGGGCGGACTCGTCAATCCGGCCGCAGAGGTGGGCGCGGATCGCCGCTCGCCACGGCATCCTCTATCTGCTCGACGCCTGCCAATCGGTCGGCCAGCTCGCCGTCGACGTCGACCGGATCGGCTGCCACATGCTCTCGGCCACCGGACGCAAGTACCTGCGCGGCCCGCGCGGCACGGGCTTCCTCTACGTGCGGGGCGACACGATCGGCGCCCTCGAGCCGCCCTTCATCGACCTGGAGGCCGCCTCCTGGATCGATGCCGACACCTACGCGATCCGCGAGGATGCCCGCCGCTTCGAGAACTGGGAGCGGTACGTGGCCGGCCAGATCGGACTGGGGGTCGCCATTCGCTACGCTTTGACCCTCGGCATCGAGGCCATCGAGGCGCGGGTCAAGCCGCTCGCGGTGCTGCTGCGCAGCGAGCTGGCGAAGCTGCCGGGCGTGACCGTCCACGACCTCGGGGTGGAGAAATGCGGGATCGTCACCTTCCTGAAGGAGGGCGAGGAGCCGCACGCGACCCGCCAGCGGCTCCGGGCCATGAACATCAACGTCACGCACACGCAGGCACGGTCCTCGCGCCTCGACCTGCCCGGGCGCGGCCTCGACGCCCTCGTCCGGGCCAGCGTCCACTACTACAACGACGAGGCCGAGGTCGAGCGCTTCCTGCGCGCGGTGGATGGCCGCTCGTAGATTCGGCGACACCCGAGACCCGGACACCAGACATCCCGAAGGACGACGGCCGATGCGCCCGGCGGCGGGCGATCGTCAGCCGGAGGGGGTATCGGACCAGAGCCCGAGCGTCCGCATCAGGGCCAGCGCGTTCGAGGTGCGGACCACGCCTGGCCGCATCCGGTAATCGAACACCATCTGCCCGTCGTCGAGCCGATCCTCGAAGTGCACGTTGACGGCGTGCACCTCGGGATCGTCCACGACTTCCGACAGGGCCAGGTCGTGGGTGGTGACGAGACCGATGGCGCCCCGCTGCACCAGGCCGCGCACGACGGCGGCGGCCCCGAGGCGGCGGTCGTGCGAGTTGGTGCCGTGGAGAATCTCGTCGAGCAGGAAGAGCAGGGGGATCGGTCCGCCGGCGATGCGGACGATGTCGCGCAGCCGGACGAGCTCCGCGTAGAAGCGCGAGGTCCCCTCCTGCAGCGAATCACGGATGCGCAAGGTGGCCCCGAGCGGACAGGTGCGAGAGCCGCAGCCGCGACGCCCGCACCGGCGCGCCGGCCTGCGCCAGCACCGCGTTGGTGCCCACCGCCCGCAGCAAGGTGCTCTTGCCGGACATGTTGGAGCCGCTGACCATCAGGACGCGGGTGGCGCCGCCGAGCGCCACGTCGTTGCGCACGCAGCGGGCCTCGGGGATGAGCGGGTGGCCGAGCGCCTCCGCCTCGAACCGCGCCTCGCCTCCCTCAAGGCTGGGATAGACGTCGGCCGGATGCTCCCACGCGTAGCCCGCCAGCGAGCAGAGCGCCTCGAGCTCACCGACGGCCGCCAGCCACGCCCCGACGGCGGCGCCGTGGCGGGTCCGCCAGGCCTCGACGCCCAGCGCGCAGTGCACGCCCCACATGCTCGCGAGGGCGAAGGGAGAGAAGAACTGGTTGCGCCGGGAGTCGAGCAGGTCCACCCAGACGCGCAGCCGGCGCACCGCTCGCGAGGGACGCAACCCATCGGTGACCATGCTCGCGTGGAGCTGGTCGAGCCGCGGGCTCCCGGCCGGCTCGCGCTCGAACCGCTCCAGCACGGCGGCCAGCAGCTCGAGGTCCGGCCCGTGCCCGGCCACGGCCCTGTCGGCGGCCCGCACGTGCTCCCGCAGCCGCCAGTCGACCACGCCCTGGACGGCCAGCGCGGCGAGAGCCAGGAGCGGCGGCGCCCAGCCGACCGCCCACGCCGCGACGACCGCCAGCGCCACCGTGGAAACGGCCGCCGCAGCCAGGCGAAGTCTCATGCCCGGCGCGCGCGCGGTCGCCGCCGCCAGGCTGGTGAGGGCGTCGGGGCGCACCGTTGCCGCCACCTCCTCGCCGAGGACGGCCAGGTCCTCTCGGAGATCGAGGCGCGGCGTCAGCGCCTGCACGGCCGCCTGTCGCCCGCGTACCGCCGCGACATCCGACGGCGCCAGCAGCCAGGCGGCGAGCATCTCCTCGCCCATGCTCGTCCGCGCCTCGCAGAGCAGCTCGTACAGCGAGCCCTCGCCGAAGAGGTCGAGGTCGTCGGCATACGGATGGTGAGGATCGCGAAAGCGCGCCCCGGTGCGGCCGGTCCCCGCCCACTGCCCGTCGAGGCGCGCGAGCCCTCGCCGGTAGTACGCAGCACCTCGCTCTGCGCGGAGGCGTTGTCGTCGGACCCGCGCGTGGACGGCGAGCAAGGTCGCGAACGCCGCAGCGGGCGCCACGAGCCACCACGGCGACAGCCGGCCCGCACCGAACGCCAGCCACGCGGTCAGCGCCGCCGCGAGCGCGACGCCGAGGCGGACTCGGGAGACCATCTCCTCGCGCCGCGCCGCGTCCGCCGCGCGCTCGCGGTATCTGGTCTCCCGCCGCCGGTACTCCTCGCCCGGCGAGATCTCGCGATCAGTCATCGGCAGGGGGCGACGGACGACCGGACGTCGCCCCGCCGGAGCGGTCGCTATCCGAGCCTGGCCAGCTCGTAGACCTGAAGGTTACAGAGCGCGGCCGTGAGAAGGGGCACGGGCATTTCGTGCCGAGCCGCGCGCTCGACCAAGTCCCCGATCGTGTGGTGGCCCTCGGTCGGTCGACCGTCCTGCATGTCCACCAGGATGGAAGGGCCGTAGGTGGAGTCGCGCTGCGCGTACAGACCTCGGACGATATCGGCGATGTCCTTGGGCGGTGGGTACCCTTCGGCCGCGACGATACGGCCGCACTCCTCGATGACTGCCGAGACAAACGACGCACCGACCGCTGATCTGGCGATGGCACCAGCCCGGGCCCTGGTCAGGGTGGCCAGGGTAGCAATGCACGCGAAGGCAAAGAATTTCGCCCACATGAGGGCGATGACGTTGTCGCTCAGCGCCATCGGCATGCCGGCGACAGTGAAGGCGTGCTGGATGTCGGCACAACGCGCCGATCGCTCGCCGCTCAACTCACCGAGGGCGGTCATATCGATCTTCACCGCACTCTGGACGACGTCGCCATGGGGCTCCAGCACGGCGTTGATGGCCGTCAACCCACCGAGAACCCGGCCCGTGCCAAAGCGATCGGCCAGCGCCGAGACATGTTTGATTCCGTTGAGAAAGGGCAGAACGGCGGTACCGGGACCGACCGCGGGCGCGACGGCGTCCATGGCGTCGTCCAGGTCGTAGGCCTTGCAGCACAGCAAGACCACGTCGTAGGCACCATCGACCTGGCCGGCCAACACCGTCTTGGCGGGCAGCCTGATCTCCCCGTCCTGCGCCTTGAGCACGAGGCCCCGGTCCGCGAGCTGGGCGGCGCGTCTGGGCCGGACCAGAAAGGCCACATCCACCCCGCTCTTCTGGAGCTTGCCCCCGAAGTATCCCCCTAACGCTCCGGCACCGAGCACCAGCACCCGCATGGTCGTCCCCTTTGTCGGACCTACAGGTAGCGAGGCTCTGGCCGAGTCCCCGGGGCGTCGGTCCCGACCGAGCGTAGCGGCGCTTCGCTCCAGCCTAGACCGTGAACGACATCCCGCCGTCGAAGTTGATCGCGGTGCCGGTGATGTACCCGGCCCGCTCCGAGGCGAGGAAGGCCACGAGATCGGCGAACTCGCTGGCGTCGGCCACCCGTCCCACGGGGACACGCTTGGCCAGATCGCGGTAGTGCGCCTCCACGTCGCCGTCCTTGGCGCGTCGGGCGATCTGGGCGCTCTTGACGAGGCCGATGCAGATCGTGTTCACCAGGATGCGATCGGCGGCGTATTCGTTGGCGAGCGACTTCGTGAGATTGATGCCGGCCGCGCGCGACACGCTCGTGGGCAGGCCCTGCGCCCGTGGCGCCTTTCCCCCCACGGTGGTGACGTTGATGATGCGGCCACCCCCGCGTTGCTTCATGTGGGGAATGACGAGGCGGGACATGCGGACCGCCCCCATGACCTTGAGGTCGAAGTCCGCTTGCCAGGCGTCGTCGCCGACCTTCTCGAAGGCGGCGGCCGCAGAGGTGCCCGCGTTGTTGAGGAGAATGTCGACCCCGCCGAACTGTCTTACCGTGGCCGCCACCACGGCCTCGCACTCGGCGGCGCGGGACACGTCGGCGGCGAGGGGCAGGAGATCGGCCCCCGTCGCCTTTCGGATGTCTTCCGCGGCGCGCTCGAGCACGTCCTTGCGGCGCGCACACATGGTGACTCGCGCCCCTGACCGGGCGAATCGCTCGACGGCGGCCCGCCCCAACCCCTCGCTGCCCCCGGTGACGATCGCGACCTTGCCCTTGAGTCCGAGATCCAAAGTGTCCATGGCGCGCAAGAATAGCAGGTGCGGAAGACCTTCACCACCCCGACTGATCCCGGCGCGCTCATCGATGACCCGCGCCATTCAAGCCTGATCTGTGGTCCTCCCCGGCGGCTGGGCGTGCCGAATCGCCTGCCAGACGCGTTCGGAGGTCGCCGGCATCTCGATGTGCTCGACGCCCAGCTCGGCCAGCGCGTCGACGATGGCGTTCACCACGGCGCCCAGCGCCGGCGTCGTCCCGCCTTCGCCGCCGCCCCGCAAGCCGAGCGGATGGGAGGTCGAGGGCACCTCGCTGATCTCCGTCGTGAACGACGGCAGCATGTCCGCGCGGGGCAGGGCGTAGTCCATCAGCGTCCCCGACAGCAGCTGGCCGCTCTGGGCGTCGTACGCGCAGGACTCCCACAGCGCCTGCCCCACGCCCTGGGCGATGCCGCCGTGCGTCTGGCCGTGGAGGATCATCGGATTGACGGCGCGGCCGCAGTCGTCCACGGTGGCGTAGCGCACCAGCTCGACCGCGCCGGTCTCGGGATCGACCTCCACCTCGCACACCGCGCAGCCGTAGGGAAAGGACGGCACGGGCATGTCTTCATCGCTGATCCCCTCGAGCGCTCCTCGACAATCCTCCGGCGCGTCCGCTCGCCGCGCGGCGGCCGCCGTCGCGAACAGATCCACCGAACGATCGGTGCCTTTCACGCTGAACCTTCCCGCGGAGAACTCGATGTCGGCATCCGCCGCCTCCAGGAGCCACGCAGCGATCCGCGTGCCCTTCTCGACGATCTGGTCCGACGCCTTCGCCATCACCACCGCCGCGAGCCGCAGGGCGCGCGCGGAGTGCGCCCCACCGCCCACGACGGTGACGTCGGTATCGCCGGTGACCAGCCGCACCTCGGACAGCTCCACCCCGAGCCACTCGACCAGGAGCTGCGCGAAGCTCGTCGCGTGGCCCTGCCCGGACGAGAGCGTGCCCAGCACCAGCTCGATCCCTCCCTCGGGGCGCACCGTGATGTGGGCGCGCTCGCGTGGGAAGCCGGTGTTGAGCTCGATGTAGTTCGCCACGCCGATCCCGCGATAACGGCCGCGCCGGCGCGCCTCGGCGCGGCGGGCCTCGAACCCCGCCCAGTCCGCGAGGGCCACCGCGCGGTCCAGGGCGGCCAGATAGTCGCCGCTGTCGTAGAGCACGCCGACGGCGTTGCGGTAGGGCATCGCGCTGGCGGGCACGAGGTTACGCCGTCGCAGCTCGAGGCGGTCGAATCCGTGGCGGCGCGCGGCCAGGTCGATCAGCCGCTCCATGACGAACATGACCTCGGGGCGCCCCGCGCTGCGGTACGGCGTGGTCGGCGACGTGTTGGTGAGGACGGCGCGCCCGCGCAGCGAGGCGGCCGGAACACGGTAGACGGTGCCCGTGAGCGCCATGCCCTTGTTGAGCGGGTGGAACGAGACGGCGTGGGCGCCGACGTTGCTGGTGTTGACGCCGCGAAACGCGAGGAAAGTCCCCTCGGCGTCGAGGGCCAGCTCGGCGTGGGCCACCAGATCGCGGCCCTGGTAGTCGGACAGGAACGCCTCCCGCCGTTCGCCCGTCCACTTCACGGGGCGGCCGAGGCGCCGCGCCGCCCAGGCCACCAGCGCGAACTCGGGATAGCAGCTATTGCGCGTCCCGAAATTTCCCCCCACCTCGCGCGCCGTCACGCGGATCGCGCTCTCCGGCACGCCGAGGGCGCCGGCCACGCCGGTCCGTGTCCGCCCCAGGCCACCCGCGCCCGCATGGACGGTGTAGCGGCCACTCGCCGGGTCCCAGACGCCGACTGCGGCCCGCGGCTCCAGCGGCACGCCGGTGACCCGCTGCACCCACGTGTCGAGGCGCACCACGTGGGCGGCCCAGGAGAACGCGGCCTCCACGACCGCGGCATCGCCGACCTCCGACTCCACGCACACGTTCGACGCGGTCTCATCCCAGAGGATCGGCGCGTCGGGGGCGGCGGCAGCGACGCTGGCCGTCACCGCGGGCAGCGGCGTCCAGTCCACGACGACGCGCTCGGCGCCATCGCGTGCCGCCGCGGACGTCTCGGCGATGACCATGGCCACCACCTCGCCCACGAAGCGCACGCGGTCGGCGGGCATCGGCGGATGGGGGGCGATGAACGACACGTCCCGGCTCCGCACCATCTCCTCGTGGGGGTTCCCCGGCATCGGGCTATGCGTGATCGGCTTGATGCCATCGGCGGCGGCATCCGCGCCGGTGAGCACCGCGATCACGCCTGGCGTGGCGAGGGCCGCGGCGGTCTCGACGCGCCGGATGCGCGCGTGGGCGTGCGGCGAGCGCACGAAGCACGCGTAGGCCTGGCCGGGCAGGTTGACGTCGTCGCTGTAGCAGCCCTCGCCGACGAGGAGGCGCGTGTCGTCCTTGCGCAGGACCGGCTTGCCGAATCCTTCGCGGGCCGAGCGGCTTCGCGACTGGAGAAAGGACATGGTCGTCTCCGGATCAACCGCTCGATGTTGCGCGCGTCCGGGTGCGGGTGGCCGCAGGAACATTGTCACTACACCTCACCGGTCAGGAGTTTGGGCATCCACATGTCGAGGACGGCGGGAACGCCGTCGCGCTCGATGGCCTCGAGGCCGCGGCGAATGGCCGGGCGCGACCTCTTCGGGATCGGTCACCTTCTCGCCGTAGCGCGCCGCTGGCCGCGGCCTCGCCCGAGTAGTTCGGGCAGGGATCGAACCAGCCCCCGGTGAAGTCGCGCTGCTTCGCCGCGTAGCCCTCGGGGTACTGCGCAGGATCTCGTGCCGTGCCCGTCGATAGCCGCGGTTGTTGCACACGATGAACAGCACGGGCGCCTTGTGAAACGCCGAGGCCCAGCTGTCACCTGGGGATTGCCGAACATCCACGAGCCGTCGCCGATGCAGGCCACCACCTGGCGATCGCGGCGCGGCGACCTTCACGCCGATGGCGGCGGGCGCGGCCCAGCCGATGCTCGAGCCGCCCGCGCCCAGCAGCGTGCCCGGCCGCGAGCGATTGAACCTCGACGTGTTGACCAGCTCGTGCGCGATGATCGTCTCGGGATCGAGCGTCTGGCCGACCTGGTGGCTGAGCCAGCGGCGAGACGTGGCCCTTGGCCCGGTCGGCGTTCGCCGTCTCGACGGCGGCGTCGAGCCGCTGCCGGCCCTCGGCCTGGTAGCGCTCCAGCCGCGCCGCGCAGCGGCGCTTCTGCTCGGCGCGTCATCTGCGAGCGGAGCTCCTCCAGCAGCGCGGGAATCGCCTGGCCGGGTCGGCGCTGATCGCCAGGTCCATCGGGAACTCGTAGATCGTCGTCATCCGATGGATCGGATCGATGGCCAGCGTGATGACGCGCGTCTCGGGCCGGGATTGAAGGCGCATGGCTGCCAGGGCACGAGCATGTCGAGGACGAGCAGGCAGTCGGCGTCGGGCGGCGTGGGGGCGATGCCAGCCGCCCGCGGTGCAGCGGATGGACGCTGGGCATGTTCATGCGGAAGCCGTCGGCCATGACGTTGGCGCCCAGCGTTTCGGCCAGCCTCGAGCGCGGGCGACGCCGGCGGGTTGTCGCCCACGCGCGAGACGCAGATGAGCGGCTGCTCGGCCTCGAGCAGCCACTGCGCGGCCTGGCGCAGTCGGCCGGATCGGCCACCGGGGTGCTCGTCGGCCGCAGGTGCTCGGCCAGCGGGAAACGCGGCGCCTCCATGCGCAGCATGGCCACCTCGCGCGGGATCGCCAGGTAGGCCGGCCCCTGCGGCTCGCTGGGCATGACCTGGACGGCGCGGCTGACCACGTGCCCGGGTTGTCGTACGCGGCCAGCTTGTGGTCCCAGCGCATGTACTGGCGCACCAGCTCGCCCTGGTCGCGGATCTGCTGGTACCACTGGATGTACGAGTTGCGCCCGCCCGGCACGCTGCCGCTCTCGGCCGACGGCGGATAGCCGGACATGATCAGCACCGGATAGTGACCGCGGTCGGCGTTGTGGATGGCGCCGCCGGCGTTGATCAGGCCGCACTCGACGTGGGAGGCCGTGGCCGACGGGCCGGCGCGTCATCATCGTCTCGCCGCAGGCGGCCGACAGGGCGGCGTTCTCGTGGGTCATGGTCATGATCTGGGGCGTGGGCTTGCCGAGCGCCTGGTGCTTGACCGCGCTCTCCTGGAAGAACGCCAGCTCCGTGCCGGACATGAACCAGATCCGGTCGATGCCGTTCAGCTTCATGGAGGCCATCATGGCTTCGGCGGCCTGATGGGCCTGCATCTGATACTCGCGGCGCGGCCCGGATGCCGTATCGACGGTCTGCACGTGCGTCGCCATGTCTTATCGAGCCCCCACGTCGACGGTGAAGATGCCCTCCCGCATGACGCCCTCCTGCCCGCTGTGGTGCGCGTCGGCCTCAGTGAGGCCGGCGGCTTGGCGGCAAGTATACTCAACGGCGCCCGTGGGCAAGCGGAGGAACGCGATGACGCCAAAGGTCGTGGTCGGTCGTCAACTCTCGCGCGGCAAGGAAATCGTGGCGGGACTCGAGGCCGCGGGCTGTGAGCCGGTGCTCGGGCCCGAGTACGCGCCCGGAGCCACTCACGTCTTCACCCGGGACGAGATCGAGAAGTACTTCATGGATGCGAACGGATTCATCGCCGCAGTCCGCGAGCGCTACCCGCGGGAGCTCCTGCAGGCCGCCCCGCGCCTCACGGTCGGGTGCAGCACGATCATCGGGACGGAGAACATCGACGTCGATGCCGCCACCGAGATGGGGATCGTCGTCGGCTTCGGCGCCATCCCCGAGAACTACCTCGGCGTGGCCGAAGCGGTCGTGATGCTCGCCGCCGCCCTGCTCAAGCGGCTACCCCAGAAGTGGGCGGGCATGCGCGAGGGAGGATATCGGGTGGCGCAGGCGGGCCAGATGGTCCGTCACCGCACCATCGGGATGATCGGACTGGGCAACGTGGGCCGCGCCGTCGCCCGGCGCCTCGCCGGCTGGGAATGCCGTCTGGTCGCCACCGACCCGTACGTGTCGAAGGACGTCGCCGCCGAGCTGGGCGTGGAGCTGGTGGATCTGGAGACCCTCCTCCGCGAGTCCGACGTGGTCTCCATCCAGGTGATCCTCACCGGCGAGACGCGTCACCTCCTCGGCGCCCAGCAGCTCGCGCTCATGAAGCCGGGGGCGTACCTGATCAACACGAGCCGCGGGGGGGTGGTGGACGAGGATGCGCTGATCGCGGCGCTGGACGATCATCTGGGCGGCGCGGCCCTGGACGTCTGGCGAGAGGAGCCGTGCCCGCCGGGCCATCCGCTGCGCACCCACCCCCGGGTGATCGCGACCGCTCACAACGTGGCCCACTCCGAGGAACTCTATGGGGGACTGCCCGGCGCGGCGGTCGAGAACGTCACCCGCGCGTTGCGGGGCGCGGAGCCCCTCTACGTCCGCAACCCCGAGGTCCTTCCCCGCTGGCGAGAGCGCCTCGCCCGTCTGGGCGGCCCCCCGTTGCGTTAGAGTTGGGGCCGGTTACTTCGGCTCGGGGAGCCTGGCCCTGACCCGGCTGTACACCTTTCGCGCGTTCGCCCTCGAAGACCTTCCGCCGGTCCGCCTCCCCGAGGGGAGAGCGCGTCGATGTAGCGCTTGGTGTCGTCGAAGTGATATGCCGGTCTCCGGGTCGATGCCCCGGACGGCGCCGACCATCTCCGAGTGCGAAGAGAAGAACTGTCGTCGATGGGAATGACCTTCGCCAGAATGGTCGATTCCCGGGCTGGTGATAAACGCAGGTGTCGAAGAACACTGTTGTTCAGCAGATGGTCCTGAGAGGAGCGGCCGCTACATGTCCTGGGCCAGGCCGCGATAGCGCCCCCAGTGGTACGGCACCGCCCCGCCGCCGCTCGCGGGGAATCGATGAACTTCAAGGTGGGGAAGTCCTTGAAGAGCTCGGCCGTGATGAGCTGCATGATGCCGTGGTGTCGCCGTTGATGTAGTGGCGCCGAGCAAAGACTGCGCTCGAGGAGCTGGAGCGGTCGTGGACTGCCGCTCGCCGGAGGCGTACGGAGGTGGCCACATCCCGCGCGCCATCAACGTGGGGTCGGACTACTCAGCCGGCCACGCTCGGAGTCGGCAGCGCGGCCGGAAGCGCGCGGGGCGGGCGGAACGTGAACGCGATGGCCACGGCCCCGAGGCCGATCCCGCACGAGCCGATGAACAGCCAGACGTAGCTGCCGAACGCGTCGTACAGCCAGCCGCCGGCCACCGGCCCGAGCGCCATGCCCAGGGTGGACGCGAAGCCGACCGCGCCGAAGGTGGTCCCCATGATCCGCGCGCCGAAGTATTCGCGCACGAGGATCGCGTAGAGCGGCATCACGCCGCCGTAGGCGAACCCGAACATCAACGCGACCGCGTAGAAGTGCGAGAGCTCGCGGGTGACGAGGTAGAGGCTGATGGCCACCGCCTGGAGGGCGAGCCCCGAGACCAGCACGCGCTTCGCGCCGACGCGGTCGGCCACGAGCCCGCAGACGATCTTGCCGCTCAGCGAGGCCAGGCCCGCCGCGCTGAGCACGGTGGCCGCGGCCATCGCCGGCACGCCCGTGGTCGATCGCGTGGGTGACCATGTGGAAGATCGGACCCGAGTGCGCCGCGCAACACGCGAAGTACGTGAACGCGAGGGCGGCGAACTGCGGCGTGCGCAGCGCCTGCGCCGCCGTGAGCTCGCCGCCGCCGCCGGCCGTCGCCTCCGGCAGGCCTGCGGTCGCCGGCGCCGGCGGCTCGCGCACGAGCAACGCGGCGGGAATGATGACGAGCCACGCGAGATCGCCGATCACGAGCATGGCCGTGCGCCAGTCGTAGTTGGTGATGATCCAGCGCGCGAGCGGCGCCGTCGTCGTCGAGCCGAGCCCGAGCCCCGCCGAGACGAGCGCGACCGCGAGACTGCGATGCCGCGTGAACCAGCGGGTGGTCGTCGCCGTCAGCGGCGCGTACAAGCTGCCCGCCGCGAAGCCGACGACCACGCCGAAGTAGACCTGGAACTGGCCGAGGGTGGGCGCCTGGCTCGCCATCACCGTGCCGAAGCCGAGCAGGACGCCGCCCGATGAGCACGACGGCGCGCGTGCCGATCCGGTCGGAGAGCGCGCCCCAGAAGAACGATCCGACGCCCATGCAGAGGAAGTTGAGGAGCGCGGCCGTCGAGATGCCCGTGCGGGACCAGCCCATCGCTTCGGACATGGGCTGGAGGAAGACCCCGAGCGAGAACATCGCCCCGAACCCGACGCAGGTCACGACCATCGCCGCGCCGACGATGACCCAGCCGTAGAAGAGCTTCACGGCTCAGGCCGCGCCCGAAGGCTGGAACAGCTGCACCAGGTTGAGGTCTCCGCTCCAGATCGACGCCCCGGCCAGCCCTGTGATCATCGCCTCGACTCCTTCGCGAAGCCCGCTCCCTCCGGAACTGGCGCGCGCGTACCAAGCATGCTCATCCTCAGGCGCTACGTATCTACCTACAAGTCGAACGAGGTGCTCGATCTGATATGAGCCGTCTCAGCCGGCCGGCTGGACCTCTGACGGGCGAGACGACCCGCGATGCGGCGCCAGCCGCCAGCGGCCGTAGGCGACGAACGCCGCGAGGAGTGCCACGACCACGTTCATCAGCGCCACCACCACCATACCGCCCACCAGCCCGATCACCGTCGCGCCGATCATGATGATCACCAGGCCAGCGGCGGCCAGCGGTGTCAGGCCCGGCCGAATGCGCAGCAGCCCGGGGAGGATCAGGCCGAGCGCGCCGAGCACCTCGGCCACGCCGATGAACCGCAAGAACCAGCCCGGCAGCGCCACCGGTCCCGCCATCTGGTCGAGCGACATGACCAGCTTCGCGCCACCGGCAAACAGGAAGAGGGCCGCGAGCAGCCCCTGAACGATCCACAGCGCAGAGGTCATGATCGATCTCCTCCACCTTCCCTAGGCGCCGCCGGCCATCGCCCCCACGACCAGAAGAGGCTCGGCCCCCGTCGCGACCGCGTCGGGCAGCGGGGCGTCCGGCGACTCGTGGGACAGATCCTCCTGGCAGGCGAAGAACCTCACGAACGCTCGGCGCTCCTGCGTGACCTGGTCGCGGATCGTCCCGCGCAGCATCGGATAGCTGCCCTCCAGCGCGTCGAGAACCGAGCGCTGCGTAGCCTGGCCATCGACGTCGAGCTTCAACTCGCCGTCGAGGTGCGCCAGCGTCCGCAGGTGGGCCGGGAGCACGACTCGGATGGTCATGGCAGCGTCTGGACTTCCACGGACACCACGGACGGCAGATCCCGGACGATGGGCGCCCAGCTGTCCCCGGCGTCGGCCGATACGTACACCTGCCCGCCGGTGGTGCCGAAGTACACGCCGCACGGATCGAGCGAGTCGACGGCCATCGCGTCGCGCAACACGTTGACGTAGCAGTCGCGTTGCGGCAGACCTTTCGTGAGCGCCTCCCACTCGTGTCCGCCCGTCCGGCTGCGGTACACGCGCAGCTTTCCCTCGGGCAGGTAGTGCTCGGAGTCGCTCTTGATCGGGACGACGTAGATCGTCTCCGGCTCGTGCGCGTGCACGTCGATCGGAAATCCAAAATCGGTCGGCAGGTTCCCGCTGACCTCCCGCCACGACTCGCCGGCGTCGTCGCTGCGCATGACGTCCCAGTGCTTCTGCATGAACAGCACGTCCGGACGCGAGCGGATGCATCGCGATGCGGTGAACGCAGTGGCCGACCTCGGCCGTCGGGTCGGGGATGCTTTCGGACTGCAGGCCGCGGTTCATCGGTCGCCACGTCTGTGCCGGCGTCGTCGCTCCGGAACACGCCCGCCGCCGAGATGGCGATGAAGATCCGGCCGGGATGGCTCGGATCCAGAAGGATCGTGTGCAGGCACATCCCACCGGCTCCGGGCTGCCAGAGGGGCGCCGATTTGTGCTGGCGCAGTCCGGGGAGCTCCTGCCACGTCTGCCCGCCGTCGGTCGAGCGAAACAGCGCGGCGTCTTGAACCCCGGCGTAGACCGTGTCCGGATCGGTCAGCGAGGGCTCGAGATGCCAGACGCGCGCGAACTCCCAGGGGCGCGGCGTGCCGTCGTACCACAGGTGGGTGCCGGTGACGCCCTCGTACAGCAGCTTGTTCCCCACCGTCTCCCAGGTCTGGCCCCCATCGTTCGAGCGCTGGATCACCTGCCCGAACCAGCTGCTGGACTGCGAGGCATACAGCCGATTCGGATCGGCGGGGGATCCCTTGAGGTGGTAGAGCTCCCAGCCCCCGAAGTGGGGGCCACTGACGTCCCACCGTTGGCGCGTGCCGTCCGCCGTCAGGACGAACGCGCCCTTGCGCGTGCCAACCAGTACCCGTATCCCGCTCATCCCTGACTCCTTCCCGAGCTTCGCGCCCGTCTGCGCAGGCCGCCCATGGCTCCTCTTCTCACTGTATAGTCGAAGGGGCGGCTCGAGATCGACATACCCGACGAAAAGGAAGCCGTCGCCTCCGTTGTCGATTCTGAGCCCTGCCGAACGACGAGCTGACGGTCCCCGCCGTCGACAGACGAGGAGCTCAAGAAGCGGTCAGTCATGCCGCGAGGCTGGGGAGGACGGCGGAGGATCGAGTCTCGTACGAGCGGGGCGCCCTCGCACCCCGCTCCGACTGCGTCGCCTACGGCGCGGTCGGCGGTCCCTCCCTCACCGTCCGGACTTCGACCGTGCCCATGCGCGCCCCTGGAACTCGTGCGGCGATGCCGATCGCCTCGTCGAGATCCTTGGCGTCGATGATCATGTAGCCGCCGAGCTGCTCGCGCGTTTCCGCGAACGGCCCGTCGGTCACGAGTCGCTTGCCGTCGCGTATCCGGACGCTGGCCGTCGTCGACGGAGGCTGCAGCGGGTGGCCGGCCAGATACTGCCCGCTCGACGTGAGCTGCTCCGCGAGCTGCACGTGCTCCCCGTAGATCTTCTGTCGCTCGGCCAGGCTCAGCGTGTCCCAGGTCTCCTGGTCGAAGTGGATCAGCAACATGTATTTCACGTGGGCCTCCAGGGGGCGCGCGCTACTCGTCCCCTCCCGCGCGTCGAGACGCGACGGACTTACACCGTCTGTAAGATCTCGGCCCCAGCCATCTCGGGAGTGAGGGTCTCGCGCCAATCGGCGTCGCGGGGCAGCACGCCTTCAGACGCCCGGAGCGGATAGTAGGTCGGGTTGATGCCACGCGGAGTGCCGCCCTCCTGGACCGTCTTGATGGCCCCGAGGAGCAGGCGACGGGCCTGGATGATGGCCTTGTCGGCCGGCCCGAGGTGCTCCTGGCTGCGATCGACGACGCGCCCCATGCTTTCCTGGATTCCCCGGTCCTGGGTGTTGATGCCGTCGATCCCGGTGAACGTTTCCGTCTTCTGCACCCGCCGATCCAGGAGGTAGTTGTTCCCTCGATTGCGGATCGAGCGGAAGGTCGTCTGGTCGACATCGTCCGGGCCATTTCCCGAACGGCGTTCGAGCCGATCGTCCTCGTCGAGTGGCGCCTCGGTGCTGTGGTGCCAGTTGTAGACCATCGTGTTCCCGTCATCCATGGGCACCCAGATGTGGCCGGCCACCGCGGGGAAGCCCTTGCTCGTCTGGTAGGGACGGATCTGATGGAACGGCATGACGAAGTGGTAGGTGCGGATGTGCATGTCGGCCTCGTCGAGCGGCCGGATGCCGGCGTACTGGTAGCCCCAGTCCGTCAGGTCGACGACGAGCGCGGGCGCTTTCCCACGAACGAACGGGCTCCTCGGACTGATGCCCGGCCGCTTGGAGTTGGTGGTGATGAGCCGGTGCAGGATGGGGGCGTGCGAGGTGTCGATGCCGCCTTCCAGCGCCTGGAGCCAGTTGCACTCCTCGATCACCTTCGACACGTGCCGGTGCGTCGCCGGCGACTGCGTCCAGGCGAACTTGGGCAGAGGCGGCTCGAGCTCCGGCGGTCCCATGTAGGCCCAGATGAGGCCGCCCATCTCGACCGTGGGGTAGGACGGCTGGCGGATCTTGTTCTTGAAGGTGAGCTCTTCCGGCTCGTTCATCATGTCGACACAGCGGCCGCTGACGTCGAACTTCCAGCCGTGGTAGACACACCGCAGGCCGCACTCCTCGTTGCGGCCGAAGAACAGCGAGGCGCGTCGATGCGGGCAGAACTCGTCGAGGAGTCCGACGCGGCCCTCCGTGTCGCGAAAGGCCACCAGATCTTCGCCCAGGAGCTTGACGCGCACGGGCGGACCGTCGGGTTCCGGCAGCTCCCACGCGAGGAGCGCGGGGATCCAGTACCGGCGCATGGTGTTGCCCATCGGCGTGCCGGCACCAATGCGCGTGATGCGTTCGTTCTCTTCGCGTGTCAGCATGCGTCACCCTCCCCGCTGAGCGCTTCGCGCCCCGATCAGACGGTTGCCGGCTGGAACTCCAGGGTGTTGCCGTCGGGGTCGTTGCACAGCATCTGGACGCGCCCGCCTGGTTGCGTGTTCTCGACGTAGGCGACGCCCTCGCGCTCCAGGGTGGCCTTCATGGCGTCGTAGTCGGCCACCTCGAAGCAGGTGTGGCGGCCGAGAGGGCTGATCGGCGCTCCCGGCCCTGGCGGCACGACCGCCGACTGGATGATGTGGATCTGCGGAAAGATGCCCGGTGTGCCGAGCCAGTAACCGCCGCTCGAGAACGCCGGGCGCGGCAGCACCTGGAACCCCAGGACGCGGCAGTAGAAGTCCTTCGACCGCTCGGCGTCGGCGGTCGCGATGCCCTCGTGCTGCACCCGGACCACGTGCCTCCCCGTCACCGGTCGAACCCGCTCCTGCGTCGTCTCTAGCGCCATGCTCGGCCTCCTGCGCGCTTCAACCTGCACGCGCTCGCGATTATACGCGGGGATGGACGCGTCGTCGACCCCCGGGACCGCGAATGCGGGCGGCACCCTGGTCGGGTCGGTTGCGATCTCCGGGGCCGTCGCGCATCATGGGCCGCGTGCACAGCGCCGCGCGAAGAGCAGGGAGAACTGTTCCGCGACCCCGCCGTCCGGGCCTATCGTCTCCAGGGCCCGGCGCGGTCCTGACCCCAACCCCGACCCGGTGAGGAGCCCGCATGAGTCTCAGTGCTGACGAGTTTCGCGTGCATCTCGAATTGTCGGCGGCCACCGCCGGCGTGCGCCTTCCCGAAATCGTGCTGCCGAGCGAGCACCACCTCCTCCTCCGGCGGATGCGCTTCCACTATCTCGACTGGGGAACGGCTGGCCTCCCGCCCGTGGTGTTCCTGCATGGCGGCGGCCTCAACGCCCACACGTGGGATCTCGTGTGCGCGGCCCTCCGGCGAGAGCGGCACTGCCTGGCCCTCGACCAGCGCGGCCACGGCGAAAGCGAGTGGTCGCCCGAGATGGACTACTCGACCGAGAGCCACGCCGGTGATCTCGAGGCCTTCCTCCACGCCCTGGAGCTCCAGCGCTTCGTGCTCGTGGGGATGTCGCTGGGCGGCGCCAACGCGCTGGCCTGGGCCGGGAAGCACAGTCGGCGCTTGGCCGGGCTCGTCCTCGTCGACGTCGGCCCCGAGGTCCGGTCCGAGGGCGTCCGCAAGATCGCGGCGTTCACCTCGGAGGCCACGCCGCTCGACTCCGTGGAGCAGTTCGTGGACCGGGCCATGGCGTTCAACCCGCGCCGCAACCGCGAGTTGCTGCGGCGGAGTCTCCTGCACAACCTCCGCCGCATGCCGGACGGCCGCTTCATGTGGAAGTACGACCAGCGCCACCGCGGCAAGGTCGATCCCGATGCGCACGCGCGCCGGCGCGAGCTGCTGTGGTCGGCGGTGGGCACCGTCGAGTGCCCGACCCTGGTCGTGCGCGGTGCCCAGAGCGACGTGTTCCACGACGAGGACGCCGAACGTCTGGCCGGCCGCTTGCCGCGGGGGCGTTGGGTCAGGATCGAGGGAGCCGGTCACACCGTGCAGGGAGACAATCCCGCCGGCCTGCTCGTCTCCCTTCGAGAATTCCTGGACGAGGTCGCGCTCCGCGCCTGACCGCGGGGGCCGCCCCGAGCGTTGGGGGCTTGGGGGGCCCTTCGAGGCCCCCCATCTCATCAAGGGTGGATCACGGTCTCCGTGCGGCTGATGACGAACGCCTCGTGGCGTTCGAGGAAGTCGACCGCGACCTCGGCGAACGCCTCCGGTCGATCGGTGCTGATGGCGTGCGCGGCATCGTAGACGAACACGAGGTGGCAGTTGGGTATCAGCTCCTTGTAGACACGCCCCATCGCCGGCGCGATGACCGTGTCCAGGGTGCCGAACAACACCAGGGTCGGCGGCCCGAGGCCGGGTAGCCGACTCTCGAGATCCGCGTCGCGGTTGGGCCCGCGCAGTCGCTGCACGAGCGGCTGCGTTTTCGCTCGTGTGGCCGGGTCGGCCAGCGGGATGGTGGCGAGCCGCTCGGGGTGAGCGTAGAGGCGCCGGGCGATCTCCTCGGGAGATCCGGACGGCGATTCGGCGCCGTCCTGACGAATCGCCGCGGGGGCTTCCAGGACCAGAGCGAGCACGCGCTCGGGCGCCTGGAGGGCCAGCCACAGCGCCGTCTTGCCGCCGAACGAGGTGCCCATGAGGTTGAAGGTGTCGAGGCCGAGGTTCTTGACCGCCTGGGCCATGGTCGATGCGAGCTCGGGCATGCTCCGCGTCCGGCTGTTCTCGGGCGACTGACCAAACCCGGGCATCTCGAAGGCCACCACACGGAAGTGGCGAGACAGGAGGTCGTGCCCGGGAGTGAGGCGCAGCCCGCCCGCGCCATGGAGGTGCACCAGCGGAACGCCCTGGCCGGCCTCCATGTACCGGATCCGGAAGCCGTCCGCCTCGACGTAGCCCTCTCGAAACGCCGCGCCGGGGGCTCCCGGCGCCGATCGGTCCTCTGCGTCTGCCACGCGGGTTCCCTTCTCCCTAGATGTCGCGCCTCAAATGTCGCGAATGCGCGGGAGCACCTTCGTTCCGAACAGCTCGAGCGCGCGCATGAGGGGGCCCAGATCGCCGGAGCCCGGGGGGTGCAAGGACAGGTCGAGCACGCCCGCGCCGACCACGTCGCGACAGCGCCTGACCTGCTCGACGACCGTATCCGGGCTCCCGACGAACGTCGTGGGGAGCGCACCGCCGACGTTCAGTGTTCTCGCTTCTCCCGCGATGTTGCGGGAATCGAGCGTCATGATGGCGTCGCGGACACCCGCGCGCATGGCGAACGGCGCCCCTCCCGGCTGCGCTTGCAGCAACGCCTGGGCTTCCTCGTCGGTCTCGGCCAGGAGCATGTTCGCCCGATAGATGATCTGCTCCGGCGCTGGCTGCCAGCCGTAACGCGCGCACTGCTCGCGGTAGTACCGCGTGGCCTTGCCGACGGACTCGAACGACCCGTAGGAGACGCCGCAGCCGAGGTGGTGGCGCGCGGCGAACTCGCAGGACTCACGGCTCGTGCCCAGCGCATAGGTGGGCGGATGGGGCTGCTGCAGCGGGCGCGGCCAGATGGAGACGGTCCGGTACTGGAAGTGGCGGCCTTGCCAGCCGAACGGCTGCGGCTCCGTCCACGCCTTGAGGATGAGCTCCATGCCCTCGTCGGTTCGCTCCCGCGCCTCCCGAGGGTTGAGGTCGTAGGTCATGGCCTCGTTCGTCGTCCCCCGCAGCAGCCCGACGACCAGGCGACCCTGGGCCAGGGTGTCGAGCATCGCCAGCTCCTCGGCCACGCGCACCGGATTGCTATGCGGGACGATGGGGCCGAGCAGGGCGATCGTGATCTTCTGCAGGCGGGCGGCGATGTACGACGCCGAGACGATCGGAGACGGGGTCAAGATCCGGGGGGAGTAGTGGTGCTCGGAGACGCTCACCCAGTCGAAGCCGAGCTCCTCGACGTACTGCAGCCGCTCGATCATGTCCCGATAGGCCTGGACGCCGGCGTCAGGGTCATACGCCCCGGACGGGACCGGCCACTCGGGCGGGAGCGCCTGCGGGGCGCGGTAGCGCGCGGTTTCGAAGAACGAAACCTTCATGGCTTTCCTCCCTCCACGCGGCGCGCGCGGGGTTCCGCCGAGACCTCGATGACCATGGCGCCGGACGTTAGCACGAACAAGCCCGCCGAGGCTACGGCGAGCCGCCCCCACGTTCTCGGTAGCTCCCATCCCGGATTTCACAACGGCGCCCGGCCGGGGTCTTACCTCACATGGTCGACGATCCCAACCAGAAGGAACAGAGCATGGCGACAGCCCTCGGCTTTGCCCTTTTCGACACGGCGATTGGCCGATGCGGCATCGCGTGGAGCGGGCGCGGCGTCGCCGGCGTGCAGCTCCCGGAGGCGCGCGAGGCCGCGACGCGTGCGCGCGTGCTCCAGCGATTTCCTGGCTCGCGCGAAGCGCCCCCGCCGCCCGAGGTGCGGCGCGCCCTCCAGGGCATCGTCGCCCTCCTCCGAGGCGAGCCGAGCGAGCTGGAGGCCGTGGCCCTCGACATGGATGGGGTGCCGCCGTTTCACCGCCGCGTCTACGAGGTCGCGCGCACCATTCCGCCGGGCGCGACGCTTTCCTACGGCGACATCGCGGCGCGGCTCAGCGCGCCCGGCTCGGCCCGCGCCGTGGGCCAGGCGCTCGGGCGAAACCCGTTCGCGATCGTCGTGCCGTGCCATCGCGTGCTGGCGGCCGGGGGCAAGGTCGGCGGCTTCTCCGCCAACGGCGGCATCACGACGAAGCTCCGCCTTCTCTCGATAGAGGGCGCGAAGACCGCGCCGCCCGCGCTCTTCAAGGGGAGCGCGAGCTGCCGGCGCGCGGGGACCGAGTATCCTCCTCGGTGAGGAGCCACCGATGACCGCCACCTCAGCGTCGCGACCGCCCCGGCCGACCACCCTCGAGATCGACCTCGACGCCGCCGCCGCGAACGTCCGCGCCGTGCGCCAGCTCGTGGGACCGGGACGGAAGATCTTCGCCGTGGTCAAGGCCGACGGCTACGGCCACGGCGCCGCCGAGATGGGGGCCGTCTTCGCCGCGCATGGCGCCGATGCGCTGGCCGTCGCCGACCTCGCCGAAGGGATCCGCCTCCGCGGGCGCGGGATCACCGCGCCCGTTCTCGTGTACCCGAACTCGCTGCCCGAGGCCGCGCCGGACGCCATCGCCCACGCCCTCATCCCGACACTCGTGGACCTCGAGAGCGCGCGGGCGTACGCGGAGGCGGCCAAGGGGCCGTGCGACGTGTTCGTCAAGGTCGACGTCGGGCTCGAGCGGCTGGGCGTGCCGGCCGAGCAGGCGACGAAGCTCGTGGCGGCCATGCTCGAGCTGCCGCACCTGCGCCTGGCCGGGCTCTGCGCGCACCCGCACGCGCCCGACGGCGCCGACCCCGCCTACGCCGAGTGGCAACTCGGCCGGTTCACCGCCGCCGTCGACGAGCTGGAGGCGCGCGGCATCCGGGTGCCCATCCGGCTGTTCGCCGCCTCGCCCTTCGTGTTGAGGTTCCCCCAGACGTACCTCAACGCCGTCGATCCCGGCCGGATGCTCTACGGAATCACGTTCCCCGGCGAGGTGTCGCCGGTGCCGTTGCAGCCGACGCTCCGGGCCCTCACCACGCGGGTCATCGCCCTCAAGGAGCTGACCCCGCGCGACCGCTTCGCCGAGCTGGCGCCGTTTCCCCTGACGGCATCCATGAAGCTCGGCGTGATCCCCATGGGCTCGGCCGACGGCCTCACCTGGCTCCACGCCGGCCGGGTGCTCGTGCGTGGGCGAGGCGCCCCCATCCTGGGCGGCCCCTCACTCGAGCACACGCGCATCGACCTGACCCAGGTGCCGGATGCTCGCGTCGGCGACGAGGTCGTGATCATCGGCCGCCAGGGCAACGCCGAGATCACCGCCGCCGAGGTGGCCAGCCGGCATGGCCTCGGCCTCCACCACGTGGCCACCACCGTCGGGCCGCGTGTGGCCCGCGTGTACCTGTCGGGAGGCGCTCCCGTCACGACGTGACACGATCGGAGGATCCGCTGACGATGCGCAGGGAATGCGGGTCGGTCAGGCGGGTTCGCCTACATCACGCGCGCTGCGGTACGGCCACTCGCCTCTGCTGCCACAGGCTGGCGCGCCATCGGATCCCGATGAGCAGGGTGAAGACCAGGCCGACCGTGGCGCCGGCGCTGATGGTCAATGGATAGCCGATGCGCTCGATGAGGGCGCCGGACGCCATCAGCCCCAGGGGCATGCCGTAGACGGCGAGCATCCGCACGCCCATGACCCGTCCGCGAAACCCGTCGCCCGCGACGGCGAGCAGGGTGGTGGCCATCGAGATCATCGCCACGTTCTGGACGAAGCCGGCGGCGAGAAGGGTGAGGAGCCCCGCGCCCATGCTCTGCATGTGGCCGAAGCCGAGCAACAGGGCGTACCAGATCGCCGTGTGGACGAGCGTGGAGCGCTCCGGGCGGCGCGGCCCTCCCGTCATGACCATGGTGATCGATGCCAGGAGGCCGCCGAGCGAGAAGCTGGCGACGAGCCACCCCAGGCCAGTGGCGTCGACGTGGTAGACGCTCTTGGCCACATAGGGCAGGAGGCCGCTCGACGCGGGGTAGGCCGTCAGATTGATCAGGAACGCCAGCCACATCATGGCCAGCAACTCGGGCGTTCTCAGGACGTGGACGAGGCCGTCCCGGAGATCGCGCCAGCGCGAGGGGCGCGGCAGGCCGACGGCGGGGCGGTCCGAGAAGGCCGCGTACGGAGGCCGCCGCGATACCCCAAAGGTCAGCGCAAGGCTCGCCACGTAGAAGCTCGTCACGAAGACGTAAGAGGGCCCGATGCCGAGGACGGTGGAGAGTCCCGCGCCGACCAGCGCCCCGGCCACGCGCGCGGAGTCCATGGTGGCGCGGGACACGCCGAGGGCTCCCACCAGGTGGGCCGGCGGAATCGTCTCGCCGATGAGCGCGTTCCGTATCACCTGGTCGTTGGGGCGGACGATGCCGGCGAGCACCGCCACCGCGAACACCCACGCCGGCGTCAGCATCCCGGTCAAGGCCAGGACCATCAGGAGCGCGGCGAGGATGACGAAGGTCGCGCGCATCGCGCAGAGCATGACCCGGCCACCGAGGCGGTCGCCCAGCACCCCGAACATCGGCGCGGCGAGGGTGCCGAGCTGCTGCAGCGACGCGAACGCGGTGAGCAGCAGCACCGAGCCGGTGTTGACCATCACGTACCAGCCGAGGATGAGCGTCTCCATCTCGAACGCCCACGAGGTGAGGAGGTCGGCGGGCATCTGGAAGCGGAAGCTGCGGACGCGGAAGGCGGCGACGATCAACGGATGACCACATGGGGGGCCATGACCACATGGGGGGCCCCGATATGGCCCGCCACCACATGGGGGGCCCCGATATGGCCCCCCATGCCCCCCACGCTCGGAGCACCCCGGGAAACCCGGGGCGCTCCTCGACCCTGCGCTCCAGGGCCGCTAGCTCTTGATTCCGAGGAGCTTCGCGGCGGTGTCGCCCAGCATGGCTGCGCGCTCGGCGTCCGTCAGGCCCGGCGTGCCGAGGATGTGATCCACGGAGGTCTTCGTCCACGGAAAGGGGTAGTCGGTGCCCATCACGATCTGGCCCGGTCCCGTCTCCGCCACCAGGTGGCGCAGCGCCTCGGGCGTGAAGACGATCGAGTCGTAGTAGAGCTGCCGGAGATACTCCGTCGGCTTCTTCCTGAGCGGCGTGGTGTAGCGGTCGGGGAAGGTCAGGCAGATCGCGTCGGAGCGCGCCGCGTAGGAGGGCAGGTAGCCGCCGCCGTGCGCCGCGCAGATCTTCAGCGCCGGGAAAGCGGTCGAGCGTGCCCTCGAAGATCATGTGGGAGAGCGCGATCGTGGTCTCCAGCGGATTGCCGATGGCGTTCTCGAGTCCCCCGCTGCCCTTGAGCCGGCTCGCCAGCTCGGTCGGGGCCCCCGAGACCTGAGGGTGGATGAAGACCAGCACTCCGAGCTGCTCGGCCTTGGCCCAGAACGGGTTGAACCTGGGATCGGACAGCTCGTCGCCGTTGACGCTGCCCCCGATGCCGGCGCCGCGCAGTCCGTACTTGCTCACGCCCTCCTGGAGCTGTTCAGCGGCGAGGTCCGGGTGTTGGAGCGCCACCGAGGCGAAGGCGACGAAGCGGTCGGGATTCGCCGCGCAGGCCTCGGCGAGCTTCTCGTTCTGGATCCGGATGAGCTCGCGCGCGACGTCCCGGTCCGCCGTGTACCAGTAGGGATTGATGCTGAGGGCCTCGACGTCGATGCCCTGTTCGTCCATTGCGCGGATCCGATCCGAGGCCCGCGACATGAGCAGGGCTGGCGGCGCGACCTTCAAGCCCATCAGGGCCATCGCCTCGGGGACCGAGCAGTGCGCGTGCACGTCGACGGTCTTCACGCGCCGGCCGTTCACCACCACCTCGCGGCGCCGCGCTTGCACTTGGGCGTCAGAAGCGCCCGCCAGTGCGCATCCCACGAACGCGACGCCAGGCACCGTGCCGGCGGCATCCTCGACGAATTCCCTGCGGGTCATGGTGTTCCCTCCGGTCGGACGGGTGAGGCGGGTGAGTGATCGGGGCGAGATTCACGCTCCATTGCGCGCGCGCAGACTATCACACCCGGTGAGGGCCGCGTGAGCTGGGGCGGCGCGCGCGCCCAACGCCGCCATCCGGTTCGCAGTGGTGCGGTAAGATACGGCACTTCACCACGCTGCCGCCCTCCTCGAGGAGATTTGCGATGACCACGACGCGACCGGCGGAACCGACCAGGCGGCTCTCCTCGGCGGCGCGAGCCACCAGCTGGCTGCTCTGGGCGCTGCTCCTGACCGGATGCGCGACGGCGCAAGTCTTTCAAGTGGCGCGAGCGACCTCCGATACGCCCTGTCTCGTGCCCATGCCGGAGCGCGACGTGCTGGTCGGGGTGGCCCTGTCGGGCGGGGGCAGTCGCGCCGCGCTCTTCGGGGCTGCCGGCCTCGAGGCGCTGAGCGGGATCCGGGCGGCTGGCGGATCTTCGCTGCTCGAGCAGGTCTCGCTCGTGTCGAGCGTCTCGGGAGGAAGTCTGGCCGCCAGCTACTACGTGCTCAACAAGCCTCCGAAGGACGTGCCGGTGCTCACGCCCGCCGGCGGCCTGTCGGAGCCCTACCGGGCATTCTTCGACGAGTACCGGGCCAAGCTGAGCCCGGACTTCGAGAGCGCGCTGATCTGGCGCCAGCTCGGCTCGTTCCGCTGGCTGAACTCGGCCCTCGCCGCCAGCTCGCTTGCCGAGATCCTCCGCGAGCGCCTGCTGGGGGAGGTGACACAGGGTGACTTGAGCCGGCGGCAGGCCGCCGGGGACGCGCCGGAACTGGTCGTCAACACCACGCTCTACAACAACGGGCGCCGGCTGGCCATGACCAGCTTGCCGGCGGAGGCGTTCAGCTACGATTTCGTCCAGGCATTGCGGGAGTCGCTGGCGCGGCAGGGGCGCCAGGCGGAGATCCCGCCCATGCTGATCAAGCGCTGGGAGCTGCTGCGCCCCATGACGCCGCTCGAGATCAACATGGACCCGTGCCGCATCCGCCTGGCCGGAATGGTCACCGCGTCGGCCTCGTTCCCGCCGCTGGTCGGCCCCATCACCTTGCAGATCCGCGGCGAGGAGACCTACTGGCATGTCGGGGATGGAGGGCTCTACGAGAACCAGGGCATCGAGTCGCTCCTGTTCGTGTTCCTGAACCAGCTCCAGGAGAAGAAGGCGCGGCGGACGCTCATCCTGGCCTTCGACAGCTCCTTTCCGTTCTCGGTGGGGGACCGGCAGCTCAGCCGTCGTGCCCAGCCGTTTTCCCTGCTGACCTTCGACTTCTCGAGGATCCCCAGCATCATGGAGGAGCGGGCCACCACCTATCAGGCGCTGTTCTTCAACGCCCTGCAGATCGAGGGGGTGATTCCCGGGTCGCGACACGGCGCGGGTCATCGTGCTCCGCCACATCGACGCGGAGTGGCGGGCCGACCTCTCCGATCTGCCCGATGCGTGCCGCGGGGTGACGCCACCCCTCCGGTCCCCCACCGACGTGGTGGAGCGCATCGCCCAGATCCCGACGCGCTTCTACATCGCCTCCGAATGCGACCGCCAGTTGCTGGCCACCGCCGCGAACAAGCTGGTGGCGCAGCACCGGGCGGAGATCGTCGAGTTCCTGGACAGCCCGGCTCGCCCGGCGCCCGGCCGCTGACGGCGCGGCGACGGTGGGGTCGAGGAGCTCTTCGCCCGGGGACCTGGGTCAGAGGGTTCGGAGATCGACGATGGACACGCCGAGCTTCCGAACGGAGAGCCGGCGGAGAAGGCGATGATCGGCGGTGACCAGGGCCGCGTGCTCGCGCTCCGCCAGGGCGAGGTACACGCAGTCGTACACCGGATGGTCCAGGCGCCGGGCGACGTCCATCGCGCGCGGTAAGAGTGGGCCCGTGGACCGCAAGTCGAGCCCACTGTGCCTGACGAGCTCGAAGGCGTCGTCGGCCTCGCGGGGAGAGATCTCCTTGGCTGCGGTTTTCCGCCAGAGGGCATTGGCCACTTCGACGAGCAGGAGATCCGGGGCCAGGACGTCGTCGTCGCCCGTGCGCACCCGGTCCGCCTTGTCGCTCAGCACCTCGGGAATGACCCACTTGACCGCGATGCTGGCATCGACGACCCAGATCACCGAGCGCGGTCCTTCCTGATCAGGGTCGTGCTGTCGCTGTGCCGTCGGCCGGCCAGGCGTCGGCGGAACGCGGCGGCCCGCTCGCCGAATCCCGTGCGGTCCGCGCGGGCGGCCTCGGTGAGGATCGTCCGCAGCTCGCGCTCGAGCGAGACACCCTTGCGCGCGGCCCGCGCCTTCAAGCGGCGCATCGCCTCGTCATCGACGTTCCGGATCACGACCTGGGCCACGGAAGGGTCTCCTCGATCTCGGTGATATCACGACGATATCATACCGGACCGATGGCACGGAGGACGGCTCGCCAGGTACCGGAGGCAGCTCGGCCCGAAGTTGCTCGCCTATCTCGCGGGATAGCTCACGACAGCTTCAGCAGCGACTCGAGATTGCGCCAGAGGATCTGGTCCTTCTCGTCCTGACTCAGGCTCTTGAGACCCTGCACCCAGGTGACGGGCGAGGGATGCCACGGCACGAAGGGCCAGTCGCTGCCCAGCACCACGCGGTCGGCGCCCACCTCGTCGAGCAGGAAGCGCAGCGCCTTCTCGCTGCCCACCACGGTGTCGTAGTAGAGGCGGCGCTGGTAGGCGCTCGGGCGGCTGCTGGGCGCCGCCCCGCGCGTCGGCGCGGCCCTGCCAGCCCCGGTCGAGGCGCCCCATGGCGAAGCAGGCCGGCCCGCCGCCGTGGGCGATGCACACCTTGAGGTCGGGGCAGGCGTCGAGGACGCCGCCGAAGATCAGCATGGCGACGACGATGGCGTCCTCGACGATGACGCCAGGCTGTTGAAGAGGCCGTAGCGCGTGGTGCGCTCCATCATGAAGTTGTGCTGGGGCTGCGGGTGGAAGAAGAGCACGGCCCCCATGGCCTCGGCGGCCTTGAACAGGGGCAGGAACTTCGGCTCGTCCCAGTTCTCGCCGTTCACGATGGTGTCGAGCTCGGCGCCCTTCAGGCCGAGGACGGTCACCGCGCGCTCCAGCTCGTCGATGGCCGCCTTGACGTCCTGCACGGGCAGGGTGGCCAGGCCCGCGAAGCGCCGGGGCCACTGCCGGGTCATGGCCGCGATCTCGTCGTTGACGTCGCGGGCCAGCGCCCGCCCCTGCGCCGAGTCGAGGTGGTAGCCGAAGAAGGGCGTGTGGATGGAGATCACCTGCACGTCCACGCCCTGGGCGTCCATGTCGTGCAGGCGCTCTTCCGGCGTGAAGCGCACCTTGGGCGAGGTGAAGCTCGTGCGCTTGCCGCCTCCGACCATGACGCCGAGGCCGTCACCGGGCTCGTGGCGGAAGCCGTACCACTCCCGCCGGGCCTCGGCGGCCTGCCACAGGGATCGCGGCACGAGATGCGCATGGATGTCGATGGTCTTCATGAACGCCCTCCTCCGGCCGCTCATCTTATCCCGTTCGCCACCACGGAGATCCGAAGTCTCCCGACCCTGCAGCTCGCGCCCGGGCCGGCCCGAACGCGCCGGTCCCGGTGTGCTAGGCTTTCGTGCGGCTGCCGGCTGGCCCGCCAGACTCCAACGCGAGGTGCAACAGTGCGACCGAACAAGATCAAGCAGATGTGGCGCGAGGGACGGTACGTCACCATGGGCTGGCTCTCGGTGTCCCATGCGTTCACCGCGGAGGTGATGGCGCGCCAGGGCTTCGATACCCTCTGCGTCGACATGCAGCACGGGCTGACCGATATGAACGATGTCTGGCCCATGCTGCAGGCGATCTCGCAGACCGACACGGTGCCCGTGGTGCGCGTGCCGTGGAACGATCCGGCGACCATCATGAAGGTGCTGGACTTCGGCGCGTACGGCATCCTCGTGCCGCTCATCAATACCGCCGAGGACGCGGCGAAGGCGGTGGCCGCCTGCCGCTATCCGCCGGTGGGCATGCGCTCGTCGGGGCCGGTGCGCGCCGTGCACTACGGGGGCGCCGACTACGTGGCCCACGCGAACGACGAGATCGTCGTGCTGGGCATGATCGAGACGAAGGAAGGGCTCGCCAACCTGGACGCGATCTGCGCCACGCCGGGGCTCGACGCCGTGTACATCGGTCCCTCCGACCTGTCGTTCGCCCTCGGCATGGCTCCGCGCGGCGACAACCCCGACCCCGTGCACATGGCCACGTGCGACCGTATCCGCGAGGCGGCCCACAAGCGCGGCATCAAGGCGTGCATGCACTGCGCGAGCGCGGCGTTCGCCGCCGGGGCGGTGAAGCGCGGCTTCGACCTGGTCATGCTCACGTCGGAACTGGCGTCGATGGTCGCCGGCGTCCGCCGCCAGCTCGACGATCTCAAGGCCGCGGCCCCGTGACGGGGACCGCTCGGCGATGAGCGACTACCGCGAGATCCTCTACGCAGGTGGACGAGCAGATCGCCACCCTCACGTTCAATCGCCCGGAGCACCGCAACCCCATCTCGGTGGACATGCTCGACGAGGTGGGGCGCGCGGTGCGCGCCGCCCAGCAGGACGACGCGGTCCGCGTGCTGGTGATCACCGGGGCGGGGCGGGCCTTCTGCTCGGGCGGCGACGTCAAGAGCATGGCGCAGGTGGCCAGCGTCGGGGGCGGCGCGGTCTCCGCGCGGCAGGAGCAGGTCGGGCTGATCCAGGAGACGCAGCTCCTGCTGCGCCGCTTTCCCAAGGTGCTGATCGCCGCCGTGAACGGCGCGGCCTACGGCGCCGGCCTCGACCTGGCCTGCGCCGCCGACTTCCGCCTGGCCGCCGACACCGCCCGGTTCTGCGAGGTCTACGTGCGGCTGGGCCTGGCCCCGGGCGGCGGCGGCGCCTGGCTCCTGCCGCGAATCGTGGGACTGACCAACGCCCTCGACATGATCCTGAGCGGCGAGCCCATCGACGCGGAGACCGCGCTGCGCATCGGACTGGTGAGCCGCGTGGCGCCGGCCGACGAGCTGCCCGCGGCCACCCGGGAGTTCGCGCGGCGGTTCGCGCTGTCCGCGCCCCGCGGGGTGCAGGTGGCCAAGCGGACCGTGCTGCGCGGGCTCGAGATGTCGTTCGAGGCCGCGCTGGACTTCATCCGCCCGCAGATCGGGGTGCTGCGCCAGACCGAGGACCACAAGGAGGGCCTGCGCGCGCTCCAGGAGCGGCGCCTCCCGCGCTTCCAGGGGAAGTGACCAGATAGAGGAGGGCCACGGCTCCGCCGGGGCCCTCCGAACGTCGGGGGGCTTGGGGGGCCCTTTCGAGGCCCCCCATCTTGCCATCCGGCTACTTCTTGAAGAGGTTGTCGAACCCGCGGCGGATGTCGCCGGGGCGCGTCGAGTCGGGCGAGGCGTTGCGCTCGACCGTCACGCGGAGCGAGAACAAGGCGCAGTCGTTGCGCGCGCTCTTGTCCGCCACGCGCTCAGGGATTGGCTGCGCGCACTCGAAGCGCCGGCCGGCGTCGAAGTGGGTGCACTGGCGGCAGGCGTGGATGGCGGCCCGGCAGTTCGGGCACTGCTCGAGCGACGAGGTCGCAATCGGCAGAACGGCGCCGCACGCGCCACACCGCGAGACAGTGTGCTTGGCGAGCATCCCGCCGCTCCGCGGAACGTCGGGGGCCTTCGGCGGCGGAGGCCTGCGCGGCTCGGTAGCCCGGGTTCCGGTAACCTTGCTGGCGGTATTTTCGGTCGGCCATGCGAGTGGTCCTTCTCGGCCCCTACTCTAACCGAAAGAGTGCACCAAACCTATTCGGTGAGGGTCAGCGAGCGGCGGGTGTCGGCCTCGATGAGCGGTGAGAGTTTCGGGTGCGAGGAAGCAGTAGTCGGCGCGCACGCATATAATCCTGAGTGACCATCACCGCTCGCCTCCGAGGAGACAGCCATGACGAGGACGGAAGCCATCGCCACTGCCCCCGTCGATGACCGCGCGGCCGTCGTCCGCCGGGATCTCGACAACGTGCTCCACCCCGTGGTCGCGCACCGCCAGCTCGAGGCGGAACCGCTGGTGATCGTGGAAGGGCGTGGCTCGACGGTGATCGACGCCGACGGCACCGAGTACCTGGACGCGATGGCCGGCCTCTGGTGCGTGAACGTCGGCTACGGCCGCACCGAGCTGGCCGACGTCGCCGCCGCCCAGATGCGCGCGCTGCCCTACTACCCCCACACGGCGATGAACGCCCCCGCTGCGGAGCTGGCCGGGAAGGTGAACGGGCTCCTCGGCGGCGACAATCACGTCTATTTCGTGGCCTCGGGATCGGAGGCGAACGAGGCGGCGTTCAAGATCGCCCGGCAGTACATGAAGCACGAGCACCCCGACCAGGCCCGCTACAAGACCATCAGCCGCTACCTCGGCTACCACGGAACGACCCTCGCCACCTTGGCCGCCGGCGGGATGGGGGACCGGAAGACGAAGTTCGAGCCGCTGAGCGGCAACGACTTCGTTCACGTGGCGGCGCCCTATTGCTACCGCTGTCCCTTCGGCCTCACGTACCCGTCCTGCGAGCTGGCGTGCGTGAAGAACATCGAGGCCACCATCCAGGGTGAGGGGCCGGAGACCGTGTCGACCGTGCTGGTGGAGCCGATCATGAGCGCGGTGGGCGTGGCCGTGCCCCCGGACGAGTACCTGCCCGAGGTCGCCGCCATCGCCAAGAAGTACGGATGTCTGCTCCACGTCGACGAGGTCATCAACGGCTTCGGGCGGACGGGGGCCATGTTCGCGCACCAGCACTATGGAGTCCGGCCGGACATCGTGACGATCGCCAAGGGCCTGGTGAGCGCCTATCTGCCGATTGCCGCCACCGTGGTGCGCAACGACGTCTTCACGTCATTCGTCGGCGAGCCGTCGGAGAACCGGCAGGTCTTCCAGATCTCCACGTACGGCGGCCATCCGGTGGCCGCCGCCGTGGCGCTCCGCAACGTCGGGATCATCCTCGAGGAACGGCTGGTGCGAGCGCTCCGCCGAGAACGGCGCCTACCTGCTCGACGGACTGCGCACGCTCCTCAAGCATCCGTGGGTGGGCGACGTCCGCGGCAAGGGGCTGCTCGCCGGGGTGGAGCTGGTGAAGGACCGCGCCACCAAGGCGATCGTGCCGCCCGACGGCATCAAGGGCGTGGTGGATTTCGCACGGCGCCACGGCGTGATCGTGGGTCGCTCGGGCGGCGGCCGCCACCTGGGCAGCACCATCGTGCTCTCGCCGCCCCTCGTCATCACGCGCTCGGAGATCGATCGGGTGGTCGCCGTCCTCGACGGCGCCATCGCGGAGCTTGGGCAGCAGGGCTAGTGAGATGGGGGGCCTCGAACGGGCCCCCCAAGCCCCCCTCGCCGTCGCGCCCCGGCGCAGCCGTGGCGCTCCTCGACATCCCGCGTGGTTTGGGTGGCCCCACATCACTCCCGGGGCGCTTCTTGACTTCCCGCCTAGCCGTGGAAGATCGCTTCCGGGAGGAGGGCCGAGACGACGTAGTTGGGGACGTCGACCACGTTGCTGATGCGCAGGTCGACGGCGACGCTGCAGATGACGTAGGCCTGCTCGCGGCCCCAGCCGCGCTCCTGCAGCAGGTCGATCATGTTCAGCACGGCGTTGCGGCAGGCCAGGGTGAGATCTCGCCCTCGTTCACGCCGTCCTCGCGGATGGGCATCCCCATGGTCGCCGTGAAGCGCTGCGGCGCCGCCCACTCGGGCGGGGCGAAGTAGCCGCCGTGCGCGAAGCGCGGCCTCGCGGAAGGCGCCGCGACGCCGCGCCCTTCACCACGCGGAAGCGGACGGCCACCGTGGCGCCCATCTCGACGGCGGTGACGCAGACCTCGCCGTCGCCCTGGGCGAAGTGGCCGTCGCCCACCGAGAAGAGCGCCCCTCCACGGCCACGGGCAGCAGCAGGGTGGAGCCCTTCGTGAGCTGCTTGACGTCGAAGTTGCCGCCGTTCTCGCGGGGCGGAATGGTCCGCAACCCTCGCTCGGCGATCGGCCCACGAACGGGAACCGCGCCCGCCAAGTCGGGCGGCAAGGCCAGGCCACCTCGCATCGGCGAGGTCCTTCTCGCGCTTCGTCCACGTCTCCAGCTGCGCACGCGAGGGAGCCACCCCGGACGACGCCCATGAACGACCCGCCGGGAATGCGCACGCCGGGCAACTGCAGCGAGGTCGCCCAGCCATCGCTGATGCGCCAGTGCACGAGGAAGGGCGTCGTGAAGAGGTCGCGCAGGAATCCGAGGCCGGGAAGGATGGCGCTGAACGCGTGCGGCTCCGGACGAATGTCGACAAACTCGACCTCGAGCAGATCGCCCGGCTGCGCGCCCTTCACAAACACCGGCCCGGTGAGTGGGTGCACGGCGCCCGCATCGATGCCGGCCATGTCGGCCACGGTCGTGGTGGGGCCGAGCTGGCCGTCCACGGCGTCCAGGGTCTGGAGAACGACGTCCTCGCCCGCGCTCGACTTCGACGACGGGCGGGATGTCGGGATGCCATCGATTGTGGCCCTTCGACGGCTGCTCACGAAGCCGCTTGCTGCGATCGATCTCGATGCTCTTCATGACGTTGTCGTCCCCCTCGGACCGCGATCGTCCCCGTCAGTGGCCCCGCGCGTCCCACCGCCGATGCTACTCCGGGAGGCGCTGGGCGCGGGCATTGACAGCGGAGCGTCAGGCGTTACCATCCCAGGACCCTTCCGCACTCACCCTTCGGGGGTACTGCGATGGCTGAATCGCTCGCTCGCCGGGCGCTGGTGCGCGGCGAGCACGAGGCAACGCTGCACCGCGCCGCCACCGGCGCCGTCGGGGCTACGCGCGCGCCCGGAACCTCGCCGTCTCCTCCCTCGTTGTCCGGGGGCCACAGCACCAACCCAGCATGGAGAAGACCATGAACACCCATCGTTATCGAATCGTCGTGTGGCTCGCGGTCGCTGCGCTGCTGCTCGGGGTGGGTCACGGGCAGGCTGCCCAGCCCGGCGAAGCGGTCATGGCGTGGCACGTCACCATCGCCCCCACGTGGTTCGATCCGTCCACCGCCCCGCCCCAGATCACGCCCTTCGGGATCCTCTATGCCATCCACGACGCGCTCGTGCGCCCGCTGCCCGGGCACAAGATGGCCGCGAGCCTCGCCGAGTCGTGGTCGGAGAGCGCGGACGGGCTCACCTACGAGTTCAAGCTGCGCCGGGGCCTCAAGTTCCACAACGGCGACCCCGTCACGGCGGACGACGTGAAATTCAGCTACGAGCGCTACCGGGGCGCGGGCCACAAGGAGTTGCAGGCGCGCGTCCGGCAGGTGGACGTCGTCGATCCTCTCACCGTGCGCTTCCAGCTCAAGGAGCCGTGGCCGGACTTCATGACCTTCTACGGCACCACGGCGACCGCCGCCGGGCTCGTCGTCCCCAAGAAGTACGTCACCCAGGTCGGCGACGAGGGCTTCCGGAAGCACCCGATCGGCGCCGGCCCCTACAAGTTCGTGAGCCACACGCCCGGCGTCGAGGTGGTGCTCGAGGCCTACGCGGGGTACTGGCGGCATGTTCCTCACGTCAAGCGTCTGGTCATGAAGAGCGTCCCCGAGGGGACCACCCGCGCGGCCATGCTGAGGACCGGCGAGGCGGACATCGCGCGTGGCCCTCGATGGCCCGGACGCCGAGAACGTGAAGCGAGACCCGCGCGTGCAGATCGTGCCCTCGAAGCATGCCTCCATCACCTGGCTGGAGTTCGCCGACCAGTGGGACCCGAAGTCGCCATGGCACGACAAGCGCCTGCGCCAGGCCGTGAACCTCGCGCTGAACCGGAAGGCGATCAACGAGGCGGCCTGTCTCGGATACTGTCCGCCGGCCGGGGTCATCGTGCCCCGCGTCATGGACTATGCCCTGCAAGTCGAGCCGCCGCCGTATGATCCAGCGAAGGCCAAGCAGTTGCTCGCCGAGGCCGGCTACCCGAACGGCCTCGACGCCGGCGACCTGGTGCCGATTCCTCCGTTCTTCACGACGGCGGAGGCGGTGGTGAACTACCTGAACGCCGTGGGCATTCGCACCAGGATGCGCATCATGGAGCGCGCGGCCTTCTACGCCGCCTGGCGCGAGAAGAAGCTGCGCGGGCTGTTCATCACCGGGGTGGGGAACTCCGGCAACGCGGCCAGCCGGGTGCAGGAGTTCATCTCCTCGAAGGGAACCTATGCCTATGGCGGCTATCCCGACATCGACGACCTGTTCCAGCAGCAGGCCCGGGAGCGCGATCCGCGCAAGCGCGAGGTGATGCTGTTCCGGATCCAGCAACTCACCATCGACCGGGCGATGTTCGCGCCCATCATGGACTTCCGCGCGCTCATGGGCGTCGGGCCCCGGGTGACCGAGCACACCATCACCTGGATCCACAACTCGCCCTTCCCGTCCTACGAAGACATGCGGCTGAAAGACTAGGAGGTCACCATGAGGGGAGCGATCGATCGTCGGACGTTTCTCAGGGGAGCGGCGGTGGCGACGGTGGGCGTGGGCGGCGCGCCGCTGGTGACGGGCCGCCGGGCGGCCGCCGCGAACGATCGACTGGTGGTGGCCGTGGGTAGCTGGGGCACCGAGACACCGTTCGCCTGGCGCACGGTGCAGGGCGAGAAGCCCCTGTGGGACTGCATGTACGACTCGCTCATCACGCGCGATGCGAAGACCTTCGAGTACCGCCCGGGGCTGGCCACCGAGTGGAAGCCGTCGAACGAGATGCGCACGTGGACGTTCAAGCTTCGCTCCGGGGTGAAGTTTCACGAGGGCTGGGGCGAGATGACGGCGGAGGACGTCAAGTTCACCGTGGAGCAGAACCTCAAGCCCGACACGCCGGGGGCTCGGCGCCGTTCTTTCGCGGCCACCTCGATCGCATCGAGACGCCCGACAAGCTGACGGTCGTGATGCACTTCAAGAACCGCCTGTGGGAGGTGCCCTCCAACTTCACGCAGTTCGTCGGGCTACCAGAACATCACCGCGAAGAAATATCTGGAGTCGGTGGGCGAGCAGAAGGCGGCGCTCCACCCGATCGGCACCGGGCCCTACCGCCACGTGGAGGGCCGGCAGGGCGACTACCACCGGTTCGAGGCGGTGCCGAACCACTGGCGGAAGACGCCCGCCTTCAAGGAGCTGGTCATCCGGCGGATCCCGGAGCCGGCCACCCGCTGTCGGGTCTTCGCGCGGGAGAGATCGACATCGGCCAGGTGTTCGGCGACCACCTGGAGCAGGCGCGACAAGGCCGGGCTGCGCATCCACGCGGTGCCGAATTCCGCCTGCACCTGGGTGATCCTGTCGGGCCAGACCACGCCGGACCGCGACGACTACTGCCCGACGTGCCCGTGGGCCGGCGACCCGAACGACAAGAGGAGCCAGGAGAACGCGCGCAAGGTGCGGCTGGCCATGAACCTGGCCGTCGACAAGAAGGCCATCGTCAACGGCCTCTGGAAGGGGATGGGCGCGGAGACGCCCTTCTCGTACTACTACTATCCGTTCCACAAGGGCTACAGCACGGCCTGGAAGATTCCCCCTCACGACCCCGAGCGGGCGAAGAAGTTGCTCGCCGAGGCCGGGCAGGGGGGCGGCTTCGAAGTCCGGGTGAATCCCACGGTCATGGCCTACGCGGCGGACGGGCCGGACATCATGGAGGCGGTGGCCCTCGACTGGGAGAAGGTCGGGATCAAGTCCAGGCGGATCCCGGAGATGATCAGCACCTTCGGCCCCAAGGCCCGGCTGCGCAAGACGAACAAGACGCACTGGGTCTATGGCTCACCCCCGTTCGACGAGCCCATGCTCGCCTGGAGCCGGGTCCTGCACTCCAAGGGCGTCTTCAATCTGCTCTGCGACGGGCCGTACGACGAGGACATCGAGACGGCCATGAAGGAGTTCGACGCCGAGAAGCGGGTCGGACTGAGTCAGGCGTTGGGCCAGAAGCTCTACGACGACTACCGCGGGGTGATGCTGGGCATCCGGTCGATCACGTGGGCGATGAGCCGCAAGGTGGGCGGCTGGCAGACGCTCGCCTTCGTGCCCATGGAGACCAACTACGAGTACGTGAGCCCGGCCGGCTAGACTGGGCAGTAAGGAGCGCTTCGCATGATCCCGTTCAGTCCGCCGAGAATCGACGACCGCACGATCGAAGAGGTGATCGCCGCGCTGCGCTCGGGCTGGATCACCACCGGGCCGCGGACCAAGGAGCTGGAGAAGCGGCTGGCCGCGTATTGTCGGGCCGAGAAGGTGATCGCGCTGAGCACCTGGACCAACGCCGCGGAGCTGGTCCTGCGCTGGTTCGGCATCGGGCCAGGGGATGAAGTGATCGTCCCGGCGTACACCTACTGCGCCACCGCGAACATCGTGTTGCACGTGGGCGCGACGCCCGTGATGGTGGACATCCTCGACGACTTCACCATCGATCCCCGCGCCGTGGGCAGGGCGATCACGCCCCGGACCAAGTGCGTCATTCCCGTGGACATCGGCGGCCTGCCCGCCGACGTCCTCGCCGTCATGCGCGTCGCCGAAGAGGCGCGCGCGGTGTTCGTGCCCAACGGCGACGTGCAGCGCCGCCTCCAGCGGGTGCTCGTGCTCGCCGACGCCGCCCATGCCTTCGGCGCCCGCATCGATGGCCAGCCGGTGGGCACCCAGGCCGACATCACCGGCTTCAGCTTTCACGCGGTGAAGAACCTGACCACGGCCGAAGGCGGGGCGCTGGTCTTCAACCTGCCCGCCGCCTTCGACGCCGAGGCGCTCTACCGCACGTTCAGCCTGCTGAGTCTGCACGGCCAGAGCAAGGATGCCCTGAGCAAGATGCAGGCCGGGGCGTGGAGATACGACGTGACCCTCGCGGGGTGGAAGTGCAACATGACCGACCTGCAGGCGGCCATCGGCCTGGTGGAACTGGAGCGCTACGACGCGGACACGCTGGTCCGGCGAAAGGCAATCTGTCCAGCGCTACTCGAAGGCGTTCGAGGGCGATCCGCGCTTCGTGGTGCCCGGTATTCCGACGGTCATCGACTCAGCAGCTTTCACCTGTACATGCTCCGTATTGCCGGCGCGACGGAGGAGCAGCGCGACGCCATCATCGCCGCCACCGCGAAGCGCGAGGTGAGCGTGAACGTGCACTTCATCCCCATGCCCATGCTCAGCTTGTACCAGGGCCTCGGCTACCGGATCGCGGACTACCCGAACGCCTATCGCCACTACAGCCGCGAGATCAGTCTGCCCGTGTACTACGACCTGACCGATGCGCAGGTCGACACGGTGATCGCCGCCGTGAAGAGCGCGGTGGACGAGGTCATGGGCGCCTGAAGCGCGCGTTGGCGATCCAGCGCTGAGCGAGGTGGTCTTCTCGGGATCGGCGTGATCGACCGCTGGTCGCTCAGGGCTCGTCGCGGGCGGGCGCGACCGGCCAGGCGCCGAGCACCTTGAGGAACACGGCGTGCTGCTCGGCGGTCCGGAGCGCGTCCTGGACCCGTGGCTCGGCGGCGTGGCCGCTCAGCTCGATGAAGAACACGTAGTCCCACGCCTTCCGCTTGGACGGGCGCGACTGGATGGCGCTCAGGTTGATCTGGGCGTCCGCGAAGATCTGGATCACTTCGCGCAGCGCTCCCACGCGGTCCTTGATGCTGAATACCACCGCGGTCTTGTCGTTCCCGCTCGGCCGCTCGCTCATCCGTCGGCCCACGACCCAGAAGCGCGTGTAGTTCTGCGAGACGTCCTGGATGTCGGCGGCCAGGATGTCGAGGCCGAACACCTCGCTGGCCACGCGGGGCGCGATGGCGGCCGCGCCCCGTTCCTGCGAGGCGCGCTCGGCGGCCAGGCCGTTGCTGGCGACGGGCACGACGTGACGGCCGGGCAGGTTCTGGGCGATCCAGCGGCGGCACTGGTCGGCCGCCTGGGGGTGCGCGTAGACGGTCTCGCACCTCCTCGATCGGGCAGCGCGCGAGCAGACAGTGCGCGACGGAATCGTGATCTCGTCGCACACCTTCAGCTCGGTGTCGACCAGGCGATCCTGGCTCTCGCCGACCGGTCCGGCGGTGGAGTTCTCGATCGGGAGGACGCCGAAGTCCGCCGCGCCGCGCTCGACCTCGTCGACGATGCCGGGGTTGGTGGCCGCCGGCACGTACTCGGCGGCCGAGCCGAAACGCTGGAGAGCGGCCTGATGCCCGTAGGTGGCCTTGGGCCCGAGGAAGGCGATCCTCGGCGGTCGCTGCAGGTCGCGCGAGGCGGACAGGATCTCGCGGTAGATCGCGCGGAGGTGGTGGGCACGGAGCGCTCCCGCGCTCAGGCGGGTCAGTCGATCGAAGATCTCGGCCTCGCGGCTCGGCGTGTACACCGCGCCGCCATCGCCGTGCTTCAATGCGCCGACCCGCCGCGAGACGTCGGCGCGGCGGCCGAGCAACTCTACGATCTGGGTATCGAGTGCGTCGATCTCTCGCCGAAGCGCCTCGAGGGCCTCGCTGGTCTGCTCTTGACACGCCGAGAAGATAGCAGGAGCGTGGGGAAGGGAGCAACGGACGGCCGTCATCTCGGATGACCCTTCGTTGCGGGTCGCTCGAGTACCAGTCGCCCGGTGAGGGGTGCGTGGTCGCTCAGCGGCATGGTGACCAGATCGGGCCGGGGGCCCGGCCATCGTGGTCTCCTCCGGCTCGGGGCGTCTGGGATCAGGCCTGGCTTCTGATCTCGGCGAGCTTGCGGTCGCGGTCGCGCGCGAACCGGTCGCGGTCCTGCGCGAGCTCCTCGTTGAGCTTCGCGAGCTCCTCGTGGCTGCGGGCCTTGCGGAGCGCGTCGCGATGCAGGATCTCGCGCTCGGCGACTTGGACTCGTAGACCTTTCGCGCCTCGGCGATCGCCGCCTTCTGCTCGTCGGTGAGGGCACGCTCGACCACCCCCTCGTCGCGATCCTGCCGGCGCAGGCGTTCCATGGCCAGCTCGAACGCGCTCTTCGGGGCGTCGTCCGACATCGTCGATCACCTCGCTTCGAGTGAAGTGTGACGCGGCGAGCCGCGTGCGGCCGGCGGCAGCCCGGATACAATGGCCGGCTCGGGCGGCCCTCGGCGGCCCCTCGGGGCGCCTCGTCCGTTGCTTGCTCTTCACGACCATGCGCGGGCCGCCGGCTGGGGAGGCAAGAGATGGCACTGCACGTACGACGGGTGATCACGGGCCACGACGCGACCGGTCGAGCGATCGTCAAGATCGACGAAGTGGCGACGCACCTCGGCCAGTGGCCGGCCGGGAGCGACGGCCTGCAACGTCTGGACCACGGAGGGCTTTCCCGCCAACAACGACGGCGACGCCGACGAGGGGCTGCGCAAGGTCGGCACCACGTTGAAGAACGGCACGATCTTCCGCGTCATCGAGTTCGCGCCCGGTCTCGCCGCGCGCAACCACCGGACGGACTCGATCGACTACATCGTCGTCATCTCCGGCGAGATCGACATGGAGCTGGACGACTCGGTCGTCCACCTGAAGGCCGGCGACGTCATGGTGCAGCGCGGCACGATCCACAACTGGGTCAATCGCGGAACCGCGCCCTGTGTGCTCGCGGTCATCCTCGTCGACGCCAAGTCGGTCGAGGCCGGCGGCAAGGTTCTCCAGGCCATCGGATAGAGGCGCGCCATTCGCCAGGAGGTCGCGAGCCATGAGAGAGCGTGTCGTAGAGATCGAGACGGCGTCGGGCCGCATGGAGACGTTCGTCACGCACCCCGAGCAGGACGGGCCATTCCCGGCCGTCATCATCTACATGGACATCTGGGGCGTGCGCGAGGAGCTCTTCGAGATCGCGCGCCGCGTGGGAACCGTCGGCTACTACTGCCTGGTCCCTGACCTCTACTACCGGCAGGGGAAGGTCCGGCACGAGTTCCGCGACGCGCAGAACCGGATGATCTCGCTGCACGCCCTCGACGAGGAGCGCAAGCAGCGGGTGATCGCGCCGGGCCGTCGGCTGTCCAATCAGATGGTCGTCGACGACACCGGCGCGATCCTCGAGTTCCTCCGGCGCGACGAGCCGGTCCGTCCGGGAGGGGTCGGCGCCATCGGCTACTGCATGGGCGGGCGGCACGTGCTGTGCGTGGCCGGCCGCTACCCGGACCACATCCGGGCGTCGGCCAGTCTGCACGGCACGTCCCTGGTGAGCGACGCCGCCGACTCCCCGCATCGTCTGGTCAAGCAGTTTCGCGGGGAGCTCTACTGCGGCTTCGCGGAAACGGATCCGTACGCCCCCCTCTCGATGGTGAAGGAGCTCGACGAGCTGTTGGGGCCGTGTCCCGTGACCTATCGCTACGCGGTTCATCCGGCGCTCTGCACGGCTACGCCTTGCCCAATCGCGACATCTTCCACCCGCGCGCGGCGGCGCGCGACTGGGAGCTGATCTTCGCGATGCTTCAGCGCCAGATCCCCCCCTATCACCGGACGTCAACAAAAATCCCGGCCCGTGCGCCGGCCTGAGAGGGTTTCATGGTGTCACGACGCGAGTTCCTGACGATCGGCGCCGGCGGTGTCGCGGCCGCCACCGTGGTGCCCAGCGTAACCGCACAGACGCCGAAGCGCGGCGGCATGCTGACGCTTCGCCGCGAGGGCGACCTGGCCGAGTCCTGGCAGATCTCCGTCCGTTGACAGGGGGGGAAGATCGCCGCATCATTCGGCATCTTCGAGATCGGGCCGAGGCGATTTCCATGACGATCACGGTCTACGGCGCCGGTGCCATCGGCGAGGGCAACCGCGCGGCTCAAGCACTCGCCCCGGCAACCCTGCGGCCCGACGAACTCTCGTCCATACCCGTTCGTCAATGCAAAGGAGCTCGCGCATGCGCAGCGTTCGCTTCCGGCTGACCGTGGCACGGACGGCGCTCGGGCTGCTCGCGCTGGGCCTCATCACCGCGCTGGCCATGCCGGTCGATGCCCAGAAACGCGGGGGCACCCTCACGATCGTCCGGCCGACCGATCCCGTCTCGCTCGATCCGAACCTCGAGACCACCGCGCCCGGCGCGTGGGTCTACTTCAACATGCTCGAGGGGCTCTTGACCCTCGACGAGAAGATGCAGATCAAGCCGGCCCTGGCGACCTCCTACGAGGTGATGTCGCCCACGAAGGTGCGCTTCAAGCTGCGCCCCGGGGTGAAGTTCCACGACGGCACGCCCTTCAACGCCGCGGCGGTGAAGTTCACGTTCGACCGCGCGCTGCGCGGCACCCCGCCGGCGCGCTGGGCCAGCCTGGCCGGCTCCCTCGACGGCGCCGAGGTCGTGGACGACCTCACGGTCGACGTCGTCACCAAGGAGCCCTACGGCCCGATCCTCCGCACCCTGGCCATGTACTGCATGGGCATGGTGTCGCCGACGGCAGTGCAGAAGATGGGCGCCGACTTCAGCCGGGCCCCGGTGGGCACCGGGCCGTTCAAGTTCGTGGAGTGGAAGACCAACACGCACGTGATCATCGAGCGGAACCCCGACTACTGGGGCGACAAGGCCCTCGTCGACCGCGTGATCTTCAAGGTCGTTCCCGAGGAAGGGGCGCGGATGATCGCGCTCCAGACCGGGGACGCGGACATGGTGCTGTTCCCTCGCCCGCTCAGCTGCCTACGCTACGGCGTGACTCGAAGTACACCGTGCACGAGACCACGGGCATCCGCGTCGTTTTCGCGGGCATGCACGCGGGGCTGCCGCCGCTGGACGACGTGCGCGTGCGGCAGGCGCTGCTCCACGCCGTCGATCGCAAGGCGATCCTCGACAACATCATGGAGGGCTCGGCGGGGCCGGCGCGCGGGGTCCTCGCCCCGGGCGTGTTCGGCTACAAGGACATGCAGCTCGACCGCCTGTATCCGTTCGACCGGGCGAAGGCGAAGGCCCTGCTGGCCCAGGCCGGCTGGACCCCCGGTCCCGACGGGATGATGCAGAAGGGCGGGCAGCGGCTGTCGCTCTCGTGGCTGGCCGCGCGCGGGCGCTACCCCAAGGACGGCGAGATCACCGAGGCCGTGCAGGCCATGTTCAAGGAGGTCGGGGTCGAGGCCAAGGTGCAAATCCTCGAGTGGGCCGCGGTGTTCCAGCAGGTGCGGGGCGCGACGTTCAACCATCACCTCTTCACCCTGGGCTGGGTGACCTCGAACGCGGACGCGGACTATTCGCTCTACGCGCTCTTCCACTCCAAGAACGTGCCGCCCACCGGATGGAACACGTCGCGCTACGCCAACCCCAGGGTGGACGCCCTCGTCGAGCAGGCGCGCCGGAGCCTCAACCAGACCGAGCGCGAGAAGCTCTACGGCGAGGTGCAGGACATCCTCGCCAAGGAGATGGTGTGGATCCCGGTGTACACGACGAAGGAAATCATCGTCACCCGCGCCACCGTGAAGGGCTTCACCGTCCACCCCGTCGAGTACAACCTGGCCCTCTGGAAGACCTGGGTCGACAAGTAGTCTCGCCGCTGACGGAGGCGGCGGATGTTGACGTTCGTCGTCCGCCGCCTCCTCCTCGCCGTGCCCGTGCTGCTCGGCGTGGTCTTCGTGGTGATGCTGACCGTCGACCTTCTGCCCGGCGACGCCGTCACCCTCATGCTCGGCGAGCACGCGACGAAGGACGCCGTGGCCAAGCTTCGCGATCACCTCGGCCTCGACAAGCCCTTCCTCGTCCGCTACCTGGACTACGTGGGGCGCCTCGGCCGTGGCGACCTCGGGCGCTCCATCCAGCAGAACCGTCCGGTGGCGGCGGAGCTGGCCGATGCGTGGCCGGCCACGCTCGAGCTGACGGTTGCCGCGCTCGTCATCGCGGCCGCCGTGGGCATCGCGGCCGGCGTCGCCTCGGCGGTATGGCCGAATTCGCTCTTCGACGCGCTCGCCCGTCTCGGCTCGCTCTTCGGGCTGTCGATGCCGATCTTCTGGACCGGTCTCGTGCTCATCGTGGTCTTTTCGCTGTGGCTCAACTGGCTGCCCGTGGGCGGCGCCGGCTCGCTCTCCCACCTGGTGCTGCCCGCGGTCACCCTGGCCCTGCCCTCGGTGGCCATGATCGCGCGCGTGACCCGGTCGGCCGTGCTCGACGTCCTCCGCGAGGACTACGTGCGCACCGCGCGGGCCAAGGGCGTGGGGGAACTGTGGGTGCTGGGCGGGCACGCGCTCCGCAACGCCTTCATCCCCATCATCACCTTGATCGGGCTGCAGTCGGGGCAGCTCATGGGCGGCGCCGTGCTGACGGAGACGGTGTTCGCGTGGCCGGGGCTCGGCCGCCTCATGGTCAAGGCGATCTTCGCGCGCGACTACATCCTGCTCCAGGGCGCCGTGCTGGTCTTCGCGCTGGCCTTCGTCATCGTCAATCTGATCGTCGATCTGTCCTACGGCCTGCTCGACCCGCGCATCGCCCGACAGGGCTGACGGCGCGACGGGGCGCATGGACGCCTGGACCCGCTTCCGACGCAACCGCCTGGCCCTGGTCGGCCTCGCGCTGGTCCTCGTGCTCGCGCTGGCCGCGATCTCGGCGCCGTGGCTCGCGCCCTATGACCCCACGCGCCAGAGCCTGATCGAGAAGCGCGCCAACCCGGCGCCAAGTATTTGCTGGGCGCCGACGAGTTCGGTCGCGACATTCTCTCGCGCGTGATCTACGGCTCGAGGGTGGCCCTGCTGGTGGGCGTGCTCTCCGCGTCATCGCGCTCGTCGGCGGGCTGCTGCTGGGGACGGTCGCCGGCTTCGTGGGCGGCTGGCTCGACGCCGTGCTGATGCGCGGCGTCGAGATCCTGCTGGCCTTTCCCTACCTTTTGCTGGCGCTCGCCATCGTGGCCGCGCTCGGCACGGGCGCGCTGAACACGACGATCGCCGTCGGCATCTGGGGCGTGCCGGCGGTCACGCGCATCGTGCGCGGCTCGGTGCTGGCGCTGCGCGAGACGGAGTACGTCGGGGCCGCCCGCGCCCTCGGCGCGCCAGCCATGGCGGTGCTGCACCGGCACATCCTGCCGAACATCGTCCCCAGCCTGATCGTCTACGCGACACTCTTCATGGCCAACGCGATCCTGCTCGAGGCCGCGCTGTCGTTCCTGGGCCTGGGCGTGCAGCCGCCCACCGCGTCGTGGGGCTCATGGTGTCGACCGGGCGCGACGTGCTGCTGGTGGCGCCGCACTGGCCACCGTCCCCGGCCTGGCCATCATGGTCGCCGTGCTCGCGTTCAATCTCGTCGGCGACGGGCTGCGCGACGCGCTCGATCCCCGGCTCAAGGGAAACGGATAGGTCGGGCCTACGGCACCTGGCCGCTCCGGCGATCGGGAGGAGAGACATGGCTGCTCGAGATGCGGCGTTCGTGGGTTCGATCCCGGCAAACTACGATCGCTACCTTGGCCCTCTCCTCTTCCACGGGTACGCCGACGACATGGCCGCACGCCTGGAGGTGCGACCCGAGATGCGCGTGCTGGAAACTGCGTGCGGCACCGGTATCGTCACCGAGCGCCTGGTTGGCTCGGCTGGCCGGTCAGGGCAGGCCTCAGTACCGCGACCGACCTGAACGAGCCGATGCTCGCCTACGCGGCGGCCAAGCTGCGGGGAGTCGAGGGTGTCGAGTGGAAGCAGGCCGACGCGACGCGGCTGCCCTTCGCGGAGCGGTAGTTCGACACGGTCGTGTGCCAGTTCGGGCTGATGTTCTTCCCCGACAAGGTGGCCGGCATGCGCGAGGCATTTCGCGTGCTCGCGCCCGGCGGCCGTTTCCTCGTCAGCGTCTGGGACCGCCTCGAGGACAACCCCGTCCCTCGCATCACCCACGAGACGCTGGCCACGTTCTTTCCCGTCCGATCCTCCGAAGTTCTACACCATACCGTACAGCCTGCACGACCCCGGAGGTGGTCCGCCGCCTCCTGGATGGCGCCGGCTTCGTGGACGTTCAGTGGGAGCGGCTGGACCGGACCGGCGTGAGCCCCTCGGCGGCGGAGGCCGCAATCGGGTTGATCGAGGGCAATCCCATCTACCTGGAAGTCATGGAACGGCGGCCGGCGGCCCTGGCCGACATCAAAGCGGCGGTGGCGACAGGAACGTCGCGGCCGCGCTTGGCGATCACCCTCTGCGCTGCCCGCTGCGCACCATCTTCTTCTCGGCGCGCCGGCCCGCGGCT